>JVKJ01000005.1 GCA_001054945.1 Corynebacterium falsenii | reverse complement strand
GACGGTTGATGTTCCGGCGGGTAATGGTACGGCGACGATTGATCCGAATACCGGTGACATCACAGTGACTCCGAATGGTGATACCAAGCCGGGTGACAAGGTTGTTGTTGAGGTGAAGGATCCGAGTGGCAATGTGATCGATACGATCACTGTCACGGTTGGTGAGGATCAGGCTGCTCAGAATGATCCGTCTTACCCTGCGGGTAATGGCAAGCCTGGTGATTCGGTGACGTTGGATCAGACCGGTGATACGACGATGCCGGTTGGTACGAAGTATGAGGTGACGGATCCGAATTCTCCGGTGAAGGTTGATCCGGTTACTGGTCAGGTGACGGTGGCTATTCCGGCTGATGCGAAGCCGGGTGATGTGGTTACCGGTACGGTGCATGTGACGTATCCGGATGGTTCGTCTGAGGATGTTCCGGTGTCGGTGACTGTTGACCAGCCCGCCGCTACACCGACGTGGCCAACGACCGCTACCACTGCCCCAGAAGTGCCAGTCACGGTTCCAAAGGATGCAGGCTCTGGCGATGTTCAGCAGGGCACGACGGTTGATGTTCCGGCGGGTAATGGTACGGCGACGATTGATCCGAATACCGGTGACATCACTGTGACCCCAGGTCCGGACGCGAAGCCGGGCGACACGATTGCAGTTGAGGTCAAGGACCCGAGTGGCAAGGTGATTGACACGATCACTGTTTCTGTCGACCAGCCAGCAGCTACGGTTCCGAACCTGAACTGGGACAACGGCACCACCACCCCAGGTAAGGAAGTCGTCCTTCCGCTGCTGCCAGGTGGCGACACCTTCGATCCGGCTCACAAGCCTGATGTGAAGTGCGATGCCGGCTGGACCTGCACCATCGACGACCAGGGTCAGCTCCACGTCACTCCGCCGGCTGATGCCAAGCCGGGTGATCTGGGCACGGTCACCGTCACTGACCCAACCACCGGCAAGGTCATCGACACGGTTGTTGTCGGTGTCGGCGCAACCGATGCTGATAAGTACGACCCGAAGTACAACGACATCGTGAACGTTGACCAGGGCGGAAATGCAACCGGCGGCGCTCCTGAGGACGCTGCAGGCCAGACCCTGCCGAACGGCACCACCTTCGAACTGGGTGCGGACGCTCCCAAGTGGGCACAGATCGACCCGAACACCGGTAAGGTCACCGTCGCTCCAGGCGTTGACGTTCCAGAGGGTGGCTACAACATCCCAGTTGTGGTCAAGTACCCCGACGGCACCTCTGACAACATCAACGCTCCAGTTGCTGTGAAGAGCGATAACGCTCCTCAGTACTCCCCGATCACTATCGATAAGGAGAAGAGCAACACCGGAACGATCGAGGCTCCGAAGAACGCAGACGGTTCTCCGCTCCCAGCGGGCACCACGTTTGCTCCAAACGGAACGCTTCCGAATGGTGTCACCCTAAACCAGGATGGTTCCATCACTGTGGACGCCACCAACCTCCCAGAGGGCATGCACAACGTGTCCGTGAAGGTGACCTTCCCTGACGGCACCTCGAAGGATGTCACGGCTAGCTTCTACGTGAAGGAAAAGTGCGACTGCGCTAATCCGAGCTGGCCGGGAACTGTAGAGACCAAGCCGGGAACTGAGACCACCATCCCGAACACGGGTGGTCCGGTTGATCAAGGCTCCACTGTGACCTGCCCAGCAGGTTGGACCTGCACGATCGCTGATAACGGCGACGTGAAGATGACTCCACCAGCTGACGCAAAGCCAGGCGATTACCCGATCACGATCAAGGATCCTTCGGGCAACACGGTTGGTGAGATCACCGCGAAGGTGCCGGATCCGAAGGGCACCAACGGCTCTCTGCCGGGTAGCTCCAACGGTGGCAACGGTTCCAGCAACGGGACCTTGCCGGGTAGCTCCAACGGTGGCAACGGTTCCAGCAACGGGACCTTGCCGGGTAGCTCCAATGGTGGCAACGGTTCCAGCAATGGCACCTTGCCGGGTAGCTCCAACGGCGGAAACGGCTCCAGCAATGGCTCCCAGCCAGGATCCAGCGGCCTGGGCAGCCTGGTGAACGATCCGTCCGGTTCCTCCAACGGTGGTAACGGCGGAAACGGCACCAACAACGGTGGCAATGGCGCTAACAATGGAAATGGCACCAACAATGGTGGTGCTTCCAACAACGGTGGCAACGGCACCAACGGCGGTAACAACGCAAACGGTGGCAACGGCACCAACGGAGCGAACACCACGAATGGCGGCAACGGCGCCAACGGCGGTAGCACCGCAAACGGTGGCAACACCGCCAACGGCACCAACGGTGCCAATGGCGCAGCCTCCAACGGTGCGGCTTCCAACGGCGCAGCCAACTCCACCCGCGGTGGCTCGGGCGCAAGCTCCACCACCTCCGGCACCGGAGCTTCCCAGGGTTCCCGCGGCTCCCAGCTGGCCATGACCGGTGTGTCCGGTATCGCCATCACGCTGGGCGCGGCAGCCATCGCCCTGGCAGTCGGCGGAGCACTCCTGTTCTCCCGCCGCCGCCAGAACGGGGAGTCCTAACCCTCCCCGGCCAGACCAAGACTAGAGCTCCGCATTCCAGCGGACCCTAGCCATCCCCTGGCCCCTCACTACACACAACTTCATACCCACGACCCACACAGTTAGACCCCGGTAGCTTTCGCTCGTTAAGAGCCATAGGCCACCGGGGTCTTTCTTAGTACTCAATCCGAATGCTTAGGAAACCCCCTCGGCCCCGCAGCATCACCCATCCGCTGAGGCAACACGCAGCTACCGCAGCTGAACCACCCGCTGCAGCGCTCCCACCTCCGGAAGCGACCGCACCTCGCCTCCTGCACCTGTGAGCTCCAGAACCTCGCCAATGCGAACGGTTGTCAGCACTTCCCAGGCCAATAACTCTTTCGCCAGTTCGCGACGAGCAGGTACCACGACGGAAAGGTCGTGCCCTACCTGCACCGTTGCACCATCCTCGCCGATCAAGAGGAAGCGGGTGCCATTCAAATTCTTGCGCCGACGTCCCTCGAGGGACGTGGGATCTGCAGGCCGCGCCCGTCCCTCAAGCACGCGAATCTCTCGCACCACCCCCAGCCGGTGCACGTTGCCTTCGGCAGATTCAATCTTCAGCGGCTCGCCGGGACGGCACCGCACTACTCGCCGATGGGGCCACCACACTGCTTGCACCGAGCCGTTCGCGTTCCCTCGATTCCGCGTTCCCTTCCGGTGGGCTTTGCGTACCGTCCCTGTGTGAGACGCCACCTCGTTCCACACCGCTACGCCCCACGGATCGATGGTGACGTGGCGGGGAGAGTCCTCGGCAGTCGAGGCCTCGACCGTCACCAGCACGCGAGATGTTGGTGGCGCGGCTGGGGAACTGGTGGTGCTGATGTCCGCTGTCGGGTCGCCGGGTGCAGCACGCAGAGCTGGGCCTTCGTAGCGCCAGAGATAGCGATCCGAGAGCTGCTCGAGGACCGCCATCAGCTCCTCATCCTGTGAATTTCTCGCGATTCCCAGGGGCTCCAGGCGCGCGAAGAACTCTGGAAAACTTAAGTCTGGCTGGGCTGACCAGGCGCGTTCCAGCGCGCGGAGGACGCGCGGTATGCGCGTGGGGTCCTGCATGCCGTGGGGATTGCTCACTGGGGGAGTACTCGCGGAAGATCGATGGTGGGGATGATGTGGGGAGCGCTATTCCTGCGCGGGCTCGAGGCCCACAGCCTCCAATGCTTGGCGGAGGGCGGGAATCAACTGCTCAGTTTCCGTGTGATCGGTGACGGTGACGCGCACACCGTCGCCAGGGAAAGCACGGGCAACCACGCCCGCGTCCAACAGGGCTTGATTGAACGCTGCCGCCTTATCGCCCAAGGGGAGCCACAGGAAGTTGGTGTGGCTCGGGGTGCGCAGTTCTGAGGGCAAGCTATTCGACACGCGATCACGCTGCTCGATGGTGGCGTCCACACGAGAGCTGAGCTCCCGGCCCGCCTCCTCTGTGACGCTGGCGAGGCCCGCGACCTGGGCGAGTGCGTTGACCCCGAAGGGGATGCCGACCTTATTGATGGCCTCGATGAAGTCCGGGGCGCCGATCATGAAGCCAAGGCGGACGCCCGCCAGGCCGTAGGCCTTGGAAAACGTGCGGCACAGGGCGACATGGGGGAAACGGGCGACCAGGGCGGCTGCGTTGACCTTCTCCGGGGTGCGGTCATAGTCCTGGTAAGCCTCATCGACCACCACGTGGATGTGATCGGGCACGCGCTCGATGAACTCCTCGACCTCGCGGTGAGTCATGACCGTGCCCGTGGGGTTGTTGGGGTTGCACACGAAAATTAGCCGCGTACGCGGGGTAATTGCGCTGAGCATGGCATCGAAATCGTGTCGGTGGTCCGCGGTGAGGGGGACCTGCACGGGCGTAGCGCCAGCGATCTTCGCGAGGATGGGATAAGCCTCGAAAGAGCGCCACGCGAAGAGGACCTCGTCGCCATCGTTGCAGGTCGCCTGGATGGATTGGAGGCACATGGCAGTGGATCCATTGCCCACGGCGACGTTATTGCGGGTCAGCGTGGTCGTCGGCGCGCCCGTCGCGGGGGAATCGGCGTTGGTGCGTGCGAACCACTCCGCAATGCGTTCGCGCAATTCCGTCGCTCCCATATCTGGGTAGCGATTAATCCCCAGTGCCGCCTCGCTGATTGCTTTCGACACGCTCTCCAGCGGCTGCGCGCTCGTCTCATTGCTGGCGAGACGAAGCAGATTCGGGCCCTGCTTTCCGGGCACGTAAAAGGGGATATTCTTCAGGTCTTCGCGGATCATAAGGACAGGCTACCTGCCGGGGAGGGCACCGACGGGAGATAGGGGAACGGGTCGTCGCAGTTCAGACCGCGACGGCACGGCACGTACCGGCAGCGCAGGCACCGCGGGGTGATTTTGGTGGCGGGGGTGGGGTTGTGTAGTCTGAAGCCGGTCATTTGATGATTGTCATTGATGGCTAATGGAGACGTGCCAGAGCGGCCGATTGGGGCTCCCTGCTAAGGAGTTGACCCGCAAGGGTCCGCAGGTTCAAATCCTGTCGTCTCCGCCACTTCGACAAGTAGTGGTTCGCTAGAGCTGCCCACATAGCCACCCGAGATCTTGTGGTGAGGCTTGGGGTAACGGCTGCGGACAGTGTTGTGGGGCGTGTGGTGCGCCTGTGGTGGTCCGCTGGGATTGTGCCAGCGACCTGCTACTTGTTGGAGTTGTAAGCGCCCGTAGCTCAACGGATAGAGCATCTGACTACGGATCAGAAGGTTGGGGGTTCGAATCCCTCCGGGCGCACAATGTTCACCCCGGGTTCCATGTGGAGCTCGGGGTTTTCTGTCGGTGGGGTGCGCGCTGTCGCCTCCGGAGAATGACTGGGAAAACGGTCCGCGCAGGTGGGGAGGCGCGCTAAGGTTCGAGGGAAACAGGACCACCCGGAAGGAAGAAGATATGTCTGCAGATTGTGGACGCCACCGTTCCCACTCCACCCAGAACACCGCCCGCCGGATGATGATCGCTGCGGCGGGTGTCAGCACGGGGATCGGGATGGCGCTGGGGGTGGGAGTGGGCACCGCTGCGGCGGACACGGACGACGGTTCGCTGCCTACTGGTTCCACGCTATCCAAGCCGCTCAATGATCTGGCGCTGGGCAGTTCGCCGCTCACCGACCTTTTGGAGCAGCTGGTGAGCAAGGTTCCTGGGGTGTCGCCTGGACCGTTCATCGGTTCCACGGGCGAGGGGTCCAGCGAACACGCGCTGGATTGGAACCGGCGCTGAAACGTCCCTGCTGACCCCACCCGGTGAAGCGATCGCTGCGACGCAATTAACGCACTGTTTACTTTGACGGCTGATGCGGCGAATTTATCGCCCGCGACCTGCTGTTTTGTTAATTTCGGAACCGCGCGTGTAATGTAATCTTTCGTTGCGCCCGTAGCTCAACGGATAGAGCATCTGACTACGGATCAGAAGGTTGGGGGTTCGAATCCCTCCGGGCGCACTACCAAGAACCCAGGTTCCATTCGGAGCCTGGGTTCTTTGAGTTTTTGCGGATCTCCGCGCGCTAGAAGATCCCGATCTGCGCGCCCATCGACTCAGCGCTGCGCAACTGGTCAACCCACTTCCGCGCGCCCGGCTGCACCCGAATGATCGGCCGCTGCGGAGCGTCACCCGCCCGGCGCCCTGCCCGAGCCTCAAACCGTAGGCGGCTCGCGTGGCCCTCGTCTGCCAAGCGACGGATGTCGCTATCTGGTGCGGCGATATCCGCCCGCGCCTGATTCAGCAGCTCCAGCGCCTCATCCAGCGCCGTCACCAGCGCATCGCGGTTGTTCTCGCACATGGCGCGCACCAGCTCCGGCTCCGTGCCCGCCACCCGGGTGGCATCCCGGAAACTGCCCGCCGCCAAGGTCAAGCTCAACGGCCCGCCGATGTCACCGGTGACCGCCAGGACCTCGGCTAGCACATGGGGCAGGTGGCTGATTCGCGCCACCGCCGCATCGTGCCTCCGCGCTACCGTCGGCACGGCCGAAGCACCCACCGCTTCCGCCATCAGCACAACGCGCTTCCACGTGTCCAGCCACAACTGGGCGTGCTCACCCTGCCCATTTTCCACCGCATTGTCGTACGTCACGACCCACACCGCACCGCGGAACAGCCCCTTCATCGAGGCACCCCACCCGGAATTCGCCGTCCCAGCCATGGGATGCCCGCCCACGAAACGCTCGGTCAGCCCGTGCTCCTCAACCAGGTCGTGCACTTCCTTCTTCACGCTGGTCACATCGGTGAAGCCAACGCTGGGCGCGTGCTCCGCAATGGCGTCCAAAATCGCGGGAATCCCCGGCACCGGAACCCCCAGCACGATCAGCGCACCCTCCTCCTCTGCGCGCTGCAACACCTCGATTAGGTCTGCGGTCACATCAAACCCGGACCGCTTCGCCGCGCGCACTGTCGACTCGCTTCGGTTCCACCCGAAGACCTCCCATCCCACGGAGGATAAATCGCGCAGGAGGCAACCCCCAATCAGCCCCAGCCCCAGGATGCACACGGGGCGATCGACCTGGGGCGCGGTGCTCAGGTGGAAATCGCTGGACATGGGTGCGGAAAAGTTGCTCACGCTACCCAGTTTGCCACGTGGCGACTAGCGTTGGGAGACATGACTGACTTTGAGGACGATCAGCTGGACGGCCCCACTTTTGCTGTCGCTGCCACGCGCTCCGCGGAGGGGTGGGACGTACGCCCGCTGCCCGAGGATGCCGCCGACAGTCTGGACCGGCTGGTCGAGTGCCTGCGCGCCTCCCGCAGCGAGGGGGCCGTGCTGGGGTTCGTGTGCATCGACGATGACTGGTGCGCCATTGTTCGCCCGGTGCCTGGTGGGGTGCGCCTGTTGATTTCGGACGCCACCGCCGCGCTCGATGACTACCTGGCTACGGACATGCTGGATGAATTAGATGTGGATACGCCGACGGAGGAAGAGGCGGAATCCAGTGACGAGCCGTGGCCTGAAGGGGAGTTCGACCTGCTGGAGGACATGGGAGGCAGCGAGCAGGTATTGAGCGTGATCTTCGATGACCCGGATCTGTATGCCTCGGAGCAGCTCATGCGGGTGGCTGAAGAGCTGGGTTTCGCGGAAGATCTTGCAGATGCCGCGGGGCTTGAACTGGATTACGGGGAGTGATTGGCGCCGGGCTGCCAGCAACGCAGCGGTCAGTGGATGACAAGAAATGGATGCGGCGAGCCCTGCGCGTCGCAGGCAGCGCCACCGGCGGGGACATCCCCGTCGGCGCGGTGATCGTCGGACCAGACGGGGGTGAGATCGCATGCGGGGTGAACCGCCGCGAGGCGGAGGCGGATCCCACGGCGCATGCGGAGATCGTGGCGATCCGCGAGGCATCGCGGGTACTGGCCCAGCATGGCGCTGGCGACGGGTGGCGCCTGGAGGACTGCACGCTGGTCGTGACACTGGAGCCCTGTGCCATGTGCGCCGGGGCGGCCGTGGCTGCACGGATGGGGCGGATTGTCTACGGCGCGGTGGAGCCCAAGACGGGCGCCTGCGGAAGTGTATGGGATATTCCACGCGAATCGCCCCTGCACCGCACCGCGGTGACGGGCGGGGTGCTGCGCGAGGAGTGCGAAGATCTGATCCGGGAGTTTTTCCGCGGCCTGCGAAGCTGAGTCAATGTGACTACCTTGGGGCGGGTACGCCCAAGCCATCAACCTAAAGGAGACGACAATGGGTATTGCAGATAAGGCAAAGGACCTCGCAGGCGAGCACCGCGACAAGATCGACGACCAGGTCAACCAGCAGATCGACAACCGAGTTGAGGGCGACAAGGCCGATAAGGTCAAGGACGCAGCACGCCAGGGCCTGGACAAGGTGCTGGGTGAGGGCGACAAGTAAAGGCCACCGGAGCCTGCCCGCCGCGTCCGATCACCGCGCGGTTTTTTGAGTGAAATAGCGGTGGTGCTAACCTAATGACGCTCGACTGTGATCACATCGCACATGCGATCGGATTCTGAGCGAGAATTAGGTGGCGTGTCCGAGCGGCCGAAGGTGCTCGCCTCGAAAGCGAGTGTTGGGTTAAACCAACCAGGGGTTCAAATCCCCTCGCCACCGCCATGCGCAGCAACACCGTTGCTGCGCTTTTTCTTTAGGCAGCCCACCACCCCAGTCATTGCCGGCTGGGGTGAGTTGTTACGCCCCAACTACGCTGCCACCCGGGCGCTGTGCACGTACGCCCGCCCCGTCTAGCATTGTTGGGTACCCCGTGGAGACCCGTACGACCCCGAAGGATCCTGCCCCGTGGCAAAATTGCTGTTCAACCTCGGACGATGGTCATATCTGCATGCCAAGCGGGTTGTGGCCGCTTGGCTATTACTTCTCGTGGTGGTCGCCGGTGTAGCCCTCAGTGTGCAAAAGGGCTTTAGCGACATCTTCGAGATCAACGACGTGCCCTCAACGCACGCCACGGAACTCCTGCAGGAGAAGTTCCCCCAGGAGAAAAATCCTGCGATGGCCACCACGGCCAACGTGGTCTTCCAGGCACCCGAGGGCGAGTCGCTGGACAACCCGACATACATGCAAGCCATGGACAAGACCGTCCAGGCGATTAAGGATGGCGTCCCCGACCTGGGCGACACCCTCCAGCTGAACAACCCAGTGACCATGAACGGTGAGCTGAAGAAACAACTCACCGACCAGCTCACCAAGCAGGGCATGCCCAAGGAGACGGCGGAGGCGGACGCAAAGAACCTCGCGACTTGGTCCGACGACAAGCGCACCGGCACCGCGAGTTTTGACTTCAGCGTGGAACTGCCTGCGGATGTGACAAAGGAGGACCGGCAGGCCGTCGAGGATGCCCTGCAGTACTCCCGCGACGCGGGCCTGGACGTGCAGGTGGGGGGACCGGGGTACGCGGACCCGATCACCATGGAACCCATCAGCGAAATCGCGGGCCTGATTGTGGCGCTGGTGATCCTGTCGATCACGTTCGGGTCCCTTGTGGCGGCAGGGTTGCCGCTGGTGACAGCGGTGGTTGGGATCGGCATCGGGTCGCTGCTGACCGTGGGCGCCACGGCGTACGCGACCCTCAACTCCATGACACCGTCGCTGGGCCTGATGATCGGCCTGGCGGTGGGCATCGACTATGCCCTGTTCATCATGAGTCGCTATCGCGACGAGCTGATCCACGGCCGATCGAGGCCCGATGCGATCGGGCTTTCGGTGGGCACGGCCGGTTCTGCGGTGGTCTTCGCCGGGCTGACCGTGATCATTGCGCTGGTGGGGTTGAGCATCGCGGGCATCCCATTCTTAACCTATATGGGCTTCGCGGCGGCCGCGAACGTGCTGATCGCGGTGCTGATTTCCCTCACGATGCTCCCCGCAATCCTGGGGTTGCTGGGACCGCGCGCGTTCAAGCGGGTCGGTCGCCGTAAGAAGAAGGGGGAGGACGCCGCCTCGGCCGCTGACGCCGCGCAGCCGGGTAGTGCCGCCGTGCCGGCCCGCGGTTTGAAGGACGGCCTTGGTACCCGATGGGTGAAGCTGGTGCACCGAGTGCCGGGACTGATGCTGGCATTGGTCATGGCCATCCTGGCGAGCCTGGCCCTCCCCACGCTGAACCTGCAGCTGGCACTGCCGAATGACAAGACCGCGAACGTGGATAGCACGCAACGGCAGGCCGCGGAAATGCTCGAGCAGGGCTTCGGTCCGGGACGGAACACCCCGTTCTTGGTGGTGGTCAACGGCGATTCCGTGAATCCGGACGCCAAGGCATTGCAGACACTGGTGAACGCGCAGCAGGCCAATGCGGACGCTGCGGGAGGCCAGGGTGCCGACCAGCAGGCGGCGAAGCCCAGCAAGCACGATATGGCCCGGCAAGCTGCCTTCCTGTACACCGTGCAGGAGATGAGCCACAACGCTGACGTGGCGCACGCGCAGATCGTGGGCGTCTCGGATGACAAGTCCACAGCGAAGATCTTGGTCACGCCCACGCGCGGTCCGACCGACGAGCTGACCGCTGGGCTCATCCAACAGCTGCGCAGCCAGCAGAACGACATCGAGGAAGCCACCGGTGTGGACATGGGCATCACCGGGTTCACGCCCATCCAGGTTGATGTGACCGAACGTCTGTCCCACGCGATGCCGATCTACCTGGCATTGGTGGTGGGGTTGGCCCTCGTGCTGCTGTTGATGGTCTTCCGCTCCATCGCTGTCACCCTGATGGCGGCCCTGGGCTTCCTGCTGTCCGTGGGCGCAGCCTTTGGTGTGACCGTGATGGTGTGGCAGCAGGGCCTGTGGGGCCTGTGGTCCTCGCCGGGCCCACTCATCAGCTTCATGCCCATCTTCCTCATTGGCGTGACGTTCGGGCTGGCGATGGACTACCAGGTGTTCATCGTCTCCCGCATGCGCGAGAGATACATCCACCACTCGGCGGAGGCAGCCAAGCATTCGCCGTACACGGCGGTGCAGGATTCGGTCCTTGGCGGATTCGCGATGGGGGCGAAGGTAGTGACCGCGGCGGCCCTGATCATGATCGGCGTCTTCTCGTCCTTCGTCTTCCAACCGCTGCCGTTCATTCAGATCTTCGGCTTTGCTTTGGGCATGGGTGTGCTGTTCGATGCGTTCTTCATCCGCATGACCTTCATCCCGGCGATGATGTTCCTGCTGGAGCGAGGCACATGGTGGATCCCGCGCTGGCTGGACAAGATCATCCCGTCAGTGGACGTGGAGGGAACCGCGCTGGAGAAGGCCTTCCTGGGCGGTGACATCGAGCGAATGCCCAACTCTGCCGAAAAGGGTGCCAAGGGGCGCGACAGAGAGACGCAGGACCTACCGCACTCGCCGTATCCGCTGCAGTGAGTCGTGCGACATGAAGAGTTGACCCTGCATTCATATGCAGTTAATAACCGATTGATAGCTTCTCTTCATGGTTACGCGAACTCCCAGGTCAGGCATCAATCGCCGTTCATTCTTGCAATGGTTAGGCGTGAGCACTGCCGCATTGACCGCGGGTATTAACTTCCCGGGGGCGGCTGGGGAAGCCAATGCCCAGGGCTCCCTGTCCGGCTCGCTCGGTCTTCCCGGCAGTTCCAGTGAACCTGCTGAGTGGGCACACGAAAAGCTCTTCAGCCTGGGAGTTGCTGCAGGCACACCGGGGCCTGAATCCATGATTCTGTGGACGCGGCTGGCTCCGGATCCGCTAGCGGAGGACGGGCATGCGGGGATGCCACGGCACAACGTCCCCGTGCACTGGGCAGTAGCCACCGATGAAGCCTGCACACAGATCGTCGCGAGCGGCGATGCACTGGCCACACCCGAACTTGCGCACTCCGTCCATCCGGAAGTCACTGGTCTATCCCCGAACACCACCTACTATTACCGATTCCAGGCAGCGGGCATCACCAGCAGGATCGGCCGTTTCCGCACCCTTCCTCCCGCTGGGCAGTCTGCGGACAAATTCACCTTCGTCGTGGCCTCGTGCCAAGCCTGGTACCACGGCCACTTCACGGCGTGGAAACACATTGCTGAGGAGCCAGAACTAGACCTCATCGTTTTCAACGGGGACTACATCTACGAATATCCGATCATCGCCGGGGATAACCTGTGGCGCGAAGGCGCGAGCGTCCCGCCTGCACTCACGGAAAAGGTCGAGACCTTAGCTCAGTACCGGCTTCGGTACAGCCTGTTCAAAACCGATCCCCACCTGCAAGAAGCTCACGCCTCGGCCGCTGCCGCAGTCGTCTGGGATGACCACGAGGTCGAAAACAATTACACGGGAGATGGCTCGGACACCGGCACACCCACGGAGCACTTCCTGTACCAGCGTGCGGCGGCTTATCGGGCCTACTACGAAAACCTGCCGATTGGTTTGGCCGCCCTACCAGACGGGCCGCACTCTCGGATCTATCACTCCTTCGATATCGGAACCCTTGCTCGATTCACCAACCTTGACACCCGTCAATATCGGGATCTTCCGCCGACCGATGACGGTGGCGTCCACAATCCAGACCGAACCATGCTCGGCCGAGAGCAGGAGGCATGGGTCACCCAGCAGCTGGAAGACTCCCCAGCGACCTGGAATTTCGTCACAAACGGTGTGGTCGTCGCACCTATCGCGGACGATAAGATCGACCAATGGGACGGGTTTCCCGCGGCTCGGGAGCGACTTTTTGGTGCGCTGAAGAAAGCTCAGAACCCTGTGGTGCTGACCGGAGACATTCACCAGCACTGCGCCGCTGAACTCTGGGACGGCGCCACTCCCGGCGGGAAGGGAAGCGGGAAATCGATCGGGGTGGAGCTCGTGGCGACGTCCATCGCTTCCGACGGGGACGGTAAGGCGGGCACCACCAGCAAGGATTGGATGGCTCAGCCGTGGGTTAAGAACATGGACCAGCGCCGAGGGTACATTCGCGTGAGCCTGAGCAAAGACCTCATGACCAGTGAATTCTTTGTGCACCCCTACATCGAGAAGGATGACCAAGCGCCGAAGGAGCTGGCCTTCGCATTCGAAACTCGCGCCGGAGAACACACACTCAAGGAGAGGCGATAAGGATGTTCGGAAGTGTGATGAGTCCCGTTCCCGAGGGGTCGAGTGCGCCGAGGATCGCTGGGGTTCCGGCAGTCTCAGGGGTGGACGCCACGCAGAAACTCATGTCCATCGAACTCCGCTGGACTCCGGTCGGCTGGGATGTTGTCCTCGACCACTATCGAGTCGAGGGGCGGCGAGTGGATCGGGGGACCGAATCGACCCCGGAGCAGCGGGATTGGCATGTTTTGGCCCGGACGATCTTTCCCACCTTCACCTTGAGCGGGCTGGCCCCCTCGGGTGAGACCTGGGCCTTCCGAGTTGTGGTGATCGATGCGGCGGGGAACACCTCCGGGGCGAGTGCAGAGGTGGTGGCCGAGTCCGGTGGGTCAGCGACCGCAGGACGACCGTTGGCGGTGCTGGGACAATTCGATCAGAAGTCCCTCGAGTTCAAGTACGCACCGGATGGCTACAAAGACATTCCCAAGGCCCACGCAGACGGTCAGGTCACAGCACCAGCCGGAGCCACGGCAAGTGATGTTCCCTACCTCCTACCCGGGCCTATCGATAAGTGGGCTGGGAATAAGGAATATGGGCTGACCTGGGAAGTCGACCTTCCAGCGATGACTCGCGATGTGACGTTGGCACTGTGGCTGATCGACACGACTAGTAAGGGCGGCACCCTCAACGTCACGATCGGCAGTTTCACCCAGGACATCGAACTGCCACGCGGGAAGACGAAAGGCTCGCGGTTGGGCGATGCGTCGGGAGCAGACGGGGGAGGGCTGGCCACGGCGGCTCTGGAGATTCCCTTGCCCGCCGATGCGGTCAAACAAGGTTCAAACACCGTGGAGCTGCGGATTACAGCCGGTGGATGGGTGGCTTGGGATGCCCTCGGCCTCTTCGAAGCGCCCGGCGCAGCTGGCTAATTCAACCGGGCTTCCCAGCCATCACCGTAATAGCGCTGCATAAACTCCGCGCGGTACTCCACAAAACGGCCATCCAGCATCGATTGACGGATGTTGTCCACCAGCTGGATCATGAAGTGCAGGTTGTGCATCGTGCAGAGGGTGCCTGCCAGGAACTCCTTCGCCTTCAGCAAGTGGTGGATGTACGCGCGGGTGTAGTTCTCACTGACATAGCCACCAACCTCGGTATCGATGGGAGTGAAATCCCGCTTGAAGCGGGCACCCGTCAGGTTCATGCGGCCGTCCAGGGTGTACACCCCGCCGCGCCGGCCCAGGCGAGTCGGCGCCACGCAATCGAACGTGTCCGCGCCCGCCGCGATGGCGGTGAACAGGTCGTCTGGCTCCGAAATGCCCAGCAGGTGGCGGGGCTTGTCCTGCGGCAACTCCTGGCACACCCAGTCCACGATGGTGCCCAGGTTTTCCTTCTCTAGGGCGCCGCCGATCCCGAATCCGCCGAAGCCGCGCCGCCCCTCAGCAACGGCTTGTTCTGACAGATCCACCAACCCGCGGGCAGCGTGGCGTCTCAAATCTTCGTACTGGGCGCCCTGCACAACCCCCCACAGCGACTGCAGCGGGCGATGCGTGCGCGCCTCCGTCTGGCGCTGGTGCTCCTGAAGGCACCGCTCGGCCCACCGATGCGTGCGGGCCACGGATTGTTCCTGATAGCGGCGGGTATTGACCAGGGTGGTCAGTTCGTCGAAGGCGAAGATAATGTCCGCGCCCAGCTGATGCTGGATCTGCATGCTGAACTCTGGGGTGAAGCGGTGCTTGGACCCGTCGATCACGCTACGGAAGTCCACCCCGTCTTCGTCGACGACGGCCATGCGCTTGGACTGCTGGGCGACGATGTCCTTCTGGTCCAACCCCTTCGTGTCCATCGCCAGAACCTTCTTGAAGCCCACGCCCAAGCTCATGACCTGGAAGCCTCCGGAATCGGTGTAGGTGGGGCCGTTCCAATTCTCGAATTGGGAGACACCTCCGGCTTCGTCCACGATCTCTGGGCCCGGTTGCAGGTAGAGGTGATAGGCGTTGGATAGCACGGCCTGCGCGCCCGTGCTGCGGACCTGCTCCGGGGTGAGGGTCTTGACCGTGGCCTTGGTGCCGACGGGGATGAACGCGGGGGTCTGAATGTCGCCGTGGGGAGTGTGGATCACCCCGACCCGGCCGTGGCGGAAGGGTTCGTCCGTGGACGAGCCGCGCTTGTCCGGGTGCTCCTCCGCGGTGACGGCCTCGGGGTTGAGGCGGTCGATATCACCGAGGTGATGGAGAAGCTCGAAGGACGTATCCGTCGCGCCGGTGGGGCGAGCGCCGGTGTGATCCGCGGGGGCGTGGTCTGGCTGAGGCATGGTGCCAGCGTACTGGGTGTGTTGGCGGGCCTACTAACCTCGGGATCGTGACGAACTCCCCGAGCACCGCGCAGGCGAGCCGCACTGTGGCAGCGCGGCACACCGCAGAAGCGCACCAGCGCCGCGCCGGGCGCTATGCCCCCAGCCCCTCTGGTGACCTCCACCTGGGCAATCTGCGCACGGCTGTGCTCGCTTGGCTCTGGGCGCGGCACACCGAGCGTGACTTCCGGCTCCGCGTGGACGACATCGATGCGCAGCGCTCCTCGCCGGAGGCCGCGCAGCGACAACTGGATGACTTAAGCGCTCTGGGCATCACCCACGACGGGCCGGTGGTTACCCAGCAGGAGTCGCTGGACTTATACCGGGACGCGCTCGAGGATCTGCAGGGCCGAGGCCTGGTGTACCCGTGCTTCTGCTCCCGGAAGGACATCGCCGAGGCCACCCGCGCGCCACACGCCACGCCGGGGATTTACCCGGGCACGTGCCGGAACCTCACCGAGCGGGAGAGGCAGGAGAGGTCGGCCGACTTTGCCGCCCGTGGGCGCGTTCCCTCGCTGCGGCTGGCCTCCGGCGTGCAGCACTGGTCGGTGACGGAGCTATGCGCGCAGGCGGTGGCGTCCCCCTCCGAAACAGGCGCGGACGGCAACTACTTCCGCGGCGACGTGGATGACATGATTCTGCGACGGGGTGGGAATGTCCTGCCCGGGTGCGGGGCGGGCGAACCCGGTGACGATGGCGCGGGCGGCCATTCCAATGATTTCGCTTACAACCTAGCGGTCGTGGTCGATGATGCCGCCGCGGGCGTGGATCAGGTGGTGCGCGGAGATGACCTGCTGAGCAGCGCGCCGCGGCAGGCGTACCTCGCGCACCTGCTGGGCCTGCCGACCTGCGAATACGTGCACGTCCCCCTGGTACTCAACCGCGAGGGGAAGCGCCTGGCGAAGCGAGATGGGGCGGTCACATTGCGGGAGGTGGGGGCGCTGGGTGCGATGAAATTTATTGACGCCACGCTCCGGCTGAATCCCGCCACGGAGGAAACGGACCCGTTGGTGATCCTGCGAGAGTTGCAGGAGTGGTTCGAGCCCGGGAAGGTGCCGCGCGAGCCGGTGACGTGGCCGCTGTGATGTTGTCGCGGTGATGTTGCCGTTGTTGCGTGGCCGACGGTGGGGGCGTAGCGGCGGCGAGAACTAACGGACCGTGCGGTCGCGAAACCGAGGACGAGACGACGCGTCGCCCTGACTACCGGACATCGAGCGCGCGGCCTGTTGCGCGATCTTGGTGTTCTCTGCGATCAGTAGCCGGGCTTGGCGCAGGCGCTCCTTGAAGAAAGTGGTGCGGGGGCCGGACGTCCAGGTCTCCTCGAAGATGCGCTTGGCATAGGCCGTGGAATCGGGGGAGCGGGTGATGATGGCTTCCGCTAGCTCTTGGGCTGCGGCCATGGGGTCGGCTGTTGCGGTCGTGGCGAGGCCGATGTTGGCGGCCTCCTGGCCGGTGATGATCTCGCCAGTCATGGTGAGCTTTTTGGCCACATCCATGCCGACCAGCTGTTTCATGGCATAGATCCCGGTCATGTCCGGGATGAGGCCCCACTTGGATTCCAGCACTGACCACTGCGCGTCTGGGGCGGTGATGCGGAAGTCAGCAGCTGCGGCGATCTGCACGCCCCCGCCGAAACAGTATCCCTCCACCACGGCGATGACGGGGACGGGCAGGCGACGGAAGCACCAGGGCCCTTCCTGGAACTGGTTGGTGCCACGCCACGGGCGGCTGGCGAAAGCGCGGGCGAGGCGGCTGGGTCGCTTCAGGGCGCTGGCGAAGTCGAGGCCGGCGGAGAAGTTTCCATCGCTGCCGGAGAGGATGACCACCCGAATGTTGCGGTTTTTCTTGATTTGTTGGGCAGCGGCGATGAGCTGGTCCAGTGTGTCCAAGGTGAGAGAGTTCAGCTTCCCAGGGCGGTGGAGGCGAACGTGGGCGATGGGTCCTTGAATGTCCAGTTGCACTGTATTGGCCATAGGTCAACGTTAGGTTGGGGGCACATCGGGTGTGTCTAATTTCGTGTGATTACCAACAAAGTTGTTGCTTAAAGCCTGCCAATAGATTAAAGATTTAGGGTATGCAAACCTTAACTACCCCGGCTGGTCGCGGCGCCAGCCTCGGCCGTCGCCTGATGCGGCCCCTCGCTGCCATCATCGCTGCGCTCACCGCCACCTTCGCTCTTGCAGCGTGTGGTGATTCCAATTCTTCGCAGTCTGGTGATGCTAAGGACGGCGAAGGAAAAGAGATGCGCGTGGTGGCTCTGGACTGGCGCTACGAAGAAATCCTGCACGAGCTGGGCGTGAAACCCGTCGGCATCGTAGAGATTGGCAAGTCCAAGGAGCCGGGCACGCTGAAGGGGCAGCTGGACGGAGTGGAAAGCGTGGGCCAGGCCAAGCAGCCCAACCTGGAGGTCATCCAGTCGCTGGAGCCAGACCTGATCTTGGCTAGCCCCACTCGCCAGGGCGCGATCATGGATCAGCTGAAGGACATCGCTCCGACCGAGTCCTACCAGGACAACACCTACCAGGACGTGCTGAACTCCATGGACGAGATTGCCAAGAAGCTGGGCAAGGAGGACAAGGCCAAGGAGGTGCACGCTCGGATCGAGGGCAAGCTCGCCAAGGCTAAGGAGTCCGTGAAGCCGGGCACCCGCGCCGCCGTCGTCGGCTGGTCCAAGGACATGCTCTACACCTGGGTGAAGAACTCTTTCGCCGGCTCCCTGCTGACGGATGCTGGCTACGAGTACGGCTTCGACGGTGAGAAGAGCTCGATCGAGTCCAAGACCGACGTGGCGGAGCTCACCGGAGACAAGCTCCCCGGCATGAAGCTGGACACGATGTACCTCTACAACGACGTGAAGGGCTTCAAGAAGAGCCCGTACGCCGATGTCGTGAAGGACACTGTGGAGGTGGACCAGGACACCTGGTCCCGCTCCCGCGGTCCGCTGGCCATCGAGAAGATGCTGGACGAGATCATCTCCCACGCCTCTGACCCGGCCCACGCCAAGTAGGCCAGCCAGATAGCAAGACCCATGAAATCAGCCCCTACCCCCGAGATGTAGAAAGCTGTTGTGACTTCCTCGACGCTTCACGTTCGCACCGAAGGACAGAGCATCACCGCACAACCGGTGCGGCGTGCCGAGCCCCATCCGCGGTCTTCCAAGCCCGCCGGTGGGGCTACGGCCCTATGTCTGCTGTTGTGCGTAGTGATCAGTGCGGGGCTGTGCTGGTGGCGGCTGTCCAACGTCGAGGTTCCCACCGATGCACCACAGCTGGCTGGGGAGGTGCACGCAGTCGCTCGCGACCGGCTCATCGCCACGATCGCAGTCGGCATGGCGCTCGGCGCCGCCGGTTTGCTGCTGCGCACCGCGACGCGCAACCCGCTGGCTGACCCGGAAATCACGGGCGTGAATTCCGGGGCTGCCTTTGGTGCCGTGTTTGCGACGACTGTCACCGGGTCTATCTCGGGCGCGGCGGTCCTCCCGGGCGCCCTCATCGGTGCTGCCGTTGCTGCCCTCATCACCGTGGGGTTGGGCATGCGCGGCCGCCAGGGCGATCCGACAGGAAAGCTCGCGGTCCAGCGCCTCATTCTTCTTGGTATCGCGATCTCCGCCCTGTTCAGTGCCCTCTCGGCCATCGTCCTCGTCATCGATGAGGCTCAGCTGTCCACCGTTCTCTCCTGGCTCAACGGCCGGCTCGGTGGCGTCCGAATCCAACAAACGCTCCCCGTGATCATCGCTACGGCCCTCCTCCTGCCCGCGGCGTGGCTGGGAGCGCGGGCGTTCGACGCACTCTCGGCTGGCGATGCGATTGCCTCTTCCGTGGGCGCGAACCCACGGCGCATCCGCATCATCGCCGTGAGCATCGCGGTCCTTCTCGTGGGCACGTCAGTCGCAGCCACTGGGCCCATCGGGTTCCTGGGGCTGATGGCGGCCGTCGTCGCACACCGGATCGCTGGCCCTCGCCACCGGCTGGGCCTGCTGATCGCCCCAGCCGTGGGAGCTACGGTTTTGCTGATCGCGGACACGATTGGCCAGGCGCTCTGGGCGCCCGCGGAGACTCCGGTAGGGGTGGTCACCGCGCTGGCCGGGGTGCCGCTGCTGCTGTGGGGGATCAATAGGTTGGACGCCACCGCCAAGCGCCGTGCCCGCCGGACCCCAACACGCGCATAGTTCGGAGGTGAATGCAGTGACCACCAACGTCCACCGCGCGCGTGCGCGGCGCATCAGCATGCGAGCCAACCCCCGAACGTCCGGCGCGCGCCTGGCGTGGGTGCTTGGAGTGATTACGCTTCTGCTGTGCTGCTCGGTCGTCTTCGGGTTGGGGGTTGGAGCGGTCATGAAGCCGCCAACGGAGGTGCTGGAGCAGCTGTTTTCCGGCGGAGCGCTGATTTGGAAGTACCGCATGCCACGAATCCTGGTTGGCATTGTGGCCGGGGCCGCGATGTCCGTAGCCGGGGCGCTGTTGCAGGTCGCGCTGCGCAATCCTCTGGCCGCTCCGGACACGGTGGGTATCACCGCGGGCGGTGGCCTGGCTGCGGTGGCGGCGCTGCTGTCTGTGGGCTCGCTGCCTGCCTCCGCGTTGACCCCCGTGGCCTTCCTGGGCGCGATGGTGGGGGCTGTCCTCGTGCTGGTGCTGGCGGGTCGCTCCGCCACCGATCCGGTGCGGCTCACGTTGACGGGCGTGGGCGTGTCCGTGGGGTTGGCCGCCCTCACGCAGTTGTTGATGGTTCGTGCCGCGCCCGAGGCCGGGGCCGCGATGACCTGGTTGAAGGGTTCCCTGTACGCCCGGTCTATGTCGGACGCCGTGGTTGTCGGACCTGTCGTCCTTGTCGTCGTAGTGATCGCGATGCTGCTGTCCCGTCACATTGACATGCTCAACCTCGACTATGGCTCCATGGCGGGTGTGGGGGTGAACCAGCAGCGCTGGCGAGGCATCGCTGTCCTATGCGCGATCGCCCTGGGCGCAGCCTCTGTCGCCGCCGCGGGGGTCCTGGGCTTCGCCGGGATTATTGTGCCGCACGCCGCGCGCATGCTGGTCGGCACGGCACTTCGCCGGGTGATCCCCGTGGCCGCCCTCGGAGGCGCGATGCTGGTCACCCTCTGTGACGCGTTGGGCCGCTGGGCCTTCGCGCCCATCGAGATCCCGGTGGGTGCCCTCATCGCGATCGTGGGCGCACCCTACTTTGTGTACCTGTTGCTTAAATTGTCCCGGGTTGGAGGCCGTCACCAATGAACTTTCGCGCCGAGAACATCACTGTCGACTACGGGGCGGAGCCCGTCGTCCACGATGTGACGCTGACTGTCCCCGAGGGGAAAATCACTGCGCTCATCGGTCCGAACGGCTGCGGGAAGTCCACGTTGCTCCGCGCTTTAGGACGTCAACACTCACCCTCCGCAGGCACGGTCACCCTGGGTGGGGACGAGGTCTCCTCGCTTCCAGCACGCGAGTTTGCGCGCCGGGTGGCATTCCTGCCGCAACAGCCGATCGTGCCGGAGGGGGTCACGGTCCGTGAGGTGATCAGTTATGGGCGTTATCCGTATACGGGGGCCTTCGCCGCGTTGAAAGAAGAGGATCATGTCGCGGTGGAGAAAGCCGCAGAGCAGGCGGGCGTGACAACCCTGCTGGACGAGTTGGCAACGGACATTTCCGGCGGCCAGCGGCAGCGTGTGTGGGTAGCCATGACCTTGGCCCAAGACACGCCCATCTTGCTGTTGGACGAGCCGACAACATACCTGGATCCAGCGCATCAGATCTCCCTGCTGGACTTGATTGTGCAGCTCAATAGGGACGGCAAGACCATCGTGATGGTCGTCCACGACATGACTCACGCCGCACGCTTCGCAGACTATGTGGTGGCCATGCGCCACGGGGGGATCGTGTCGGAAGGGCCGGTGGATGAGGTCATGTCCCCGGAGCTGGTTCACGACGTATTCGGGGTCTGGAGCCTGCTTGTCACCGACCCGGAGACTGGCCGCAAACTGCCCGTTCCCTATCGGTAGCGCAGGAGTCTCCTCCAGCCCCTAGCGCTGCGGGGGCTTCGTTCTTAATTTCGGTGAGGTCTTGATCAATCGCCCGAATCTTTCCCCGAGATAAAGATAGGCTAACCTAATACTCGTGTCTATTCACCTCACTGAAGAATTCAAAGATCCGACTCACCAGCCCGAACCTGCCGGTTCCGGGTACCAAGCCTTCGTCCCCGGCGCGCAGGCGGATGTGACCCAACGCCTGCTTCGTGCGCTGGAAGATGAAAACCTCCTCGCGGAGCCCCTCACCAATGAAGAACGTGAGACGTTTCTCGCCGGGCACCCGGGGGACATGCTGGAATGGCTGACCGATCACGGGAAAATCAGCGGCAACACCGATAACGTCCACCGATCTGCGCAGGAGATTCGGGATGGCGTGACGGGCTTGGCGCGCGCAAGTGCGGGCTTGGCCAGCCGCTGGCAGGCAGTGGCGTCCGCACCCGAGAAGGCGGGGGACACGACCAACCTGGAACGTCTCGTCCTGGCACTGCAACGCCGAAACCTGGAGCTAGGGTTCCAACGCAACCTGAGCTCCGCGCTGCTGGCGCGCACCGAGCAGCTGGTGGGCGAAGGGCACCCGCGGCACCCTAGCGCGAAGACCTGCCTGGGTCTGGGCGAAGCATGGCGCGACGTACTTCCGGAGCAGACGGAGAAGCTGCAACTGCGATTCGTCGCGGTGCAACGGAACCTGGTGCAGACCTCGGGCGGAGACATGGTCGAGGCGCTGCGCGAATTGCTTCCCGAGGTAGCCGGGGAGCTGGACAACGAACTGGAAAATCACCCGAAGATCGAGGATCGCACGGGGATGACGGTAATCCCTGTGCACCCGTGGCAGTTGGACAACGTGATCCGCAGCGAGTTCGCCACGGAGATCTCCCGCGGGGACATCGCGATCCTGACAACGACTGCGACCGCTGAACCAATGATGAGCGTGCGGACGCTGCGCGTGAGCGACGGGACGGGCAGTGCCCACATTAAGTTGGCGCTGAACGCACAGCTCACGGGTGCGATTCGGGGGATTTCCCGCGGAGCGCTGGTGGGGCCGAGCCTGAGTCCGCTGGTGCAGGAGATCCTGTCCGTGGATACCGCCATCGTCCCGCGGACCAGCGATGATGAACCCGCCTTCAGACTGTGCGAGGAGCTGGCGGGCGTGCGTTGGGAAGCCAGCGAAGGGATCCGGAGCTATTGCCTGGGCGCGCTCATTCGCCGCGATCCCGTGGCCACTATGCCGGAGGGCGATGTGCCCATGCCCGTGGCCACGTTGCAGGCGCCGAACCCGCTGACCGGGCGTCCGCTGCTGGCAGACATCATTGATGACCTGGTGGCCCGGCGTGCGGAAGATGCGGCGGAGGACCCGCAGCAGGTTCGCCGCGACGTGATCACCGCGTGGTTCGCGGAGCTGTCCCGCGTGTTGGCCGCGCCGGTGGCCGGGCTGTTGGCTCGTTGGGGGGTTGCCTTGGAGGCGCACCCGCAGAATACGGTCATCGTGCTGCGTGACGGGGTGCCGCATGCGATCGCGGTCCGCGACTTCGGCGGGGCGCGCATCCTGCGGGATAGCCCGCTGTTCGATGTGCCGTGGGGGGAGCGCGGCGATGCGCTGGTTGAGCGCGTGCGAGGCACGGCGCTGGACTGCGAGTCGCTGCACAAGCTCGTGGACAAGGCCACCTACCCTCTGTTCGCCAACCTGTGGGATGGGTTGCACGAGGTGCTGCGCGGCGCCGACGAGGGGCGCGAGAATGCGCAGCGGGTCGACGGCGACGAGCTGGCGCACTGCGTGTGGAACCCGGCGGCAGATGCATTGATGGAGGAGCACCTGTCAGCCCGCAACTCCCGGTCGCGGGGTAGTGAGCCGGGGCGCGTGCAGCTGATTGATGAGGTGTTCCACCGCGTAATGGCGCCGGACCTGCCGCTGAAGCGCGTGCTCGCGATGCGGCTGAGCGGCGCCGTCACAGAACAGGCGTATGTGCGCATCCCCAATCCCCTGCACCGGGAGCGGGCAGCGATCCAGCGCTGCTGGATGACGGGCCTGGAACGCGAAAGGCACCATGCTCAGGCGGAAGTGGAGCGCCGGCTCCGCGAGACCTGTGACATGGAGGGCATCTCGGAAGACCAGCTGCAAGCAGATACGGCAGAAGCGCAGGCGCTGCAGTCCGACAAGAAGCAGGCGATTGATGCCCTGGCCCAAGCTCGCCAGCGCGTGCGCGCCCGCACCCGCCAGCTGGAGCAACGAGCCCGCCTTGTGCGCGGGAGCGCCGACTATTGGTCGCGCGTCTCCACCGCGCCGACTGGTCTGGCGGGCGTGCTCGTGGATTCCCTCGCCGTAGAAGGTCACACCGTCCACCCCCTGGCCAAGCTGCGGCGCGGATTGAGCGAGGAGGAAAGCACCGTCTTCGGCCCCGAGCGCGGCCGCCCGATCGACATGCGCCTGGTAGCGGTTCACCGCGAACTGCTGGACCATTCCAGCACCGGATCCGTGGCCCAGGAGCTCGCGACCGCCTTCCCAGCGCACATCCGCGCGGCAGAGCGCGAAATTCGGCAGCAACACCCCGAGCTGTGGGGGAACTTCCGGCTCATCGTGGTCCACCCGTGGCAGTGGGAAAACATCATCGCCAAGGAGATGGCGTCCCACCTCGATAGGGACATCGTCCTCATCACCTCCGCAACGATCGCGGCCTACCCCACGATCTCCGTGCGCACGGTGGTCCCACACGCGCCGGGGCCCCAGGGGCAGCGGCCATTCCTGAAATCGGCGCTGGACGTGCAGCTGACCTCCACCCGGCGCAGCATGTCGCAGAACTCCGCGCTGGGCACCCCGCAGGTAGCCCTCACCATCGCGGACCTGGTGTACCGCGTGGTGGGCAATGGGCGCACCCGCACGGTCGCGGAGAAGGCGGGAATCGCCTACCGCGAAGGCGGGCCGTCCCAGGAATCCCGCGTTACCCGCGGTCTGTCCACCCTCGTCCGCGGCGACGTTCGCGAAGTCATCCCCAGCGGTGAATTCGCCGTGAGCGCCTGCGCTCTCCGGGGCCAGCCCCCGGGAGAGGAGCCACCGCTGTCGGCGATCCTGCGCGATGCCCCCGGCGGCGCCGCGGGCTTCCTGCGCCAGTACGCCACCGACCTCATGGGTGTGGCCCTCCCGGTGATGTGGCGCTTCGGCGTTGCTATGGAATCGCACCTGCAGAACACCATGGTCCGTATCGCGCCGGGCCACACCGGCCCCACCTACGCCGGGCTGGTGCTGCGGGACTTCAGTGGCCTGCGCATCCTCAAGGACCGGATGCGCGCCGCTGGCTACGAGGTTCCCACCCGCCCGGGCGCGCTGACCGCCACCGACGATGTGGATGAGTTCCTGGACAAGGGCTACTACGCGAACGTGTTTGCCAACCTGTCAGGGATGGTCGAAGCGGTGGCGGAGGCGCAGCAGTGGCTGGAGAGCCCGGAAAATCCGCACGAATTGTGGCAAGTGGTGCGTGACGTGGTGGACGAGATCATCGCCGCCGAGGATGTGCGTGATCACGAGGTCGATCGGTTGCTCGCGCCGGTCTTGCACCAGAAGGCGTTTGTGACCATGGCTCTGGCCACAGACGGTGGCGACCGCTACGTGGATATCCCCAATCCGCTGGTTACTCACAGCGGACAATCTCAGGAGGACGGTGCCAGCGCTCGTGCCCAGGCGGTGAAGTCCAATTAAATCCCTGTCCGCGGCCTATTCCCGCATCATGTGGACCGCGGCGGCTTCCCGCCTGGCGGGCGCCGCCGAACTGGTGATGCTGAATTGGTGGGTGCTGCACGCCACGGGAAACCCTGCGATGATCGGCGCGGTTACCGCGGCCCGCTTGGCGCCGTTGCTGATCGCGGGCCCTATTGGGGGCGCGCTGGCCGACCGGTTGGTCCCCGCGCGGATGCTGGGCGTCATTGGAGCGTTTGCCGCCGTGATGACCGCGGCACTCGGTGCGGCCGTGCTGCTGAATGTGCCGCTGTGGATGGTGGTGGTCCTGTTGGTGCTGCGCGGGGTGGTTACCGCCGCGGAGGCCTCCGTGCGCCAGCTCGCCGTCGTCGAGATCACCGGCGAGGGCCGGGTGGTCAAGGGGATGGCCGACCTCTCGACCGTGATCACGTTGTGCCTGGTCGCCGGGCCCGCGCTCTCCGGTGCGCTCATGTCCACCGTGGGCGCAGGATGGGGAATCACCCTCCTCGCGGGGTTGCTTCTGGTGGGGTCGTTGCTCGCCTTTTCCGTGGTCAAGGAGAAGGGTGGGGACGCCACCGTCAAGGCTCCCGTGGCGGAGAAACCCCAGCGTGAGAAACAGTCCCGGTTCGCCGGATGGCGAGCGATCGCCTCAAACCCGCGCCTGGCTGCTCAGGTGGTGCTCGCGATCGGCCCGATGGTGGCGGTCTTCCCCTATACCTCCATGCTTCCCGTGTTGATCGACCTCGGAGGTGCGTTGAGGCCCGGGAGCGGGAGTATCGCCGCCGGGGGCGATTCCGGCACGTGGACAGCGATCGCGAGTGTGGCCGCGGCTGTCGGAGCGGTGGCCGCCACGTTGTTCTTGCGTCGGAACTCCTCCGCCCAGGAGGTACGCAACCGGGTGCAGGAGAAATTGTGGGACTGGAAGGTCCTGCGGCCGGGCCGCCTGGCGTTCTTCATGGCGGCGTTGAGCAGTGTCATTCTGGTGCTTTGTGCACTGTCGGTGACGCACATCGTGGTGCTGTGCGCGATGCTGGTGTTGTTGGGGCTGGCCGGTCAGTTGTACCGCACCAGCAATCGCGCGGCGGTCATTGTTCTGGCTCCGGACGAGGCGCGCGGTGCGGTGTTGGGGATCAGCGGCATGGACCGAGTCATGATTCCGCTGGGATCGGCGATCTGTGGCGTGATCGCATCGTGGTGGGGGCCGGTGGCGATGTTGCTGCTCATGGCCGGAGCGAACGCGGTGCTGATGCTGCCCGCAGCGGTATTAATGTGGCGCTCGCTGCGCCGTTGAGAGCAAAGGCGGTGGCGTCCCCTCCCTGTCGATGGCCCCCGACATAAAAAAGGGGACCCCGCGCACCCGTTAGAGCTCGTTGACCCTTGCTGCATTCCTGCCCTGGGGGAGTTCACGAGATAGACGCCGCGCGGAATCCGTCTTTGATCGTAGCGCACGGTGAGTGTTGAGCCAAAGGGTCCCTGATCAATCGAAGGTGCCTGATGACCTCAGGGGTGAGAGAGGCACACGCGCGACCGAGCGCGGGGCCACGCTATGACGCTGCGCCACCGTCGGGGGTTTCTCTGAATATGCGGCGTGACCAGCTGATTTTGGAACGATTGGGCGGCGCATGTATATTCATCTGCGGAGGATTCGACTAGCGGCCTATGTCACACGCCTGGAACGCGTGCGGGAGTCACATCCCTCAGGGGTTCAAATCCCCTATCCTCCGCCACACATTCCCCCAGTCATTGGCTGGGGGAATTTTTTGTGCATACATTGCGGCTCCCAGCGCGAGGCGGGGAATAGCGGAACTGGTTCACCACCTCCCCAACCTGTTCACCCTGTCCACTACACTCAGGTGGCACAAGCGAAGCACGTATCTGTCAGCGCATCCGCGCGAAACCACGTGCCATCCACGCGCACTGGTAACCAGGAGGCCAGCAACAATGTCTACCGATGCCAACGAGCCACGGCGACACACCAACGCATCCGCATCCACCCCGGAATCTGCTCACGGCGACGGGCATGATGCGCCCAATGACACTCATGCCAAGGTTCACCGCGCCAAGGATGTGACTTCGCAGGCAGCTTCGGCCAGCGTCACCCATGCGGAGCACACGGAGATTCCGACGGCTACCACCGACGGCGTGAATCCCGACCGCGAGAAGCTGCTGATTATTAAGGACGAAGTTCAAAAGGCGTACGCCGAGCTGAAATCCAAGGATCTGAAGCTGGATCTCACCCGCGGCAAGCCCTCAGCGGAACAGTTGGACTTCTCCAATGACCTGCTTTCCCTCCCAGGCCTGGATTACAAGGCTCAGGACGGAACGGATGTCCGTAACTACGGCGGGCTCAACGGATTGAGCGACATCCGCGACCTGTGGGCAGACGCCCTAGGGATTTCCGCTGAGAACCTCATCGCCGGGGACTCCTCCTCCCTCAACATCGAGTTCGACCTCATCAGCTGGTCCTACACCTTCGGCAACAACGATTCCCCGCGGCCCTGGTCCACCGAGGAAGATCTCAAGTGGATCTGCCCCGTGCCCGGTTATGACCGGCACCACTCCATTACGGAGCTGTTCGGCTTCGAGATGGTCACCGTTCCCATGACGGAAACCGGCCCTGATATGAATGCCGTCCGCGAGCTGGTCAAAGACCCAGCCGTGAAGGGAATGTGGGCCGTCCCCATGTTCTCCAACCCCACCGGCTACACCTTTGACAAGGCCACGACACAGGCCCTGGCGGAGATGGAGACTGCCGCCCCAGACTTCCGCATCGTCTGGGATAACGCCTACGCGGTCCACACGCTCACTGGTGACTTCCCGGAGATCCTCAACGTCCTGGACATGGCCCGCGAAGCCGGCAACCCCAACCGTTTCTGGTGGATGACCTCCACTTCCAAGATCACCCTGGCCGGTTCCGGTGTGGCATTCTTCGCCTCCTCCGCGGAGAACCTGGAGTGGTACGGCCGCATCGCGAACGTCCGCGGGATCGGCCCGAACAAGGTGAACCAGCTGGCGCATGCCCGCTTCT
Source organism: Corynebacterium falsenii (assembly GCA_001054945.1). Taxonomy (GTDB): domain Bacteria; phylum Actinomycetota; class Actinomycetes; order Mycobacteriales; family Mycobacteriaceae; genus Corynebacterium; species Corynebacterium falsenii_A. The sequence goes on along the minus strand of JVKJ01000005.1, from coordinate 1,124,233 downwards.
TCCAGGATGCAGACGGCGTGCGCGAACAGATGCGCAAGCACGCCTCCTCCCTCGCACCGAAGTTCCGCCGCGTGATCGAGATCCTGGATTCCCGTTTGGGCGGGCTCGATGTCGCCCGGTGGAATGATCCCGAGGGCGGATACTTCATCTCTGTTGACGTGGTGGATGGCACGGCTGCGCGGGTGGTGGAATTGGCCAAGGAGGCTGGCGTCCAACTTACGGCGGCGGGCGCTACCTTCCCCCTGAAGAAGGACCCCAACGACCGCAACCTGCGACTGGCCCCATCGATGCCCACCATCGAGCAGCTCGAGGTCGCTATGGACGGGTTCGCCACGTGCGTTCTGCTCGCGGCAATCGAGAAGCTGGAGGCCAGCGATTAACCTGCAAGAGACGGAATTCTGGGTGCGCGGGATCCTTCCCGATGAGCCGCGCATGCAGCGGCGCCAGGTGGGAGTCTCTTCTCCCGCGTTCACGGTCGCAGAGGTTTTCCTGGGGGGAGACGCCACCGATGACACTCCCGCCGAGACCGTCGCCATGACCTGTGATGCAGGCAGGATCGGGCCCACCCTGTCCACCGACGATGGCACGGACGTGCGGGTCGAGCTGATGACGGTGGTCACCGGGCATGGTTCCGTGGCGGGCGAGCTGGTGGCCGGCGCCGGCGCGATGATCGCCGAGGACCCGAAAGTACATTCGCCACAGCCCGGCACCGTACTGGAGGGCCTGGGGGCGGCGATCGACGAGTCCATCACGGCCAAGCACGGCCTACTGATCGTGCCCTTCGTGTGGGGCGGCGGGGTGCCGCAGGTTCACGAGGTCAACCAGTCCGGCGGGAAGCGGTCCAAGGAGGCGCGCGAGGGGGAGGTAAAGCAGCTGGATTTCACACATCCAGGGCGGCTGACAGTGGTCGCGCAGCTGGTCATGCTGAACGATGAGGAGCTGGCGCTGTACCGCGGGGAGGCGGAATCTGGCGAGGCAGCGGGGGATCCGCACCGCGGATTTGAGATCGTGCAGCAGCGGATCGCCGAGGGTGGGATCAACCTCAACGACGTTTTCCGGGCGTCCTAGCCCTGGCGCGGGTGTTGCCCCCGGGCGGTACTGTAGATCCGTGGCTTTATACCGGAAGTATCGCCCCGCCAGTTTTGCCGAGGTCGTCGGGCAGGAACACGTGACCGAGCCGCTGTCCATCGCGCTGGATAGCGGCCGTATCAATCATGCGTATCTGTTCTCCGGACCGCGTGGGTGTGGCAAGACCTCCTCTGCGAGGATCCTCGCCCGCTCCCTGAACTGCGTGGAGGGGCCCACCTCCACACCGTGCGGCACCTGCGATAGTTGCGTGGCGCTGGCGCCCGGCGGGCCGGGGACGTTGGATGTCACGGAGCTGGACGCCGCCTCGCACAACGGCGTGGATGACATGCGCGAGCTGCGCGACCGGGCCTTCTATGCCCCGGCGGAATCGCGTTATCGGGTGTTCATCATCGATGAGGCGCACATGATCACCAACCAGGGCTTCAATGCGTTGTTGAAGATCGTGGAGGAACCGCCGGAGCACTTGATCTTCATCTTCGCCACGACGGAGCCAGAGAAGCTGCTGGCTACCATCCGCTCCCGGACGCACAATTACCCATTCCGCCTCTTGACACCCCCAGCGATGAAGGGGCTGTTAGAGAGGGTCGTGGCCGAGGAGCACGTGGCTGTGGAGGATAACGTGTATCCGCTGGTCGTCCGCGCGGGCGGGGGCTCGCCGCGCGATTCCTTGTCGGTGATGGACCAGCTTTTGGCGGGGGCCGGGCCCGAAGGTGTCACGTACTCGCGGGCGGTGGCCCTACTGGGGGTGACGGACGCCGCGCTGATCGACCGGGCTATCGATGCGCTCGCAGACCAGGATCAGGCAGGGCTGTTCGGCGTGGTCGATGAGGTCATCAACGCGGGCTACGATCCTCGCCGATTCGCCTCTGACCTGCTGGACCGGTTCCGGGATCTACTGGTGGTACAGGCCGTGCCAGATGCGTTCGAACAAGGGCTGGTCGATGTGCCGGCCGGTCAGCAGGACACCTTGAAGGACCAGGCACAGATGCTGGGGCAGGCCACGCTGACTCGGTGTGCGGCCCTGGTGAACGAGGGCTTGGGGCAAATGCGCGGTGCCACAGCGCCGCGATTGCTGCTGGAGATTTTGATGGCGCGGTTGGCGCTGCCGGCGGCGGGTATGACTGTGGAGGCGTTGGCGCAGCGCGTTGAGGCGTTGGAAGCCGGCGGCGCAGGCGGCCGCGCGGGTGGCGGTCGTTCGGGTGCCGGAGCGGTGTCTGGGGTTCCCGCCGGTGCGGGTGCCGTAAGTGACGGTCCGGGCAGTGGTGGCAAGGGCAGCGGCGGCCAGGCGAACATCGCCGGCGAGTACACCTACGACCGTAAGAGCAGGCGTCGTGCTCGCCAGGCCCAGCAGGCAGAAGAGCCAGAGACCCAGCCGACCGCGAAGCAAGATCAGTCGCCGGCACAGTCGGCCGCCCAGCCGGAGCGGCCCGCGGCGCAGTCGAACGTTGAGCCGGAACAGCCCTCGGCGCAGCCGGCCGAGCCAGCTCCTCAGCCCGTCGAGCTGGAGCAACCTGAGCGAGTGGCGCAGCAGGATGTCGAATCTGCGCCGGCGGAGGATTCCTCGGAGCAGCACATCATCGCGCAGGCGCGTGAAGCCCGCGAGATCATGGATCGCAATCGGGCGGCGAATGCGGCTGTGAACAGCAGCAACACCCCCGCACCACCGAGTGACACGGCGAATCGAGATACCACTGTCCAGGACAACTCCGGCCACGGCTTCGCGGGCGAAGTCAATTCTGGCCAGGCCGCGTCCGATCGGGACGTTTCCCAGTCGCAACCCACCTCTGGTTTGTCCGAGGCGTGGCCACGCATTCTGGATCGCCTCCAACAGCAGGATCTGGATGCCTGGATCGCCGTGCGCACCGCTACATTGAACGAAGAGTTCAGCGACGATAGTCGAATCGTGCTGGATCACCACACGGTCGGTCTGGCGAACATGGCGAACTCGGAGAGGTTCGCAGACATGTACCGCACGGTGACCGGCGAGGTGATGGGGCAGCCGCGCTCCATCATGGCGGTCGTGGGATCAGACGGGAGCGCATCCCCCACGGGAAAAGCCGAAGCGAGCGGCCAGGACTCGGGCACGATCGGTGATTCTGGATCGATTGTCCCCGGTGAGGATGACCTGTCCCGCTCGCGTAGCAACACGTCCGCGATCCTGGAGCGCGCTCGCGCGATGGAGAAAGCTTCCCGCGCGGAGAACCGCAGTGGGCAAGCAGCTGCCCAGGCATCCAACGCTACGGCGGACAGTAGTCCCTCGACCTCCCGCGGCAACGGCAAGAAGCGCCCGCGGTGGGAGGTAAAGAATGAGGAGATCCGCCAGCGCAAGGAATACAACATGGCGAACGGCTTCGAGGGCGGTGTACCACTCCCGCCGGAGCCGCCCATGGAGCCGGGCGAGGAGTTCGTGCCCAGCGAAGCACCGAACACTCCACCCTCTGGTGTTGAGGCAGATGGTGGCCGGGACGGTGGCGTCCAGAATTCTGAGGAGGACGAGATCATGGACGCGCTCAGTGAACGCGAACAGGGCACCGGGGAGCGCGAAGAACGGACCCCTCTGGAGATCGCCGGAGAATTGATTGTGAAACACTTGGACGGCAAACGAATGCGTTGAGCAGCAGGGTAAGGTGGCTACCCGAAACCTTCGCGCACAGCGAAGCTGATGTGAACGAATTTTTGAGAATAGGAGAGAGCGTATGTCCCAGCCAGATATGAACCAGCTGATGGCACAGGCACAGCAGATGCAGCAGCAGCTGCAGGAAGCACAGGCGGAGATTGCCGCCTCCACCGTGACCGGTGAGGCTGGAAATGGTCTGGTGAAGATGGAGCTTTCCGGTTCCGGTGACGTGAAGTCCGTCAACATCTCCCCCGAGGTTGTGGACCCGGAGGACGTGGAAACCCTGCAGGACCTGGTGCTCGGGGCTTTTTCGGACGCCAACAAGAAGCTCCAGGACCTCGCACAGGAAAAGATGGGCCCACTGTCGCAGGGCATGAGCGGCATGGGGTTCTAAGACCCGTTGTTCGAAGGTCCGCTACAAGACGTTATTGACGAATTTTCCCGGCTGCCGGGAATTGGTCCGAAGAGCGCGCAGCGCATTGCCCTGCACTTGCTCGAGTCGGAGCGCGTCGACGTGGAGAGGCTGCAGTCGGCGTTAGGGCGGCTGCATGACGGGGTGGCATTCTGCCGGATTTGTCACAACATCTCGCAGGAAGAGGTGTGCCGGATCTGCGCGGATTCGGGGCGTGATGCCGGGACCATTTGTGTGGTGGAGGAGCCGAAGGACATCCAGGTCATCGAGCGGACGGGGGAGTACCGCGGGCGCTACCACGTATTGGGTGGCGCACTTGATCCGCTGAATGGATTGGGGCCGAAGCAACTGAACATCACGGCGCTGGTGCAGCGGATCGGCGGGGCGCTGAAGGATGTGGAGATCGCCCCGGGCCGAGGAGCAGGCGCGGGGAACAGTGATGGTGGCGAGGATGAGCGCGAGTATGCGCCGGCACCGGAGATCACTGAGGTGATCATCGCTACAGACCCGAACACCGAGGGTGAGGCGACGGCCTCCTACCTGGGGCGGTTGCTCCGGGACTTCCCGGGGCTGACGGTCTCGCGGTTGGCGAGCGGGATCCCCATGGGCGGGGACTTGGAATTCGTTGATGAGCTCACGTTGTCGCGGGCGTTTGCAGGGCGGACGGCGCTGGGCGGTTAGCGCCGGGCGCGCGGGGTGGGATGGAGTGAGCTTGGGGTGGGGCGGCCTGGTGCTGTGCTTACTCCCTGAGGTAATGAAAGAGTCCAGGCCACCAGACGCCGCCATTTGGTTACGGTCAAACTATGAGAGTTTCACGGTCCCGGTGTCTTTCACGCAGGCCGTTTATTGGCGTGATCAGTGTGGGCTGCACAGTCGCGCTATTGGCTGGCTGCTCCTCCCATGAGGAGGCAGACCGCACCCCAGTTGCTGAACGTCCCGCAAAAGGCAGTGTGACCCAATCATCCGCGCCCGCGTTTTCCACGCCCGCGACATCGGTGGCGGAACCAAGCACCTATAGCTCCTCCGCGAGCAGCGAACAGAAACCAGAAGGCCAATGTTCGGCTGCGCCGGTGAAGAATCCCCTCACTGGTGACAAGCCCATTCCCGTCAAGTTTGCCAATACCGAGGGATCAAAGGTCGGCTTTCATTACACCGTTGTGGAAGGTCAACCGGACCCCTGTAAGTCCCTGAGCTGGATCAAGCTGGCCGGGACTAATGGTGTCGAAGGCCCGGGAGCAACGGCGGGAAGCAACAGAGAAACCGTCGCGCTCTTTGCAGATGGGCAGCTGATTACAGAGCCAGCGCCCATTCTTGCCCGGAGAATTGAATCCGTGGATCAGCTGGACTATCGCACTGTGAAGGTCAGCTATGCCTTCGCAGGGGATGAGTCGGCTGCGACGAACACTACGCAGCCAGGGAGCGCGACATTCCAATGGTCGGGCGACAAAGTTGAGGTTGTCGACAACACTATTCCGGCCAGCCAAAATGAATCCGCGGAAACGTTGGACTTGAGAAGCGTTGAGTAGCTCTATCGTCTAGCGACCTTGGATGTCGGTTTGCCTGCTTGCCACCCGGTCGCGCACATGATCAAACTCAAGATGAGCAATACCGTAAGTGGCGTATCCCAGCTTCCAGTCTTTTCATGTAGCCAGCCAAACGTAAATGGGCCAAGAGTGGCAATCGCATATCCGATTGACTGAACCCGAGTGGACACCCCCGTTACCTCGTTTGCGTCACTGCTTCTCAGGTTGACCAGGGTCATAACTAGTGAGAGTTCTCCACCTTGCCCTAGGCCGAGTACTAAGGCATAAACAAAAAAGCGGGAGGGATCATCCATCAATAGACCAATAATGCCTACCGCCGTCAATATCGAAAGGAGTAACGCGAGCACAGACTGCTGAGAGCGCCGAACAGCAAGGGGAGGGATGAGCAGAGCAGTCGCGATGCTAGCGATACTGAGGATGGTGAGAAGGAATCCAGCATTCTCCGCACTCAGGCTTTTGCTCTGCGAGAGATGCGGTAGCCAGCCAATCATCGTGTAGGCGATAAGTGATTGAAGTCCCATAAAGACGGTGAGTGCCCAGTGCGAAGTGCTCTTTGACTTAGTCGAGTCCGTTCGCGGCTGCTCCGAACGTACCGTGAGCTCGGTTTGCTTCGACGGCTTTGCTCGGAGAGGACGACGGCTTCCTATGAGGACGCAGATTATCGCCAAGGCTGGAGGAATTGCTCCGAAAGCGAGGACGAGCGAAATATCACCTCCGAACTTCTTGGCCAGAAATACTGATGTTGCACTGGCGATACCCGCGCTTGCGCTGACTAGGGCAGTGAAGAATCCAGTGACCGTGCCAATCTTGTTCGGAAATGACTGCCGGATCAGCACAGGCCCAAGCACGTTTGCCAAAGCGATCCCCACACCCGCAATGGCGGTGCCGAGTAGGAGAAACGACCACTCGCCGATAGCTCGGAGGGCAGTGCCAAGTGCGGTCAACAGAAGTGCGACGAGAATTGATCTGTTCAGTCCAGCGACAGCGGATACCGCGCGACTACTCGCACCACATAATGCGAAGCACAGTGTCGGTCCCGCCGCCAGTATCGAGGCAGCCAGCGGATTCTGGCCATATTCGTGGGACATCTCCGAAAGCAGCGCCGCGTTACTGCCGAATACGAATCGGAGGGATACTGCTAGTAGAGCAATGGCGCTGAAGAGCACTGCAGTTCTACTTTTCATACGGTCCCCTTTTGTATTCATGTGGGGCGAAGCCCTCATAAACGCCCACGTTATGAAAACTCTGGTGCCAGCAGGCTAGCACCACATTCTCAGCAGGACCTACCTCCACGTAGTTCTAGTCGATCGACAATGTGTGCTGCAGTTAGCCGAAGCAACAGGAGTGATTTCAATTTTGAATGGCGGTCCAACCACGACGCTTCCAACACAAATTCGTTAACAATATTGCGAGTTATGAATTCTGAGAAGACGGAGATGAAAACATATAACTAAATAGCAGGGCGTGGAAAGGGAACTGTCGTGCCATCAGTGAAATCGCATGAGTCTCCACCGAGAACGTGGGTCTTATTGCTGATCGTGATGGTGCCGCAACTTGGCTTGACCCTCATTAATCCGTCAAATGGCACCATCAGTGCAGACCTTGAAACAACAATCTCATCCGTCGAAGCAACTTTGACCGTTTATATGGTGGGCTATGCGACGAGTATGTTCATTGCGGGAACGCTTGCAGACCGTTTTGATGCAAGCAAGGTACAGCAGTTTGGTCTGCTATTTTTCGCCTTAGGTTGTTTGCTAGCTGCGGCATCATCGAGCGTTGTTGTGCTCGCCGTAGCTAGATTTCTTCAGGCACTGGGCGGCACGTCAGCCACGGTGCTGTGTCGCATCATCGTTCAGCGTCGTTTCCCATCCAGTAGTCGAGTTGGGGTGCTCACCTCGATGTCAATGGTGATCTCGCTGACTCCGTCGCTCTCGCCACTTGTAGGTGGCTTGCTAGCTGAAGTTCTGCCCTGGCGTTTGTTGTTCGGAATTCTGGCGGCTTTCGCGGGCGTGCTTATTGCACTTACTCAGTTGCTATTGGGGCCGGCAATGCCAGAACGGCCGACATTTCCCAGCCCAGGAATGTTCGGAAGCGCGGTCCGCGAAGCATTGGGAAATAGATTGTTCCGCTGGTACGCAGCAGCGATCAGCCTGGTCTGGATGACTTACTTCGGTTTTGTTAATTCCTCCACCACCATCCTCCAGGAGTTCTTGGGACAGTCCCCGGTAGCTTACGGAGCATTAATGGCGGTTCCAGCAGGTGGATATCTGTTAGGCAGCATGCTGGTGAAGCGCGCGACAGACACCTACCGAGCAGTGAAAATGGGAATAACTATGGGCGCCCTAGGGATCGTCGGAACTGTGGTTGTCTCCCTAACAAGTCTTTCTCAAAACCCACTGGCGATTGTGCTCGCTGTGTCGGCGACCTTGGTCGGAGTGGGTGCTGTCATCCCGTTTACCCAAGCCGGTTTGCTTGATTTGGATCTCTCGTATCCCGGAGTATCTGCTGGCATGTTTTTCTTCCTGCAAATGGCGGCAGGAGCTGCCTTCGGAGGGCTCTTACGAGCTTTTCCCCTCACCAGCGTGGCGACCATGCTGATGACTCTAATGGTGCCCCAAATTCTCGTTACCGCCATGGTGCTTAGGGGACCTGGCATGAGCAACAAATCCTGCTAGGGCTTTAGAGCTGTCACTGTTACTCGAAGGCTGGGCAGCGAGCCCCTACAGCCGCTCCCGGCGCAGCTGCGCCACTTCCGCCGTCAGCTGATCCGCAAAAGCGCTGGTCATCGGCGGCAGATCGTTCATCGGAACGCCCATCGCCCGTGCCAGCAAGGCGTCCGCCAGCTGGGGGTTCCGCGCCAGCACCGGACCGTGCATGTAAGTGGCCACCACAGACCCCTGCACCGCGCCCTCATATGACAGCTGGTCTTCCACAGAATCAGTATTCCCCGTCCCGCGGGTGAGCCGACCCAGAGGTCGTGCATCCGGCCCCAGAATGGTGGACCCCATATGGTTGGCAAAGCCAGTCAGCGGCTCCGTCAGCTCGAAACCTTTGCTCACCGCGTCCACGGGTTCAGACGCAATCTCACCGATCATCCGCTTCTTCAGTTGCGCCGTTGTGGCGTCCAGAAGACCCAGCCCGGCGACCTCCCTCCCGGAAGCGTGGAAGCTCTGCCCAAACACCTGAAGACCTGCGCAAATCGCGAGCACCGGGCGCCCCGCATCCACTGCGCGCACGATGCCCCCATCGGCGATGAGGTGCTCCGCCGCGAGAATCTGCGCGGTGTCCTCACCGCCACCGACGGTGTAGACGTCCAGGGCCTCCGGAACGGGATCGCCCAAGCGAATCGGCAGCACCTCCGCGGAAATCCCGCGCATCCGTGCCCGCTGGCGCAGGACCAGCGCATTGCCATCGTCGCCATACGTGCCCAACACGTCCGGCAGGATCAGCCCAATGGTCAGCTGTTTTTCAAAACTCATTAGTGTGACTCCTCCTGGGTGCCCGCATTGCCGGTCTCCGCGCCGCTGGTCGCTGTGCCAGTCTTCTGGTCCAGGGCCCGCTTCAGATCCCGGAACGCCGTGTAATTCGCCAGCACCTCGACCCGCCCCGGTGGGCACGCGCGGATCGCCTCCACCGTGTCCGCAATCAGGTCGTGCTGCACCCCCGCATAACCCAGCCGCACCGCCAGGTCCGTACTCCGCTCGCCGGCGGCCACCACCTTCACATCCTCGAAGTTTTCGAACTTCACATCCCACAGCCAGCTCAGGTCCTGGCCATCCGCGACCTGTCCATTCACCGTAATAACCAGCGAATCTGCCGTTCGATCCACCATGGACAGCGCCTCCTGCCAGCCCGCCGGATTCTTCGCCAGCATCAGGCGTACGCTGCGCCCCTCGAACTGCACGGTCGAATAGCGGCCCGCCACGTTGTCCACCTTCTCGGCCGCGGTCACCGCCCGCTCGAAGGGCACGCCCATCGCCACCGCCGCCGCGATGGCTTGCGCTGCGTTGCCCCTGTTCGCGCTGCCCGGGAGGGTCAGGTTCAGGGGGTGGACGCCATCCTTGGCCCCCTCCGGATCCGTCTTCACCTCGGCGGGAATCCGCAGGCCGGCTGGGGTAATGACCCAGTCGGGCTTCGGACGTCGGAACTCACGCCCGTCCTCTAGCTTCTTCACGGCATACCAGTCACCGGCCTCGCCGTTGGCGTCCACATCCTCCCGGACAATGTGCCCGCCGGTGCGGGGGCAACTGGTGGAATCGCCTACGAACCCCGCCCCAGCGGAGACCCACACCACGTTGGGCGCGTCCCAGGCGACGGAGGTGACCTGAACGTCATCACAATTGGCGATGACCGTCATGTCCGGGCGCTGCTCGACACACTCGCGCAGGACACGTTCGATCTTGTTGATCTCCCCGACGCGGTCCAGTTGGTCGCGGGAGAGGTTTAGCAGCACCAGAACCTGGGCATCCAACTTCTTCGCGATGGCGGGAACGTGGAGCTCGTCGACCTCCAGCGCGATGACCTCGCGGCCGCGGCCGGCGAGCAGGGCGGAAATCACGCCCGCATCCATGTTGTCGCCGCCGTCGTTGGTGGCGACGGTGTATTCCGTCCGCAATGCGGAAGCGAGCATCCGGGTGGTAGTGGATTTTCCATTGGTGCCCGTGACGATCGCGGTGGGGCGGTGCTGACCCAATTGCTGCAGGAGATTCGGGTCGATGGCGTTGGCGATCAATCCGCCGATCATGCCTCCGGCGCCGCGCCCGGTCTTCCGGGAGGCCCAGGTGGCGGCGTCCGCGGCCGCGCAGGCAAGGCGGCTGCGCAGGCCCATTTTCTGCCTCATCTTCTGCGATGTGTCTTGAGCATTCACCCGGTCAACGATAGTAGGCGGACCCTACGAGTTGTTATTGCCGTTCCGTTTGCGATTCCGATTCTTCCGTCGGCGGCCGCGGCCATTTTTCTTGCCGGAGTTGCCCTTGGGGCTGTTGTGGCCGTTGCTCTTTTGGCCGTTGCTGTCGCTTCTGCCAGAGTTGCCGCCACGGTTCTCACCGCGGGGAGAGCGGCCCTTCTGCTTCGTAGCAGAACGGCGGCCCTGCGGGCGGTTGGCCGACGTGGTGTAACCGCGGGGAGCGTAGCGGCCGGCGGGTTCCGCATCCGGGTCTGCGGGCGTACCCGGCTGGACATCCTCCAGCAGCTCCAAGAACTCCACGTCCGAAAGCAGCGGGATGTTCTTCCGCTTGGCGTGCATGGCCTTGCCGCGAAGCTCATGGTTGGTGTTGCACACCACCAGGGATGACTTCCGATTCAGCTTCTCGGAATATGCGAGGCCGGCGGCCACACCGCGTTCGATGAGGAAGTCGGAATCCATCTCCACATCCGGGCTGATGACGAACTCCATGCCCTGCACCAGCTTCCCGCCCGGTTCCGGCACACCCGGATTAGCCAGCGGGCGGGGAGCATTGGTGGCATCCACGCGAACGCTGGAGCGCTGCAGGCCAAACAGATCCGGCACCAGGTCGCCGGGACTGAATTCGCAGATCGTCGTGGTGCACGTAAAGCTCCCGCCGCGCTTGCGCAGGATCTGCTGCCGCTGCTGTGTGCATGCGGGATCGCGGCGGCGCTGCTCCTGCAGCAGCGCGGCGACGAGCCGCGCATCGGCCTCCAGCAGGATGTCCGCGTCCAGCACGGCGCGCGCGGGGCTGGCCGTCGCCAGAATGTGCGGAAGAATGCTGCGCGCCGGGTCGCCGGTCGCCGCCGCGGGCTCCTCCACATTCGGCCCGATCACGCCATAGCATTCCGCAATCGCTCGCAGGCGGGAGTCGAAGCACTCGACGGACTGCAGCCGAGCGTTAGTCAGCGTGTCGATCAGCGCCGCGGGCACGGGCGTCTGCACATTCCGCGGCCCGCGACCTCGCCCGCGCCCGCGCCGATTCCGGTTCGCAGACCGCTGCGCCCGCTTAAACTCGTGGGTAAGGAAACCCCAGGTAAAGGCCAGCTGGTGCGTCAGGACCGTGCGCCCATCCAGCGCCTCATGAATCACGCTCGCGCTGGAGGCAAAGCCCAAAGCCTGCGCGAGATCGCCCGTCAGATAGCCGTGCAGGTGCCACGGCCCCGCATCCTCTCCAGGATTTAAGTGCCGGGTCCACGAGGCGATCTCTTGACCCTGCGGGTCATAGAACACAAAAGAAAGTGCCACCAACCGCGCAGTGGTGGGGTGAATACCGGAGGTGGCGATCGCCACCGCGACGGTGGGGGCCTCCTCTACCGAGGGAAACTCCCGCGGTCGTGCTGGCGCCGGGGTCTCATTGCGGGAGTCGTGGCGTCCGGAATCGTTGTGACGAGCTTGCGCCCGCGCCTCTGCGTGCCTTTGCGCGCGCTCCCCGGCCTGCCCAATCGTGCTGGTCGGGGACCCGGCGCGGCGGTGGACAGCGCGGCGGGGGCGGCGAGAGGAGCGCCCTCCGGAACGACGGGGACCGGTCGGCCCGGCCCCTGATGCGGAACGTCCTCCGGAGTGCGCTCCATTCTCGTCATCAGTCATACGGCGAATTTTACGTGGTGGCGTGTCCGACCACTAAACGCGGTTCGCCGCGCTGGTGATGGCCTTCAGGGAGGCGTAGGTGATAGACCCGGCGATACCCACACCCCAGACCTTGTGACCGTTGACATCGGCGAGCACGTAGGCCGCGGCCTCCGCGTCATCACCAGAGGTGCGTGCGTGCTGGGAGTACTCCTGGACCTCCACGTCGATACCCAGGGCCTCCAGCGCGTTGCAGTAGGCAGCGACGGGGCCGTTGCCTCGCCCTTCGATGGTCTTGGCCTCGCCCTTGTATTCGATCTGGGCGGTGACCCTGGCCTCCTCGCTGTCCGCCTGTCCGCCGTCGACCGTCAGGGACAGCACCTCGATGGGGGTAGTGCGGTCCAGGTACTCCTGGGCGAAGATGTCCCACATGGACTTTGCGTTGATCTCCCCGCCTTCGGTGTCTGTCACGGACTGAACAACCGAGCTGAATTCCACCTGCAGCGGACGGGGGAGCTTCAGGTTGTGGTCGGTCTTCATGATGTAGGCGATGCCGCCCTTGCCGGACTGGGAGTTCACGCGAATGACGGCCTCGTAGTTGCGGCCCACGTCCTTCGGATCGATGGGCAGGTAGGGGACCTCCCAGACATTCTTGTCCTTGACCGCCTCCAGGCCTTTGTTGATCGCATCCTGGTGGGAACCAGAAAACGCGGTGAAGACGAGGTCGCCGCCGTAGGGGTGGCGCTCGGGGACGCGCAGCTGGTTGCAGTACTCCACCGTGCGCCGGATCTGGTCGATGTCGCTGAAATCGATCTGCGGGTCCACGCCCTGGGTGAACATGTTCAGTCCCAGGGTGACCAGGCACACATTGCCGGTGCGTTCGCCGTTGCCGAACAGGCAGCCTTCGATGCGGTCCGCGCCGGCCATGTAGCCCAGCTCCGCGGTGGCCACGCCGGTGCCGCGGTCATTGTGCGGGTGCAGGCTGAGGATGATGGATTCACGGTTGTTGATGTTCCGGTGCATCCACTCGATGGAGTCCGCGTACACGTTGGGGGTGATCATCTCCACTGTGGAAGGGAGATTGAGGATCATCGGATTGTCTGGGGTGGGCTGCAGTACGGCAGACACGGCGTCCGAAACTTCCTTGGCGTACTCGATCTCGGTCCCCGTGAACGACTCGGGTGAGTACTCCCAGCGCCAGTTCGTGTCCGGGTAGTCCTTGGCGATGGTGCTGACGAGTTCCGCCGCGTCCGTGGCCAGCTTCTTGATCTGTTCCTTGTCTTTGCGGAAGACCACGCGGCGCTGCAGTTCGGAGGTGGAATTGTAGAAGTGGACGATGACGTTCTTGGCGCCCTCACAGGCTTCGAAGGTGCGGCGGATGAGGTGCTCGCGGGCCTGAACGAGGACCTGGATCGTGACGTCCTCTGGGATCATGTCCTGCTCAATAATCTCGCGCACGAAGTTGAAGTCCGTCTGGGAGGCGGACGGGAAACCGACTTCGATCTCCTTGAAGCCCATATCCACGAGCAGGTGGAACATGCGCCGCTTGCGCTCCGGGCTCATGGGGTCGATGAGGGCCTGGTTGCCGTCGCGGAGGTCCACGGCGCACCACTGTGGGGCGCGATCGATGACCTTGTCCGGCCAGGTGCGATCGGGGAGGGTGATGTGGTCAACTTCGGTGAAGAAGGGCTGGTAGCGGCCGGCGGGCATGGAAGAGTTGCGTTGCTTGTTCCATGCGGGCTGGTCGGTGGGGATGTCGCCGCTGGGCTTGGTGATGCGGGCGGGTGCGGTGATGAATTCGTCCGGGGATGCCGTGGTGGAGTCGAAGGTCTCTGGAGTGGTCATGGTGTGAGGGCTCCTTCTGGTGGTCGAGTTGGTGCCCTTGAGGTTGGGGACGCCAACTTCTTGGCCGGTGCGACACCTCAGCGACCCGTGCGGGTGTTCCGCGGTGGTTGGGTGGCAATGGTGGCGGCGCGGATTCGTGGTTGGGCACCCGACCGGCAATGAGGGGACCCGCGACGGGGAGCCGATCGGGATTTAGGCTTGAGCCCCGTCGCGTAGCAGAAAGAGTAGAAGGTTGCGGTGCGACATCATGGGACTGACTATAGGCATAATGCGGGCGCTCTCGCTGGAGAATCCCCCAAAATGGGACGGAGCATTTCAATGGGTGGGACACGCGTGGGTGGGGTGGTTGCCTTCACGCCGCAACTTTCGTGGCATGTGAGTTAACATCGCCACTACAACCGAAGAGTTCCACAACTGCATATTTATCGACACAAACACGGGAGCGGAGAAATCCGCTGAGAGGATCCCGTCGCGCGTGACGCTTGTCGGGTGGCTGTCATAGCTGTTCGCAGCGAACACAACAGTGACGAGCACTGTAATGACAAGCACTGAAGTGACAGGCGCTGTAGTTACAGGCGCTGAGGGATCGACCGTTGAACCTGCCCGGGTAATGCCGGCGAAGGAAGGAAGTGACATGTCCGCACCAGAGAAGTCTGCCAAGAACGCTCCGAAGGATCGCACGTTCCGCGAGTCCGCGATGTCCAACGAGGACGCGAAGAAGCTGGCTGTTGAGACGGAGATGAACGCCCGCAAGGCCGCGAAGAACCAGAAATCCGCGGCGCCCCAGGAGGGCGAGGTCACCACGGGGCCGATCTACCGCAGCCACAAGGTGTACAACGACGTGCAGCACACGAACACCGACGGTTCGACCACCACCTTGCGTGTCCCCGCTCGCGCCATCGAGCTGACCACCGGTGAGAACTTCGAGGTCTATGACACCTCCGGTATCTACACCGAGCAGGATCCGAAGTTCGATCTGAAAGCCGGGCTGCCGAAGACGCGCGATGCCTGGGAGAAGCCAGAGGCAGCCCCCGCCTCCGAGGAGCACCCGGAGCTCAAGGTGAAGACCCAGCTGGCCTGGGCTCGTGCCGGAGTGATCACCCCGGAAATGACCTTTATCGCGGCTCGCGAGGACATGGATCCAGAATTCGTCCGCAAGGAAGTCGCAGCAGGGCGCGCGGTCATCACCGCTAACCATAAGCACCCGGAGATCGAGCCGATGATCATCGGCCGCAACTTCGCGGTCAAGATCAACGCGAACATGGGGAACAGCGCGGTGACCTCCTCCATCTCCGAAGAGGTGGAAAAGATGGTGTGGGCGACCCGCTGGGGTGCGGACACGATCATGGACCTGTCCACGGGTGACGATATTCACGAGACCCGCGAGTGGATCCTGCGCAACTCTCCGGTCCCGGTTGGTACCGTTCCGATTTACCAGGCGCTGGAGAAGGTCAACGGTGATCCCAACAAGCTGACCTGGGAAATCTACCGCGACACGATCATTGAACAGTGCGAGCAGGGCGTGGATTACATGACCGTCCACGCGGGCGTGCTGCTGCGCTACGTGCCGCTGGCTGCGGAGCGCGTGACGGGCATTGTCTCGCGCGGTGGTTCCATCATGGCTGCGTGGTGCCTCAAGGAGCACCGCGAGTCCTTCCTGTACACCCACTTCGAAGAGCTCTGTGACATCCTCGCCAGCTACGACGTCACGTTCAGCCTGGGCGATGGGTTGCGGCCCGGTTCAATTGCGGACGCCAACGATGAGGCGCAATTGTCCGAGCTGCAGACCTTGGGCGAGCTGACGAGGATCGCGAAGTCGCGCGGCGCTCAGGTGATGATTGAGGGGCCCGGCCATGTTCCGATGCACAAGATCCCGGAGAACGTGGAGTGGGAGCAGGACTGGTGTGACGACGCACCGTTCTACACGCTCGGCCCACTGGCTACCGATATCGCGCCGGGGTATGACCACATCACGTCTGCCATTGGTGCGGCCATCATCGGTCAGGCCGGCACCGCGATGCTGTGCTACGTGACCCCGAAGGAGCATTTGGGTCTTCCGAACCGGGATGACGTGAAGACGGGCGTCATCACCTACAAGATTGCGGCGCACGCCGCTGACCTGGGCAAGGGGCACCCGCGGGCGCAGGAGCGCGACGATGCCCTGTCGAAGGCGCGGTTCGAGTTCCGGTGGCATGACCAGTTCTCCCTGGCGCTGGACCCCGATACGGCGCTGGACTACCACGATGAGACCCTGCCGGCGGAGCCCGCGAAGACGGCGCACTTCTGCTCCATGTGCGGGCCGAAGTTCTGCTCGATGCGCATCAGCCAGGATGTGCGCGATTACGCGCGTGAGCATGGTCTGACCAGCAAGGAAGCGATCGAGGAGGGCATGGCGGAGAAGTCCCGCGAGTTCGCGGAGGGCGGCGATCGTCTGTACCTTCCGATCACGGAAAAGAGCTAGGTGGCAAACCGCGAGGCGGAATGAGCTAGCGCTAGAGGTAGCTAACGCTAGAGGGAGCTAACGCGGCAGAACGCTAGGTGGAAGAAGCTAGCGCGGCAGGTAGCTAGCGTGGAAGTGCGCGAGGGGCGGCCGTCCCACCACCTCCAGCCTTCCGCTGCCTTCCGCGCAGCTTTTTGCGGCCGCATTGCCTTGTAACTTTCCCCTCTGCCCTCCAGCTTTCCGTGATTCGACATCCGGGGTCTTTTCGACGCGCGTTTCCCCAGGTCGCGGATCTGCCATGTCAGATCGCGGAAGGTGGCGGCGCTAAATCGCGCGCTTGCTTGGCCAATTTTGTGCGATCAAGCCGATCAGCAGCGCCGTGACTCCCAAAATGACCATCAAGAAACCAGCGATATTGATCGCGCCGTCGCCGACGAGGCGAAAAGACAACATCCCTAGTCCAGTGGCGAGGCCGCCGAGGATGAAAGCCCAGCGGGGCAGTCTCCTTCGAGTGCTCTTGAGAGTAAAACCGACGACGGACGTCGCTACGGCAAGCCCGATGCTGACCCAGAATAGGGGCGCAACGAACGCCACCTGATCAGCGCCAACGGCTGCCCAGGCGGATGCGACGCTGATGATGGTCAGAAGTGCGAGCAAAAGGGTCATTCGCTGGGGCGATTCTGACTCGTTTTCATCGCTTCCATGTGGCCGGCGATATTCCTTCGGCGCGATCGCGGTCACTAGTCGGTTGGGAAACATCGTCAGTTCGCCGGTATAGATCGTCTCGATGCGGTTCATCCAAACCGGGCTGTCGCCTATCCTTGATCAGCTGAAAGAGGCGATACAGCCCAAGGAAAAGGAGAATCGGCGCTGCAAGTGCGCCTAGTGCCAGAAGGATGACCAGAATTTCGATCGAGCCTAAAGTCATGATTTTCCTCTCGGGTCTTGGCGGGTGCGGACAGTCTGGCCGGGGTGGTGAGGGAGTGTGGACCGAACCCTTCACGCCTTGAAGGGCGAAATTGAAAGGCAATCTTCTAAGGCGCGCTTGTCTGAGACCGACGTGGCGAGTCACGGTATTCAGTAAAGGGTTCTGGACTCGGCCGCCGGTCAACTCCACGCCTGTTCCGTGGTAGCTTCAGGCCTGCTTCACGCCCGATCCAGGGCAGCCTCACGAGCCCCGCGTCAATTGTTTGCATCATCAACGATGGCTGATGATTGCATTATCAACGCTAGCTGCGGGAAGTATGGCTCGCAACGCAAATTTCCTTAGGTGGCGAGCGTGACGGGCAAGTTTCCGGGGAGGTTGTGGTGCCTTCCGTGATTCGACATCCGGGGTCTTTTTAACGCGCATTTCCCCAGCTCGCGGATCTGCCATGTCAGATCGCGGAAGGCTGAGGTGGGATCGCGAGGCACACACTCGCCAGCAGCTAGGGACCGGTGATGGGGAACTGCTGCCGAGGCGTGATGAGTGATACGGAAGGTTTAAGTGGGATCGCGAGGCGGACGCCCATCAGAGGGTTCGCCTTTCCGACCTGGGGTTTAGCGATTAACGGCGTCCCCAGACCAACTAAACCCGCGGTCGTATAAAAACTGAAATTGCGGATCGAACTGCAGCTTCAGCTGCTGATGGGGCTGGTTTCCTTCAGCGGCAGAGTGATTGAGGTCTGTCCGGGTAAAGGTGGCCCCACTGGGGTGGGGAAGACCCGAATGACCCGTCGCGACATCCTGCCCAAGGTCAGTGAGTTTGAACCGGTAATCACCCGCCACCGCTTCGTCCTCCTTCTTCGCTTTACCCCGAGCTTCGGAATCCCCGCCCACATAGGACTGGTTGTAATACAGGCCCAACACCCGGATATTAAGTTCCTCTCCCGTCACCTGGTATTTTCCGAGCAGCAATGTGCCATCCACCCGTCGGATCGTCACGTTTCCATCCAAGTATGCCGAGTCGAAGTATGTCTTGAACTGCCCGAATGCGATCGCCTGCCACCGAGTATCCTCGCTCAAATTGCTCGGTGGCACGCCAGCCGCCTCCCCGCGCTCTGCTGCACCAGCCGGCTGATCTTCCACCACGCGATACACCCCCGTAATTGGAGAAGAGTTCTCACCGTCGCCAGCCCCCGCCTGCATATTCGCCCGCTTCATCAACGGTCCTGGCGCAAGTGCCAGCAAAGCCAGCACAATCGGCGCGAACCTCGTCACTTTATTCACTCGCGCCCACGGCATCGCCCGCGGAGGAGCCACGGCGGTGGCGTCCCGACCTATAAGAAACGCCCCCACCCGGCGCAACCACGGGGCAGCCACCACAACCCCCGCGACCAATAGCGCCAATGACAGCTGCTTTACGGGCACGTCGTGGGTCATATTCAGCAAGAACACCACCGCCATGTCCACCGCGGCCAGCAACCCGCCTAGCCACGCGGTCCGGCCCCACAGCAGAAGAAATGCCGCGAGAACCTCCATCACACCAGCGCCGATCTCCACCACCGGCGAATACCCCATGAAATTCCACAACAGCCCCATCGGTGACTTTTCCCCGAACATCACCAGCGCCTGCGAATAATCCAGCGGCCCCATCTGTGTGCGGAGGATCTTCACCCACCCGTACACCAGCAGGAACCACGCGAGCACCATGCGCACCACCCAATGCGCCATCCACAGCGCAGTCGCCCCCTTCGCTTGCGAGCGGGGCGCCGCTGAATTGTTCTTGTGGATTCCGTCCTCCATTGCAGTCATGCCTCGAGTTTCTGGCATCCCCGCGACCTGCGCAATCGCCCCGCAGCGAATTCATACTGGGGCACGACCAAGATCATTCTCAGGTAGGAAGGGGGCGCGTGAGTGTCCCGGGCATACTGGGGCCATGCCGAAGTTTGTGGACGCCACCGCCCCCGCCCTTTCGCACGCAACCACCAACGAGCGTTCCGCCGTGGTTGTGGGCAGTGGCCCCAACGGTTTGGCGGCCGCCGTCACCATGGCGCGAGCGGGCTACCGCGTCCGGATCCTGGAGAAGGAGCCCACCATCGGCGGGGGCCTACGCAGCGCGGACATCTTCGACTCCGGGGCTGTGCATGACACGTGTGCGGCCTTCCACCCCCTGGCGCAGGTCAGCCCTTTCTTCACGTCGCTGGACAACGGTCACGGGGTCGGCTCTCCGCGGCAAAACATGCAGTTCCGCTGGCCCGACATCGACATGGTCCATCCGCTCCCGGGAACACAGCGGCCGGTGTCGAGTTTGGCCGCCAGCTCAACCGACCAGGCATCCACCGGCGCCACCATCTATCGAGACATCGACCGCACCGCTGCCGGTCTCGGCGCCGACGGCAACATGTGGCGGCGCCTGTTCCAGCCGCTCGTCGACAACATTGACGCGGTCGCCAGTGAAGCTCTCCAATCTCCATTGCATATTCCGCGCCACCCGCTGAGCTTGGCGCGCTTCGGTATCCGCGCCTTGGCCCCCGCTTCCGCCGCCGCCCGCTTGTTCTGCACCGACGCTGCCCGTGCCGCTTTTGCGGGTATCGCTGCCCATGCCTTTGCTCCGTTGACCTGGCCGTTGAGCTCCGCACCCGGGATGCTGCTCGCCGCGACGGGGCACGCCGGTGGCTGGCCGGTGGTGCAGGGCGGCTCGCAGCGCCTTGCCGATGCGCTCGCTGCCGAGGCGCGCCATCACGGCGCCGAAATCGAGACCGGAGCGCACGTGGACTCGCCCCAGCGCCTGCGCGAGGTCGCCGCGGATGCGAGCGCCGTGTTCTTGGATGTGACGCCACCCGCTGCCCTTCACCTCCTTAGCAACCGCATGCCCTCTTCCGTCGCCCGGTCCTATCGGAGGTTCGCCTTCGGCCCAGGCGCGCTGAAAGTTGACTTCCTCATTGACGGTGAGGTCCCGTGGCTCGACGAGCGGGCGAAGAAGGCCGGAACTGTGCACGTCGGAGGTCATGCGGGGCAGGTGTATACCGCCGAACGAGACAATTGGAAGGGTCGACTATCGGAAAAGCCTTTTGTTCTGATCGGGCAGCAATACGTGTGCGACCCCTCCCGTCAGGGTATCCGTGGAGAGACCCCACTATGGGCCTATGCGCACGTTCCGGCGGGGTATCGGCCCGCCTCGCAGGAGGCCGCAATCGCCCTCATCACTCGCCGCATCGAAGAATTCGCCCCGGGCTTCTCGGAGCGAATTCTCCACGCGACAGCCACCTCAGCGCAGCAGTGGCAGGACTACAACCCCAATTACGTTGGAGGCGATATCTCTGGCGGGCACAACGGCTGGTGGCAACTCCTCGCCCGTCCCCGCATGAACAGCCACAGCACCGGTGTGCCGGGGGTGTATCTCTGCTCGTCGTCGTCCGCCCCTGGCGGCGGAGTCCACGGGATGGGTGGCTACCTGGCTGCACAGGCCGCGTTGAAGAACGGGTAACTGCGTCAACCCAGCTTGTCCAGCGCGTCCTTCAGCCGCTCCACGGTGCCATCCACATCGGACCACTTATCCAGGCCGAACAGCCCGATCCTGAAGCTGGAATAGTCATCCGGCTCACCGACCTGCAGCGGCACGCCCGCTGCGATCTGCAACCCGGCCTCCTTGAACGCCGCGACATAGTTCTCGCCGGCATCCTTGGCATTCAGCACCACGACGGATGGCGCCTGGCACCCCTCAGCAGCTACGGAGGTGAACCCGTACTCACTGAAGAGCTGGCGCACCTTGGTGCCCAACTCGTTCTGCCGCTCACGAAGTACCTCCAGCCCGATCTCCTCAGCCTCTCGCATCACCTCGAGGTTGTGCAGGATCGTATCCGTCGGCATCGTCGCGTGATACCCAGCCGCAGACTCGTCCGCGTATCCGTCGGAAATGCCCGCCCACTTCTTCAGATCCATGGCGAACGATGAGGATGTCGTGGATTCCAATACCTCGCGCGCCCGCTCGTTCAGCATCACGTAGCCGGTCGCCGGGCTGCCGCTCCACCCCTTCTGCGGGGCAGAAATCAGCACGTCCACGCCCGTCTTCTGCATATCTACCCACAACGTCCCGGAAGCCACACAGTCCAGCACGAACAGCCCACCGACCTCATGGGTCGCCGTCGCCAGTGCGGGCAGGTAGTCCTCGTTCAGGAGGATTCCGGACGCCGTCTCCACGTGCGGAGCGAAGACCACATCCGGCTTCATGTCGTGGATGCGCTGTGTCACCATCGCGATATCAGCCGGCTGGAAGGAAGGATTCCCCGCTTCCTGGGACACCTGCTGGGCGTGCAGAGCTTGGTGCTCGGCCGCGAACCCGCCGGTCTCGAAGATCTGGGTCCACCGGTAGCTAAAGAATCCGTTGCGGATGACCAGTGCCTTCTTGCCGCCGGCGAACTGTCGCGCGACTGATTCCATCGCAAAGGTGCCGCCACCGGGAATCACCACGGCAGAATCCGCGTGATAGGTCCGCCGCAGCCGGTCCAGCAGCTCGTGCATCACCGCCCGAAACTTGGCGGACATGTGATTCAGTGAGCGGTCTGAAAAGACGACGGAGAATTCGGCTAGGCCGTCTGGGTCAATGTTGTCGTGAGGGAGCTTCATGGTTCTACGCTAAAGGGGTTTTGCCCTCTGCGCATGAAAAACCGGCTACAACCACCTCTGGGTGGTTGCAGCCGGTGGGGATCAGCGGCACAGTGCCTAGCTGTGGCGTCCCTCTCCGAACTCCTCCACAACCTTGGCGTTGAAGGCGTCCAGATCATCTGGGGTGCGGGAGGACACGAGGCCGTTGTCCACGACGACTTCCTCGTCGACCCAATCGGCGCCAGCGTTCTTCAGGTCGGTCTTGACGTTCTTCACGGAGGTCAGCTTGCGACCGCGAACTAGGTCGGACTCGGTGAGGATCCAGCCACCGTGGCAGATCACGCCGGTGGGCTTACCGGCCTCAACCAAGGCCTTCACCAGGGCAACCGCGTCCTCATCCACGCGGATCGTGTCAGCGTTCTCGGTGCCGCCGGGCAGCAGCAGGGCGGTGTAATCGTCGGCCTTGGCCTCGGAGGTGGTCTTGTCCACGCTCACCTCGGTGCCGTTCTTGCCCTTGATGGAGCCGGAGTTGGTGGACACGATGTGTACCTCGGCACCGGCGTTCTTCACAGCCTCAACAGGGGAGGTCAGCTCGCTATCCTCGAAGCCGTTGGTGGCCACGACTGCGACGGTAACGTTGCTCAAGTTAGCCATGATGAATTCTCCTTCGTATCTGCTTTTATCGAATATCTAAAGTCATTCGCGCGTGGGCGAGACCCGAAGAATTGTGTTCAACGATCCCCGTAGCGCGAACACCATCCAGTGTAGGAACCGATGCCAAATCTGGCCACGGGGCTGGCTTCTACTCGGCGGGGCCGGACTCTACTCGGCGGGAAGCGTCTTCGTGAACAACTCCGCGCCCTTCGTATTCATCAGGCGCACGGTCAGCTCGCGGGATTCGCCATCAATGTCCACTTCACCGAAGTGCTGGAAGTCGTCCAACGGGGAGGAGTTGCTGCGATCCTTCGCCGCGGCGTGCACGTACACCGTCTCGGGCCCGAAGGTGCCGTCCAAGTCTCGCTCAGGCGACGCGCCGGCGTGCAACGGGCCGGAAACGAATTCCCAAAACGGGGAAAAGTCCTGGTAGGCGGCACGGTCGGGGGAATAGTGGTTCGCGGCCGTGTAGTGCACGTCGGCGGTCAGCCACACGATATTCTTCACGTCTTTCAGGCCGTGCAGGACTTCAGCGATTTCTACCTCGCGGGCACCGGGTGCGCCCGGGTGCCCGTTGGCAGAGGCCTCCATGTCGCCCGTGTCTCCATCGGGGACCGCGATGCCCAATGGGAGATCAGCGGCGATGATCTTCCACGTCGCGCGAGACGCCGTGACCTCGTTGATCAGCCACTGCTTCTGTTGCTCGCCAAGGATCTGTGAGCCATTCGGATTCGGGTCGCCCGCGGTGCGGTTGTCGGACTTGTAGGTGCGCATGTCCAACACGAAGATGTCTAGCAACGGCCCATAGGGCACCTTGCGATACACCCGGCCGTCCACAGCTGCTTTTTCGTCCAGCGGCTGCCATTCGTGAAACGCCTGGTAGGCGCGGGCGGCCAAGGTGTTCACGTCCTTTTCCGTGTACTTGTCATCGTCCAGGATTTCCCCGGGGTACCAGTTGTTCAGCGTCTCGTGGTCATCCCATTGGACGATCTGCGCCACGGAGGAGTTGAAGCGCAGGTAGTTCTGGTCCATCAAGTTGTACCGGTGTTGCCCGCGGTACTCGTCCAACGTCTCGGCAGGCTTGCTTTTAGCCTCGCTGGTGATGTTCCGCCAGACCCGGCCATCGGGCAGGGTGACCGTCTCCTCCACCGGCACATCCGCGTACACCGTGTCCCCGGAGTGCAGGAAAAGGTTGGGGCTTCGGTCTGCCATCGCAGCCCAGCCGGTCATGCCACCCACATCTGGATTGATTCCCCACCCTTGGCCCACGATGTCGCCCGACCAGTGCAGGCGGATGTCCCCCGCCTCGGTCGGCGCAGTCTGAAAGGTGCCAGAAGTGGGCTCGGACGTTGCGCCAGTCTCCGCATCCTGCAGGCTCACCCTGTAATGCACAGTGCTTCCGGAATCCAGGCCCACGATGCGCAGCCGTCCGGTGCCATCGGTCTCCGGAGTGAGCGGCGCGGGGGAGCGGAAGGTCTTCGCTCCGCGGAACTCCGGATTGTTCGCCGCCTCCACAATCATGTGCGCGGGCCGGTCCGACCGGCTCCAAATCAGTGCCCCATCAGCGCGAACGTCACCCACCGCGGTGCCGTGCGAAATCTGCGGACGGTCAGGCAGCAGTCCCGTCAGTGAGCCCGGGACTGAACCCCCGGGCGCCGGAGGGAGCAATCCCAGGGAGGACGCGCCCGCCCGAGAAGGCAAGAGCAGCCCGGTAGCGGTGAGGGCAGCAGCGCCAGAGGATTGCAGCATGGCACGGCGGGAGATGTTCACGATGTGGGTCCTTCCGGGGTCGGTGGTGGTGGGATCGGGATTCGGGACGCCACCGCGCAGGCCACCGCCTTGCCAGGGGAGCCTGCCGAGGTTGCCGGAAGGATGCTATGCCCTCAACGTTGAACCGGGGTTAAGCCGAAGCAACAGCGGGATGAAGTTCCCGGACGAGCTCCGAAAGTTAGTCGATCGTCTTGCGGGACAAGATGACTGTGGAGACGATCATCACGATCAGCGCGATCCCCATGACAAGCCACTGGCCTCCAGAGACCTGAAACTTCTCCCCCAGGATCGCGTAGCCCAGGCTGAAGGCGACAATGGGCTCGAAGATCGTCATCGCTGGCAGCGAGTTCTTCAACGCCCCCGCGTTGAACGAAGCCTGCTGAACAGCGGTGCCGATGCCGGCGCCCAGCAGCAGGCCGTAGAGTTCCCAACTGCCGAGCAGTCCCATCACGCCGCCATGGACGAACACATCCACCACAGCCTTGGACAAGACGGCGACGTAGCCCATAATTCCGCCGGTCACCAAGCCCAGGATGAGGGCGCGCTCGCGCCTGATTTGGCGTCCGGAATAGACGTACATGGCCCCGAACGCGACCGCACCAATACCTAGGGCGATCAACCAATTCTGCAGCGGCGGCTGGGCCAACCCCGGTACCGGTCGACCCAACACGACCAGTACGGCCACGGCGACCGTGAGCAACCCGGCCCAGAACATCTCCGAGCGCGAGATCCTGCGCCCATCGAAACGAGCTGACAGTGGGAGGGTGAACATCAGTGAAAGCACCAGCACTGGCTGCACCACGAGGAGCGTGCCGAAACTGAGGGCTACCACTTGCAGGGCATAGCCGAGAATCGCACAGGTCAAACCCGCCCACCACATGGGGCGGGTGATGGCGGCCATGATTGGCACGCCAGAATCGTCGTCCCCGCCCGTCTGCTCGGCGATCATATGGCGCAGGACGGTACCCCACGCGATCGTCAGGGCAGACCCCAAGGCGAAGAGGACTGCAAGTGCGTTGCTATGAACCATCGACACGATCTTATAGGTAAATCTCAGGAAACCTCGGTCATGCACAGGTACGTGCTCAGACACATGCTCAGGGAACAATGAGCGCGAGCGGGCGCTGTCCCCATCTCGCGCCCCCTCCACACCCCAACTGGGAGAGTGTGAGGAGAGCCACGTTGCAGGTCGGGTATGCTATGGCTGTTGCACAAGCGGGACACGGTCGCTGCGCGGCGTGCCGTGCTCCGGCTCGAATGAGACCCTGCTTCCAAGCACCTGCTTCGAATTCGGCACAGTCCGGGAAGGTGGATAGGTACCACATGGCACTGATCGTCCAGAAATACGGCGGATCGTCGCTGGAGAGCGCCGAGCGAATTCGCCGCGTTGCGGAACGGATCGTGGAGACGAAGAAGCAGGGCAACGATGTCGTGGTTGTCTGCTCCGCCATGGGGGACACGACGGACGAGTTTTTGGATCTCGCCGAGCAGGTCAACCCCGTGCCGCCGGCGCGGGAGATGGATATGCTGTTGACCGCCGGCGAGCGGATCTCGAATGCTCTGGTGGCGATGGCCATTGCCAGCTTCGGGGCGGAAGCGAGGTCCTTCACCGGTTCCCAGGCCGGCGTGCTCACCACTGAGAGGCACGGCAACGCTCGCATCGTGGATGTGACGCCGGGGCGCGTGCAGGAAGCGCTGGACGAGGGGAAGATCTGCATCGTCGCAGGTTTCCAGGGGGTCAACAGGGAGACCCGGGACATCACCACTCTGGGTAGGGGAGGGTCGGATGCCACCGCGGTAGCGCTCGCTGCGGCCTTGGAGGCCGATGTGTGTGAGATCTACTCCGATGTGGACGGCGTGTATACCGCGGACCCGCGCATCGTGAAGAATGCGAAGAAGCTGGACCGGATCAGCTTCGAAGAGATGCTGGAGATGGCCGCAGTCGGGGCGAAAGTCCTGATGTTGAGGAGCGTGGAGTACGCCCGAGCATTCGACGTGCCCCTGCGCGTGCGTTCGTCCTATTCCCAGGACATCGGCACCCTTGTTAGTGGATCAATGGAGGATATTCCCGTGGAAGAAGCTGTACTGACTGGCGTGGCCCATGATCGTTCGGAGGCCAAGGTGACCGTCCTCGGCATTCCCGATACTCCCGGGGAGGCTGCGAAGGTTTTCCGCGCGATTGCGGAAGAAGAGATCAACATCGACATGGTGCTGCAGAACATCTCCAAGGTGGAGAACAACCGGACGGACATTACCTTCACCTGCCCCCGCGAGGATGGGCGCCGTGCCGTGCAGCGCCTGACCACGCTGAAGGAAACCGGCGACTGGGGCGACATCCTCTACGACGATCAGATCGGCAAGGTATCCCTGGTGGGTGCTGGCATGAAATCCCACCCCGGCGTGACCGCGGACTTCTGCGAGGCGCTGCGTGACGTGGGCGTCAACATCGGCCTGATCAGCACCTCCGAGATCCGCATTTCGGTTCTCATCCGGGACACCGAGGTCGATACCGCCGTCAAGGCCCTCCACGACCGTTTCCAGCTGGGCGGCGATGAAGAGGCGCACGTGTACGCCGGAACGGGCCGCTAGACCCGAACTCACCTCATTGATCAGCTTTTGGGACTTGTGAGTCCCAGCTAATTACGCAGACCACTGAAAGGCACATGTACTGATGACCACCCTCGCTGTCGTAGGAGCCACCGGCCAGGTCGGGCGCGTGATGCGGGACATCCTGGAGCAACGGGACTTCCCAGCCGACACGGTGCGTTTCTTCGCATCCTCTCGCTCTGCCGGGACGGAGCTTGAGTTCCGCGGCCAGCCCATCGTGGTGGAGGACGTCGCAGCCACCAGTACAGAGGACCTGCGCGGGATCGATATTGCGGTATTCTCCGCCGGCGGCGGCACGTCCCGCGAGCACGCTCCCCGTTTCGCCGAGGCTGGTGCGACGGTCGTGGATAATTCCTCCGCGTGGCGCAAAGACCCGGAGGTTCCCCTCATCGTGTCCGAGGTGAATCCGGAGGCCAAGGCGCAGACCGCGAAGGGCATCATCGCCAACCCCAACTGCACGACCATGGCTGCGATGCCCACGCTGGGCACGCTGCATAAAGAGGCTGGTCTCAAGCGGTTGCACGTGAGCTCCTACCAAGCCGTGTCCGGCTCTGGGCTCGCAGGGGTGGACGCCCTGCTCAACCAGGTCCGCGCCAATTCCGATCACCTGGAAGACCTGGTTCATGACGGCTCGGCCCTCGAGGTTCCCGGCGATGACATGGCGCCCTACGTTGCCCCCATTGCTTTCAACGCTCTGCCCTTCGCCGGCAACCTGGTGGACGACGGCACCGAAGAGACCGACGAGGAGCAGAAGCTCCGCAACGAGTCTCGCAAGATCCTCGGGATCCCGGACCTCGCCGTTTCTGGTACGTGCGTTCGCGTCCCCGTCTTTACCGGCCACATGATGACGATCCACGCCGAATTCGAGCGGGAGATCACTCCAGATCGCGCCCGCGCGCTGCTCGCTGGTGCGCCGGGGGTTCAGGTTGTGGACGTTCCGACGCCACTGTCTGCCGCCGGCGTAGACGACACCCTCGTAGGTCGAATTCGCCAAGATCAGTCCGTCGAGGGCAATCGTGGCCTCGTGCTGGTCGTGGCGGGGGATAATCTGCGCAAGGGCGCGGCTCTCAACACGATCCAGATCGCAGAACTGCTGGTCTAAATTCGCAGAAACGCCGGCCTAAGTGTGGCACCGCGGCTACGAACCTAAGGCTCGCTGGAACCCCAATTCTTAGGCTCCGCAGCATCCAGGCGCACAAGGCTGACCGTCGAACGTGTGCCCCAGCGACGGGACACACGTTCCTGCGGCCGGGCAGAACAGTCCGGGCTGAGTAAGTTGTGCAGCGGCCGTCTCGCGCACGGGTTCGATAGCGGCGCTGTCGCGGCGGCGCTGGTCGCATTCCGCGGCGAGGTCCACAATCATGGTGGCGAAGGCCGAACCCAACCCCGGCGTGGGCACGCGGGTGAACGGGATGCCCGCCTCGTCGGCCACGTTTTTGGCCTCTGTATCCAAGTCCCACATGACTTCGATGTGGTCCGTGATGAAGCCAATGGGGCACAGCACGATAGGCCGAGTGTTTCCAGCCGCGGCGCGGGCGCGGATGTGGTCGCACACATCCGGTTCCAGCCACGGGGTGTGAGGTGAGCCGGACCGGGACTGCCACACCAAGTTCACGTCCTCGTTTCTCTGCGTGCTGAAGATGGAGGCGGATTGAACCAGGCGGGCGGCGTCCAGAACTTGATGGGAGTACAGCTTCCCCTCCCATGCCTCCGGTCCGGACTGCTCATCGGCGCGGGTGGGAACGGAGTGCGCAGTGAAGATGAGGTCGCACTGTTCGCGGACACCGGCGTCCGCTTCCGGCGCGCCCAGCCCCTTAACCGCAGCCAGCCCCGCTCGGTCGACAGCAGCGGCAAACTCCCTGATGAAATCCGGATGGTTGTGGAATCCCGGCAGCCGCTCGACCCGCGGTGCCCGGAGCCCTGGCTCCGCCTCTGACGCCTCCTGAATAGCGGCAAGACCCCGCGCGATGTCCTCCTGATATTGCCGACAGCCGGAGTACCCACCCCAGGCACTGGTGGCGAAGACATACACGTGCTCGACCCCGTCGCGGGCCATCTGCACGAATGCTTCCTCGACATACGGCTCCCAGTTCCGGTTACCGAAGTACACGGGCAGGTCCCACCCGCGCTGCTGCAGCTCCGTCTCGATGTTCGCGATGATGCGCCGGTTCTGGTCATTGATGGGCGAGCGCCCACCCAGGGCAAAGTAGTGCTGGCCCACCACTTTCAGCCGCTCGCGCGGAATCCCTCGACCCCTCGTCACGTTTTCCAGGAAGGGAACCACGTCCTCTTCCTTCTCCGGTCCGCCGAAGGACAACAGCAGCAGTGCCGTGTCATGGCGACGGCGGGCGTCCGTGTGTTCAGAGGTGGCTGAGGTGGTCTTCATGTTCCTCGATCCTAGTCCCCCGGGTCGCCCCAATTTTTAGACGCCACCCCGTAACCCCTTCCTGAAAAGGGCTTTCAACCTGCTGGTTTGCTCTACCCGAGTCGCCGACGGGTGCGCAAGCTCACAATGCGACCTTCTTGGGCGCGCTCGTTCGCGGCTTTCTCCGCGGCCTGCTGCATCTCGACCAGATCCGCGCGGGCGCGGGCGACGCGAGAGCGGATGGTGCCCACCCGCACGTTCGCGATCTTGGCGGCCTCCGCGTAGGTGTACCCGAGCATCTGCGTAAGGATGAGCGCCTCGCGACGATCGTGGTCCAGCCGATTGAGCAGCTCGCGGGTGTCCACCCATTCCGCCCAGGTCTGCCCGCCGGTGGTTTCGGGCGCAATGGAGTTAGCGGTGGCGTCCGAAATTTCGGAGCTGGACTTGCGCGGCCGGGCCTGGTCGTGGCGAATGGAATCCACCCACACCCTCCGGGCGAGGGAGAGGATCCAGGTGCGCGCGGAGGAGCGTGCGGCGAATCTGGGCAGCGCGCCCAGCACGCGGACGTAGGTTTCCTGGGTGAGGTCGTCAGCGCGATCGGAATCGGCCAGGTGGGACAGGAGGCGCCACACGTCGTCGTGGGTGGCGGAAATGAACTCGCTGAGTGCCTGACGATCGCCGCGGGCAGCGCGCAGGGCAAGATCGGTAACGTGCTCCTCGTTGGCAGCGGGCGAGTCCTGGTTCATGCAGGGCATCTTAGCAGTGCATGCGGACAATCCAAGATTCACTGCACGGGTCGAAACATTCTGGCATGGTGGAAAACATATGGCCATGCTCATGAACCATGGCCAATACGCCACTAACTGCTATGGAAACTGTGAAGAGCTCGAGCACCGCGGGAACAGTTCGCCGCATCGATCCGGGCAGCTGCGGGGTGGCTAGCTTTTCGGTTTCACTGAGGAGGGCAGCATGACTGACCACAATTTCACCACAGATCACAACGCTGAAGAGTCCAACGCGACCCAGGAAATCAAGTCTGCGAAGGATGTTGCTCACCGCGGGGTGTGCCCGATTACTGGGCACGCTCGTCAGAATGCTGGCGCTGAGGTGCGCACCCAGGAGCACAGCGCGACTGTCGGGGACCAGGGCCCCATTCCGCTCCACGATGTGGCGCTGACCGAAAAGCATGGGTCCTTCAACCGGGAGCGCATCCCGGAGCGCAACGTGCACGCCAAGGGCTCCGGCGCCTTCGGCGAGCTGACTATTACCGAGGATGTTTCCCAATACACGAAGGCCGATCTGTTCCAGAAGGGGCGCGTGACCCCGATGCTTGCGCGTTTCTCCACGGTGGCCGGCGAGCAGGGACACCCCGATACCGTGCGCGACGTTCGCGGTTTCGCCCTGCGTTTCTACACCCAAGAGGGCAATTACGACCTGGTGGGTAATAACACCCCGGTGTTCTTCCTGCGCGACGGCATGAAGTTCCCGGATTTCATCCGTTCTCAGAAGCGCCTGGGCGATTCCCAACTGATCTCCGCGGACATGCGCTGGGACTTCTGGACCCGCTCCCCAGAATCTGCGCACCAGGTGGCCTACCTCATGGGTGACCGCGGCATTCCGAAGAACTTCCGCCACATGGACGGCTTCGGCTCTCACACCTATCAGTGGATCAACGCCCAGGGGGAGCGCTTCTGGGTGAAGTACCACTTCAAGACCCGCCAGGGCTGGGAGACGCTCACCGATGACGAAGCCGGCGAGATCTTGAAGAAGGGCGACTTCGACCACAATCGCGAAGATCTGTTCACCGCTATCGAGCGCGGCGACTACCCCGTGTGGGATGTGAAGGTGCAGATCATGCCACTGGATGAAGCTGAGGGGTACAAGTACAACCCGTTCGATCTGACCAAGGTCTGGTCTCAGAAGGACTACCCGCTGATCCCGGTGGGCTACTTCACCCTCAATGAGAATCCACAGAACTTCTTCGCCCAGATCGAGCAGGCCACGTTCGCCCCATCGAACATTGTGCCGGGCGTGGGATTCTCCCCGGACAAGATGCTGCTGGCCCGCGCCTTCGCTTACGCGGATGCACACCGCTACCGCATCGGCGTGAACAGCGAGCAGCTGCCGGTGAACCGCCCGATCGTGAAGAACCCCAACCGGTACAACACCAAGGACGGCGCGATGGCCTTCGACATCCCGCCAGCTGGCACCCCGGTGTACTCCCCGAACCGCTTCGAGCGGGGCGAGGGCCGCGACGATGTGAACGACGGATCCGGCACGGTGCAGAAGGGCGTGGAGCCGGGTGAGTCCAAGTACGGCTTCGGCCGCGGACAGGAATCCGCCACCAACCTGGCCGATGACCTGGGGCTGTTCGATGAGAACTACGGCGGCGACCTCACCCGCGGTGCCTACAAGCGCCACCCGGAGGACGATGACTTCGCCCAGGCTCACATCCTCGTGCGCGAGGTGATGGACGATGCCGCCCGCGAGCGCATGGCCAACAACATCGCCGGAGCGATGGATGGTGTCTCGGAGCAGGTGGAACAGCAGTGCTACACCTACTGGGCACACGTCGATGAGGAACTGAGCGCGCGCGTGAAGGAGATCTTCACCGCGAACAAGAACAAGTAAAGCTACAGAACAATTAAGCCTAGAGGGAAGGAGTTTCACATGGCTGAGGCTGTGTACACGGCAAAGGCAGTATCCACCGGCGGCGGACGCGACGGCCACGTTGCCACGGATGACCGCACGATCGACATGGACGTTCGCCCACCCAAGGAACTCGGTGGCTCTGGCGAGGGGACAAATCCAGAGCAGCTAGTCGGCGCTGGCTGGGCTGCCTGCTTCAATGGCGCCTTGCAGGCCATCATGGGCAAGGAGGGCGTGAAGACAGAGAAGTCTCCAGAGGTCCGCGTGGAAACCACGCTGAACAAGGTGGAGGAAGGCTTCCAGATCTCGGCGAAGATCGATGCCGTGATCTTCGGCGTGGACCAGGCCCAAGCCGATGACCTTGTGAAAAAGGCCCACGCATTCTGCCCCTACTCCAAGGCGATGCAGAACAACATCGAAGTTGACGTGTCTGCTGAGGCAAAGTAAGTCGCCTTGATGCTCGGCTGACACGCAGCCGATACAAGACGAGCCCGGCCCCCGCGGGGGCCGGGCTTTCTGCTGCGCAGCCTATTTTGGCTCGCGCGCCCTCTTGCCGCCGGACAGCGGCACGGTGTGATCCCAGTGGGTAGCGTGCACTGCACGCCCCATGATGTAGGAACCGACAGCCTGGATGACCAGCATGCCGGTGATGGCGACGATCGCGCGCAGCAGCACCGGAATTTGGAACCCCTGGGTGTCCCAGGAGTAAATCAGGTTAGCGCAGATCAGCAGCGGGATTCCCACGCCCACGCCAGGGCCCAGCATATTGATCTGACTCAGGGCGTCCGGTGCCAGGTACATCGCCCGCGCGGATACCAGGATGAAGATGGCTCCCGCCACAGCAAAGAGACCGGTGAGGATCGCACCCAGCCACGATGGCTCGGAATAGTGCACCATCTCCGTCCCAGCTGCCAGGAGAGACTGCGTGGAACTGCTGGCCGAGGTCTGTGTCATCAGTGTCATGCTTAACGCCTTCCTCTGGTGATGATCCGGGCGTAGGCCGCCGTACTCAACGCGCCAAACAGGCCCGTGAACAGCGACACCTCAAAAGAGATGGCGGTTCGGTAGAAAATCCCATGGCACAGGAACAGGCCCGCCATCGTAATAAAGATCATGTCCGACAAGATCGCGCGCCGGGCATCGTTGTGGGTGGTGACCGCGCGCCACAGCAGCGTGAGCAGCGACAGGACGATGATCGCCGTTGCGATTCCCACCAGAGTCCACAGCAGTGATGTGGGTGTCATAGGTGGTCACCTTCCTTTGGAGGACGTTTGGGGTTTTTCGAATTCTTGTTGCTTGCTCGCCGCAACTTGTTCTTCCTGCCCTGAGCTCGGCTGCCTGCGTGCATCGACTTCTGAGGTCGGCCCGAAGGCTTCGCTGACTGTTTGGTGTCCCGCTTCGAACCGTCCACGTCCCCCTCCTCCGGATTTTCGAAAGGGTACAGCGGATCGTAGAGCGTCTCACCGGGCTTCGTGCGCCCTTCGCGGTCCGGGGTGGATTCGGGCTCGCAGTAGTTACTCGGCGTGGACCTACCGGGGTGCTGCCCCGCATCGCGTTGCTCATCATCGCCCTTCAGGTCCTCGGCGAAGGTATCGATGTCCGGCTGGAATTCGTGGTGCTTGCGCACCGGGGGCGCCGCGGCATCCACATCCGCGCCCAAGTGGGTGTGGTTCTCGTTGCCGTCCAACAGCGCCTGCACGAATGTCGTCGAGTGCGGCTTATGCTTGCTACGGCGCTGATCGCTCTGCGTGTGAGGGGTGCTGTCCACCTTGTCGGCGTCGAAGACCTTCTCGTCAGAGGCGCGCCCGCCGCGCGACCCGCGGAATCCACGCGGCCCCGGGCGCCCGCGCTCAATCAGCAGCGGCACATCGAATTCCGCCTTCTGCCCGCGGAGGCTGGGCATCAGCTTTTCTTCCATTTCCGCAAGCCCCTCCAGGATCTCGCGGGGGTTGTGACCATACATTGCGTGGACCGCCAGGTACCGCTGGGTCCTCTCCTCGCCGTAGGCATCGAATTCTTTGGACGCCACCTCGAACGCGTTGCGGGTGGAGCGTTCACCTGCCGCGGCGTCGTAGTCCACCTCCTTGGGGCCAGTGACGCCCAGCGCCAACGTGCCGGGGGTCATCGTGATGGAGGCGGCGAATGCCGCAATGTCGCGCTCATTTCTGATGCGGAGCGGGTAGTAGACCATCACAGGTGCGATGTTCCGGCCCGAACCAAACGTATCCACTGCCATGACCAGGGACTCTTTGAAAATCTGGCCGACCAGCCACAACCCGTAATTGATGGAGTGCAATCCAGCCCTGAGGATCCTCATCGTTGGCCCTCCGTTTCGCGCGTGTCATGTGACGTATGGGTTCCGCTGGGGCCCCGATCACCATGTTCCTGGTTTTCGGGGCGGTCCGTGGGCACGATGGCGTCCTGAATCGAATCACCGGTACCCGCGTTATCGCCCTTGATTCGCTGGTGGTCGGGAACGTTATCCCACCCCGATGGGCCCTCTGGGAGGACTCGGCCGATGCCCTTTCCGTGACCCTCGCCCAACTCGCCGGTCTTCGCGTCCATGATGGCGGAAACGTAGCGAGTGGTGTCCGTGAGGTTGTCCGCAGCGCGGCCCGTGAGGGAGAACAACGGTCCTGCGGCGAAAAACATGACCACACTGAGGACCATCATGATGGCCGAGGGGTAGACGTAGCGCCTGGGGACTGCGAGGGACGGGTCCGTCTCATTGGAGTTCATGGGGCGACCCCAGAAGACTTCGCGCCACACGCGAAGCATGGAGAACAGCGCGCCCATGCCAGAGACCACGATCACGGCGATCGCGATCCAGGACATCACGCTGTGCTCCTTGGCAATGCCCCAGACGAGGACGAGCTTGCCCCACAGTCCAGAGAACGGGGGCAGGCCCACGATGGCCAGGGCACCCGCGGCGAAGACAGCGGCGGGGAAGGGATCGCGGCGCAGCAGGCCCGAGAGCGGGCGGATGCGGCCGGTGCCGTAGGTCTCCTCAATGGCGCCTGTGGACATGATCAGGGAGGCGGCCACCACCATGTGGTGCAGCAAGTAAAACAAGGCGGCGGAGAGGGTCAGGCGTGCATCGCCGGTGAGGAAAGCCAGGGCGATCAGCATGTACGGGATGCCATTGACCATTTGATAGCCGATGACGCTGCGCATCTGAGATTCCGCCAGACCAGCGAAGCCGCCGATCATCATGCCCAACACCATGAAGGCGAGGATGGCCCAGTTCCAGGCGGGGTCGCCCTCGAAGACGACCATGAAGACGCGGAAGATGGCGTACACCGCCACCTTTGTGTGCAGCCCGGAGAACAGGGCCATCACGGCCGGGGACGTGGAAGGGTAGGCGCGCGGTAGCCACGTGTGCACCGGGGCGAGGCCGGCCTTGACCGACAGAGCGAGGAGCACCAGGCCCAGCGTGATGAGCAGCTGCCACTGGGTGCCGAAGATGCCGCTGGCGAAATGCTCACCGCGCGGTCCCGCGGACCCGGCCAGCGCGGCCAGGTTTGTGGTGCCCACCACGGCGTATGTCAGCACCACGCCGGTGAGCAACAGCATCGAGGTCACCAGGTTGACCACGATGAACATGCGAGCCGCCGCCAGGCGCGCCCACGTGCCGGTCATGGCGAGCAGCCCAAAGGAGGGCATCAGCATGACCTCGATGAACACGAACAGGTTGAACAGGTCAGCCGTCAGGAGGGCGCCGAATGCGCCGCCCATGAGCATCAGGCTCAGCGCCGGGTAGAAACGTGCCTGCGTTTCGCCGACAACCTCCGCGAACCAGTTCGCCGCCAGAACCACAATGGCCGTGGACAGCAGCATGATCCCGGTGAATGTGTCTGCCACCAGCGGGATCGACACACCGGTGGTGAATCCGCCGATGCCGTCCGCCAGGACCGGGGTGGAACCGCTGAGCTGCACCAGCAGCACCACTGCGCCGACAATTGCGGCGGCGGGAACGGCCAGGTTCAACAGCCGGTTCACCTTGCGCCACGGATTCAACGCGGCGAAACCAGCGCTCATCAGCGGAACGATGAGGAACAGCGTGATCAGTGCTCCCGTGGGCACCCCACCGGAGGACTCGCTCGCCGAGCCCGCCAAGACCATCGTCGCGGGGTTACTCAAGTCAGCCGAGGGCATCATTTAGCGTTTTCCTCCCTCTCGCGACGCTTGATCGCACTCTTCGAATCCGGGCTGATGTGGTTGGCTTCGCTGCCGACGGTTTGCAGCATGCGGTATGTCCGCGCCGCCTTCTGCGGATCTTCGGCCGCGTACGTATCGTCGTCACGCCCCAGCGCTGCCAGCGCCAGCATCACCGCGGTCGTCGCCATGGAGATGACGATCGCCGTCAGCACGAAGGCCTGCGGCAGCGGGTCTGCCGCCTGATCCGGGGTGGACCGGTGCATCAACGGCTCCGAGCGCCAGGCACCAATACCCGCGGCGAGAATGAGCAGGTTCACGCCGTGGCTGATCAGGGTGATCCCAATGACCAGGCGCAGCATTCCCCGCTGCAAAATCAGGTACACGCCGCCACCAACCAGGATGGCAATGATTGCAGCGATAATCATGACTGATCTCCCTTCTCACCGGAGTTGTCCTCTGGCATGTCACCTTCGCCGTTGGTGGTATTCCAATCCGCGTCGCTGGGGTCCACGGACCACCCGTACTCCCGGGAGGCCGACTTCTGATCCGCATCTTCTGAGGGTTCGCTCGCGTTCGGGGACTCAGTGAATCCGCCCTCTGGTTGGGACACGCCCCAAGGCCGCTTCGCCGCCTCGCGTTCCGCCCGGTGCATCTCCGCTGCGCGCTTCGCGGCATCGTTGATGTGCCCGGGATCCAATTCGATCGTTTCGTCCCCCGCGTTGATCGCAGCCTTCCGGTGCTCGTGGGTTTGGGTCCGCTGGGTGGGGACGCCACGCTGTTCGTCGCGACCCAACCTATCGGTGTGTGCTGGTGGGCGGGATTCGCCGGGCTTGAGGCCCAGAATCTCCGCTCCGCCCTTTTCGTAGGCGTGGTCGGCACCCGCTCCGACGGTAGCCTTCTCCGACTTCTCCGCCGGCTTCGCGGTCCCGCGTTCCTTGCGCGGCTCCTCCGTGGAGAACCGGCGGCCCTGCCGGCGGTGAGATGCCCGGAATCCACGTTCCTGCTTTTCCGCACCTGGCCGATCGCGGCCACCCATCAAGTTGATCGCCACCACGATAAGGCCCAGCACAGCGAGGTACACGCCGGCGTCAAAAACAAGGGATGTGGTGAGGTGGATCCCCGCAACCTCTCCGTGGATGGGCTCGAGGAAACTCCCCTTGACGTACCCAATCAGGCCCGTGACGAACGCGAGCAGCACACCCGCGCCGATGAAGCGGTACCCCAGGTTGTCGTCCTTGCCGATCTTGGGCGCGCGAGCTTGGGCGAGGTACCAACTCAGCAGGGCACATGCGGCAACCAGGGCAGCCAGGAAGCCACCGCCGGGCTCTTGGTGTCCGCGCCAGAAGGTGACCGCGGAGACGATGATCGCGACCGGGATCAGCGGGTACATCGCCATCCGGGGAAGGATGGAGTTCAGGTGGGAGGAGCGAAGGTACTTGGAGTAGAAGGGGGCCAGCTCGGGGACCTTGTGGACGTCTGGGAAACGGCTGGTCCCGTCGACGCGGAAGAGTTCCGCGGTGGAGCCCGGGCCGTAACCGGGCATCGGGGACTTCGGGATGGACCGAATGACCGTTGCGATGACCACGCCGGCCATGCCTAGGACCATGAGCTCGCCCAGGGTATCGAATGCGCGGAACTCAACCAGGATGACGGCGACGAGGTTCTTCGCGCCGGAGACATCGCCCGCGTGGTCGAGGTACCACATCGCCAATTGGGGCCGGTCGTGCCGACCGATGAGGAGCCAGACGCCGGCGAAGGTCATCAGACCGACGAGCGTCGCGACCATGGTCGCGAACTTCGTGCGGTTTTCGCCCTCGCGCAGGTAGAGGCGCGGTTGATGGCGGAAGACCATCATCATGAGGACCACCACGCAGAACTCCACGAGCAGCTGGGTGAGCGCAACGTCCGGTGCGCCGAGGGTCAGCATGATCCAGGAGACGCCCACGCCGGCGGTGCTGAGGAGGATGACGGAGGCGAGGCGGGACCGGGTGGAGACGAGGCTGACCACGGTGAGGGCGACGATGACGAGGCCGATGAGGTCGGACGCGCGGTCAATTCCCTCGACTCGTGGGGCGAGATCGGCCAGGCCCGCCAGTCGGCCGGGGCCGAGCACGCTGAATCCGCCGAGGGTCAGCAGCAGGACCAAAATCCACAGGACGTGGCGGTTCGGGGTCATGGAGTTGGCAGCGCGCCCGGCGTAGGTGCCGAAGCGGGTGCTGATCTTCACGGACTTGTTGATCAGCTCCGGGCCGGAGATGGCGCCGAGGCGCTGGATGGTGATCCAGCGGAAGAACGGCTTGCGGAAGATGATGCCGATGACACCCACGGTGAGGACGGCCAGCGAGATGAAGAAGGGGACGCTCACGCCATGCCACAGCGCCAGGTGGGTATGGGCGTGGCCCACGCCGGTGGCGGCGATGATCTCATCGAGCGGATGGTTGGCCAAGCTCATCACGGCGACGATGGGCAGGGACAACACACCGGGAAGTGCCGCTGGGAGCCACAGGCCGACCTCAGCCTCCTTGGTGCGTGACTCGTCGGTATCGCCGTCGATGAAGGCACCCGTCACGTACCGGGCCGAGTACATGAAAGTCGCCAGCGCGCCCAGGCCGGCGGTGACCAAGAGGATGAAGACGCCATATTCGGGAAGCGGGGCTTCTTCGAAGGCAGCCAGCATGCCTTCTTTGGACACGAAGCCGAAGGTGGGCGGGACCGCAGCCATCGAAGCGGCGGCAATGCAGGCCGAACCGAAGGTGAAGGGCAGCTTGCGCCATAGCGAGCCCAGCCGGCGAATGTCGCGGGACCCTGCCTGATGGTCGATCACGCCGACCAGCATGAACAGTGAAGACTTGAATAGCGCGTGGGCGGCGGTGTGGATCACGGCCGCGCCGATGGCGAAGGGAGTTCCCACTCCGATGGTGGTCACGATCCAGCCCAGCTGGGAGACAGTGGAGTACGCCGTGAGCTTCTTCAGGTCCGTCTTCTGCATGGCGTACACAGAGGCCATGACGGCGGTTGTCATGCCCACGATGATCAGCAGCAGGTGCCAGGTGGCCGTGCCCTGAAACATCCCGCTGAAGCGAAGCAGTAGGTAGATGCCGGCCTTGACCACGGCGGCGGCGTGCAGGAAGGCAGACACTGGGGTGTCGGCCGCCATGGCCTCCGGCAGCCAGAAGTGGAACGGGATCTGGGCCGACTTGGAGAATGCGGCCAGAGCCACCAGCACCGCCACTACCGCGACGACGGAAGGATGCTGAGACCAATACTCGCTTACCAAGATCTCGGACAGCCGCGTGGTGCCCGTCACCGCGACCATGATGCCCAGCGCCGACAACAGCAACAGCCCACCCGCAAAGGTCAGCATGAGGGTGCGGCTACTCCCCGCCTCACCAGCAGATCCGGACCGCGCGATAAGGAAGAAGCTGGCCAGGGAGACCAGCTCCCAGCTGATGAACAGCAGGGCTACATCGTCGGCCAGGAACAGAAGAAGCACGGCCAGCATGAACGATGTCATGAGCACGTAGAAGCTCATGATGTTGCGGCCGTGGTGGAGGTAGCGGGTGGAATAGATGAAGACCACTGCGCCGATCAACAGTGCGAGGAGTGTGAAAAACAGCCCCAACCCGTCCATGCGCAGGGCTAACGAGACATCCCCGGTGCCGCCCGTGCTGCCGGTGCCGTCCCCCGTGCCTGCCGGTAGGAGGCCCTTGACCCACACCACGGACCACGTGGCGTCCTCCCCCTTGAGGACGGGGCCCGCGTGACGGATGACATACGCCGCGGTTCCCAGGAACGTGACCGCGAGCGGCCAACCGGCGTTGCGATCGAAGATCTTGACCAGCAGAGGAACCAGGACGAGAGCCACCGCAATGATGGCGGGGATGGCAACGAGAGCCACGTTCGTACAACACCCCAACTTTTAGTTATGGAACAACGGATCATGTCTGCTCGGGCGGGCGGAGGCGTGAACTAGAAGGACGCTCCCGGACAGAGATTTAACTCGCCCGAGTTTATCATCTGTAACACTGATCACCCTGTCTTCGCCCTGTATGGTGCGAGAACCCCTGGATGGCGCGAGAATCGAGGAAAGGCGGCCACCAGCCGAAGCTGATGACCGCCTACTCTTGGTCGGGGTAACAGGATTTGAACCTGCGACCTCTTCGTCCCGAACGAAGCACGCTACCAAACTGCGCCATACCCCGATGTCGCATTCATCGCCATTCCTGACGAGCAACGCCGTTAACTATAGACCTTCGGCATTTCGCAGGGCAAAGCACCCCGCGTTTAGAGGCCATGGCCTGCTCGCCTCCTAGTTGCTCGCCTTCTCCGTGACGTGAATCAACGTGGCAGACGGACGGCAGAACGTGCGGAAGGGCACGAACTTCGAATTCCCCAGTCCGTTTGTCACGTGCAGCCACGTCCGCTCGCTCCACCGGGACAGCCCCCACGCGCGGGATCGGTCCACACCGCAATTCGTCACGATGGTTGTTCGACCGGGCAGGCAGATTTGCCCGCCGTGCGTGTGCCCTGCCAGCACCAGCTGGTAGCCGTCCGCCGCGAACCGATCCACCACCCGCGGCTCGGGGGAGTGGGTCAGGCCGATCGACAGGTCCGCGCCGGGGTTCGGGTGCCCCTCAATCGTGGAGTAATCGTCCAGGTCGTGGTGCGGATCATCCACCCCGGCGATGGCCAGATTGATCCTGCTGGGCTCGCCCCGCCCGGCCGGCGAGTTCGTGTCCACCGAAAACTCAACACGCTGGTGGGTGGCGTCCCTCCAGCCCCTTTCGATGAACGCGGCGCGCATTCCCTCCCAGGGAAGCTTCTCTGAACTGGGCTTACGCTTTTTGCCCAGCAAGTAGTTGAAGGGATTGACGGGGCGCGGACCCCAGTAGTCGTTGGATCCGAAGACGAATACTCCCGGGCGATCCAGCAGCGGCTCTAGGGCGCGCAGCACACCGGGCACGGCCTTTGCCTCACCGAGGTTGTCCCCGGTGTTGACCACGAGGTCGGGGTTGAGCAGCCCAAGAAAGGGCACCCACGTCTGCTTGAGGGACTGGCTTTCGAGCATGTGCAGGTCGCTGAGGTGGAGGATCTTCAGTGAGGTCCAATGGGTGGGGAGGGTCCCCGGCGCGAGGATGGGGACCTCGACCTCCTCGAGTTGGAACTGCCGGATCTCCCTATTGGACGCCAGCGCCACCCCCAGCCCCGCCGTGGCCACTGCGCCTGCTGCCATGGCGAGAGTTCTACCGAGGGACCGGGTCTTCTTCATTGGCTTAGTCACGCCTGCCCACTCTAGTTGGCTGGCGCGACTAGTTGGCTCACGCGGGGCACCACACCGCCGGCCGGGAGACCGTGGCCGGCTACCTGCCCAGGAACTGGTTCAGCAGGTTCCCTAGATCTCGGCCGAACTGCTCTGGCGAGGGCAGAGCGGGTGACTGCCCCGCGCCGGGGTTCCCGCCACGGGACGAGCCTCTGCCGCTGGTGGGTGCGGGAATGCCGCCGAGCCCCTCGAAGCTGCCGTTGCCACGTAAGTACTTCGGGTCGACCGCTGGGACTCCAGGCCCGCCGTAATCGCCCACGATTTGCTGAGCGATAGAGAGGAAGGTCTGCGCGGGTTCCTTGCCTCCGTAGAGGTCGCCTTTACCGCACTGTCGTACCGGCGCCGTGCAGAGGTTTGCCGGGGTGCCGCCGTCATTGAAGATGTAGGACGAGCCAGCGAGGCCCGGGGTGAAGCCCAAGAAGGATGAGGAGAAACTGGTCTCGGTCGTGCCAGTCTTGGACGACAGATCGCCTGTCCAGCCGATGGTGTGGGCGGCTTCGGAGGCGGTGCCGGACGTCACATCGCCACTCATGCCGTTGGCAAGAGCGTTGGCCACGCCCTTGTCCACGACCTGCTCGCACTTTTGGCGTTTGAGAGGCACATCCTTGCCATCGGGATCCTTCATAGACAGCACCGGCGAGGGCTCACACCAGCGCCCATTATCGGCCAGCGTGGCACCGACATTGGAGAGCTCCAGCGGGTTGACAGCGGTGGGCCCGAGGACGAAGGACCCCATGTTGGCCTCCTTAACATGGTCGGCCAGCGACGTGTCGGCGTCGAAACTGCCCTTCTCCCCGTAGGAGCGGAGCCCCAACTTCACAGCCATGTCTACCGTGCGGGCGACGCCTACCTTTTCCTCCATGTTCATGAAGGGGGTGTTCGGGCTGTTGGCGAGCGCGTCGCGGACGGACATGGCGGGCTTGTAGTCCGCTGCGTTTTCCACGCAGTACTTGGTGGCGGGGCAGCCTTCGGCGCCGCCGTGGCCCAAGCCATCGAGTTCAACGCGCTTTGGTACGCCCACGATGTTGTCCAAGCCCAGTCCGTCCTCCAGGGCGGCGCCGGTGGCGAAGAGCTTGAAGATGGACCCGGCGCCATGGCCCTGGAGGGAATGGGTGATCGGCAGGACGGTTTGGCCCTTATCCAGCCCATATTTCCGGGAGGATGCCATCGCGATGACTTCGTGGCTGTCCTTTGTCGGCGCGATGAAGTTCGTGGCCTGTGCGACTCCCTCGGCGGAGGGATCCACGTACTGCTGGGCCTTTTGTTCCGCGATCTGCTGGGCATTCGGATCCAGCGATGTCTTGATCGTGTAGCCACCCTTGGCGAGCTTCTTGGAATCAAAGCCCTGCTTGTCCAGCCACTGCAGAGCGTAGTCGCAGAAGAAACCGGAATCGCCGGCGCCGATGCAGCCATTGGGCTCGCCGCCCGGGGTATCGCGGATGCCCAGGGGTTCCTGTTTCGCTGCATCGGCCTGTGCTTGGGTGAGGCTCCCGGCTGTCACGCGAGACTGGAGGACCTGGTTCCGGCGCTGCATGGCGCCGTCGGGATTCAGCCAAGGGTCCAATGTGCTGGTCGATTGGACCATCCCCGCCAGCAGGGCAGATTGGGACTCATTGAGGTCCGAGGCGTGGGTGCCGAAATACGTTCGGGCTGCAGACTCAATGCCGTATGCCCCGTGGCCAAAGGCGATGAGGTTGAGGTAGCGGGTGAGGATCTCGTCCTTCGAAAACTTCCGGTCGAGTTCACCGGCCATTTTCATCTCGCGGAGCTTGCGGGCGGCGGAGGTCTCGACCGCGGCCTTTCGCTCTTGGTCATTGTCCGCGGAGATCAGGTACAGGTAATTCTTCACGTACTGCTGATCCAGGGTGGAGGCGCCCTCGGACACTCCACCGCTGGATAGGTTGGCCATGATGGCGCGGAAAGTGCCCCGCACGTCCACGCCCTTGTGTTGGTAGAACCGCCGGTCTTCGATGCCGACGATGGAATCCTTCATGTCCTGGGAGATTTTATCCGAGGGGACCTTGAACCGTCGCTGATCGTAGAGCCAGGCGATGGGCTTGCCGTTGCGGTCCGTGACGGTTGTGGTGCGCGGTACCGAAGAATTCTCTGAAATGTCTTGGACATTGGAGTTCATCGTCGAGACCGAACTATTGACCATCCAACCGCCCGCCCCTGCGAAGGGGATGATCGCTACGGTGAGCAGCACACCGGCCACAAAGATGGCGGAGAGAAGTTTTCCGAGCGGTTTGTTGTCTTTCACGCATGACAGGTTAACCCAGGACCCTGTCAGTCCAGAACTGATTTCTTGCAATCCCGCGTTGTGGGAACAGATACCCCCGGCGCGACACGGCGGGGGTACCAGATGGACGATCTCCTGTAGTGCGAACCGAAGTAAAGGTGACTCGCGCCACATTCGCCACACAATTTTTCTGAATCGGTGCGGAAAAATTGCGCGAAAGGTATGTGACCAGCGGGATTGTTTTAGTTGTTGAACAATCTATGAGCGCGAAGTGCAGTTTTCTTGCGGGAACGTGATGTGCGTCACCGGTTATAAAACTGTAATTGTGCCTGCAGTCCTGTTTACCCCCGGAGTGTGATTCATTCGACAGTTCACAAAACTGCTGGTTACGATAACGCCAGCAAGATTGACCAACCGAAGAGTTACCCACAGACCGCATGACCTTGAATCAAGGTGATGCATGGCAGATCACAGAGAATCTTTCGGAGGCTGAACACCATGACCGCATCGCTCGCCCCATCATCGACCACTGTTCGACAGTCGGCAGAGCAGGTAACGACCAGAGAGTCATTTACCAATCGCGGCGAATGGATTACCCGTGCGCACTGCCGCAACGTCGACCCGGAGGAGCTTTTCGTTAAGGGAGCTGCCCAACGCAAGGCCGTTGCCATTTGCCGCCACTGCCCAGTGGTTCTGCAGTGCCGCGCTGATGCCTTGGACAATAAGGTGGAGTTCGGCGTGTGGGGCGGCATGACTGAGCGTCAGCGTCGCGCCCTGCTCCGCAAGAATCCGGACATCACCAGCTGGGCTGACTTCTTTGCCGGGCAGCTCGAGCAGACCGAGTCCCGCCGCAATTCCTAACCCGCGACTTCTAGTCGCGGTGGGTTGCACCTTGGTGGTGCAGTAGCCGGTGAATGCGTTCGTCCGTCAGGGCGTAGCGCGTTTGCCGGCCTTCTTTTTGTGCATTGATGATCCCCGCGGCGGCCATGGAGTTTAAGGCGGCGGAGGCTGTGGTCAGCTTCACCCCGGCGTGATCCGCCAGCTCGGCGACGGGCCGTTGCCCGGGGCCGAAGTGGTGCATTGTCAGCAGCAAACACAGTCGGGTCGGATCGCTCAGGATTTTATAGGCGGGCGCCCATTCTGCCGCTTGT
Source organism: Corynebacterium falsenii (assembly GCA_001054945.1). GTDB lineage: Bacteria > Actinomycetota > Actinomycetes > Mycobacteriales > Mycobacteriaceae > Corynebacterium > Corynebacterium falsenii_A. The sequence goes on along the minus strand of JVKJ01000005.1, from coordinate 1,079,333 downwards.
TCCTGCAATTCCCGATCCGTGGCCATGGCCACCAGTGTAAGCCACCCCATTCGCTCCAATGGTTGATGAACTATTGGAGTGTTACAGTCGGTTGAGTGTCAGATTCCGCTGCCAATCAGGTTCAGGAGACCGAGGAACCCACGGTCACTTCCGAAGGGCACTCGCGACGTAGTTCTGAGGTCAAGGTTTTCGCTGAACGGGAGCAAGTAGCAGATCAACTGGGCTTCACGGGAAGTCGGCGCCGATTCGCTCTGTGGCTTGTCGTCCTCACTGCAGGTCTCCTTATTGCATCAATTCTCGCCATGGTCGTGGGGAGTGTTCGAGTTCCCATCGCAGACATCTTCCGCACCCTCGGCAGCCATCTCGCTGGTCACAGTTCCCCCACCCAGGCCGATTCCATCATTTGGAACCTACGTCTCCCGCGCGTCATCCTCGGCATTGTCGCGGGCGCAGGCTTGTCTGTTGCCGGTGGGATCCTCCAAACCCTCGTTAAGAATCCACTGGCCGAGCCCTACCTGTTGGGCATTAATAGTGGCGCCAGCGTGGGGGCAGCATTGTCCATGCTTTTCGGCATCGGCATGCTCGCCGGCGTGTACTCGCTGCAGCTCGCAGCAATCATCGGAGCCCTCGTCGCGACCATCCTGATGTTTTCACTCGTTCGGTCCGGCGGCGGCATGACCGCACCAAGGCTGCTCATGGCCGGAGTCGCTGTCTCTTATACCCTCTCCGCCGCAACGAGTTTCCTCGTCTTCGCCTCAGACAATGTGGAAGGTGCCCGTTCACTGATGTTCTGGCTTCTCGGGTCGCTGGGGCTGGGCAAACTCGACGGAGTTCTGGGCATTACTACCGCTGTGGTCGTCCTCATTACCGTGGGCGTCACGCTGAGGGGGAGGAAGGTGGATGCCCTCCTCGTAGATGACGCCACCGCTTCGACACTGGGTGTGCATCCCGCGCGAACCCGCCAAGTGTTGCTCGCTGCAGTGTGCATTCTCGTGGGCACACTCGTTGCCCTCGTCGGATCTATCGGCTTCATCGGCCTCGTGGCCCCTCACCTGGCTCGCCGACTGGTGGGCGGCTCGCACCGCTACATGATCCCCACCGCTGCGCTGCTGGGGTCGATCGTCCTGGTCGTGGCGGATATTGCCGCCCGGAGCCTCTTCGCTCCCCAAGAAGTCCCGATTGGCGTCATCACGGCCTTTGTCGGTGCACCATTCCTCTTCGCCTTGGTACGTACGACAAAACCGGTGGCCTAGGGGGGACATGACTGCTCTCGCATGGCTGCATCTTGCGCCCGATTGACCAACGTCGTCATCCGTTGCCATCGCCGACCCTTTCATCCCCAATTACGTGGAAAGTTGTCATGAAAAAGATCCGCAAAGTCCTCGCTGCCTCGACGCTGATTCCCACCATTACCCTTGCTGGGTGTTCCGCTAACGATGACCAGCACAATGCATCTCAAAGTAGCGTCCAAAACTGTGGCCACACCGTGGATACCTCCAAGGCTCCGGAGAGGGTGACTGTCATGGACCCCTCACCGATGCTGACCCTGGATAAGCTGGGTGTTTTGGACAAGGTCACCGCGCGTGCCGGGGTGTTCCCTCACGAGTACTATCCGGCTGACACGGCAAAGAAGATCGATGCAATCCCGAGCCTGTCAGATCGCCTGTCTGCCGAAGGTCACCTGGAAATCTCCCAGGAGGCTGTCGCTGCCACGAACCCGGACCTCGTGATGGGCTCGACGGATACGGTGACGTGGGATTCGATGTCCGCCACGCACACGCCCGTGGTGGTCAACCCGGGGTTCTGTGGTGCTATCAATCACCCGGTGTCCTTTGACGATGTCTACGACGATGTCACGACCCAGGGCAAGATCTTCCACCGAGACGATCAGGCCCAAAGCTATATCCGTGATCTCAAGGGGAGAATGGATCAGTTGAAGAAGGACAAGCTGGGGCACCAACCGACGGTGGCCGTGCTGTATCCCGCGGAGGACGGGTCGGCGACCTACGCTTATGGCGCAAAGTCGATGTCCAACCCCGTCGTGGAAGAGGCGGGATTGAAGAACGTGTTCGGGGATACGGACAAGCGCCTGTTCGAAGTCAGCCCGGAACAAATCGCCGAAAAGAATCCGGATATGATCCTCGCTCTGCACACCGCTGGCGATGGGGAATCCACCACCAAGGCCGTCGAAACCCTGAAGGGCGCCGAAAACACTACCGCGGTGAAGGAGCACCACATCATGCCGCTGCTACTGGCCTATGCTGAGCCGCCGACACCAATTGCAGTGGATGGTGCTGAAAAGGTCCACGAGTTCGCCAAGCACATCTAGACCGACACATCGTGTCAACCGTGAGTAAGCCACCCGCAGCCGCGAAGGAGTCCCGGACATGAACCACCTAGGTTCTGGTGAAGCGCGATCTGATGCTGCCGCACAAGACCGTGCCGAGAAAGGCCATGCTGAAATCGATGTCACTGGGCTGTCCTATCGCACGGGCTCGCGATGGCTTGTGAGGGGCATCGACATGCAGGTCAGACACGGCGAAAACGTTGGAATCCTCGGGCCGAATGGCGCCGGGAAAACAACCCTGCTTCGCTGCCTGATACGAGATCTGAAACCAACGGACGGAAAGATCCTGGTGAACGGTCGTGATCTCGGTGCTCTCAGCCCGTCTGAGCGGGCACGCACCCTCGCCCTCGTCGCCCAAAACCCAGAGAACAGCATCCCGATGACCGTCGCGGAAGTAGTCCGGCTGGGAACCATTAATAGCAGGGGCGAACACACTGAGGCGATTGCCGATGCGCTGCGAACGGTGGGGATGTTGGAGCACTCACAGCGCCATTTCCCGAACCTGTCGGGTGGTGAAAAGCAACGAGTGCACCTTGCTCGAGGCCTGGCCCAGCGCACTCCTATCCTGCTGCTGGACGAACCGACGAACCAGCTGGACATCCGGCATCAGCACGAACTATTGGCCTATGCAGCCGCCAGCGACCGAACCACCATCTCTGTGCTCCACGACCTGAATCTGGCCGCCCAATACTGCGACCGCCTCGTGGTGATGAACGGCGGCCACATCGTGGCTGACGGCACTCCGAACGAGGTCCTGACGCCCGATGTGCTGGAACCGGTCTATCGCGTGCGCATGAAAAGGTGGGATGACGAAGGCGTTGTCCGCCTGGCGTTCAGACGCTGGGACTAGGGCCTGGGCAGTGCCCCGCGCCGGGCAACGCCATCAGGGCGATTACGTATAGTGAGCCCCATGACTACATGGGAATACGTAACTGTGCCACTGCTTACTCACGCCACCAAGCAGATCCTGGACAACTGGGGCCAGGACGGCTGGGAGCTCGTCTCTGTTCTTCCCGGACCCACGGGCGAGCAGCACGTCGCCTACTTGAAGCGTCCACTGGAGGGGTAACGCCATGTCTGAATCCACTCGTTCCGGGTCCGGCAGTTTTTCGGCCCGACTCACAGAGCTGGGCATCACCCTCCCGCCAGTGGCCGCGCCCGTCGCGGCATACGTCCCCGCCGTCCGCTCCGGCAATGACGTGTACACCTCCGGGCAACTCCCGTTTGTGGATGGCGAGCTGCCCAAGACCGGGTTGGTTGGCGTCCCCAATGACCACGAGCGAGCCCAGGTCACCCCGGAAGAGGCCTACGACCTGGCGCGCACGGCGACGCTGAACGCGATCGCGGCGATCGATGATGTCGCAGGGATCGATAATGTCGAGCGCATCGTCAAGGTCAATGGCTTCGTGGCCAGCGCCCCGGGGTTCGGAGGTCAGCCGGGAGTGGTCAACGGTGCTTCCGAGTTGCTGGGGGAGATTTTTGGGGACGCCGGCACCCACGCTCGGGCTGCCGTGGGCGTCGCTGAGCTGCCCCTTGGATCTCCGGTGGAGATCGAACTGATCGCCCGGGTGAAGTAGATCACGGGCGGGCATGGCCGTGCGCAACTTTTCGTTGCGACATGAGCCTGCTTGCCCAGCCTAAACACGGCGGCCTCCGTACACTGGGAGACATGGAGCATCCTGCGTACAGTCAACTGCGACCTGTCACCGACAATGTTGGCGTGGTTCTCGCGCCAAACCCCAGTTATGCAGCCCTGGAAGGCACGAATTCCTGGGTTGTGCGGGGAGCAAACGATACCGCGTCCGTGGTGATCGACCCGGGGCCGCAGGATGAGGGGCACCTCAACGTGTTGCACAGCAAGGCGACCGGCACGGAGGACAATCCCGCCCAGATTGCGATGGTGTTGCTCACGCATCGCCATGCCGACCACGCGAATGGCGCGCATCGCTTCCGCCAGTTGTCCGGAGCGCCCGTGCGGGCCTTTGACCAGCAGTACTGCTTCGGTGGCGAGGCGCTGAAGGACGGGGAGATTATCTCGGTGGAGGGGCTGACCCCCACCATCGAGGTGCTCCACACCCCGGGGCACACCAGCGACTGCGTGTGTTTTCTCATCCACTCCAACGGGGGAGAGACGGATGAGGATGTGGAGGCCATCATTACCGGAGACACGATCGCCGGCCGGCACACCACAATGATCTCTGAAACCGATGGCGACCTGGGCGCGTACTTGGAAACGCTCGCGGCTCTGCGTGACCGCGGCCGGGGGATTCCGCTGCTGCCAGGGCATGGCCCGGATCAGCCGGATACCTCGGAGGTGGCGGAGCGCTACATCGAGCGTCGAGAGCTGCGGTTGCAGCAAGTGAAGGATGCGTTGAAGGAGCTCGGGGACGATGCCTCCGTCGCGGACATCGTGGACCACATTTACACGGATGTGGATCCGGTTCTGCGAGACGCGGCGGCGCAGTCCACCCGCGTCACGTTGCGGTTCCTGAAGGGGCAGTAGGGCGGCGGCGCGCTGGCCAGCCCGATGCTAACGCGCGCGCTTGGCCAGGCGTTCGGTGTCGCTAATCAGCACCGACTTGCCCTCCAAGCGGATCCACCCGCGGTGCGCGAACTCGGCGAGGGCCTTGTTGACCGTTTCGCGGGAGGCGCCCACCAGCTGGGCGATCTCTTCCTGGGTGAGATCGTGGTTGACGCGCAGTGCGCCGCCCTCCTGGATGCCGAAGCGGTTCGCCAGCTGGAGGAGAGCCTTGGCCACGCGGCCGGGAACGTCGGTGAAGATCAGGTCCGCAAGGGAGTTATTGGTCCGGCGCAAGCGACGGGCGAGAACGCGGAGAAGCTGCTCGGAGATGGCGGGATGGTCAGAGATCCACTGATGCAGCATGGAGGAATCCATGGTGGCTGCGGAAACCTCTGTCACACACACCGCTGAGGACGTGCGCGGGCCCGGATCGAAGATGGACAGTTCGCCGAACATGTCCGAGGGGCCCATGACGGTCAGTAGGTTTTCACGGCCATCCACTGCGTGGCGCGCCAGCTTCACCTTGCCGCTCACGATGATGTACAGGCGGTCGCCAGGCTCACCCTCGTCGAAGATCGTGGTGCCCCGCGGGAAGGTAACGGTATCCAGCTGATCGATAAGGTCGCGGACGGCGGTTGGGTCCACTCCCTGAAAGATGCCTGCTCGGGACAGGATCTCTGAAATTTCAGGCATATTTTCTGCTCTCTCCCACTTCGTTGGTCTGCCGCTCCAGCCTAATGATGCAGCGCTGACTAGCCACAGGATAAGGCCGGACCATTTTACCCGACGTGACAACTACAGCGCACATTCCAGCATTCCTAGCCATGTGCGGTGACGTGGTCGCGTTAAGGTAATTGCCATGGCCAGCTCCGTGAAACCCCGATTGCCCCGCCCAGGCAGCCACAAGGCTGCTACAGGGGCCGAAACCCCGCTCGCCAGAAAGCGACGTGCCCGCAGGATCAATCGAAAGCTCGCAGAAGCGTACCCAGGGGCCCAAGCGGAGCTGGACTTCAGCAATCCGCTGGAGCTCCTGGTGGCCACAGTGCTCTCCGCTCAGTGTACTGACGTTCGTGTGAATATGGTCACACCGGACCTCTTTTCCCGCTATCCGACCGCCCAGGACTACGCGGAGGCGGATCTGGAAGAGCTCCAAAGCATCATCAAATCCACCGGTTTCTACCGCTCTAAGGCCAACAACATTGTGAAGATGGCGAACCGACTGGTGGATGACTACGGGGGAGAGGTCCCCGGCAGGCTCGAGGACTTGGTTCGCTTGCCCGGCGTGGGCAGGAAGACCGCCAACGTGGTCCTCGGCAACGCCTTTGACGTGCCCGGAATTACCGTCGATACCCACCTGGGTCGCCTCGCCCGCCGATGGGGACTCACCGAGCACGAGGATGCCGTCAAGGTCGAGCGCGACCTCATGGAGTTGATCGAACAGCGCGAGTGGACCATGTTCTCCCATCGGGCAATTTTCCACGGTCGCCGAATCTGCCATTCGCGCCGCGCTGCTTGCGGGACCTGTTTCCTGGCACGGGAGTGCCCAAGTTTCGGTCTCGCCGGCCCGGCTGACCCGGAGCAGGCCGAGAAGTTGATGAAGTCCACAGACCGCGACCACCTCCTTTCTGTCGCGGGATTTGGCGGGGACGCCACCGAGGATCGGGGTGAGCGATGAGCCCCAACACTCCGCCTCAGGACCGCCCGGATGACGGCTCCAATGACCGCACCCGGACGATCATCATCGTGGCGACCGTGGTCATCGGCGCCCTCATCGCCATGGTGCCGTTGGCCATGTCGCTGAACTCGAATCCGGGTACGGACTCGGCGAACAGTTCTGCGCCCGCGCCGAGCCAACAGTCAAAATCTCCGGGCACGTCCCCGACGGGTGGGCAGGGGCAGGGCGATGGCGTCCCCAAGAACGTGAAGAACCCGGTGGCGTGCCCAACGACTCCGCGGGGTACGCACCCCACCCACTCTCCCCAGGTTGAGCTCGCGGGCGTGGAGCTTCCATGCCTCACCGCGGGCGGGGAGGGCCACGGATCCGGCGGCGACTTGGCGGCGCAACTCGCGGGCAAGCCCACCGTCATCAACGTGTGGGCTTGGTGGTGCGGCCCCTGTCGGGAGGAGCTGCCGTTGATGGACCGACTCGCGCGCGAGCACCCGGAATGGAATGTCGTGGGCGTGCACATGGACCCCAAGGGCGCGGCTGGCGTGAATTTCTTGCAGGAAACCGGGGCGACCCACCTGGCCAGTTATCAGGATTCCTCGCACACATTTGACGCGGCCACGGGCATCCCGAAGGTCGTTCCCGTCACCCTGATGTATCACCCAGACGGTACACGCGCCGACCTCCAGGCGCGCCCATTCCACAGCTACGAAGACCTGGAAAACGCCGCTACCAGCGCATTGAGCGGGTAAACTGCCCGCATGCGCGAAGAATCCGAGCAGAGCACCGGGGAGCACTCTCTCCAGGCGTGGCTGGACGCAGGGGTGCCGCAACCCGACCTTCCCCAGGGGCTGCCCGGGTGGATCGAGTGCTGCGCCACCCGCGTGCGCAATGGTGAGGTCCACACGGTGCTGGGGGATCGCGCGCGCCAGGTGCCGGAGGCGGGGCCAGACGGCGTGCCACCCCGCTACGCAGCGGTGCTGATAGTTCTCAGCGGCGACCCCGAGGCGACCGAGCTGCCGAGTGATGGCGCAATCCTTCTGACTCACCGCGCCCCCACGATGCGAAATCACTCGGGGCAGATCGCGTTTCCCGGGGGCAGGCGCGAGCCTCAGGACCGGGATCCTATCGCCACAGCCCTGCGCGAAACACGGGAGGAGACGGCGCTCGACCCGGCCGGGGTGGTCCCCGTGGCGATCCTCGACCCGATCTACATTGACCGGACCAATTTCGCGGTCGTCCCCGTCCTGGCTTACTGCGAGGATCTGAGCGAGGCTCGCCCCGCCACCACGGAGAACGACTGGGTCGCGCCCGTTCCACTCACTCAACTCGCCGACCCTCGGACGCGGTTCACGGTCTCCTTCGGCGACTGGAAGGGCCCGGCATTTGAGGTAGGGGATATGGTCCTGTGGGGTTTTACCGCCGGGGTGACCGCAGCCCTGCTGCGGGTCGCAGGCTGGGAGCAGGAGTGGGACGCCACTGCGGAGCACGATCTCTTCCGCGTCCTCGAACAGTCCGCGAACGAGGAGGCCATCGGGAGCATGCGAACACAGTTCGACGGGAAGTATCTTCGAGGACGGTCTGACAGCTAGAATTTTGTTCCCTATCCTCCATTGCCTACATCAAAGGAGATTCCCATGACAGGTGGCGCGATTGTCGACATCACGCTGGTGCTGATCGCGCTGGGAGCCATGGTTTCGGGATGGCGGCAAGGGGGATTCTCCGCCTTTTTGAGCTTCCTGGGCGTGCTGATCGGCGGCTTTGTGGGGATCAATACGATGACTCCCGCGACCGACTTCGTGGGTAAGCACCTCTCGGACGGGGATGGGGTGCGGTTTCTGACCGCGATCATCACGGTCGTGGTTGGGGTTGTGATTGGTTACGCACTGGGCACCTGGTTGGGGCAGAAGCTTCGGGACGCCATCCGCAGCAAGTCCACCCTCCGCGTGGAATCCGCGGTCGGAGCAGTTGTCCAGGCATTCACGACATTGTTGGTCATCTGGCTGATCATCGTGCCGTTGGCGTCCAACGACGAGGGCAACTTCGGCGACGCGGTGCGGGGCTCGAACGTTCTGAGCAGCATGAGCCGGGTTGCGCCGAACTGGGTGAAGAACCTGCCGGCCAAGACGGGTGCGTACATCAATAGTTCTGGCTTCCCCGTGGTCACCGACCCCTTCGATACGCGGCCACAGCGCGAGGTGGATCCGCCAACGTCGGGGATCAGCGCTTTGCCGAAGGTGGAGGCTGCCTCGGAATCCGTTGTGCACGTCGTGGCGAAGTCGCAGAAGTGCCGCCGACTGCTGCAGGGCAGTGGATTTGTGGTGGACAAGGATACGGTGATGACGAACGCCCATGTCGTTGCCGGTACGGAGACGACCCAGCTGGCCACACCGAATGGGCTGGTCGATGCGGAGGTTGTGTACTACAACCCGACTCATGACATCGCGCTGCTTCGCGCGCCAGGGCTGGGTATGAAGCCGCTGAAGTGGGACAATGACGGCGCGAAGGTCGGAGAGGATTCCGTGGTGCTGGGCTACCCCAATGGCGGCCCCTTCGAAGCCGTGGCTGCCCGCGTCCGCGATCGTTTCATGGTCTCTGGTCCGAATATTTATGCCAACGATCGGGTTGATCGCGAGGCGTATGCGATCCGCGGCACCGTGGTCCAGGGCAATTCCGGCGGCCCGCTGGTGGACACTGACGGTGAGGTGCTGGGCCTCGTTTTCGGCGCCGATGTGAAGGAAAGCGACACAGGCTACGCGCTCACGCGCGACGAAGTCCTGGCGCAGGTCGGCGACTATACGAAGTGGAACACCCCGGTGGATACTCAGCGGTGCGTGGCTAGTTAGCAGGCTCGCTAGTCAGCCGACTCCGCGACCGCCTGGCTGATCAGCCGAGCCACCGCCGGCGGGTCTTCGATGTGGGGGTAGTGCCCCACGCCGTACAGCACCACCGACTCGGATCCCGGGCCACCGCGCTGGACGCACAGCTCCGACATGTGCTCGGAAAACCCGGGGTTCATGTTCCCATCGACGACAAGCACGGGCATGTCCACCCGACGAGGGAAGCCCTTGTCGAAACGCGCGCCCTCGGGGCGCAGCCGGGAGCGGAAGTTCCATCGGCGGTATTCGCAGGACATGTGTGCCACCTTGTCCACCAGCATGGCTTCACGGCGGAGGCGCGCGGCCTCCAGATAAGGCTTCGTGTCACGGAACCCCGGCGCTACGTTGCGCCGGAAAATGCGCTCCGCGGCAGCGGCATTGTCCTTCGTTAACCGTTTCTCTGGCGCCTTGGGCAACTGGGCGTACAGCGTGTCTTTCACGCGGTTCCACTGGCTGATCGGACGCCGGCGCACCTGCCGGGCTTGCTCGACCGGGTGCGAGCTCGACAGAGTGATGAGTTGCTGCACCCGCTCCGGCTCGTGGGCAGCCAGGGTCCACCCCACCAGGCCACCGTAGCCATGTCCCACGACAATCGCGGAGGCATACCCCAAACCACGAATGACACCCGCCATGTCACTGGCCGCGGTCGTCAGGTCGTAGCCCCGTGGCGTCTTATCTGAGCGCCCGTAACCCCGAAGATCCACGGCGACGACGCGCATCGGGTGACCCGTGGAGGCCGTGGTGTTCAGCTCGCGGAGGACATCGTCCCACTCGAAGGCCCCTCCCCCGAAACCGTGGATGAGCAGCACTAACGGCGCGTTCCGGGGGCCTTGGATGCGCACGTGCAAACGCACACCCCGAGAGTGCACGAAGGTGCTCGTCGGAGTGTGCGCGGGCCCGGATTCTCGTTCTGTCATCGCTGTAACAGTACTTCCAGCACGGCCAATTCAGGCAGTGGGAGTGGGCGAGTGTGGTTTAGGTGTACAGCCCGCCGTTGCGGCGACCAGTGGTCAGTTCGCGATTATTACTGGGCACAACTTCCTTTAACTCCTTGGCAGAGTTGATGGTCTTCTCGGGCTTCTTCACGCCCTTCAGCTGCTTCACACCGATGCCCGCGAGGATGCCGACCAGCAGCAGCATGACCAGGAAGACAATGAGGAACGCCAGCCAGCGAGGCATGACGTGATCCAGCGCTTCGGCGATGGTGAAGAAGAGGAAGAAAGAGCTGTAGGCCAGGATGACGCCGGCGCCCGCGAGAAGGCCCACGGCGATGCCTGCCTTCTTTGCGGAGGTGGCGATTTCGGTCTTCGCCAGCTCTACCTCGGAGCGGATCAGGCTAGATACCTGCGCGGAGGCATCCTTAACCAGGTCGCCGATGCTGCCCTGCCCCTTGGGGCGTGTATCCACATCAGACAGCGGAATCGCGTTGACCTGCGGATTGAAGCTATCGCGGTCGGTGTACAGACCCTCACGGTCGTTATTGCTCACTGGATACTCCTGGGTTTTCAGCAGATTTACTCAATCTAGTTTGCCAGACCTTCAGAGAATTCGCCCGTGTGGGTCAATTATTCTGGGCCTATGGTCGAATCCGAGTCCTCTCAGCAACCGCGCCATCACGTTGATTTGTCCCCGCTGGGGGAGCTTCCCGGGGTCCAAGACGCCGTGGAGAAGGCCAACGATTACGTGGCTCGGTTGCACCGGCATCCGAAGAACTTGCGCGGGTGGAATATCACCGGGTCCGAGGGAGTGCTTCGTGGGGCTCGAGCATCCGCACAGTTGGACGGCGGCACCCCGCGGTTGCCAGAGGATGGGCAGGTCACCGACGAGGTGCTCGCGGGGGCGCTGCGCGCGGCGGAATTGCTTGCGCCCGACGGTATTACCGAGACCCAGTCCACGTGGCGGCGTGCTCCGCTGCAGATGATTGCGAAGATTAATTCTCTGGCGAGTCCGCAGATGTCCGATGAGAGCTTCCGCAAGAAGGCGGCGCACAGTGCGGAGTTCCTGGTTCCTGGCCGCCCGAAGCGGGCAATGGATGGGCGCCTGCAGTTGCTCGCCGAACTCCTCACCGGGGGAGCCAAGGTGAATTCGGTGATTCTGTCCGCAGTCATCCACGGGGAGTTGCTGACTCTGGAACCTTTTGGGGACGCCAATGGGGTGACGGCCCGCGCCTGTTCGCGCCTGTGCACGATCGCCGGAGGGCTTGATCCGCGGGGACTGTCCGTCCCGGAGGTCTGGTGGAATCGTCACCGTGACGAGTATCGGGACAAGGCTCGGGGGTTTGCCTCTGGGCAGCCGTCCTCGGTGGCCGAGTGGATCATCTTCCACGCGGAGGGGATTTCCGAGGGGTCGTTGGAGGGGAAGTCCATCGCCGATGCCGTGTAGTTGCTGTTCTATTCAGCTGCCGGGCCGTCGGACTTTTGGACTGTCGATTTAGTCCTTGCGGGATTGGAGCCACACTGCCATTCCCGCGGTGATGGCGCCGAGGATGGCGACCGTCGCTCCAGCGCCAGCCAGGACGGCAGCCTGGGGGAACAGGGGCTCCGGTCGAACGAACCTCTGCACCGGCCAATCGCGCTCGAGGGCGATCTTCCGTAGCTGGCGGTCGGGGTTGACCGGGCGCGGATTGCCCACCGATTCCAGTAGCGGCAGGTCCGAGATGGAATCGGTATAGGCGTAGCTGGCGTCCAAATCGTAGTTGTGATCCGCGGCGAGGGCGCGCAGCCTATCGACTTTGGTCTGCCCCTTGTTGTAGTGGATCAGTTGGCCGGTGAAGGTGCCGTCGACTTCTTCGAGTTCGGACGCAATGAGGTGGTCGGCGCCGAGCTCGTGGAAGATCGGCTCGACGAGCACGCTGACGCTGGCGGTGACGATGGCGATGTCGTGTCCCTGTTGGCGGTGGTGGTCCAGGAGCTCCCGCGCCTCGGCGTAGATGTAGGGGGTGATGACCTCCTGTAGTGCATCCTGAGCGACGGCGCGCATCGTGGCGGCGTCCCTTCCCTTGATCATGCTGGTCAGGGCATCTTTGGTGGCGTCCATGTCCTCATCGGTGTGGGTGGTGAACATGTAGCTGCCCAGAAGGGTGAGCATGCGGAGTACTTCGCGCGTGCTCAGCAGGCCCTGCCGCGCCAGTGGGCGCCGGTAAGCCATGGAGGCACTGGTATCGATGATGGTCTTGTCTAGGTCAAAAACCGCCAGAGTGCGACCATTCGGGGAATTTCGGGTCACCCGGTCGAGCATAGTTAACTCCCGTCACAATTTACACACCTGTCACCAATTCGATCGGTTTTCCACAGCGGAATGTCACAGCCGCCCCAGGCGGTGAGTGTTCTCCACAGGCGGAACCGTCGGACCGGGTGGATGTGGCTGCATGTGACAGGGTTTCGGCCATGGGGCAGGACGTGAAAGCAACATGGCGCCGAACGAGGGCGATGGCCGAACCTGGGCAGCTGGGGTGGCCTCAGCGACCACTGGTGGTGGACATCGCTGATCCCGACATCGCCGAGCGCGCCGAGCAGCTCGCGAACTCCACCCATCGGACTGCCGTGGTCGTGCCGAGGCACTCGCACGAGGCAGCAGCAGATTGGGAACGGCGGGTCGCGGTGGCCCTGAATCGAGCCGCTTCGAGATGCCGGGAAGCGGTGGATTTCCAAAGATCAGAAGGCTGGATCATCGTGAGCGATCGTGCTCGAGTTGAAGAGATGTCGCTGGGCGGCCCTCGAGACACGTGGTTGGAGATCGCTGAGTTCGGGCACAACCTCCAAGGCGAGGCGGCCTTGGATTTCGTGGATCGGATCGGAGCTCGTGATTATCCGATCATCGCCGTGTGCGGGGTACAGGGTGGGGCAGGTGCGACGCTGAGTGCAGTCGCGCTGTGCCATGCTCTGGCGTCGATCCGAGGCGACGGGGTACTGGTGGACGCCGACCCGAACAGTCTGGGCATGGAAATGACCTTGGGAGCCGAAGGGATTGAAGAGGACCAACCATGGCTCGACCGAATGGAGATTCTTCGTCCTGAGCAGGTCGGAGCTGCTGTGCACGCAGGGCTGCAGCCAGTGGTGGTGGACTGCGGGCGGGTGCTCCCCGGATCCGCACGGTGGAAGAGCATGTGGGACGCACGTGGATTGGGAGCATTAGGGCGCCCGGATCTCCTGGTGGTGGTCGCGCCACTGACGGTCTCCGGGCTGCATGGCACGACCAAAGCCATGAGTCAGCAAACCGAATTCTGCTTCGGCCTCGATGCCGTGACTGCTGTGAGGGAAATGCCCGACAGTGAGCTCAACGATGCGCTTGCTTCTATGCTCTTGGGACGGCACCCGGATACGGTTTTCCGCTACGACCGGTCACTCACCTCTGCGCTGGACAGCGGGACGCTGGATTTTTCCCGAGGTGTGCTGGAAGAACACGGTAGGTGCATGGTCGCGGCCTTGAACAACATTATTCACCTGGGGCACCTCGGGGAGGCCGCAGCTGTTACCGACTCGCTACCTGGTGTGAAGGAGGCCAGGTAGTGGCCTCGCTGAGTGGAGAAACCACCTTCGCCGTTCGGCGCCACTTGGCGAAGGAAGGCATCGAGCGCCCCGATCTCGGAGACATTGCCCGCGCCCTGCGTGCCGTCGATGGTTCCGGTGAAGTCGAACACGTACGGGAGCTGTATAGGGAATTTTCCGGTCTGGGGGAGCTCACCGCTTTCCTTGAGGACGCCGACCTGACTGACCTGGTGCTCAACGGGGATGGAAGCGTGTGGATCGATCGTGGCGCGGGAATGGAATTGGCGGGACAACTGGCTGGCGATCCCCGAACGTTAGCTGTACGGCTCGCGGCAGCTTGCGGGGCCCGGGTGGACGATTCCTGCCCGTTTGCCGATGGCGTGCTCACCGACCTGCCCTCGGACATCAGGGCTGACGGACTGCGCGTGCACATCGCACTATCGCCGCCTGCCGCGGGTGGCCCCTGTATCAGCCTCCGTGCTATCGCGGGATCGCGGTGGACCGTGGAGCGGTTGGCGTCCACAAAAACCCTCCATCCGCAGCTAGTGGACACCATGCGTGGGCTGATCGCGGCGCGGAAGAACTTCCTTATCAGCGGAGGAACCGGCAGCGGCAAGACCACCTTGCTTGCAGCGATGCTCGCGGAGGTACCACGTTCGCAGCGGGTTTTGTTGGTGGAGGACACGCCGGAGTTGATGCCGAGCCACCCTCATTGCGTGAGGCTGTCGACTCGCCGTGCGAATACGGATGGTGCGGGTGAGATCGGGATGTCCGAGCTAGTGAAACAGAGCCTCCGAATGCGGCCAGATCGGGTCGTCGTGGGAGAGGTGAGGGGCAAGGAGATCGCTGACCTGCTCATTGCCCTGAATACGGGGCACGATGGCAGTGCGGGCACGCTCCATGCGAATAGCCCTGAGGCGGTGCCCGGGAGGCTGGTGGCTCTCGGTACACTGGCGGGGCTGCAGCCTGCAGCTGTGGAGGGGCAGGCGGCAGACGGGATTGATGTTGTGCTGCACATGCAGCGCACCCCGGAAGGGCGGAGGCTGACACACATCAGTGAACTGATGGCCGGAGATGGAACTCAGGGAGGCTTCCAGCTCCGAACCGTGTGGGCGAGCGGACCGCGCGCAGGATGGGATGAATTTCAGGGGGCGCTGTGCTGAACCAAGCAGCGTGGGTCGCAGTGATGGGAATGGTCGGCGGCACCGGGTATCGAGTGGGTAGGTCTATGTGGGAGGCGCGCCGGGCCAAGAAGGGATTGGAATACTTTCGAGATGTGGTCGACGCGGTGGCGCGGGAATCGAGCGCGGGGTCGCTCCCGGTTGAGGCGATAGCGCACTCAACTCAGCGCCAGCCGAAGAACAAGATGGCGATGGAGATCGCAGAGAAACTTCGTGGCGCTGGGGTGGAAGCGAGAATGGGAGCCACACCAGCCGAACTGGCTGAGGAGTGGATAGATCGGGGATCTCAGCGGACGTTTTTTGAGATGTGGCAGATCAGCGAGCAGCATGGGGTTCCGCTGGGGAGTTTGCTTGATCGGTTGGTGACCGATGCGGATGCGCAGCTCGCGCACTTGGCCAAGTCTGATTCAGCCATGGCTGGCGCCCGGTTGACCGTGATGGTTCTCCTTGCCCTACCCGTGGGGGCGCTGGCTCTGGGGCAAACGATGGGGCTGAATAGCTTCGCCCTGCTTCTACTCACCCCGATCGGCGCGCTGCTGCTGGTCATCGGTGTGCTTCTGGCGTGTGCGGGGGTGGTGTGGGCTGAAGCGTTGAGCGCGTCTGTGCTGGGCGGAGCGAGCGGTCGGGCTGGACCGCAGAAGAACCCGGAGCTTGAAGCCTCTCGGGTGCTGGACATCTTCGCACTGGCACTGAAACAGGGGCTGTCTCTGGTAGATGCCTGGCGGATCGCCACCGTGACCGCGCCGCAAGAGGCCAAAGAGGTGACCGCGCTCCTTGTATTGGGAGCGGGGGAACAAGCTTGGGCCGGATTGAGCGAAAGTGACCAATTCGGCCCGATTGCTCGCCACGCAGCGCAACAGGCGCGCTCGGGCGCTGCCTTGGCCAGGAGTGTAGAGGTGCACGCATGCCGGTTGAGAAGGCAAGCCGCGGATTCTGCCACCGCCAATGCCGAGCGGGTTCTGATCGCCCTGGCTGCGCCGCTGACGCTGTGTTTCCTGCCGGCCTTCGTTGTCTTAGGTCTGATTCCCCTGGTGATGGGACTGGCTGGGTTGTAGGGCCGCGCTGCATCAATGTTGGTGAAAAGTCGCGCGACAGCAGATTGCTAATGCAAATATGCTCAAACAGACTTAATATGCGAGATATGTTCTAGACATCGGAGTGTAAAACAAAAAGCTCCAGGTGAGAACTGACGGTGAATTAAATTCGGGCGACACGATTGGCGCAGAGATATCGTGCTTTCAATAACTACTATCCGCAGCGTCCTATGGAGCTCGCTCGGGAGAAAAATCGCCACAGCGTCTGCCATTCCAATCGCTGGTGTATTGATCGGCTTAGGCATCCTTATTGGAAATCAGGACTCACATGAGGTCGCCACAGGAATCGACTGGGGAAAAGTTCAGAATGACTACCGGTCCAAAGGCGAATGCCGCTCTCGGGCTGAGTACTACGACAGCATTGACCCCCACGGTGAAAAACGGGAGTGCATCGAGAATGTTGAGAGCGCCAATCATACGTGGCTTCTGATGGTCCCCTGAGCCAGTTTCGCTTTTGAGCTGAGACTCCTTGAGCCACTTCACGCAGCGGTCAAACAAGGAACACGACGGACATTTGGCGAAACTCATCGCTAGCGACATCACCCTGTGACGCTCGAATGAGCGCCCCGCAGCATTGAATTGAATCGCAGTTGCGGGTGCGATTTTTCATGTTTGATGAAAGAGTTTTCCACAGATTGTGACGAGTTTTGGATTTCGCTTTGACTTATCCACAGATTCATTTGCGATCTACTGATTCAGGCGCGTCTTTGACATGGTGAGCTCATGACAAGCACAGACTTGGCTGTCACTTGGCGACGGGGTGTTTCGAGGCAGCGCATTGTTCCTGGGGGAGTCGGAAGAAGGGCTGGGCCGCATAGGACAGGCAAAGCCACCATCACCCGGATACGTGGCGGAAACGTATCCGCACCCCCACTTTGCGCACTACGCGCCATCTAGAAAGGACAGCACTATGTACCACCACACCATGGCCGCGCCGACTATGACTATCGCACCTGAGTTCGACGCCGCCCATCAGTTCACCCATCAATCTCGCCATTCGCCCTCCGATTCCGTCCTGACTCACCGAGCGAAGGCGCTGGTCAAGGCGCACGTCAGCGATGAAAGTGGCATGTCCACCATCGAATACGCCCTGGGGTGCGTAGCCGCCGCCGCACTTGGCGCCCTGCTGTACACCGTGGTGACTTCGGACACTGTCGAGCAGGCACTCACGGGAATCTTCAGTCGCGCCCTCAATCAAAAGAACTAGTCAAGCAACCGCAAACGTAAAACAATGCGGGTCACGGGGGCTTCACCATGGGAGCTCCATCACGGGAACCATACCTCGGGAGGGGGGACATGAACACGATTGAGGGGGCAATGGTTTTCACGGCATTAGCCCTGGTGACGGGCACAGTGATCGCTGGTTTTGGGAGCCTTAGCTCCGCCCACGCTGCGCAATCACTCGCCAGGGACGGTGCGAGAGCCGCTGCCATGGGGGAGGACGCCACCCAGCTGATCCGGTCCAGGGAGGCACATGCGCAAGTGCAAGTCACGAAAGGAGGTGAACAGACCGTGGCAGTGAAAGTCACTTTGCCTTCACCGTTAATGGATGTCAGCGCGGAAGCAGTGACACTCATCGAACCCACGGAGTAGCTCCGAGGAATAGGCGCGGAGGCAATCTCCCGCGCTGCATGTACAACTCAAACCGCAATGATGACGATCGTTGACGCTGCAGATCGCTGAGGAGGGCAAAGAATGAGCACCGTGACCGGATCTTTTGTCATCCTCTCGGTCATCGGACTGGCAAGTGTGATGGCGCTCGGAGCCATGCAGTTGCTGCATCATAACCAAGCTCAAACCGCTGCTGACCTCGGTGCACTTTCCGCTGCCACTGTGCTTTTGGGTGGGGAGGATGAGGGTCCGTGTCAGACAGCGAGCACCATCGTGGAGTCAAACGGAGCAGCGCTGGACCGTTGTGAAGTTCGCGGCGATATGGTCACCGTTGAGGTGTCGGTTCGTAAACAAAACGCAAACGCCACTGCTGGTCCAGTTGGGGTGGAAGGGAGTGGGACGCCCAGGTGACTAGCTAAAAATGCTCTTTAGGAATGGGGTCGAATCGGCTTGGGACTGAGCCACCGTTCCGCTGTGATCGGTGGGGTACCAGTGGACATCCACGCGGGCATTCCTGGACCCGTCAGCGTCCAGGAATTGCCTCAGCCACATTTCCGAATTCAGTGACATTCCAATGGGTGTGGGCACGTCCATGTCTTTCAAACCGTGTCCCAAGAAGACTGGACGATCGTAGCCATCGGTCGGAGTTTGCATATAGTCGCGCAATGCAGGCTCGAGCCCTGGGACATCCCGGAGCGGCTTTGCAAAGGCCCGCGCAACATTGCTGCCTTTCACTGCCTCGGCCAGCTCCGGGTAGCAGGCCGTCGAGGTTGCCTCGACCAGGGCTTTCCCCTCCTGTGTGAGTGCGGAATCCACATCGACCTCAGGATGTGCCTCCCGAAACGCCGCGATGATGTAAGCCGAATACGAATTTAGCCCTGCAGGAAGGGGCACCGGAGGAAATGTTGGCCCGGCTGCGAGGACGATTTCCTCGATGTAGGCAGGCGCGCCAGTGGCAACCGCCCCTCGATAGTCCAATCCAGCAGGCTGGCTGCGTTCGGTCGCCTCGTGGGCGACGTGGAGGGCCGCTCCACCACCTTGAGACTGTCCGATGACCGCCCAAGATCGAGATAAGGCAGGTTCGCCGAGTCCGTCAGAATTTGGAGCGTTGGCAGTGAGTTCATGGGCGGCGATGACCGAGTCCACCACGTTGGCTGCCGTCACCTGCCCGTTCAGATAGCTCATCAATCCCGGAGTTCCTTGGCCCGCGTAATCAGAGGCGACGATGGCATACCCTTGCTCGAGCCAGTGATTCAGGTACTCCTGGTCCCGAGGTGATCGTGGATTCATGCTGGGAGTGCACTTGTCACCCAGTCCCACGGTCCCGTGTGCCCACGCCAATACTGGCCATCCACCCTGCGGTGGAGTGCCCTTCGGGAGGAACAATGCGCCAGTCGACGGGGTCAGTCCATGAGCGCCGGTGGTGGAATAAGCGAATCGGATTTGCTGGCCAGCGCTGTTCAATCCAATCGCAGGGTCCAGCGGAGTTTCGGCCATGAGCTTCCCTGTCTCCGTCGGCCACTGGGATTCACCCCCGGGAAGGAGCTGACCGGCGGCATCCACGCCAGGGATGTTCAATTCGCTTGTCACGGGGGTGCCGCTGAAGCGCTGTGGTGAACGGAAAGGCTCGCCTGGCGAAACTGCTGATAACGGGGTGGCGTCTGCAAGGGAACCGAAACCCGCGTGCGAGGGCGACGGGATCTGGGGCGCCTGGGACAGCAACGGTGGTTGGGTGGTGGCTTGCTCAGCGGCAGCGGTGGCAGGCTGAATTCCACTCACCAGGACCCCAGCGGCCAGGAGTGCACCGAGCGCACGGCGAAAGCGGAAGGATCGTTGTGAATTCATGAAACCTGTACCTCTGAAGTTCATTGGCTCGTTCAGTCCGCTACGTGGGCAGTTCAGACCTCGTCGAATTTAACGAGCCATCGGACCCAGTCAGTAGGACGCCAAAACTAACTATGCTGGTACAGCATAAATGGCAAAGCGTGCCCTAGGTGCAGGATTGCGCGAGGAAAGTAAGAAGATCCAGCGCGCCCGCCTTAAACAGCGGGTCGTTTCCATTTCCACACTTCGGTGACTGCACGCACGAGGGACAGCCGGACTCGCACTCACAGGCAGCGACAGCGTCAGCCGTCGCGCGCATCCATGACCCGAACTTCTCGAAACCCTGTTCGGCAAACCCTGCGCCGCCGGCGTAGCCGTCGTAAACGAACACCGTGGGGAACCCCGTATCAGCGTGATCCACCGTGGACACCCCACCGATGTCCCACCGGTCGCACGTGGCCACCAGGGGAAGCAAACCGATCGCAGCGTGCTCGGCAGCGTGCAGCGTCCCCGGCCACACCGGCTCAGGCAGCCCCACATTCAGTAACACCTCTGGATCGACCGTGTAGGCCACCGCTCTGGTCCGCAAGGACTCGGAGGGGAGGTCCAGCGGGACGGTTTCCAACACCTCACCGCTGGGCAACTTCTTCTGAAAGCTTCGGACCGAGTGTGTCACCTGCACATCTACGTCAGCGAGCCACACTCCGTCACTGAGCTGTCGGGTGCGGCGGGTTCGCAGCACCCGAATGTCCGTGTCCTTCTGCACCACAGTGGAATACTCGGGAGTTGCGGGCTCCACCCACGCGACGTTGTGCTCAAAATCCAGCTCCCTGACCTCGTAAGACTCGCCCTGATGTAGGTACACAGCGCCAGTGTGTACATCGCTGACCGCCCGTCCCGCGTCCACGGTCCCGAGCATTCGCCCGGTCTCTACCTCCACAATCGCGACCTGGTCCGCCGATCCGCCCCGGATATTCACGCGCCCGTGAACCTCCTTCGCCACCTGCAGATCCGCGAAGATCCCAGCCGGTCGTCGCCGCAGCGCGCCATTGCGCAGCAGGTGTTCCACCACGCCACCGGCGCCCCACTGTTCTACCTCCATCGCGCTCAACGGTTTCTCGGCCGCCGCGCACACCACGTGATCTGCCAATACGTACGGGTTCTGCGGGTCGAACACCGTGTTCTCCACGGGTTTGTCCAACAGGGCCTCCGGGTGGTGCACCAAATAGGTATCCATCGGATCGTCAGCGCCAACCAGCACCACCAGCGCACCCTGCCCGCGGCGCCCGGCCCGCCCGGCCTGCTGCCGGAAACTGGCGATCGTCCCTGGAAAACCACTGGTCACCACCGCATCTAGGCCGCCCACATCGATGCCCAGTTCCAGCGCATTTGTCGCGCTGACCCCCAGCAGCGCCCCATCGTCCAGCGCGGCCTCTAGCCTCCGCCGGTCTTCCGGGGTGTAGCCCGACCGATATGCCGCCACCCGCTGCGCGTCCTCAACTCGCCCCAGTCTGCTCAGTTGTTCGGCAGCCATCAGCGCCACGGATTCCGCGCCGCGCCGGGAGCGTACGAACGTCAGTGTCCGCGCTCCGTTGGCGATCACGCGTCCCATGATCTCCGCTGCCTCGCTGTTGGCCGCCCTCCGCACCGGAGCACCATTGTCGCCAACCTGCTCGGGCAGCAACCCCGGTTCCCACAGCGCGATCGTCCGTTCGCCGGCTGGAGAGCCGTCCTCGGTGATGGCAAGGATCTGTTCGCGCCCCGTGAGGCGGCGTGCGTGCGCCCCTGGATCCACGCTGGTGGCGCTGGCCAAAACCAGGGTCGGCGCCGTCCGCGCCAGGCGCAACAGGCGACGGAGGACCAGAGACACGTGCGCTCCGAACACCCCGCGATACGTGTGGCATTCGTCGATGACCACATAGCTGACCGTATTCAGCAACCGTGTCCAGGCCTTCGCGTTCCCCACGACGCTCGCGTGCAGCATGTCGGGGTTAGTCACGATGATTCGCGCCTGGTCGCGGATGGTTTTTCGCGTCTCCGGGGGCGTATCCCCGTCGTAGGTCGCCACCATCACGTCGCGGAGACTCGGCACGGCTGCACACGTCCGCGCCAGGGATTGCCGCTGATCCTGGGCCAGGGCCTTGGTGGGGGAGAGGTACAGGGCGCAGGCCGTAGGGTTTTTAGCCATCGTTGCCAGGATCGGTAGTTGGTAGCCCAGGGACTTTCCAGACGCCGTCCCCGTCGCCACGATGACATCTTTCCCGGAAAATGCAGCTTCGGCCACCTGTGCTTGATGCGACCACGGCGCGCGCACGCCCGAATCCACAAGGTGCTCTCGCAGATCGTCTGGCACCCAGCTCGGCCACGGCGCGGTGGTGGAGGGGTGCGCCGGGATATGGCGGGTGTGGGTGAGCGTCGATTCCTTCAACGCACCTTGAAGCTCCCGCAGCAGTTCCTCACCAAACGTCGGGGGCCGGTGGTCGTCGCTACTCATGATGAGAAACCAGTCTAGACAACGCCGCTGCACGCCCCCGGTGGCGGAAAATAAAATTCCGCTCAGTGGGTGAATTCGGGTCAGACGTGGCACACTGGTAGCTGGTCGCAATTTCCATGCGTGGTTTTCCAATTTTTAGCGCAATCCCACCGGAAGCTTTTTCGGTGCAGCGTTGATTGGGGGAGTGACGCTGCCGGGATTTTGTTTGCATGCGAGCGTGAACTCTTAGCCGAGCCCGTTCCATCGGCCTGGTGCCCGTTGTAAGTAAGGCGGGACCGTACGCCAAGAGAAGTAAGGTAAGAAAATGGCACAGGGAACTGTGAAGTGGTTCAACGCTGAGAAGGGCTTTGGATTCATCGCCCCCAACGATGGCTCTGACGATGTCTTCGTTCACTACTCCGAGATTCAGGGCAGCGGTTTCCGCACCCTGGAGGAGAACCAGCAGGTCGAGTTCGAGGTTGGCGAAGGCGCGAAGGGCCCGCAGGCCCAGAACGTCACCGCTCTCTAAAGAGTCTCCATCTCACTAAGGTGCCCTTTGCTGGGTGCCTGCCAATGCCCCCGCAGTCCGCCCTCCCGGGTGGGTGCGGGGCATTATTCTTGACGCCACCAATTCGGCACCAATTTTTGTTTTGCTAAGACAGGTCGGGCACAGTGATGAAACAGTCAAGAGTAGATTAGGCGCAGGACTGGCCTCTGACCGTAGAGGTCACATGCCATAGTGACTTTGAAACAATCTTCTTTGTAGCTAGACCCCATAGGAAGCGTGATCCATCCAGATGGCAAAAGACGGCCTGAAACGACTTGTGATCGTCGAATCGGCGACGAAGGCGCGAAAGATCGCCTCCATGTTGGGATCGGATTACATTGTCGAGGCCTCCGTCGGTCACATCCGCGACCTGCCGCGCGGCGCTGCCGACGTCCCCGCGAAGTACAAGAAGGAACCGTGGGCGCGCCTGGGTGTCAATGTCGACGATGACTTTGCGCCGCTGTATGTGATCAGCTCCGACAAAAAGAAGAAGGTCTCCGACCTGAAGGCGAAGCTGAAGCAGGTCGACGAGCTGCTGCTCGCCACGGACCCCGACCGCGAGGGAGAGGCCATCGCCTGGCACCTGCTCGAGGTGCTCAAGCCCAAGATTCCGGTCAAGCGCATGGTGTTCCACGAGATCACCAAGCCAGCCATCCTCGCGGCCGCGGAAGATACGCGCGAGCTGGACGAAGACATGGTGGATGCCCAGGAGGCGCGACGCGTCCTGGACCGTCTCTACGGCTACGAAGTCTCTCCCGTCTTGTGGAAGAAGGTGATGCCGCGACTGTCCGCTGGCCGTGTCCAGTCTGTGGCCACACGCGTCATCGTGGAGCGGGAACGCGAGCGCATGCGTTTCGTCTCAGCCGAGTACTGGGACCTCACAGCGGACATGCACACCGTCTCTCCGGCACTGTCCTCCTCCGATTCGGACGATCCCCGGTCATTCCAGGTCAAACTGATCACCATCGACGGGCAGCGAGTGGCCCAGGGTCGGGACTTCGGCGATGACGGCCAACTGAAATCCGCGGTCACGGTGCTGACGAAGGACAAGGCCGAGGCGTTGGCGTCCAACCTGGACGGGGCGACCATGGGCGTGAGCAACGTAGAGGAAAAGCCCTACACGCGGCGACCCTATCCACCGTTCATGACCTCCACCCTGCAGCAGGAAGCGGGCCGCAAATTGCGGTTCACCTCCGAGCGCACCATGCGCATCGCGCAGCGGCTGTACGAAAACGGGCACATCACCTACATGCGTACGGACTCGACGACCCTGTCGAAGGACGGCATCAACGCTGCTCGCCGTCAGGCGAAGGAACTGTACGGCGCTCACTTCGTGGCCGATGCTCCGCGGCAATACAACCGCAAGGTGAAAAACTCCCAGGAGGCTCACGAGGCGATCCGCCCGGCGGGTGATTCCTTCCCGACCCCCGGGCAGCTCGCGCAGAAGCTGGACGCGGAGGAGTTCCGCCTGTACGAGCTGATTTGGCAGCGCACCATTGCCTCTCAGATGGCGGACGCGAAAGGGACCTCGATGAAGGTCACCGTGGCCGGTTCGGCGGCCTCCGGTGAGTCCGTGGAGTTCAGCGCCACCGGTCGCACCCTGACCTTCCCTGGCTTCCTCAAGGCCTACGTGGAAACGACCCGCACGGCCGAAGGCAAGGACGTGGCCGATAACGCCGAGAAGCGGCTGCCCATGCTCACAGTGGGGGATACGCTCACTGCCAAAGACGTGGATGCCGATGGCCACAGCACCAATCCGCCCGCGCGGTACACCGAGGCGTCGCTGGTCAAGCGCATGGAAGACCTGGGAATTGGCCGACCATCGACCTATGCCTCGATCATCCGCACGATTCAGGACCGGGGTTACATCGTCGCTCGCGGCACCGCCCTGGTTCCCAGTTGGGTGGCGTTCGCGGTGGTCGGCCTGCTGGAACAGAACTTCGGCGAGCTGGTGGACTATGACTTCACCTCCGCGATGGAGGACCAGCTCGATGCCATCGCCTCCGGGGACGAAGACCGCAGCAAGTGGCTGAATGCCTTCTACTTTGGTGACGATTCTTCGAAATACCATTACGGGCTGAAGAACATCGTGGGCCAGAATCTGGAGAGCATCGATGCGCGCCGGGTGAACTCCCTGCACCTCTTCGACGACGAAAACGGGGTCCCGATTGTGGTGCGCGTGGGTCGTTACGGTCCGTACCTGGAGAGGGTCATCGCTGGGGACGCCACCGGCTCCGCCGCGGGCGAGAAAGCGGGCACGGGCCAGGACGGTTCCGTGTCCGCTGAACCGACGGTGCAGCGCGCGAACCTGCCCGCTGCCATGACCCCGGATGAGCTGACCCTGGAGGTGGCGGAGAAGCTGTTTGCCACCCCGCAAAATGGGCGTGAGCTGGGGACCAACCCCGACTCGGGCCGGACGATCGTGGCTAAGGAAGGGCGCTTCGGGCCCTATGTCACAGAAGTGCTGGGGCAGGACGAGGAGGCTCAGGTTACGGCCAAGGCTGAGGCTGTGTGGGAGTCCGAACGGGATGAGCAGGATGCGGAGCGAGCTAAAGAAGGAAAGAAGCCGCTGAGCCGCGAGACGAAGACCGCGCAGAGCCAGAAGGCCAAGCGTGTGAAAGAGATCGTGGAACAGACGCTGAAGCCGAAGACAGCTTCACTATTCTCTTCGATGGAGACCGCTAGCGTGACGCTGGACGAGGCATTAAAGCTGATGAGTCTTCCGCGCGAGGTGGGCGTGGATCCCTCCGACGGTGAGATGATCACAGCACAAAACGGCCGCTACGGTCCGTATCTGAAGAAGGGATCCGATTCACGCTCTTTGAATAGTGAGGATCAGATCTTCAATATCAGTTTGGACGAAGCGCGGCGTATTTATGCCGAGCCGAAGCGGCGTGGACGCGCGGCGGCGCGTCCGCCGTTGAAGGAGCTGGGCGAGAATGACGTGTCGGGCAAACTGATGACCGTGAAGGAAGGGCGCTTCGGTGCTTATGTCACGGACGGTTCGACCAACGCCTCCCTGCGGAAGGGCGATACGCCAGAGACGATGACAGACTCGAGGGCGAACGAGCTGCTTTCCGAGCGTCGGGCGAAGGAAGCGGAGAACGGCGGTCCGGCGAAATCTACCCGCAAGAAGGCTACGAAGAAGTCCACTCGCAAGGCCACCAAGAAGGCTGCGAAAAAGACGACCAAAAAGTCGTCCAAGAAGACGACGAAGAAAGCCGCAAAGAAAACGGCGACCAAGGCCAACTGACGAGAGCAAACCAACAAGAGTTGACTGACGAAAGTTAACGAAGGGAGCGCACGAAGCTGGGCGACCGGGTGGCAGTTAGCCTCGGTCGGCCAGCGTGGGCCGGATCGGCCGCGCCAGCTGCGTCATCTCTCGGCGGCCGCGCAGCTCCACTGACTTCATCATTGTCCAGCGGCGCTGCTCGGCCTCATTGGCCTGCCGGAGCGTTGCGGCGCTGGTGAGCACCTGGCCGGGTGTGTCTTTGGCGAGGTCAGTCAGGCGTGCTGCCTGGTTGACCGCATCGCCAATCACTGTGTATTCGAATCGGTCCTTGGCGCCGATATGCCCCGCGACCACTGAGCCCGCGGCCACGCCGATACCGGCTTCGAGCTCAATATTTTGGAACTTGGTGCGCAGCTCCCGAGCAGCTGCGAGCGCGTGCCCAGCCGCGTCGTTCAGGGGCAGCGGTGCGCCGAACACCGCCAGCGCAGCATCGCCTTCGAACTTGTTGATGATGCCCTTATTGTCGTGGACCGCCTCCACCACCTGGTTGAAGAATTCATTCAACACCTGAACGACGTGCTGCGGTTCGCGCTGGGTGGCGAAGCCCGTGGATCCGATGACGTCCACGAACAGCACGGCCACATCGCGGGTCTCGCCACCGAGCTCTGGCTTCTCCTTCAGCGCCCGCTGGGCGACCTCGGTGCCCACGTAGCGTCCAAACAGGTCATTGACTCGCTGGCGCTCCTGCAATCCGCGCATCATTTCGTTGAAGCCGGCCTGTAGCACGCCGATTTCCGAGGAATCGTAGATGCGCACCTTCGTACTATTTGCGCCCCGGCGCACCTGGTTGATCGCAAACTGTAGCTCCCGGATCGGGTCGACCATCGCCATGGAGGACAGCTGGGTGCCGGAATAGCCAGTCACCAACATGGTGACCGCGAGGGCCATCAGGGCTGGCAAGACTTCGCTGGCGTCCGAAGGAAAGAACCCGGTGGTCTGCGCGATCAGCAACAAAATCATCCCCACCACGGGGACGGCACTGGTCAGGGCCCACGTGGCCATAATACGGCCCGTCATGGGCGAGACGGTGGATTGGTCGGGCGCGCCCTTCGCAAGCGCTTGAGCCGCGATGGGGCGAGTGAGGCGCTCGGCTTCCATGTAGGTCATGAGGATCACCATTAACCCGCCGAGCGTTGCAGTGACTGCGACGGCCGTTGCCCAGGTCGAGGAATAGCGTGAGGCGACGAAGGTGAACACCGCGACTCCCACAGCCCACAGCACCCCGCCGGTGAGAGCCTGCATCAGCGGGATCCTCTTGACGAGGTCTCGGATCATGTTTGCGTCGTACGTCTCCGGGTGGCGCTGCCACCGGAGGATCGGCGCGAAGAGCATAAGGGTAACGATGATCCCGACGGTGATGGCGAAAACGAAATAGGCGCCGTACAACACGGACGTCGTGGTGTTCGGACTGGTGAGCTCGCGCGCGGCGGGAAGGGGAATGAGGAAGCGAAGGAATGTCGCCACCCCGAGGGCGCCCACGATGTTGGTAACTAGGATCGTCGCCGCGTACAGGGGCCAATAGGTTCCCCAAGCCCAACTGAGGTAGCGCGCGAACTGATTCATAGTAAAAACTCTATCTAACGCTGTTGGGGCGCGGGGCTACACTGGCCGGGTGAGCGAAACTCCGGCAGTGTTTTCAAGGGTGACGGCGCCAGCAGTGCGCGAGCCGCTGGTGGCGGCGGTGCTGGACCCGTCCGCAATGACCCACTCCTGGCTGTTCACGGGGCCGCCCGGGTCGGGGCGCTCGGTGGCGGCGAAGACGTTCGCGAACGCGTTGGTCTGCCCCCGGGGAGGGTGCGGTGAGTGCGAGCAATGTCGTTCCGTGGCGGCGGGAACGCACCCGGATGTGCTGTGGGTGGATACCACTGGGACGGTGATTCCCGTCGAGCGCGTGCGTGAGGTCATTTCGAATGCAGCGAAGATGCCGGTGGTGGCGCGGTGGCGCGTGGTGGTGATTGAGGACGCTGATCGTTTGAACGAGGCGGGCGCGAATGCCCTGCTGAAATCGGTGGAGGAACCGCCTGCTCACACGGTATTTTTGCTGTGCGCTCCAAGCACGGACCCGGAAGATATCAGCATCACACTGCGCTCGAGGTGCCGGCACGTGTACGTGCCCACGCCCTCACCGCACGAGGTGGAGGAGGTTCTTCTTGGAGACGCCACCTTGGATCTCACGGCCGAGCAAGCCCGCTGGGCTGCGGAGGTGTCGGGTGGCCACATCGGCAGAGCGCGGCACCTCGCACGAGACAAAGCGGCGCGAGAAAAGCGGGCGACGGCGTTGAGGCTTCCACAGTTGGTCTATGAGGGGGCGCGGCTGTTTCAGTTCACGGCGCAGTTGGTGGCGAAGGCGAATGACGAAGTGGAGGCCTCTATCGCTCAAGTCGAAGAGGCGGAAAAGGCGGAGCTGGAGAAAGCGCTCGGCGTGGGTGCGAAGGGGAAGGGGGCAGCGAAAGCTCAGCGGGGGTCTGCTGGGCAGGTGAATGCGCTGGCGAAGGAGCAGAAGAACAGGCGGGTGCGGATGGTTCGGGATTCGCTGGACTTGGCGCTGATCGATGTGGCTGGGCTGTACCGCGATGCGATGTTGCTGGGGGCTGGGGCGGTTGAGGCTGGGGAGGAAAGCGCTGGTGCGGTACCGCACAGTGAGGCGGGTGCCACCACCGGCATGACCAGCCGGTCAGCTGCGCCGACTCGGAGGGTTGAGGGTGCACCGACCCCGGTTGGTGGATTCCAGCACCCCGACATGCGGTCGATCAGTGGCGAGCTGGCGCGTCGAAATTCTCCGGAGGCGATGGTGCGCTGCATTGATGCAGTGACTTTGTGTCGAGAAGCGCTGACGCAAAACGTCAAGCCTGAGGTCGCGCTGGATGCCCTGGGCGGCAGGCTTCGGCAGTGTTGCGGGGCAGATCGCTGAGGCCGCGGGGGCGGGGCTGCGATGGCGGCGAGGGCTGCGAGGGCGAGAATATGCAGTGCGCCGCCACAGTGGATTCCAATCCGTCCCCTTGCCGCGCATCCTCATCCGTCACCACTCCATGAATCGACGGCCTCCTCTTCATGATGCGACCGCCGCCTCGCCGTGAATCGACGGCGCTCGCGTGGATCAAAGGCTGCAGATCACAAAGCGTTTTGTAGGAACGTGGACGGTTCAGTTAAGATAACCCTTCGTACAAACCGGTCGTCCGACTGGCGAGTATGCGCCGCTTTAGCTCAGTCGGCAGAGCGTTTCACTCGTAATGAAAAGGTCGCGAGTTCGATTCTCGCAAGCGGCTCCATTAAAATACCAGGTAAAAGCCCTTTTCCCGTGAATCGGGGGAGGGGCTTTACTCGTTTCGGTAAAGGCTTACTGTTTTCGGTCCGCTCTCAGTCCGCTATCCGTCGCCTTCTATGATCTGCTGACCTAGACCTTCTTCATTTCATTGCTGGCCTGGCTTCATTAACTCACAAACCGCGCACCTCGACCCACGCTGAATTGCCACCTGCCCGTTCTCATTCACCTGTGGAGCGCCATGTCCGGGGTGCGAGCCTCTTGTTAGGGGCCTGATATTCCGAAGTTGCGGCGTTTGATGTCGATTTTCGGCGAAAAATCGACATCTGCTGCCGCAAGTTAGAACCACCGGTGAGGGTGTGGCTGAAGGGGGCAGTTGGGCGGCCACATGAAACAGAGTGTGAGTGAAGGGGGGGCAATGGGGCTGTTGTATGGAACGTGGGGGCTGAACTGACTCGGGTTGGCGTCCCCAAAATGACCCGAACCCCCTCCCAACGGCGCCCAAAACCCCGCCCGCGAGAAAAATTTTAAAAATTTTCTCGATCGCCATGGGAGCGTTGTTATCAACCTGAAACCACAGGAACCGATCCGAAGTTTCCCCTGCGCACACCGGAAAAGTCAGGAAACTGCCAGGTCAAGGGGAGGTGACTCGCTCAAGGTTCAGAAGGTGACAGATCAAGAAAATTGCACTTGATCACGTTTGGGTAACGCTTGCTTGGTTGGTAGCGTCTTGCCCATCGCAGTTCAGCAAGACTCATGTCACTCACTGTGACACCCACTGTGACAGTCACGGAACGTGGCGCGGGAACTGGAACACTCGCCTTCGGTCGGGCTCCTCTCGACCGGAAAGCGACCCAGTCTCGTCTGAACGACTCTCGACTGAAAGGACACAGAGTAAATGAACAAGGCACGCAAGTTCGGCATCGGTTTCGGAACCGCAGCCATCGCCGCAGGTGTTGCACTCGGCGCTCCGTCCGCTTCCGCCGATTCCGTGGATTGGGATGCCATCGCGCAGTGCGAGTCCGGTGGCGACTGGAGCATCAACACCGGCAACGGCTACCAGGGTGGCCTGCAGTTCAATCAGCAGACCTGGTCCGCTAACGGTGGCGACCAGTACGCAGCGTCCGCTGACCAGGCAACCCGCGAGCAGCAGATCGCCGTCGCCGAGAACGTCCTGGCTACCCAGGGCATTGGCGCATGGCCAGTGTGCGGCGCTCAGGGCTAATTCCTGAAGGCGCGCCGTCCGAGGCGCCTCCTCACCCTCCCCATGCGGGAGTAGTTCTTAAATAGGTCGAGGACTACACACGACCTCCCCGTCACCCCTCCCGGGTGGCGGGATTTTCATGCCTTCTCGGCAGTCCGATGTGGGCCGCTAAGACACACCCCTCACTCCAACATCGCCTGGGCGTACCGCGCAGCCATCCAGCGCTGCACCGCCCGGACCACCGGCCCGCCGATCATCGTGTACCAAGTTCCGGCTCGCGATACGGCCCGCACGCTTGCGTGCAGCACACATTCGGAGGCGTCTTCTTTTCGCTGCACCTCCATCTCGAAAAGCTCCTCCCCGCTCAATGGGTGCCCGGGAAGCGTTCCATACATGAGGGACGCGCCGTGCGATAACTCGGTGGCGTCCAAAACTAGACATGGCGCTCGAAAACCCCCAGCCTGAATAGTGACTCGGTCGCCGGCCTGCATCCTCCCACCTGGAGTTATCGGCGCGCCCGCCGCGCGATGCACCTCCCCGGTGAGCAGGCGCCGCGAAGCTCTCCTGAGCGCGCGCTCGGCCTCCTCGCGGCTGGAAAAGCTTCGAGTCACGGTGTGGCATGTGCGGTGAAAACCACTCAGATCCTCACGCGGGGCGGGGCTCTGTGTTGTGCCTCGCAGGTGCGCCGGGTAGGACATTGTGGACGCCACTGCCATAGCGGGAAACACCCTGTCACATAGAAGCGGCGCCAACTCCTTCCGGTCGCCAGCGGGCTCGAGATTGGCCGAAGCCCACCAGACCTCAGCGATCTCTGCTCTCGCCTCTCGCGACCCATCCCGAGGAAGGTTCTCTGGCGCGATGAACTCTGCCGGGTAGGTAAAGACAGTCGCGCGGACGACGTGATTCGCTTCGTTGGCGGCCGGAGCGTCGAACCTCCCGAGGTAATGCAGATGATCTCGTCGCAGGTGCAGCCCAATCTCTTCGGTGACCTCGCGGCACGCCGCTGTGAGCATGCTTTCACCAGGTTCGGGCTTTCCACCAGGGAATTGGAACAGCTGCGTGCCTTTCTTTCGAACGGTCAGGATCCGGCCATTGCGGTCTGTGATCGCGACAGCTGCCACGGTGATGATCGATTCCATGGTGGGCATTATCTCGTAGTGAACGAACCTCATCCACAGAGGCTAATTAGATCGGTGTGCCGTTGAGATTGGTGTACCGTGCCCACAGCACCCCCGAGGTATACCCCCGAAGCGAAAAGAGTTTTCCTGGACATGCATTAAGGTCCCGGGTGTGTTCAAGTGACCAGGAAGTAAACTGCGCCTGAGATTCGATTTTCAGGTTCGAGAGAAATGCCGGGTATGAACCTATTATTCCGGACGCCTGCAAAAATGTCTGCAACCTTTCGTGCGCCTGTGTAAATGCTGATAGAAAAAGAATTGGCACCGCGAGCGCATTATTTTGACAATAAATGTGGTTCGAAAATGGGTGACAACCCCGATGGGCTGTGTTTGTATGGAACCCGTTGACGACACGACGCGCCGCTGGCGCTCATCGTGACCAACGTCGAAATTGCACTTTCCCCTCACGAAAGGTTTCACAATGGGTTCCGCAGAAGACTTCTCCAACATCATCGAGCCAATCGCTCACCTGATCGAGGCTATCTCCAACGCTGTGAACGGCTCCGAGAGCGACAGCGCTGACAGCGCTTCCAACAACTCCGACGCCCTGTCCTCCCTCTCCGACCTGGGCTCCTCCCAGGACGCTTCCGGCGCTGAGGAGACCACCGAGGGTGCCTCCAACTAATCAACGCCTCACTTTTGAGACGTGGGTGAAATCCCCGCTCCCTGTGTTCAGCACAGGAGAGCGGGGATTTTTGTGCGTCCGAGGATAAGGACGTTTTTGAAGAGCTCCACCCCGGTAGCAACCATCCTCGCTCAAAAGCGCTGCTGATCACTCTTGGCTTTTAAGGCCCGCTTAAATCTCTTTGGGGAGGAAGATCCACGCCAGGATATACAGCAGGAATTGGGGGCCGGGGAGGATAACGCTCAGCACGAAGAGCAGGCGAACTAATCCTGGGGAGACATTCATATAGTTCGCGATTCCACCACACACGCCGCCCAGCCACCGATCGGTCACGCTACGTGCCAGCCATCGTGGAGACTGTTGCGGAGAGGACTGGTAAGGGTTCACGCGGGATTCGTTGGCTGGAAACGGACCTTTGGGGGATTCGTATGGAGAGAAGTGCTCGCTCATCGGTGATCCTTTCTGTGATCTGTGATGAGTCCAGCTTAAGAGCGCCTCACATGGAAAAACACCCTGAATCAGATAATTCAGGGTGCTTATCAGGGTGTCGTCTTCGGCGGCTCTTCTGCCTTACTGACCCTTCTGGCCCGCGGCGGGATTCGAGACTGCCTTCGGGACCATGTCCTCATAAGGTTGGAGCAACTCGACGTCCGTAATCTCCTTGGGGACGCCGAAGGCATCGACCAGGACTTCGGACCAGGGGGCGAGCGAGTCGACGAGGTCGTTCAGCGCGGCCCGAGCAGCCTTGGTGCGCTGCCCCGACAGCAGATTCTGCTCCAGGTACCACGAGGCGTTCTTAACGATGAGGTCGAGGAAGTACACGTCGCGAACCTGCTCCATTACATCCCGGGCCTGCTCGGAATCCAGCTTCGATTCGGCGTCCAGCAATGCCTCGAGGAGGATCCGATCGACATGAGCCCAACCCACAGCCAGGAGGTGATCCTGGGCCTGGTCCACGATCCGGGCGGCCTCCTCGACCGGCTCATCCTTAGCCTTCCGCAGGCGGCGGCCTAGCGACACCATCAGGCGGTCCTCCCGCTCGGTCAGGAGCTTGATCTGATTACCGGGGTCAAAGAGAGAAGATTCCTCGTGATCCGTGAACGTATCCACCAAGTTCTGAATGAGCTTGTCCGCGGCCGTGCGACGGCGCAGCAGGGTGCTGAAGTTATCTAGGCCGAACCGGACCATCTCCATGGAATTCAGCCCGCCGAGCTCCTTCGCGAAACCCGTCATCAGCTCCTTCGCGGCCAACTGCATCATCACGACGTTGTCGCCCTCGAAGGTGGTGAAGACGTCCGAATCGGCCTTCATGGTGGTCAGCAAATTGTTAGCCATGTAGCCATAGCCGCCGCATGCTTCGCGCGCCTCTTGAATTGCATCGGTGGCGTGGGCAGTGTTCGCTGCCTTCAGTGCCGCAGCGTGGGCCTCGACCTCGCGCTGGTCGGCGGCCTGCTCGTCGGTGAGATTCGTCCGGTCGAGCTCCAACGCCTCGAGGTCGTGGAGGCGCTTAATCAGGTTGTTGGTCGCGAACTGGAGCGCATAGGCACGCGCCACCCGGGGAATGAGTCGCAGCCGATGCTGGCGGTGTTCAATCAGCCGCTTCTCTGGCAGGGAGTCATCCGGGCGGAATTGGCGGCGCAGATTCGCGTACTTCACCGCAATGTCCAGGGAAGTCCGCGCCGCCGCTCCGGCTGCCGCGCCGACGGTCACGCGCCCGCGTACCAGCGCGCCCAACATGGTGAAGAAACGTGCGTTATCGCTCTCGATGGGCGAAGAATACGTGCCGTCCTCGGATACATCCGCGAAGCGGTTGAGCAGGTTCACCCGCGGTACGCGTAGCTGATCGAACATGATCGTGCCATTGTCCACACCGCGCAGGCCCCCCTTGTAACCGTGGTCGCCGATTCGCACGCCGTCGACTGGGCCACCGTCGTCCTCGCGGATCCGCGCCACAATGCAGTGCACGCCGTGGGATTCCTCCTGGTCTGGGGTGTACAGCTGGCAGAACACGGCCGCGAACCGGCCATCGCGAGCGGCATTGCCGATGTACCACTTCTCGGAGGATGCGGTGGGTGAGTTGAGGACGAATTCCTGCGCCTCGGGATCGTAGGTGGCCGTCGTTTCCAGATTTTGGACGTCAGAACCGTGGCCGCGCTCGGTCATGGCAAAACAACCTAAGGCATCCAGGTTGATGAGGTCGCGGACGAGGTCCTGGTGGCGCTCAGTGCCAAGGTTCCCCACCGCGCCGCCGAACAGACCCCACTGCACCCCAGCTTTCACCATGAGTGAGAGGTCGGCATGGCCGAGCATCTCGATTGATGTCAGGGTCTCACCGGTCTCGCCCGTGCCGCCCTGGTCCTTGCGAAACGCGCCGAAGGGAAGTTTGGACGCGAGAACCTGATCCAGCTGCCCCGTGGTGTGCTGACGGGCGTCGTCGAGGCTGAGATCATAGCGTGGGCGCATATCCCCGCTGGCCAGACTTTCGCGAATGCGGGCGCGCGCTTGCGGAAAGTTGCCGTCCAGGACTTCCTGGAGTTCCCGTGCCACGGATGGGTCAACATCGGTGGATGTCAGGAGGTCGGGGCCAGCATCGCGGCGCTTCGGGCTGCGTCCGGGAAAGCCACGTGTTGTGGAATCTGCTTGAGTCTCGTGTGCGTCTGCCGTTTTTGCCCCGGTGGGCTGGGAGCCGGTCGGGTTATTGGTGATAGACATAGAACCACCCTACCGGGGATGTGTTCTCGGTCACACTGATTGCGAGGATTAAGGGATAATCGAACCCTCGCCCGCCCGCCGCCGCCCGCGGGCAGTGGCATTAGATGAGGAGACAATGGCGGACCGAAATTGCGAAACTGATTTGTATGGACCTGGGCGCCACATAATATGTATTAAATGAGCGATACTTCTTCAGACAATGCGCAAGAAGGCACAGCTCGGAGGGGTGCATCGCCGAAGCGGCGAAACACATACGCGGGGACTCGGCGAGCGTGGCTCACTGTAGCTCTGGCGGTCTTTGCCGTCGCGTGGGGAGGCAATGAGTTCACCCCGATGATGGTCTTTTATCGCGAAGAAAACGTGTTCCCTCCCGTTTTCGTGGACGCCATGCTGGCCAGCTACGCCGCGGGCATCGCGATCTCGCTGCTCATCTCGGGGCCGCTGTCCGACCGCTTTGGACGCAAGGTCGTGATGCTACCTGCCCCGATCATCGGCCTCGTCGGCTCCACGCTAATCGCCGTCGGCGAGACGACGGAGTTACCCATGCTGATCGGGCGCATCCTCTCCGGCGTATCCATTGGCATCGCGATGTCCGCCGGTGGCTCCTGGGTGAAGGAACTCTCCAGCCCGCCATTTGAGGAGTTGCCGCCAGAGGGCGCCGGAGCACGTCGTGCCACCATGGCCCTGACCGGTGGCTTCGCCGTGGGCGCTCTCGTTGCCGGGCTCCTGGCGGAATGGGGCCCGTTCCCCGGTCGATTGCCCTACATCATCCACATCGTGCTCTCCGTGGGCACGTTCATGGGAATGGTACGGATTCCAGAGACCCGGCAAACCGCCCACTCCAAGGTGAAGGGGAGCCTGTGGTCAGACCTGGCCGTGCCCTCCACCAAGCATCCCCGTTTCCTCCTGGCTGTTCTGCCGATTGCCCCGTGGGTCTTCGGCGCGGCCGGCGTATCTTACGCGATCATGCCCTCGCTGGCCCAGGACCACGTTGGCCCAGCCATTGCCTTCTCAGCATTCGTTACCGCGATGGCCCTGGCCTTTGGCTTCGGTGCCCAGCAAATTGCCCACCGAATCATTCAGCCGCACAATGCGCGAGGCCAGCAGGCTGCTCTGCTCCTCGTCATCATCGGCATGCTGATTGCCGCGTGGACCGCCGCGACCACATCCGTGATTGGCGTGATCCTCGTGGGCGCCGTGCTCGGCCCCGCTTATGGCCTCGCACTCATCACGGGCCTCACAGAGGTCCAACGCATCGCTGGGCCGAATGACTTGGGCGGTCTGACCGCCGTGTTTTACGTCTTCACCTACGTGGGATTCTTCTTCCCGATGATTCTCACCCGAGCGTCCAGCTGGTTTTCCTATCCAGTCATGCTGGGCGCTGGCGCGGGGATGGCGGTGCTGGCTCTCATCGTCACCACCATCTTCTCTTCCCGCTACATCCCGAAGGGCTAAAACAGCGGTGCGCCAGGTGGTGGCGTCCCCACCCCTAGTTGCAGCGGAAGTAATCCACCGTCCGGCGAATGCCTTCCTCCAGCGGGACCTTCGGCTCCCACCCCAGGACCTGCTTCGCGCGGGAATTATCCAGCGCGCTGCGCGGCACATCCCCTAAGCGCGCGGGCGCGTACTCCGGATTGTCCTGCGCCCCAGCGGCTCGTGCGACCAGGGTGTGCAGCTGACGGTCGGTGGTCTCCACCCCCGTGCCGATGTTGAAGCGCATGCCGTTGCCGGGGGCATCCTTTTCCTGGCCGCCGGCAGCGAGGAACGCGTCCACCACGTCGCCCACGTACACGTAGTCGCGCGTGTTCGTGCCGTGCCCGAAGACCTTCGTGGGCTTGCCAGAAAGCAGGTGCTGGGAAAAGATCGCGACCACGCCCGCCTCACCGTGAGGATCCTGGCGGGGGCCGTAGACGTTCGCTGGGGCGATGAACGCGCACTCCAGGCCGTAGAGATTCCGATAGGTGTTCAGGTACACCTCGCCGCAGTACTTGGAGGCGGCGTAGGGGGACTCGGGGTCTGGAACGGTGGTTTCCGCCACGGGAAGTTCTGGACGCCCGTAAATCGCTCCACCGGACGAGGTGTGCACAATGCGGCGCACGTCGTGCTGCCGAGCAGCTTCGGCCAGCCGAATCGTGGAGATGATGTTGAGATTCGCGTCCTTGATCGGCTCGGCCACGGAGGAGCGGACGTCGATCTGCGCAGCGAGGTGGAAAATGACCTCAGGCGCAGCTTCCTCCAGGATGGGGGAGAGCTCGACGGTGGAGATATCAGCCTCGATGAGGTGGGCCGCAGGGTGGAGGTTGGATTTCTTCCCGTGGCTGAGGTCGTCGATGACGGTGACTTCATCGCCACGTGCGATCAGAGCATCCACCAGATGGGAGCCGATAAAGCCGGCACCGCCGGTAACCAAGGTGCGCATAGTTTCTTTCCTCGTTGTCGTGCGATGGTTAAGAAGCGGGGTCACTCGTCAGCGGGGGAGGCCACCGGCACTGCGGTGGCCTTGTCGCCATTGCGCGTGATGTCAATGTCTGGCAGCTGGCCCTCCGGCTTCACTGCATTTCCCAAGGCTACTGCACGCGCGAGCCGGGCATATCGCAACTCCTGTTCCCGAAAGCGCACATACGTGGACAACGTGGTGAACATGAACGCTACGACCAGTAGGTACAGGAGTAAGTCGGTGCCCCGATCCACTCCCATCCAGCGGGCGACGATGGTGAGATCGTCCGGCCTTAGGACGGCCCACGTGCTCACGAGGACGAAGATGACGAAGCCGATCTTCACCCCAGCTTTGGCGCGGGCCTTGCGGCGGTTCGACAGAAAGAAGAAGGCCAGGCCTGCGACGGCCAGCAACAACAGAAATTGAATGATTGTCTTCTCGATCATGGGAGTTTCCTCGCAATGAAGCCGTCGGCGACGATGTTGACGCCATTGAGGAGGCTTTGCCCCTTGGACATGGAGTATTCGGTATACAAAATCTCCACCGGTTCTTCCGAAACCCGCCACTTGTTGCGGACCATGAGTTGCACGAACTCGGAGGCGTGGCTCATGCCGTTCATGCGGAGATTCAGTTGGTCCGCGACGCGCTTGTTGAAGACCCGAAGGCCGTTATGCGCGTCCGACAAGCCCAGTTTGCGGGTCGTGGGAGACAAGAGAACTACCGTCTGCAACGCCAGCCGCTTCAGCCAGGGCACGTTGGCCCGCTGCTGGTTTTTGCCGAACCGGGTACCGGTGATGATGTCCACGGGTTCGGTGCGCAAGCGGTCCAGCATGCGCTGCACGTCGTGGACTTGGTGTTGCCCATCGGCATCAAAAGTGACGAAGTACTGCGCCCCTGGCTGGGAACGGGCGTACTCCACGCCGGTCTGCAGTGCCGCGCCCTGGCCCAAGTTGACCGGATGGTCAACGAGGTGGGCGCCCGCGGCGTGGATCTGCTCCGCAGAATTGTCTGCCGAACCGTCATTGACAGCCACGATATTGGGGAACGTCTCCCGAGCGTGTCGGATCACGTCACCAATGACAGTCCCTTCGTTGTAGCACGGGATCACCAACCACACGTCATCATTCTTGACGTTGTCAGTGGATGGAGTCATGTCCGGCGTTCTCCTTGTAACTTTTTCTCATACGACTTCCTGGGCCGCCCGGGTTAGCGTTGGCGGAAAAGCACCACATAAGCGAATCGCAGCAGTGGGCGCGGAAGTGCTCGATAAATTGAGCGCAATGCAAGATTAAATATAGCCCTGGGGTTACTGATAATCCGGTAGTGAACCAGGCGTTCCTGCAATTGTCTTTCGGCGGCAAACATCCCCGGTGCAGATCGCCGATCAAAGACAGAGTCATCCACCCGGAAGTACGTCAGCGGTTCGGGCGAATTCATCCCCCGGTTCCCTTGGGACAGCATCCGCGCGAAAAGGTCATAGTCTTCGAGGAACTTCACGTCCTCATACCCACCGGCTTCTTTCATGTTTGAGGTGCGGATCAAAACTGAAGGGTGGTTGAACGGAGTGGACGTCTTCAGCGTTCGCCGAATGTCACGGTCGGTCTCTGGGGCGCTGCGTACGCCGATTACGGCCTTGTCCAGTACACCTTGGTCCAGGTCGCGTTCGCTTTCAGGGAGTTCTCGCCGGAGCTGCTTCAGACGATCGTTGTCGAATTCTTTGAGGGCGGACCCAATAATCGTCGCTCCCGTGGTGCGGGCGAGGTGCCGCTGCACTTCAAAGCGTTCGGGTGCCAGGATGTCGTCGGCATCCACGCGCCCAATCCACTCGCGGTCGGCGTGTTCCAGGGCCATATTGGACGCCACGGTGGACCCCCTGTTTTCCTCACCCCGAACCAGGACAACCTCCCCGGGGAGGTCCCGTTCTGCGGTGCCCAGGACCTCGTCCAACGCTGCCGGAACGGGCCCATCCACAGCGATAACCACCTGCTCGGCGGGCTCAGTTTGCCAGGCAATGCTCGTGAAACAGTCCTTGAGATCCTGCGGAGCGATGCCGTGGTAAACGGTCACGATGGCAGATATGGACATATCGGCTTTCTGCCCTGCGGCCGAAAGGGGAGTGTGAACCATATTGGATTACCTTACCTAGTCGCCCGACGCCCGGTCACTCAACGCCGTGTCACCGACCGCCGTGTCATCGGCCGCTTTGTCATCCAACGCCTGAGGCAGGGGCGAAGCACCCATGTCGCTGTCGGTGGCGCGGGGAGCCGTCCACGACAGCACGCCGAGCTGGAGGG
Organism: Corynebacterium falsenii; assembly: GCA_001054945.1. Taxonomy (GTDB): domain Bacteria; phylum Actinomycetota; class Actinomycetes; order Mycobacteriales; family Mycobacteriaceae; genus Corynebacterium; species Corynebacterium falsenii_A. Next base: position 1,039,699 of record JVKJ01000005.1, on the reverse strand, counting down.
CAGTGCCGACCAGCGGGCCGATGCCCAGCGCGAGAATGGAGCGCCACTCCGGTGAGGTATCTACCAGCAGCAAGCCGATGGCGACGACGGTCGAAACGATCCACCCCACGGAATACAGCGTGTGCCGGTCAGCAGACAGAGCGGCGGACCCGGCAACCATAAGGATCGCAGAAGCACCTGCCACGAGGGTGAGCAGCCCCAACGCCCACCCCGCGACAGCTGGAACGTCAGGGAAGAACAGTCCCATCAACCAGGGACCGATCAGCCACGCGGCGATCGCACCGACCGCTGAGATTCCGGCAATAGCTGCGATCGGCACCAGAGAGGCGCGGAGAACGTGGGCGCGATTCTTGGTGAAGTGCACAATCAGGGCCGGTTGGAAGCGCTGAAGCGGCACCAGGATCGGCGCGCGCGTGAGCGTCACCGCTGTGAGAGTCCCGGCCAGGGCGCCCTGCGCGGTGCTCGCCGGGCTGGTGAATTCCAGCAACACCGGAAAGCCGGTGATCAATGCCGCATTCGCACCCGAGGCAATCATCGCGCGGAAAGCCTGGTGGGAGAAGGCGGAGGAGTTGACGTCCGCAACTGAGGAGAGCAACCCACGCATCGCGGGGGAGACAGCGAGGGCGACCACCCACGTGGCGGCGCCCAGAACTGTCACGATGAGGAACGCAGCGATCTGCCATCCCAGCAGCCACGCGATCACGGCCAGAAGCAGGCGCACCCCAGAATCGACGGAGATGAGCACGCCGAAGGATGTCCACTTGTGTGTCGCGGAGAGGAGCCCACAAATACCGGCCTGGAAGGCGTAGCTAATGAGACCCAGAACCATCAACCCGATCCCCAGCCCCTCTTGGCCAGGGGCCAACCTCGGAGCCCACAACATGCCCGTGACTAGGACCACCAGGCCGATGGCCACGCCGAAAATTCCGGTGAGGCGAAGGGGTCGCGCCGGGTTTGGGGTGCGCACGTCGTGCGAGCGCGCGGCAGTGACCGAGCGCGCGGTCTCTTGCATGAGGCCGTCCAGCAACCCGGTCAGGGCGAAGAACATTCCCCAATACACCAGGAAGCTTTGGTAGATCTCGTGTGGCATCGCCTTAGCGGCGATCATGAGGATGAAGTAGCCGGAAGCCGCGACGAACACGGTGGCGATGCTCAGAGCGCGCACGGCCTATTCTCCGCGCAGCTTATCGATGGTGTTGCGAACCGTCGAAGCCGTTCCCGAGGCGACATCAGAGGCCACGCCGGAGGCGAACTCCCCGGCCTCCTTGAGCTTCTCGGCAGCGGTCGTTGTGGCCCCTTGTGCGGCGGACGCGGCGCTGTCCGCAGCGTCGTGGAGGAAGGCAGAGGCTCCGGCATCGCCCTCTGGCACCTCGGTGCCCGCGGGAAGTGCGGCGGCCAACTCCGGAGTGATTTCCGGCGTGGTCTCCCCGTCTGGCAACGGAAACTCCGGCAGCTTCTCCTGGCGCAGCCATTGATCGAACAGCGACTGGACCGCTTCGCTGGACGCAACATTGCGTTCGCGAGCGATGGTCATCACCAGGTTTTCCAGGTCCCTGGTTTGCACCAGGCCCAGGCGGTGTTCGAAGGTCCAGCGCTTAATCATCTCGAAGAAGGTTTCGTCGCCCAGGAGGACGCGAAGTGCGTGCACTGTCAGGGCGCCGCGCTTGTACACGCGGTCATCGAACATGTCCCGGGGGCCTGGCTCACTGAGCAGGAGGTCCTGCGGGAGGCTTTGAAGCTTCAGGTAGTGGGCGCGGGCGTGCTGCGCAGCCGGGATCCCGCGAGAGCGCTCGAACCACAGCCACTCGGCATAACAGGCAAAGCCCTCGTTGAGCCAAATGTCGGCCCATTCCACCAGCCCGACAGAATTGCCGAACCACTGGTGCGACAATTCGTGAGCGATGAGCCGCTCCCACGTACCGCGCCCGTTGGCGTGGTTGCGCCCGAACATACTCATGGCCTGGGCTTCCAGGGGAATCTCCATGATCTCGTCGGTGACCACGACCTCGTATTCCGGGAAAGGGTACGGCCCAAACATCTCACTGTAGGCCTCCACCATCTCCGTCTGCTGGGCGAAATCGCGGTGGAAGTTTTCGCGCGTGCGCAGCGCGATCTGGTCGCCCTCGGGAAGCCAGGCGATGACGGGCACGGTCTTGCGCCCGATGCTGGCGCTGCGCAGCCTCTCGCGGCGGAAGGGGCCCACGTAGATGGCGGCGAGGTAGGTAGCCATCGGATAATCGACCACGAACGTGCGAATCCGCTTGGCGCCACGCAGGGTGTCCTCTGTCATGGTGCCGGTGGCGACCGCGAAGACATCCCGGTCCGTGGTGATCTGGATTCGGTACGGGGCCTTCTGATCCGGGGTGTCGTCGCAGGGGAACCAAGAGGGAGCCCCGTTGGGCTGTCCCGCGACCAGCGCGCCAGAGTTCGTCTCCTCCCAGCCGACCTCGCCCCACGCGGTCATCAGCGGCCGAGGGTTTCCGGCGTAGCGAATGCGCACGTCAAACGTGAGGTCGACGGGAATTTCTTCCACGAAAGTGATGTGGAGTTTGTTCCCCGTGTGCCGGAAGCGCCGAATCTTTGGGGGATTTTGGGACGCCACGCCGTGGCCCCTCACTTCCACCCGTGTCACTGCCAGATTGGCGGCAAGATCCAAAGACAGGGTCTTCAGTGGCCGGTAATTCTCAACGGAGAGTATTGCCAACGCCTTGAGGTAGTTGGGCTCCGCGTTGTAATCCAACTCCAGCTGGTACGACAGAACGTGAAAATCAAGGTTGTAATCGACCCCGGTGTAGGGGTCCCTCGCGCCGTTGATAGGAGTTGTCCGTGCTGGTCGAGACTGGATTGGTTTACTCACAATAGGCACCCTACTAGCTCTTTCAGCAGATAAAGAATGGACCCGACCGGCGAACAGCGAACCGGTCAGGTCCATGGAGGCCCCGAGGGGACCTGGGGGCTAAGCCGCGGTACGGGGATTAGCGATTGAAGTTGGGATCCAGGCTAGACAGCGGGGTGATCTGCGGAACCGGCTTCTCAGCGGGAACGGGGGCCCGATCAGCCGTGCCGATACCGGCGGTCAGCTGAGGCCAGAAACCGCGGAGGTCATCCTGCCAGTAGCCCCACTGGTGGGTGCCCTGAGGACGCAGTTCGTAGTGGATGTTGTCCATGCCCGCAGCATCGGTCTTGCGCTTCAGATCCAGGGTGCAGGTGTTGGTGGCAGCTTCGATGACGCCGCCTTCAACCATCACCGTGGCGGACGCCAGGACATTGCCATTGGCGCGGTCGCCGTTCGGGATGTCGTGGAAGCCAGCCAGCCCGGAGCCGTTAGAGATGTAGACGTTGGGCTGGGAGGCCAGCTTGTCAGAGTTCAGCAGAGCATCGAAACGGCGTGCAGCCTCGGTGTTGGGGCCGCCCCACATCTGTGCCATGTTCGTGCCGCCACGCTGGAGGGTGGTGTCGATGAACCAGGGAGCCACGCCAGAGGTGGTGGCCGCGCAGCCCGAGAAGGAGCCGATAGCCTGGTACATCTCCGGGTGCTGCTCCGCATAGGTCAGAGAGGTGGTGCCGGACATGGACATGCCCACGAGCGCGCGCTTGCCATTGGCATGGATGGCAGGCTCGATGGCGTTCGGGAGTTCCTGGGTCATGTAGGTCTCCCACTTTTGGGGCCCGCCCAGGGTAGGGGCATCGTTGACCCAGTCGCTGTAGTACGAGAAAGCGCCGGACATAGGAATGACGATGTTGGCCTTGATGCCATCGGTGATGGGGCCGTTATCGGGGTTGGTGTTGCCCCCGTAGTACTGCACCACGTCGGTCTGGTTGATCCAGTTGGCGCGACCTTCACCACCATCAGCACCGTTCATCATGTAGACAGTGGGGGCGTTTTCGCGGTCACCCTCTTTAAGCGGACGGATCAAAACCACGGGGATATCGCGGTTCATGGAAGGAGAGTGCGTCCACACTTCCTCCACCTGGTATCCAGCGTCCTGGTACTGCTTAATGCGGGAGCGCCAGGCATCCTTGCCTTCAATGCCAGGGGTAGGTTCCCCGAAGTGCAGTTCAGCGGCGGGTGCGTTCGCGTCCGGACCCGGGGCGACAGGGGCCTGAGCGGAAGCGGCAGGTGCAGAAATGGCCATGGAAAGCGGTGCCAGTGCAGCAATCGCAGCTGCAGAGGCCCGGAAAAGGGTGCGCTTCATATGCGGTGTCCTTATGGTGCTGTTCAGTGGTCGACGTGGTGACAATCGTCGATGTCTAAGGGAACATTACCGCTATTCCCAAGAAAATGAGAAGTGAAGCGAAGGATTGTCAGGGATCCAGTGGGAGGGGCGCGATGTAGCTTTCGCAGCGAACGTAGGATGGAAACGGAAGAGAAATCCACTCACGAAATACGTAAGGTGAACACCGTGGCTGAACATTATGACGTAGTAGTACTCGGAGCGGGCCCTGGCGGATATGTTTCTGCCATTCGTGCAGCGCAGCTGGGATTGAAGACCGCAGTGGTTGAAAAGCAGTACTGGGGTGGTGTCTGCCTCAACGTGGGCTGCATCCCTTCCAAGGCATTGATCCGCAATGCCGAGCTGGCACACACCATCACCAAGGAAGCCAAGACTTTCGGCATCTCTGGCGACAACATTTCTATGGACTTTGGGGTCGCTCACAAGCGCTCCCGCAAGGTGTCCGAGGGGATCGTCAAGGGTGTTCACTACCTCATGAAGAAGAACGGGATCACCGAGATCCACGGCCTGGGCACCTTCAAGGACGACAAGACCATCACCGTGTCCGATGGTGATGACGAGGGCAAGGAAATCACCTTCGACAACTGCATCATTGCTACCGGCTCCGTGGTCAAGAGCCTTCCGGGTGTGGAAATCGGCGGAAACATCGTTTCCTACGAAGAGCAGATCCTGGATAGCAACAAGCCAGATTCCATGGTCGTCATCGGCGCAGGTGCCATCGGCATGGAGTTCGCCTACGTGCTGTCCAACTTCGGCGTGGACATCACCGTGGTCGAATTCATGGATCGCGTTCTGCCGAATGAGGATAAGGACGTCTCCAAGGAAATCGCGAAGCAGTACAAGAAGTTGGGCGTCAAGCTCAAGACGGGCCACAAGACCACCGAGGTCCGCGACCTGGGCGAGGGTAAGGGCGTCGAGGTGGACATCGAGTCCGCCGACGGTTCTAAGAAGGAAACCCTCAAGGCCGATCGCGTCATGGTCTCCATCGGCTTTGCTCCTCGCGTGGAGGGCTTCGGCCTGGAGAACACCGGTGTGAAGCTGACCGAGCGGGGCGCTATCGCCATCGACGACGAGATGCGCACCAACGTGAAGAACATCTTCGCCATCGGCGATGTGACGGCCAAGCTGCAACTCGCGCACGTGGCCGAGGCGCAGGGCGTGGTCGCTGCCGAGGTTATCGCGGGCGCCGAGACCCAGGAACTGGGCGACTACATGATGATGCCTCGCGCCACCTTCTGCTCGCCCCAGGTCGCTTCTTTTGGTTACACCGAGGAAGCAGCCAAGAAGCGCGCGGAGGAGGAAGGCCGCGAGATCAAGGTCGCCACGTTCCCCTACACCGCGAATGGCAAGGCTCAGGGGCTTGGTCACGCTGTGGGCTTCGTCAAGGTCATTGCGGACGCCGAGTTTGGCGAGCTGATCGGCGCTCACATGGTCGGACCGGATGTATCCGAGCTCCTGCCGGAGCTGACACTGGCTCAGCGGTTTGACCTCACCGCGGAGGAGATCGCTCGCAACGTCCACACCCACCCGACCCTCTCTGAGGCCATGAAGGAAGCTGCCCACGGCATCGCAGGGCACATGATCAACCTGTAATAGGGATGACGTGCGATGGCGGGGACGCTCGGAATTTTGGTGGACAAGGGTCGACCATATGACCTCGTGATCAAGCTGATGGACTCCCTCCGGGAAGAAGTTCAGCGTAACGAGGGGAAGGACGGCTCCCCGAAGGGCACGGATGCCCCGGATGAGGTCGTCATGGAGATCGGCACCATTCCACTGAACGATCTCGGCGGGGTTCAACTGGAAGATTCGGCGCCGGAAATCATGCGGGCCAAGGGCTGGGACAGGATGGTGTACGTCACCGACCTTCCCGCGGCTGCGCACCGCCCGATTGTCAGCCAGTCTGCGCATTCCGCTCGGGCCTTCCTCCTGAGCCTGCCGGCGTTTGGAATGCTTCGGGCGAAGCGCGGGTTGAAGGAGGAACTTCTCCACATTTGCCGCGGACAGACGCCAGGGGCGGGCGAGGAAGAACATGTGGTTGACCACGTGACGGGCGGCGACCCCCAGGCAGCGTCCACTCGGGTCCTCAATGGGCGCGGGCGCACCGTCCGGCTTCTGCTGGGAATGGTGGCATGTAACCGGCCACTGCACTTCGTCAAGGTGCTGTCGGGGTGTCTGGCACTCGGCGTGGCCACTGGCGGATTCGGTATCTTTTACGGGTCTGTGTGGCAGATGTCCCACATGGTTAGTTACTTCCGCCTGGGGATCATCTCGTTCATGGCGGTTTTTGCCCTCACAACGTGGCTGATCCTGCATAACAATCTGTGGAACAAGTGGCAGGACAGCGATTACGATGCGGGCGACCGGTGGAAGAACCGCATCGACAATCTGGCCACGGCCATCACCGTGGCCATTGCATCTCTCGCGATCTACTTCCTGATCTTCATTCTGATGCTGATCGTCAGCTGGACCGTAGTGCCCGTTGAGTACTTTTCCCAGCAGATCAGCGACTCCGTGAATTTTAAGGATTATGTGGATCTCGCATGGTTCGCAGCCTCACTCGGGTGCATGGGTGGCGCACTGGGGGCTGGCTTCGATAGCGAGGAAGCCATTCGGAACGCCACCTACCGGCGCCGCCGGGTCCGTCGCCAGAAGATCGAGGATGCGTACTCGACCAAGCAATAGCCGTCCCCTGCTGAGCGGAATCGTCAACATATGTGCTGTTAAGCCAACAGTTCAGCGGGCAGGAACCTCGGGGCGGGGTGTGGCACTCGAGTGCGACTAATACGGCGCGACCGTCGACCGGTGAGCATCAATCGTCATGGAACCGTGGATCGCTGGGAAGGCGCGTTGCGGGCAGTTTTCTCGCGGACACAGCCGGCACCCCGTGCCGATGGGAGTAGCAGCGCTGGCATCCTCCAGGTCCAAGCCATCCGAATACACGGTCCGCTCGGCATGGCGCAGTTCGCACCCCAGGCCGATGGCAAACATCTTCCCGGGTTGTCCCCAGGCAGCCCGATGATGATTCACCGTTCGCGCTATCCACAAGTACCGCCGGCCGTCCGGCATCTGCGCGATCTGCCGCATGATCTTTCCGGGGTAGCTGAACGTCTCGTACACATTCCACAGCGGGCACGTCCCGCCTGAGTGCGAAAGGTGCAGCCCTGATGCCGATTGCCGCTTCGACATATTGCCCGCGCGATCGACCCGCACGAACGTCCAGGGCACCCCGACCTGGCTGGGCCGCTGCAGGGTAGACAGCCGGTGGCACACCGTCTCGTATCCCACGCCGAATTCACGCATGAGAAACTCCAGGTCATAGCGCGAACTCTCCGCAGAGGCATGAAACTGCCGGTACGGCAGCAGCAGCGCAGCCGCCCAATATGCTGCGAGCCCCCGCGAGGCGAGCGCGCGCGATGCTTCGGATGTGAAGTGCCCCAGGTTCACCAACTTCTGGATCGTGTCACCGCACTCCAGATAAGCCAGCTCAGTCGCCAACCGAAACGCGATCTGCCCGGGCCGCATCTTCATAGACACCCGCAGCCGTTTCTCTTCAGGGAAAAACTCATGCTGGGTATCGCCCATATCGCGGGAGTAAATCACCTCTACACCGTGTTCATGATGCAGGCGATCCGCGATGATTTGTCCCGTGTGGTGGATGAGGTGGGGCCCGGGTCGTTCGCTCGTCTCGGTGGGCGATGGGCTAATCCCGAGGGTGGACGCCAACGCCTCCGCGTGGACATCGAGGATGTCGACATAGTTCTGTCGAGCGTAGAAGTAGTCCCGCACTTCCTCGTGAGGCATGGAGAAAGCCTCGGGGCCGGAGGCTCGCCCAAATAGCTCACCGCGGGGAGTGATGGACAGGACGGCCGACCCCTGGATTCTTTCCTCCGTCGCCAGCGATAGTTTGTCGGACACGTTTCGATAGCGGCTGTGCATGTCCACCATTGCGCGTGCCAAGGACGGGTGGTTGCGAACCAGTTCGGCGAGCTCGGACACGTCTACTGGGCTAGGGCAGATCTCTCTGTCGAGCAGAATGTCCTGCATTTCTGCAAGTAGACGCGTGGAATCTTCGTGCGAGAAAAAGGTGGCGTCCACCCCAAACGCACTGGTAATCCGTTCGAGGACTGCGGGGGTGAGGGGGCGAACGTCGTGCTCGATCTGATTGACGTAACTGGCGGAAATGCCCAGCGTGGTGGCCAGCTGAGCTTGGGAGATCGAGCGGTCCTTGCGGAATTGGCGCAGGCGGGCGCCCACAAATGGCCGATCCTCTGGGGAGGATCCGGTGTGGGTGGCTGGCTGAGAGTCAGGCCTGCGATGGGAAACCATGGTTGATGAGTGTAGTTTGAGCGCCCGGCGTGGGATGGGGAAAGCGAAGAACCCGCCGGCGGTTGGCCAGCGGGTTCAGCGGGTGAGGGGGCAAGTTCAGTGGATTACTTGAACTGGCCTTCCTCGGTGGAGCCCTTCAGGGCGGTGGTGGAGGAGTTCGGGTCGACGGTGGTGGCAACCAGGTCGAAGTAGCCCGCGCCGACCTCGCGCTGGTGCTTCACAGCGGTGAAGCCGCGCTCCTCGGCGGCCTTGAACTCGCGGTTCTGCAGGTCCACGAAGGCGGACATCTGGTTTCGGGCGTAGCCGTGAGCCAGGTCGAACATGGAGTAGTTGAGGGCGTGGAAGCCAGCCAGGGTGATGAACTGGAACTTGAAGCCCATCGCTCCCAGTTCGTTCTGGAACTTCGCGATCTCGTCGTCCTCGAGGTGCGCGGACCAGTTGAAGGAAGGGGAGCAGTTGTAAGCCAGCAGCTGGTCTGGGTGTTCCTCGCGGACGGACTCGGCGAACTTCTTTGCCATCTCCAGGTCCGGGGTGCCGGTTTCCATCCAGATCAGGTCGGCGTACGGAGCATATGCCTTCGCGCGAGCGATGCAGGGCTCAATGCCATTCTGAACGTTGTAGAAGCCCTCGGCCGTACGTCCGCCGGTGAGGAATGGCTTGTCGCGATCGTCGACGTCGGAGGTCAGCAGGGTAGCGGCCTCAGCGTCCGTGCGGGCCACGATCAGGGTGGGGGTGTTGGCCACATCAGCAGCCAGGCGAGCAGAGTTCAGGGTACGCACGTGCTGCTGGGTGGGGATCAACACCTTGCCGCCCAGGTGACCGCACTTCTTCTCGGAAGCCAGCTGGTCCTCCCAGTGGGTGCCAGCAGCGCCGGCCTTGATCATGGCCTTCTGCAGCTCGTAGACGTTCAGAGCGCCGCCGAAGCCAGCTTCTGCGTCTGCCACGATCGGCACGACCCAGTTGTCCACGGAGGTATCGCCTTCAACGCGGGCGATTTCATCGGCGCGCAGCAGGGCGTTGTTGATGCGCTGCACAACCGATGGCACGGAGTTGGCCGGGTACAAGGACTGGTCCGGGTAGGTGTGGCCGGAGAGGTTGGCATCGCCTGCAACCTGCCAGCCGGACAGGTACACGGCCTTCAAGCCTGCGCGAACCTGCTGGACAGCCTGGTTACCAGTCAGGGCGCCCAGGGCGTTGATGTAGGAATCGTCGCCCTTGTTGACGGCCTCCCAGAGGATCTCGGAACCGCGGCGTGCCAGGGTGTGCTCCTCGACAACGGTGCCCTGCAGTTCTGCGACCTGCTCTGCGGTGTAATCGCGGGTGACGTTCTTCCAGCGCGGGTTCTCGTCCCAGTCCTTCTGGATTTCTTGTGCGGTACGTGCCTTGCCTACGTTAGACATGCGGTGGTTCACTTCCTTCGTTTGTGGAGGAGTTGTGCTGGGGTTGCACGACCCGACGATCCCCCCCGCCATTCGGCGGTTGTTAACGCTCCCGGGGGAGCCTGTTAACGAGTGACCGTCGCTGTCGAAAGTGAGTTTATCCACCGAAAAGTGCATGTCAAAGGGGTTTTGTAATCGCGGTCACATCGGGGGTAGCGCGTTATTTTGTTAATTCTGTTAATGGGGGCCTGTGTGAGATTTCCCCCTGCTGTGGGTGATTTGTATCTCATGCTGGGGTGATATGCCTCACGTCGATGGAGTGAAGTCCAGTGAAGAAAATCGTGTTCAACAATTTTCAACACGCCAAAATGTGGCGGCCGGGGGTGAGAAAATTATGGCCTGGTGCACTTTTGGTTCCAGGAGTGACCGCGGTCACCTAACGTAGGAAACGCAAATATATGGGTATTCCAAGAACTAAGGAGTCGCTATGACCCATCCTCAACAGACGGAACGCGTCAACGTCGGAGGCCTGCAAGTTGCCAAGGTTCTCCATGATTTCGTCACCACGGAACTCCTGCCCGCCATCGGCAAGACCAGCAAGGATGACGAGGCGACGTTCTGGAACGGCTTCGGTGAGCTGGTGGAGAAGTTCACTCCCCAGAACAAGCAATTGCTCCAAAAGCGCGATGATCTGCAATCCCAGCTGGACACGTGGTACGCAGATCACAAAGGCGCGCAAGATGCAACGGAATATCAAGAATTCCTGAAGAAGATTGGGTACCTCGCCGAAGATCCAGGCGAGTTCGAGATCACCACCCAGAATGTGGACACCGAGATCTCCCACACACCCGGACCACAGCTGGTGGTTCCGGTGCTCAACGCCCGCTTCGCCCTCAACGCCGGCAACGCCCGCTGGTCCTCTCTTTATGACGCCCTGTATGGCACAGATGCGATCTCTGAGGACAATGGCCAGGAAAAGGGAACTGGCTACAACAAGGTGCGCGGCGACAAGGTCATCGAATGGGCACGTGATTTCCTCGATCGGGCCGTTCCGCTGGAATCTGGGTCCCATCGTGACGTTTCCGCATATTCCCTGGAGGGTGATCAGCTCACCGCCGAGATCAATGCCGAGTCCGTTCGCCTCCGTGCACCGGAGGCCTATGTGGGCTATCAGGGCGAACAGTCCAACCCATCCGCGATCTTGCTGCGCAATAACGGCCTGCACATTGAGATTCAGATCGACCCTGAATCCCCTGTCGGGAAGACCGATAAGGCGGGTGTGAAGGACGTATTCCTGGAGGCCGCGGTCTCGACGATCATGGACTTCGAGGACTCTGTCGCAGCTGTGGACGCCACTGACAAGACCTTGGGCTACCGCAACTGGCTCGGGCTGAATTCCGGGGAGCTGGCAGTCGACGTGAAGAAGGGGGACAAGTCCTTTACCCGTCGCCTGAACCCGGATCGCGAATACACCGGTCGTGACGGAAGCCCACTCACTCTGCACGGTCGTTCCCTGCTGTTTGTCCGCAACGTTGGCCACTTGATGCAGAACCCCGCCATCCTCGACAGCAATGGCGAGGAGATCTTCGAGGGCATCATGGACACGGTCTTGACGGCGGCAGGCGCGGTGCCGGGATTGAAGGAAACGAACTCCCTGCGGAACTCCCGGACCGGCTCAATCTACATCGTGAAGCCGAAGCAACACGGACCAGAAGAGGTGGCGTTCACCAACGAGCTGTTTGCCGCCGTCGAGGATCTGCTGGACCTCCCGCGATACACCCTGAAGGTCGGCGTGATGGACGAGGAACGCCGCACTTCCGTAAATTTGGATGCCTGCATTGCAGAGGTGAAGGAGCGCCTGGCTTTCATTAACACGGGTTTCCTGGACCGCACCGGCGACGAGATCCATACCTCCATGGTCGCAGGGCCGATGATCCGCAAGGGCGAGATGAAGAAGTCCGCCTGGATGGCAGCCTACGAGAACAAGAACGTGGACGCGGGAATCAGCCACGCGCTGCCGGGCAAGGCGCAGATCGGCAAGGGCATGTGGGCCAAGACAGAGAAGATGGCCGAGATGCTGCAGGAGAAGATCGGCCAGCCAGAGCAGGGCGCGACGACGGCGTGGGTCCCTTCCCCAACCGGAGCGGCTCTGCACGCGACGCACTACCACGAGGTGGACGTGTTCGAGGTGCAGGACAAGTTGCGCGCCGCGGGCCGCCGGGATACGCAGGGCGACTTGCTGACCATCCCCGTGGCGGGCCCGGCCAACGGCGAAGGTGAAGCCACCTGGTCGGACGACGAGATCAAGGAGGAGCTGGACAATAATTGCCAGTCCATCCTGGGCTACGTGGTCCGTTGGGTGGAGCAGGGCGTGGGATGCTCCAAGGTGCCGGACATCCACGACGTGGATCTCATGGAGGACCGCGCCACGCTCCGCATCTCCTCTCAGCTGCTGGCCAACTGGCTGAAGCACGGCGTGATCAGCCAGGACCAGGTCATTGAGTCTCTCGAGCGGATGGCCAAGAAGGTCGACGCGCAAAACGAAGGCGATGCCGCGTACCGCCAGATGTCCGCAGACTATGACAAGTCCGTGGCCTTCCAGGCTGCCAAGGAACTGATCCTCGAGGGCGAGAGCCAGCCATCCGGTTACACCGAGCCGATCCTCCACCGCCGCCGCTTGGAGTTCAAGGCTGCGAACGGCATTGATTAGCTCAGATCCCCGTCCTCGGGAATAGGTGCCATGCCTTGTGCGCTTGCACGGGGCATGGCATCACTTGATTCAACACCAGATTTCACTGACCCCGCCCAACGCGCTCAGCTCATCGGATCTTCTGAGGGCCTGTTCCAGCCGATCCAGATGGGAGCACTCACCCTTCCGAATCGCGTGACGATGGCACCCCTCACCCGCTGCCGTGCGGGGGAGGATGGCGTCCCCACGAAAATGCACCAGACCTATTATGCCCAGCGCGCGTCTGCTGGACTTATTGTCTCGGAGGGCAGCTTTCCGGCGATCACGAGCCGGGGATTCACCGGACAGCCCGGCATCGCCAACGATGAACAGCAGGAAGGGTGGCGCGCGGTGGCCGAAGCCGTCCATCAGGCCGGTGGTCGCATGGCGCTTCAGATCATGCACGCGGGGCGCATGAGCCATTCCCACCTCACCCGCGGCACCCAGCCCGAGGCGCCCAGCGCCCTGTCTGCCGGGACCAAGATCCGCACCTATGAGGGCAAGGAAGATAGCGAGGTGCCCCGCCAATTAGGCACAGATGAATTGCCGCGCATTGTTCGCGAGTTCCGCACCGCCGCGCGCCGGGCCATCGATGCAGGGATGGACGCCATTGAGATCCACAGTGCCAATGGGTACCTCTTGCATGAGTTCTTAAGCCCTGCATCCAACCAGCGCACCGATGAATATGGTGGCTCGCCGGACAACCGGGCCCGCCTTGTCATCGAGGTGGTTCGCGCAGTAGCCGAGGAGATTGGTGCTGATCGTGTGGGCTTGAGGATTTCCCCGGAGCACAACATTCAGGGGGTCCTGGAGGAAGACCGGGATGATGTTCTGGCGACGTACTCTGCGTTGTTGGATGGGGTGAAGGACCTGGGCCTGGCTTACCTGTCCATCTTGCACCGCCATGTGGACCTCAAGCACGGCGATGATCTGGTTTCGACGCTGGCCCGGAAGTTTGGAGGGCCGGTCATTCTGAACTCCGGTTTCCAAGAGGTCACCAGCCTGGAAGATGCTGAAGCACTAGCATCAAACGGGTATGCCGTGGCGGTGGGGCGGCAGTTAATCGCCAACCCAGACCTGGTCCGGCGGTGGCAGGACGGTCGTGAGCTCAATGCTCCCAATCCGGCGACGTTCTACACCCCGGGCGAGGAAGGCTACATCGACTATCCCTTCGTGGAGTAGCAGATCATGGGCTAGCTCGCCGGCCCGGGAAAGAGGTCAGCGAGCTGCCGATTTGGGTCACGCAACAGGTGCAGAGAACGTACGATAGGGGCATGAGTCCCGCCGAACACAACCCCACCACAATTTACGATTACAAGGTCCTCCTTTTCGATCTGGACGGTGTGGTTACTCCCACTGCCGATCTGCACCGCCAGGCTTGGCGCGAGCTGTTTAGCGAATTCTTCGCCCGGCACGGAGCCAAGCCGTACGAGGAGCAAGACTATTTCGACTACCTCGACGGACGCAGCCGCGCCGAAGGCGTGGCCGCACTGTTGACGTCGCGAAATATCGAGGTCCCCGAGGGATCTCCCGATGATGACCCGTCTGCGGACACGATTTACGGCATGGGCGAGCGAAAGAACAAGATGTTCAGGAAGTTGCTGGACATGGGCATGGTGCCCTACCCGGGCACACTTCGCCTTCTCGATGCTCTCAAGAACGCCGAAAACGCACCCCGGGTGGCGATCGTTTCCTCATCTAAGAACGCCCACGCAGTGCTCGAGGCAGCCGGGCTACAGGATCGCTTCGAACTTGTGGTGGACGGCAATGTCGCACAGGAAAAGGGGTTGGCCGCCAAGCCGGAGCCGGATACGTACCTCTATGCCGCTCAGCAGCTCGGAGTGGAACCTCGGGAAGCTGTCGTTTTGGAGGATGCGGTCAGCGGGGTGGCGTCTGGAAAAAAGGGCGGATTTGGCGCGGTCGTGGGCGTCAACCGTGGCGCCGGGAGCGCTGCCCTCCTGGAAAACGGTGCCACCTCTACGGTGGATGACCTGGCCGAACTCCTCTAGTGCCCCGACTGTCGGGGTGATCAATTACGATCGCAGACGTTAACGACCTGCGCACACCCATCGAGAACCTAGAGGAGCCCCGCGAGTGAGCACTAAGTCCGATCGGAAGACAGAAGCTGAGACCCTAGAGGCCTTTTTCGCGAAGCGTCGGCAGGGGGTTGCGACGGGGCCCGCCCGTCCCATCGACGGCGGGAACTTGCAAGCAGAGGGCTTCCGGGCGGACAAACACCACCACTACATCGATCCGATGACCTTGATGGATCGGGAGAACAACCCGATCAATGAATGGGGATTGGTGGAGACGAAGCCGGGACGAATGGATCTGGGAGTCTCGGAGACAATATTCGCGCTGTCCAACGGCTACCTGGGGATGCGCGGGAACCCCGAGGAGGGGCGGGACAGCCACTCTCACGGCACCTTTATCAATGGGGTGCACGAAACGTGGCAAATTGACCACGCAGAGGATGCGTACGGGCTGGCACGGGAGGGCCAGAGCATCGTGAACGTGCCCGACGCGAAGGCCATGCGCCTGTACATTGACGACGAGCCCCTGCGGCTGGGCAACGCAGAGGTAAAGGAGTACCGGCGGTCGATCGATTTTCGAGAGGGCGTGCTCCGCCGGCACCTGGTGTGGCGGACCCCGGGCGGAAAGCACGTTCGAGTGACCAGCGAGCGCATGATTTCCTTCCAGGAGCGGCACCTGGCGATTATGTCGCTGGAGGTGGAGCTGCTGGATGATGACGCGGCAGTGGTGATTTCCTCGCAGGTGCTGAACCGGCAGGACGGGGAGGGGGAGTTCCCCGACAACAACGCGCGTGCGGCGGCCGAGGAGGGGTTTGACCCGCGCAAGGGCGAGGAATTCACGGAGCGGGTGCTGCTGCCGAAATATCAGGCGCAACCCGAGCCCGAGCGGGCGACGCTGGGATACCAGATCAACCACTCCGGAATGACCGTCGCCTGCTCCGTCGATCACCGCTTGGAGGTCCACAATCCTGAGCACGATGATCAGGACCCGCAGACCCACGATAAAGGGGTGGAGATCACGACGGACGTGGAAGAGGACGTGGCGCGCGTGGTCTATCATCTGGACGGCAAGAAGGGAATGTGTCTGCGGCTGGAGAAGTTTGTGTCCTACCATTCCTCCCGGCACGTGGCTCCGCAGGAGCTGGCTTTCCGCTGCGCCCGGACGATCAACCGCGCGAGGGCGGTGGGCTTCCACAACCTCGTGCTGAACCAACAGGAATGGCTCGAGAAATTCTGGGAACGCTCCGACGTGCGCATCGAGGGGCAGCCCGGGCTGCAGCAGGCGGTGCGGTGGAACCTATTCCAGCTGGTGCAGGCCTCAGCGCGCGCGGAGACGAGCGGTGTCCCGGCCAAGGGAATGACGGGCGCGGGATATGGCGGCCACTACTTCTGGGACACCGAAGTCTATGTCATGCCATTCCTGAGCTACACCAACTCGACCTTTGCCCGGAATGCGCTGAGATTCCGCTATGACATGCTCCCAGCGGCGCGGGAGCGCGCACTGGAGCTGTCGCATGACGGTGTGCTGTTCCCGTGGCGGACGATCAATGGCCACGAGTCCTCTGCCTACTATGCGGCGGGAACGGCGCAGTACCACATCGATGCGGACATTGCCTACGCGCTAATGAAGTACGTGTACGCCACCGGGGATTCGGACTTCTTGCTGGACGTGGGGATCCATCTGCTGGTGGGCACGGCACGGTTCTGGATGTCCCTGGGCTTCTTCAATGCCTCGGGCGATCGATTCGAGATTCACTCCGTGACGGGGCCGGACGAGTACACCACCGTGGTGAACAACAACCTGTACACCAACACGATGGCGAAATATAACTTGCAGGTCGCCGGTGCAGTGGTGAAGAAGATGAAGCATGACCGGCCCAAGGAATACGAGGACCTGATCAAGCGAACCAAGCTCACGGACAGGGAGTTGAAGCGCTGGGAGAAGGCCGCCGAACGCATGTACATCCCATTCAATGAGGAACTGGGGGTGAACCCTCAGGATGATCAGTTCCTGTCTCGCGAGATCTGGAATTTGGATGACTCGGATGGCACCCCGCGCCGGCCGCTCTTGCTGCATTACCACCCGTTGACGATCTACCGGTATCAAATTCTCAAGCAGGCAGATGTGGTGCTTGCGCTGTTCCTGCAGGGCCAGCGCTTTGATACGAAGACAAAGCGGGCAGACTATGACTACTACGACCGCCTGACCACCGGCGATTCCACGCTATCCGCCGTGGTGCAGTCCATCATGGCCGCGGAGCTGGGATATAAGGAAAAGGCGGAACACTTCTTCTACCGTGGCCTGTTCGTGGATCTGGCGAACCTGCACAACAACACATCAGACGGTGTGCACATCGCATCCTGCGGTGGCGTGTGGAGCGCGCTGACTTACGGATTCGGCGGATTCCGCGATTACAACGGGCAATTCTCCATTAATCCGCGCCTTCCGGAGGGATGGGATTCGTTAACCTACACCCTCACCATTCACGGGATTCGTATGGAAGTTCAGGTCTTCCCAGATCGAGTCTCCATGGTTGTGGTCGACGGAGAAGGTGAGATTGGCCCGATCTCCGTGATGGGGCAGGAAGTCACGGTTGGTCGTGAGAAGGTGACCGTCGAGGGAGACACACTGCTCGCCGATGGTCGCGCCGGGGACGACCCAGCTCACGAGGATGAGGACGCCAGCCAGAAGGACGGGGACCCGGATAACGCTCTGCATTCTGTCCTCGCGCCAGAGGAGTAGGGCACCAGTCCCTCATCCGGCACAGTGCCGGCCGGGAGGCTCCCGACGAGTCGGAAAGAGTGGCGTCCCCAAACATGGGTAACTCCCAGTGACGGGGACGTGAACCTGTGCCTTGGGCGCGTGAAATCGTAAAATGCGCTAGCAATTCCGCAAAATGGGATAATTTCCCCCAATTCGGGGTGAGAGAAAAAAGTCACATCAGGGGTAACTAGTGGGTAAAGGCACAGAGGCCCTACAGTGAAATAGACACTGGAGGTGCCATGACTGTAAAAAATGACGAACGTGAAGCACTGATTCACGGAAAGATAAGAACTAAACCCCTGCGCGAAAAGCCAGGATTCCCTACGTGGGCAATGAAGTTGACGATGGCCGTGACCGGCATCATCTTCGGCTTGTTCGTGCTCGTGCACATGCTCGGAAACCTGAAGGTCTATGCAGGTGCCGAGGGGTTCAATAAGTACGCCGACTTCCTCCGCGAGTTTGGTTACCCACTCATTCCACATTCGGGTCTGCTGTGGATTGCCCGCATTGTTCTGCTGGTATCCCTGATCCTGCACGTGTGGTGCGCATTTGCCCTCACGGGCCGCTCTCACCAGTCTCGCGGACGCTATAAGCGTAAACGCCTGGTTGGTGGATGGAACAGCTTCACCGCTCGGACCATGCCGGTTACCGGGCTGATCCTGCTGCTGTTCATCATCTTCCACCTGCTGGACCTGACCTGGGGAGTTAAGCCCGCCGCCTCCGGCAACTTCCAGGGCGCGATGGACGGCAACCACGCGGCATATCAGAACCTCGTGTCCTCCTTCGAGCGGCCGGCCGTTGCCATCTTCTACATTCTGGCGATGCTGGTGCTGTTCGCGCACCTTTCCCATGGTGTGTGGACCGCGTCTTCCGACCTGGGCATCACGGGTCACCGCACCCGCCAGGTCATGCTGTGGATCTCCTACCTGATCCCGGCATTGATCATGATTGGCAACATCTCCATCCCGCTGGCAGTGATGCTCGGTGGAGTTGACCAGGTCCCCTTCGTCCCGAACGCCGGGCACTAGTTCGCGAGTCTGAGAGGAGAAACGGATATGAGCGAAGTTATTTCCCACCCGCATAACCAGACCGCGGACTTCAACTACGACAACGCTGTTGCGGCCTTCACCGCCCCACAGTCCTCCGTGGATGGCGTGGAGCTGGGCAAGATCCTGAAGGATAACGCCCCCCACGAAACCAGCCAGGACCAACAGTGGAAGTACGCCAAGGAGCACTTCAAGCTGGTCTCCCCGCTGAACCGACGCAAGTTCCGCGTGCTGATCGTGGGTACCGGTCTTGCCGGCGGCGCTGCTGCGGCGGCCCTCGGTGAGCTGGGCTACGACGTCAAGGTGTTCACCTACCACGACTCCCCGCGCCGCGCGCACTCCATTGCGGCACAGGGCGGTGTGAACTCCTCCCGCGGTAAGAAGCTGGATAACGACTCTTCATACCTGCACACCAAGGACACGGTGAAGGGTGGCGACTACCGCTGCCGCGAAAACGATTGTTGGCGACTGGCGCTGGAATCCCCGCGCGTCATCGACCACATGAACGCTATTGGCGCGCCATTTTCCCGCGAGTACGGCGGAACCCTGGCCACCCGCTCCTTCGGCGGTGTGCAGGTCTCCCGCACCTACTACACTCGCGGACAAACAGGCCAGCAGCTCCAGCTGGCCACCACCTCGGCTCTCTACCGCCAAATCGGCGCGGGAAACGTGGAGATCTTCACCCACCACGATCTGGTCGATCTCATCGTCGACGACGGTCGCTGTCAGGGTGTGATCATGCGCAACCTGATCGACGGTGAGCTGACCGCGCACACTGGCCACGCGACCGTGCTGGCCACCGGCGGTTACGGCAACGTCTATCACATGTCCACGCTGGCCAAGAACTCCAACGTCTCGGCCCTGATGCGCGCATACGACCTGGGTGCGTACTTCGCTTCTCCTTCCTTTGTGCAGTTCCACCCGACCGGCCTGCCGGTGAACTCCACGTGGCAGTCCAAGACGATTCTGATGTCCGAGTCACTGCGCAATGACGGACGCATCTGGACGCCGAAGAAGAAGGAAGACGACCGTAAGCCCAACGACATCCCGGAGGACGAGCGCGACTACTTCCTGGAGCGCCGTTACCCCGCCTTCGGCAATTTGGTGCCTCGTGACATCGCATCCCGCGCGAACGCTCAGCAGATCAACGCTGGCTACGGTGTGGGCCCGATGCACAACTCCGTGTACCTGGACCTCGGGGATGCCATCAAGCGACTGGGTGAAAAGACGATTAGGGAGCGTTACGGCAACCTGATCCAGATGTACGAAGAGGCCATCGGCGAGTCCGCCTACAAGACCCCGATGCGCATCGCCCCCACCTGCCACTACACGATGGGCGGCCTGTGGACCGACTTCAACGAGATGACCTCCATTCCAGGGCTGTTCTGCTCCGGCGAAGCGTCCTGGATGTACCACGGCGCAAACCGACTGGGTGCGAACTCGCTGCTCTCGTCCTCCGTGGAGGGCTGGTTCACCCTGCCGTTCACCATCCCGAACTACCTGGCACCGCTCCTCGGCGAAGAGGTTCCCGATGCTTCCGGCCCAGCTGCCCAGCACGCACTGCAGCGGGCTCAGGATCGGATCCAGAAGCTGATGAGCATCCGCGGCGAAGACCCGCACGGCCCGGAGTACTACCACCGCCAGCTTGGCGAAATCCTGTACTTCTCCTGCGGCGTGGCTCGCAACGTGAAGGATATGAAGGATGGCATCGAGAAGATCCGCGCCCTGCGCGAGGACTTCTGGGCCAATGTGTTCATCCCGGGCGACGTCAACGAGATGAATCAGACCCTGGAGTATGCAATCCGCGTGGCGGACTACATCACTCTGGGCGAGCTGATGTGCGTGGACGCGCTGGACCGTGACGAGTCCTGCGGTGCGCACTACCGCGATGACCACCTCTCCGAAGACGGCGAGGCCGAGCGCGATGACGACAACTGGTGCTTCGTCTCCGCGTGGGAGTCCGGCGGAAAGGACAAGTTCATCCGCCACGCCGAGCCGCTCTTCTTCGACCGTATCCCGCTGATGACAAGGAATTACAAGTAATGAAATTGCATCTTGAAATCTGGCGTCAGGCGGGCCCGAATGCCGAAGGCCACTTCGAGTCTGTCAATGTTGACGACGCAGAAGAGCAGATGTCCATCCTGGAGCTGCTCGATCATGTGAACAATCGCTACGTTGAGGAGGGCAAGGAGCCCTTCGCCTTCGCTTCGGACTGCCGCGAGGGCATCTGCGGCACCTGTGGCCTCATGGTCAACGACCGTCCCCATGGTCCCGACCAGAACAAGCCAGCGTGCCAGCAGCGCCTGCTGTCCTTCCACGATGGCGACACGATCAAGCTGGAGCCCCTCCGCTCCGCCGCGTACCCCGTCATCAAGGACATGGTCGTGGATCGCTCTGCCCTGGATCGCGTGATGGAAAAGGGCGGATTCGTCTCCGTCATGGCCGGTACCGCTCCAGATGCGGACACCTTGGCCGTGAACCACGACGATGCCGAGCTCGCCCTCGACCACGCCGCCTGCATTGGCTGCGGCGCCTGTGTCGCCGCCTGCCCGAACGGCGCAGCACACCTGTTCACCGGCGCCAAGTTGGTCCACCTCACCCTCTCGCCCCTGGGCCGCGAGGAGCGGGGCACCCGCGCCAAGAACATGGTCGACGAGCTCGAAACGAACTTCGGGCATTGCTCGCTGTATGGAGAGTGCGCCGATGTGTGCCCTGCCGGCATCCCGCTGACGGCCGTGTCCGCTGTCACGAAGGAACGCACGCGCTCTGCTTTCCGCGGCAAGGCCGACTAAGATCAACCCCAGTTACATTTTCCTGAAAGTAGGAGCTTCCAATGCCTAAACTCTCCGAGGATCTCTACATCGAAAAGGGATACTTGGACGGCTACGTTCCGTCGAGCTTCGATTCCCAGCACTCCTCCCTGCACCGCACGCTGACCTGGCTG
Source organism: Corynebacterium falsenii (assembly GCA_001054945.1). Taxonomy (GTDB): domain Bacteria; phylum Actinomycetota; class Actinomycetes; order Mycobacteriales; family Mycobacteriaceae; genus Corynebacterium; species Corynebacterium falsenii_A. The sequence goes on along the minus strand of JVKJ01000005.1, from coordinate 1,018,241 downwards.
GGAATGGGCTGCATCCTCACCTCCCTGGCGGGCTTCGGCTGCCTCATGTTCGGCCTCGCCGCCGGCGTGGTCCACTCCCAAGAGCACGCCAGCTCCTATGCCATCGGCGGTGCCGTGTTTGGCGTTGGCATGCTCCTCCTGGGCTTCGCTCTGGTGCACTTCGGCCGGGCCAACTACCGGGCCTACAAGAAGCGCACTGGTCGCATTCACTAGCGCTCGCCACGCGTAAAACCGGGCACTCCCACGTAGGGGGCGTCGCCGGACGCAGCGTGAGGTTGCGCCCTGAATGGGTCACCCATTCTTAGGGACGCCACCGCCAATCACTAGCCCTCTTCCACCAAGGAAGAGGGTTTTCCCCATGCCAAGAGGCGTGTAGCGAATGCTGCTGAACGAGAGTGGGGGCAATAATGAAGGGGTGAGTTTTGTAGAGCAACGTCCCCGTTCCCCGCTCGCGGTGCCGGGACCCGACCCGCAGCACGAGGCTGAACAGCGCGCGGACCTGCGCCGCCATAAGCTTTTCGCCACCGGTCTACTGGTAGCGGCGGCCCTGATCTTCCTGACATGTCTCTGGCTGCAGCATGGCGGCTGGGCCAACCTGTCGGGCGACCAAGCGGCCCGCGGTGAGGAACATGCACCGAGGTGGATCTCGTATATCAAGGCAGCTTCCGAGGCCGGCATGGTCGGAGCATTGGCGGACTGGTTCGCGGTGACCGCCCTGTTCCGCCATCCGCTGGGAATCCCGATTCCGCACACGGCGTTGATTAAGAAGAAGAAAAATCAGGTGGGCCACGAACTGAGCGGGTTCGTGGGCGACAATTTCTTCAACGCTCCTGTCATCGCAGACAAGCTACAGAAGGCCCATATTCCGGAGCGCATGGCCACGTGGGTGCTGCGCGGCGGCGGAAGTCAGGTCATCTCCCGCGAGGCAGGCAAGCTCGTCGACGTGGCGGTCAACGGCATCGACCGCGCAGAAGCCGAGCAGGTCATCAACATGCTTATTGTAGACCAGCTGCGGGAACCGACGTGGGGTCCGCCATTGGGACGTGCGCTCGAGCAGCTGATCGAGGAAGGTCGAATCGAGCCCGCAGTGGAAGCCGTCGTGGAATGGGCTGACAATAAGGCCCACACCAGCGAGGACTTCGTAGTGCGTCTCATCGACGAACGCACGCCCCAGTGGGCTCCCCGGTTTATTCGGGAACTGATGGGTGACAAGGTGTACCGGGAGCTGGTCGCGTTCACCTCAGATGTGCGCAACGACCCAGATCACGAGGCACGTCACTCGATCCGACGGTTCATCCGCCAACTGGCACACGACCTGCAGCACGATCACACAATGATCGAGCGCGTGGAGAAGTTCAAAGGCGATGTATTGGATTCCACCCCGGTCAAAGTGATTCCGGGCCACATGTGGGAGGCCACCCGCAGCACCCTCACGACCATGGCCCGGGATCCCGAGTCCATACTGCGGACCCGACTGCAGGATTGGACCACGGACTTCGCGCAAAGAATCGAGGACGAACCCGAGTTCCGGGCACGGCTGGAACAGCGCATTGTGGGAGCAGCCAGTTACTTGGCCGATAATTACGCCGGCGAGGTCACCAGCATTATCGGCGAAACGGTGGAGCAGTGGGATGACGAGGAGGCGAGCGACCGCATCGAATTGATGGTGGGAAAGGACCTCCAGTTCATCCGCGTGAACGGCACCGTGGTCGGGTCGCTCGCCGGACTTCTGATTCACGCGATCTCCGATCTCATCGTCGCCATCGCTAGCTAGGACTTCCGCGCAGACCGACTTCCTGTTCGGCGTTCATCCCCCAGGACCGCACACCGTGTCACACCTCATTGTCCGCCTTGACTAGTAGGATGACACGCATGAATCAAGCGGTGCTTTGGATGTTGCGGCTGTACGGATTGGTGAACACCGTCCTGGGGGTGTGCATTTTCGTTCTCGCCATCACTGGGTTGGTCCTGGTGTTGAGGACCCGGGAAGATGCTTTCACCGTCATCGATCGGGTGAAGCAGAATTGGATCATGCTCATGGGCGGCGCCTCGGTGGCAGCGTTCATTTCCGTGGCGCCACTCTTGTCGGGCAGCCTCACCTCGTCGATTGGATTCCTGTGGGTGATCGCCGCCGTCATCGTGGGGATCTACTGGCAGGACATCCGCCCCGGGGTGAAGGAAGCTTTGGACAATGCGGGAGGGTGGTAAACAGTGGCGTCCTCCCAAAAACCAGCGATCACCCGCGAATTGGTCGCGTCCATTATGGACGCCACCCTCTTGAAGCCAGAATCGACCCGCGCCGACGTGGCTGACCTCGTGACGGCGGCCTCGGAACTGGGATGTGGAGCCGTGTGCGTGTCACCCTCGATGCTGCCACTGCAGGTCGGTGATTCGATGCGCCTCGCAACGGTCGTGGGGTTCCCCTCTGGGAAGCATCAAGCACTGATCAAAGCCACGGAGGCACGCTTCGCTGTGGAACAGGGAGCTGCGGAAATTGATGTGGTGATCGATCTCGCCGCCGCGGTGACCGGAGACGAAAACGCCATGTTGTCTGAGCTCATCACCATCCGCGAGGCCGTGCCGCGCCCGGTGACCCTGAAGGTGATCCTGGAGTCCGCGGTGCTGAGTGAAGAGCAACTGCGCGGTGCCGTCCGTGCGTGCATCCAGGCAGACGTGGATTACGTGAAGACGTCCACCGGGTTCCACCCGGCGGGCGGAGCCACCGTGGAGGCTGTCGAGATCATGGCGGATGAGCTCGACCGCGCCGGTCGGCGAGCCCGGTTCGGACACGATCGCCATGAGGGAGAGATCGGAATCAAGGCCTCCGGGGGCATTCGTGATTGGGACACGGCCATAAAAATGATCGAGGCGGGAGCTACCCGTTTGGGGGTCTCCGCACCTCGACCGATCCTCGATGGAGCGCTATAGGCTGCTGCGCAGCTCGCCGCCTCCACCACTGGTGTCACCTTCGGTGGGGCCGTTGGGGAGCTTGCCCACCGTTGGGGCGCCGCCGGAACCTTGAGGGCTGGTGGGCTGCTTCCCGTTGGTGCGCTCGCCTGCGGTGCCGCCGGTCGTGTCCAGGTTTTTATTCACTTCGCGCATATCCACGTCCGTGCCGTGGAGCTTCAGATCCATCCCGTTATCAGTGACGTTAACGCTCTGGAAGTCCAGGCCATTCACGCTTTCCGCTTGGGTGGTGTTCTTCTCCATTGCCTGCTTGAGGCGCTGGGTCAGCTCCCCGGGAAGAGCCTGCCCAAGGACTGACGCATCCTGCACATCCATGACCAGCTTTCCGGCCTCAATGCGGGGCTTCATGGAGAGGGAAGCCAAGCCGCCGCCGATCTGGAAGTCCAACATCTGGGAGCCCGGGTTTGGCTTGATGCCCGTGACCTTCACCAACTGTTCCAGCGGCGAACCCCCGCCCTTGGATTGGGTTTCCTCTTGGACCTTGGCCAACATGAGCTCCTTGGGGATCTGCGTGTCCACCGTGAGGTCACCCACGATGGCGTTGTTCCCCTGGGTCTTCACCCTGTCGCCCACCAAGTGGACCGGCGGCTGGCCCTTAATGATGGGCCGGGAGCGGTCATTGTCCTGGTAGCTAATGTCCAGGGAGGAAGGGATTGCGATGTCCAAGTGCGGCAGCTGCTTCCGCAGCAGGCCCGGCAATACTGGCGTGGAACCGAACTTCACCTCGGGATCGGTGGACATGCCGTTGGTGGAGGCACTCTTTTTGATCTCGTCGGTGATCTGGTTCTTCAGGTAGTAGCGGGACCCGAATTCGGCGGCCGCGATCAGCAGTGCAAGAACGACGATCAAGCTGATGATGACCGCACCGGCCCGGGAACGCCTTTTACGCGGGGGCTGGGTACGGGGGGCGTTGTTCAGATCCAGTGGTGCAGTATTCATATCTCGTACAGTGTCCCCGAAAAACGCTTCGCATGCCACAGCTGCATGGTGCCTTGGAGGAAAAAGTGAGGAAGTTGGTGGGAAAACACAGGTTGTACCCAGCTGTTCTTGTTGCCAGCTAAGCGTGCCCGTGTGGCCGCACTCGCCGTCAGTCACACACGGCGGACCACGGCAGGGTGATGCTGTTATCCCGCAGGCGGCGATGGGAGCTGAGCCGGGGAGAGATTGACGTGGCGTCCCAAAATATCTCCCGGGCCTCCCGCCACCGCACTCGCGGGCCGAAGACGGCGAGCCCTGCGGCGCGATCCCAGGCGGCATCCATGTGCCGGAGGACGTCGTGGATGCGGTGCCCCGGAGTGTTGCGGTGGATGAGCGCCTTGGGAAGTCGCTCGGCGATATCCGAGGGGCGCATCACGTCGAAGGGATCCCAGGAGAGGGTGAGGCTCACCGGTCCGTGCTCATCGAGAAGCACCCACGCGGAGCGGCGCCCGATCTCGTCGCAGGTCCCCTCCACGATCACGCCGCCGGGGCGCAGCCGGCTCCGCATCATCTCCCACGCAGCTTGAACCTGGTCCTCGTCATACTGACGCAGGACGTTGAAGGCCCGCACCACATCAGCGCGCATGCCCGCCAGCTCAAATCCCCCCAGTGCGAAGTTCACCCCGTCGCGGGGTGGCAGCACCCGGCTCTCGTCGATCTCCAGACCCGTTACCTCTACCCCAGGGGCCAGGCGGCGCAGCCACCGCGCCCACTCTACCGTGGTGGTGTGGGAGGCCCCGTAGCCCACGTCCACCGCCACCGGCTGTCGGGCCTCGTGCACCACGGCGTTGCGGAACAGCGCCTGCGCGAAGGGCTGGGCCACCAACCACCGATCGCTGCGTCGCAGGCGATTGAATCCGGTGGTCCCGCGAGTGGGGACACCGACGGGCCCGCTCGTGTTCCACGAACGGGCCCGAAGATTGTGTGCGTGATCAGCCAGGGCTACCTACCGGGGCTTAGTTGGAGTTCTCGGTGATCCATGCCTCGAGGAGGGAGGCCTCCTTGGACAGGAATTCCTGGACGTACTCGGCGACCTTGGGCTCCAGCACCGCGCCCATCATCGGGATCTTCACGTCCACAGCGGACTCGGCAGTCAGGGTGGTCTGTGCCTCGGCACCCTTCAGCTTCACATCGGAGGAGAAGGTGACAGGAGCGCCCTTGACCTCGGCGTTCACGGTGCCCGTCGTTTCTCCGCCGGCCAGAGGGCCAAAGTTGACGGTGCGCTTCAGCTTCAGTGCTTGGGAGACCATCGATCGCACGGCCTCGGGCAGGGCGGATTGCGGCAGCTCCTCGAAGAGCACGACGTCGATATTCGGCTCTGCAGAAAAGGAATTCACCTCGCCGGGCTCATCCCCAATGTGCTTTGCCTCGTAGTTCCAGTAGTCGTTGGAGGACAGCGCCTCATAGACCTTCTCAATGGGGAAGCTGATGCTTGCCGTGTTCTCGCTGTGAGTCGTCATGGGGACAGACTACCGTTAGACGGGTGACTGATTCAGACGAAAACGCAACGAGCCCCGCCGCCGCCCAGTCGATTCTCGACCGAGCTGCCACGATCCCCGAGGTGCGCCTCGAGGAGCGCGCATTTTCCCAGCTCACAACTTTGCACATCGGGGGAGCGCCGGCAGGCGTCATTGCGTGTTCGTCAGCCGCAGCCCTCTCCCAGGTGGTCACCCTGTGCGACGAGGCACGCCACCCTTGGATCGTCGTGGGAGGGGGATCCAACCTGGTCGTGGGAGAGGGCCCGGAGGTTGCCGGGTTGCTCGTCGTTCTTGCGGACGCCACCGAGTCCCCCGATCCCGGCACCGAGGACAACATGCGCGGGATCGAGATCGATCGCAAGACCGGATTGGTCCGCGCGTTCGCCGGGGTGACGTGGGATGCGCTTGTGCGGGCCACCGTTGAGGCGAAGTTGGGTGGGCTGGAGTGCCTGAGCGGCATCCCCGGATCAGTCGGGGCCACCCCGGTGCAGAACGTCGGCGCCTATGGCGCCGAGGTCGCCTCCACGCTCACGCGGGTGCAGCTGCATAACCGCGACGATGGGACTTTGAGCTGGGTCAGCCCGGAGAGCCTCGAACTTGGCTACCGCTATTCCAACCTGAAATTCACTCGACGCGCGGTGGTGACGGCGGTGGAATTCTCTTTGACCACCGATGGGCTGTCCGCACCGCTGAGGTACGGGGAGCTGGCCCGTCGATTGGGCGTCGAGAAGGAAGAAGCTGCGGAAGGCGCCCCAGCAGCGAGGAAACCCGTGGAGGACGTGCGCGCGCACGTGCTGGAACTGCGGCGCGGCAAGGGAATGGTGCTGGATGAGGGGGATCAGGACACCTGGTCGGCCGGTTCCTTCTTCACCAACCCGGTGGTGTGCGGCGAGGACGCGCGGGATGCGGTGGTGGCGGCGGTGGCCGAGAAGGTCGGCCCGCGGTCGGCGGAGTCCATGCCGATGTACCCTGCGGCCGAGAGCGGGGAGCCGTGCTTCAAATTCTCCGCGGCGTGGCTGATCGAACGCGCCGGGTTTTCCAAGGGGTGGCACGTCCCGGGGAACGAGCGGGTGTCCCTATCCACGAAGCACACGCTGGCGCTGACCAATCGAGGCACTGCCACCAGTCAGGACATTGTGGACCTGGCGGTGGCGGTGCGAAACGGGGTCCGGGACGCCTTCGGCGTGAGCCTCGTGCCGGAGCCTGTCTGGTTGGGCGTGGCGATGCCCGACTGATTGGGGTGGGCGAGGCCCCTTACTTGGCGATCATGGACTCGATCAGGTCCTTGACTTCGCGTCGGCGGATCTTGCCGATAAGGTCCGCGGGGAGCTCATCGACCACGAAGTAGCGGCGGGGGACCTTGTACCGGGTGAGACCATCGCGAGCCCACTCGCGGACCTTCTCCGCATCGAAGTCCGATTCGTCGACCCCGGGGGCCAGCGTGACAGCGGCGACGACCTCTTCGGAACCGTCGGTCTTGGGCAGCCCGACTACCCCGGCCTTCTCAATCTGCGGGTGCTCGGCCAGGAAGTCCTCGACCTCGGCTGGATAGACGTTGAAGCCACCGGTGATGATCATTTCCTTGATGCGGGAGACGATCTTCAGGAATCCGTCCGGCTCCATCACGGCCATGTCGCCGGTGCAGAACCAATCGTCGTAGAAAGGCTGGGCATCGTCTTCGACGTTGATGTAGCCGTTAAACACCTGGGGGCCACGGACCAGTAGCTCGCCGGCTTCGCCATCGGGCATCGTTCGCGAGAAGTCGTTCGGATCGGCGACGCGCACCTCGGTATCGGGGAATGGAATCCCGATGTATCCCTCGCGGCGATCGTCGGTCTGGGGGTTAGCCACAATGATCGGGGCGGTTTCGGTGAGGCCGTAGCCCTCAATGATCTTGCCACCCGTCTTTTTCTCCCACGCCAAGGTTGTCGGTATGGGCAGCGGCGCCGCACCGGACAGGGCATTCTTGATCCCAGACAGATCCAAATCGTGCTCCTCGGATGCATCGAGGATCTTGTCGTACAAGGTGGGGACTCCCGGCATCCACGTGGGCAGCTCCTTTTTAAGGGCATCCACGATCAGCGGGATCTCCGGCTTGGGCAGCAACTTGATCTTGCCCGCGGTGCCGATGCCCAGCCCGGCGGTGAGGGTGAGGCCATACACGTGGAACAAGGGGAGAGCGCCGAGGTAGATCTCTTGCCCATCCTCCCCGAGGCCCTGGATCCACGCGAGTCCCTGTTTCACGTTGGCCATGATGTTTCCGTGAGTGAGCTGCGCTCCCTTTGGCTTGCCCGTGGTGCCAGAGGTGAACAGGATGACCGCGGGGTCGTCCGCCCCCAGCGCCTCCGGAGGGCGAATGTGCACCCCTTTGCCGCCCTGCTTCGGGTCCAGAAGCTCTTTGAAACTGAGTGTTCCTGGGGCCTTCCCGTGCAACTGGTTGCGCTTTTCGCGGATCGAGGAGAGCGGCAGTTTCAGCGCAAACTGCTTCAGCTTCGGCATGGCCTCGATCATGTTCACCGAGATCACTGTCTCCAGGGGAGTTTTGCCGACCAGTTCCTGGCAGACCCCGGCCACTTTGTCCCACGCGATCACCACGTGGGCGCCGTGATCGTTGAATGGCCCTTCCAGCTCGCGGGCAGTGTACAGCGGGTTGTGCTCCGTGACCGTGGCGCCCAGGGTCAGCACGCCGAAGAACGCGACCAAGTGCTGCGGACAATTGGGCATCATCAGGGCCACGCGATCCCCCTGCTTCACGCCGAGCTCGCGCAACCCCGCCGCGCAACTATTGACCTGTTGGAGGAATTCCCCATAGGTCGTCGTCGCTCCGAAGAACTCGATAGCCTCCCGGTCGGCGTGTGTCGCCACAGCGTTCCGCAGCATGGTCACCAAGGTGTCATTGCTGTATTCCAGGTTCGGCTGCGTCCAGGGGGCGTAATACTTCAGGTACGGCTTGTCCTTCCACGCCGTGCCCTCGATTCCGTCGGCGCCATTGGCGGCGGATGCTGGATTTATCGTGGTATCGGTCGTATTCGTCATGAGGGCCTCCTTGTCGCTGAGGATAGGCAGAGCGATCCCCGCAATGTAGGAAAACCAACAAAACTTCTTAAAAACGGCGCGATTTTGGCCGGGTATTTACACTTAGTTCCTATGCGCGTCGCGATGATCTCAATGCACACATCCCCACTGGAACAACCGGGCACGGGCGATGCGGGCGGCATGAATGTCTACATAAGGAACACGGCTGAAAAGCTCGCTGAGCTGGGGATTCAGGTGGACGTATTCACGCGGGCGACCCGTCCGCTGCAGGGGGAAGTGGTCGAGGTCGTTCCGGGGATGCGAGTGATTAATTGCGTCGCAGGCCCGTACGAGGGTCTCTCCAAGGAAGAGCTCCCCACCCAACTCGCCGCGTTCACGGGGTCGGTGCTCGCTTTTGGACGCCAACAGGGTCTCACCTACGACCTCATACACTCCCACTACTGGCTATCTGGCCAGGTGGCCTGGCTGTTGCGGGACCTGTGGAACGTGCCGTGGGTGCACACTGCCCACACCTGGGCGGCGGTGAAGAACAGCTATCTGGCAGAGGGCGACCGCCGAGAGCCCGAGTCGCGGCGTATTTGCGAGCAGCAGATCGTGGACAATGCCGATTTGCTGATCGCCAATACAGAGACGGAAGTCAATGACCTGATGGTTGGGTATGACGCGGTGAGTTCCCGCATTGAAGTGGTTACGCCAGGGGCGAATGTGGAGCTGTTCACCCCCGGGTCGGACCGTGCAACGGAGCGATGCCGCCGAGAGCTTGGCATTCCGCTGCGCGCGAAAGTGATCGCCTTTGTGGGACGAGTGCAAAAGCTCAAGGGCCCACACATCCTACTGCAGGCCGCGGCGAAGGTGATCCGCGATAACCCCACGGAGGACGTGCGCGTGGTGATCTGCGGCGGTCCGTCCGGGTCGGGGTTGCAAAGGCCGGAGGCGCTGGAGGAACTAGCGCATGAGCTGGGCATCCGGGGCTACGTGCGCTTCTTACCGCCGCGGCCCTCGCAGGAGCTCGTAGGCGTGTATCAAGCGGCTGACATTGTGGCAGTACCCAGCTACAACGAGTCCTTCGGGCTGGTGGCTGTGGAGGCGCAAGCTTGCGGGACTCCGGTGGTCGCCGCGAAGGTCGGAGGTTTGCCGATAGCGGTGGAGGACGGGGTCTCCGGCGTGCTGGTCGATGGGCATGATCCAGACGATTGGGCGCAGGCTTTGGGGGAGCTGGTGAGGGATGATCGCCGGCGTATAGAAATGGGGGAGCGAGCCCCCGACCACGCGAGGAGGTTCAGCTGGGGGAACTCGGCGCAGCGGCTGGTGGAACTGTATGAATCCCTGCCGCAGGACTGCCACCCCGAAAGGAACCCCACCGGGTAACTGGGCGAGGAGACCACATGATTTCCCAAAGGGGGTGAGTGCTCCTTGCGTGGACGGGTAGTTTAAAAGGCATGAAACACCAGGCCATTTGCGAACTGCTGGAAAAGGCAGAAGTGGAGTACACCGTCCCCGAAAGCGCTGGGGGGCCACATGATGTGGTGGTTGTGGTGCTGCCGGGGGAGAAGCGCCTCAAGACGAATTGCCTGTTCATTCCACAGGACGGGATGTTCCGCGTGGAGGCGTTTGTGTGCCGCGCGGTCGAGGAAGCGCAGGAGGACGTGTACGCCCTTTTGCTGCACGCGAACCGCCGAACTTTCGGAGTGCACTACACGCTCGATGGCAACAACGATATTTACCTGGTGGGGCAATTTCCGGATACGACCACGCCCGATGACATTCAGCGCATTCTGGGGCAAATCTTGGAAAGGGCAGATGGGGATTTCAACCGGATTCTGGAGCGCGGTTTTGCCTCCTCTATTCGACACGAGTGGGCGTGGAGGCTATCTCGCGGAGAGCCGACGATGAACTTGGCCGCATTTGCCCGCTTACGTCCCTCTGAGCAGGAGATCGCACTGCTGGCTCCACCCCCAGGGTCTCGGCTGGCGGATACCGCTCACAGCCCTAGCGTGGTGCAGGAGGCAGCCGGGGAAGACAAAGAGAAATCGGAAGAGGAATCACAACCGAACTAGCGGCCCCACAGTGGCGTCCCAAAAATGCCGTGGAGTGCTCACCGCGCGAGGGGTGGCATGGCACACTAAAGGGCATGACTGAAAAAGCTGCAGCTGACCACGGGACATTGATCCTCCTTCGCCACGGGCAGAGTGAATGGAACGCCTCGAATCAGTTCACCGGCTGGGTGGACGTTCGACTGACCGACAAGGGGCGCGAAGAAGCTCGGCGCGGCGGCGAGATGATCAAGGAGGCCAACCTCAAGCCATCGGTCTTGTACACCTCCCTCCTCCGCCGGGCGATCACTACCGCGAACATCGCGCTGGATACCGCGGACCTGCATTGGATCCCGGTGATTCGCAACTGGCGCTTGAACGAGCGTCACTACGGCGCTCTGCAGGGGCTGAACAAGGCGGAGACTAAGGAGAAGTACGGCGACGAGCAGTTCATGGCGTGGCGCCGCAGCTATGACACCCCGCCGCCGGCGATTGATCGCGACAACGAGTACGCGCAATTCGACGATCAGCGATACGCGGATCTGGACGAGGTCCCAGCCACCGAATGCCTGCTCGACGTGGTCAAGCGCTTCATCCCCTACTACCAGGAGGAGATCGAGCCTCGCCTGAAGCGCGGTGAGACCGTCATGCTGGCCGCCCACGGTAACTCCCTGCGTGCGCTGGTGAAGCACCTGGACGAGATCTCCGACGACGATATTGCCGGCCTGAATATCCCGACCGGCATCCCGCTGGTGTATCGCCTGGACAGCGAGGGCAAGGTGCTCAATAAGGGTGGCGAATACCTGGATCCGGAAGCTGCAGCTGCGGGCGCAGCTGCCGTGGCCAACCAGGGCGCAGCTAAGTAACAACCTGTCGACGCGGGGCCCTTGGCGCGGACGCACGGGGTGAGGTTCTGCGGGCGAACTCGGAGTAGTGGTAGTGCAACAGCAAGTGTGGGTCGGTGTCCTTCTGGGGCTGATCGTGGGCGTCATCGCCGGCGCCTTCCTCATGTGGGCATATCGCAAACGCATCAAGTCGTTGCGTAATGAAAAGACCCGTCGAGAGCTGGAGGGGAACAAGGTTTCCACAGTGTCCCAGCTCTTGCACTTCGCTATTCAATCCGCTCCGGACGCCATTGCGGTCGTGGACCATCGCCAGCGAGTCCTGATGTCTAACCCGCGGGCACACGAGCTGGGGTTGGTCCACGAGAGGAGTGTCCACGATGAAGTGTGGCCCATCGTGGAAAAGGTACTGGACGACCACACTCCAAGAGACGTCGCATTTCTGCCGCAGCAGCGCCGCAGCAATCGTCCGGTGATTTCCGTGGCGGGGCAGGTGCAACTGCTGTCGTTGATGGATGATCGCTACGCGGTGATCTATGCCACCGATGAGACGGAAAACGTGCGCATGGAATCCGCTCGAAGAGACTTCGTGGCGAACGTCTCCCACGAGTTGAAGACCCCGGTGGGCGCAATCTCGCTGCTGGTGGAGACGCTTATGGAGATCAGTGACGATCAGGAATCGGTGGAATACTTCGCCAAGCGCTTGATGAAGGAGACGTCTCGGATGTCTCAGATGATCGCCGAGTTGATCTCACTGTCCAAGCTGCAGGGGGCGGAATCGCTGCCCGATCCGGAGCGTCTCAGCATCGACGCGGTGGTGGAGGATGCCATCGATCGCTGCAGACTCGCCGCGGAGACGGCGGGCATCAACCTCATTAAGGACAACCCGGTGCGGGCGGACGTGCACGGCGACCGGAATCTGCTGGTCACCGCCGTCTCTAACCTCATCTCCAACGCGATTACATATTCCCCAGAGGGCTCCCCAGTCTCGATCTCTCGCCAGGTGAAGGGCGATCGAGTCACGATCCGTGTGACCGATCGTGGTATCGGCATCGACCCGGAGGATCAAAAGCGGGTCTTTGAACGGTTCTTCCGCGTGGACAAGGCGCGTGCGCGCAATACCGGTGGGACCGGATTGGGGCTGGCTATCGTCAAGCACGTCATGATGAACCACGGCGGCGATATTTCGATTTGGTCCCGGCCGGGGACGGGGTCCACGTTCACCCTCGAGCTCCCGGTGTTGGACCGCGTGGGGCACACCGCTCGCGGGGAGGAGCCCGTGATTCCAGACGCCACGAAGCTTCAGGATTCTCATGAACATGAGAAAACAGTCAAGGAATAATAAAGTAAACACTGACTGAACTGTGGTCGAGCTGCAGCTAAGCTGGATGCCACTTTCTGGGAAGGAAACTAAACGCAGTGACAAGTGTTCTCATCGTCGAAGACGAGGAATCTCTGGCCGAACCGCTGGCCTTTCTGCTGAAGAAGGAAGGGTTCGATGTCCACTTGGCCTCCGATGGCCCAACTGCCTTGCAGACCTTCGAGAACCAGCAGGTAGATATTGTTCTTCTGGACCTCATGCTCCCCGGCATGTCCGGCACGGAGGTGTGCCGGCAGCTGCGATTGACCTCCAGCGTGCCCGTCATCATGGTCACTGCTCGCGATAGCGAGATCGACAAGGTCGTCGGCCTGGAACTGGGCGCTGATGACTACGTCACCAAGCCCTATTACGCCCGCGAGCTCATTGCCCGCATCCGCGCGGTTCTGCGCCGTGGCGGTGAATCGGAGCCGATCATTGAGGAAGATGACGGCATGATCCTCCGCGAGGATCGCGTTGTCATGGACGTGGAACGGCACATCGTGAAGGTCGACGGGGAACAGATCCCTATGCCCCTCAAAGAGTTCGACTTGCTCGAATACCTCATGCGGAACAGCGGCCGGGTGCTGACCCGCGGCCAGCTCATCGACCGGGTGTGGGGCCCCGATTACGTCGGCGATACCAAGACCCTTGACGTTCACGTGAAGCGACTGCGAACCAAGATCGAACGCAACCCATCCCGTCCGGAGATCCTGGTCACCGTCCGCGGCCTGGGCTACAAGTTCGAGACCTAGATAATCCCGCTCGAATTTTCTCAGGCCACGTTCTGTTTACCTGAGTCCAGCCCTGTGCTCGTTCTGCGCCGATTCCCGCTCCACGGCCACTTTCGTCGCGGGGTGGATGGACAGCAGCGGAAACCCCGACGGCGCTACCCCAACCCCGGCTGCTTCCTCGCGCTGCCGGCAGTGTTCGGCCACCACGGCGTAGGCCTCAGCGCCGATGAGTTCCGTCAACTCTTCCTCGTGCGTGCGCCACAGCGATTCGCCGCCCGCGTGACAGTTCGGATCCGTCGAGCAGTACCAATCGAAGTCTTCGCCCCCGTTGCCCCAACCGCGCCGGTTGTATTCGGTGATCGTCGTGCGCAGCATCTCCACCCCGTCCGCGCGGGTTTCCCATTCCTCGAGCCGACGAAGCGGCAGCTGCCAGCACACCTCCGGCTTCGAACCAATGATGCTCAGTTCGTTTCGCGCCGCGTACGCATGCAACGCGCAGCCCGTGCCGCCCTCGAAACCCGCGCGGTTCGCGAAAATGCACGCCCCGTCTACTGTCACGGTTTTCAGGGCGGGTTCCATCTCGCCGTCCTCGTTCTCCAACTCGTCCCATTCGAGCCACGGTTCCAGGGGGTTCTCCTGGGAATTTTGGGACGCCACCGCTTCTTCCCAATCCTGAACTGCCCCGCTTGGGCGGTATTGCCATTCTTCGTCGCTCAATTTTTCCGCGATCGCGGCGACGTTGTGGCGGTCCTCCTCATCGGTCAGGAAGGCCCCGTGGACGCAGCACCCCACGTCGGGCTGGTTGGCGTCAATACCCGGGCACGCATCCGTCCCGAATCTGCAGCGGTAGTGGGAGAGCAACCACGTGAGGTCCACCTGAATCACGTGTTCTGAATCGGCCGGGTCGATGAATTCGAGCCACTCTCGCGGGTAATCAGCTGGCAATTCGGCCCCTTGGCGGACGGAAAGATCCGCCGGAGTGCCTTCCGGATAGCCGCTTGCTACGAGGGAATCATTCACACCGCCCACCGTAGACCCGTTATGGTAATAGCCGTGCGATTAGGTGTATTGGACGTCGGAAGTAATACGGTCCATTTGGTGGTTGTGGATGCCGTGCGGGGTGGTCCGCCGACCCCGATGAGCAACTGGAAGACTCCCATGCGCTTGGTGGAATACCTGGATAAGAAGGGTGCCATCAACCAAAAAGGAATCGACCGGTTGGTGAAGGGCGTGGCGCTGGCCCGGGAAATGGCCGAGCAATTCCGCTGCGAACAAATGCTGCCTTTTGCGACATCCGCTATCCGTTCGGCCACGAACTCGGACGACGTCCTGGACTTAGTCGAGAAGAAGACGGGCGTGCGCCTGCAAATCCTGTCCGGGGTGGAAGAGGCAGAACTGACGTTTCTGGCGGTTCGTCGCTGGTTTGGCTGGTCGGCAGGGCGAATCTGTGACCTGGACATCGGTGGCGGGTCCCTGGAGATGTCCATCGGTACGCACGAGAGCCCGGACCACGCGCTGAGCGTGAACCTCGGCGCGGCGAGGCTGACGAGGGACTGGTTCGAGTCCGATCCTCCGTCCAAGAAGGCCATCAGCCAGCTTCGCGATTACATCGACTCCGAGCTAGAGGCGCCGACGTCCACGCTGTTGGGGTCGGGTGAGATTGACTTGGCGGTCGGAACGTCCAAGACGTTCCGGATGTTGGCGCGATTGACGGGCGCGGCGCCCAGTTCTGAGGGGCCGCACGTGAAGCGCACGCTCACGCAGTCCGGTTTGCGGCAATTGATTGCGTTCATTTCGCGGATGACGGCGGCAGACCGCGCGGAATTGGAGGGCGTGAGCTCGGACCGATCGCATCAAGTCGTGGCCGGGGCGCTGGTCGCGGAGGCTGCGATGCGGAAGCTCGATATTGAGATTCTGCACCTGTGCCCTTGGGCATTGCGCGAAGGCGTGATCTTTAATCGGACGGATCAGGTTCTGGCGCACGATATCTGACAGCCGTTTTTCAACTGTGGTATTTGGGTCTGCTAAGGACTCTCAGGCAATATCAATGTAGAGTAAACGTTCAGCAATTGGCATTGAATTAATTGATGGGATCGATGGATGAGTGAGAAGCTGACGGTCGCGGAACTTCTGGCCCGCAATGGTCGCACCGCTTCAAATAGCACCGACCGCCCCCGGCGCCGGCGGCGCAATCTCGACAGTGGTGGCGTGTCCGTGGCTGAGCTCACCGGTGGCATCCCGGTTGTCGATCCCGATAAGTCCTTCGATGAGCAAGAAAAGGCGCATGGGGAAGCGCAGAAGAAGGCTGCCGAAGCGGCTGCTCAGTCGGCAGAATCCTCCGATTCAGCTCGCCAGCGTGAAGAGCGTGCCCGCCAGGCGGTAGAAGACGCGCAGCGCAAGGCCGACGAGGAAAAGCGTGCCGCCGCGGAGAAGCGGGCAGCCGAAGAGCGTCGAGCAGAGGCAGAGCGCAAGGCCGAGGAAGAGCGTAAGGCCGAAGAGCGGCGAAAGGCGGAGGAAGCTAAGAAGGCTGAAGCCGAGAGGAAAGCCGCGGCCGAGCGAAAGGCGGAGGCCGAGCGGAAAGCTCAGGCTGAAAAGAAAGCTGAAGCCGAACGAAAGGCCGAGGCAGCCAGGAAGGCGGAGGCTGAAAAGAAGGCGGAAGCCGAGCGGAAGGAACGCGAAAGCCGAGAGGCAGAGCGTCGCCGCGAGGAAAAGCGCCTGCAGGAAAGTGAGCGCCTGAAGGAAAAGGAGCGTGCCGAGTCACGGCCGTCCGCAAAGCCCGCCAGCTCGCTCTACACCAAGACATCCCCAGAAAAGCCTGGGGAGCGCACCAGCAAGATGCCCATCGTGGCCGACGGTGAGAATGAGGACGCCGCCACGGCTCGCACGATGAAGGTGCGTCCGTCCGAGCCATCGTCTGGCGCAACCGCCACGATCCCGGCGGTGATGGCTGGTGAGGAGACGGATGGCGTCCACAAGAAGGCGTCCCAGTCCTCCAGCGAGGCGGAGGATTCGGGCCGCGTGCGGGAGGCAACGCGCGCGGATCACTCCGAGGGTGACGAGAACAGCAAGTTCGCGGAGCTCGAGCGGAACCTCGGCGAAAACGAGGTGCTGGAGTACGAGGACGACACGATCTCCTGGCCCGCAATGATCGCCCAAGCGGTGGTAGCGGTTCTCGCGGGCATCGGAATATTTTTCGGCTTCTCCATGCTGTGGGGCAATCTGCCGACGCTGGCGGTTCTGGCTATTGCGCTGGTCACGACATTGATCCTGGTCGGGGCCGTACATGCGCTGCTGCGTCATCGCGACAAGATGCACATGGTGCTGGCGTTCGTGGTCGGGCTCATCTTGACCATTGGCCCGCGGCTGATCATGGGGGTATAGAGCCACCGGGGCGCTGGCGGGCTAGTTCTCCCACGCTATGGGGTGTCAGTGAGAAATCATAAGGCACCGACAAGGCACCGACCGATCTGAGGTCGGTGCCTTTTTCGTTGGGTCAAACATTTGGCAAAAGGGGGGTTGTCTGGAAGTTGTTCGAGGGAACTGGCACGCTGGGGGATATGACTCGTATTGGAATTATTGGTGGCGGAAATATCGGAGAAGCACTTCTGTCTGGCCTGATCGCCGACGGAGTAAAGGCAAAGGACATCATCGTCGCTGACCGAAGCGAGGATCGCCTGGAGACCCTCAACAACAAGTACAGCGTGGTGACGACCGAGGAGGGGCGCGAGGCTGCCGAAGAGGTCGACGTCCTGTTCAACTGTGTGAAGCCGGACGTGACGGTCGGGGTGTTCGAGGACATCTCGGACGTGCTGGACAACAACGAGGCCAACACCATTGCCGTGTCTGTTGCGGCGGGCGTGACCATTGCCGCGATGGAGGGTGTGCTGCCTGCGGGGACCGCGGTCGCTCGCGTGATGCCGAACACCCCGATGCTGGTGGGCAAGGGCACGTGTGCGATCGCCGGTGGCCGCTTCGCGGAGAAGGACCAGCTGGAGCTGGTCCAAGACCTCCTATCGAAGGTGGGTACCGCCGTGGTAGTCCAGGAAAAGGACATCGACGCGGTGACCGCTGTCAGTGGGTCCGGCCCGGCCTACCTATTCCTGGTGGCCGAAGCGATGATTGATGCCGGCGTCAACCTCGGGCTGAAGCGTGACCTGGCGGAGACCTTGGCAGTGTCCACCGTGGAGGGTGCCGCTGCGATGATGGTGAAGGGTCAGGAGGAAGGCGGCGACGATCCAGCCGCCCTGCGCGCTAAGGTGTCCAGCCCAGGTGGCACCACCTCCGCTGCCACTCGCGCGCTGGAGGAAAATGGCATTCGGACCGCGTTCTTCCGCGCTATGCAGGCCTGCAAGGATCGCTCGATTGAGCTGGGCAAGGACGATAGCGACTCCTAAGCCGCCTAGGGGGTGGGGGGATGGAGGCGGGACGCCACCGATGGAGCGTCCCGCCTTTTTGCGCGAACGTATGGGGTGTCTTCGGGGTGGGATGTCTTCGCGGAGTGAGGCCAGTGGCCGAGATCGGGGACGGCAAAGAGCCTAATATCGCGTGAATGCAAAATAATTTTCACTCTAGTAACATTGCAGCACAGTGGTGGCAGTGGTCACTGGAAGTTACAAATGCATAATGTTCCCCTGATTGCGCATGAGTCACTCGAATCACGTTATAGTGGTGCAGAGCCCTCACGTGTGAAGTCCTGCAGGAGGGGAAGCCTGCAGCGCATGAGAGCGCCAAGAAAGTGGTTGAATCTATGGCAAATAATGACAATGGAAAGTTTTTGACCGTCGCAGAGGTCGCGGAGCTCATGCGTGTGTCGAAGATGACGGTCTACCGTTTGGTTCACTCCGGTGAGCTGCCCGCTGTTCGGGTGGGGCGCTCTTTCCGAGTGCATGACCAGGCTGTTCAGGATTATCTGGGCACCTCGGTGTATAACGCCGGAAAGACTGGTTAATCAGCGACACGCGATGTTGGTGATGCTCGCCACAGCATGCGCCTGATGCAAAAACTAGCCCCGGGGTTGCCCCGGGGTGTTTTTGTGTGAACTGCCAGGGCTTAGATCCAACAATTGGCTCGAGGATTTTTGTCTCTTTGGGGGTGTACACAGTAGAATGTGATCCATTCGTGTCGGAATCGCCCCCGGCACCTTATCCGCCCGCCGCTTGGTGTGCGCGACAGCTGGTTTCGGCGTTCGTGCGAGCATCATTGAAAGGCAAGGCGGGCCGCGAACTGAACATTGACCGCAAGAAGAATTGAGGGTTCCCGTCATGGGTTCTGTGATCAAGAAGCGCCGCAAGCGCATGTCCAAGAAGAAGCACCGCAAGATGCTGCGCCGTACGCGCGTTCAGCGTCGTAAGTTGGGCAAGTAGCCCGAGTTCGCTCGCGCGGTGAGGTGGAAACCTGCCGGTGGGTGTGAAAGGCCCCGATTCCAATTGTGGAGTCGGGGCCTTTCGGTTTGAGCTCCTCTTACTTGCGGCGTTTGGTGGTCATTCCCAACTTGCGGCGTTTGAGGCTAATTGCCGCAACTTGCGGCGTTTGGTGTTGGTTTTTGGCCGTTTTCTGTCGTGCAATGCCGCAAGTTCAAACGCACGGGACTGTCGGTGCTAGAGCGGCGGGTGGTTGGTCTCGCTAGGAGGAAAACCAGGGGGAAACCGGGAAGAAAATCGGAAGAAAGTCGAAGGAAAGCCGGAGAAGACGCCCTCCTCCGCCCTCCCCCCAAAAAAACTAGAGCCGCATCCCCCTCAGCCGCAGCGAGTTACTGACCACAACTACGCTCGACATCGCCATCGCAATCCCAGCCAACATCGGGCTCAACCACCCCAGAGCCGCCACTGGAATCAACACCACGTTGTACGCGAACGCCCAGAACAGATTCTGCCGGATCACCCGCAACGTCCGCCGCGCCAGCCGAATCGCCTTGGCTGCGCTGGAGACATCACTATTCATCAGGGTGATATCCGAGGCCTCGATCGCCACATCTGTTCCAGCCCCCATGGCCATGCCCAGGTCAGCCTGCGCGAGAGCGGCCGCGTCATTGACCCCGTCGCCGACCATTGCCACGCGGCGTCCCTGCTTCTGCAACTGCCGCACAGCCTCGACCTTATCTTCGGGCATCACTTCCGAAATGACATCGTTTTCATCGATCCCAACCTCGCGCGCGACTGCCCGTGCCGCCCCAGCATTGTCGCCGGTCAATAACACCGGCCGCAGCCCCAATTCCTTCAGCTCTGCGATCCCCCGCGTCGACGACTCTTTCACCGCATCCCGCACCACAATCACGCCCGCAGGTTTCCCATCGAGGGAGACGAGGACCGGCGTCGCGCCCTTAGCTTGGGAAGTTTTTATGACGCCACGGAGCTTATCGTCGACGCCCGAATCCCCCCGCGTGACGCGAACCGCGCGTCCCTCGACCATTCCTTCGACACCGTGGCCAGCGAGGTTTTTGAACTCACTCACCTCTGGCAGGTCTGAGGATGGAGCCGCCCGGCAGATGGCGCGGGCGATGGGGTGCTCGGAGGCGGACTCCACGGCAGCCGCGAAAGTCAGCAGGTCAAGGTTACTTATCTGCCTCGAAGAGTCAGGAGCAGCAACCGATCGAGCAGCGGCTGAATCGACGTCTGCCACATAAACGTTCTCCAGCTCCATGGCACCGGTCGTGACGGTCCCCGTCTTATCCAGAACGATGGCGTCCACCCGTCGGGTAGACTCCAGCACCTCGGGCCCGCGAATCAACAGGCCAGACTGCGCGCCTCGTCCGGTGCCAACGAGGAGGGCCGTTGGCGTCGCTAAACCTAGGGCGCAGGGGCACGCGATAATCAGGACGGCGACTGCGGCCGTGAACGCAGAGGTCATCCCATGACCCGCGGCGAGGTGCGCACCCAGCGTGACGAGCGAGACCCCCACAACCACCGGCACGAACCACTGGGAAATGCGATCAACGAGTCGTTGGATCGGAGCCTTGGAAGACTGCGCCGCGGTGACCAGCGCGCCGATAGCGGCGAGGGTCGTGTCTGAGCCCACGCGCGTGGCCTCGACGATCAAGCGGCCGGACGTGTTGATGGTCGCGCCCGTGACCTCGGAACCCGGCGAAACATCCACCGGGTTTGGCTCGCCTGTCAGCATCGACTCATCCACCGCCGACTCCCCAGACAACACAGTGCCATCCGTGGCGATCTTTTCTCCTGGGCGCGTGACGAACTGGTCACCGACAGCAATGCTGGACGCTCGAATCCTGACCTCGCGGCCATCGCGCAGAACGGTCGCCTCCTTGGCGCCCATGTCCAGCAATTTCTCCAGCGCCTCGCCGGAGCGCTTCTTCGCCTTCTCCTCGAACCATCGCCCCAGTAGGAGGAACGCGATCACCACGGCGACGGATTCCAGGTAGATCTCGTCGGCGCCATTGTGTTCGCCGTGGCCTGGCAGCGGCCACCACTCCATGGTCATCGTCATGCCGCGCTGCCCCGCGTTGCCCAGGAAAAGCGCCCACAACGACCAAACAAAGGCCGCCGTTGTCCCCATCGAAATGAGCGTATCCATCGTGAAGGACCCGTGGCGCAGATTCGTCAGGGTCGCCCGGTGAAACGGCGCACCGCACCAGAAGAAAATGGGGGTGACCAGCACCAATGCCGCCCATTGCCAGTAGGGGAACTGGGCGGCGGGGATCATGCTCACTATGACGGTGGGAACAGCGAGCACCGCCGCCACGAACAGTCGCCGCCGGAGCTCGTCCTGCGGCGTGGGCTGACCCCCCGTCGAGTCCTGTTCGGGCAGCTCCGTCTCATATCCCGTCTTGCGGACGGTGTCCACGAGAAGCTGTGGGTCCGCCACAGCCGGGTCGTAATCAACAGATGCAGTCTCCGTGGCGAAGTTCACGTTCGCCTGCACCCCGTCGAGCTTGTTCAACTTCCGCTCGACGCGGGACGAGCAGGAGGTGCAGGTCATCCCCTTGATCGCCAGGTCTGTGTGCACCAGCAGATTCTCAGAAGGTGTCGCGCTCGCATTAGGCGAGGGCATACCCCGCCTCCTCGACAGCTTCCGCGATAGCGCTATCGGTGAAGCCCTCGCCCTCCACAGTCATCGCCCCGGAGGTCAGGTCCACGTTTACGCCGCTCACGCCAGCCAGGTCGCCGACCTCGTCCTTGACGGCGGCAACACAGTGTTCGCAGGTCATTCCGGTGACGGTGTAATTTTTGGACGCCATTTTCTCCACTTCCGTTCCATATCGACGAAAGAGCCTTCAGGCCCCTTTCATCCCCAACGATATACCCCTAGGGGGTATCGATCAATGGCGTTCACCTGCGGGAATGTGAGTTGACTCCCAAGGGGAGGATCACCGGCGGACCCACCAGGCCGCTACTGCGACCACGCTCAGTGCGGCAATCGCGGGACCGCCGAACTTGGCCGCCCGCTGCCGTCCCCGGCGATAGTCGCGGATGTCCCAGCCGTTCTTGTGCGCAGCCTTCCGCAACTTGGAATCTGGATTCACCGCCACAGCGGTACCAACCATCGATAACATCGGCAGGTCATTCACGGAATCCGAATATGCCGTACACCGCGTGAGGTCTAGATTCTCGTGGGCTGCAAGGGCCAGCACCGCGTGCTTCTTGCCCGGCCCGTGGAGGATGTCGCCGACCATCCGGCCGGTAAACACCCCGTCTTCCACCTCGGCAACGGTACCGAGTGCGCCCGTGAAACCCAGCTCGCGGGCGATAATCTGCGCGAGCTGCACCGGGCTCGCCGTGACCAGCCACACCTCGTGGCCGGCCAGGAGGTGCATATCTGCCAGTTCCTTGGTGTCCGGGAAGATCCGCTCGGCAATGGTGGCAGCCCAAATTTCTTCGGCGAGTGCGGTGACTTCTGAGACGTGGCGTCCCTTAACGAGGGCGAGGGCTTGCTCCCGGCCCGAATCAATGTCCCCGTGATGTTCACCGGAGACTCGAAACTTGAACTGCTTCCACACGAAACTCATGATCTCGCGAGTGGAGAAGAAGCGACGCTTTGCCAGGCCGCGGGCGAAGAGGAGGATGGAGGCACCCTTGATCAGGGTGTTGTCCACGTCGAAGAACGCCGCGACGCCCGTGTCCTGGGGGATATGCGGGTCCGGAAGATTCAACCGGTTATTGCCACCCGCGGCGGCCTCCGCGCCACGGAGATTGCGCAGACCGGTGCGGAATTCATCACCCGTGACTCGGTAGCTGGCGGCGATTTTCTCGATGGCATCGTCATCGTCGGGGTCATCTTTGCTGATGAAGATGGCCGGAAGGTCCAATGCGGTCTGCGCGGACGCTACCCCGGCCTCCTGTTGAGCCGAATCGCCCTTCGCGGGAAACACCCGCTGGCTCAAGAACCCGCGGATCAGGCTTCTCACAGCCCTCGCGGTATCAACGGCAGCGTCCTGAATGCGGCGCGGAAGCGGGTCGTGATCCACGTGAAATTCGGGATGCTGCTCAGTCACGGTGTCCAAGTTACCCTTTCGCCGACATCGATTGCTATAAGAATGGGGCATGAAGACCGTTGCCCTTTTAACCCGTGCTTCCTGTGGGTCATGCGCCCGAGTGCGCACACAGATTACCCCGATCGTCGCCGCCGCTGGCGCTGAGTTGGAGGTGATCGACATTGATGACCCCGGTTCCGATCCTTCGCTTCGGGTGGAGTTCGGCGACCGCGTCCCGGTCGTCCTGGTGGATGAGGAAGAATTCGCCTGCTGGGAAGTGGATAATGACGAGCTGCTGGCCGAGCTGCAGCGCTGATCACACCCGTTCTGCGCCCGCCTCCCGTACACGCCCGCGGCTCATATAACAAAACGAATTGCCCATTTTGTCATTGGGGTGTGTTAAGGGCTAACGTATCCTCTCGTAACTACGCAGGGGGCGTACCCCACAAGGAGGCTTGAGGATTTGATGGCTGGGCACACCCGGACTGGCTCGTCCGCAGTGCTTCTGGTGGGACTATCCTTCCGCTCCGCCCCAGTGCCTCTGTTGGAAAAGGTGTCTGTGGCGGACACGGAGCTTCCCAAGCTCCGCATGTCACTCATGGATCGGGACGTCATCTCCGAGGCTATGGTGCTCTCCACCTGCAACCGGATGGAGTTCTACACCGTCGCGGGAGCCTTCCACTCCGGTTTGGATCACGTGATTGAAACCATCTCCGACTTCAGCGGAGTTCCCGTTGAGGACCTGGAGCAGCACATCTACGTTCACTACGCGGATTCCGCAGCGGAGCACCTGCTGAACGTCGCTTCTGGGCTCGATTCCATGGTCGTCGGCGAGCAGCAGATCATTGGCCAGCTTCGCACGACGTACCAGGCTGCCAACGAGGACGGCACGGTTGGTCGCACCCTCCACGACCTCACCCAGCGCGCATTGCGAACGGGAAAGCGCGTCCACTCGGAGACGCACATCGATACCGCCGGGTCCTCGATGGTCTCATTCGCTGTCGACGAGGCCGTCCGCTCGCTCGAGTTGGAGGGCGCTTCTGGGGAACTAGGTTCTGAGGGTCAAGGTAAGGACGCCACCCCCTTGGCTGGACGCCGCGCGCTCATCATTGGCGCTGGAGCAATGGCTTCACTGGCATCGACCTATGTGGGCAAGCTGGGCGTGAGCGAAATCATCGTGGCCAATCGCACGTTCGCCCGCGCCGAGGCCCTGGCGGGCCACGCTGCGGAGGCTGGGGTGACGTCTCGGGCGGTGCCGCTGGAGGATATGTCCGAGGTGCTGAGCCAGATTGACCTCGTGATCTCCGCGACGGGAGCCGTGGGGTTCGTGGTCACGGCCGAACAAATGCGGGCTGCCATGGACGAGCGGGCTAGTCGGAGTGGCGCTTCGCCGGCGCCGGTGGCGCTGGTGGATCTATCGATGCCACGCGACATCGAATCCAGCACGGCGGACATCGATGGCGTCCACCTCCTGAACATCGAAGAACTCACCACGAAGGCGGACGACAACGCCCGCGACGTGGACCCTGCCCGCGACATCGTGGCGGAAGAACTCGAGGCCTTCCTCGAGCAACAGCGCGCGCAGGCAGTGGTGCCGACGGTCAAGGCGCTGCGTAAGCGTGCGAGCGACCTGATGGCAGAGGAGCTGCAGTACCTGGATAGGCACGTCCAGGGAATGTCCGAGGAGCACCACGCGGCCGTGGAGAAGTCCATGCGCCGACTGGTGGATCGGATGCTGCACACCCCGACTGTGCAGGCGAAAAAGTTGTCCGCTGGCGGGCAGTCCGTGAGCTATCCGGACGCACTGGCGGCCCTGTTTAACCTGCCCACCGGCATCGTGGAATCAGTGGCTGAACCCAGCGGTGTCACGGGCGGGGCGGCCCTGAAAAACGGGCAGACGTCGTCCGAAATTACCGGCCGACAAGCTCGAAACGTATCTCGCAAGGACCAGGAATCTACCCCCGGGGAGAAGGCATGACTCACAGCGGCGACAACCAGCGCGTTCTGCTGATCGGCACCCGCGGGTCCACGCTGGCTTCCACTCAGGCGGGGCACGTCCGCGATGGAGTATTGGACAGCGGTGCCCGCGCAGAGCTGCATTTTGTGCATACCCCCGGCGATGCCTCGCAGAAGGCCCAGACTCCCGTGGCGAACATTGGAGTCGGCGTGTTCACGGAGACCCTGCGAACCGCGCTGGCAAACGGGGAATGCGATATCGCCGTCCACTCCTTCAAGGATTTGCCTACCGCTCCGGATACCCGCTTCCGGACAGTCGTGCCGGAGAGGGTGGACCCGCGAGAGGTGCTCATCAGCGTGGATAATCAGTCCCTCCAGGAGCTCCCCTCCGGTGCCAAGGTTGGGACCTCCGCGCCCCGGCGTGTCTCCCAGCTGAAGGCCGTGCGCTCCGACCTGGAGATTCTTCCCCTCCGCGGAAATGTGGGCACACGCATGAGCCGTGTCGGCCAGGACCTGGACGCCGTGATCCTGGCCCGTGCCGGCCTGGAACGCATTGGCGAATTGGATCGCGCTGCCGAGTCCATCGACCCGCAACTCATTAAGCCCGCCCCGGCACAAGGAGCACTGAGTGTGGAAGTACGTGCCGATGACGAGGCGGCGTGGAACGCGGTGAAGCACTTGGACCACGTGCCATCCCATGCTCGAGCCGTGGCGGAGCGCGCGGTTCTGAGCACCCTAGAAGCTGGCTGCACCGCGCCCGTCGCCGCGTACTCCACCCTTGAAGAGGACTCGGAGGGACAGCACACCCTCACACTCACCGGCGGTGCCTATGCGCTGGATGGATCGCGCCGGGTGGAAGAGACGATCACTGTGCCGATAGACCTGCGGGAACGATGGCATAGCGATGCAGAGAGCGCAGGCAGATCGGTTGGCAGAGCGTTACTTACCGCAGGCGCCGCCGACATCATGGCCTGACATGGCCTGACCGCGCCACGCAGAGGGGGTCGAGCGAATCCGCTCCCCTCACCCCAAAAACCTGTCACCACTACTCACAATGATGGAAAGTGCCATTATGACAATCGCCGGAAATGCCCAGGTCGGGCCAGGCCGTGTCCTCTTCGTTGGTGCGGGCCCCGGGAACCCGGACCTGCTGACGGTTCGTGCCCGCGAGGTGCTGGAAAATACTGCGCACGCGTGGGTGGATCCCAATGTCCTGCAGGGCGTTCGCGACCTCGTGGGCACCAATGTTCCCGTGCCCCAGGACAAGCTGGATGCCGCGCAGGCGCACTGGGAGGCACTCGTCGCAGAGGCCAAGGAGGCCGGTGCGCGCCGCAAGCCACCGCGCCCAGAACCCCCGACAGCCGCGGAGATCACGCTGGTCACCGTGGCAGGTTTTGAGCTCAGCGAGCAAGACGCCAACCAGAAGACCGCAACGTCCCCCAAGGTGGTCGCCCAGCAGATGGCCGAGTGCATCGCCACGGGTCGGGACGCCATCCGCCTCGTCGCGGGCAATCCCCTGAGCCAATCCCACGTGCTGGATGAGCTGCGGGAGGTTGAGGAGCTCGGGGTGGAATTCCAGGTCATTCCCGGCATGACGGACGCCGTGGCAGTGCCCGCGTTCACAGGGATCGGAGTGGGGCCGTCCGTGACCGAGGCGGATATCCGCGAGGATGCAGACTGGGACCAGCTTGCCGCTGCCGGTCTGCCCCTGATCCTCACCGCCACCCCCGGCGATTTGCAGTCCATCGCTGCTGAGCTGAAGGCCCGGGACGTGCCGGGGAGCACCCCGGCGACGGTGACGCTGCACGGCACTACCCGCAAGCAACGCAGCTATGACGTCACCTTGGACACCTTGAAGTCCATTGCCGCTGCCTCCGGCCCGGCAGCCAAAGACGGCGAGTTGCCCCCGGAGCTGCTGGTGACAATCGGAAACCAGGTGGGCAATCGCAACAAGTACTCCTGGTGGGAGAACCGCTCCCTGTACGGGTGGACCGTGCTCGTGCCACGGGCGAAGAGCCAGGCCGGGCCGATGAGCGCGCGCTTGGCCTCTCATGGGGCAATCCCGATGGAGGTGCCGACCATCTCCGTGGAACCGCCCCGCACCCCGGCGCAAATGGAGCGGGCCATTAAGGGGCTGGTGGACGGCCGTTACCACTGGATTGTGTTCACTTCCGTCAATGCCGTGAAGGCCACATGGGACAAACTTCGGGAGTTCGGGCTGGACGCGCGAGCTCTGGCGGGCGTGCGCGTCGCTGCGGTCGGAGAAAAGACTGCGCAATCGGTCCGCGAGCTGGGCATCACCCCGGAGCTACTGCCGAAGAAGACGGAGCGCAACGCTTCTGGGCTGGTTAATGTCTTTCCGCCGTATGACCCCGACCTTGACATGGTTGATCGGGTGCTGCTTCCACGGGCGGACATCGCCACGGACGTGCTGGTCGACGGCCTCATTGACCTGGGCTGGGAAGTCGAGGACGTGGTGGCCTACCGCACTGTGCGCGCCGCCCCGCCGAGCCCCGAGATCCGCGACATGATCAAGACGGGCGGGTTCGACGCGGTGTGCTTCACCAGCTCCTCTACCGTGAAGAACCTCGTGGGCATCGCGGGCAAGCCGCACTCTCGGACAATCATCGCCTGCATCGGCCCGATGGCCAAGCAAACCGCCGAGGAACACGGGCTCCGAGTGGACGTCATGCCAGAGGTTGCCGGAGTACCCGAACTCGTGGACGCCCTGGCCGCGCACGTGGCCGAGCTCCGCGCCAAGGGGCAGTTGCCCCCGCCGCGGAAGCGCCGCCGCCGGAGGAAGTCGACGTCCTAGACGAGCCCTGCGGGGCGCAGTACCCGTTGGGCCACCGAGTAGCATCGGGCGCATGGCTAACGAACGGCAAACCCCACAGTCCTCGCAGAACAACACAACTGAGCACCGCAGCTGGGCCAGCCCTTTCCGTCGTCCCCGCCGCCTGCGGACCTCACCGGCCATGCGCAATACGGTGGCGGAAACCTCACTGGAGCCCCGGAACCTCATGCTGCCAATGTTCATCGCAGACGGGATCGATGAGCCGCGGGCTATCTCCTCGCTGCCTGGGGTGTACCAGCACACCGAAGATTCCCTGCTGCGGGCAGTCGAGGAAGCGTTAGACAGTGGCGTCCAGTCCATTGACCTCTTCGGGGTCCCCGCCGACGGTGACAAGGATGCGCGGGGTACCGCGGGGCTGCGGCCCGACGGAGTACTCAACCGGGCGATCAGCGCGGTCTACCGCCGCTTCGGCGATGACGTGATTATCAGCGCGGATACCTGCCTGGATGAATTCACAGACCACGGGCACTGCGGGGTCCTGTCCAAGGATGCGCACGGGCGTGAAGTCATCGACAATGACGCGACCCTTTCCCTGTATTCCGAGATGGCGGTGGCGCAGGCGCGCGCCGGGGCACACGTCGTGAGCCCATCGGGGATGATGGACGGACAGGTGCAAGTAATTAGGGACGCGCTGGATGCCGCCGGATTCGAAGACGTGAGCATCATGGCGTACTCCGCGAAGTATGCCTCTGCCTTTTATGGCCCCTTCCGGGAAGCCGTGGGCTCAAGCCTGCAGGGAAACCGGCGCCAGTATCAGCAGGACCCGCGCAACCGGCGAGAGTCGCTGCTGGAAACGCAGCTGGATATTGACGAGGGCGCGGACATCGTGATGGTGAAGCCGGCCATGCCGTACCTGGATGTGCTCCGCGAGGTGGCGGACATGTCGCCAGTCCCGGTGGCTGCCTACCAGGTCAGCGGGGAGTATGCGATGATCAGTGCCGCTGCACACAATGGGTGGATCGACTTGGAACCAGCCATCATTGAGTCGCTACAGGGCATCCGCCGCGCTGGGGCGGACGTGGTGCTCACGTACTGGGCAGTCAAGGCGGCTCAGATGTTGCGCGGCGGGGCTTAGTCACCCAGATGGCAGAGCGCGAGTAATCCGTTGCTCCTTGTCCCTGAACCCAGCGCACCCATTAGGGTGGACACCAGTATGAACAGCAACGAGAATCAAGGACATCGCTCCGGTATGCCGCCCAGTCACCAGCCCCCGCAGCAGAGTGGCCACAACCCAGGTCAGCGCCCTGAACAGCCCGAAGGGCACGAAGCGAACTCGACATCGAGCCAGGAGCTTCGCCCGCCCAAGATCGGCCGGCCGAACGGGCTCGCACCCAACCTGCGGGAAGCCCCTGAGGACGTGAGGCTGGGTGTGCGCGCGTGGCTTGCGGTGTCCGGATTGCAAATCGTCTACGCGATCGTTCAGTTCATTTCGAACTTAGTGGACGATTCAGCGCTTCGGCAGGCTCAGCGCGAGGCGATGAACGGTCAGGGCGGAATGTTTTCGCCCGTCATGCCAGAGGGGGTCTCGCCGGACAGCTACATCATGGCGGCAAACGTGCTGTCCTCGGTTCTCCTCATCATCGCGGCGGTGGCCTGTGGCTTCCTGACAATCCGTGCGGGCCGCGGGGCGGTATATTCCCGGATGTTCCTGAATGCCGGGTCCATTTACATGATTCTGTCTACGGTGCTGTTGGTCTTCGGCGGGTCGAATAACTCTGCGCCGACCGCCTTTGTCCTCATCCTGGGAATCATTCAGATCTTTTCCGGCGTGGCTGCTGCTTTGGGAATGTGGTTCATGTCCCGCCCCGGAAACCGCGAGTGGTTCGGGATCCCGAGTAATGAAGAGATGGAGAAGTTCGTCTCCAAGTTGCAGCGCGCAAAGGAAGAGGAGAAGCGCACGAAAAAGAAGGACTCTGAGGGCACACCCGACGGGAAAATCGGAAAGAAGGGGAGCGCCGGCAAAAAGGAAGATTCCCGCGATAACAGGTGGGGGCGCCGCTAATGCCAACAATGTTTCCC
The DNA here is from genome assembly GCA_001054945.1 of Corynebacterium falsenii. Classification (GTDB taxonomy): domain Bacteria; phylum Actinomycetota; class Actinomycetes; order Mycobacteriales; family Mycobacteriaceae; genus Corynebacterium; species Corynebacterium falsenii_A. Next base: position 988,560 of record JVKJ01000005.1, on the reverse strand, counting down.
ACTGCGCGCCCGCCGCGCGACGACGATCCGAATCGGCGAATCAACTACTGGCAACCTGGTGACCCCACGCCAAAGACAGCCATCGTCTCCTTCGCGATGTTTCTCATCATTGCAGTGCTGATGGTGGTCTCCGGCGTGTTCATGCTGTTTCCGCGAGTTCAGCCCAGCGACGGTTCCACACCGGACCCAGAGCTGGTGAACTTCATCACTCGAAACATGCGCATCCTCGGAGCCATCAATATCGCGTTGGGAGCGACAATCGGATGGATGTCCACCGGAATCCGCGATGGCTACCGCGGGCGGCGCCGGTGGGTGTTGTGGCTTTCCATGGTGGCGATGTTCTTCATGCTCGCCGGTTGGGTTATCCGGATGACCGGAGCTGGGCAGGCAGTGCTCGCCTTGGGGTTGGCCATCGCGTGCCTCCTCGCGTTCCGTCCGTCAGCGAATCCATTTTTTGACGCCGGGCATCGCCTAAACCCCCAGGCTGGACAGCCTGATGGGGATGGCACCCTTCCCGGAGATCAGCTGCGCGGGTAGCTGCACCCCGCTTGACGCGGCACACCACTTGATAAGGCACACGGAACGGAAGGCAAAGGATAGGTAGATGGCCGGGTCCGAAGAGCACACCCCAGAGCACCTGGAAGAGGTGATCCAACAGGCACGCGATGCAGCCCATCGCGCCGGGGTGGACCTGTCAGATGACGGCGACGATTCCTACCGCCGACTCATGCTTCGGCAGGGCAGCGGCCTGACCACATATTCCTTCCACCTGGTGGGGCTGGAATCCGCTGTGGAGGCCACGCAACTGGAAAGGGAGTTGAACTCTCTGGACGGCGTGGAGGCAGTCATCGTCTACTCCACCAAGATGGCCTGGATCTCGGCCCTGGACCATATTTCCCCAGACGAGGTCTATGGGCACCTCAAGCGCATGGGGGTGGGCGGCTATCTCACCAGCTCCTCGCTGCGCCGCCGATCTGCGCGCCTCACGGTGAAGAATCCGCGACGTCGGATGTACCGGCACGCCGACGCGCACCAGAGAGCGGCTTTGGAGGCCGAGCGCCGGAAGCGTGGCGTCACCCCCCTGGGCTGGGTGGATCGCAAACGGCGACCATTCGAGAGCAACGAGGTCCTCCACACGGCTCGGGATTTGATTACTCGCGCGCGGCTCTTTATCGCGGTCCTCTTTGGCGGGCCGGTCGTGGCACTGGGGCTGTTCCCGGGCTTGCAATTCGACGACTGGCAATGGATGAGCCTCGCCCTGACCACGGTGGTGGTCAGTTGGTGCGCTTGGCCGTTCCATCGCGCGATGCTCGGCGGGCTGCGCCGAGGAATGACGTCGCTCGACGGCGCCAGCAGTATCGCGATCGTATTGGCGTATTTCTATTCGCTGGCCGCAATGTTGCTGGGAAGCGCTGGGGAGCCGTCGTATCGCAGCGCACAGGTGTGGCTCGCCCGCGGGTGGGCGGATCCGGACATTGCTAACGCGATCTTCTTGGACGTGGCCTGCGGAGTGACGATTCTGCTGCTCTTCGGCAGATTGCTGTCGCGGCGAACGCAACTGAGAAGTAAGTCGATGCTCTCGATCCTGGCTCCGTCTACTCCCCGCAAGATCACGGTGGTGCGGCGTGGGCGCCAGGGGAAGGTCGTTAAGAAGGAGATCTCCACCACGGAGATCCGACAGGGCGATGACGTGATCATCCCCATGGGGCAGACTGTCCCCAGCGATGGCGAGGTCATCAGCGGCAAAGCTGTTGTGGACATGGGGCCGGTCGGAGGCGTGAATCGGACCGTGGAGGTCTCGGTGGGCGATAAGATCTTCGCCGGCGCGCGCAATCACGGTCAGCCACTGAAAATCAGGGTGCGTGCGACGGGCTCCCGCACGCGGCTGGCAGCAATGCACCGCTGGGTCAGCTCTGCGGCACGGGACGAAAACCGACTGGCGCAGCTGGCCAATAAGTCCGCCAGCTTGCTGGTTCCGTGGGTGTTGCTGCTCGCCATCGTGAACTTCATGGGGTGGTGGCTGCTGGACGGGTCGATTGATGCGGCGATCGCCACATCAATCTCCATCCTCGCTGCGGTGGCCCCGGTTGCCCTGGCACTATCGGCGCCGCTCGCGCTCAGGCTCGGGCTGGGCCGCGCGGCGGCCAACGGTGCCCTGCTTCGGGACACGGTGACGATCCACCGCCTCGCCGAAGTGGAATCCATCATCTTCAACCGCGTGGGCACGTTGTCCCGCGGTCCGATGAGCGTCATTGGCGTCACCCCTGCGGCGGAAGAAAACACCGACCTGATCCTGCGGGTGGCCGCGGCTCTCTCCATGGAGTCCGAACACTCTGTCTCCAAGGCCATCGTCCGCGCCGACCGAGAGGCTCGAGACGCGACCTCGATGGAGGATGATTCCATCCCCCAATGGCTCGACACGGGCGAGGTGACGATCACCAAGAACGGGACTTTCTCCGGGACGGTGGATATCCCCGTGGATGGCAAGATCCGCCACGTCCAGGCGCGCCTGTGGCGCCCCCGCGATCTCGGAGAAATCCGCAATCCACACCTAGCCATGGCCGCCCTGTCCGGCGGTAGTCCGGTGATTGTGTCCTGGAAGGGGCGCGATCGAGGGGTCATCAACCTCATGGATTCCTTCAAGGACGACGCGAACGACGCGATCGAAATGCTGGAGGACATGGACATCGAGACGCACATGATGACGCGCGATACCTACCCGGTGGCGCGGCGGATGGCGGATACTCTCGGCATCTCCACGGTTCTGGCGGGCATCTCCCCAGATCGGAAGGCAGCGACCGTCCGCGGTGTTCACGCCCAGGGTGCCCAGGTCGCGATGGTCGGGGACAAAGACCTGCTCAATGCGCTCGAAGTCGCGGATGTCGGCATCCTCATGAGCAACGGGGAGCGGGTCGATTCCGGCTCCACCGATGTGGTGATGATGCGCGAGGACGTGCACGGCATCCCCGAGCTGATCAATCTGGTCCGCCACGTGCGCAATACCGTGGACTGGAACATCTGGCTGTCCTGGGCGTATAACACCGTGGCTGTGCTGCTCGCCATGGCAGGCGTGCTCAATCCGCTCGCCGCGACGGTGACCATGCTGCTCAGCTCGTCGCTGATCGAATGGCGCAGCGCCCGGATCCTCCACGCCAACTACCTGGAATCCAAGCTGCAGCACACTCACACGTGGCAGGGCTGGACCCAGCGCCTCCGGCTCGGCCGGGAGCGCAAGCGCCGTGAGGAACTCCGCAGTCAGGCCGCCGCTCAGGCTCGGGAGGACAATGCCGACGACCGTCGCGACGAGCATCACGCCGACATGGATTCCGCACTCGCTGCCACAGCCCATACGTCCAATGACTAAGCGGCCATCCCGCTGCCGACCCTGACAGCTACACTGTTGCCGTGATCTCGAGTGAGCCACGCTTGCCCGATAATGCCAACAGGCACCCTGTTCATCACACCCTCAACACCAACGTGTGGAAAGGACATTTCCCATGAGCGAAGCCCCACGTGACACCGCCGGCGCCGCCGCGCCGCTGAGTTTCGACCGCAGTTCACGCGCCATGGACCGGGCCAAGAGCGTCATCCCCGGCGGGGTGAACTCGCCCGTTCGCGCCTTCGGATCGGTCGGAGGTGCGGCGCCCTTTATTCAGGACGCCAGCGGTTCGCAGCTCTACGACGCCGACGGAAATTCCTACGTCGACCTCTTCTGCTCCTGGGGGCCCATGATTCACGGCCACGCCCACCCGCAGATTGTGGATGCGGTGACCGAGGCCGCTTCGCGGGGCCTGTCCTTCGGAGCCCCGACGAGCGGTGAGATCGAGCTGGCGGAGGAAATCGTCAACCGTACGTCTGCCGAGAAGGTGCGCCTGGTGAATTCCGGCACCGAGGCCACCATGTCCGCCGTCCGCCTCGCGCGCGGCTTCACGGGCAGAGACAAGATCTTGAAGTTCGAGGGCTGCTACCACGGGCACGTCGATTCTCTACTGGTCGCCGCCGGATCCGGTGTGGCTACGCTAGGGCTGCCGGATTCCCCAGGCATCACCGCTGCGGCCGCCAGCGACACCGTGGTGGTCCCATACCGAGACATTGACGCGGTGAAAGAGGCCTTTGAGGCCAATGACGGTCAGATCGCCGCGATTATCGTGGAAGGCGCAGCGGGCAACATGGGCACCGTCAGCCCAATGGAAGGAGCCAGGGGAGACGAAGGCGAGTCCTTCAACGCTCAACTAAAACGAGTGGCTCATGAACACGGTGCCTTGCTCATCGTCGACGAGGTCATGACCGGCTTCCGCGTTTCCCGCGGCGGGTGGTTCGACAAAGATGGCGTCGCTGGTGACCTCACCACCTTCGGCAAGGTCGTCTCGGGTGGCCTGCCGGCAGCGGCCTTCGGCGGCCGCGCGGACATCATGGACTACCTGGCTCCTGTCGGGCCGGTGTACCAGGCGGGCACGCTCTCCGGGAATCCGGTCGCAGTGGCGAGCGGGTTGGCGTCCCTAAAACTGGCGGGGGAACAGACCTACCGCACCCTGGACGCGAACGCGGACAAGCTCGCGGGCATCTTTGACGAGGCCCTGAGCGCGGAATCGGTCGCTCACCACGTGCAGCGCGCCGGGAACATGCTCTCCATCCGCTTCTCCGAGGGAACCGGACACAATTTCGAGGATATGCAGTCGGCAGAGACGTGGCGCTACCCAGCGTTCTTCCACGCGATGCTGGAAGGCGGAGTCTTTGGCCCGCCGAGCGTGTTCGAGACGTGGTTCGTCTCCACGGCGCTGACGGATGCGGACTTCGAGAAGATTGAATCGGCGGCGGCATGCGCAGCGAAGGCGGCTGCGCAGGCGACGGCCTAGTGCTCGTGAGCATGGGTTGTTATTACTTGGGGCAGAACCTCTAGACTGTCTAGTCATGACAACCATCGTTCACCTGGTGCGCCACGGCGAAGTGCACAATCCGGAGAAGATTTTGTACGGCCGCTTGTCGGGCTACCACCTCTCCGAGCGGGGGCGCAACATGGCGCACGCCACTGCGGCGGAACTGGCGGAGCACCAGGTGGGTTACCTGGTTGCCTCCCCGTTGCAACGGGCACAGGAGACCGCGCAACCTTTCGCCGCGAGACTGGGGCTCGAGGTGCACACGGACGAGCGCGTGATCGAGGCGGGTAACGAGTTGGAGGGGTTGCACATTAAAGGGGTGCGCTCGGCGCTGTGGAATCCGAAGCTGTGGCCGAAGCTGCGGCGACCCAGTGAACCCAGCTGGGGCGAACCCTATGAGCAGATCCGCGATCGCATGTGGGAGGCCATCGACGATGCCCGCGAGGCAGCTCGGGGCGCGGAGGCAGTGATCGTGAGCCACCAGCTGCCCATCGTGATGATCCAAAGGGATACCCAGCACAAACCGCTGGCACATAACCCCGCCGCGAGACAATGCGAGTTGGCCAGCGTGACCTCGCTGGTGTTCGATGAAGACGGAGACCTAATGGACGTGGTTTACAGTGAACCGGCGAGCGCCATCTAGGCCATAGCAGAACATTCTCCGAGGCTCTTAAAGCCCACAACCCCAATAGCAGGAAGTTATGTCCACAATCATGCTGAAGAAGATCGCGGCGGCCGTGATGATTGCTGGCGCGGCGGTGGGGATGGCCGCGTGTGGGGAGGACAGCACCTCTGGCAAGGATGCGGTGGCGCAGGGCGGCACCTTCGAATTCGTCTCCCCGGGCGGCAAGACCAGCATCGACTACCCTCCCGAGCAGCGGAAAGAAATCGGAAACGTCCGTGGCGAGGAGCTGATGAAGGGCTCCAAGATCAGCTTGGACGATTACAAGAACCAAGTCGTGGTCCTGAATTCTTGGGGGCAATGGTGCGGCCCATGCCGCAGCGAGTCAGATGACCTCCAATCCGTTCAGGAAAAGATGGAGAAGAGCGGAGGCGGAACCGTCCTGGGGATTAATGTGAAGGACCCCGTCCGAGAAAAGGCACAGGACTTTGTGAAGGACAACGGGATCACGTACCCCTCTATCTACGATCCCCCATTCAAATCCGCGCTGGCCATGGGTGGTGTGCCAGCGTCGGTGATCCCCACGACCATCGTGTTGGACAAGCAGCATCGACCGGCCCACATTTTCCTCAAGGAGACGACGGAAGATGAACTGTGGAAGGTGGTAGAGCCGCTGTTGAAGGAGGGCGGGGGCGCTCCAGCTCCCACGAGCTCCGCGCCTCACAACACCGCGCCAAAGACGACGGATGCTGGCAACAACCATGCATGATCCGGCACCAGTAAGCGAGGTGGTCCTGGCCAGTTCCCTGGGCCAGACATTCGCCGATACCGCAGCCAGTGGCCCGCTTGTCCTGGCTCTGCTCGCCTCTCTCATCGCCGGATTGGTCTCCTTTGCGTCGCCGTGCGTGATACCGCTGGTCCCGGGGTACGTGTCTTACCTCGCTGGGGTAGTGGGGGCTGACACGGAATTCACCAACGAGGGCACGAAGGTGACCGCCAAGAGAGGCAGGGTCGGCACCGCCGCGCTGCTGTTCGTCTTGGGGTTCACCGTCGTTTTCGTTCTCGCGACGGTCACGCTGTTCGGCGTGATTAATGCCATCGCACTGAAACAAGACCTGCTCATGCGTGCGGGCGGAGTGGTGACCATCCTCATGGGAGTTGTCTTCATGGGATTCATCCGCCCACTCCAGACGGATACCCGCCTCGCGCCGAAGCGCTGGACGACGATCGCTGGAGCCCCGTTGCTCGGTGGCGTCTTCGCCCTCGGGTGGACCCCTTGCCTGGGCCCGACGCTGGCCTCGATCGTTTCGGTCTCCGTGGGAACGGCGGGCATGACGGCAGTCCGTGGCATTCTGCTGATTGTGGCTTATTGCTTGGGCCTGGGGTTGCCGTTTATTTTGGTCGCACTGGGCTCGCGGAGGGCGCTAGTTGGGGTGGGTTGGTTGCGACGCCACTCCAGGACGATCCAGCTCCTCGGCGGGGCCTTGCTTGTGATCGTGGGAATCCTGTTGGTCACGGGCCAGTGGGCGCAATTGATTGAGTGGATCCGCACGGTGTTCATCTCGGATTTCATGTTGCCGGTGTAAGAAGAGGAAGTCGATGCTGAAGGCAATTCTGAGTCTGCCCAAGAAGGGCTGGCAGTGGCTGACGAAGATGAAGACAGCTCTGGTGCTGCTGTTCCTCCTGGCGATCGCAGCGATCCCCGGCGCCCTGCTGCCGCAGCGTTCGTTGAACGAGGGCAATGTCATCAAGTACAAGGAGGCCAACGGCAAGACTGCTGAGGTCTTCGACAAGTTGGGGCTGTTCGACGTGTTCAGCTCCTCGTGGTTCGCAGCGATCTATGTGCTGCTGTTCGTCTCCCTGATCGGCTGCATCCTGCCGCGCACGTGGGACCACTACAAGGCGCTGCGGACCGCGCCGCCGCGGGCACCCAAGGTGCTGTCGCGAATGCCGAACTTCGCCTCCGGAACAGTGGACCGGCCGATCGACGAGGTGCGGACGTCCTTGGAGGCTGAGTTCAAGGGTTGGCACAGCTCGGCGACCACGCCGGACAATGACCGCGCCGGAAAGTGGTCCATGGTCGCGGAGAAGGGATACGCCCGCGAGGTGGCCAACCTGGTGTTCCACCTGGCCCTGGTGGGGATCCTGGTGACAGTTGCCGCCGGACGGATGGCCTACTACGAGGGGCAAGCCATTGTGGTGGCCGGCACTGACCGGTCGCAGTTCTGCAATTCCGCCGTCTCAAACTTCGACTCCTTCCGGCATGGGCCCCTGGTCGACGGGACGAAGCTGAACCCCTACTGCGTGAACGTGAATAATTTTGAGGCTGAGTACCTTCCGAATGGGCAGGCCACGAGCTTCAAGTCTGATGTGGAATACGCCACGGGCGACCAGGTCTTTGACGATCCCAGTGAGTGGTCCAAAACAAAGTTGCAGGTCAATCACCCGTTGTCGCTGAATGGTGACAATGTATATCTGCAGGGCCACGGATACGCGCCCACGTTCAGCATTAAGTGGCCGAACGGGGAGAAGCGGACAGAGACCATTCAATTCCGCCCGGATGATCAAGTGAACTTCCTGTCCTCCGGTGCGGTGCGATGGGATCCTCCGGCCGGCATGTACCCGGATCTGCTGGACCGTAGACAGCACCAGATCTCCATCCAGGGCCTCTTCGCTCCGTCGGCGGAATTCACGGGTGCAAAGGGCGCGTTGCTGACCTCCAATTATCCCGCTCTGCGCGATCCCGCCGTTGCTATCGATGTCTTCCGGGGCGATACCGGACTCGATGCCGGCAAGGCTCAGAACATTTTTTCCCTCGACCCTCAGGCCATGCACTCAGGTGAGATGCAGAAGTTGGACCGCGTGAATTTGCGCCAAGGGGAGGAAGTAAAGCTGGACGACGGCACCGTGATCACCTTCGAGGGCGCCAAGCAGTTCGTCAATCTGCAGATTCGCCATGACCCCACCGTGGGTTGGGTTTTGGTCTCCGCCGTCGTGATGCTGTTGGGCCTGGTGGGCTCGTTGATGGTGAAGCGCCGCCGCTTCTGGGTCCGCCTGGAAGACCTGGGCAATGGACAAACCCGGGTGGAGGTGGCCGGCTTGGCCCGTACTGACTCCGCGGGATGGGGAACGGAATTCAACCGCCGAGCCGAGCGCATCCTGGGTCTCGAAGAGGAGGCCCTGGATGAGGAAGACGCGGACGACTTTGAGTAGCCGCCCCGTGTGGAGATAGGTTTATTACAGCTTTGCGCTTTCAACCAGCCAAGGTCGCCCCAAGCCCAACGGCGATTCACCGCCGGGCGGCCAACTTTTAATAAGGAACCGGATAATTATGGTTATTGACCAGGATTTGGCGAAGTATTCCGACCTGGCATTCCGCAGCGCGGAACTGATTTACCTCCTGGCGCTGGCGGTGTCCCTCGTGTACTACGGGATGGTCCAGCGCGCGGCTCAAACCGGCCGGGAGCGTTCGTCCCGGACTCGGTCATTCGGTGGCGTCACCCAAGCCATGGTGTGGCTGGCGATTGCCGTCCACGCTGTGCACGTGATCCTGCGCGGCCTCGCGGCGCACCGCTTCCCGTGGGGAAATCTCTTCGAATACGTCGGCGTGGTCTCGCTGTTCGCCATGGTCATCGCCGCGTTGGTCATCAACCGGCGTTCCATGCTGGTCATGTGGCCGTGGATCCTCACCCCAGTCGTGGTGCTTCTGTTTTATGCGGGTACGAAGCTGTACGCACAGACCGCGCCCGTGGTACCGGCACTGCAGTCCTACTGGTTCGTGATCCACGTCTCCACCGTGTCCATCGGCGCGGGCATCGGCCTGATTTCGGGCATGTCCTCGCTGATGTACCTGGCTCGTCGCAGCAAGGAGAACTTGGACGCACGCAGGGCCAAGAACCCGGAGTCCGAAACTGGGACACAGCGCCGAGCTACCAAGGTGCTCGATGTTCTCACCCGCCCGCTCCCTGACTCTCAGAAGCTCGACGGGCTGGCATACCGCACCGCGGTGTGGGCCCTGCCGATTTTCGGCTTGGGCGTGATCTTCGGTGCGATTTGGGCCCACAGCGCCTGGAGCCGCTTCTGGGGATGGGACCCGAAGGAAACGGTCTCCTTCATCACCTGGATCCTGTACGCCGCCTACCTCCACGCCCGCGCGACCCCTGGCTGGCGCGGTCCGAAGGCCGCCTGGATCAACGTGGTGGCCTTCGCCACGATGGTGTTCAACCTCTTCTTCATCAACATGGTTGTCTCCGGCCTGCACTCCTACGCTGGCCTGAACTAGCGCGCACTAGCGCCCTTGGCGCCAACTCGGCTCGCTAACATAGTCCCCATGACTCGCAGCGCCGCCCCAACCCGCACCTTTTCCCGGCTCATCGTCACCGGGGGTGCGGGTTTTATCGGCTCTAATTTCGTGCATCGCACGCTGGAAACTTGCCCGGATGTGCATATCCACGTCGTGGATGCGATGACCTATGCCGCAAACCCCGGCAACCTCGTGGGGGAGGGAGGCGCCCCCCTCGATGAGCTGTACCCGGGACGTTTCCGCTTCTCACGCCTCGATATTGTGGACGCCACCGCTATCGACGCCCTCATCCAGGAGGAAGTGCGAGAAGCCGAGATTCCAGCCAAAGCAAACGGCGGGTCTCCTAGCGGTGAGGTGGCAATCGTTCACTTCGCGGCGGAGAGCCACAACGATAATTCCCTGCGTGATCCCGGCATTTTCGCGCGCACCAATGTGGAAGGCACGGTCAACCTGGCAGAGGCTGCAGCGCGCCACGGAGCGCATTTGCATCACGTCTCCACGGACGAGGTATTCGGAGATTTGGATCTGGAGGACCCCGCGCGATTTCAGGTGGATTCGCCGTACCGGCCGTCGTCTCCCTATTCGGCCTCCAAGGCGGCAGCGGATCACTTCGTGCGGGCTTTCGTCCGCTCGCGGGGCCTGAAGGCGACCATTTCCAATTGCTCCAATAATTACGGCCCCCGCCAGCACCCTGAGAAGTTCATCCCGCGGCAGGTCACTGGCCTGATTGAGGGAGAAAAGCCGCGCCTTTACGGAGCGGGCGAGAATGTCCGGGACTGGATCCACGTGGACGATCACAATGATGCTGTGTGGCGCATTCTAGAGTGTGGGGACATTGGAGAGACATACCTCATTGGTGCCGAAGGTGAACGCAGCAACCGTCAGGTGGTGGAGAGTCTTCTTGCGGTCTTTGGTCGGCCTCGCGACGAATTCGTCCATGTCACGGACCGCCCGGGGCACGATCGGCGTTATGCCATCGACCCACGCAGCATGGAGGCGCTGGGGTGGGCGCCGCGCCACCGCAATTTCGAGGAAGGCCTGGCCCACACGGTGCGGTGGTACCGAGAGAATCAGGACTGGTGGCGCCGGGCTCGCGAGGCCTCGGAACGGAAGTACCGGGCCTCCGAGAAAGAACTGAACTAGCTGTGGATCGGCCCTCGCTGCCGGTGAACTCGCACCACGCCCACGCGGCAGCCCTGTCTGCCCGCGTCGCGCCGCTAGAGTACTGACTATGACTCGCAGCGAAACACGCCTGGATTTACCCGCCGAACTGTCTGATGCCTCCCACGCTGCTCCCGGCATCTATGATCTCCCCATCCCCGGTGCCTGGGTCTACGTTCCCCGCATTCACGAAGATGATCGCGGCGCTTTCCATGAATCTTTTCGGGCGGAGCAATGGGCGGACAAGCTCGGCTATCCCTTCACCATCGCGCAGGCGAACCTCTCCCGTTCCAAGCAAAACGTCATCCGGGGCATCCACGTGGCGGAGGTGCCGCCCGGGCAGGCCAAGTTCGTCAATTGCGCGTCCGGGGCGATCTCGGATGTCCTCGTCGATCTGCGCCGGAGCTCTCCGACATTCGGTCGGCACCTGTCGATTGATCTCACGGAACGAAATAACTGGGCGGTGTACGTACCGGTTGGCGTCGGGCATGGCTTTCGGGCCCACTCGGACCACACAACCGTGACGTATCTGGTCACCGAGGCCTACAACCCAGAGCGGGAATTTGAGGTCAACGCCTTCGACCCGCAACTGGAGGTGGAGTGGGGGATCACCCAGGCGGAAGCTGTGCTCTCTGACAAGGACGTGGTTGCTCCGACCCTAGAGGACACGCGGGACCGACTCCCGGAGTGGCGCGAATGCCTGGCCTGGGAACAAGAGCTGCGTGCGGAGTGGACAGAGGCGATGGCCGAGTCCGAGGCATGGGGCTCCGAAGACGGTGAGTCCGGCCGCCGAACCCAGGGAGGGAGTTAACGTCATGCGCGGAATCATCCTCGCCGGAGGCACCGGCAGTCGGCTGTGGCCCGTGACGTTTAGCGTCTCCAAGCAATTGGTGCCCGTTTACGACAAACCCATGATCTACTACCCGCTCTCCACCCTCATGCTGGCCGGGGTGCGGGAGATCCTGATCATCACAACCCCGAAGGATGCCGGAGCCTTCCGCGACCTTCTGGGGGACGGATCGCGCTTCGGCGTGGAACTCAGCTATGCCGAGCAGGCCGAGCCCAACGGACTGGCGGAAGCCTTCATCCTCGGTGAGGAGTTCATTGGTGACCAGCCCGTGGCTCTCGTCCTGGGCGACAACATCTTCTACGGTTCGGGTCTGGGCACCCAACTGCGCAATTACAGCGACCCGGAGGGCGGGGTGATCTTTGGCTACCGCGTCGCGGACCCCACTGCCTATGGGGTCGTGGAATTCGACGAGAACGGAAGAGCCCTCAACATCGAGGAAAAACCCGCGCAGCCACGGTCGCCGTACGCGGTTCCCGGGTTGTATTTTTATTCTCCCGACGTGGTCGAGATTGCCAAGAGCCTTGAGCCCTCGGCCCGGGGCGAGTTGGAGATCACGGACGTCAATCGCGTCTACATGCAGCGGGGGAGCCTGCAGGTCCATGTCCTTCCGCGCGGGACGGCGTGGCTGGATACGGGCACGGTCGATGACCTCAATGCGGCCAGTGACTTTGTTCGCGCCATTGAGAAGCGCCAGGGGTTAAAGGTTTCGTGCCCGGAAGAGGTAGCTTGGCGGATGGGGTTAATTTCGGACGCCACCCTGCAGCGCACAGCCGAAGCCCACGGGAAGAGCCCCTATGGCAGCTACCTATCCCGCCTGCTGTCGGGCCCAGCGGAATGATGCGAGATGCGAAACGAGCTTTTGTTTCTGCGCAGCGGTCGAAAGTAGGGTGAGGACTGTGAGCTACATTGATGAGACCCGAGATCCCGCCCAGCACGCTGGTCTGGATAGGCAGGAACCAGCATCCAAGCCGCGGCTTTCCCGTTCCGCGAAAAAGGATGTGGCGCTGTATGCCGTAGCCCGATTGGGGCTGTTCTTGGTGCTGACGGTCATCATCCATTCCGTGGTGATCTTCCTGGGGATGGCCCAGTATTTCCCGGTGATGATGAGCGCGCTCCTGGCCCTCATCATCGCGTTGCCGTTGTCGATGTTCCTGTTTAAGAACCTGCGGCTGCGCACCACCGAACAGATTGCCCAGTGGGATTCTGGCCGCCGTGCCCACAAGCAGCAGATGCGAATGCAGCTGCAGGAGCGCCTGGACGATTAACCGCTTGGACGACTAGTTCAGGAACGCCGCAACAAGGGCGGCCACAGACCACAGCAGCATGCCGCGGCCCAACATCCCCAGCACGGGGATGAGGTCACCGCCCTGGGCGCCCTTGACCACGGGCATGGCCGCCACCACCATCAGCGGCACGGCCACCAGGGCGATGAGGAACGTCACGTGGCCGGCGGCGATGAACAAGGTCAGCGCGATCGCCACGGCAACCAGCCCGACCCACAGCATCCGGGTACCCCGGTCGCCCAACTTGACCGCGAGAGTGATCTTGCCAGCCTCTCGGTCAGAGGGAATGTCGCGCAAGTTGTTAGCCAGATTCACCGCACTGGACATCGCCCCCACCGCGATCGCCATCGCCAGCCCGCGCCAGCTCATTGCGCCAGCCTGGGTGAACTCCGTCCCCAGCACGGCCACCAGGCCGAAGAATACGAAAACCGCGACCTCTCCTAGCCCGCGGTAACCGTAGGGGTTGTCACCGCCCGTGTAGAACCACGCCCCGGCGATGCAGGCTGCACCGATCAGAATCAGCCACCAGGAGCTAGCCAGGCTCAGGATGACCCCGGCCACCCCAGCCACGCCGAACGCGATGAATGCTGCCCGCTTGACCATCGCCGGGGGCACGAGCCCGGACCCAGTCAGTCGCAATGGGCCCACGCGATCGTCGTCGGTGCCGCGGATTCCATCGGAATAGTCGTTGGCATAATTCACCCCGATGATCAGGGCCCACGCTACGATCCCCGCCAGGACCGCCCGGGACACATCGCCGTGCCCAGCCGCAATTGCTGCTGCGGTTCCAGCCAGCACGGGGGCGAAAGCGTTCGCCCACGTGTGCGGTCGCGCCCCTTCTAGCCATTGAGCCGGGGTGGCGCCCGGGTATCGCTGTGTCGTGTTCTGGCTCGCTCGCGTCACGTGGACCTCTCTGCGTCGGGCTGGGTTTTCGGGTGTGTATCGCGGTTGATTATATCCCCGCCACCTACCCAGTCAGGCGCGCTGCCTGCGCCCGCAGCGCCTGCCGATCCACCTTCCCCGGTCCGGTCCTCGGCAGGGCGGAGACAGTCCACACGCGCCGGGGGACCAGGTGCCGTTCCACGCTCTGGTCATGCAGCCGGGCGCGAAGGACACTGGTCACCTCCTCCCACTCCTCCGAATTCTCGGTCTCGACGAAGGCCACAATCGCTTCACCTAAATCCGGATCGGGGACGCCCACGGCGCACACGTCGGATGCCTCGGGTATGGCGCTGGCAACTGCTCGTTCCGCCTCCTCGGGAAGGATTTTCAGCCCGCCGGAATTCACGGCGCCGTCGATGCGCCCGCGGATCGTCAGAGTGGCGTCCTCACCAAAGGCCCCCGCGTCCGACGTGCGGAACACGCCCGGCTTGGGGAACTCGCTGTCACCTGGGGCGTTGCGATACCCGCGCGCCACCATGGGCCCGATGAGATGGACGCGCCCGTCGTCGTCGAGTTCCACGCGTGCGGTGGGGAGGGGATGCCCGTCGTAGACCATGCCGCCGGCGGTTTCGCTGGAACCGTAGGTATATGTCAGGGGGATGCGTAGGTCGCGCATCTTTTTTTGGACGCCACTGCGTACCCCAGCGCCACCGATCAGGATCGCGGTGTATTCGCGCATGGCTGCGTGGGCCGCGGGGCTGTCCAGCCGGTAGAGCTGCGTGGGGACCAGGGAGGTGTAGAGATCCCCGGTGGGGCAATCACGCCGGAGCCTGGCCGTGTCCTCGATGAAGCCGTCGGCCGTGAACGGCTGGGCTGCGTGATGTGCGGGTGTGGCGCCGAGGTGGTGTGCCACAACCGGGGGATGACCGGCGCGCAGAGCCCTGAGAATGACTTGGAGCCCTGCGATGTGATGGGCTGGCAGGGTGAGAAGCCAGCGGCCCGGCTGCGCGGGGGAGCCGGTGACGGGGTTGTTAAAGCGCGAGGAAAGATACTGTTCGGTCGCCGCAGCGGAGGCGGCTAAGTTCTCAGCGCTCAACAGGGCGCCCTTGGGTGTCCCGGTAGACCCGGATGTGCAGGCGATCAGCGTGCCGGGGCGGATCGGATCGCCGACCCGCATGAGTGTTTCCAGATCGTGGGCAGAGTCAGAACCGTTGTCCGGCAGCGGCAGAATGGATGCCTCACCCGCCATGACAGCGTTCAGCGCCGGCACGATGGGGGTCGTACTGCTGGCGAGGTCGCGCGCAGAGAAAACACAGGACTGCAGGGGGATGGGCTGATCATTCACACCCCGCGAGTCTAGTTCGGCACGGTGATGCCCCGGTGCCTCCCTCCCGGTGTTCCCCTTAGTAGTAGTAGGGGAACTGATCCCACTGGGGCGCGCGCTTCTCCAGGAAGGAGTCACGCCCTTCCACCGCTTCATCGGTCATGTAGGCCAAGCGGGTAGCCTCGCCGGCGAAGACCTGCTGCCCCATCAACCCGTCGTCGCTCAGGTTGAAGGCGAACTTCAGCATGCGCTGCGCGGTCGGGGACTTCGTGTTGATCTTCCGCGCCCAGTCGATGGCTGTGCTCTCCAACTCGGTGTGATCAGCCACTCGGTTGACCGCGCCCATGCGGTGCATTTCCTCCGCATCATAAGATTCGCCGAGGAAGAAAATCTCACGAGCAAACTTCTGGCCTACCTGCTTGGCCAGGTAAGCAGAACCATAACCGGCGTCGAAGCTCCCCACGTCCGCATCGGTCTGCTTAAACCGGGCGTGTTCGCGAGATGCCAGGGTGAGGTCGCAGACCACGTGCAGCGAATGCCCACCACCGGCGGCCCAGCCATTGACCACCGCAATGACCACCTTCGGCATCGTTCGGATCAGCCGCTGAACTTCCAGGATGTGCAGCCGCCCTCCCTCGGCCTTTGCCCTCGCCTCATCGACGTGATCGGCAGTCGCTGCAGCGACATCGCCATCGTGACTAGTTGCGTACTGATAACCACTGCGCCCCCGGATCCGCTGGTCTCCCCCAGAACAGAATGCCCAGCCGCCGTCCTTCTTAGACGGGCCGTTACCGGTCAGCAGAATCGTTCCCACGTCCGGGGACCGCCGCGCGTGATCCAGCGCCCGGTAGAGCTCATCCACCGTGTGTGGTCGGAATGCATTGCGGACCTCTGGTCGGTCGAAGGCGATGCGCACGATCCCGTCCGCCCGCTCGGTCCCTACATGCCGGTGATAGGTGATGTCCGTGAAATCGAACCCCGGCACCTCGCGCCATTGAGATGGGTCAAAGGGGTTCCCCGCCTGCGCGGGCTTGTTGGGCTGATTCGGTTCTGCAGTCATGTCCCTTAGTGTAAGGGGCGTGTTTACTACCCCTGCCACGCTCAATGATTTTCTTTCCTCCCTGGACGACCGAGCCCACGTTCTCAGCCTTCCGCTGCGGGTGAAGTTCCGGGGCATCACTCGCCGGGAGGTCATGCTGGTTCGTGGCCCGCGCGGGTGGGTAGAGTTCGCTCCCTTCGTGGAGTATGGGCCGCAGGAATCTTCGCGCTGGTTGCGTTCAGCGCTGTATTCATGGGGGGACGCCACCGAGCCGGCTCCAGGCCGGGAGGATAACGCGCCACGTGACCTTCCGTCGTCTGTGGAGGTCAATGCAACGATTCCCGCCATCGATACCACGCTTCACGTAGAGGGGGTCGAGGAATTGATGCAGCGCTACCCGGGCTGTACCACTGTCAAGGTGAAGGTAGCCGAGCCCGGAGTGGAGTTCTCCACGTCGAAGCAGCGGGATGTGGCCCGGGTGGCAGCGGTGCGCCGCTACTTCGCGGACCACGGGGTGCCGGCGCCGAAGATCCGGGTGGACGCGAATGCTGGATGGACTGTGGAGCAAGCGGTGGACGTACTGCGAGAACTCAGCAACCAAGGTCCACTGGACTATGCCGAACAACCCTGCGCCACGGCGGAAGAACTAGCGCAGGTCAGAATGACACTGATGCGCGAAGGTCGGATCGTGAGGATCGCTGCCGACGAACTCATTCGAAAGGCTGACGACCCGCTGCGAGTGGTGAAGGCGGGGGCGTGCGATGTGGCTGTCGTGAAGGTGGCGCCGCTGGGCGGGGCGGATGTTGTTCGCGAGATTGCCAGCGAGGTGTCCCGCTATGGTGTGGCGCTGACCGTGAGTTCCGCGCTGGATAGCGCGGTGGGAATTGGCGCGGGCCTGCAGGCAGCGGCGATGCTCCCGCGCTACCACGACGATGAGGGGGCCGCCATCGACCCTCAGGCTGCCGGCTTGGCGACAGGTGCTCTGTTCGACGTTGATGTGGCCCACCGCCCCATCGTCAACGGCTCAATGGAGCTGGGGCCGGTGGAGCCCGACCCGGAGGTATTGGAGCGCTTCGCCGTTCCGCAGGACCGCCGGGATTGGTGGATTGAGCGAGCCCGGCGCGCTGCTGAGTTCCTGTGATCTCACCGCGTCACGTTCTCGCCCTGTAGCCATATCCGCCCCACTTGCTGCTGCCGTTCTCGCTGCCGATATGACGATTTTGGTTCGTGGAGGTGGCCTCAAAACTAGGCTGCTAAGCATGAATCCGCTCCTCGTGCAGTCCGAAGGCAACATTGAAACCTGGACATTGAACCGACCGGAATCCCGCAACCCGATCACTGAGGCAGACATGATCGAGGCGATCACCGAGAACGTGGAGCGGGTCAATCAGGACCATCGAGTGCGGGCTGTCATCCTCACCGGGGCGGGGAAGGCCTTCTCCGCTGGGGGAAACATTAAGGCCATGGTCGGCAAGGAGGGGATGTTCGCCGGTAATCCTTACGAACTGCGCAATGGGTACCGCAGTGGCGTCCAAAAAATCCCCCTGGCCCTGTTCAACTGCGACGTTCCTACGATCGCGGCCATTAACGGGCCCGCGGTCGGGGCGGGCGCGGACCTTGCGATGATGTGCGATCTGCGCGTGATGGCCTCCTCCGCATGGATGGCGGAGAGTTTCGCGGCGCTGGGCATTGTGCCGGGGGATGGGGGTGCTTGGCTGCTCACGAAGAACTTGAGCCTCGCGCGAGCTGCGGAGATGGCGCTCACCGGGGACCGAATCACTGCTGAGCGGGCCCTGGATTGGGGGCTCGTGAACGAGCTTGCTGACCCTGAACAACTGGGGGAGGTGGCGCACAAACTGGCGGCGAGGGTGGCGAAGAACCCTCCGCACTCCGTGCGCATGACGAAGAAATTGTTGCGGGAATCGCAGCAGCAATCGCTGGCCAGCATCCTGGAGCTATCCGCTGCGATGCAGGCCATCGCCCATCACACAGATGATCATCCCGAAGCGATGGGAGCCTTCTTGAACAAACGTGAGGGGCGGTTCACCGGGAGATAGAGTGCTGCCGGCCCGGCGAGTAAGTTAAATGGCCGTGATGGAAAACAATGAGCCGCTGGAGCACGAAGCCGGACCACCCTCAGTGCGCGTGGGCGCGCTGATCGTCGACGAGCTGATTCGCTGCGGGGTTCGCGAGGCCGTGGTCTGTCCCGGATCGCGGTCCGCGCCGCTGGCCTTGGCCCTGGCGGAGGCCTCCCGCGCCGGGAGGATCCGCCTTCATGTGCGCACCGATGAGCGTGGTGCGGCCTTTTTGGCGCTGGGGATGGCGAAGGCGTCTGGCACGCCGGTGCCCGTTGTCATGACCTCCGGCACCGCCGTGGCCAACTGTCTGCCCGCGATGGTGGAGGCTACGTTGACTCATGCGCCGCTGGTGGTGATCTCCAGTAACCGGCCGTGGTCCTACGTGGGAACTGGAGCGAACCAGACGATCGACCAGAGGGAGATCTTCGGCTCGCATGCCGCCGCGCGGGCAGAGCTGGATTCCCAGACGGCGGGGGATCGCCAAGTCCGCGCGACCGTGGACAGGCTCATCCGCGAGGTGGTGGACCCGGTCTCCGGCGGTGGTGGGCACTTGGATGTGCCATTTGTGGAGCCACTAGTGCCCGGGGCGGCGACGGACGTGACGTTGCTGGCGCAAGAACTGGCACAGGAATTAGCACAGCGGAGTGACGAGGACACTTCGCGCGGAACTGCCGGCGATGTCCCGCTCCGGGAATACGCCCCGGCCACCCGGGAGCAGCGCCTGCCGTTCGGGCAGGTGACGGTCGATGTGTCCCGCCGCACCCTGGTGATCGCTGGCTCGGTCACCGACGAAGCATGGGCGCGGGAAATTCTTGAAGTCCTCGCTGACCTGCCGGTCCTGGCCGAGCCCATGGCTCCCGCTCCGGATTTCCCCATCCATTCCGCTGCGGCCTCGATGTTCACCGCGGCCCAGGTGGCCCACGGGGAGTATTCCGCTGCCACCCGCCCGGAACAGATCATTGTCGTGGGGCGCCCGACTCTCCACCGCTCGGTCACACAGCTGCTCGCGGACCCGGACATTGATATCACCGTCCTGACCGAGACCAACACCGTTCCCGACGTGGCGCACACGGCCCGCCGGATTGGCTCCTCGATTCGCCTGACAGGGGAGCACCCTGCCGGGTGGGTGGACGTGTGCCGTGCGATCAGCGACTTGGGTGTCGAGGCGGTTCGTCACGCCCTCGGTACCGATGAGTCGGATCCATCGCAGGTATTCTCCGGCATGCACGCCGTTGCTGCCGTCGCCGACGCACTCCGGGACGGGGACACTTTGGTCTTGGGGGCCTCCTCCACTGTGAGGGATGCCTCCCGCGCGGGTCTCCCGTTCGATGGGGTGCGCACGATCGCCAATCGAGGCGCCGCCGGTATCGACGGGACCATCGCCACAGCCATTGGCACTGCGCTGGCGACCCAATCCGCGCGTCCGGAGGAGTTACGCGCTCCCCGCACGGTCGCGGTGTTGGGGGATCTCACCTTTATTCATGACGCCACCTCTATCCTCTTCCATCCACAAGAACCCGTGCCGGGAAACTTGGTGGTGGTTGTCATCAACGATGACGGAGGCGCCATCTTTGAAGGGCTGGAACCTGGCGGGGACACCCTGCGCACCTTTGACGATGGCGCAAGCGCCTTCGAAAGGGTCTTCGGCACGCCGACTGGAACCGACCTTGGCGCGCTGTGCCGCGCCGGAGGCGTGGGGCACATCCCCGTGGAGAACCTGGTCGAGTTGGCACAGGTCATGGACACCCAACAGGAGGCGGGTAACTGGGCAGCGCTGGAGGAGGCACACGGGGCCGATGCGGACAAGCTTGAACACATCACCAAGGAGGGCGTGCTGGTGATTGAAGCCCGGGTGTCACGGCAGTGGCGTCCGGAACTGGAGCGGAAGATCCGTGAAAGAGTGAGCCCCCGGTGATGGCGGGGCGTCGGCAGCGCCTCTTCCGGCGCGCGTACCAGGCGGTGATTGCGCTGGCGGTGTTTTCCATCCTGATTTGTGCGGGGATGGTGGTGACCGCAGCGATGGAAGATGCCCGGTTGTCCAAATCGAAAGGCACGGCCACGGCTGAGGTACTGGAGGTGACGAAGCTGCGGACCTCCGTGAGGTACCGGGACGCGGAGGGGAACTACCGGCAGCCCGATTCTGGTCTGCGCTACCCCGTGGGGCTGGTGGAAGGGCAACAGGTGCGCATCGAGTACCAGACCAATCGGCCAGAGAACATGCGCGTGGTGGGGAGGACATGGACTCTGGCATTTCGCCCGGCGCTGAGTTCGATGGCCGCGATGCTCGCAATCTGCGGGCTGTGCGCGGCGACTGTGCGCGCGGTGGAGCGTAGGCAGAGGATGACCAGCGACGACGGATAAGATTATCTATCGTCACAACTATTGGTAACGCAATGTTCATAGAACCTTGGTAAACTCTTAACTCAGATTCAGGGCGCAGGTTAACTGTTTAAGGGATCTTGATGAGCATGCGTGTTGCGATTGTCGCCGAAAGTTTCCTTCCGAACGTTAACGGAGTGGTCAATTCCGTGCTTCGAGTGCTGGAACACCTGCGACGAGAGGGGCATGAGGCGCTGGTCATCGCGCCGGGGGCGCGGGATGGCCAAGAGGAAATCTTCCACTACGAGGGCTATCGAATTGCCCGTGTACCCACCGTGGAAGTTCCCGGAATCAATTCCCTTCCCATTGGCGTGCCGCTGCCCAGCGTGCTGACTGAATTGGGGCAGTTCAAGCCGGACGTGGTGCACCTGGCGAGCCCCTTTGTACTGGGCGGGGCCGGTGCCTTCGCGGCGAAGACGCTGGGGCTACCGTGCGTGGCGGTCTACCAGACGGACGTCGCGGGATTCGCAATGAACTACAAGGCCAAGGCGCTCTCGGCGATGGCGTGGCAGTGGACGCGGGCTCTGCATAACCAGTGCACCCTGACCTTGGCTCCGAGCTCCGTGACCATTGCGGAACTGGAGGCTCACCATGTCCGCAACGTTTTCCATTGGGGCCGGGGCGTGGATGCGGAGCGTTTCCATCCGTCCAAGCGTTCCGAAGAATTGCGCGCGTCCTGGTTCGAGAAGGGGGAGCGGCTGCGCTCGGAGCGCGGGATGGGGGTGAATCCGGTCCCACGGTCGGAGCGAAAGGTTGTCGGGTTCGTGGGGCGCCTGGCGGCAGAGAAATCCGTCGAGCGAATGGCCGCGCTGAATGGGCGGGACGATATTCAAGTGGTCATCATCGGTGGCGGGCCGGAAATGGATGCGCTGATGAAGGTCATGCCCACCGCAGTGTTTACCGGCGGGCTGTACGGCGACGATTTGCCCCGTGGGTATGCCAGCTTGGATGTGTTCGTGCACACCGGCCAGTTTGAAACCTTCTGTCAGGCGGTTCAGGAAGCACAGGCCTCCGGCGTGCCCACCATTGCACCCGCGGCGGGCGGGCCCATCGACCTGATCGACCAGGGCCACAATGGCTACCTCCTGGAGGTAGAAACCTTCACGAGGGATCTCCCGATCGCTGTGGACCGGATCATCGGTGATCGGTTGCCAGCATTTCGTGAACACGCCCTGGCGGGGATCCAAGACAAGACGTGGTACAGCTTGTGCACCCAGCTGGTGAGCTACTACGGGGATGCGATCCATCGACACGGGCGACCCGCAGGTGTTGTGTCCCGAAACCAGCAGCTCGGTGATATCTCGCACCGCACTCGGGTGGCTTAGCTGGGCGTAGCCTAGCGAGGGGCGGCCTAACTGGACTGGAGCCTAACTGGCCTGGGGAAAGTACCTTTTCACGAGCTCACCGGTATCTGAGATGAACAAGACACCCAGCGTGGCGAGCGTGAAGATCTGCCAGTTGGTCATGTTCCCATGAAAGTACAGGATGACGATGCTGACTATCAGCATCACACCCATGCTGAGGATTGCTCTAAAACTAAAGGACTGCGTATTCATGTCTTCCCTGGACTGCTGGCTAACAGGGGCACCTCTTACGAGGCTATCCGCAGACCCCGCCCGTTTCTATCCGTGGTGATAGCCACGAGGCGCGAAGAGCGTCGCACTGCGGACATTTTTCCGTGGACCATGACCGACTAGGATGAACAATCGTGTCACGAGCAAGCCTGGAGAAGAAGCCACACGAGGTCGCCAGCATGTTTGATGCTGTCGGAAAGAACTACGACCTCACCAACACGATCCTGAGTTTCGGGCAAGACCGCTACTGGAGGAAGCGCACCCGCCGCCGGCTGGATCTCAAAGCGGGAGACCTCGTGCTGGACCTCGCGGCGGGAACAGGGGTGTCCACAGAGGAGCTCAGCGAATCAGGCGCCTTCTGTGTGGCCTGCGACTTTTCCTGGGGAATGCTCTCCGCGGGAGCTCACCGCGACGTTCCCATGGTGTGCGGGGACGGAACGAAGCTTCCCTTTCCGGACAACACCTTCGACGCGGTCACAATCTCCTACGGCCTCCGCAACATCGTGGACTTCCGCGCCGGCCTCCGGGAAATGGCCCGGGTAACCAAGCCAGGCGGGAAGCTGGCCGTCGCAGAATTCTCCACCCCGGTCATTCCAGGTTTCCGCACCGTGTACAAGGAATATCTCATGCGAGCGCTCCCGATAGTCGCCAAAGCGGTGGCCTCCAACCCGGAAGCCTATGTCTACCTGGCGGAATCGATCCGAGCCTGGCCGGATCAGGAGGAACTCGCCGCAGAGATCAACCACAATGGCTGGGAAGAGGCCGGGTGGCAGAACCTCACGGGAGGCATTGTCGCCCTGCACAGTGCCACCAAACCCGCCGACCCGGCCTAGCCGGAAGCCCCGCCGCGCGCTAAGGGCGGCCGAATAGCGGCCGAGCATCCGCGGCGAGCAGCCGATCTGCTCCTGCCGCCACGCGCCCCGCAGCAAGCCATGTGCGCGCAGCCAGATCGCGGTCGGCCGGCGTCACCAAATTCCCCATCAATCGGGCGGCGACATTCATGACCGGTTCGGCCCACGGCCCGCGCATTCCCAGCGGGCCAATGGCGGCCAACAGCCCGGGCATGGTCAACACGATCGCCAGACGGCGAGCAATGCTGAAAGCCTCCCCGTATTCGCGGCGCAGCCGCGCCGGCCACATGTGAGTGAGCCCGTCCGGATTTCGTTCCCCGTCGGCTAACAACTCAACGAGCATTCGCCCGCTCTCGAGCGCGTAGTCGATCCCCTCGCCATTGAGCGGATTCACCAGCGCCGCCGTGTCGCCCACGGCCGCAACATTAATTCCAGCTACCCGCGTGACCGCGCCGCCCATGGGCAGCAGCGCGCTGGTGATCTTCTCTGGCTCGCCGAGCTCCCACTCTTCCCGCACGCCCTCCGCGTAGGTTCGAAGCATCTTCTTCGTATTCACCCTGGCCGGCCTGGTAGCGGTGGCCAGCGCACCGCAGCCCAGGTTCACCCCCGGACCGGACTGCGTGTCCATCCCCGAGCCCAGCGGGAAAATCCATCCGTAGCCCGGCTGGGCGGCGCCGTCTTCTCCGCGAAGCTCCAGGTGGCTGTGGATCCACGGCTCATTCCCGCGCGGCGTGGGCACATAGCTCCGGGCCGCGACCCCGTGGACGATGCCCCGCTCCCAGCGGATCCCGATCTTCCGGGCCAACTGGCTGCGCACTCCCTCTGCCAACACGAAGTTTTTCGCGCGGATCCGCAGTCGCGCGCCCGGCTGAAGGGAGACGTCGCGGTGGGTTTCCCCCTCAGGGGTGGGGACGCCACCGCGGCACTCCCCGACGATTTCCCGCACCCACGGCTGTCCTCGCCGGGGTTCGACCACAGCATCGACCGCCTTCACCCCGCCCAGAAACCTCGCACCAGCCTGCACGGCATGGTCCAGCAGCGCTCGATCCAGCTGTGTGCGTGGAATCGCGCTACCCCGGGTGGGGAACCGGCCGGTATTCGGCCAGGGGGCGGTGATCGATCCGCCGAAGCCATGGAGCTTCAGTCCGTGGATCTTTGGCCGGCCCTGCAAAATGTGGCTGGCCTGCATGTGAGCCATCGCGCCCGTGGCGCGCGGGGTAAGGCCATCGCCGCAGGTCTTGTCCCGCGGGGAGGCCAATAAATCCTCCATATCGACCACAAGAGTGGTCAGCCCTGCAGCGGCCGCGTAGTAGGCCGTCGCTGAACCCGCTGGGCCTGCGCCGATGACGGCAAGGTCGGCCTCAACCGTGTGGGGGAGGGGTGCTGGTGACGATGCTGTTGACATTGCTCTTATTGTTCCATGCGTGCCAAATGTGGTGCCCAGGGCGGCTACTGTATCGTTGGATGAGCAATTGATCAGCACGTTAATGATTGAAGGAAAAAGGCTGACGCAGGACATGGCAAGCAGCGATCTGACGGCTGGGTCGAACACCCTCGTAGCGCCCGAACTGGGCTCCCCACAGTTGAACGAGGCTGTCACCGCCGGATTGAACCAGGCCGAACATCGGCTGCGTTCTGTGCTGGCTGAGGGAGAAGAGTTCCTCACGGACAAGATCAGCCACCTGGCGATCGCCGGTGGTAAGCGGTTCCGCGTGGTCTTCGCCCTCCTCGCCTCCCAATTCGGCGAGAGGGGTAAGCGCGGTGGCGAACAGAAGGATTTCCCCCGCGATGTCGTCGATGCCGCGGTGGTCGTGGAGATCACGCACCTCGCAACTCTTTATCACGATGATGTGATGGACGAAGCCGACCGCCGGCGCGGTGCCGAGTCTGCGAATGCCAGGTGGGATAATTCCATCGCCATTTTGGCTGGTGACTACCTCTTTGCCGTGGCCAGCGATCTCATGGCGGGGCTCGGGACTGACACAGTGAAGCACTTCGCCGCGACGTTCCGCGAGCTGGTGACGGGGCAGATGCGGGAGACCATCGGCACCTCGAAGGGGAAGGATGCCGTTGAGCACTATATGACCGTCATCCAGGAGAAGACGGGTGTGCTTATCGCCTCTGCTGGGTACTTGGGGGCATTGCACTCCGGGGCTCCGCAGGAACACGTGGAAGCGCTGTACAAGTTCGGGCGCCACATGGGCCAGGTCTTCCAGATCGTGGACGACATCATTGACGTGTGGGCCGATCCCAAGGACAGTGGAAAGACCCCTGGAACGGACCTGAGGGAGGGCGTCTTTACCCTTCCCGTGCTCTATGCGCTGCAGCAGGAGGGGCCCGACGGCGACCGCCTTCGCGAGATCCTCACTGGCCCGGTGACGGAAGATGCGCTTGTGGAAGAAGCCCTGGGTCTGATCAAACAGTCCGACGGCCGACAGAAGGCCGAAGCAGATGTGGAGCACTACCGCGCGCTGGGTGCCGCGGAGCTGGCAAAGCTCCCGGAGGGCGACGCTCGTACGGCGCTCGAAAACCTCATGGGTTTTGCTCTGCAACGCCTGGGTTAAGATCAAGCGGGCGCTATGACCTGGTGATTTGTGCAATTGATCGGGTCGCATAGTAGAGTACTGAGCGCACCAAATGATCAACATCGTGAGATGTTGGCCAATGCTGCACGCCAGATTGCCCGAGCGGCCAAAGGGAGCGGACTGTAAATCCGCCGGCTCTGCCTTCGTTGGTTCGAATCCATCATCTGGCACCACTGCAAGCGGGAAGCACGGTTTGAACGCCGTGCTTCCCGCTTTTTGCATGAGAGTTACACTCGACCCTGATGAACAGCTCCGCACAATCCCCGCTCGTCAACGGCGCCACCGACCAGAGTGAGCGAAGTGGCGTCCCCTACCTCCAATTGCTGGCCCTCAGTCTCGCTCCCTTTGTGGCGATCATGACCGAAACGGTGCCTGCTGGCCTCCTCGGAGCGATGTCGCGGGATATGGGCGCCTCCGAATCTGCCCTCGGACAGTACCTGACCCTCTACGCGATGGGCTGCCTGGTGGCTGCGATTCCGATCATGACCGCGACCCGGCGCCTTCCCCGCCGGCCCCTCCTAGTCGGTTCCGTGTTAATGCTCGCGTTGACGGGTGCTCTGACAGCCGTGGTCAGTGACGTCGCCGTGGGTTACCTCGTGCGCTTCGTGGCCGGCATGGCTGGCGGCACGATGTGGGGACTGGTGGCGAACTATGCGCGATCTTTGGTGACGCCGCGCGACCACGGCAAGGCCCTTGCAATCCTCAGCATGGGGCAGCCAGTGGCGCTTGCGCTGGGAGTGCCGCTCGGAGCCTGGGTGGGTGCGGCGATTGGCTGGCGCGGGGTGTTTCTGGCCCTTGGTGCGGTATCCGCGGTGCTGGCTCTGTGGATTCGTCTGGCCATCCCGCCCCGGCCGGGTTCCACCGACAATGGGCCTGGCGGGCAGGTGCTGTGGCGGACTCTCAAACTGCCCGGTGTCATCACGGTGCTACTCGGGCTCCTCGGCTGCGTTCTCGCGCACAACATGGTCTACGCCTACATGGAGCCGTTCACGCGGTGGGCGTCCACGGGGATGTCGGTTGATGTGGCCTTGTTGCTGTTCGGCATTTCCTCCGGCGTGGGCGTGATCTTCACCGCGATCCGGATTGACGGCAACCTCTTGCAGACTGGGTGCATCTGCGGAATCGCCTTCGCGGCGGGCCTGATCGCGCTGGTCTTCTCCGCACACTCTGCGCCTGTGCTGATCATGGGGATCGTGCTGTGGGGCTTCGGCCTCGGGGGCGTGCCGACGGTGACTCAGACAGCTCTCGCCGT
The DNA here is from genome assembly GCA_001054945.1 of Corynebacterium falsenii. Taxonomy (GTDB): domain Bacteria; phylum Actinomycetota; class Actinomycetes; order Mycobacteriales; family Mycobacteriaceae; genus Corynebacterium; species Corynebacterium falsenii_A. The sequence goes on along the minus strand of JVKJ01000005.1, from coordinate 961,500 downwards.
GCGAGCTGGTGATAGCGCCGATGTTGCGCAATCCTTCTACGTCACGATGTTCAACCTGTCCATCAGCCTGGGTGGGGCCATCGGGGGAGTGGTGATCTCTGGCCCGAACATGCGCCTTCTCCCTGGGCTCGCTGCTGTCTCCGGGGTGTTCGTGTTGTTCTTGATGCTCACCCGATCCTGGGCCTTTAAGGGACCGGACGCCACCGCCCGAACGTGGGTGCGGAAGTAGCGGCAGCTACGCGACTTTTCTCAGGTCGACCTGCCGATTTGTAGTTAGTCGCTAGACATGGTTATTCTATCGTGGCTTCAGACGAACAGCTGAGTGCTGATGAGGCTTGAAGTAGTGCCCCCTTAGCTCAGTCGGCAGAGCGTTTCCATGGTAAGGAAAAGGTCGACGGTTCGATTCCGTCAGGGGGCTCTGTCATTTCCAGTGGCGGCCGCGGCGCATAAGCTTGCGAACTGACATTGCGCTGAGCGATGCACGGGCGTGATCTTCCGCGGCGGGTGCCGGTGGTGATGATGACCGTGGCGGTGTAGCTCAGCTGGTTAGAGCGCACGACTCATAATCGTGAGGTCGGGGGATCGAGTCCCCCCACCGCTACCACTAACCCGCCGGACCTTTGTGGTCCGGCGGGTTTTGTCGTTGTTGCTGCCTTCAAATGGGCCTGTGGGGGCGTGTTTTGTGGTGGGGCTGGGCTGCTGATAAGCTTCATCGGTGTTGCGCGTCGAAAGACGCTCGGCAACCGATGAAGTTACATCCGCAAGGGTGAACTTTGAAGGGGCGTGGCTCAATTGGCAGAGCAGCGGTCTCCAAAACCGCAGGTTGCAGGTTCGAGTCCTGTCGCCCCTGCAAAGCAGTCGTTTCTGGCCTAGACTGCACAGCACGAATCACCACACGGCCGCCACGCGAAATTCCATGTGGGAAACATTTAGCCCGCGAGGTCACCGAAGGAGAGTTAGACGTGAGCGAAGAGAAGAAAAAGAGCTCTGCGCGGCCAGCTTCCGCAGATTCTGATTCCCTGCGCCCCTCCGGTAAGCGCCAGGTGACGGGTGCGGCCTCTTCCCGCGCTGTCTCTCGCCAGCATCAGGCTCCCGAGGTCGTGAAGTCCCGCAGCAACCCGGTGGAATATTTCCGGGGAGTGGGGCAGGAGCTTCGCAAGGTTATCTGGCCCACGGGGCGTGAGATGGTGACGTACACGATCGTCGTCCTGAGCTTCCTGGTGATCCTCACCGCACTTGTCGCTGGAGTTGATTACCTGACCACGCTGGGCGTTCGGTTCATGTTCAACGTCAAGTAGTGCCCATCAGCTGACACGACTCGGGCTCTCTCGTGGCTAGGGAAATTCCGCCACGCGTGCTAAAGTGTCTCGTAGATTAACCGCCTCCACCGTTTCGGTGAGGGCGGATTTTTATTAGCCTCAACCAGTGCCTGGGAGAAAACATGAGTGATAGCAGCGAGAACAACGAGCTCAGCGCCGAGAGCCTGGCAGCTGCCGCGCACGAGAACGTGCAAAACGACGTGGCTGAATTGAATACCACTGCGCCCTCTGAAGCGCAGGATGCTTCTGAAGAGAATGCGGAGAGCGCGTCCTCGGAGGATAAGTCCGCCGAAGGTGGATCTGGCCAGGACGACTCTGCTTCCGCCGAGGGCCAGGCCAGCGCAGAACCGGAGGAGCAGTCCGCGGAAGACGCCGCAATGCAGGCTTACAAGATTCGCCTCCGCGAATTCATGCGAGCCCTGAAGAAGCTCCCGGGCGATTGGTACATCATCCAGTGCTACTCCGGCTACGAAAACAAGGTGAAGACCAACCTGGAGATGCGCGCCCAGACCCTCGGTGTGGACGATTCCATCCACGAGGTCGTTGTCCCTATCGAAGAGATCACCGAGCTCCGCGACGGCAAGCGCAAATTGGTCAAGCGCAAGCTGCTCCCGGGCTATGTCCTGGTGCGCATGGCTCTCGAGGACGCCTCCTGGTCCGTCGTTCGTGATACTCCGGGCGTGACCTCGTTCGTAGGTAACGAGGGCAAGCCCACCCCGGTGAAGATCCGCGAAGTCGCCAAGTTCCTCCTCCCGCCAGAAGCCGCGACCCCGCAGGCCTCCGAGGAGGAGACCGAGGCCGAGGCAGCCGCCGGCCACGTGGATGTGTCCAATACCGGCGTGGCAACTCCACCCAAGCCCGCCGCCGAGAATGTCGTGGTCGACTATGAAGAGGGCGAGAGTGTCACCATTCTCTCCGGTCCCTTCGCTTCCGTGTCTGCCACGATCTCCGAGATCGATACGGCCAACAACCGCCTCAAGGCCATGGTCTCCATCTTTGGCCGCGAGACGCCGGTTGAGCTGGAATTTGATCAGGTGGAAAAGCTCAACTAAAGTTTTTCTGTCTGCATTGACGTAGACAGAAATACGTTTCTCTTCCGGTGGCCGGTGAAACTCCGGCATCCGGTAAGGCCCCTGCACAGCATCACGACGTTGCATCGTGACGTCGTGGCACCGTCCAGACGACAGGGCGGTGGCGTCCCCAATGAACGGCGCAACCCATCGCCCACCGCAGCGGGCCCGACAACAGAAAGAAGGAAAAATGGCAAAGAAGAAGAAGGTCACTGGCCTCATCAAGCTGCAGATCCAGGCTGGTCAGGCTACCCCTGCACCGCCGGTCGGCCCGGCTCTGGGTGCTCACGGTGTCAACATCGTCGAGTTCACCAAGGCCTACAACGCTGCCACCGAGTCCCAGCGCGGCAACGTGGTCCCCGTTGAGATCACCGTCTACGAAGACCGCAGCTTCGACTTCAAGCTGAAGACCCCTCCGGCAGCCAAGCTGCTGCTGAAGGCCGCAGGCCTGCAGAAGGGTTCCGGCGTCCCTCACACCGATAAGGTCGGCTCCGTGACCTGGGATCAGTGCAAGGAGATCGCCGAGACCAAGAAGCCTGACCTGAACGCCAATGACGTGGAAGCCGGCGCGCACATCATCGCCGGTACCGCCCGCTCCATGGGCATCACCGTGGAGGGCGCACCCGCCAAGTCCTAGGCGCCCAGGGTCTCAGCATCCTGGTTGGGTGGGTGTCGTGCCCAGGTGAGAACGTCTTCTGGACGCCACCGACCCCGCCCCCAACCGTGGAAGGGCATCTTGCCTGCCCGCACCACAACTCCAACACATCTACAAAGATTGGATATTTCCATGAGCAAGACCTCTAAGGCCTACCGCGAGGCCGCAGAAAAGATCGATCGTAACCGCCAGTACCGCCCACTTGAGGCTGCCAAGCTGGTGAAGGAGACCTCCTCCAAGAACTACGACGCAACCGTTGACGTGGCCATTCGCCTGGGCGTTGATCCTCGCAAGGCCGATCAGCTGGTTCGCGGCACCGTGTCCCTGCCCAACGGCACCGGCAAGACCGTTCGCGTGGTCGTCTTCGCTGAGGGACCGAACGCTACCGCTGCGGAGGAAGCCGGCGCTGACTTCGTGGGCACCACCGAGCTGATCGAGAAGATCCAGGGCGGCTGGACCGACTTCGATGCAGCTATTGCTACCCCTGACCAGATGGCCAAGGTCGGTCGCGTGGCTCGCGTGCTGGGTCCTCGTGGCCTGATGCCGAACCCCAAGACCGGCACCGTGACCACCGACGTGGCCAAGGCTGTCTCCGAGATCAAGGGCGGCAAGATCTCCTTCCGCGTGGATAAGGCTGCCAACCTGCACGCCATCATCGGCAAGGCTTCCTTCGACGAGAAGCAGCTGGCCGAGAACTACGGCGCGCTGATCGACGAGCTGATGCGCGTGAAGCCATCCGCTTCCAAGGGTAAGTACCTGAAGAAGGTGTCCCTGTCTTCCACCAATGGCCCCAGCGTCCAGGTGGACGAGAACGTGCTGAAGGGTTACGCCGAGGAGGCCTAATCTTTCGCGAGACGTAGGGCGCGCGCCAAGCCCGTCCTCGTGAGCCGCCGATGATGTCCCGTATGGGGACGTTGTCGGCGGCTTATTCATATCTGTGAATATTGCACTTTGTCCTGCATTCAGTGAATTGATTGCTAGTTTTGTTTTTATGACAAACGGCTACACGACGAATGGCTTCACTCAGGCAGGTGGCACTGGGCCAGCATCGAGACCGCCCAGTGCAGCCCAGGCGAAAGATCTAGCCCGCGATCATTTCGACGTAATCATCGTGGGAGCAGGAACATCTGGCCTGAACGTGGCCCGAGAGCTATCGAATGCAGGGCTGCGATGCCTGGGGCTCGAGGCCGGAACTCGGTACGACCGAAAGAGCTATCCAGCCCGTGAAGTGGACTCCTCTTCCCAACTGTTCTGGGGAGGCGGGGTGGAGCTGACCACCAACGTCAGTTTGGCTTTGCTACGGCCGAAGGTGGTCGGAGGAGGCTCCATCGTCAACCAGGCCCTGATGGACCGATTTGATGACGTGGCGCTGGAGGACTTCCGGCGGACTTCCGGCGTGGATTTCTTCAACACGGATGACCTCCATGCCTACTACGAGAGAGCCGAAACCTGCATCAACATCGAAGAAGTGCCCGAAGACCACCGCAATGGCAATGCGGCACTCTTCGCGGAAGGGTTCGAGGCCAACGGCTATGAGTACAAGCGCCTTCGTCGGGGGGAGCAGGACTGCCGCTTTGAAGAGGGGAACTGCTGCATCGAGTGCCTGTCCGGTTGTCGGATTGACTCCAAACAATCAAGCGCCATCACCGCCCTGCCCACTGCGGAGGAGCACGGATTCGAGCTGTTGGATCGCACCGAGGTCCGAACGATCGAGGAACGCTCCGACGGGGTGGCCGTGCACGCGCAGATCGGGCCAGTTCAGGGGCCTAAGGTCGAATTGACGTTCCGTGCGTCCCGGGTGGTCTTGGCCTCCGGGGCCATTGGCAATTCTGCGTTGATGCTGCGCTCTGGATTCGGTGCGCAGCTGCCAGCCTTGGGCACGAACTTCTATTGCCATCCGCAGTACATGAATATCGGTGTCTACAATCACAAGATTCGCGCGTGGGATGGACCGCTTCAGAACTACAAGAGCAATGACCCCGGGTTCCGCCGCCAGGGCTTCAAACTAGAAAACGTTTTTGCTGGCCCAGCTTCCATCGCATTGCTCGTACCGGGCTACGGAGCGCAGCACTCCGAGGTCATGACCGACTTCGAAAACCTCGGCTGTATCGAGGTCTGCGTCCGGGATACCAACCCGGGGCGGATTTCGGTGAACAGGCACGGCGATCCCGTCATCAAGAAGAAGCTCAACCGCGAAGACGCCCGTCGCCGAGCAGCTGGCATGACAGCCATTCGCAACATCTTCAACGCAACCGGTGCGCAACGCATCGTCGAAGGCGAATTCGGCATCGGTCTGCACCTGATGGGCGGCCTGGGAATCGGTATTGACCGGAATCGATCTGTGGTGAATCCTGACTTCCGGATCCACGGAAGCCAACGGATTTACGCCGCCGATTCCTCCATCTTCCCGAACGCCCCGGGCATCAACCCGGCCCTCACTATTTCTGCCTTGTCACACAAAGCCAGCGACATTATCGCATCGGAGGCACGATGACTTCTCTCAGCTCACTGCAATACCGTGGCGTGAACAGGATGGGCGACGTGCTCGTCCCCGGCAATGACCGATTGCCCAGCTTCAGCGAATCCCGTGCCATCGAAGGCATCGACCGCATGCTGCCGTATATGAACAAGTCCGACAGGGACGGCTTCCTCGCCCTGGCCGCGGTCTGCGGTGTCCTGCCAGCCGTGGGAGTTCGCGCGGGTGTTGCTCTCGCTGCGGCGCACCACCGGTTCCCAGAGCCGCTCGCAGCGGGCCTGAGGATGGCTAATCTGGGGATGAAAGGGGTGGTTCACAGCCTGTACTGGTCCGATCTTCAGTACAGCACCAAGGGGGCAGATGACTTGGTTGGAGAACACGGCGGAACCAAGACCACCAGTATCCACGCCCTCCTCGGATATGACCCCATGATCAACACGGAAGCATACGAACGTCATCTCGAATCGAAGGAGAACTAACGATGGTCGAAGTAGCAGGTGTCGTTGACCGCGCCCGAGAGGGATCGAAGTCCCTGAGAGCGCTTTCGGTGAAGGAGCGCTTGGAGCATCTGAGGCTATTGCGCACAGCGATCTTGGATCGTTCCGAAGAGATCATCCAGCGGGTGCAAGAGGAAACGCACAAGTCCCGCAGCGACATTCTGATGTCCGAAATGTTTGGTGCTCTGGACGTCATTGCCTGGCATGAGAAGAACGCGGAAAAGGCGCTGAGCCCCAAGAAGCTGCCGACCCCCATCACGATGATGGGGAAGAAATCCGAGCTGTGGTACGAACCACGGGGCGTTTCATTCATTATCTCTCCGTGGAACTACCCCTTCTTCCAGGCCATTGTTCCCATTGCGGCAGCCTTCGCGGCAGGCAATGGCGTCGTCTATAAACCCAGCGAGCACACCCCCCTCGAAGGACTCCTGGAATCCTTGCTCGAGACGGCGAACTTCGCTCCCAACTGGGTGCAAGTTGTCTACGGCGACGGGAAGGTCGGCGAGGCCGTCATTGACCAGAAGCCAGATCAGATCATGTTCACCGGATCCACCCGAACGGGGAAGAAGATCATGGAACAGGCGTCCCGGTACCTCATCCCAGTGGAACTGGAGTTGGGCGGCAAGGATCCGATGATCGTGTTTGAGGACGTGAACATTCCTCGCACCGCGGCTGGCGCGATCTTCGGCGCGCTGACCGCCACGGGGCAGTCGTGCACGTCCGTCGAGCGACTCTATGTCCATGAGAGTATCCACGACGAGTTTGTTAGCGAGCTCGTGCGACAGGTCAACCAACTGACACAGGCGGATACCGATGCGAAGGACAATGACCTGGGCTCGATGACCGTCCCCTTCCAGGCCGATATTGTTGCCGAACACGTGGAAGACGCCAAGGCGCGAGGTGCAAAGATCCTCACCGGACAAGAGTGGGACGGTCACAGCGACCTGATTCCGCCGATGGTGATCACCGGCTTGCCGGAGGATGCCAAGGCCGTTACCGAAGAGACCTTCGGGCCACTGATCCCCGTGCTGACGTTCCGGGACGAGCAGGAGGTGATCGATCGCGCGAACGATACCCCCTATGGGCTCACTGGCTCTGTGTGGTCCGGGGATGATGAACGCGCGCGCCGGGTGGCAGGTCAACTGCAGGCAGGCGGGATTTCCATCAACAACGTGATGGCCACCGAGGCCACGCCGGTGCTTCCTTTCGGCGGGTACAAGAACTCCGGCTTCGGAAGGCATAAGGGCGAGGATGGCCTGCACGCCTGGTGCAACGTGAAATCGGTGATCGTGGATAAGGACGGGGACAAGCTCGAGCCCAATTGGTACCCGTACACGGAGAAGAAGTACCAGATGTTCAGTCGCATGATGAAGGCCTGGTTCACGGATTCCTCCGCGAAGCTAGCCAAGTTCGGCATCCTGGGCACCACGTTGGAGAACTACGCACAGAAAGCGCGACGCAGCTGAATCGAGTAAGTACCCTCACTCTCCACGCGTACTCCGCGACCGGGCGAGCTAGCCAAATGGGGTCTCCATCGTGTTTACTTGGTGAGTTACGTGTTTCCAGGAATTGCTCACAGAGTTGGCCATGTCCGGGACACATCATGTGCGCCATCAATGATCTCTTTCCAATGGCGCAGGAAGGTCCGGTCGGGTGAACATGCGCCACAACATGCCCCGCGATGATTTGGCGCACCATGATCAGTTCACACCGCGCCATCGCTCGTCTAGGTTTCGGCGGGCGATCGCCGTTGCCGCGATCGCCGCGCCCGTCGCCCTCACCGGGGTGCTAGGCTTCGGCGCGCTCAGGTCCGACCTCACGACCGCCGCGGACGCCGAGGAATCGGGTCGCTCGCTGCAGAGCCTGACCGCATCGATTAAGTCAGACGCCAACGATAACGAGAAAAGTGATTGGCACCACGGTCGTGGTCATGGCCACGAGCACCATGACCACGGAGAAACTGATTCCTCCGAGTCGGAAACCGTCCACTCTACGTGGGTAGAACCCACCACCTCCGAGGCCGTTACCTCCTCTGAATGGATTGACCCCGGTTTTCCAGACCACCCGATTGAGTGGGAGCCTACCGACGCACGCCCCACGGGCAATTCGACTGAACAGACAACGACGACGTCTGCGCCGGAAGAGACGTCGGAATCTAGCGAATCCACTGAAACCGAAGAAACTGCGGAGACCACTTCACAGACGAGCGAGCCGGAAGAGACCGGCACGTCGGACTCCCGTCCTTCAGAGAGCCCGTCGACGACCCGTGGCACTGTGCCTACGGAGACGACAGAGCCGACCGAGCCATCCGAGCCGACCGCATCCTCCGAATCGAGTGAAACAAGTGAGCTAAGCGAGTCCACGAAGACCGCTGATCCCCACGCCTCTGCGGAGCCAGATCATTCCACGCGACCCGAGGACCCCGAAAGCAAGCAGAGCGCAATCACCAGCACAACGTCAGCTGAACCGGAGCCTTCCGACTCTGCGGCCCCGCGCGACCCGCACGCCGAGCCGACCGATACCACCGGCGAGCAGCTCCAGCCTCCCAACGCCCCACAGCCTGGGCCACCCAGCCCGCCGGTCATGAATGTGGCGCCACGGATCCTGGCTGCGACCTCTCATCAGGCTCCTGTGCCGAGCCCGGACGTGACCGCCCAAGACACTGCCGCACCTGGCGGGTCAGCGCCGAATCCTGCAGAACCGAATCCGGAAGAGAGCAATCCTCCCCAGGCGCAAAGTTCGACTCTGCCACAGCCCGAAGCAACTGCGGTCTCCGAAGAGCCGCCCACTATCCAACGCCAAAATTGGTATGGCGGGTTCGTGCTGGGCGTGGGTGCAGTTGCGCTGTTGGCCAGCGGCGCGTTCGTGTTTGCGGTGAATCGGCCGTCGTAGGGCTGGCGTCCAAAAACTCCCGATCCTCAACTCCCCGGTGCGCTTCACGCACAGGCTCCTCACGCAACCAGAATCCTTAGGCTACCGGGCCCTAGCGCGGGCGGAATCGAGCGCGGGGGAACTGCCCAAAACCGGGGAGCATCCCACCCGTGACAGTGGGGTGGGCGGACCGGTAGTCCTCCGGGTTCGGGGACAGTGCTTCGAGGATGAGGTCCAGAACTCGAGGCGAGTAGAGGATCGACAAATGGTCGCTGAAGTCCTTGATGTTCCCGGTCTGCACCAAAACATTGCGCACTCGTGCTCCCGGACCTGCCTTCAGGCGCTGCGTGCGCCACGGTGTGACCACTTGATCGAAGCGGCTGCAGATCATCGTGTAGTCCACTCCTGGGACCGTATCTCCGAAGCGGTTGATGTGGGCCATGGCTTTGCTGCCCACCCGCTGGTCAAGAGCAGCCTGGCCCAAAAATCGGCGGACGACCCCATCGAAGATACCCAACGGGTCAAAGAATTTGGAGAGGGTTAAGGAACCGCTCGCGGTGGTCCCGTGGTTGCTCGGGCCGATTCCGATGAGGCGGCGGACCTTGTTTCGCGAGGGGTCGCGCGGGTCTGCGCCGCCCGAGTCAGTCAGGTACAGCCGGGCTTGTGCCGCGCCCTGGGAGTGGCCAATGAGATCCACCTGCCGAGCGCCCGTATAGGCGAGCACCGCATCGATGAAGGCGGCGACCTCCTTCTGTGCTTCTAGCAGCGGAGCCGATCCGAACACCGCCTTGTGTCGACCGGAAAGGTGCGAGGTGTCGTGCCCGTAATTGAAGGCGAACACCTGGTATCCCGCCGCGGCCAACCGGGGCGCCAGCCACGCCCAGGTGTTGTACGCGTTCAGCCACGTCCCGTGAATGAGTACCACCGGCACCCTATCCGGGTCCGCCGGGGTGGTCCGCGGTGTGAAGCGGCGGGGGAGTGGAGTGATGCCCTCTGGCATCCAGTCCGGGTGCCGCAAGCTCTTGAGGAAGGCGGGCACGAAGCTGTTGCTGGGGGTCACTTTGGTTGCCATATTTTTTGACGCTAGCCCGGACTGTCGGGCTTGTCATTTGATCGAACAACATGACTCGATACGAGCCGGGCGGCCGGCCATAGCACAGGGGCGAATCGGAATTTGGTTGTGCCCTAAGTGTGGAGTAAAGTCCCTCGAGGAAGTTTGAATTACGTTCAAAGTTTCACCGAAGACCGTCGGTCATTCACCGGCGCGTGGGCTGCTACAGCTTGCGCGTTGGAGAGTTGAAGGTTCATCGACATGATGACGGCCCACGCAGGTAACACGAGACGTTAAAGGAGATTCCCCTCGATACTTTTTCGAGCGGAGGAATCGGACTTGAGCGCCCTGTGCCCCTGCGGGTACGGGGCGCTTAGTCGTTGTGTTGCCGATCATTTCAACACATGATCGCCGGTGCACGTACCTAATGACGTACACCGCATATTTCAGGAAGGAGGCGAGAGTATGTCCAACCCGAAGAACATCGCTTCGCTGGCAGAGCTGAAGGAGCGTTTCAGCAACGCGGACTCCGCAGTGCTCACCGAGTACCGCGGCCTGACCGTTGCAGAGACCACCGTTCTGCGCCGCGCACTGGGTTCTGACGTGACCTACTCCGTCGCCAAGAACACCATGATCAAGCTGGCTGCTCGTGAGGCCGGCGTTGAGTTGGATGAATCCCTGCTGACTGGCCCCACCGCTATTGCTTTCATCAGCGGCGAGGCTGTGGATGCAGCGAAGGCCATGAAGGACTTCGGCAAGGATCACTCCAACTTCGTGATCAAGGGTGGCTACATGGACGGTGCCGCGCTGTCCGCTGCTCAGGTCGAGGCAATCGCTGAGCTGGACAACCGCGAGACCACGCTGGCCAAGATGGCTGGCGCTATGAAGGGTTCCTTGGCAAAGGCCGCAGGCCTGTTCAACGCACCAGCATCCCAGGTTGCACGCCTGGCCGCTGCGCTGCAGGAGAAGAAGGACGCCTAAGTCCTCACATCACCCGCCGCGCCGCGGGCATGCACCGCATGATCCGGAGCGCCAAAGGTGGAACCAGGTTGGCTCTGCTGGCTTGGTAAATCCGGGAGACCGGGTTGACAACACACACTTTCGCCCATCGACCACATAACCAGCACATCGGATCGCTGGGTCGGTAGGCAACACAAGACTGATGAAAGGATGCCATCATGGCTAAGTTCACCAACGAAGAACTGCTCGATGCTTTCAAGGAAATGACCCTGATCGAGCTCTCCGAGTTCGTCAAGCTGTTCGAAGAGACCTTCGACGTCACCGCTGCTGCTCCTGTTGCTGCTGCAGCTGCTGCTCCGGGTGCTGAGGCTGGCGCTCCTGCTGAGGAGAAGGACGAGTTCGACGTCGTCCTCGAGGATGCTGGTGCTAAGAAGATCGGCGTCATCAAGGTTGTCCGCGAGATCGTCTCCGGCCTGGGTCTGAAGGAAGCCAAGGAGCTGGTTGAGGCTGCTCCTAAGGCTCTGCTCGAGGGCGCATCCAAGGATGACGCTGAGGCTGCTAAGACCAAGCTGGAAGAGGCTGGCGCCAAGGTTTCCCTCAAGTAATTTCGATTACTTCTGGTTTTCCTCTCGACCCTCACCCCGCATCTGGCGGCGGTGGGGGTCGTTTTCTATGCGGCCAGTTACCATAGTGCGCATGCTCTCCAAATCCCGGATTTTTGCGGTTCTCACCCTCCTGCTGGCTTGCGGCATGGTCGCGGCCGGGCTCCTCATGCCGAAGTTGGTGACAGAAGACCGCCCGGTACCGCTGGAATTGCAATCGTCCGCGCTGACCCTCCGGGACGATGATGCGACGGTGGGGCCGGCTTATCTCGCTCCGGGCGAGAAGGACGAGATCAAGGCCCCCGTCAGTCGCCAGTTCAAGATGACGATCGGTGAGCCGAATACGGAGGATACTGCCGCCGCGCGAGTGGGGGTCTCCAGCCACCGCGACAACGTGAAGAATGATCTCGAGTCGCTGCTGGACGCGCAGGTGTGGAGCTTCCGAATGAACCGCTTCACTGGCGTCGCCGAAGGAAAGGCGACCATCGCAGATACCCCTGGAACCCCGCCCGGGAAGGGTGAGGTCCCGGGACAGTGGGCGAAATTCCCGACGAACACCGAGCAGCGGGACTATACCTATTTCGACTGGACCGCGCGCAAGGACTTCCCAGCGACATTCGTGCGCACCGAAACCCGCCAGAGCCAAGGCAAAGACGTGGAGGTGTACGTCTTTCACCAAGACATTCCGGATACCAATATCGCGCAGCAGTACCACGGCTTCCGGAACACGATGACGACCGAGGACGGCAAGCAGGCCTACCTGCACCACGGGGGCCAGCGGGAGCTCGTCGTGGAGCCGAAGTCGGGCATGCTGATCTCTGTCGCCGAGGACATCAGAGATGTCTACCGCGATAGCCAAGGTAAGGAAGTCCAGAAGCTCCTCGAGTTCAATGGCAAGGTCGATAGCGACATCGAGTCTTCCATGCTCGCGCAGGCCATGCGCGTGGGGGAGAAGCGCCAGGTGGAAAAGTGGTCGCGGATTCTCCTGTGGGCGGGGCTCGCCCTGGGTGTGGTTGCGCTGGCCGTTGCCCTTCGCCCAGGTTCTTCTACCCGACGCCAACCAAAGGTGGCTGAACACAGTGACCCACATTCGGTGAGTGGTGAGGAGCATCAGGAGGAGCCCGTGACCGAGGAAATTGCCGTCCGGGGTGAAGGAAGGTATAACGGTGAGCCAGGAGATTCACCTCGGTCGTGATTGAACACGAGCCGATCGCAGATGATCGAGAGTGCGTCTGGCGATCGGTAGTGCGTCCGGCGTTGGCTGTTGCATCCAGCGTGTGAAAATCGGTAAAACACGCCGCCCGGCAGGAATTGCAAATAGTGCCGACGTGGGGTAGACATCCCAGCGCATTTGATATAAGGTAGCTCTTTGCGCTGGATCTATCTCCATATCACTCGTGGCAGGTGGGCTACACGATGAGATGTCTCATCAAAAACCGGCCTTGGCAAGCACTGTAGAGGGGTTCGAACTCTTCACAAACAGGACTTGACAAGGTCCTTTAGCCATTCCTAGCCACAGGTGGTGAGGGGCGGGTCCACATTTAACGACCATCACGAAACCGTACGCTCACACAAGAGGCTGGCATTCGCTGCTCCACCCGCGAATGTCCGGGCTCTCGGTGCTGGAAGGACCCATCTTGGCAGTCTCCCGCCAGACAAGTTCAGTGGCCGGAATTCCCGGAGCTTCGCAACGCTATTCCTTTGCGAAGATTGACGCTCCGATCGAAGTTCCTGGCCTTCTCGACCTCCAACGAGAGTCCTTCGCCTGGCTCGTGGGCGCGCCGGATTGGCGCGCACGCCGCCAGGCTGAAGCAGGGGAGGGCGCTCGCGTTACCAGCGGGCTCGAGGACATCCTCGAAGAGCTTTCCCCGATCGAGGATTACTCGGAGAACATGTCGCTGACTCTCTCCGAGCCCCGCTTCGACGAGGTGAAGACCACCATTGACGAAGCGAAAGACAAGGACATCAACTATGCGGCGCCACTGTATGTAACCGCAGAGTTCACCAACAACATGTCCGGTGAGATTAAGTCCCAGACCGTGTTCATCGGTGACTTCCCGATGATGACGGACAAGGGCACCTTCATCATCAACGGCACCGAGCGTGTTGTGGTTTCCCAGCTGGTTCGTTCCCCTGGCGTCTACTTTGACAGCTCCATCGACTCGTCCACCGAGCGCCCCCTGCACTCCGTGAAGGTCATTCCTTCCCGCGGTGCATGGCTGGAGTTCGACGTGGACAAGCGCGACACCGTCGGCGTGCGCATTGACCGGAAGCGTCGCCAACCGGTGACGGTGCTGCTGAAGGCCCTCGGCCTCACCACCCAGGAGATCACCGATCGCTTCGGCTTCTCCGAGCTGATGATGGCCACTCTGGAAAAGGACGGGGTGGATAACACCGACGAGGCTCTGCTGGAGATCTATCGCAAGCAGCGCCCGGGCGAGTCCCCGACGCGCGATTCCGCGCAGGCCCTGCTGGAAAACTCTTTCTTCAAGCCCAAGCGATACGACCTTGCCAAGGTCGGCCGCTACAAGGTGAACCGCAAGCTGGGCCTCGGTGGCGACATGGATGGCACCATGACGCTGACCGAAGAGGACATCCTCACGACCATCGAGTACTTGGTGCGCCTGCACGCCGGTGAGAAGTCCATGACCTCTCCAGAAGGCGTGGAAATCCCAATCGGGCTCGATGACATCGACCACTTCGGCAACCGTCGTTTGCGCACCGTGGGCGAGTTGATCCAGAACCAGGTTCGCGTGGGCCTGTCCCGTATGGAGCGAGTGGTCCGCGAGCGCATGACCACCCAGGATGCTGAGTCGATCACCCCGACCTCTCTGATTAACGTGCGCCCCGTTTCTGCGGCGATCCGCGAGTTCTTCGGAACCTCCCAGTTGTCGCAGTTCATGGACCAGAACAACTCTCTGTCTGGCCTGACTCACAAGCGGCGCCTGTCCGCCCTGGGCCCCGGCGGCCTCTCCCGCGAGCGTGCGGGACTTGAGGTCCGCGACGTGCACCCATCTCACTATGGCCGTATGTGCCCGATCGAGACTCCCGAGGGTCCGAACATCGGCTTGATCGGCTCACTGTCCTCCTACGCACGGGTCAATCCCTTTGGTTTCATCGAAACCCCATACCGTCGCGTGGAGAACGGTCAGATTACTGACGTGGTGGACTACTTCACCGCCGATGAAGAGGATCGTCACGTCATCGCACAGGCGAACACCCCCTTCGACGAGAATCACAAGTTCACCGAGGACCGCATTGAGGTCCGCCTGCGCGGCGGCGACGTGGAGGTCGTGCCCGTTGAGCAGGTTGACTACATGGACGTGTCGCCACGACAGATGGTTTCCGTGGCAACGGCAATGATTCCATTCCTCGAGCACGACGACGCTAACCGTGCGCTGATGGGTGCCAACATGCAGCGCCAGGCAGTGCCCCTGCTGCGCGCCGAGGCACCTTATGTGGGTACGGGCATGGAGCTGCGTGCTGCATACGATGCTGGCGACCTGATCATCGCGCCGAAGGCCGGCGTGGTGGAGTACGTGTCCGCTGATTACATCACGGTGATGGATGATGACGGCGTACGCGATACCTTCATGCTGCGGAAATTCGAGCGCACGAACCAGGGCACCAGCTACAACCAGAAGCCGCTGGTGAACGAGGGTGACCGTGTGGAGGCCGGCCAGGTCATGGCCGACGGTCCTGGCACCGATCAGGGCGAGATGGCGCTGGGCAAAAACCTCCTCGTGGCTTTCATGCCGTGGGAGGGCCACAACTACGAGGACGCCATCATCTTGAACCAACGCATGGTTGAAGAGGACGTGCTGACCTCCATCCACATTGAAGAGCACGAGATCGATGCCCGCGACACGAAGCTCGGGCCTGAGGAGATCACCCGGGACATCCCGAACGTCGGCGAAGACGTTTTGGCTGATCTGGATGACCGCGGCATCGTGCGCATCGGTGCCGATGTCCGCGACGGCGACATCCTCGTTGGCAAGGTCACCCCGAAGGGCGAAACCGAGCTGACCCCGGAAGAGCGCCTGCTGCGCGCCATCTTCGGTGAGAAGGCCCGCGAGGTTCGCGATACGTCGATGAAGGTTCCTCACGGCGAGACCGGCAAGGTCATTGGAGTCCGCGTGTTCTCTCGCGAAGATGACGATGATCTGGCACCGGGTGTCAACCAGATGGTCCGCGTGTATGTCGCCCAGAAGCGCAAGATCCAGGACGGCGATAAGCTCGCCGGCCGCCACGGCAACAAGGGCGTCGTGGGTAAGATCCTGCCGCAGGAAGACATGCCATTCTTACCGGATGGCACCCCCGTGGACATCATCCTGAACACCCACGGTGTGCCTCGCCGTATGAACATTGGACAGGTGCTGGAAGTGCACCTCGGCTGGTTGGCCAAGGCTGGCTGGAAGGTCGATACGGACTCCCAGGATCCAAAGATCCAGGAGATGCTGAAGACCCTGCCGTCCGAGCTCTACGACGTGCCATCGGATTCCCTGACGGCCACCCCGGTGTTCGACGGTGCGTCCAACGCCGAGCTCTCCGGCCTGCTGCGCTCCTCCCGCCCGAACCGCGATGGCATCAAGCTCGTCGATGACTTCGGCAAGGCTCAGCTGATGGATGGCCGCTCCGGCGAGCCGTTCGAGCACCCGATCTCCGTGGGCTACATGTACATGCTCAAGCTGCACCACCTGGTCGACGAGAAGATCCACGCTCGCTCCACCGGCCCGTACTCCATGATTACCCAGCAGCCGCTGGGTGGTAAGGCACAGTTCGGTGGCCAGCGCTTCGGCGAGATGGAGGTGTGGGCAATGCAGGCATACGGTGCTGCCTACACCCTGCAGGAACTGTTGACGATCAAGTCTGACGACGTGGTTGGTCGTGTGAAGGTCTACGAAGCCATTGTGAAGGGTGAAAACATCCCCGATCCGGGCATTCCAGAGTCCTTCAAGGTCTTGTTGAAGGAGCTGCAGTCGCTCTGCTTGAACGTGGAAGTTCTCGCCGCAGACGGCACTCCGATGGAACTGTCCTCCGACGATGACGACGAGCTCGAGTCTGCAAACGCCTCGCTCGGAATCAACCTGTCGCGTGATGAGCGTCCGGACGCTGACCTGGATGTCAGCTAAGGCGCCACAGACTTCACAAAACTGACCTTCGTTCACCACCAAGGCCCTCCAAATTGTGGAGGGGAAAGGAAGTCCACGTGCTGGACGTCAATTTCTTCGACGAGCTCCGCATCGGGCTCGCTACCGCGGATGACATCCGTCGCTGGTCCCGCGGCGAGGTAAAGAAGCCCGAAACGATCAACTACCGTACCCTCAAGCCCGAGAAGGACGGCTTGTTCTGCGAGCGCATTTTCGGCCCCACTCGCGACTGGGAATGTGCCTGTGGTAAGTACAAGCGTGTCCGCTACAAGGGCATCATCTGTGAGCGCTGTGGCGTCGAGGTGACCAAGTCCAAGGTCCGCCGTGAGCGGATGGGCCACATTGAGCTGGCAGCCCCCGTGACCCACATCTGGTACTTCAAGGGCGTGCCATCTCGCCTGGGTTACCTGCTCGACCTCGCGCCGAAGGATCTGGAAAAGATCATCTACTTCGCCGCGAATATCATCACTTCCGTGGACGAGGAAGGTCGCCACAACGACCAGTCCACACTTGAAGCGGAGATGGTCCTGGAGAAGAAGGAAGTGGAGGTCGACCGTGACAACGAGTTGGCCGACCGCTCCAAGAAGCTCGAGGAAGATCTGGCCGAGCTGGAAGCTGCTGGCGCGAAAAATGACGCCAAGAAGAAGGTACAGAACGCGGCGGATCGCGAGATGCGGCACATCCGCGAGCGCGCAGAGCGCGAGATCGATCGCCTGGACGAGATCTGGAACACCTTCGTCAAGCTGGCTCCGAAGCAGATGATCGTGGATGAGAACATCTACGACGAGCTGGTGGACCGCTACGAGGATTACTTCACCGGTGGCATGGGTGCAGAGGCCATCCAGACCCTGATCCGTAACTTCGACCTGGAGGCAGAGGCTGAATCCCTCCGCGAGGTCATCCGCGATGGCAAGGGGCAGAAGAAGCTCCGCGCGCTGAAGCGCCTCAAGGTGGTTGCCGCGTTCCTGCGCTCCGGCAACGACCCGGCTGGCATGGTGCTCGACTGCATTCCAGTCATCCCGCCCGAGCTGCGCCCCATGGTTCAGCTCGACGGCGGCCGTTTCGCCACCTCTGACCTCAACGACCTCTACCGTCGTGTGATCAACCGGAATAACCGCCTAAAGCGCATGCTGGATCTCGGAGCCCCCGAGATCATCGTGAATAACGAGAAGCGCATGCTGCAGGAGTCCGTGGATGCGTTGTTCGATAACGGCCGTCGCGGCCGTCCGGTCAACGGCCCGGGCAACCGTCCGCTGAAGTCCCTGTCTGACCTGCTGAAGGGCAAGCAGGGCCGCTTCCGCCAGAACTTGCTGGGTAAGCGTGTGGACTACTCCGGCCGTTCCGTGATTATCGTCGGTCCGCAGCTGAAACTGCACCAGTGCGGTCTGCCGAAGCTGATGGCGCTGGAGCTGTTCAAGCCATTCGTGATGAAGCGCCTGGTGGAAAAGTCCTATGCGCAGAACATCAAGTCGGCGAAGCGCATGGTGGAGCGCCAGCGTCCCGAGGTGTGGGACGTGCTGGAAGAGGCTATTGCCGAGCACCCCGTGATGCTTAACCGTGCACCAACGCTGCACCGCCTGGGCATCCAGGCCTTCGAGCCGATCCTGGTCGAGGGCAAGGCTATCCAGCTGCACCCACTGGCTTGTGAGGCTTTCAACGCCGACTTCGACGGTGACCAGATGGCAGTCCACCTGCCGCTGTCTGCAGAAGCGCAGGCTGAGGCCCGTATTCTCATGCTGGCCTCCAACAACATTCTGTCCCCCGCTTCCGGTAAGCCCCTGGCCATGCCGCGCCTCGACATGGTGACCGGGCTGTACTACCTGACATTGGTGAAGACCCCGGAGCAGTACGGCGGTCAGGGTGCCTACGAAGAAGCCACGAAGGACTCCCCCGCAAAGGGTGTGTACATTTCCTTGGCTGAGGCGATCATGGCGTACGACCGTGGCGTCCTGGGCCTCCAGGCACCGATCAAGGTGCGCATCAGCCACCTGCGTCCGCCGGCAGAGGTCGAGACAGAACTGTTCCCGGACGGATGGCAACGCGGTCAGACCTGGATGGCTGAGACCACCCTGGGTCGCGTGGTGTTCAACGAGATCCTGCCCTGGAACTACCCCTACGTGGAAGGGGTCATGGCCAAGAAGCCGCAGGCCGCGGTCATTAACGACCTCGCCGCGAAGTATCCGATGATCACCGTCGCGCAGACGGTGGACAAGATGAAGGACGCTGGCTTCTACTGGGCAACCCGCTCCGGTGTGACCATCACGATGCACGACGTGCTGGTGCTGCCGAACAAGCAGGAAGTCCTGGACAACTACGAGGCCAAGGCCCGCGTCATCGAGAAGAAGATGGCCCGCGGCAAGATCAACGAGGCCGAGCGCTACCAGTCCCTGGTGGACCTGTGGAAGGAAGCTACGGACTTCGTCGGTCAATCCGTCGAGGACCTGTACCCGGATGACAACCCGATCCCGATGATCGTGAAGTCCGGTGCCGCCGGAAACATGCGCCAGATCTGGACCCTGGCCGGTATGAAAGGCATGGTCACCAACTCCCGAGGCGAGTACATCACCCGCCCGGTGAAGACCTCCTTCCGCGAGGGCCTGTCCGTGCTGGAGTACTTCAACAACTCCCACGGTTCCCGTAAGGGCCTTGCCGACACGGCGCTGCGTACCGCAGACTCCGGTTACCTGACCCGTCGTCTGGTCGACGTCGCTCAGGATGTCATTGTCCGCGAGGACGACTGTGGCACCTCTCAGGGCGTCGTCATGAATGTGACCGAACCCGTGCTCGACGGCGAGGGCAACAAGACCGGTGAGACCGTGCGCGCGGACTTCGTGGAAACCTCCATCGTGGGCCGTTATCTGGCTGCCGATGCCGTTGACCCCGAGGGCAACGTGCTATTTGAGGCTGGCAACGTGATCGGCGAGCTGGAGCTGGATGAGCTGGTTGCCAAGAATGTCGAGACCGTCAAGGTTCGCTCCGTGATGACCTGTGGCACCGCCACCGGCGTCTGCTCGACCTGCTACGGCAAGTCCATGGCGACCGGACAGAAGGTCGAGATCGGCGAGGCTGTGGGCATCGTGGCAGCACAGTCCATCGGCGAGCCGGGTACCCAGCTGACGATGCGTACCTTCCACCTCGGTGGCGTGGGCGGCGACATCACGGGTGGTCTGCCTCGCGTGCAGGAGCTCTTCGAGGCTCGTGTGCCGAAGGCAAAGTCTCCCATCGCCTCCGTGGACGGCACCGTCAAGATCGAGGACGACGATCACTTCTACACTCTGACCATCGTTCCAGACGATGGCTCGGACGACGTGGTCTACGAGAAGCTGTCGAAGCGTCAGGGTCTGGCTGTGCTGGGCACTGGCGGCGTGGAGCGTCCGATCCGCTCGGGCGACCACATCAAGATGGGACAGCAGTTGCTCAAGGGTGCCGCCGATCCGCACGAGGTCCTTCGAGTTTTGGGACGCCGCGGTGTGCAGCAGCACCTGATCAACGAGGTCCAGAAGGTCTACCGCGATCAGGGTGTGGCCATCCACGACAAGCACATTGAGATCATCGTGCGCCAGATGCTGCGCCGTGTGACGGTCATCGACTCCGGTTCGACCGAGTTCCTGCCAGGTTCCCTGGTGGAGCACTCGGATGCCGTGGCCGCTTCTAAGGAAGCCGTGAAGACCGGCGGCCGTCCAGTTGAGGTCCGTGCCGAGATCATGGGTATCACCAAGGCCTCCCTGGCTACGGAATCCTGGCTGTCCGCCGCATCCTTCCAGGAGACCACTCGTGTCCTCACGGATGCTGCGATCAACAAGCGTTCCGATAAGCTGATCGGCCTCAAGGAGAACGTGATCATCGGTAAGCTGATCCCGGCTGGTACGGGCATCTCGCGCTACCGCAACATCACGGTGGAGCCAACGGAGGCTGCACGTCAGGCTGCGTACTCTATCCCAACCTCCTTCGGTGACGGCTTCTACGGTGACGATGCCTATGGCGAGTTCACCGGCGCTGCTGTGCCACTGGATGACATGGATCTTTAAATCCACGATTCGCAGTGGCGTGAGCCACTGAGCTACGTCGTCGAGTAGCCCCGCCCGCTGTCCTCATTGAGGACAGCGGGTTTTCTTATGCCGGGGTGCCTTTGGCAAAAACCTCGACGGGCGAGCACGGCACTGGATTCCTGAGCGCATCCCCGGGCGCGTTTCGAAACTTGGCATGCGCTGAGAAAACCCTCGTGTTAGCCTGAATTAGAGGTTTTACCAGGAAAAATGCAGGAGCAGATCGGGGAGGAGACGGCGGTGGAAGGCAATCGATCGGGAAACGGAAACCCGCAAGGCCGCGGGCCGGGTCAGGCTGGACAATCCGGGGGATCGCAAGCTGGTCAACCCGGTCCAAGGCCTGGTCCAAGGTACGAGCAGCCCGGGTATGGCCAGGGCGCGTACCCAGCCGCGGGCTATCCGAATGGAGGTAATCCGCACCCCGGGTATCCCAATCAACCAGGTGCTGGCCCGAACTTCGGCGGTCCAGGCCATCCAGGGCCGCAGTATCAGCACCCCGGCGGGAGCCCCCGAAAGAACGCTTCGGGGATATGGAAGCCGCTGGCTATCGTGTTGTCACTTCTGGTCATTATCGGGCTCGTCTTCTTCTTTGTGAACAGCAAAAAGCCCCAAGACGGCGTCAATGCCGGAGCTCAGGCGTCGCACAGTTCCCCCGCGACGCAGCCATCCCCGCGGGAGACAGCTGGAGAGTCAACAGCTTCGGCTACTGATGAGGAAGCTGGGCTACAGGAGCCCCCTGCAGAGAAAGAACAGGACCACTGCACAATTCAAAGCATCCAACAGAGTCCGGGTTTCTCACGCACTGACACAATTGTCGAGTGTCAAGGAAACTGGGCCTATGCAGGAATAAAACAGACGGATGCCGTGCACTTGCTGTACTGGACTGGGGACAAATGGGAGCGCTATGGTGCCGACGGTAAGACCTTCACAGACTTCTCTTGTTATGACAAAAAGAAGTTAATAAACGCTGGTGCCCCTCCTTCGATCATCAACCGGGTGACCTTGTGTCGAAATGGGGGATCGGATCCTTCAGCAAGCAACAGCAGCACTGACCTAGTCGTTGATACGGCGGATGGAGCGGTGGCCAATTCCCATCTAAATTGCGATGGAAGCTACATCCTGATTCTGGACAGTGTCATCGTGAATCAGGGGGAGGACGCGACGAAGAAAATCGCAGCGGCTCTGGATCTTAATCCCGGTGCATCGTTCGCCAAGCCTGGGGCTTGCCCATCGCTGCGAGCTCAGACTGACGGGGCGGACATTTACCCGGTTTTCCTTGACTTTGGATCCGATACAACCAGGCTGTGCTCTGAAAAAGCGCAGCGAGGGGGCAATGCCCGAGAGCTCAACACCACCGGAAAAATGCTCGACCCCTGCTAGGTGCTGAGTGTTCTGGGCAAGAACCTGAAACAGCCTGTCGGTACGGAAGCGACGTGAGCCCCTCCGGCTGATGTCACTGAACCCCTCGGGTAAGGGCTGCAAAACCGATCAATGAAGCGAAGGAATAGAAGCTATGAGAAGCAAGGTAGGGCAGATCGCTGCCGTGGCCATGATCGCTACCAGCGTGGCGGCTTGTAATTCGGCACCGTCAGATCAAGCAAATCCGAACAATCAGGCAGCATCGCACCACGAACAGCAGCTAGATTCCAACAGTGTGGCTCCGGGCAAGAGTGAGCCCACATCCGGACACAACGCGGCGTCGCCATCAGAGACTGAAGAGTCTTCAACTGGAACAGTGTCACAGCAGGTGCCAGAAAACGTTCTCAGGGAACGCGATAAGAAAAATGGTGCGGCGCAGGAAAAGGTTGAAAGCCAAGGAGCCGGGAGCGCCTGTGGCGTCCCAACTGCAGAACAAGCAATTCAGACGTGGATTGGGCAAGTTTCCGATGGGCCGTGGAAGCCTTCCGCCGAGTATGCCGAGACCAAAGGCTATGATCCGTGCGCTGCGTTGAGCTACATCGTTCTCAGCATCGACCATGGCACGGCCTCCTCGCCCTTCTTCATCATGCTCTTCCATCACGGCGAATACTTAGGTACTGCGACGAAGAAGGCATATGGGTTCCATCCCACCGTGAGACGGCTCGATGACTCAGCTATCTCCGTGACATACAAGTGGCTCAATCCGGGTGACATCAATGCCAATCCCACTGCGAGTTCAGAAGCGCAGTTCCGCTGGGACGACGATGCGGGCCACGTTGTCATGACGGGCGAGGTGCCTCCGGAGAATTAGAACGACTGTGGAAAAGACAGTGGGATTTGGTTCGTTCGCAGACCCTGCGGTAACGTACCTTGCGTAGTTTGTATTGTCACGAGTAGTCAGGTCCGAGTTGCCTGGCGAAGGCAGTACAGGGATCCTCGCGCCGAGTGGGCGAGGTGATACGAAGCGGAAGCGGCCCCGGGAAAGAGCCCCTATTTTTTGATGTTTAGGGTCGTGGTTACTTCCGCTCCACCATGTCGATCGTTTACACAGAAAGTCGGTACATGCCTACTATTCAGCAGCTGGTCCGCAAGGGCCGCCACGATAAGTCGGTGAAGGTTGCCACCGCAGCGCTGAAGGGTTCCCCACAGCGCCGCGGAGTGTGCACCCGCGTTTACACCACCACCCCAAAGAAGCCGAACTCCGCACTTCGTAAGGTTGCTCGTGTTCGCCTGACCACCGGTATTGAGGTTTCCGCCTACATCCCAGGTGAGGGTCACAACCTGCAAGAGCACTCCATGGTCCTCGTTCGCGGTGGCCGTGTGAAGGACCTCCCTGGTGTTCGCTACAAGATCGTCCGCGGCTCTCTGGATACCCAGGGTGTCAAGGATCGCAAGCAGGCACGTTCCCGCTACGGCGCGAAGAAGGAGAAGTAAGCCATGCCACGTAAGGGCCCAGCACCATCACGCCCCCTCGTTAAGGATCCAGTCTACGGCGACGTCATTGTCTCCCAGCTGGTCAACAAGGTTCTGCTGGACGGCAAGAAGTCCACTGCAGAGCGCATCGTCTACGGCGCACTGGAGCAGTGCCGCGAGAAGACCGGCACTGATCCGGTTCTGACTCTGAAGAAGGCTCTTGACAACGTGAAGCCAGCTCTCGAGGTTCGCTCTCGCCGCGTCGGTGGCGCCACCTACCAGGTGCCGGTTGAGGTTCGCCCCGGTCGATCCACCACGCTGGCTCTGCGTTGGTTGGTGACCTTCACCCGTCAGCGCCGCGAGAACACCATGACCGAGCGTCTGGCTAACGAAATCCTCGATGCCTCCAACGGCCTCGGCGCGTCTGTGAAGCGTCGTGAGGATACCCACAAGATGGCAGAGGCCAACCGCGCCTTCGCTCACTACCGCTGGTAATCCACTCAGCGGGTGGGTAACACCACCTCCCGCCGCAGTGTTCACGATCGGCCCTGCGGCGATCACGCCGCCCCGGCGTCCCACTCCCCATGCGACCCTCACCAGGGTCCTTGGCGCGACGAACGTCCGGGAACCTGGCACAATAGATCGAGTACGTAAACGCCTGCGGCTCCACGACCTTCTGGGTGCAACATCCTAAGAGGGGTCAGAGTCGCTCAACTTGAACATGAGCGGAGTTCCCCTGTGGCACTTGAAGCGCTGACCGATCTTAAGAAGGTCCGCAACATCGGCATCATGGCGCACATCGATGCTGGTAAGACGACCACCACCGAGCGCATCCTCTTCTACACCGGCATCAATCGTAAGGTCGGCGAGACCCACGACGGTGCGTCCACGATGGACTGGATGGAGCAGGAGAAGGAACGCGGAATCACGATTACGTCCGCAGCAACCACCTGCTTCTGGAAAGACAACCAGATCAACATCATCGACACCCCGGGTCACGTTGACTTCACCGTTGAGGTGGAGCGTTCCCTGCGCGTGCTCGACGGCGCCGTCGCCGTCTTCGATGCCAAGGAAGGTGTGGAGCCACAGTCCGAACAGGTGTGGCGCCAGGCAGATAAGTACGACGTTCCCCGCATCTGCTTCGTCAACAAGATGGACAAGCTCGGCGCGGACTTCTACTACACCGTGGACACCATTGTTGATCGCCTCGGCGCAAAGCCATTGGTCATGGAGCTGCCCATCGGTGCTGAGGACGACTTCGATGGCGTCATCGACCTGCTGGAGATGAAGGCCCTGATGTGGCCCGGCGTCACCGCCATCGGCACCGAAGCGACCGTCGAGGACATCCCGGCCGACATGAAGGACAAAGCCGAGGAGTACCGCGAAAAGCTGGTCGAGGCCGTCGCCGAGTCCGACGAAGAGCTCATGGAGCGCTACTTCGCAGGCGAGGAGATCACCGTTGACGAGCTGAAGAAGCAGATCCGCAAGCTCACCGTCAACTCCGAGATCTACCCTGTATACTGCGGCTCCGCATACAAGAACAAGGGCATCCAGCCAATGCTGGACGCGGTCATCGACTTCCTCCCGAACCCCATGGACGTCGGTTCCATCAAGGGCCACGACGTGTCGGACCCTGAAAAGGAAATGACCCGCCAGCCCGCCAAGGACGAGCCATTCTCCGCCCTGGCGTTCAAGGTGGCGTCCCACCCATTCTTCGGTCGCTTGATCTACATCCGCGTTTACTCCGGCTCCGTCGAGTCCGGCGCACAGGTGTACAACCCGGTCAAGGGCAAGAAGGAGCGCATCGGCAAGATGTTCCAGATGCACTCCAACAAGGAGCAGCCGGTGGACAAGGCCTCCGCAGGCCACATCTACGCCTTCATCGGCCTGAAGGACACCACCACGGGTGACACCCTGTGTGACCAGAACGATCAGATCGTCCTGGAGTCCATGGACTTCCCAGAGCCAGTGATCAAGGTCTCCATCGAGCCGAAGACCAAGTCTGACCAGGAGAAGCTGGGCACCGCCATCCAAAAGCTCACCGAAGAGGATCCGACCTTCACGGTGGAGCTGGACGAAGAGACCGGCCAGACCGTGATCGGCGGCATGGGCGAGCTGCACCTGGATGTGTTCGTCGACCGAATGAAGCGTGAGTTCAAGGTCGAGGCAAATGTGGGCGAGCCTCAGGTTGCGTACCGCGAGACCATCCGCAAGCCAGTGGAGAAGCTCGAGTACACCCACAAGAAGCAGACCGGTGGTTCCGGCCAGTTCGCACGCGTCATCATCGCCCTGGAGCCCTACGAGCCAGAAGAGGGATCCGAGGAGACCTACGAGTTCGTCAACGAGGTCACCGGTGGCCGCGTGCCGAAGGAGTACATCCCATCTGTGGATGCAGGTATCCAGGACGCTATGCAGTACGGCTACCTCGCTGGCTACCCGCTGGTGAACATCAAGGCCACCCTGCTGGACGGCGCTTACCACGAGGTCGACTCCTCTGAGATGGCCTTCAAGCTCGCCGGCTCCCAGGCCCTCAAGGAGGGCGTGGCCAAGGCGAAGCCGGTTCTGCTGGAGCCGGTCATGGCGGTTGAGGTCATCACCCCTGAGGACTACATGGGCGACGTTATCGGCGACATCAACGCTCGCCGTGGCCAGGTCAGCGCCATGGACGACCGCTCCGGCGCGAAGGTCGTCAAGGCCAAGGTCCCGCTGTCCCAGATGTTCGGCTACATCGGCGACCTGCGCTCTCGCACCGCAGGCCGCGCAAACTTCACCATGATCTTCGACTCCTACGCGGAGGTGCCGTCCAACGTGGCACAGGAGATCATCGAAGAGCGCACCGGTGGCGCCAAGTCCTAATCCACCTCGGTCCGGCCGTCCCCGTGGGGCGACGGCGGGACCACCCCGGGTCGGTGGCGTCCTCTTCTAAGGACGTCACACCCACCTCGCGGAAGGCGGGGCGCTGAAGTTTTTGTGGACGCCAGCGGCCCCGCGTTCTGCGCCCTCAAACTTGAAGCCTGCTCCGTCCGAAGCGGCGGTGGGAGTCAAGGATAGGGGCCTGCACGGCGCATACGCGCAGTTGCACCTACACCATTTCCAGCTGGGTGTGTTGGAAACTTGCCGGAAAATCTCGGGGCAAGTTTTAGGTGTTGGGGGTAATAGCGTAGTATGCGGTGTGCTGGCCGTTATCCAGTGACTGTGCTGGAAGCCACGATGCTCCACCGGTAGTGGAGGAGCACAGAGGTGAAGCGCAGTGAATGCTGACATCGGCATGAAAGAAAGACCGGCTCGGTCATCGTCCATCTGATTTGAACGGGCGTAGGGCTGACCGGATGAACAACCTATGTGGCTGCGAGAGTCGTAGCCACCGAGCAGTCCAGGAGGACACAAAGTGGCGAAGGCTAAGTTCGAGCGTTCCAAGCCGCACGTTAACATCGGCACCATTGGTCACGTTGACCACGGCAAGACCACCACCACTGCCGCTATCACCAAGGTTCTGGCAGACACCTATCCTGAGCTGAACCAGGCCTTCGCGTTCGACGCCATCGATAAGGCGCCGGAGGAGAAGGAGCGTGGCATCACGATCAACATCTCCCACGTTGAGTACCAGACTGAGAAGCGCCACTACGCACACGTGGACGCTCCGGGCCACGCTGACTACATCAAGAACATGATCACTGGTGCTGCTCAGATGGACGGCGCCATCCTGGTTGTGGCTGCTACCGACGGCCCAATGCCACAGACCCGCGAGCACGTGCTGCTGGCTCGCCAGGTCGGCGTTCCTTACATCCTGGTTGCACTGAACAAGTGCGACATGGTTGACGATGAGGAGCTGCTGGAGCTCGTCGAGATGGAGGTCCGCGAGCTGCTGGCCGAGCAGGACTACGACGAAGAGGCTCCTGTTGTTCACATCTCCGCACTGAAGGCCCTGGAGGGCGACAAGGAGTGGGCTGACAAGATCGTCGAGCTCATGCACGCTTGTGACGACTCCATCCCGGATCCGGAGCGCGAGACCGACAAGCCATTCCTGATGCCCATCGAGGACATCTTCACCATCACCGGCCGCGGTACCGTTGTCACCGGCCGTGTCGAGCGTGGTGTCCTGAACCTCAACGAAGAGGTCGAGATCCTGGGCATCCGCGAGAAGTCCACCAAGACCACCGTCACCTCCATCGAGATGTTCAACAAGCTGCTGGACACCGCTGAGGCTGGCGACAACGCCGCACTGCTGCTGCGTGGTCTGAAGCGCGAGGACGTCGAGCGTGGCCAGATCGTGGCTAAGCCAGACGCTTACACCCCTCACACCGAGTTCGAGGGCTCCGTCTACATCCTGTCCAAGGACGAGGGTGGCCGCCACACTCCATTCTTCGACAACTACCGTCCTCAGTTCTACTTCCGCACCACCGACGTGACCGGTGTTGTGACCCTGCCTGAGGGCACCGACATGGTTATGCCTGGCGACAACGTTGACATGTCCGTCAAGCTGATCCAGCCTGTCGCCATGGACGAGGGCCTGCGCTTCGCTATCCGCGAGGGTGGCCGCACCGTTGGCGCTGGTCGCGTGACCAAGATCAACAAGTAGTCACTGACTGCGCCCGTTAATCGGGTTAAGGCCGCTGAGCGGCCGAGCACTTTGCCCCTCCCGCGTTCAAGGCGGGAGGGGCTTTGTTGTGTGTTTTTAGGTGCGGGGGAGGGGAGGCGCCCCGCGAATTGTCCTGGTGCGCTGAGGGGCTCGGATGCTGCGCAGATCTTTGCGGGGGATGCAGTTTCCGCCATAGACACTTAGCAAGCGCAAAAAACGGTAGGTGCGGAATCGCACCTACCGTGATGTCGCAACTAAGGCCCCGGACAACGGCTCGGGGCGGGGCTTATGGGCCTAGTACTAGGACGTCTTGTCGACGTTGATCATGAAGCGCGGCACCATAGCGCTGCTGGGGAAGGCCTCGGCGCAGTCAGCGGCCGCCTGCTCACAATTCTGCCGAAGTGTCACAAGGTCAACCTTGGGATCGACCCGCAGCGTCACCTCGAGGAATTGACGGCCCCTGTCCTCGATCGCCTTGTGGCTGCCCATGCGCACTCCAGGCTGTCGCGTGAGTTCCTGCGCCACAGCGCTGGCCAAGTCAGCGGGATAGGCCTGCAGCACACCATCGGAGGTGGACTCCTTCGTCACCTGCTTGCCAATGCGTCGATTCTCCACATTCATGAGCAACAGCAGGATCCCCAGTACGCCCAACAGCGCCGCCAGACCAATCAACCAGGGTATATAGTCCGCCCGGCCATCGGCACCCGCGAGCGATTGCACGTGGATTTTTCCAGACAACTGATCTGCCCATGCCCAGTGCATCAAGTGCCCAGCTCCCCACACAGCGGGGAATAGTAGTGCCGCGCCCAGGAGGAACAGCACCAAACGGTCAATGAAAGAACGCGTCCTACTCATCGTGCATCCTCACCGCCTTCCATGTGGCCGTTCATCCGCGCACTCTGATGCTCGGCACTGCCGCTGCTAAATCGATGAGTTCTCACATCCACACCCATCGACGGGAACAGCGCCCCGACCGAACGCTCCAAGCTCGCCTGGACCCGATCGGTCACGTCTGCATCCTCTTGGAGTGACGGACGCACGCTGACCTGAACCCGCCGCCGCGTTGCCACGGACTTTGCCCCGGCCACGCCGTTGATCTTGGAGGCCTGGCCGGAGGCCAGCC
This sequence comes from Corynebacterium falsenii, assembly GCA_001054945.1. Lineage (GTDB taxonomy): Bacteria > Actinomycetota > Actinomycetes > Mycobacteriales > Mycobacteriaceae > Corynebacterium > Corynebacterium falsenii_A. The sequence continues at coordinate 932,269 of JVKJ01000005.1, read as the reverse complement.
GCGCGATGTCCACCGGTCTCATCCACATGGAGCTCTCTGCGGGTTCTGCTGCCACGTGGGTTTTATGGCGCGGCTTCAGCGCCCACCACACAAACAGCAGACCCAGGATCCCCAGGAGTGTGATGACGGGCACCGTCAGCCAGCCCAAGTTGAAACGCGACGCTTGATCCAGCACACCAGGCAGCCATTCCGTGCCACCCAACTTCCCGGTGGCAACCAAGATGTCCCGAATCAGTACACCCGAGGCGCCGATCAATACCAGGGAAAAGAGGATCGTGAGCCAACGCGCAACCGGGGAGGCCGCAGGGATGAGGCTCGACGTCTGCGGTTGGGCTTGTTCCACCCCGGAGGTGTTCACCGGGAACCGGTTCGTCATGTCAGCACGCTGGGGCGCAGCAAGTTGCTTCGGTGAGAAATTCATCCCTGATCACCCCCTGCTTCCGAGCGAGGGAACCGCGATGATTCCGCGTTCCCAACCGCCATGCCGTCGGCTCGCTTCGGAACGGACATATCCGTCCCGAACGCAGTTGCACGTAGCGAAGCCAGATCCTCGTGATCCTCCACCCGATGGGGATCCACGGTGGGCGTAATTGTCACGGGCAGGTTTCGCGCCACCGGGACCCCGGGAGAGCGCCGAGGACGCACGCGGGGAGTTATCGTCACGGGGAGTCCCTTGGGATTCTTGGGGACGCCAACCCGCCTCACCGGAGGTGCCACTACCCGGTGCACAAGCGGGAGACCTCGCTGCCGCTGTGGCCGGAAGGCGGTGATTGGCGGCGGCGCTACAGGCCGGTATGGGGTGACCGGGCGCGGTGCCACCGGAGAGATGACTGGTCGACTCTCCAGCACGTCGATTGGACGCGTCGGTCGCTCGGGCGGCGCGCTCACTGGCGTGACATCCAGAGCCTCCGCTTCCGGATGAGACACCAGTGGAGACCGTGGGGCTGCGAGAACCTCCCGAGCCGTGACCCGCTCCTGCGGATACGCAGCAGGGCTATAACCATAGGATTGCTTGCGATCTTCGGCGGGCAGCTCGGCCGGGACCACGGCAGCGACCTCTACATTGACCGCCGTGAGCGGATAACCAGTCATCGAGGTTATCCATTCGGCGATGGCCGAGCGCACCGTTTGCGCCACCGTCGTGATGGGGGATGGCCAGCGGACGGCAACCTGCGCATCGACGATGAGATCGGCGCCATCGTGATCGCGCTGCACGTTGATTCGTGGAAATTCACGACCGGTCAGCTTGTTGATGCCAGACGAGTGCGTCACCACCCCCGGGATGCTCAGGGCGGCGCGACGGGCAATCTGCGTGAGCACCTGGGTGGCCACCTCCGTCCGGCCTTGGTCTTGTGTTGGGGTTGTCATAACAACGTCCTATCCACGCCCGCGGCCCGAGAGGCCACTGGTGAGGTTGGGGAGGTTGCGCAGGTCAAGCTTGCCCTCAAGGTGGGCGCCCAAGAGGGCACCCACACCGCAAAGAACAAGGACCAGCAGGAAGCCGCCCAGCCCCTGCCACATGGCGCCAACCGCTAGAAAAAAGCCGAAGAGGATGCCAAAAGTAGTTGCATTATTCATGACTTATCGTCCTTCGTGAAACGCTCACGGACCCTTCGTCGAACCGAGCCAGCAGCCGAACTTGCTGTGCCAGCGACCCGTCCAGCCGCGCCGGCGACACGATTGGCCGCCTGCGCTGCCGACCGCGGAAGATCCTTCGGCAGTGGAGACTTGTCCACCAGAGCCTCGCCTCGGGAACGCAAGGCGCTGGCCCGCCGCTGAATGGCATCTGCCCACTCCTCGGCGGTATCAAAAGCCTGCTGTGCGACGTCCTCCGGAATGAACGCGGGGCGCGACTGTTCCAGCTGACTGCGCAGGTAATGCCGCCGCGACCACTGTTCGTCGAGGTTATCCAGGGCCTTGATCAGTTCCGCATCGGTTCCGCCAGCATCGGGGTGGTGCCGGCGGATGGTGGCGCGCCGCTGCCGGATGTATTCCGGGTCGTGGCGGAAATCGGCAGCCGCGCGGTGGGAGCCAAATGGCGAACCTTGAGGGGACATGTGAGCGGTGGTGGTCCTTTAGCTGCTAGTCGAATGTCGGGCTTGGGCCGAGGGGATGGAGCCGAGGCGATGGCGTCCACCCCTTCACAATCCTGTGGGAAGCACCCGTGAGCGTGGGGTTGAGGGGAAATCCAACGGACCCGTTGGGGCCGATCGCCTACTGGACGCGAGGAGTGCGGGTCTCGTGAGCGTGAGAATCGGCCTCGTCCTCGTCATCCTCGGGGAGGTGGACGTCATTGATGGTCACGTTGACCTCAGTGACCTCTAGCCCGGTCATCCGCTCGATGGAGACGATGATGTTCTGGCGAATGGCCTCTGCCAGCTCGTGGATTGCGACACCAAACTCAGCGACGATGGAGATGTCCACAGCAGCCTGACGTTCGCCGACCTCGACGTCGACACCCTGCTGGACATTGTGGCTCCCACCCGGGATGCGATCGCGCAGAGCGCCTACCATGCGCGCCGCTCCGCCCCCGAGGGAGTGGACGCCAGTGACCTCACGTGCAGCGATGCCGGCGATCTTGGCAACGACCGTGTCATCCACCGTGGTGTGCCCATGATTGGTAATGAGGTCGGAGTTGCGCTCCGTGGTCTGGACCTCCTTGGAGGCCACGGTTGAGGACGCCGCGTTGGACGCGGACTGGCTCTGTGGGGCCTGGTTGTTCGGCTGATTGGCTCCCTTGACGTTGTTGGACCCGCTGCCGGAGGTTGCGTTGGCGGTTGCCTGGGCGCCGGACTGGCGGTTGTTGTTCTGACTCACGGTGACACCTTTCTATGATGTGGTGATGGCGACCGGGGTGAACTTTTGCCCGCAGTCGCGCGAGCGGAGCGGCCTGTTTTGCTCCGCTATCGACTGATAAAGGTTCCCTATAAAACAAGGGTGTGGTGAACCTGTGGGGGGTTTCGCCTGGCTCCAGGTTAACCAAAAAATAAATTTGGCTGTCGGGGGTGGCCTGTGATTAAATACCTGACGTTGCTTTAACACGGCATATGAGGCCATCAGTGCACAGGTAAGTCGGATCGAAACTGCCTGAGCCCCCGCCAAGAAGATGCCGATGGTGAAGTGAGCATGATCCATTCAGCGAAGATTCCCATGAGGGAACGGCTTCGTTGTGCGGTATTTGCGCGGCAACGGGCGACACGCCCGACCGCGGGTGCCGGAGTGGGGCATGGTAAATGAACAGCGGCAGTAAGAGAAGGTTTGACCACAAGTCTTGTGGTTCCCCTTCCACAGCGTGGATCCACGCTTCCTCCATAGGGGGAGGTGGGAGCCAGGTGTCCATCAATATTGTGTTGCAGAACCACGAGTTCGTTCCTCGGGTTTGTGATGACGGATATTGCGTGTCAGTTCAGGAGCCAGGATCGCCCTGCGACGGTGCTCAGAACTGTAAGGACATCACAAGCGAACTGGCGACTGGACCAGCCTCACGGCCGGACAGCGTTAAGACAAGATAAGAGGCGTGAATCTTCACGCTGAGGAAGAGGACAAGCGTGGCGGGACAGAAGATCCGCATCAGGCTCAAGGCTTATGACCACGAGGCCATCGACGCTTCTGCAAAGAAGATCGTCGAGACGGTTACCCGTACCGGCGCCCGTGTGGTCGGCCCTGTGCCGTTGCCCACTGAAAAGAACGTGTACTGCGTCATCCGTTCGCCGCACAAGTACAAGGACTCGCGCGAGCACTTCGAGATGCGTACTCACAAGCGTCTGATCGACATTCTCGACCCAACCCCGAAGACCGTTGACGCCCTCATGCGCATCGATCTTCCAGCCAGCGTCGACGTCAACATTCAGTGAGCCTAAGGCTGAGTCTGAAGAACAGTACTAAGGCAGCGGAGAACTAATTATGAGTGAAAATGAGATCAAGGGCATCCTGGGCAAGAAGCTCGGCATGACTCAGATCTTCGACGACGAGAACCGCGTTGTGCCGGTCACCGTCGTGGAAGCTGGGCCGTGTGTCGTCACCCAGGTTCGCACCAAGGAAACTGATGGCTACAGCGCCATCCAGATCGCCTTCGGCGAGATCGACCCACGCAAGGTCAACAAGCCTGCCGCTGGTCACTTCAAGAAGGCTGGCGTGACGCCTCGCCGCCACGTCGCAGAGATCCGCGTTGAAGACGCTTCTGCATACGAGGTCGGCCAGGATGTCACCGTTGAAATCTTCAACGACGTGAAGTTCGTCGACATCACCGGTACCACCAAGGGTAAGGGCTACGCAGGTGGCATGAAGCGTCACGGCTTCGCAGGTCAGGGTGCCGCTCACGGTAACCAGGCCGCTCACCGCCGCGTGGGTTCCATCGGCCAGGCAGCTACCCCTGGACGCGTGTTCAAGGGCAAGCGCATGGCCGGACGCATGGGTAACGACCGTGTCACCACCCAGAACCTGAAGGTTGCCAAGGTCGATGCAGAGTCCAACCTGCTCCTGATCAAGGGTGCAGTTCCGGGAGCCAACGGCGGCCTCGTCGTTGTCAAGACCGCAGTGAAGGGCGGTGCACACGCATGAGCAATCTGAAGCTTGATGTACATACCGCTGAGGGGAAGACCAACGGCACGGTAGAGCTGCCCGCATCCCTGTTCGACGTTGAAGCCAGCGTCGCTCTGATGCACCAGGTCGTTAACGCTCAGCTGGCTGCCAAGCGCCAGGGCACGCACGCTACCAAGACCCGCGGCGACGTCCGCGGCGGTGGCCGCAAGCCATTCCGTCAGAAGGGAACCGGCCGGGCACGTCAGGGCTCCATCCGCGCACCACACTTCACCGGTGGTGGCACGGTTCACGGCCCACAGCCACGTGACTACTCCCAGCGCACCCCGAAGAAGATGAAGGCTGCTGCCCTGCGCGGCGCTCTGTCTGATCGCGCACGCCACGCCCGCATCCACGTCGTGGAGGAGCTGGTGCCAGGTCAGACCCCATCCACCAAGTCTGCACGTTCCTTCCTGGAGCGCCTGACGGACCGCAAGTCCGTGCTGGTTGTTCTGACCCGCGAGGACGTGACCGCTTGGAAGTCCGTCAATAACCTTCCACACGTTCACACCCTGGTTTCCGACCAGCTGAACACCTACGACGTTCTCAACGCTGATGACGTTGTGTTCTCCGTGGAGGCGCTGAATGCGTTCATCAACGCTGCAGGCGGAGCAAAGAAGGAGGAGGCTAAGTGAGCACCATCGCTGACCCTCGTGACATCATCATCGCTCCAGTAGTGTCTGAGAAGTCCTACAGCCTGATGGAGCAGAACGTGTACACGTTCCTGGTTGATCCAGATTCCAACAAGACCCAGATCAAGATTGCCGTCGAGCAGATCTTCGGCGTGAAGGTCGCCAGCGTCAACACCGCTAACCGTGAGGGCAAGCGCAAGCGCACCCGCACCGGTTACGGCCGTCGCAAGGCAACCAAGCGCGCTATGGTGACCCTGGTTGCCGGCAGCGATCCAATCGACATCTTCGGTGGTTCGGCCGTTTAGGTCGCGGACAACCGACAGGTAAAGAGGAAGCAAAAGTATGGCTATTCGTAAGTACAAGCCGACTACGCCGGGTCGCCGCCAGAGCTCTGTCTCCGAGTTCGACGAGATCACTCGTTCAACTCCTGAGAAGTCTCTGCTGCGCCCGCTGTCGAAGACTGGTGGTCGTAACGTCCACGGCCACATCACCACCCGCCACAAGGGCGGCGGACACAAGCGCCGCTACCGCGTTATCGACTTCCGTCGTAACGACAAGGACGGTGTCCTGGCCAAGGTTGCTCACATCGAGTACGACCCGAACCGCACCGCGAACATCGCACTGCTGCACTACCGGGATGGCGAGAAGCGCTACATCATCGCTCCACGCGGTCTGAAGCAGGGCATGATCCTGGAATCCGGTGCCAACGCGGACATCAAGGTGGGCAACAACCTGCCACTGCGCAACATCCCCACTGGTACGACCATCCACGCCGTGGAGCTCAAGCCGGGCGGCGGCGCAAAGATGGCTCGTTCCGCTGGTGCCTCCATCCAGCTGCTGGGTAAGGAAGGCAAGTACGCAATCCTGCGTATGCCCTCCTCCGAGATCCGTCGCGTGGACATCCGCTGCCGCGCCACCATCGGTGAGGTCGGCAACGTCGACCAGATCAACATCCGCTGGGGCAAGGCCGGGCGCATGCGCTGGAAGGGCTGGCGCCCCACCGTCCGCGGTGTTGTGATGAACCCCGTCGACCACCCGCACGGTGGTGGCGAGGGCCGCACCTCCGGTGGACGCCACCCCGTGTCCCCATGGGGCCAGCCAGAGGGTCGTACCCGCAAGCCCAACCGTCCAAGCGACAAGCTGATCGTTCGCCGTCGTCGCTCCAACAAGAACAAGAAGCGCTAAGAGGAGGTAGCAGAGAATGCCACGCAGCCTTAAGAAGGGCCCATTCGTTGACGAGCACCTCCTCAACAAGGTGGACGCTCAGAACGAGAAGGGCACCAAGCAGGTCATCAAGACCTGGTCCCGCCGCTCGACCATTCTGCCGGACTTTATCGGCCACACCATCGCAGTTCACGATGGTCGGAAGCATGTGCCCGTGTTCATCGATGATTCGATGGTCGGCCACAAGCTGGGCGAGTTCGCACCGACGAAGACCTTTAAGGGTCACGTCAAGGACGACAAGAAGGGTCGTCGATAACCATGACTGACACTGTGAATTCCGCACGCGCAACCGCACGTTTCGTGCGCGTTACCCCAATGAAGGCGCGCCGCGTGATCGACACGATCCGTGGCAAGTCTGTTGAGGACGCATTGGCCATGCTGAAGTACGCCCCACAGGCTGCTTCCGAGCCAATCTACAAGGTCGTTGCTTCTGCAGCCGCTAACGCTGAGAACAACTTCGGCCTGGATCCACAGACTTTGGTTGTTTCCGAGGCATTTGCCGACGAGGGCCCAACCATGCGTCGTTTCCGTCCCCGCGCCCAGGGACGTGCATTCCACGTCCGCAAGCGCACCAGCCACATCACCGTGGTAGTCGAGAGCCAGAAGGGAAGTGCTCAGTAGTGGGCCAGAAAATCCATCCCCACGGCCTCCGGCTGGGCATCACGTCCGAGTGGCGCTCCCGCTGGTACGCCGATAAGCAGTACGCTGACTACCTTGCCGAGGACATCAAGATCCGCGACTTCCTGTCCAAGGGTCTTGACCGCGCCGGCATCGCCGATGTTGTCATCGAGCGCACGCACGATCGTGTTCGCGTTGACATCCACACCGCCCGCCCGGGCATCGTCATCGGCCGCCGCGGCTCTGAGGCTGACCGCATCCGTGGCCAGCTGGAGAAGCTCACCGGCAAGCAGGTTCAGCTCAACATTCTTGAGGTCAAGAACATTGATGCCAATGCTCAGCTGGTGGCTCAGTCCATCGCCGAGCAGCTGACCAACCGCGTGGCTTTCCGCCGCGCAATGCGCAAGGCTATCCAGGGCGCAATGCGCCAGCCTCAGGTCAAGGGCATCAAGGTCGTTTGCTCCGGTCGCCTCGGCGGCGCGGAAATGGGCCGCACCGAGCGCTACCACGAGGGTCGCGTTCCGCTGCACACCCTTCGCGCCGAGATCGACTACGGCACCTACGAGGCCCACACCACCTTCGGACGCATCGGCGTCAAGGTGTGGATCTACAAGGGTGACGTTGTCGGCGGCCGCCGTGAAAGCCTGATGAACGCACGCGATGACCGCCCGAAGCGCGGTGCTCGCCGTGAGCGTCCACGTCGCGGTGGCGCACGTCGCCAGCGCGCAGAGCAGAAGCAGGAGGGCTAAGCACATGCTCATCCCTAAGCGCGTTAAGTACCGTCGTCAGCACCGCCCCACCCGCACGGGCGTGTCCAAGGGTGGCAACCGCGTCACCTTCGGTGATTACGGCCTCCAGGCTCTGGAGCCGACCTACATCACCAACCGCCAGATCGAGGCTTCTCGTATTGCGATCAACCGCCACCTCAAGCGTGGCGGCAAGGTCTGGATCAACATCTTCCCGGACCGTCCGCTGACCCAGAAGCCACTCGGTGTGCGTATGGGTTCCGGTAAGGGCCCAGTGGAGAAGTGGGTCGCAAACGTCAAGCCTGGTCGCGTTCTGTTTGAAGTTTCATACCCCAACGAGGCAATCGCACTCGAGGCACTCCGCCGCGCCGGTAACAAGCTGCCTTGCAAGGTTCGCATCGTCAAGAAGGAGGATCAGTTCTAATGGCTACCGGAACCCCGGCCCATGAGCTCCGTGAGCTCAACAATGAAGAGCTGACCACCCGTCTTCGGGAGTCGAAGGAAGAGCTGTTCAACCTTCGTTTCCAGATGGCGACCGGCCAGCTGTCCAACAACCGTCGTCTGGGCGTCGTCAAGCGCGATATCGCCCGCATCTACACCGTCCTGCGCGAGCGCGAGCTCGGGCTGTCGACCAACCCTGGCGGTGACGCAGCATGAGTGAGGCAAACGTGAACGAAACTCAGAAGACCAAGGGTGCTCGTAAGGTTCGCTCCGGCTACGTAGTGTCCGACAAGATGGCTAAGACCATCGTTGTCGAGCTGGAGGACCGCAAGCAGCACGCCCTGTACGGCAAGATCATGCGCAAGAACTCCCGAGTCAAGGCGCACGATGAGGATGAGACCGCCGGTGTCGGCGACCGCGTTCGCATCGAGGAGACCCGTCCGCTGTCCAAGGACAAGCACTTCCGACTGGTCGAGATCCTGGAAAAGGCTCGCTAAGTCTCCGCATTAGCCGCACCGCGCTCCGGCGCCGTGCAACCCCGGCTATCGCTCACCTCACGGTGCGGCGGTGGCCGGGATTTTTTTATGGGTGCACCGCACGTACGAAGCAGTTGTTTGCCCAGTACGAGGCACACCACCACCGCCTCAGTTCGAGATCCCATCACCCCACGCACTAGCCTGAGAGTAATGGTGAGAAAGGACGTGGACCGCAGCGAAGGACAGCCAGCACCGAAGCCTAAGGTTCCGGGCGAGATCTGGACTCTGGTCGCTGCGGCGTTCATCATCGCGCTCGGTTATGGGCTGATCGCTCCGATCATTCCCCAGTTCGCGCAGTCCTTCGACGTGGGGGTGGCGGCAGCCGGTGCCGTCGTTTCCGTATTCGCATTCTCGCGCCTTCTCTTCGCTCCCGTTTCGGGTCGATTGGTTGATGCGCTTGGCTCGCGCCAGGTGTACCTCACCGGCCTCGTTACTGTGGCCACCACGACTGCGCTGGTCGCGGTCGCGCAAGAGTACTGGCAAATGATGGCGCTCCGCGCGCTCGGCGGCGTGGGCTCCACGATGTTTACGGTCTCCGCCATGGGGCTGGTGGTGAAGTTGTCGCCGCCCAGCATCCGTGGGCGCTGCTCCAGTCTTTACGCCACCGCCTTCCTCCTGGGAAACGTGATCGGCCCGGTGGCCGGTTCCCTCCTGTCCGTGCTGGGCATGCGCGCACCTTTCGCTATCTACGGGGCGGGGGTGTTCCTCGCCGCGTTTGTCGTGTGGCAGCGCATGCCGCAGCTCTCTTCTAAGAAGGCGGACTCACGCACGGACGCTGCCCCGCAGGACACCGCCGGTGACAACGTCGCTACCCCCATGCGTTTCCGCGAGGCTATCCAGGACAGCGCCTACCGCAGCGCCTTGCTGGGAGGTTTCGCCAATGGGTGGAACAACTTCGGTGTGCGGGTCGCCACCCTGCCCCTGCTCGCGGCCGCGGTCTTCCATCAAGGGGGAGCGCTCGCAGGACTCGCTATGGCCGCCTTCGCTGCGGGGAACGCCATCGTTCAGCAATTCAGTGGGCGCGCCGCCGATAGGTTTGGACGCCGCCCACTCATCTTGTTGGGGCTTGTCCTGAACGCGCTGTTTACCGGCGTGCTCGGTTTCACCGTGGCCCCGTGGTCAATGTTGCTGGTCAGTGCACTGGCAGGCGCGGGAGCAGGGATGTTCAACCCGGCCCAACAGGCAGTGATCGCGGATGTCATCGGCAATGGGCGATCGGGTGGACGGGTGTTGGCAAACTTCCAGATGGCTCAGGACACTGGCACGATTTCCGGCCCGATTGTCGTGGGCGCACTCATCCAGATGTGGGGATTCAAGTGTGGCTTCATGGCCTGTGGTGTCGTTGGGCTACTCGCTGCGATCGGCTGGTTGTGGGGCCGCGAAACACTGGGCTCCAAGAATGTCTTGGAGGAGCCCGGCACGCGCTGACTCGACGTATGCGGGGGTGAATAGAACCGAGCCAGGGAGTTGGCGTCCCCAAAATGGTCGTGTAGGTTTGCCTTACCTAAACGCAAGTGGTGCCCAACTTAGCCCGGTGCCGCGCAATCAGCAAAGGTGACACCATGACGTCCCTCCTTACTCAATCGCCGCAACTGCGCAGGCATCGCGGCCTCGGCGGTGCTGCCGCTCCCATTGCCGCAATCGCTGTCCTGGCTGTTCTGCTCCTCGTACTCAGCGCATGTTCCCGCGGCGATGAATCCCGCAAAGCCTCAGGTAGCGCGGACAACGGGAGTGCGCGCATTGCGGCACTCGGGCTGGGGGACGCGGATACTCTCCTCAGCCTTGGCATTAAGCCCGTCGCCGTCGCCCCATGGGGAGCGCAGGGGGATATAGACCCGAGCGGCGTCGGCCCCTGGTCGAAAGACTTGCTCGGTGATGCGAAACCAGAGCCCATCTACAACACCGCTCAGGGCATCACCTCTCAGATTCTGGAGAAAGTGACCGCCACCAATCCGGATCAGATTATCGCTGTCAACCAGGCCGTGGATCCGCAGGCCAAGAAGTCCCTTGAAACCATCGCGCCCACCGTGACCCGTCCGGCCCAGTTCACCGATTGGCAGGTGCCGTGGGAAGACCAGGTGACCACGATCGCAAAGGCCGTGGGCAAGGAGAGCGAAGGCAAGGCGCAAATCGACAAGACCAAGCAGGCCTTCGCTGAATTCCGCAAGCAGCACCCGGAGCTCCAAGGGAAGCGCGCTGCCGTGGTCATGCCCTACCAAGGGAAGATCGGCCTGTATACCTCCGGTGATGGCCGTGGGCAGTTTGTAAAGAACCTGGGTTTTGAGATTCCCGCTGAGCTGGAAGGCGATGGCAAACAGTTTTACCGGGACATCGCCCCAGAGAACTACTCCGATCTGAATAGCGTTGATTACCTGTTCGTGTTGGATTACAAGGGCGCTGCAGGTGCGCTGAAGCAGGACTCGACATTCAACAATCTGGACGTCGTCCGCAGCGGTAAGGTCCACTATCTCAGCGAAAACGTTGGGAATGCGATGAGCATGCCGAACCCCGTAACGATCCCCTGGGCGATCCAAAAGTTCGACGCTGAACTCTAATGCGCCGCACGGATTATGCCTTTGCGGTGGGGATGCTGGCGCTCATCATTCTCGCTGCGATGCTGTCACTGCTGCTCGGGGCCCGGTCCACTTCGGTGGGGGACGTTCTCCAGGTTCTCCGCCAGGGGCCATCGGGAAGTGGGGACGCCACCGGATCGATCGATGCCGCCCGACTCGCTGAGCTTCACGACGTGGTGTGGAATCTCAGGGTCCCGCGCACCCTGCTGGCCATGACCGTGGGTGCCTCGCTGGCGCTGGCGGGCGCGGTAGCGCAGAGCTGGACCGGAAATCCGTTGGCAGATCCGGGAATCATCGGGGTCAATGCAGGGGCGGGGACCGCAATCGCGATCGGCTTGACCCTCGGGGTAGGGACCACGCTGACCGGGCGTGGCATCCTCGGACTGATCGGGGCCGTCGTGGCGACGGCGGTGGTGATACTGATTTCCCGACGTGCCTCCGATCCGTTGACATTGGTGCTGGTTGGTCTGGGTGTGATGCTGGCACTGCAGGCACTGACCAATCTCCTCGCGCTGTATTCATCGCGGACGCTGGACGGAGCGCGCAGCTGGGCCGTAGGCAGCACGGCCGGACGCGACATGGGCGATGTGACTCTTGCCGCCGTGGGCCTGATCTTGGGCGGAGCGGTGGCACTATGGGTCGCTCGGCCGCTTGACCTGCTGTCCATGGGGGAGGATAGTGCCGTCGCGCTCGGGCTGTCTGTCCACTGGGTGCGGATGACGGCTGCGACGGCGATTGTGCTGCTGGCGGGAACGGCAACGGCTGCTGTGGGAATGGTGGTCTTCGTTGGTTTTGCCGCGCCCCACGTGGTCCGTCGTTTCGCAGGCCCATCGCTGACCAGGATGCTGATTCCCTCTGCGCTGGTGGGCGCGCTGGCGGTGCTCTGCGCGGATATCCTCGGCCGCTTTCTCATGCACCCCGGCGAATTGGAGATGTCCATCGTGATCGCTGTCATCGGCGCGCCATTGATGATTTGGTCGGTGAGCTCTCGACGAGCGCGCACACGCGGAAATCGCCGGCGCGGGAAACGACAGTCTATTGCACCAAGTCGGGGTATGGCGTGACCAAACACAAGGCTCGGGCGCGCCAAGCTGCGGTGGCGACCGCGGGGTTCTCTGCCGTCGCCGCACTGGCCTACCTGGTACTGCTGGGATCTGGCCCGGTGCAGCTATCTCCGTGGGAGGTGCTCAACGTCCTCACAGGAGGAGGGGACGCCCGCCAGGTCTCCGTGGTCTGGGACCTCAGGCTGCCGGAAGCGGTGGCTTGTGTTGTTATCGGTGCGAGCCTGGGAATGGCCGGAGCATGGTCCCAGACGATGGCCCGAAACCCGTTGGCATCCCCAGACATCCTGGGAGTCAGTGGAGGCGCCTCTGTCCTGGTGGTTGCCGGCACCGTGCTGGTCCAACCCGCGATTGCGGCGACAATCCCCGGCTTCTGGTACCGAGCGTTGTTGTCCGTCGCAGGCGCCTTGGTGATCATCGGCCTGCTGTTCGTCTTTGGTCGTGGCGGGGGCGGGAACCGCTTCGTCCTCGTGGGCTTGGCGTTATCCCTACTCTGTCAGTCGTTGGTGCATTACATGGTCGCGAAGGCCGACCTGACTCACGCCGCAGAGGCCCAGATGTGGCTGGCTGGATCGACCGGTTTTATCACTGGAAGCGCTGTGCCGCCTCTGATTGTAGCGTTACTGCCCTTCATCGCAGTGGGGTTGTGGTGCCAACGCGATCTGCGATTGCTGGAGCACGACGACACCACCGCAATTGGCCTCGGTGCCAACCTTCGCGTGCTGCGTGCACTGCTGCTGATCGCTGTGACGGGAATTGTCGCCGTCGTCGTTGCTGTGGCTGGGCCGATCGGATTTGTCTCCCTGGTGGCTCCTCAAATCGCGCGTCTCGCTGCCCGGACCTCCTCGCTGGGGCCCATCCCGTCGGCCGCCGCGGGCGCGGCGATGCTCACCACCTGCAGTGTTGTGGCGGAACTGATGCCGTTCACTGCGCCGGTCGGGCTGATCTCCGCGTTGATTGGCGGTCCCATCCTGGTCTGGCTCGTCTGGCGCGAGGCAAAGAGCTACCGCCATCGCTGGGCTGTGCCATGAACTCGCTCCAGTCACAGAGGTCGCCCGAACCGATGGCGTGCCGGACCCATCCTCCTCAGTCATGTATCCACCGAAAGAAGTGAGGGAACTGCATGAGCAATGATTCACAACCCGGCCTGAGAGTCGAGATGCGCGACGTGGCTCTGGGGTATCACCCGGGCGAGCGCATCGTGGACGGATTGTCCCTGGTCGCTGAGCCAGGCACAGTGACCACACTTCTGGGGCCGAACGGCTGCGGAAAGTCCACGGTGCTGAAGTCCATGTGTCGGGTCCTAGAGCCCCTCAGTGGGACGGTGGAGGTCGGGGGACAGAATATTCATGCAATGGCGCCGCGAGAGGCGGCGAAAAGGGTGGGGATGCTTCCACAATCGCCGCTGTGCCCGCCGGGGCTAACGGTGGGCGAGCTGGTCGCACGCGGACGGCATCCTCACCAGCGGCGATGGGTGCGGATGTCGGGCATTGACCAGGAGGCGATCGACCGCGCGCTTGAGCAGACATCGACGACCAAGCTGGTAGACCGTGGCGTATCTGAACTCTCAGGCGGTCAGAGACAGCGAGTGTGGATGGCAATGGTGGTGGCTCAGGAGACGCCAGTGGTCCTACTTGACGAGCCCACGACCTACTTGGATCCGGCGCACGCCGTGGAGATCCTGCAGCTGGCGAGAGCGCTCGCGCAGCAGGGGAAGACTGTGGTCATGGTTTTGCACGATCTCATGCTTGCGGGCACCGTCAGCGATCGGGTGGTGATGATGAAGGACGGAGACATTCTCAGCCAGGGGCCGGTGAGCGAGGTATTTACCAGCGATGTGCTCGCCCAGTGCTACAGGTTGCGCGCGGAGGTGTGGGAGGACCCACGCGGGCAGGCGCCGATCATTGTTCCGCGGGGAATCGTGGAGCACTAACAGGGGGAGAGCGAGAATCGGCGCAGGGTGATCCAGCAGTGAATCCTCAAGGCCGGGGGCGGCCCTTATACCAGTAGGGGCACCAATAGACGGCCTCCGATTCCAGACCCCAATCCTTCACAGCGAGGCCGCGCACGCTTTTGCACAATTCGCCCTCGCCGGCGACCCACACATAGTCCGGAATTTGATCATCGTGCTGTTGTAGGTGCTCGATTACCGTCAATGCTTGTCGAGGGATGGGCGCATGTAACACGTCCACGTGGCCAGCGTGTGCCCGCAACTGTTCCAGAGCCTCATGTTCCACGTCCCTGTCATTCTCCACCGTGGCCACCATCCGGATGGACTGCAGCGCGTCTGGGTGCAATGCGCGAAGGAAATCCGCGATAGCGAACACAGACGGCAGGGACGAGGCATCGGCGACCAACAATTGACGGTCCCACCGTCGGTGCCAGAGTGCCCGAGCAGTAAATATCCCCACCAGGTCACCGGGTGAAGCGTGTAGGGCCCAGCGCAGGCCCGGCCCCACGGTCCCCGGTTCGCACAGATCCAGAGTTTTCCGAGTGACCCCGTGGGTCGCGACATCGAACTCGAGCAGCCCGCGTTGGGCATCGAAGTGCCGGACGGTATACCACCGCAGCTCGGGCCGCTCGCTCGAGGGAATCGCCTGCAATGCCGACCGCAGATTCGCCTTCTCGGGGCGCGGGTGCCGCACCAGTCGTGTGAATAGTTCCGGCGATGCCGCGATATGTGCCGGAGGCATGACCAGCCCGAAGAATTCGTCCGGGCCGGTGAGTTGCCAGTGCTGGATTTCCCCCGCTTCCACTGTGATGCGCAACAATGCCTCGGCGACGTTCTCGACCCGCGTCACGCGGGCACCGAATAATTTGTGATGGGGCTCAGCGGGTGGTTGCCGAAGTTCATGATCGCTGAAGGCGGTGATGGGCGTGGTTGCCATTAGGGTCCTCGGGATTCCGGGCGACGAAGGGGGAGGTGGACGCCAGTGTATGACGTGAGGCAAGCCTAACCAAAATATGAACTCGGATGCCTCGGTGGACTTCAGCGACAGGTGATTTTGTTGTTCCGCCCAGTGCATGGAATAATTCGGAGGTTGCCTGTGGCTGGCGTTTGGGGTGGCGTCCGCACATGAACAAGCGAAACCACCCACCCAGCTGGAACAGTGCACAAGACCGCGTGCGTGAGGGACGGAAATCCCACGCACATTCACACATCTAGGTCTGTTAGGAGACTCAAGTGATTCAGCAAGAATCGCGTCTGCGAGTTGCCGACAACAGCGGTGCCCGGGAAATCCTGGTCATCCGCGTGCTCGGCGGTTCCACCCGACGCTTCGCTGGCATCGGTGATGTCGTTGTTGCAACCGTGAAGGAAGCTGCCCCCGGCGGCACCGTCAAGGAGAACGAGGTCGTCAAGGCCGTTATCGTTCGCGCGAAGAAGGAAACCCGTCGTCCGGACGGTTCCTACATCGCATTCGACGAGAACGCAGCAGTCATCATCAAGCAGAATGATAATGACCCTCGTGGTACCCGTATCTTCGGCCCCGTGGCCCGCGAACTTCGCGAAAAGAAGTTCATGAAGATCGTTTCTCTTGCTCCGGAGGTGCTGTAAATGAAGATTCACAAGGGCGATACCGTCGTTGTTATCTCCGGCCCGGACAAGGGCGCAAAGGGCCAGGTCATCGAGGCTTACCCACAGCGCGACAAGGTCTTGGTCGAAGGCGTTAACCGCATCAAGAAGCACGTTGCCAACTCCGCCCCAGAGCGCGGCGCAGAGTCCGGCGGCATTGTCACCCAGGAAGCTCCCATCCACGTGTCCAACGTGATGGTGGTGGATTCCGACGGCAACCCGACCCGTGTTGGCTACCGCTTCGACGAGAACGGCAAGAAGATCCGCGTCTCCAAGCGCAACGGGAAGGACATCTAAGATGAGCGACAACTACACCCCTCGTCTGAAGAGCCGCTACCGCGAGGACATCCGCGAGAAGTTGAACCAGGAGTTCGACTACAAGAACGTCATGCAGATCCCTGGCATCACCAAGGTGGTTGTCAACATGGGCGTCGGCGACGCAGCTCGCGATTCCAAGCTGATTAACGGTGCACTGAACGACCTGACCCTGATTACCGGTCAGAAGCCACAGATCCGCACGGCGAAGAAGGCAATCGCTAACTTCAAGCTGCGCGAGGGAATGCCCATCGGTGCACGCGTGACCCTGCGCGGCGACCGCATGTGGGAATTCCTGGACCGTCTGCTGACCGTGGCCCTGCCTCGAATTCGTGACTTCCGCGGTCTGTCTGATCGCCAGTTCGACGGCCACGGAAACTACACCTTCGGTCTGTCCGAGCAGACGATGTTCTACGAAATCGACGTGGACAAGGTTGATCGTCCGCGCGGTATGAACATCACCGTCGTGACGACCGCTACGAACGATGACGAAGGCCGCGCACTGCTGCGCGAGCTGGGATTCCCGTTCAAGACCGCCAACTCCGCTGAGTAGTTCAGCGAAAGCCTAGATCCTTCTGGAAATCCCTCTCGGGTTTCCACATGAGGGTCCAACATCGAAAATCCCGTACTTCCTACACCCATCATCACCAATCTGATCCCTCGTTTCGCTTGGGAAAAGAATGATCGGGGAAGGGAAATACGGGATTTTTGCTGTCAGCTAGGGCTGCTTTCCCTCTTGGTAGAGGTAGTAAGACTGCGCGGCCATGAGGGCGAAGATGGCCCACAGGAGGCCGGTGCTGTTACCGTGCACGGGAGCCCAGTACATTGCGCCGAAAAGAGTTACAGCTGCGAGCATGACTGAAAGGACCAGCCAGAGGGTGCGGAGCGTAGTGTTCTGAGTCCGATACATACTAGGCGAAACCAAGCCTTTCGTGGGAGGTAGGGAACGGGGATTATGCGCCAGAGCTAGGTGCATGCGGGTTACAGCGCTACTGGCGAACCTAGAATTGTTCAATTGTTATTTCGCCGATGAATGTTATCACCAGTAAGCACGTCCGGCCGACGGAAGATTTGCACGGAGCGAAAGCTCAGGCCGGCTGGCTGAAGCCCTGCCCCTGAACCTCATTGTGAGCTCCGGGGCATGGTTTTTTCCTTTTAGATGTGAATGTTCTGCGGACTCGCCGAAATACCCGGCTTGGGTTTCGAGAATGGTGGGGAGGGAATGGATAATGGGAGAGATTGTCTTGAACCACGGGGGAGACCCCGCGAAAGGAACCATGTCACATGCACTTGAGTGACTTACTTGACGCAACGGCGTTGCTGCAGAACTTCGGCGGCTGGGTGCTCGGCGGAATTGCGCTGATCATCTTCATTGAATCCGGAGTCCTTTTCCCCTTCCTCCCCGGCGACTCTCTGCTCGTGACCGCCACGATCCTGCGTGGCGAGCTGGGGCTGAGCATCCCCGCCATCATCGCCGTGGCCATCATCGCAGCCTTCTTGGGTGACCAGGTGGGCTTCTACCTGGGTCACTCTGTTGGTCGGCGTCTGTTCAAACCAGATGCCCGGGTGCTCAAAACGAAGCACTTGGACGCCGCAGAGGCGTTCTTTGAAAAGTACGGTGCCTTGGCGCTGGTCCTTGGCCGCTTCATTCCCATTGTGCGTACCTATATCCCGGTGGCTGCTGGCACCGCGGGGATGCACTACCGCCACTTCGTGGTGTGGAACGTGTCTGGCGCGGTGTTGTGGATCCTGTCCATGGTCGGCGTGGGAGCGTTGCTGGGCGACATTCCGGGCATCGCCGATCGCATTGACATGATCGCCATCGTGATCGTGGCGGTCTCCGTGCTGCCAGTGGTGATTTCGGGGCTGATCAACTGGCGCAAGAAGTTGAAGCAGGGGCGGGTAGCCTCCGAAGACTAGGCGATCACACGTGAACATGCAGTTGTTAACTCGGCCCCAACAGTTCCGAGTGATTTGGAGCCTGGTATAGCTTCTTGCTACTCTAAGCCAGTCTTGTTGCGGGAGAAGTACGCCTATATTGAGGCGACGTAACTGCCAAGCGCGCTCCCTTTCGGTATCGCGCACAGCGAAAGCAAAGTAGCTGTGAATCTGCGATACCAGAGCGGAGCAGTAAGCAATCATCCACTTTGTTGTAGGCCCCTCGCCTGATGCGGCCGTGCGAACAAGAGGCAGCGAGCGCCCCAAGCTATTGAGCTTGGAGGAGCGTTGAGTGGCCCGTAAAGCGCGCGGTACACGCCCCAGGGTGAGTTTGGGAACCGCAGCGAGAAAGGTAGAGGTCACTTAACCATGACCATGACTGATCCCATCGCGGACATGCTGTCCCGCGTGCGGAACGCAAACAACGCGTTCCACGATTCCGTCTCTATGCCTGCCTCCAAGCTCAAGATCAACATCGCTGAGATCTTGAAGACCGAGGGCTACATTGCTGACTTTGCGGTCAACGATCGCAAGGATGGCAAGGCAGGCAAGACCTTGGATCTGGAATTGAAGTACGGCCCATCCCGCGAGCGTTCTATCGCTGGCGTACGCCGTGTGTCCAAGCCTGGCCTGCGTGTTTACGCTAAGTCCACCAACCTGCCTAAGGTTCTGGGCGGCCTGGGTGTGGCCATCATCTCCACGTCTAAGGGTCTTCTGACCGACCGTGAGGCTAACAACCAGGGCGTGGGCGGCGAAGTCCTCGCCTACGTCTGGTAACGAAGGAGGATTAACCAATGTCTCGTATTGGCAAGGCACCGGTGTCCGTCCCTTCTGGCGTCACCGTCACCATCAATGACCAAAATGTTGCAGTGAAGGGCCCTAAGGGCGAGCTGAACTGCGATATCCCGAACCCGATCACCGTGGCTCAGGAGGACAATCAGATCGTTGTCGCCCGCCCCGATGATCACCGCAAGCACCGTTCCCTGCATGGTCTGTCCCGTTCCCTGATCAACAACATGGTTGTTGGGGTTACCGAGGGCTACACCATCAAGATGGAAATCTTCGGTGTTGGTTACCGCGTGCAGCTCAAGGGCAAGAACCTGGAGTTCTCACTCGGCTACTCCCACCCAGTTCTGATCGAGGCGCCCGAGGGCATCACTTTCGCTGTGGATGGCAACACCAAGTTCTCCATCTCCGGAATCGACAAGCAGCAGGTCGGACAGATCGCCGCCAACATCCGCCGTCTGCGGAAGGATGACCCATACAAGGGTAAGGGCATCCGTTACGAAGGTGAGCAGATCCGTCGCAAGGTCGGAAAGACGGGTAAGTAATGAGCAACAACGAATCCAACAAGGCAGGCAAGCGTCTCCCGGTGGGCAAGGACATCTCCACCCGTCGTCGCGTTGCGCGCTCTCGCCGCCACTTCCGCATCCGCAAGAACCTGGCTGGTACCGCCGAGATGCCACGTCTCGTCGTGCACCGCACCTCCCGTCACATGCACGTGCAGGTCATCGACGACGTTGCAGGCCACACCCTGGCCGCTGCGTCCACGATGGAGGCCGACGTGCGTTCCATGGATGGTGACAAGAAGGCACGCGGTGCCAAGGTTGGCCAGCTGATCGCCGAGCGCGCCAAGGCTGCAGGCATCGAAGCTGTTGTCTTTGACCGCGCTGGCTACCAGTACCACGGCCGCGTCGCCGCTCTGGCAGACGCTGCCCGCGAAGGTGGTCTGAAGTTCTAATGATCACCATCATCAACCACACCAACGGAAGGAACGCGTGATGTCGGAACGTGACCGTAACGGCGGACGCTCCGCCGATAACAACCGCGACAACAACCGCGACAACAACCGCGGTGGTCGCAACGAGCGCGGCGGTCGCAACGACCGTCGCCAGCAGCAGGACGAGCGCAACCAGTACATCGAGCGCGTCGTCACCATCAACCGTGTGTCCAAGGTGGTCAAGGGTGGTCGTCGCTTCAGCTTCACCGCTCTCGTGATCGTCGGCGACGGCCAGGGCATGGTCGGCGTGGGCTACGGCAAGGCCAAGGAAGTTCCTGCGGCTATCCAGAAGGGCGCCGAAGAAGCTCGTAAGAACTTCTTCCGCGTTCCGATGATTGCAGGCACCATTACTCACCCAGTTCAGGGCGAGGATGCCGCAGGCGTTGTCATGCTGCGCCCAGCTGCTCCTGGTACCGGTGTCATCGCCGGTGGCGCTGCCCGCCCAGTGCTGGAGTGCGCCGGCGTGCAGGACATCCTGTGCAAGTCCCTCGGCTCCGCGAACGCCATCAACGTCGTTCACGCCACCGTGGCTGGCTTGAAGCAGCTGGTTCGCCCTGAAGAGGTTGCTGCTCGCCGCGGCAAGTCCGTGGAAGAAGTCACGCCAGCCGCAATGCTGCGCGCACGCGCTGCAGGACAGGGGGCTTAAACCATGGCACTGAAGATCACCCAGATCAAGGGAGTCGTAGGAACTAGGAAGAGCCAGCGTGACGCGCTGCGCACCCTGGGCCTGAAGCGCATCAAGCAGCAGGTTGTCCGCGAGGACACCCCAGCTGTTCGCGGCCAGATCAACGCCGTGCGCCACATGGTTCAGGTCGAAGAAGTGGCAGGGGAGTAAGAATGAGCGATCCAATCAAGCTCCACGACCTCCGTCCCGCCAAGGGCGCTAACAAGGCCAAGACCCGCGTGGGTCGCGGTGAAGCGTCCAAGGGTAAGACCGCCGGTCGTGGTACGAAGGGCACGAAGGCACGTAAGCAGGTTTCGGCAGCATTCGAGGGTGGCCAGATGCCACTGCACATGCGCCTGCCAAAGCTGAAGGGCTTCAAGAACCCAGCGAAGGTTACCTTCCAGGTCGTCAACGTTTCTGACCTGGAGAAGGCCTTCCCCAACGGCGGCGACATCGCAGTGGCAGACATCGTCTCCGCTGGCCTCGTCCGTCCGAAGCAGCCGGTGAAGATCCTTGGCAACGGTGAGCTCAGCGTCAAGCTGAACGTCACCGCTGACAAGTTCTCCCGCTCTGCGAAGGAGAAGATCGAAGCTGCTGGTGGTTCCACCACCGAGGCTTAAGAAGTAAACAGGCGGAGAATCCGGATGTAAGACCACCCGGTTGTCAGCCGGCAAAGGTGCCATGCACCTCTTCGGCGTCACGCATTCGACCACGATTCGCCGCCCGCTTCACACACAGCGCCCCTGGCCATCAGAGCCGGGGGCGCTTTCGTATGCCGGGGCGCTTTCGCATGCCAGCGAAGCCATGAGTCACTCAGCGGCCAGGACACCACGCATCCACGATGCTGAGAGACCTGCCGACCGCATGGATTGCCGAAGCGGAACGTCGCAGTGGAATGTCGAACACCCCGAGGTGGTTACAAGGGGGGTGGGCACAGAACCGGCACCGCAGCATTGACCGCTCGGTTCTCGCCAACCGACACCTTTCGCGCGCCTTCGGCCGTTTCGCCCATAATCCCGGCGCCGCGGTCGTGCGATCAGAAATGTCGGTACAGTTGGCACCACACGTGGCCAGACCGCCTAACGGTCGGCCCCACCGAGAGGCCGCTGCCAGCGAGCAGCGAAAAGACTCAAGCGATTCGATACTTAAGGAACAGCACAGCTCATGGCTAATTTTTCCAGCGCAATTTTCCGCTCCGTCCCCGGTGCTTTCATCCTGAACTCCGGCATTGAGAAGCTGAAGGCAGACGCCCAAACCTCCGCAGGCATCCAGCAAATGGCAGTCTCCGGAATCCCTGCACTGAAGAAAATCCCTTCGGAGCACTTCGCCAAGGTGATCGGTGGCAGCGAGATCGCAGTGGGTGGCGCCCTGCTCGCTCCCTTCGTGCCCAACCGCCTGGCCGGAGCAGCCCTTGCCGCATTCGGTGGTGGAATGCTCACCATGTACTTCCGCAACGAGGAAAACACTCAGGCGGACGGCATCCGCCCCACCCCGAACGGCATCCCGCTGGCGAAGGACTCCTGGTTGCTGTCCACGGGTCTCGGCCTGATGGCGCTGGGCCAGGGCGACGCATGGCGCGACAAGATGACGGATCGCAAGATCCGCAAGGCAGAAAAGAAGGCGGCCAAGGAAGCTGCTAAGGACGTGCGCAGCAACCTCTAGCTGACCCTGGGGACACCATGGGCCACGCAGTGGCGTCCCCAAAAAAATGGAACACCCTCCCGGTTCGCAGCCACTCACCCTCGGCGCGACCCGGGAGTTTTTCGTGGGGGACGGCGCGCAAGGGGAGTAGGGACGCCACCGACCACCGTGGGTGACAGTGCGGCGACAAACCGTAAATTACCGGCTATCCGTTCGCCTCCTCCGGCCGCAGCATTTTCGTGCCCCGGATACCCCTGCTATTATTCAAGGGTTATTGATCTGGCCATGACTGTCCCTGCCTACACAACCGGGGATTGGTACCGTGGTGCACATCCAGCAGCAATCGGGCCCTAAAACTCGCAGAGGGCCTGCACTACCAGGAGGCAAGTTTGTCCGCCATCGCATCGGCGTTCAAGAACGTTGATCTCCGCAAGAAGATTCTATTCACGCTTGCGATGATCGTCCTGTTCCGCATCGGTTCCCAAATTCCCGTGCCAGGGGTGGATTACGCGTCGATCACGCAGCAAATCCGTGACCTGACATCCCAGTCGGCGGTGTACTCGCTGATCAACCTGTTCTCCGGTGGTGCGCTGCTGAGGCTGTCGATCTTCGCGGTCGGGATCATGCCGTACATTACGGCCTCCATTATCGTGCAGCTGCTGACCGTCGTGATTCCGAAGTTCGAGCAGCTGAAAAAGGAGGGCCAGACTGGACAGGCCAAGATGACGGAATACACCCGTTATCTGACGGTGGCTTTGGCGCTGCTGCAATCCTCGGGCATTGTGGCGCTGGCCGACCGAAAGCAGCTGCTGGGGCAGGGGATCCCCGTGCTCAAGGAAGGAACGGGGATCTTCGGGCTCGTTGTCATGGTCATGGTGATGACCTCGGGCGCTGTGCTGGTGATGTGGATCGGTGAGCTCATTACCGACCGCGGCATTGGCAATGGTATGTCCCTGCTGATTTTTGCGGGTATTGCGACCTCCCTGCCCGGACAGGGGATGCGAATTCTGCAGAACAGCGGCGGGTTCGTTTTCGGCGCCGTGCTGGTGGGCGTGCTGCTGCTCATCATCGGCGTGGTGTTCATCGAGCAAGGTCAGCGGCGCATTCCCGTGCAATACGCGAAGCGCATGATTGGTCGCCGTCAGTACGGCGAAACGTCCACCTATCTCCCTCTGAAGGTGAACCAGGCCGGCGTGATCCCCGTGATCTTCGCCTCCTCCCTGCTGACCGTCCCGATTTTGATCACCCAGATTATTCAGTCTGGCTCGCACGATGCGGCAACCAAGGACAACTGGTGGAATCGAAACGTGATGACGGTGCTGTCCGACCCCTCGGCTTGGCAGTACATCATCGTGTATTTCGCTCTGATTATTTTCTTCTCCTTCTTCTACGTGTTCGTTCAGTACGATCCCTACGATCAGGCTGACAACATGAAGAAGTACGGTGGCTTCATCCCCGGTATTCGCCCGGGGCGGCCCACGGCGGAGTACCTCGGCTACGTGATGAACCGGCTGCTCGTCGTCGGCTCCCTGTACCTGGGCGTCATTGCCGTGCTGCCGAATATTTTGATCAATATGGGCGTGACCGGCGGGCAGGCAGGTCAGGGTGGCCAGATGCCTTTCGGCGGTACTGCCGTGCTGATTTTGGTGTCCGTGGCCCTGACCACTGTCAAGCAGCTCGAATCGCAGCTCATGCAAGCTAACTACGAAGGATTCCTGAAATGAGACTAGTTCTTCTTGGCCCTCCCGGTGCAGGCAAAGGTACGCAGGCTTCCCTCCTGTCCGATGCTCTGAAGATTCCGCACATCTCCACCGGCGACCTGTTCCGCCGCAACATCAGCGAAGGCACGGACCTGGGTAAGCAGGCTCAGGAGTATATGGACGCGGGCCAGCTTGTGCCCACCGAAGTGACGGCGAACATGGTTCGCGACCGTCTGAACCAGGATGATGCGAAGAACGGCTTCCTTCTGGACGGGTTCCCCCGCACCATCGAACAGGCAGACCTCCTGCAGAAGATGCTGGACAACGACGGCGAGAAGCTGGACGCCGTGATCAACTACGTCGTCTCCGAGGACGTAGTAGTGGAGCGCATGCTGGCCCGTGGTCGCAATGACGACAACGAGGACACGATCCGCACCCGCCTGGAGGTCTACCGGAACGAGACCGCTCCTCTGATTGACCACTACCAGAACGTGCTGCTCAACATTGACGCGGAGGGCACCGTGGAGGACATCTCCGCAGCCACGCTGGACGCGCTGGATCGATAATTTCGCAGATGGGCTTCCGGAAAAAGAAGAAGGTCATCGCCGCTCGCAGTGCCGCAGAGCTGGATGCGATGCAGGCAGCCGGTGAGATCGTCGGCCGTGCGCTGCAAAACGTGAAGGCCGCGGCAACCCCGGGCGCCACGACCTTGGACCTGGACCACGTAGCCGAGCAAACAATCCGGGACGCGGGAGCCGTGCCCGCCTTCAAAGGGTACGAAGGCTTTCCTGGCTCCATTTGCTCCAGCGTGAACGACATGATCGTTCACGGCATCCCCAGCGCCGACGAGGTCCTCAAAGAGGGGGATCTGGTCAGCATTGATTGCGGGGCCATCCTCGACGGCTGGGTCGGGGATAGCGCCTGGACGTTCGCCATCGGGGACATCTCCGAGCAGCACGATCGCCTGAATCGCGCTACTGAATGGGTGCTCATGGAGGCGCTCAAGGCGATGGTCCCTGGCAACAGCCTCACCGACGTGTCCTGGGCGTTGGAGGACGCGACCCGCAAGGCTGAGTCTAAATTCGATGTCACCCTCCATATCGTCGACGGATACGGCGGCCATGGGATCGGCCACGAGATGCACGAGGAACCGTACCTGGCCAACGAAGGGCGACCGGGGCGTGGCCCGCTGATCCAAGAGGGCAGCGTTCTCGCCATTGAGCCGATGCTTGCCCTGGGTACGCCGGATTCCGCGGTCCTCGAGGACGACTGGGGGGTCGTCACCGTGGATGGGTCTTTTGCATCCCACTGGGAGCACACGGTTGCCGCCACGTCCGGTGGCCCTCGGATTTTGACGCCCCGCTACTAGAAGCGCGTGCCGCGTGAGACACGCGGCTCCTCCCCGCCCTCGAGACGGCCCGCGCCGCCCCGACTGAACGAGAAGAGAACATGAGCCTGGCCAAGATATCGTCCTCGCTGCTATTCAAGATCATCGTCGCGATTATCTTGGGCATCATCTGCAGCCTGTTCTTCCCAACGTGGCTTGGCCGCGTGTTCGTCACCTTCAATGGGCTGTTCAGCAACTTCCTGAACTTCTTCGTACCGGTGCTCATCTTCGCGCTCATCACGCCGGCTATCGCCGGAATCGGGAAGGGCGCCGGAAAGTGGCTTGGTATCACTGCGGGAATTGCCTACCTTTCCACGATCATCTCCGGTGTGGTGGCCTATGGGCTCTCCCAGGCCGTGTACCCCACGCTCCTGGCGGGCGAGCATATGACCAACGCGGTCGACGTGGAGGCCGGTGCGCTAAAGCCCTACTTCGAGGTTGACATGCCTGCCCCGATGGAGGTCATGGCTGCCCTGTTGCTCGCCTTCACCTTGGGCATTGCGATGGCCTCGATCCGTTCCCGCACACTTAGCGCGGGCGCGGAGGAATTGCGGTCGGCCATCATGCTCGTCATCGAGAAGTTCGTCATCCCATTGCTGCCAATTTTCATCTTCGGCATGTTCCTCTCCATGGGAATGAACGGCCACATGAAGGAGATTTTGTCCTCCTTCGCCAAGGTGTTGGCCCTGGCCGTTGTCATGACATGGGTGGTGCTCATCGGGCAGTTCATCATTGCGGGCGCTATCAGCAAGCGCAATCCATTCACCGCCCTGAAGAACATGCTTCCCGCCTACTTCACGGCACTGGGGACGGCCTCGTCCGCAGCGACGATTCCGGTGACGCTCGAGGCGGCCCGGAAGAACGGCGTACGAGAATCGGTGGCAGGTTTTGTCATTCCGCTGTGCGCGACGGTGCACCTCTCCGGTTCAATGATGAAAATCGGCTTATTCGCCTTCTCCATCGTCTTTATGACGAACGTGCCGATGTCCACCGGCGCGGCGTTGGGCTTCGTGTTCCTGCTGGGGATCATGATGGTGGCCGCGCCAGGCCTGCCCGGCGGTGCGATCATGGCGGCAGTGGGGTTGTTGCAATCGCAGCTGGGGTTCAACGAAGATCAGGTGGCACTTATGATCGCCGCCTACATCGCGATCGACTCTTTCGGTACTGCCTGCAACGTCACCGGCGACGGTGCCATCGCATTGATCGTCAACCGGCTCGCCTCGAGAAGCGCAGACATTCCCGCTGCCCGCGTCGCGCACGGGGAATAAATCGAAAAGGATATAAACCACCCCACCTATCTGCTTCACTGCAGCTATTTGGGCTTTCCGCTACCCCCGTGTACTCTATGACGGTGGTGTGAAAGCACACCGCCCGTAGCGAAAAACTTTGACCGGCCCGCCCAGGGCCGGGGAAACGTGGAGGATATGGCAAAGAAGGAAGGCGCCATCGAGGTCGAAGGCTGTATTGTCGAGCCTTTGCCAAATGCGATGTTCCGTGTCGAGCTGGACAACGGCCACAAGGTGCTGGCCCACATCTCCGGCAAGATGCGCCAACACTACATCCGTATCCTCCCAGAGGATCGGGTTGTTGTGGAGCTGTCTCCCTACGACCTGACCCGTGGACGCATCGTCTACCGCTACAAGTAAATACGTACGCCTCCACACTTCGAAAATCACCTCCGGCCGCGGCGGCTGGAGCCTGATATGTGGAATCCCATCGTCAACGGGTTCGGTAGCCGCGACACGTGCGGTCCGCTACCGGCCGAGCTTTTTCTTTGTAGACGCCACCGTGAACCGAAGGCACGTCAACGATAACGTGACCTTTGGCAGGCGGGTGGCGTCCCGAAATGGCTACGAAGCGGGTGCCACAGTTCAGGGTGAGTGTGGAGAAAACCGCCGCTGAACCGGAAGGAAATGCCATATGGCACGCCTTGCTGGTGTTGACCTGCCACGCGAAAAGCGCATGGAGGTCGCACTGACATACATCTTCGGAATCGGCCCAGCCCGTTCCAAGGAGCTGCTGGAAAAGACCGGCATCTCTCCCGACCTTCGTTCCAAGGACCTGACCGACGAGCAGCTGTCTGCTCTGCGTGACGTCATCGAAAACACCTGGAAGGTGGAGGGTGACCTCCGCCGCGAGATCCAGGCCGATATCCGTCGCAAGATCGAGATCGGCAGCTACCAGGGTCTGCGCCACCGCCGTGGCTTGCCAGTCCGTGGTCAGCGCACGAAGACCAACGCACGTACTCGTAAGGGTCCGAAGAAGACGATCGCAGGAAAGAAGAAGTAGCTTATGCCTCCGAAGACTCGTTCCGGCGCACGCCGTACCGGCCGTCGCGTCGTCAAGAAGAATGTGGCCAACGGCCACGCATACATCAAGTCCACCTTCAACAACACCATCGTGTCCATCACGGACCCGAAGGGTGCTGTCATCTCCTGGGCTTCCTCGGGCCACGTCGGCTTCAAGGGTTCCCGCAAGTCCACTCCATTCGCTGCACAGCTGGCCGCAGAGAACGCTGCCCGCAAGGCGATGGAGCACGGCATGAAGAAGGTTGACGTGTTCGTCAAGGGTCCGGGCTCCGGCCGCGAGACCGCCATCCGTTCCCTGTCCACCGCTGGCCTGGAAGTTGGCACCATCGCTGATGTCACTCCACAGCCACACAACGGCTGCCGCCCACCAAAGCGTCGTCGCGTCTAAGACAAGAAAGGATAGGGAAGAGTTCAATGGCTCGTTATACCGGCCCCGCAACCCGTAAGTCCCGTCGCCTCCGCGTCGACCTCGTCGGCGGTGACAGCTCCTTCGAGCGCCGTCCGTACCCTCCGGGACAGGCTGGTCGCGCTCGCATCAAGGAGTCCGAGTACCTCATCCAGCTGCAGGAGAAGCAGAAGGCTCGCTTCACCTACGGCGTGATGGAAAAGCAGTTCCGTCGTTACTACGCAGAGGCCAACCGTCTGCCAGGTAAGACTGGTGACAACCTGGTCATCCTGCTGGAATCCCGCCTGGACAACGTTGTCTACCGCGCTGGTCTGGCACGTACCCGTCGTCAGGCTCGCCAGCTGGTTTCCCACGGTCACTTCACCGTGAACGGCAAGAAGATCAACGTGCCGTCCTTCCGCGTTTCCCAGTACGACATCATCGACGTGAAGGAAAAGTCCCGTTCGATGCTGTGGTTCGAGGAAGCTCAGGATCGTCTCGTTGACGCGGTCGTGCCTGCATGGCTGCAGGTCGTGCCGTCCACTCTGCGCATCCTCGTGCACCAGCTGCCCGAGCGCGCTCAGATCGAGATCCCGCTGCAGGAGCAGCTGATCGTCGAGTACTACTCCAAGTAAGCCGAAGACCGGCGCTTCGGCGCTGGTCGGATGCACTTGGCGTAGTGCCTGTCCATCTGATTTCCCCGCTCGCGGCTGCGAATGGGGGAGTCGCCGACTTATACTTCCGCCGTCTACCAATTCCGGTAGCGGTCCCCCTCATACCGGCGTCATATAGCGGTCGCCGAAAAGGAGAAGTTCAACCATGCTGATCTCACAGCGCCCAACTCTCACCGAAGAGTTCATCGACGATTCTCGCTCCCGGTTCGTTATCGAGCCTCTGGAGCCAGGCTTCGGCTACACCCTGGGTAATTCCCTGCGCCGTACGCTGCTGTCCTCCATCCCCGGAGCGGCAGTGACGTCTTTGCAGATCGATGGTGTGCTCCACGAGTTCACAACCATCCCGGGTGTAAAGGAAGATGTCTCCGACATCATCCTGAACATCAAGTCCCTGGTGCTGTCCAGTGACTCTGATGAGCCCGTCACGATGTACATCCGCAAGGAAGGCGCTGGCGCAGTGACGGGTGCGGACATCATGCCACCTGCTGGCGTGGAGGTTCACAACCCAGACCTGCACATTGCCACCCTGAATGACCAGGGCAAGCTGGAGATCGAGCTGGTGGTGGAACGTGGCCGCGGTTACGTTCCGGCTCAGCCAGCCAGCAATGAGATCGGTCGCATCCCCGTCGACCAGATCTACTCCCCAGTCCTTAAGGTTAGCTACAAGGTCGAGGCCACCCGAGTGGAGCAGCGCACCGACTTTGACAAGCTGATTCTGGACGTGGAGACCAAGAATTCCATCTCCGCGCGCGATGCCATGGCATCCGCCGGACGGACCTTGGTCGAGCTGTTCGGCCTGGCTCAGGAACTCAACGTGGAAGCTGAAGGCATCGAGATCGGACCATCTCCACAGGAGAATGAGAACATTGCCGCCTACAGCATGCCCATCGAGGACCTGAACTTCTCCGTGCGCTCCTACAACTGCCTGAAGCGCGAAGAGATCCACACGGTTGGTGAGCTGGCCACCCGTACGGAGTCCGACCTGTTGGACATCCGCAACTTTGGCCAGAAGTCCATCAACGAGGTCAAGGTCAAGCTGGCTGGCTTGGGCCTGGGCCTGAAGGACTCTCCAGAGGGCTTCGATATCAACGATATCGAGGGTTACGACGCCGAGACCGGTGAGTTCATCGACACCGAGGGCGAGGACATCGCGGAGTAAGTCGCGAAAAGCGCTCACAACTAATCCACACGAGGAGAAGACATGCCTACCCCAAAGAAGGGTGCCCGCTTCGGCGGATCTGCTTCCCACCAGAAGAAGATCCTCGCCAACTTGGCAGCTCAGCTGTTCGAGCACGGCGCCATCAAGACCACGGACGCTAAAGCCAAGCTGCTGCGTCCCTACGCTGAAAAGATCATCACCAAGGCAAAGCGCGGCACCGTTGCTGACCGTCGCAATGTCCTGAAGCTGATCACGAACAAGGAAGTTGTCGCTTACCTGTTCAACGAGCTGGCTCCGAAGTTCGAAGGCCGCAATGGCGGATACACCCGCATCATCAAGCTGGAGAACCGCAAGGGCGACAACGCTCCGATCTCCCAGATCTCCCTGGTGACCGAGCCTCTTGCTTCCACCGAGGCCGAGCGCGCCAACCGCGTGGCCGCCTCCAAGCAGGCTGCTCAGTCTGAGGAGACCCCTGCTGAGGATGCCAAGGCCGAGAAGGCCGACGCTCCTGAGGTCGAAGCTGACACCGCAACCGATGCCCAGGTTGAGGCTGAGGCTAAGGATGCCGAGGCAGCTGAGGCTGCAGAGGCTTCCACTGAAGACGAGAAGTAATTAGCTCGCCTTCCCCGGCGGGTCGCGTCCCTTTGTGGAGACGCGGCCCGTTTTTTCAGTTCTACTGCGCGACCACAGGATCACAGGAGGATCCATCGTGAGCAACAGTCTTGATGCCGACGTGACCACCCAGTCCCAGCCTGCACTGGCCGACGACATGATCAGGGTGCGCCTGGACATTGCCTACGACGGCACCGACTTCCACGGATGGGCAACTCAGCGAGGCCTGCGCACCGTCGCCGGGGTGTTACAAGAAAAGCTCAGTCTGGTGATGCGCCGCGATGTGGAGCTCACGGTCGCCGGCCGCACGGATGCCGGGGTCCATGCGGACGGGCAGGTCGCCCACCTGGATGTGCCGAATGACGTGTTTACGCAGCGTTCCTTACAGCGCCCGGAAGACCTCGTCCGCCGCCTTTCTCGGATGTTGCCGCAGGATATCCGCCTGCACGGTGCCTCAGCTGCGCCCGCCGGCTTTGATGCCCGGTTTTCGGCGTTGCGCCGGCACTATGTCTACCGGGTGACGTCCAATCCCTCCGGCCCACGCCCCGTGCGAGCCCGCGACACCGCCCGGTGGCGCAAACCCGTGGACCTGGCAGCCGTTCAGCTCGCTGCGGACGCGCTGGTGGGGCTCAATGATTTCGCGGCGTTCTGCAAGGCACGGGAAGGAGCGACCACGATTCGTGAGCTGCAGACATTTGAATGGGTCGACGTATCCACACCGACGGAACCGCAGACCTACGAGGCCCACGTGGTCGCCGACGCCTTCTGCTGGTCGATGGTGCGCTCCCTGGTGGGGGCGTGCCTCACGGTGGGGGAGGGCAAGCGCGGCGACAAGTTCACCTCCGAGCTGCTCGAGGAACGCTCTCGAAGCTCGAAGGTCCCCGTCGCCCCCGCCAATGGGCTGTCCCTGGTCCAGGTGGATTATCCCGAGGCCGGTGACCTGGCCAAGCGGGCCCAGGTAACCCGCGCGTTGAGAGGCCATTCCGCGATTTCGTAGGGCCGGCAGAGTACCCTTATCGCAGTACGAATCCCCAACCGGAGGAAAGGGCGGATCGAAGTAATGACGAGCGCGTGGATGGTAGCGATGATCGCTATCGCCATCTTCATTCTCCCCGGCGCCATCATTGCTTGGTGCTGCGGGACGCGCCCGACCTGGGCAGTCGTCGCCGGCATTCCCATGACCGCCGGCGTGTGGGGGACGCTCACGTTCATCTTCGGCCACCTGGGGATCCCGTCGAACGCAGCCACGCTGCTGGTGGGGACCGGGGTGCTTGCCCTGTTGCTCTTAGCCGTACGCTGGGCTCTTTCTTTGAGACGCCGCCGCTCCCGCGCGAAGCGGAAGAACTCCGCGAGCTCGAAAGACGAGCAGGATAGCTCAAAGGAAGAAGCAGGCGATTCCGAACAGTCGCAGGCGGTCCTGGCGAATCGCCGCGCCTCGATAAGAGTGGGCACGTGGGACGACGAGGAGGAACCCGAGCGCCCATCCCGCCTTCGCCGTTTGTTTGGGTGGCTGGCCGAACCCGCCATGCTCGCTCCGATCATCGGCACGATCATTGGAGTGGGGGTTCTGCTCAAGCGCGGGCTTGGTGCTCTGGTGAATTCACCGCACGGGATGGACAACATCTTCCAGGGGTGGGACGTTCACTGGCACTCCTCGGTCATTCGGTATGCCATGGATACCGGTGAGCTGGCCTCCGACATGATGGGGCCACTGCAGAATTACGAGAGTCGCGCCGAGCTGTTCTACCCGACAGGGTGGCACGCCATGGGCCTGGTTCTGCAGAATCTGACCGGCATCTCACCCATCGCCGCCGCCAACATGACCGGCATCATCCTGCCCTCGGTAATGCTGCCGATCTCCACCGCGCTACTTGCCTGGTTCGCGGTGGGTAAGACGGGTAAGCGCCAGGACCGGATCGCCGGAGCAATGGCCGCGGGTATCGCACCCATCGCCGTGACGGGTGTGCTGTCGCTGTACTACATCGGGTACTACGTGGGGGCCTGGCCATACCTGGCCGGGATGTCCATGGTGGGGGTTTCCGCCGCACTGTTCCTGCGCGCATCCGGCAATAGTCGCTATATCCTGCCGGCTGCCATCGGGTTCGTCGGGGTTGGGCTGATGCACCCCTCGGTTGTCACCGTGGTGGGGATGCTCGTCTTCACGTGGTGGGTGGCGTCTGGACTCTGGACCCCGGTGACCACCCGACTGCGCGACCTCGGGCGACTGGCCCTGGCCCTGGTGGTGGCGCTGGCGATCATGGTGCCGCAGTTCTTAGCCGGTATGGGGCAGGCCGAGGAGGTCCAAGCCTTCACCACCGAAAGGGATGTGGACCGGGCGACCGCGTGGAAGATGGTCCTGGAACTGCAAGCGCGGCACAGCGAGGACTTCCCAGTGGACTGGGGGCTTTTGATCGCGGCGATTGTCGGCGCGGTAGTGCTGCTCGTGTGGCGCCGTAACCTGTGGATGCCGCTTGTCTATGGTCTGCTGGCGGTCATTGCGGTCCACTCTGTGAAGCATTTCGGTGGGTGGGTCGGCGATGCCGCCGGGGCCATCGGTGCGCTGCACTACAACACCACACTGCGGTTGATCATGCCGCTGGGGATGCTGGTGGCGATTGCGGCGTCGGTGCCATTGGTGGCGCTGATGCGTCTATTGGCGCAACTGGGCGCGAAGCGGAGGAACCGGAAGGCCGGTGCAGTGGCGAACTGGAGGGGGACCCGGTGGGGGGTGTGGCCCGTCCTCGCGACGATCCTGGCGGTCATCGCTGGAGCACCGTTGGCCGTGGCAGATCAGAAGCCGCAGCAGGAGGGCTACGACTGGGCTTTGCGGAGCTCCCGCGTCCCGCGTGTGATCGATGATCAGGAGCTGGCAGCCTATGACTGGCTGGCTAAGCAGCCTGGGGCGTACGACGGGATCATCGCCAACAACCCGGCAGAGGGTGCCGGGTGGATGTATCCGGCGAAGAATCTGCCGGCGCTCCACCGGCACTTCCTGTGGCCGAAGGCCTCGCTGGATTCGGCGACAAACATGATGTTTTGGCATCCGGATCTGGTGGGCGCAGGCCTGCCTCCAGTGCCGGGGTCGCCGGCGGCAAGGATGATGGCTCAAGGCGAGCCGCCATTCGGATGGAAGGGTGATCGCACCCTGGATGCGAATGTGGCGGACTTCGCGGCGAAGGACCTGAATGTGAAGTTCTACATCACGTCGCCACCGAGCTTCTTCTCCTTCCAGCGAGACGTCCCCGAGCAGACGGAGGGACTGTGGCGCGCGCCAGGGATGACGCCCGTGTACAAGAACGGGCACACCACGATCTTCGCCGTGAATGATCAATTCACCGATCAGGAGCTGCTGGCGATGCGCGCTCCCGGGCAGTCTCCGGAGCCACTCCCGCACTTGCGGACGAAGGGGCAGTTCGGACAGGAATCACATGGGGATGCGAAGGATCCCTACTTCCCCCGACCCAAGAAGTGGGACCGCGACCTGGCAAACCGAGCAGCAGAGCAAGCTGCCGAGGCGGAGAAGAAGGCCGCCGAAACCAAGGCCAACCCCAAGGGTGCCGCGCAATCGGATGGACTGCACTCGGACGTGGACCAGGGCGTACCCAGGGTAGAAAATGGCCCGGCCGCTCAGGACATGATTGTGGATCCTGAAACGACCGGGCAAAGCGGCGTGAACTAGTCGCAGGTCGCTAGTCGATGCCGGCGGGTTCGGCCCCGTGTAGTCCGGCAGCTTCGTGCTCGCCTTCGAAAATATCCACGTGGCGATCCTGACCGACAAATAGACCGCAGATAGCCTGCACTGCAATCAGTCCGACCAGCACCATCATCACGGTTGGCCAGGAACCGGTGAGTGAGTGCAGCAGACCAGCGCCGACCGGCCCCAGGGCGGAGAGCGCGTAGCCCGCGGACTGGGACATGGCGCCCAGGGCTGCGGTGGACGGCGCATTGGAAGAACGCAGCAGTGGCAGGGAGAACGT
The DNA here is from genome assembly GCA_001054945.1 of Corynebacterium falsenii. Classification (GTDB taxonomy): domain Bacteria; phylum Actinomycetota; class Actinomycetes; order Mycobacteriales; family Mycobacteriaceae; genus Corynebacterium; species Corynebacterium falsenii_A. The sequence continues at coordinate 897,745 of JVKJ01000005.1, read as the reverse complement.
AATCCCCGCAGCGATGCCATTGCCAAAGCCCAGGAGCAGTGCCCACAGGGTGACCGAAGAGAGCGGGGCGAAGGCAATCCCGGCAATACCCGCACCAACAAGCACCGACCCGGGCAAGGTAGCCCACACCTGGCTGCGGGTCCGGTGGATCAGGAGGGACACCACCAGCGCGAAGGGAATGGCAACCACGTTGAGCAGCATCAGCATGTTCGAGGCCCGATCGGAAGCCATGCCACGATCAATCAGAGCCGTCGGTAGCCATGCGCTGATGGTGTAGAACATCATGGACATCACGGCAAAGTAGAACGTGACAGCCCAGGCCAAGAGGTGGGACCACAATGGCTTCAAGCTCGGCGCTTTCTGCGCCTGACTCTGGATCGGCCGATTGCTGACGTGGGGCCACCACACCAGCGCGGCAATAACGACAAAGATCACCCAGAAGAACAGGGCTTTCCGCCAGGAACCCAACGCATTCGCGATCGGAACCGTCCCGCCGGCTGCCAACGCGGGGCCGACAAAGAGGGACACCGTGTACACGGACATCAGCGGTCCGGACTTATCCGGGTAGCGCGCCTTGATGTAGGTAGGCAACAGCACGTTGCCGATGGTGATGGCCAGGCCGGCAACGGCCATGCCCGCAAACAGTGCAAGTGTTGAGGGGATTAGCCGGAGGAGGAATCCAATACCCAGGATCCCCAACGACAGCATGATCATCCGTGCGACCCCCACCTTGTGGCCCCACCCGGGGGCTCGCGTGCTGAGCAGCACGAACGCCAGAATCGGCGTGGTGGTCAAAAGTCCGGTCAAGGTTGATCCGAGCCCTAGCTCCGCGTCGATCTCCGGTGCCACGGAGGCCACCGATGTGATCGCGGGTCGCAGGTTAAGGCCCACGAAAAGGATCGCGAGCCCTGCCAGGAGCATTCCCGGACGGGACTTCGCTTCGGTTGCTGCATTTTTTATGGACGCCAACGAGTCACCTCTCTTCACATGTGTCTTCAGCTTCCAGATTTTCGTATGGGGCAAAAAGGCACTTAGCTAATTACGCTTTCTGGAAAACGAAACCATAGCTACGCTAAGGTGTCAACATGTCTTTAGGTCATGACGAATCCTGTTGGGTGGAGATTGCTGTGCATCTCGTCAACTCCTCGCCAGAGCTCAACGGAGGACAAGAGCAGTGCACCAGTACCGAATGGCTGCGCGACTTCGTTGATCTCCATTCCATGACCGGCGCCAAGGTGACGGACGCTGACCTTCCGAAGGTGCTCAGCATCCGCCATCAATTGTTGGATGCCCTGACCCAACCCAGCGTGGAAAAAGCTGCCCCAGTGCTGAACCAGCTGGCCTGCGGGGTTGAAACGCAGCCGCGCCTGCGGAAGCACGATGGCCTGGACTGGCACATCGATTTTCACGTTGAGGGCGCCACAGTGCCGGAGAAACTAATCGCCGATTCGGCACTGGGGGTCATGAAGCATTTGGCCCAGTTTGGGATGAAGAGGATCAAGACCTGCGCGCGGCCGGGCTGTGATCGTTTGCTCGTGGACCTCACGAAGAACGGAAGCAAGCGTTTCTGCGAGGGCACGAATTGCGCCGCTCGTACTCACGCCCAGGCTTATCGCGATCGGCAAAAGGCCAACAAGTCGGATTAGATACCTTCACCGCATGGTCGGTATGACCCGGTGACGCAGGTGCTCCCGCGAGCGCGCGATACGCGTCCCACCCGTGCCACCTGGGCCCACGACACTGGAGCGCCCGTGCCGACGCATCCCGCGAGCCGGGGAGGCCTGCATCGGAGTGAAGCGGATCGTGGCGCCGCAGTGCTCAATCCAACCGCGCGAGTCCGCGACCACATCCACGGGGATGGACCCATCGGCTGGAGGGCTGACCACGAGCCGACACACGTGCGGAGAATACGCATCGCGAAACGCGGTGGCGTCCCCATCTGAGAGAAACAGGGGAGCTGACAGGAACGGATGATCCGTGGGTGCGGAGGCAGCGAGCATCTCGGCATCTGGGCCGGTGACAGCGATCGTCGCGCCGGGGATCGGATTCACGAAGACGGGTTCACCAGAAGTTCCGAGACCCAGCAACCATGGCGCTGGTGGGTGCAGCGGGATCGGGCGGCGCGGGTCGAAAGGAGAACTGACCAGGTCTCCCGGCCCCATGCACTCGATGGCGATCGCGCCACACGCCACCGCGGCAAACGGCACTTTTCGTGCGCGTCGCTCCGGGACTCGGACCAACGTCTGTCGGCTGGAGCCTAGCAAAATTGCCGCCTGATCGGCCGTGCGAGAGCCCAGGAGGTAGAAATCCACGGGCTCGCTGGGAACGGAGCAGGGCGGATCGGTGGCGTCTGGAATGATCCCCAGCGCCTCCACGAAGCGCACCGAATCCAGCTCCCCGATGTGAGCCTTCTCTCACCAGTGCTGTGGCATCGGCAGGAATCGAAACCAACGGTGCGAACTTCGCTGCGGGCGGCGCAACCACCACATCCATGCACCCGCGGCGCCAGTCGCGCATGCACCCAATCCGACGGACACGGTCGTTCCAAGCATGATTCCCCCTGTAGATCCCCCTTGGCATAAGCCCTGCGCACACCATTAAAACATGTCACACTGTGTGCGTCAGGGGGATTAAACACACATTGACCATGCACGACGGGGGACGCATGCGCACTACGGGACTGCAAGTTTCTGGCTATTCATTTCTGCTTCGACGATTGGAGCTGGCGGTGGTCATCGGCGACCCGCGCATGGCCCACGACCCGCTGCGCACGCAGCGTCGCGCGACCATCGTGGGCGTGCTCATTGCGCTCCTCATCGCCGGTGGCGCGGCCATGATGGGGATTCTGCGCCCTCAGCCGTCCCTGGAGGGTGCGAACCTCGTCGAAGATGAACACGGATCTTTGCACGTCCGGCTGGAGGATGGCTTTCACCCCATCACCAACGTGGCCAGCGCTCGGTTGCTATTGGGAGAACCCGTCGAGATTCACCGCTCTACATCCCGTCAGCTGGCGGGCGTGCCGCTGCGCCAGCCGATGGGGATACCCACGGTCCCGGGATTGGACCCCGCGCCCGCGCGGAACTGGGTCATGTGCGATCCCGGGGTGGTCGCCGCTGTTGAGGGGTGGACGCCACATCGATACGCGGTGCTGCAGGCGGCGAGCGGCTTGTGGCTGATCAATGGGCAGCAGCGCACGCTCGTTCCGGCGGGGACAGACCGAGCGCTGGGGGCACAGGAGATCAGCGTCAGTGAGGCTGTCGTGGAACAGTTCGAGCGACGGGCGGACGCTGCTCTTCCCGCCGGTGCCACCGGGTTGCCGGAACCCTTCGACGCAGCCGGCAGGGTATATAGGTCCGGCGATCGAGTGTTCCTGAGCGCGCCGGGAGGGGTGGCCGAAGTGACAGGTGAGCGAAGGGAATTCGCGGAGGCTTTCGCCCGAGAGCCGGTGAGGCAGTTGCCCTTGGCCGCTATTCTGTCCCAGCCGAGGGTGGCCGTACTTCCCGATGTCCCCGGCGAGGACGTGGAGTGGATGGAACTATCGTCACCGCGCGGTGGCGGTCACACCGATGGCGGCCACGATGTTGTGTGCGTGGGGGAGCAGGGGCTCGCGACCATCCCGCGGCCGGTGAGCGGTTCCGTGGGGGACTACCTGGGACCGCGAGGCACCGCAGCCCTGGAGACGGAGCGCGGGTTCGCTCTGGTCTCCGCCACCGGGATGCGATTTTCCGTGTCTACTGAGGCGGACATACGGGCATTGGGTTTCAGCGATTACACGCGCGTCCCCAGCCGTGTGCTGGCGCCGTTGCCTGACGGAGGAGTGCTCTCGGAAGAAAGGGCTCGAGCGAACAGCGCCACGATCAACACGATGGAGAGAACCCCAGCGAGGACGAGGGGGACCGAGTAGTCGCGCATCGGGCTGGCTACAGGGCGGGCGCTCACAGGGAGGAGAACGTTAGGGGTGCCGGGCGCGATTGTCGGCGAGGGCTGATCACCGTCGACGTGGGATTGCCCAGCTGACGTAGCTTTCGGTGACGATACCGATCGCGCCAGATCTACGGCACCCTGAGGATTGATGATCTTCTCAGCCTGACCGCCTGGCAGCGCTGAATCCAGCAAAATCGCCATCACTTCCGCAGCGCTCAGGTGTGGCTGAACCTGCCGGACCAGGGCAGCGGCCCCAGAGACGACGGGCGCGGCAAAGCTGGTGCCCACAAATGGTTGGGGATCGCCCACAATGGTGCTCGCCGGAGAGCCTTCCGCCTCCAGCTCTGCGGAGACGGGACCGCCCGGGGCGAAGACGTCAGCCCACCCGGCCCCAGAGCTGTACCGCGCGGGAACCTTCCCCGCATCCGCGGACGGCGCGGTTGCGCCAAGGGCAGTTGTGTGAGCAAGGCTGTCTTTCGCACTGGCAGCTTCCTCGACCGCGTGGCGCGGTTCCACGGCACCCACGCCCAGCACCGAGGGGTAGGCAGCCGGAAACGGAGGACTGCCTTCCTCGCATTGTCCGGTGTTCCCCGTCGCTGCCACCACTACACGGTTTTCCGCCACGGCTCGGGCGATGGAATCCCGCAACTCTGGCACATCAGCGCAGGCCACCATTGAAATATTGATAATCTGCGCCCCGCTATTGATGGCCGCGTGGATAGCGCTCACCAATGTCTCGACGGTGCCTTCGCGCTGGTCCGAGCGCTCGGAATGGCGGAAACTCTCCAGCTTCGCATCCGGGGCTACTGCGGACATCACGCTGGCCACGGCCGTGCCGTGCAGGATGCAGTGGCTGCGGTCTCCCAGTACTCCTGGCGCGGCAGCGCCGGTATCGATCAGTGCGATGTGAATTCCTGCGCCGGTCGCACTGTCATGAGGCAGTCCTTGGGAACCGGGGTGGTCGGGGCGTGGGGCGGTGGCGTCCGAAAAGAACCGAGGGGCAACGTCAATGGGTAATTTTTCCCCGCCCACCGGCTCCTGGCAGCCTGAGGGAGCGGTCATCCCAACCCCCTGACCAGGGCGAACAGACCCGCGGCGTGGAGGGCGAGGGGAATCGCGACGGCGAAACACACAGCTTCCAGAGCGTCCACGACCCGCCCCAGCATGGGCGTGCGCGGACGCACGAATGGCACGGCGAGCAGCGCTATCACCGCGGCGCCCCATGCGACGTGCACGGCAACCCACAGCAGGATCGCGGCTGCCATGACCGCCAGGGTCGTTGCGTGCACGGGGCGCACACCGCGACTGCTCACCGCGCACCCGGCCACGGTAATGGCTAGCGCAATGACCCACGCGTCCGGGGCGCTTCCCCACGGAATCAACTGCAGCACACAGGAGGCGATCACGGTACAACACGCGATGACCAGCGTGGAGTGGACGAGGACGACTGACCCGGCGTGTGAGTCGACGGGATCTCGGAAGGCGCCGGTGGCCGGGACCTTGGGAAGCGGCACGCCCGCGATGCCCACGGCGACTTGCCCGCTGATGGTGAGGACGATCAGAGCCAACACCAGTGTGACCCCCGCGGAGAAATTGGCCGCCGCAAACAGTGCGATGGTGACTGCGAACACCCTCGTGGCTCCACCCCGCCACACCAACAAGGCCGAAACCACGGCAGCGCAGAGCACGTTGACGTGCAACCCCGCTCCGAATCCCACGAGGGCGGCAATGGGTGTGAAGTCCGGTCGCTGCAGGGACAGAGCGGCGGCGACCAGACCCACGAGTAGGAAGATGCCCAGATTCAGCGCGTTCGAGGTATCGGCCAGCAGATTGTGTGGATAATCCAGTGGATGCCAGCGCACCGGTGAGCGCAGGGCGTGGGCTGTGCAGAAAAAGGCGGCGAGGAGGGCGATGACGATGCCCGCGCGGTTGCTGCCGACTGGACCGCTGAGTTCCTCGATGGCTTCCGGGGGAGGCGGCGGGGCGCACCCGGTCTCCACGGGTCGCAATTCCAGCCGCTCGCCCGGGCGGATTCCCGCCTCTTGCAGGGTGTGCTCGGGTCGGACGGGGCCGCTAGCGCGTTCGAGCACCCAATGTTGCCCGGGTGTGGGCTCTACCAGGTGGGGGATGAGTTCCGCGACGGGGACGTGATCAGCGAGTGCCGCCTCCATCACGTCCGTAGGGGGTTTCTGTCCCCGATTGTGGACGCCACCGCCTGGCCCATAGCCCGGCGGCGACCCGTGTGAAGTGGCGGAATGAATGGCAATGCTGATCGCGATCATGCGCGATGACCCCCAATGAGTGACAAGTGAATTCCCCTGTGCTGCTGCCCGGCAATGACGGCGCTGCAGCGTTCCCGGATTGAATTGTAGGGCAGCGGGTGTGATCCTGCTGGGGTATTATGCTGCGTAGTTGCGCGAGGGGGTCGCGCAGAGGGGCTGCGGCGAAGCCGCACTGGGATGAAATCCGGGGGACACAGTGAAGGCGCAAGCGCCACCAACCATGCCGAAAGATAAGCAACCATTCATACGTCTGTTGATGCCGGCGGTGATGCTCGTCGCTGTGCTGGGGATGGTCGCCGCGATGGTGCTGTCCGGGGCTGGACGTTCGCCGATGAGCTTCATTTTCCCGCTGATGATGCTGGGTTCCATGGCGATGATGTTTCAGCCCGGCACCAACGTGGATGAAGTTCGTCGGACGTTCCATCGGCACCTCGACGCGCTCAAGGATTCGATCTCTAAGGCGCGAGCAGCGCAGGCGCAACGGATGTGGGCGGAGCACCCCGATCCGCGGGCGCTGTGGACGCATATCTACGAATCCATCGAGCCGGAGGCCGAACCGGGAGTGGTGCGGGTCGGGGTAGCGGTTCAGGCACCGGATGATCCTGTGGAGATTCCCATCAATGCACCTCCGGAGGACCTCGAGCCCGTGAGCGCCATGAGTTTGAGAGACGTCGCCTTGCGGAGCGCGACCGTGGAAGGGCCCGTGTCGGTGGACTTGCGCAGTTTTCATTGCGTGGTGATCGTCGGCGACGGCGCCGCGGGCCTCACCCAGGCCATGCAGGCGCAGCTGGCAGCACAAAGCCACGAGGCCGTCGGGATTGAGGGACCATTTTCGCAGTGGCTCCCGCACGATGGGCCACTGCGGGTGAAGTTCTTGACCGGAGATGCGCCGGTGACCTCCCATGCTGTGGTGGTGCAGCCATCCCCGGAGTGGATTGATGCGGCGAAGGCGCAAGGACTTTTGTTGCGAGCCGCTGGCGAGGAGTTTGGGTTCACGCTCAGCGCGTGGACGGTCGACGGATGGGCCCCCTTTGGGGTGGCCGATCAGTTGAGTGAGGTTGAGCTTGGAATGGTCTGCCGCGGCCGATCTCGCGTCCGCGGGGCGACGTCATTGTTGGAACTTCCGGGTGGAGATCTGAAGGCACCCATTGGCTTTTCGGGAGCGCCGGTGTATCTCGACATCAAGGAATCGGCGATGGGCGGTATCGGGCCCCATGGATTGTGTATCGGCGCGACCGGTAGCGGAAAGTCGGAACTCCTAAAGTCCATTGTGATCAGTTTTGCGCACCTCCATCCGCCTGAAGAACTCAACTTTGTGTTGGTGGATTTCAAGGGTGGAGCCTCGTTTCTGGGCATGGAACGCCTGCCTCACACCTCGGCGGTGATCACAAACCTGGCCGACGAGGCCGGTCTGGTGGATCGCATGCAGGATTCGCTGCTGGGAGAAATGCACCGGCGTCAAGAAAAACTTCGGGCGGCGGGGTTGACCACCGCAACCGACTACAACCAGCGATTCCCCGGGAAAATGCCCGCACTGTTCATCATTGTGGACGAATTCTCCGAGCTCCTGCACGCAAGGCCGGAGTTCGCCGACGTCTTTGCCGCTATTGGCCGGCTGGGGCGCAGCCTCCGCATGCACCTCTTGCTGGCCAGCCAGCGGCTGGAGGAAGGCCGTTTACGCGGGCTGGAGTCCCACCTCAGCTACCGCATCGCTCTGCGGACGTTCTCGGCCAGCGAATCCCGGGCGCTCATTGGGAGTCCTGCTGCGTATGAGCTTCCGGCCACGCCCGGCGCGGCTATCTTGTATTCCCACGATGCGGTGCGGTTTCAGGCAGCCTACGTTTCCGGACCGGAACTGCCGAAGGATCAGCGGCTGGTCCAAAAGTTGGGGAGCGCCCCGGAGGCCACCCAAACCACCCTGCAGATGGTGATTGACAAGCTCGCGGCACCGAATGAGAATCCAATTTGGTTACCACCGCTGCCGGAGCAGCTGGCAGCGAGCGAGGTGATGGCCCCGCCCGCGGGGCCGCGTCTGACCGCGTGCATCGGGTTGGAGGACCTGCCGTTCGAGGGGCAGCAGGTGCCGTACACCGTCGACCTGGAGAGGCGGAACTGGGCCGTGGTCGGCCAACCACGCACCGGCAAAACACAGTGCGTGCGCTCACTGGTCGCCGGGCTGGCACTGTCTTCACCAGGGGTGGCGATATACATCTTCGACCCTGGCGGAGGTCTCCGCGATCTGGCCCGGCTGCCCCAGGTAGCAGCCGTGGTGGGGAAGGAGAGCCTGGCACGGCTGCTGGATGCGGCGGAGCAGTGCGAAGGGGCCCGTGTGCTCGTCATTGACGGCCTGGATTCGGTCGGTGGAGCTGGCTCGGACGAGGAACAACAGCTGATCAGGCTCGCCACTACCGGCCTGGAACAAGGGCTCCACCTCGTGGTGACCGCGCTGCGATGGAACTTCCGGCCTTCACTGCGTGACGCGCTCAACGGCCACCTGGAGTTCCGCATGTCCGCCCTGGACGCACATTTCCGCGATGCCCAGCGCAGTTTGCCTGATGTGGCGGGCCGGGCAGTATCCCATCGCGGCAAACACGTGCAGGTCGCCTTCACCTCCGCTGAAGATATCGAACACATCCGGCGATTTACTGAGCAGAGAGGTGAGCAGCAGCGTCGCATGCGAATCCTGCCCGCATCGGTCGCTCTGGTGGACATCCCGGCGGCGGATCCTGCCGACCTGTTGCCCACCCCCGCAGCCGTCCCGTTCGCCATGGGCGGGCCCAACCTGGATGCCGTGTCATGGAACCCGCAGGAGCTCCCGCATCTCATGGTGCTCGGACAGGCGGGCTCCGGCATCACGACCGCACTTCGCACCCTCGTGGCACAGTTGGGCCGTACCGACGGCGCAATCGTGCTCGCCACCGATACCCGCCGTGGCCTTCTGGGGTGCACCGGCTATCGGTCCCACGAGACCTTCCGCGCCCAGCTAACACAGTGGGCCGCGGAGCTGAAGAAACGCATCCCCGATGAGGCCCATCAGCCCCTCACCCCACAGCAGCTGAAGGACCGGACGTGGTGGTCCGGTCCGGAATTGTTCGTGGTGGTCGATGACGCAGATACCGACCCCGGCCTGGAGCTCCTCCAATCCCTGCTGCCGTATGCGTCGGACATCGGCCTGCACCTCATCCTCGGCAAGCGCTCGTCGACGTTTGCCCGGTCCTCCTATCAGCCACTGTTCCAAGCCCTCCGTGACCACAGCGCATGGCTCCTGCTGTCCGCCCCGAAAGAGGATGGCCCCATCGCCGGCCAGAAATTGGAGAAACGCCCACCGGGGCGAGCGGTGTTCGTCCAATCCGAATCGCACATCGTCCACGTCGCCACCGCGACGGACACCCCGATCCACTCCCAGGAGAATGAGAGCCCAGGTGAATAGAGCATGACCGCGCACCCGATCCATCACCACAGTCTCACCCCGCCCATCCCCGACATGGGGTTGCTTCCCCAGGCGGTCGCGCTGCAGGAGGCGGGAATCCTCTTGCATGGCCTCATGGCCACCGACCTGCTCACCGGGTATTGCGTGCAGGCCCAGCCGCCCGAGGAGGGCGCCGATACCACGACTTTTCGCAGTTCGTCGCTGACTCTGGCCCACCTGGGGGTGACGGTGGAGTTGCTGCAGGAGGTCCTCGCGCAACGTGCCGATGCCGGCCCCGAGCTTGCCCACCCTCCCGCGCCACGAGACCGCTTCCCCTGGGGCGTGGACGCCGCAGTCCCCGATATCGTCATCGCCGGGGATGGAGCCCAGGCCACCGCCACGTTCCTGCAGCTGCGTGGGTTTCGCGCCCGAGTTGTGGACGCCACGGCCAGCCTCCACATCGCTGCCGAACTCGCGGTTGCGGAACAGGAATGGGAGGCCATGGAGCCCTGGCTCGAACACACCACAAAGCAGCGGTCACGCACTCAACAGCACCGCAGACAGGTGCACAGTCAAGAGCGCGAAAGCGAACGAACCCCAGGGACCCCGCTGGAAAACCAGCCCGCGTGCCACGCGGTGGAAGTGTCGGAGAAACAGGACGGGCAGGCGATCGACCGCGCTGGCGATACTGCTCCGCCCAGCCTGCGCTTGCCCGTCGCTGTGGCCTGCTCGCTCGTGGCGGTGTGTGCTGCCGGCGGTTTGGCTTTCCTTGCATTGCGTGGAACCTCAGAAACTCAATCCGTCGCCACGGGCGAACAGGCACTGGACACCCCGTCCGCCTCGTCACCGGCTGTCTCTTCGCACGCGGACGACGCGCGAACTGAAAGTTCAGACGGTGGCGTCCCCACCTCTTCGACCCCATGGGCTGAGCATCACATCAACGGCCAGTCTCCAGTATCTGGGGCGGTGGAGCGTGCGAAAGTGCCGACCCGAGCGGCCGTCCCCGGATGGCGCCGAGTGGGAGCGACCGCGGCGCGGGAAGAATACCGGGGCCCGGACGAGGGGATGCGCGTCCTGATCGCTGCGACCCCGGTTCCGGTGAAGACCCAACAGGAGCTGGATCAGGCCGTGGTGAACGCCGTGGGCGGTGCACAGGGGGTGCACCTGGTGAATTCCGCACCAGTGAGTTATCGGGAGCAGTACCAGGAGTCCGCGACCGTGTGGCACGTGCGATTGGTGGACGGGTTTCAAGTTTCTGTGGGGTGCCAGTGTCGAGGGGAGACGCCACAGCGCTTGGCCACCTGCGCGGAATTCGCAGCGACTGCGGGCCCGGAGGTCATCGGGTGAGTGCGAAGACCGGGGTCTGCGGGGACCGCGAAAAGACGAAAAAGGTGGAAAAGATTGTGTGAACCATTTTGTGGTTCTGGCGGTCTAATAACAGTGAGTGCGCGCGCCGCGGTATAGGCGGCGCAGGCACTGAATCGGAAGATTTTCTTTGAGAATCAGGTCGGGGACCTGGGGAAGAAGGGGGAGATGGCGAATTTTCAAACAACGATTGCCACGATGGATTCCGCTGCGGGCCACGTGGACACGGTCAATGATCAGATCCGGGCGGAGTTGCGCCGGCTGACGGCACTGGTGGAGGAGACCGCCGGCAGTTGGAAGGGCGAGGCTCAGGGGTCTTTCGCCGGGACGATGGATCGCTGGAACACCAGCGCGAAGAATCTGTCTGAGGCGCTGACCAGCATCGCGGAGAACATCCGTGCGAACTCTCAGGCATTTGCGAACACCGAATCCGAAAACCGCGGCGCGTTCAACTAGCGCGTTGTGCCGGTTACTTTGAAGGGGGACTGATGATTCACTACAACTTTTCCGCAATCGCAGGGCATGCCGATGAGATGAACGCCAGCGCCGGAACCTTGAACGGGCTGCTGGATGATCTGCGTAACTATCTGAAGCCGCTGGTGGCGGACTGGGAGGGCGCCTCGGCAGATGCGTACAACGCTGCTCAGCGTAAGTGGGATGAGTCGGCGGCGGAGCTGAACGAGATTCTGCGGCAGACCAGCACCGCGGTTCATGAGGCGAACAATCGCATGAGTCAGATCAACAACAGCGCGGCACAGAGCTGGGCGTAGCGGCTTGGCTTAACGCACGCGAAGCAGCACAGCGTTTCACACGACTGAGCGGGCCTGCCATTCGGCGGGTCCGCTTTTGGTGTGGGCAACTCACGCGGGCGAGGTGAGACTCATTTGGTCGCTGAGCAGGCAGCGAGTAAGGTATGCCAGGTTGCATAAGTTGTCCGCGGGTCACCACCGGCCGCCGCGGGCACTCCTGATGTGAGATACGCGGTTCAGCGCCAGCGGAGAACGAGTGAGAGTGTATGCCGAGCTCGGTTCACCGCAGAGTAGCTGAATGGCCCGCGCACAAAGGGGGTAGCGCTCTGGCTGGCAGTTCCAATTAAGAGACCTAAGGAGTCCCACGTGACTACTTTCCACCCCAAGAGCGGTGACATTACCCGTAAGTGGTACGTCATCGACGCCGCTGACGTGGTGCTGGGTCGTCTTGCTGTGACCGCAGCTGATCTGCTGCGCGGCAAGAAGAAGCCTTACTACGCACCCAACGTTGACTGCGGTGACCACGTCATCATCATCAACGCCGACAAGGTTCACATCTCCTCCAACAAGCGCGATCGCGAGATGCGGTACCGCCACTCCGGTTACCCGGGTGGTCTGAAGTCCATGACCCTCGGTCGCTCCCTGGAGCTGAACCCAGAGCGCGTCGTGGAAGAGGCAGTCGCCGGCATGATGCCGAGCAACAAGCTCTCCCGCGCTTCCGTCAAGAAGCTGCACGTCTTCGCTGGCGAGGAGCACACCTTCCAGTCCCAGAAGCCTGAGACCTACGAGATCAAGCAGGTGGCACAGTAATGACTGAGTACAACGAGAACGCTCAAGCTGAAGAGAACTTCGACGGCGAGTACACCTCCGCTGAGGCTGTCAACGAGGAATTCGTTGCCACCATCGGCGATTCCATGGCATCTGAGAACGAGCCAGAGGAAGCAGCTGCCGCCGCACCCGTGACCTTCGAAGGCACCATCCAGACGGTTGGTCGCCGCAAGGAGGCTGTGGTTCGCGTCCGTATGGTGCAGGGTTCCGGCGAGTTCACCTGCAACGGCCGCACCCTGGAGGAGTACTTCCCCAACAAGCTGCACCAGCAGCTGATCAAGGCCCCACTGGTCCTGCTGGAGCGCGAAGGCCAGTTCGACATTCAGGCCAACCTGAACGGTGGCGGCCCATCCGGCCAGGCCGGTGCGATGCGTCTGGCTATCGCCCGGGCCCTGAACAAGTACAACCCTGCAGAGCGCACTGAGCTCAAGAAGGCAGGATTCCTGACCCGCGACGCTCGCGCGGTCGAGCGCAAGAAGGCTGGCCTGCACAAGGCACGTCGTGCGCCTCAGTACTCCAAGCGCTAAATCTTACTGTTTGGCGTGTACGCACCCTCTTCCCATCACTCGGTGGGAAGAGGGTGTTTTTGTTAAGGGTGGTGTTTTCCTTCCCGCCTTGCAGTGCCAAGGTTGATTGTAAGAACAATCAACAATGAAGGAGATTGAGACATGAACACTCACCGCGCCGCTGACCAGGGCGCCGCTATCCCCCGCGTCCTCTCCATCGCGGGGACCGACCCAACCGGAGGGGCAGGGCAGCAAGCAGACCTGAAGTCGATTACTGCCGCTGGGGGATTCGGCCTGAGCGTCATCACCGCATTGGTAGCGCAGAACACCCACGGGGTGCAGGCTGTGCTGCCCGTGGATCAGGACTTTCTGAAGAAGCAATTCGCATCGGTGTTTAGCGATGTCACCGTCGACGCCGTGAAGATCGGCATGCTCTCCGACTCCCGCACCGTGGAGACCGTGAAGAATACCCTCACCGACCACCGGCCTCCCGTCATTGTCTTTGACCCGGTCATGGTGGCCAGCTCGGGTGACCGCCTCTTGGACGAAGACGCGGAGGAGGCTGTGCGCGACTTCATTGGCTGCACCGATGTGATCACCCCGAATCTGCCGGAGCTCGCCGTCCTCACCGGCCAGCCCGAGGCCACCACTTTGGAGGAGGCCATCGACCAGGCTAAGCCGCTGGCCAAGGACAAGGACGTCATCGTGATCGTCAAGGGCGGCCACCTCGACGGTTCTCAGGCCGACAATGCTGTCGTGGAGCCAGATGGCACGACGAGCCGGGTGGCGTCCCAAAGGGTGGATACCACGAACACCCACGGGACCGGATGCTCCCTCTCTTCCGCGCTAGCAACGCGCCTAGCCAGGGGAGATAGCGCACAGGACGCGCTGAACTGGTCGACCCGGTGGCTCCATGAGGCGATCAGTCACGCCGACGAGTTGCACGTGGGGGACGGACAGGGGTCAGGCCCGATCGACCACTCCCATCGCGCGCGCCGGCTCGAGGCTGCCGCCAGTTCCCGCGTCTGGCCCCACCTCACCGGTGAGCTTCCCCTTGGCGAGGGCTACGCGAAGGCTCCCACGCCGACCTTGAAGCCCGCCGGGCCACACACCGAACGCCTCTGGGAGCTGACCGGACAAGTGTGGGACGACATCATGAATCTCCCCTTCATCCGGGGCCTCCGCGCGGGCACACTGCCCGAGGAGGACTTCGACTTCTACCTCTCTCAAGATGCGATGTACCTGAACCGCTACTCTCGCGCGCTGGCGACGTTGTCCACCCTCGCGCCGGATGCCGACGGCCAGATCGGGTGGGCACAGAGTGCCGCGGGATGCATTGCCGTGGAGGCCGAGCTTCACCGGGACTGGCTGGCGAAGAAGGGGGAGGGGGACGCCACCCGTTCCCCAGCCGCCCCGTCGCCGGTGACGATGGCCTACACCAACTTCTTGGTCGCATCCACTGCCGTGGAGACATACGCGTGCGGGGTGGCGGCTGTGCTTCCGTGCTTCTGGCTATATGCGGAAATCGGCCAGGACTTGATCGCGGACAATCACCCCGAGCATCTGTTCAAGCCCTGGCTGGATACCTACGGTGACCAGGACTTCCTGAAGGAGGCCGAGGCTGCCATTCAGCGGGTGGAGCAGGCACTGGAGGCTGCTGGTGAGCAGGAGCGCGACCGAGCGACAGAGGCCTACCTGAATGCCTGCATTTACGAACGCGAGTTCTTCGATCAGGCCGACCGGCGCTGGTAATCGCCATCAGATGTCGCGCTGGCATGCCGGATGCAGAGCGCAGAGATTGCCGCACCAGTAGGTAAGCTTGTCCCCCATGGGAAAACTGTTCGGCACTGATGGAGTGCGCGGTCTGGCCAATCAAAAACTGACCGCGCCACTGGCAATGCGACTCGGCGCGGCGGCCGCGCGAGTCCTGACTGATGGCGAGGCCTCCACCCAGCGAAGGCCGACCGCGGTGGTGGGGCGCGATCCCCGTGTCTCGGGGGAGATGCTCACCGCGGCACTGAGCGCAGGCATGTCCTCGCAGGGAGTGGATGTGCTGAACGTTGGCGTCCTCCCCACTCCGGCCGTGGCCTTCCTCACCGCGGACATGGGCGCGGACATGGGGGTAATGATCTCCGCCTCCCACAATCCGATGCCCGACAACGGCATCAAGTTCTTCGCCGCGGGCGGGCACAAGCTGGATGATTCGATCGAGGATGAGATCGAGGCCGCCATGGAAGACCTGGAGGATCATGGCCCGACGGGCGCGGGCATCGGCCGGATCGTGGATGAATCACAGGATGCGCTGGACCGCTACGTGCGGCACTTGGGGCGCGCGGTGCCCGTTCCCCTGGACGGGATTCGCGTGGTGGTGGATTGCGCGAACGGCGCGGCCTTCACCGCCGCTCCGGAGGCCTACCGAGCCGCGGGCGCGGACGTGGTCGCGATCCACGACGAACCAAATGCCTACAACATCAACGATGGAGTGGGCTCGACACACATTGAGGTCATCCAGAAGGCCGTAACCGAACACGGGGCGGACTTGGGTCTTGCTCACGACGGCGATGCGGATCGCTGTTTGGCTGTGGACTCCGAGGGCAACGTGGTCGATGGCGACCAGATCATGGCCATCCTCGCGCTGGGAATGAAGGAACGCGGGGAACTGAAGAACAACACGCTGGTCGCGACCGTCATGTCGAACCTGGGCCTGAAGTTGGCGATGCGAGAGCACGGGATCGACATGGTGGAAACCAAGGTGGGCGACCGCTACGTCCTGGCCGAATTGCGTGCGCGGGACTTCGCCCTGGGCGGCGAACAGTCGGGGCATATCGTGATGCCCGAGCATGGAACGACCGGCGATGGCACCCTGACTGGCCTGCGGCTGATGTCCCGGATGGCGGAGACGGACAAGAGCCTCAGCGAGCTGGCCTCGGCCATGACCGTGCTGCCGCAGACGTTGATCAACGTACCTGTGCCAGACAAGTCCAAGATCCTCGGCGATGCCAAGGTCAAAGCTGCCGTTGCGACGGCCGAGGAGGAGCTGGGTGATACCGGTCGTGTTCTGTTGCGCCCCTCGGGGACGGAGGAGTTGTTCCGCGTGATGGTCGAGGCCGCGGATCCGGATTCCGCCCGCCGGATCGCTGGTCAGTTGGCTGCGGTGGTCGCAGAGGTATAGACGCCACCCGCGCGGCGGGGAAAAGGTGTGAACCAAACGTGCGCTTCCACGGTCTATTGGAGGTGGAGAAACCAACGATAAGACCGGGGAGTGGGAGTGAACGGCGGTTATCTGGACACTGATCCGCAATCAGCGTCCGCGCAGGCGGGCGACCTACGGCGAGCGCAGGAGGATTGGCTGGCGGCGCTGGGAGGCAGCGCCCCGCCCATTCCGATAGGAGTTTTTGGACCGGGTTTGTACGCTCAGGCGGCACGGCTCGCAGCCGCGCGTACGCGCGTCCACGAGGTCAGGCGCGCGAGGGCACGCCAATTAGCTGAAGCGGCTGACTCGGCGGGGAGCTTGATCCGGACCATTGCGGCGGCGGATCTGGAGAGCGGCACGGCACTGACTTCGTCGACGAAGGGCGGGGCGTCATGAGTGTGCAAACCCAGTTCCAGATCGATGCAGCGATCACCAGCTTGGCTGCTTTCGGCGCTCCGGCGGGGGCGGCGCAGTCTCAGGCAGAATTCACCCGGGGGATGGATCTATCGACCATCGGCTCGATCATGGATGCTGATATCCCCGGGGATCTGGACCTCCTCAGGGGGATTGCGAAAGGCATCGGATCCATTGGGTCTTTCCTCCAGGGCATTGGGGACGATCGGCCGGCTCAGAGCGTAGACCGGGCAGCGGGGCAGCAACAGGAGCATGAGGGACAGGTGTGCGCCTGTCAGGAATCCACACAGCAAGCACTCGAGGTCATGGGATCGCTCGATGCGCACTGTGCGGGGGTCGTGGCCGGGATTGCAGACAAGGCACGATTACTCGCCGCTGCGGCCAGTTCAGTGACTGGAGCTCCCAATGGAATGTGCCAAGGCATCGCGGCAACTGCGATGGCGACGATCGGGGAGATCCTCGGTGTGCGCAACCAATGTTTGGGTCTTGCCATGGATCAAGCTATCGCCGATCACATTCCGGCTCAGGCGCTTGGGGAAGCTATCGAACCGGTGTGCCGAGCCCCAGAGCCCTCGCCGGGAGAATGCCCGGACCGTGTAACAACACCGCCGGTGGTGGAAACTCCAACCCACGAGGAATCGGGTAATCCCGTCGAAGTGCCCGAGGAAGCGGCGGCGTGTGTGGAGACCGGGTCGCCAGCAGAGGAGCCGGTCGCCGCGTGCGCGTCTCAACCAGAACTGTCCCAGCCCACCGAGTGTGTCACTGCCTCGCTTCCTGAACCACCCAAGGAGTGCGTACCGCCGTTGGACAATGCGCCAGCTGCGCATTGCCCCACTCAGCCTGCCTGGGCAGCACCACTTGCAACTCCGACCGAAGTCTTGGCACCTGCAAGAGAGGTATCGCCGGTCTCCGCGGGGCCGGTGCACATCGGGGAGGGCTTTACATCCTTGGTGAGTCAACTCATTCGAGGCATCGAGGACTTGTCCTGTCCGCCCGAGGTGTCTGCCGAACCGGACGTGTCAATCGGGCCGACCAGTTCGTCCGTGGTGGAACTTGCAGCGACACCTGAGTTCGCGGTGGAGGGGAACCTCAACGTGGAGATCGAGCCGGCAGAAGTCGAGCCGGCGTGCAGCTGCGAATGCGCGTGCTCCTGCGGTGCTGAGCCAGCCGATGAGTCGTGCCCTCCAGAACCGGAACACCGTGAACCTGAGCCGGGCGAACCGGAGCCGAGTGAGCCCAAGCACTGCGAACCGGAGCCGGTGGTCGAGGACCCGTGCCCGCCCGAGGAACAACCATCTGACCAGCAGATTGGTTTCGACAAATCAAGTCACCCCTCGGTCCCCGAGGAGGTGGCGGAGGCGATTCGTGAGGTTCGGGATAGAGCTGTTGCACCTGAAGCAGCACCACCGCTGGAGGAACAGCCCCAGCCAGAACCGCCAGCACCACTCCAAGCACCTCCCGAGCCGCCGATGGAGACTGCCGCAGACCACACCTGGGCGCCGGATATTTGGGTCCATACTTCTGCGAGCTTGCAGGTCGACGGGGTGATGATTGCTTCGGCGGATGCCCCGGATGAACTGAAGCTGGAAAGGAGCGGGCAGTGGTAGACAATGCGCGCTATCAGAACATCATGGACACATTTATGACTGCCGTAGAACAGGCGACCTCTGCTTTCGAAGAGGAGCTGAAACAACACACCGAGCTCCTGGAAGAGCTGCGCCTGAAGCACGCACTCGATACTCCGGCTGAGCCACGGAAAGCCTCAGCCACAGCCGAACAGTTCAGTGCTCCTGGAAAGAAGAATCAGGCCCCACCGATTTTCGATGAGACCTGATCACGACGGGACTGGGCCCTAAGCTCGCCGTACTGGAAAGCGACGAGCTACCTACTTCGCGTTAGCCACTTCCTGCAGCAGCGTGGTGGTGTCCTTGTGCTCCGGAAGATCCTTGAACAGCTCCAGCTGGGAGATAGACTTAGTTCCCTTGACCTTTTCCTCCCCCGACCGGAAAGCACGGTACTTCTTATCCGTTTCCGCGAGGATAAAGCCCGTCATCAAGCCGCGGATCAACTCCTGGCTCGCAAACTCCGGGCGTCCCATCCCCAGTGCGAACTTGCGCAGGTAGTTCTCGTGGAACGCATCCGACGTGGACTTCTCCAGCTCCCGGTACACCACGTCGCCTTGCCAATTCGCCGCGAGACGCCGTGGGTCTCCCTTCGCGGTATCACCCAGGGCGCCGGCGCCGATAACCAAGCCGGGGGCCATGACATTCTTCGCCGCTTCGTAGGGGCTCGGGGTCGCGTCCGCGGGGAAGACAGAAATGACGCCAGCCACAGTGGCGTCCGAAGCATAATCCCCATCAACCTGCGCCTCGCGGTCCGCGGCGGCCAACACTGCAGCGGACCCACCCATGCCGTCTCCAGCGAGGAAGAGGCGGTTTGGATTCACGCGGACGTTACCCGTCCCCAGCCGAACTCCGGACAGAATCTGCAGCGCGGTCTCCAAGTCGGAGGCGAAGCCACGATGGTTGGGCATGAAGCCCTTTTCCGTGTCCGGTGCGGCGACGGCGATACCCCAGCTGGCCAAGTGGCGCATCGTCGCGTGGTAAGCCTCTGCGCCCATGCGCCAGTCGTGACCGAAGGCCACGCCCGGGATGGATTTTCCCTCCTCCGGGGTGTACACGCGACCGGGGATGCCAGCGAATTCCAGCTCACCGGTGAGGACCCGATGGGGTCCGCGCTTGCCGAGACGGGGTACGAGGTTCTTCAACTTATCAGCCACAGTCCAACAGCCTAGTGGAATCGCGCGATCTAGACAGCGAGTGGCTGCATCCTCTGTCAGATACCTGTTGTATCGTTTCTGGCATGTGTGCAATCGTCGGATATGTAGGTAAGTCGCAGGCGCTCCCCATCGGCCTGGACGCGCTGAAGAGGATGGAATACCGCGGCTACGATTCCGCTGGAATTGCCGTGGTTGAGCAGGGCAACATCCAGGTGGAGAAGAAGGAAGGCAAGCTCGACAACCTTATCGGTTTGGTCGACGAGATCGGCCGCGAGAATATCACCGGAACCACCTGCATCGGACACACCAGATGGGCTACACATGGACGTCCCAATGACGTGAACGCCCACCCGCACCAGTCCTTTGATGGCAAGGTTTCGATCGTCCACAACGGCATCATTGAAAACTTCTCGACCCTGCGCAAGGAGATCGAGGACGCCGGTATCGAGATGGCTTCCGAGACCGACTCTGAGGTTGCCGCGCACCTGCTCGCCCTTGCCTACAACGACGGCCCCACAGCCGGTGATTTCCAGGCTTCCGCACTGTCCGTGCTGCGCCGCCTGGAAGGGGCGTACACGGTCCTGTTCACCCATGCGGATCACCCCGGAACCATCGTGGCCGGGCGTCGCTCCACCCCGCTGATCGTGGGCGTGGGCGAAGACGAGATGTTCCTAGGATCCGACGTTGCTGCGTTCATTGCACACACAAAGCACGCCGTGGAACTGGGGCAGGACAACGCAGTGGTCATCACCAAAGATGGCTACGAGACCATGGACTTCGAGGGCAATCCCGTGGAGGGCAAGCCCTTCACCATCGACTGGGACCTGGAGGCCGCACAGAAGGACGGCTTCGACTCCTTCATGATGAAGGAGATCCACGAGCAGCCCGCCGCAGTGCGCGACACTCTCGGCGGCCACTTCGTGGACGGGCGGATCGTATTGGACGAGCAGCGCCTGTCCGACGATGACCTGCGCGGCGTGGAAAAGGTGTACGTCGTGGCCTGTGGCTCTGCGTACCACTCCGGCCTGCTGGCGAAGTACGCCATCGAGCACTGGGTGCGCGTTCCCGTGGAGATCGAGGTCGCTTCCGAGTTCCGGTACCGCGATCCGGTCCTGAACCAGCAGACCCTTGTGGTTGCAGTCTCTCAGTCCGGTGAAACCGCCGACACCCTGGAGGCCGTGCGCCACGCCAAGACCCAGGGCGCGCGCGTCCTGGCGGTCTGCAACACCAACGGTTCCCAGATCCCGCGCGAATCGGATGCTGTGCTGTACACCCACGCCGGCCCGGAGATCGGCGTGGCCTCCACCAAGGCATTCCTCGCCCAGGTGGCCGCGAATTACCTCGTGGGCTTGGCCCTCGCCCAGGCCCGCGGCACGATGTTCACGGATGAAATCGCGGAGATCTTCAACTCCCTCGAGGCGCTGCCCGCCAAGATCGAAGAGACGCTGAAGCTGCGCGACAGCATCCTGGACCTGTCCTCCGAGCTCGGCGCTGTCAAGACGATGCTCTTCCTCGGCCGCCACGTCGGCTTCCCCGTCGCTCTGGAGGGCGCGCTAAAGCTCAAGGAATTGGCGTACATCCACGCCGAGGGCTTTGCCGCCGGCGAGCTTAAGCACGGTCCCATTGCCTTGATCGAGGATGACCTGCCCGTCGTGGTGATCGTCCCCAGCCCGCAGGGCCGGCCGATCCTGCACTCCAAGATCGTCTCCAACATCCAGGAGATCCGCGCCCGCGGGGCGAAGACCATCGTCATCGCCGAGGAAGGCGACGAGGCCGTGAAGCCCTTCGCCAACTACCTGCTGGAGATCCCCCGCACCTCCTCGCTGATGCAGCCGCTGCTCTCCACGGTGCCGCTGCAGTTCTTGGCCGCGAATATCGCGCGCGAGTGCGGCAACGACGACATCGACAAGCCGCGCAACCTGGCCAAGTCGGTCACGGTCGAATAAGGCCCGGACGGAAACTCCCGCGATGTTCACCCTCGCCGAGTGCCTCCCTGCCGCGGGCGAACTCTGGCCGTTGCCGGGGGCGCAGGACAACAAGTACTCGGGCGTGACCGCCGTCATCGCTGGCTCCACCACGTACCCGGGTGCCGGAGTGCTGACCGTGCGCGCCGCGGTCGCTGCGACCAGCCCCATGGTCCGATTGGTCACCAGCGCGGAGCAGACCAGGTCCATCGTCATCTCTCAGCTGCCGGAGGTCGTTCCCGCCCGCAGCGCTGAGGAGGCCGGACGTGTGGACGCGTGGGTGTGCGGCCCGGGATTGGAGCAGGATACGCCCTCGACGGACGTGGTTCGGTGGCTCCTGCAGCAGCCGCAGCGCGTGGTGTTGGATGCCTCCGCGCTCAATATCCTCGCCGCCGAGCCGGAGCTCCGCCGGTTGATGCAGAAACGGCAGGAAGCTGGCCAGGTCACCGTGCTCACGCCGCATGCGGGAGAGTTCGCGAGGTTGGCGAAGGCGCTGAACCGCCCGGATATCGCCGAAGACGCCGGCACGGATCAGCCCACCGCCGTCCGCGAGGCCGCCACGGTGTGGCTGGCTGAGCAGCTGCACGCGACGGTGCTGCTGAAGGGGAGGGAGTCCATCATTTCTGATGGCTCCCGTGCCTGGACTGTGGATACCGGGTCCTCGTGGGCTGCCACCGCGGGGTCCGGTGACGTTCTCGCCGGAATCCTCGGCGCCGTGCTGGCGGGCGTGGATCAGTACCTTCCGGTCACGCACTCCGTGGTCGCCGCGGTCACCGTCCACGCCCAGGCCGCCGCGCTCGCCGCGCAGCTCCCGGAGGGGGAGGCACCCGTGTCCGCCTCGGTCATCGCCGACCACATTCGCCCCGCGGTCGCCACCGCGTTGCGCGCAGCCGGCCGTTAGGGTCGCTGCGTGCTAGGTCTTCCCAATTGGGGACGCCACCGAAGTGGCTACCCCCTTGTTCCCGATTACATGTTTGAAGCGCACAATGAAAAGCATGCACAACCAGTCCTCCCATAGCCCGTCGGAGTCGCCTACGGGCGAGCCCATCACGCCGCAGGAGCACGTGCTCGCGGAATTGGTGATCGACCTGGGGTGCATTGCGGCGAATACCCGAGCTCTCGCGGAGGCAGCTGCCCCAGCACAGCTCATGGCGGTGGTGAAGGCGAATGCCTACAACCACGGGCTGGAACAGGTGGTCCGCACTGTGGTGAACAATGGCGCGACGGCGCTGGGCGTGGCCACGCTCTGGGAGGCCACGCAGGTGCGACAGGTGGACGCAACCGTGCCGGTCACCGCGTGGATGTGGTACCCGCAGGAGCCGCTGAAAGAGGTATTTGGCCAGCAGATTCAGGTGGGCATCGCCTCGCTGGAACATGCTCGGGCGGCCATCGCAGCTGCGGAGGAATCCCAATCCAGCGGTGAGCTTCCCGTGGTGGGAATCATGGCCGATACGGGCCTGTCGCGTTCTGGCATCAGCCCCGCGGAGTGGGAAGAGACGATCGCGCTGCTAGCCCAAGCAGAGCGAAACGGCGTGCTGAAGGTTTCCGGAATCTTCAGTCACCTGGCCAGCGCGGATGATCACGGAGAGTCGCACACGACGGACCTACAGGCGCAGCGATTCCAGCAGGCCATCGAGGACTGCCGCCGCCACGGTCTGCAGGTGCCGATCAATCACCTGGCGAACACCCCGGCCACGCTGTGCCGGCCGGATTTGCATCACGAAATGGTGCGTCCTGGCGTGGGTGTGTACGGGGTGGACCCGGTCCTGCCCAGCGATAATTGCGGCCACGATGTCACCCTGGCCACGGCCATGACCTTGCGCGCCCGCGTGATCACCACTCGCATTGTGGCCAAGGGGGAGGGCGTCAGCTACGGCCACCAGTGGAAAGCCCCAGAGGATACGCATACCGCGGTCATCGCCATGGGATATGCCGACGGTCTGCTACGAGAACTCATGGGCAAAATTCACGTCACGATCAATGGACACCGGTACCCGCAGATCGGCCGGATTTGCATGGACCAGTTCGTGGTCACCCTCGGCCCAGTCCGCAATCCGGATGGGAGCACCGCCCCGGTCCCGGAAGTCCAGCCCGGCGATTGGGCAGTGATCTTCGGACAGGGTGGCATGAGCGTGGATGAATTTGCGGAAGCCGCCGGGACCATCGCCTACGAGGCCCTGACCATGCCGCGCGGACGAGTGAGGCCACGGTGGGTTTCAGATGAGCATGGGGGCCGGAGCGGTGGCGTCCGGAAGGTAGAGGATGCCGACGCGATGCGTGACCTCGGGCGCGAACTGGGGGAACGCTTGGAGCCGGGGACCGTGGTGGTCCTCACCGGGCCGCTGGGTGCGGGGAAGACCACTCTCACTCAGGGGATCGCGCAGGGTTTGGGGGTGCGCGGGCGAGTGCAGTCCCCGACATTTACCCTGGTCCGCACGCATAAGCCGGGGCGAGAGGGTGCCCCGGGGATGCTGCACATGGATGCCTACCGCCTGCTGGGGGAGGAGGTCGCACACGGCGTTCAGCCTGGGATGTCCATGGATCAGGGCGAACTGCTCGATGTACTGGAGAGCTTAGACATCGATTCAGACCTGTCCAATACCGTGGTGGTCGCGGAGTGGGGGCGCGGCGTGGTCGAGCAGCTGAGCGAGAAGGTCCTGGATGTGGAGATTTCTCGCGCGGAGGGTGGCGATCGCGCTACAGAGCCCACCGCCGATACCCAGAATCAAACAGCAGATGAATACGAAATGAACAGCGACATGAACGCCAGCTTGGATTTCTCTGAACGCGACGATGTCGATGAGTTGCGCACTGTGACCTGGGCTTGGAACGAGGGCTAACCCCATTAGGGGGTAATGAAAATAGAAAATAGTTCTGTGAACATTCAGAATGGGTCTAATATGGTGAACGAATCACCGTGAGGGGTGTTTCGCAAGAAGACCCGAAAAGGTCTGATCAACCGCGGGTCATTTATTTAGCCCCATGGCGTTTACTGCGAGAACGCCATGGGGTTTCTTGCTGCCTGAACCAGGAGGCGGCACGCAACCGCTGGCGCAGTACCATTGCGAGCATGCTAGTGCTCACCGTCGATACCTCCACCTCGTACGTCGTCGCCGGGGTTGTAGAGATCTCCGCCCCGCCGGTGGGTGGCGGGTTCCACTCAGTTGGGGACGCCATTGCGGAGCGCGCCACCCAGATTGACGACAACCCGCGGGGGCACATGGAATTGTTGACCCCGAACATCGTCCGGTGCCTCGAATCGGCCGGGCTGACCCCGGATGACCTGGAAGCTGTGGTGGTCGGCATCGGACCCGGCCCGTTTACGGGACTGCGCGTGGGCATGGCGACCGGGTCTGCCTTTGGTGATGCCTTGGGGATCCCCGTCCACGGGGTGCCCAGCTTGGCAGCTATCGCCGCGACGGAGCTGATTGCTGGGCGCTGGGAGGGGAGCACCGAGCTCTGCGTGGTCACGGATGCCCGGCGCCGCGAGTGGTACTGGGGTTCCTACGAGTGGCGCCACCACATGCTGGTGGAAAAGCGCCCACCGGCGGTGAATACACCCGCGGACGTGGCGGAAACGTGGAATGCAGAGGGCGAGGTGGCTGCCGCCAAAGCCATCGCGGAGCAAGTGGGCGAGCGCACCACGGATGCGATCTCTTTAGATGCGATGCCCAGCCCAGCGGGGCTGGCACTGGCTGCAATGACGTTGGTGGAAGGACGCGAGGTAGCGGCGGCCCGCACCATGGGCGCACACTCACGGACCCCGCAAGCCGCGGTGGCAGCAGCTCTCGATCGGCTTGCCGCGCCGGGCTTGCCGCTGCGGGCGCTGTACCTGCGGCGCCCGGATGCGGTAGAGCCGAAGCGCAAGGAGCGCTCCTCGGCGGTGGACTTCACGGCGTGGGATAGCGCTCGGGCTGAAGCTGCGGACGAGGGGGTGGCCCCGGGCTCCCAGCCGGAGGTGGTGGCCCTGACCGGTGACGACGCAGCAGAACTCGCTGACCTGGAACGCGTGCTATTCGCTGATGAATCACCGTGGTCGGCCGATGTTTTTCGTTCCGCGATCACAGCGCCGCACACGACGTACCTGGGCTTGGTGCTGCCAGGTACGTCCGCACGGGGAAGAATCGTCGGATACGCCGGACTGGCCAAGAACGGGCCCTCGCGGGACCCAGAGTGGGAGATCCACACCATCGGCCTGCTCCCCGCTTACCAGGGTCGGGGATGGTCGCACCTGCTGATGGAAGCCATGCTCACCACCGTCGATGCCATCGGTGGGCCGCTGTTTCTGGAGGTTCGCACGGATAACGAGGCCGCGATCGGGCTCTATCGCCGGTACGACTTCGACATTGTGGGAACCAGGAAGAACTACTACCAGCCTTCCGGGGCGGACGCGTTCACAATGAAGCGCCCATCCATGGCGGCACCCCGCCTGTCGGCGCACGCGGGTTCGCCGGGGGAAAGCGCCCCGTCTGAAGACAGCATGCTGATCATGGGCGTGGAGAGCTCATGCGATGAAACGGGTGTGGGCATTGTGGAACTTTCCCTCCCCACCACCGACGAGGAGCGCCAATCCCCGCGGATCGTGCAGAGGGCCAACCGGGTGGCGTCCAGTATGGAAGAGCACGCCCGGTTCGGGGGAGTGGTCCCCGAGATCGCGAGCCGCGCCCACCTGGAGGCCATGGGCCCTACGATGCGCGCTGCTCTGAAGGACGTCCGAGGGCGGCGACCCGATGCGATCGCCGCGACAGTTGGGCCAGGGCTGGCCGGTGCGCTGCTGGTCGGGGCTGCCGCGGCGAAAGCGTATGCGGCGGCGTGGCAGGTGCCGTTCTACGGAGTCAACCACTTGGGCGGGCACGTCGCGGTGGAGACTCTCGTGGAGGGGGACGGCCCTGCGAAGCCCGTGGAACATGCGATTGCGCTGCTCGTATCCGGTGGACACACCCAGATCCTCGAGGTTTCCGGGAAGGATCTCGCGATGCGTGAGTTGGGGTCCACCCTTGATGACGCCGCCGGCGAGGCCTATGACAAAGTGGCGCGCCTCCTGGGGCTTGGGTACCCAGGTGGGCCGATCATCGATGCGCTGGCAGCGAAGGGGAACCCTGCAGCGATTGCCTTCCCGCGGGGGATGATGCGCCCCAAGGACGCGCGGTATGACTTCAGCTTTTCTGGACTGAAGACGGCGGTGGCTCGGTACGTCGAGCGCGCGGAACGGGACGGTGAGACCGTGCCGATTGAGGATGTGTGCGCGTCCTTCCAGGAGGCGGTCGCGGATGTGTTGACCGCGAAGGCGCTGCGGGCGTGCAACGACGTGGGGGCGAAAGTACTGCTGTTGGGTGGTGGGGTCTCCGCGAATGGACGGCTGCGTGAACTGGCTGCGAGGCGGTGTGAAGAAGCAGGTGTCGACCTGCGCATTCCCGCACCGGCACTGTGTACGGATAATGGCGTGATGATGGCGACGTTGGCCGCGCAGCTCATTGCCCGTGGCGTGAAGCCCAGTGGCCTTGAGGTTGGGACGGACCCGGGTCTGGAAGTGGAGGAAGCCAGCGTTTAGGGCGCCGAACTGCGGCGGCGGTATGGCTGCGGGATCGAGGCAAGAGGAGAAGCATCGTGGCCGTTCTCTGCACAGATGTGTGTTGCCTGGCACAATGAGCGATGAATACTTCACCGAGAAGGAGAATGAAGAATGGCTCGTAGCCTGTTGGTCACCCCAGAGCTGGATGTAAAAGAGGTCGATGCTGAACTGTCGCAGGCTTCCGAACTGCTGGGCGGTCCGGCAAATGGTCGGCTGCAGGTCGCATTCGTGGAAAGCGGCCTGAGCGTGGCGGCCGTGTACTCCGCGGATGCAGAACACGCGGAGGGCGTAAAGCCCAATCCGCTGGCCTCCATGGGGCGCAACGAAGCAGACACCGGGAACGCCAGCTTCCTGTCTGATCCCACCCGCGCGATCATGGGCAATGTCTTGATCATGGGCACCGAGGGCGAAGACCTGACCGACGAAGAGGTGGAGTCCGTGCACAAGGGAATCCGTGCGGTAGAGAACTACAAGTCCGACTACCCAGACGAGTTCCAGCTGTGGAGTGACGCGGCGGTGAACCTGCGCAAGTCCAACCCGACTGAAGATTCCGCTGAATAACCAGAGCTTTTTGGTTTGCATGCCCGAGGAGGAGCGCCAGGTGCGCTCCTCCTTTGTCGTGGCGTACCCCGGATTTTGTTGTGGCGTACCTCGGGAAATCCACCGTGAGAGCTAGCGCCGGTTCTTGTTGAGGCTTAGCACTTGCAGGGGTAGAGTGCCAGTAGGTTGTTTGACACACAGTTGTTCACCCGCGACGACGGCTGTGCTCGGCGAACAAACCGGCACGATAACAATCAGACACTTCACGAATACATGGAGGTATTCACGTGGCGAACGTCAACATCAAGCCTCTCGAGGACCGCGTTCTGGTGCAGATCGTGGAAGCAGAGACCACCACTGCTTCCGGTCTGGTCATCCCGGATTCCGCGAAGGAAAAGCCTCAAGAAGCAACCGTCGTCGCAGTTGGCCCGGGCCGTTGGGCAGATGACGACGATCGCATCCCCATGGATGTGAAGGAGGGCGATACCGTCGTCTTCTCCAAGTTCGGCGGCACCGAGCTGAAGTACGAGGGTGAGGAATACCTGCTGCTGAACCAGCGCGATATCCTCGCCATCATCGAAAAGTAAGCGGGTAACCGTATGTCAAAACTCATCGCATTTGATCAGGAGGCTCGCGAGAGCCTGCAAAAGGGAGTCGATGCCCTCGCGGACGCGGTGAAGGTGACCCTCGGCCCACGCGGTCGCAATGTCGTCCTAGACAAGGCCTTCGGTGGCCCCACCGTCACCAACGACGGCGTGACCATCGCACGCGACATTGACCTGGAAGACCCCTTCGAGGATCTGGGCGCGCAGCTGGTTAAGTCCGTGGCCATCAAGACCAACGACATCGCTGGCGATGGCACCACCACCGCCACGCTGCTGGCACAGGCGCTGATCCACGAAGGGCTGCGCAATGTAGCCGCCGGCGCTAACCCGGTTGCGTTGAACCGCGGTATCGATAAGGGCGCCCAGCGGGTCATCGACCTGCTGCTGGAGCGCGCGAAGCCGGTGGAGGGCTCCAACGCCATCGCCAACGTTGCCACGGTCTCCTCCCGCGACGAGAAGATCGGCGAGATGGTCGCCGATGCCTTCGACAAGGTTGGCAAGGACGGCGTGGTGACCGTCGAGGAGTCCCAGTCCATCGAGGACGAGTCCACCGTGACCGAGGGCGTGTCCTTCGACAAGGGCTACCTTTCCCCTTACTTTGTCACGGACACCGAATCCGGCCAGGCCGTGCTGGAAAACGCTCTGGTCCTGCTGGTTCGCGAAAAGATCTCCTCCCTGCCCGAGTTCCTGCCGATGCTGGAGCAGATTGCCAAGTCCGGCAAGCAGGTCCTCATCGTGGCTGAGGACGTCGAGGGTGAGCCGCTGCAGATGCTGGTGCTGAACTCGATCCGCAAGTCTCTGAAGGTCGCGGCCGTGAAGTCCCCGTACTTCGGCGACCGCCGCAAGGCCTTCATGGACGACCTCGCGATCGTCACCGGCGGCACCGTGATTGACAAGGAGCTCGGCCACAACCTGGCGGAGGCTACCCTCGATCAGCTCGGAACCGCCCGCCGCATCACCATCACCAAGGACGAGACCGTCATTGTTGACGGCGGCGGCTCTACCGAGGATGTGGAAGCTCGCCGGAACCAGATCCGCAACGACATTGAGCGCACTGATTCCTCCTGGGACAAGGAAAAGTTCGAGGAGCGTCTGGCGAAGCTGTCCGGAGGCGTGGCCGTGCTCCGCGCCGGTGGCGCCACGGAGACCGAGGTCAACGAGCGCAAGCTCCGGATCGAGGACGCGATCAATGCCGCTCGGGCCGCAGCCCAGGAGGGTGTCATCGCCGGCGGCGGGTCCGTGCTGGTCCAGATCGCTTCGGAATTGGACGCCATGGCGGAGCAGGAAACCGGCGAAGAGGCTATTGGCCTGCGCTCGCTGGCTCGCGCACTGCGCAAGCCCGCTTATTGGATCGCCGACAATGCAGGACTCGATGGTGCTGTCGTTGTCTCCCGCATCGCGGAGATGGATAACGGCTCCGGGTTCAACGCAGCGACGCTGGAGTACGGTGACCTGCTGAGCCAGGGCATCATTGATCCGGTGAAGGTCACACACAGTGCCGTGGTGAATGCGGCATCTGTGGCTCGGATGGTGCTGACCACCGAGACGGCTGTGGTGGACAAGCCAGAAAAGCCCGCTGCGGAGCAGCAGGGGCATCATCACCACCACTAGGTGTCACAACACGTTGGGGAGTGAATGACCCCCAGCGTGCCGCTGCACAAACCGGGCGCATCCTATGGGATGCGCCCTTTTTGAGGGCGGTGGGGGAGATGGTTAGGACACGCGGCGGCGATTGCGGGCCAGGGGCCGGACGATGGCGTCCCTCTCAGACTCGCTCATCCCGCCCCAGATGCCGTAGGGCTCGCCCACGCTGAGCGCGTGCTGGCGGCATTGTTCGATGACTGGACACTGCTTGCAGATAGCCTTTGCGCGGTGCTCCCGCATGGCGCGTGCGCGGCCGCGTTCCCCTTCGGGATGGAAGAAGACTGAAGAGTCTGCGCCGCGGCAGGAACCGTGCAGCTGCCATTCCCAGATGGAGGATGTGGGGCCGGGGAGCTTGCTGGGCTGAGCCATGAAAACTGTTCTCCTTGCAGTCAGTGTTCCAGTGACTCAAGGAGCGTCCAATGCTCGTGTGAACTAAAGGTTAATCCTCAGTGCCGGGAAGATGGCCGGTGTGCCATTTCTTCCCATCGCCGGAGAATTTCGTGCGCTCAACCTGGGTATACCCGCATAGGTAAACGTTGAGTGAATTGTTTGTTCAGCCGTGCTTTGTTGAACAATGGGCCCCAATCCAGGGGGACGGTAACAATCCTGCTGGGACTTCGGTGCCCCGCTCGAAGAACTGCACGCTGTGCTAGGTTCTAATAGGAAATTAGCGGGGAATGGACGACATTGTTCCCCTTGGGAACCGGAGTGAATCATGACATCGTCAGCGGACCAGGACGCAGCCATTCAGGCTGCCGTTCCTCAGGCAATCGCTGGCGATCCCCGGGCGTTACAGAAGCTCATCAATCTCATCCACCCTCCCGTGGTTCGTTACTGCCGCGGTCGCATCACCTCCGCCAAATACCCCACTCCGGAAGACATCGCTCAGGAAGTTTGCCTCGCGGTGGCGCGCTCGATTGAAACTTATGAGGACAAAGGACTTCCTTTCATGGCCTTTGTCTATCGTGTTGCCGCGAACAAGATCGTGGACGCCCGCAGGATCCACAGTCGAGACATGTCCTCACCCACCGAGGAGGTTCCCGATGAGCAAGCCTCCAACGATAGCCCCGAAGAAGAGGCCATCACGAGGGATGCATGTAACGATGCTGTCCGTTTGCTCGATGTTCTCAATGACAAGGCGCGCGAGATTATCACTCTTCGTGTATTTAACGGTTACTCCGCTGAGGAGACAGCCAAGATTATGGGCATGACCGCCGGAGCCGTCAGAGTGGCTCAATTCCGCGCACTGGAAAAACTTCGAAAGCACATGGATTCGGTTCCAGCGACGGTGAGGGACGATGCCTTCGCCAACGTCGAAACCACCCAATTCGATCCAGGACCTCCTCGGCCCACGACGAATCAAGCTCGGAAGAAACGATAAGAATTCACAAACACGGATAACTCATAAAGGAAGTGCAAGGCAATGGCGAAGAACAGCGAGAATGCAGGACATGGGGGCGAACCCCATGTCTGGGCTGCTGATAGTCTGCTCGATGCCATTGCGCGGGGGGAGTCCGTGGAGGACGACCAGCTGATCACACTGTTGTCCCGTGCGCACCGGCAGGCCGGGGAGGGTATTCCGGAGGCGCCCGCACTTGCCGACTTCCCCGGGTTCGCCGCGGGCACTGAGGGGGAGGACGCCACTGACAACGTCGTCCCCATCCGTCGCCGACTACTCCGTGGCGCTGCCGCCGGCGGAGCATCGGTGAGCTCGCTGTTGATCGCAGGTGGTGTTGCAGCCGCACTTGCCGTCGGCGGATTGGGGTACGCCGCGTACTCCTCCAATCAGCCCGCGGTGAACAGCAACCAGGGGGCTGCCTCCTCTGATACTCAGTCCACGTCCTCCACGGCGGAGAATGCTGCCGATGGTGACCAGCGAGCTACCGCCGCTGGCCGGACCGATGCGCGCGATAAGAAGCCCGGTGAGGCTGAGAAGGCTACGGATAAGGATGGCGTCCCCAAGGATCCTTCCTCCTCTGAGAGCGGATCCTCCGAGTCCACCTCGACCAACGGAACCACGAAGGCTCCCACCGAGACCTCAAGCAAGGGTGAGGGGACGAAGACCTCGTCGCCGAGTGCGACGAAGAATCCGGGCACCTTCCCCTTCGATGGTGAGCACGGGGATAGCGGCAGCGATTGGGTGGACGATAACGTCTACGGTCCGCTCGGGGCGACAGCGCCCACGGGGACCACCGATACCACGAGCACCAGCGGAGATTCCCCGGCGAGCGACCCCTCGGATAAGTCGACGGGCGATACCGGTAATTACTCGCTGCCAGCAGACCCGGAGGATACTGCCCAGCCTCGTGACGGGGCAGAGCCTGGCGACGGGCTGGGCAGCCAGCAGTAACTTTCAGAGCCCGGACAACCCCACGAGGGGGCTGTCGCGGGCTTTATTTGTGGCGCGAGAAGGCGCCGAAATTCATCGCGTCTGCATAGCCGGCGCAGTAATCCCAGGAGACGTAGTCATCGGGATTGGGATTCACGCTGGGCTCGTGCACGGGGACGTTGGAATCGGAGAGCATCGTCCGGATGTTGGTCTCCATGATTCCCCAGTCATAGAAGTGCAGCTCTTCGCAGTCATCGCACATCATGCCAATACCGCGCACGCCCTGCGGCTCCAGTAGGCGGCGGAACTCGCGGACACTGCGCAGGTCTTCGTGAAGGGCCATGATGTCCTGCGGAGAAAGCGGATCGGGGGTGT
Organism: Corynebacterium falsenii; assembly: GCA_001054945.1. Taxonomy (GTDB): domain Bacteria; phylum Actinomycetota; class Actinomycetes; order Mycobacteriales; family Mycobacteriaceae; genus Corynebacterium; species Corynebacterium falsenii_A. The sequence continues at coordinate 865,267 of JVKJ01000005.1, read as the reverse complement.
CCTCCGGCTCGAGGAGGGACGCCGGGTCGTTCGGATCGTCCGCAAATGGATCCTGTGGCATCTGGTCTTCGTTGAAACTCACACACAACACCGTACCTGCTAAGGGGTGCGAGAAACACTTCAATTGGCCAGCGGGCTATTCTATGGGCATTGGAGAATCCCCGTCATCTTGGAAGGACCCGCAGCATGGCAGATCCAGCGACTCAGCCACAGATCCAGCCCGTTCCCACCGGAGGCGACGACCCGAACAAGGTTGCTCTGGTGGGATTGACATTCGATGACGTGCTGCTGATGCCGGCAGCGTCCGATGTCATCCCCTCCGAGGTGGACACCTCCACCAAGCTGACCCGCAACATCAGCCTGAACATCCCCATCGCTTCTGCCGCGATGGACACCGTCACAGAGGCTCGCATGGCCGTCGCGATGGCGCGCCAGGGCGGCATCGGCGTGCTGCACCGCAACCTGTCCGTGGATGACCAGGCCCAGCAGGTGGAGATCGTGAAGCGCTCCGAGGCGGGCATGGTGACCAACCCCGTCACCGCCAGCCCCGAGATGACCATTCAGCAGGTCGATGACCTGTGCGCCCGCTACCGCATCTCCGGCCTGCCCGTCACCGATGAGGCCGGCACCCTGGTGGGCATCATCACCAACCGCGACATGCGCTTCGAGTCAGACTTCAACCGCCCGGTCTCCGAAGTGATGACCACCATGCCGCTGATCGTCGCGCAGGAGGGTGTCTCCGCTGAGGCTGCGCTGCGGTTGCTCAGCGAAAACAAGGTGGAGAAGCTCCCTATCGTGGACGGAGCGAACAAGCTGACCGGCCTGATCACGGTGAAGGACTTCGCCAAGCGCGAGAAGTACCCGCTGTCCGCCAAGGATTCCTCCGGCCGCCTGTTGGTCGCCGCGGGCATCGGCACCGGCGAGGATTCCTGGAAGCGCGCCGGCGCCTTGGTCGATGCCGGGGTGGATGCCCTGGTGGTTGATACCGCGCACGCTCACAACAGCGGTGTGCTGAACATGGTCTCCCGAGTGAAGAAGGAGTTCGGCGACCGCGTGGACGTCATCGGCGGCAACCTGGCCACCCGCTCCGCGGCGCAGGCCATGATTGATGCTGGCGCAGATGCGGTGAAGGTCGGCATCGGCCCGGGCTCGATCTGCACCACCCGCGTGGTGGCGGGCGTGGGGGCTCCGCAGATCACCGCGATCATGGAGGCCGCGGCCGTGGCCAAGAAGGCCGGAGTGCCGATCATCGCGGACGGCGGGATGCAGTATTCCGGCGATATCGCCAAGGCGTTGGCAGCTGGCGCCTCCACCGTGATGCTGGGCTCCATGCTGGCCGGTTCCGCTGAGACCCCCGGCGAAATCGTCACGTACAACGGCAAGCAGTACAAGCGCTACCGTGGCATGGGGTCCATGGGCGCCATGCAGGGGCGCGGCCTCAGCGGCGAGAAGCGCTCCTATTCCAAGGACCGTTACTTCCAGGCGGACGTGCGCTCCGAGGAGAAGCTGGTGCCTGAGGGCATCGAGGGCCGCGTTCCCTTCCGCGGGTCCATCGAATCGCTCCTGCACCAGCAGGTCGGCGGCCTGCGCGCTGCGATGGGCTACACGGGAGCCGGGACGATCGAGAAGCTGCACGATGCCCAGTTCGTGCGCATCACCAACGCCGGCCTGCGCGAATCCCACCCACATGACGTGCTGGGAATCGCAGAGGCACCGAACTACAACCCGAATCGCTAAAGGGATCTGAGGACTCATGCAGAATTTCGTCGACATTGGCCGAGGCCGTACTGCGCGCCGCGTGTTCGGGCTGAATCAGGTGGATATCGTCCCTTCGCGTCGCACGCGTTCCTCTCATGACGTGGATACCACCTGGAAAATCGATGCCTACGAGTTCGATATCCCCGTGATGGCCCACCCCACCGACGCGGTGGTCACTCCGGAATTCGCGGTGGAGTTCGGCAAGCTCGGTGGGTTGCCGGTGATCAATGCGGAGGGCCTGTGGGGACGCGCCCAGGATTTGGACGCCGCGCTCCAGGAGGTTGTGACCGCAGCGAGCGCGGGCGAATCCGGCATGACGGCGAACCTGGCAGCCGGAAACGAAGCCCTGCAGCGCCTGCACGCCCAGCCGATTGACTCCGAACTGTTGGAGGAAAGGCTGCAGATCGTGCGCGACTCGGGCGTGCAGTTCGGCGTGCGTGTGTCTCCGCAGAACGCCCGGGAGCTGGCGCCTGCGCTGATCAAGGGCGGGATGGACCTGCTGGTGGTGCAGGGCACGCTGCTGTCCGCAGAGCACGTGCACCGGGGTGGCGAGCCGCTGAACCTGAAGGAATTCATTGGCTCCCTGGACGTGCCGGTGATCGCCGGCGGCGTGGTGGATTACACCACGGCCATGCACCTCATGCGCACGGGCGCGGCCGGCGTGATCGTGGGCGCCGGCGAGACGACGAATGATGTGAGCCTGGGCATCGACGTGCCGATGGCCACGGCCATCGCCGATGCGGCGGCGGCGCGCCGGGATTACCTGGACGAGACGGGCGGGCGCTACGTGCACGTCATCGCCGATTCGGAGCTGCGCACGTCCGGTGATGTGGCGAAGGCTATCGCCTGTGGTGCGGATGCGGTTTCTCTGGGCGCCCCGTTGGCGTCCGCAAATAGTGCGGGCGGTCGGGGAACCTACTGGCCCTCCACTGCGGCGCACCCCCAGGCCCCGCGCGGCATGGTGCAACCGCTGGATACCCGTGATGACCTGACCCTGGAAGCGGTCCTGTTCGGCCCGACCCCGAACCCTTGGGGCGAGGAGAACATCGTGGGCGGGCTGCGCCGATCGATGGCGAAGTGCGGCTATACGGACTTGAAGAGCTTCCAAAAGGTCGATTTGGTCGTCCGGTAAGATACGTGCCGTGACACAGCCTGAAGATTTGAGTACCCCGCGTCCAGTCTTGGTGGTCGATTTCGGCGCGCAGTACGCGCAGCTGATCGCGCGTCGGGTGCGTGAAGTGAACCTCTACTCCGAGGTCGTTCCGCACACGATGAGCGCGGAGGATGTCGCTGCCAAGAACCCATCCGCCCTGATCTTGTCCGGTGGACCGTCGTCCGTGTATGCGGATGGCGCCCCGGCCTTGCAGGAGGGGCTGCTGGAGCTGGGCGTTCCCGTGTTCGGCATTTGCTACGGCTTCCAGGCGATGACGAATGCCCTGGGCGGCACCGTGGCAGAGACCGGGTTGCGTGAATACGGGCGCACGGAGCTGAACATTGCTGGCGGCTCCCTCCATGACGGCATGGGGGACAAGCAGATGGTGTGGATGAGCCACGGAGATTCCGTCTCCGAGGCGCCGGCCGATTTTGAGGTGACGGCGACGACGGAGGGGGCGCCCGTCGCGGCGTTCGAGTGCCTGAATAAGCGCATGGCGGGCGTGCAGTACCACCCGGAGGTGCTGCACTCTCCGAAGGGGCAGGAGGTGCTGCGTCGCTTCCTGCTGGATGTTGCGGGCCTGGAGCCGACCTGGACGGCAGGGAACATCGCTGATCAGTTGGTGGAGCAGGTGCGTGAGCAGGTCGGCCCGGAGGGGCGGGCGATCTGCGGCCTGTCCGGTGGCGTGGATTCCGCGGTGGCGGCTGCGCTGGTGCAGCGGGCGATCGGGGACCGTTTGACCTGCGTGTTCGTGGATCATGGCCTGCTGCGCCAGGGCGAGCGCGAGCAGGTGGAGAAGGACTTTGTGGCCGCGACCGGCGCGAAGCTGGTGACGGTGGACGAGCGCGAGGCCTTCCTGAACAAACTTTCTGGCGTGACGGACCCAGAGGCGAAGCGCAAGGCCATCGGCGCGGAGTTCATCCGCTCCTTCGAGCGTGCCGTGGCGCAGGTGCTGGACGATGCCCCGGAAGGGTCCACCGTGGACTTCCTGGTGCAGGGCACGCTGTACCCGGACGTGGTGGAATCGGGCGGCGGCTCCGGCACGGCGAACATCAAGAGCCACCACAACGTGGGCGGACTGCCGGACGATGTGGAGTTCAAGCTGGTGGAGCCGCTGCGCCTGCTGTTCAAGGACGAGGTCCGTGCGGTGGGCCGCGAGCTGGGGCTGCCGGAGGAAATCGTGGCGCGCCAGCCATTCCCGGGGCCGGGCCTGGGCATTCGCATCATCGGTGAGGTGACGGAGGACCGCCTGGAGACGCTGCGGGCGGCCGATGCGATCGCCCGCGCCGAGCTGACGGCGGCGGGGCTGGACGACACGATCTGGCAGTGCCCGGTGGTGCTGCTGGCCGATGTGCGCTCCGTGGGCGTGCAGGGCGACGGGCGTACCTATGGCCACCCAATTGTGCTGCGCCCCGTGTCCTCCGAGGATGCAATGACCGCCGATTGGACGCGCATTCCGTACGACGTGCTGGAGCGCATCTCCACCCGTATTACCAATGAGGTGGCGGAGGTGAACCGCGTGGTCTTGGACGTGACGTCCAAGCCACCGGGAACGATCGAGTGGGAGTAGGCCCTTCAGCGGGGCGGCGGCGAGGCATGAGGCCTCGCCGCTTTTTCTTTGGGCAGGTGCGGGGCGGGGTGGATGGATCTGAGGGGGTGTATCGGAGGAGCTGGGAGTGCTCTACCGGCAGCGTTGTTTAGAACGCATGTTCTAACTATGATCGATTTCGTGAGTAAAGCGCGCCGCCGTGTCGGAGGCGGGTGCTAGAACTGGTGATCGCACTCGGATGGCGCTCCTCAAAGGGGTAATTACCGTTCTATGGGTAAATGTAACCAGGTGAAAAGCGAAGGAATCGAGGTGAGAATGTGGGTGAATTGCGCGCTATAGAAAAAGAACATGTGATCGAAACACTGCGTCAAAAAATGGGGCGCGTGGGCGCTGGCGGTGAATATGTCCCGGAGGCGCGCCCCCCGGAGGGGAACGCGAACGGGCTAGCTATGCCCCGGTGGCTGGGACGCGCGCTGCACGGCGGGCTGCCCCGCGGCGCGGTGACCGCGATGGCCAACTGTCCGACGGCGCTGGTCGACATGCTCGCCACGGTGACGTCCCAGGGCGGGTGCGCGGCGGTGGTCGGCTATCCCACGCTGGCCCTGGCGGCGGTGGATGCCTCCGGTGGCGATCTGGAGAGGCTGGTGATCGTGCCCGACCCAGCTCCGCACGCCGGCGCCGTGCTGGGGACCCTGGTCGAGGGGCTAGATATGGTGCTGTACGCGCCGGAGGGGAATATTGCGCCCACGTTCGCTCGCCCGGTGGAGGCGCGGCTGCGGAAGAGCGCCTGCGCGCTGGTGGTCGCGGGCGGGACGTGGCCGGGCGCGCGCGTCACCGTGGATGTGATGGTCAGTGGGGTCCACGGGCTCGGGCGCGGCAGCGGGCGCGTGCGAGGCGTGGAGCTCAGCGGTCGGGTGTGGGGTAAGGCCCAGCCGCCGCAGAGAATTCACGGCACGGTCGGCGTGGATGATGGCGCCATGTTTGGGGACGCCAGCGAGGCTGCCGGCAGCACCGCCCACATCGTGGACTTTGGCGGGAGGCGGGCCCGATGAGTGGCTTGCGGGCAGAGGAGGCCCAGCTGGAACGCGTGATCGTGCTGTGGTTCCCCGACTGGCCGGTGTATGCCGTGGGGCGGGAGCTGGGGTGGGATGTGCTTGCGCCGGCGGCCATCATCAGCGAGCACAAGGTGCTGGCCTGCAACGTGGCCGCGCGCCAGGCGGGCGTGCGCGTGGGGATGAAGCAACGCCACGCGCTGGCAACCTGCCCGCAGCTGCTGGTGGCGCCAGATAATCCAGTGCGCCAGGCGGCGGTACACGAGGACGTGGTGAGTGCCCTGGCGGAGGTCGCCGCGGGCGTGGAGACTCTGCGGCCCGGACTGGTGGCCATGGCTGCGGGACCGCTGGCGAGGTTTTATGGCAGCGAGGAGCGCGCGGTGGAGCTGCTGCTGGATACCGCGGTGCGCATGGAGGCGGACTGCCTGGCCGGGGTGGCCGATGGACTGGTCACCGCGACGTGGGCGGCGCGAGCCGGGAAGTCTATTCCAGCTGGGCGAAGTGCGGAGTTCCTCGCGAGGTTGCCGATCTCCTCGCTGGTGAGCGAGCCCGCGTTGAACGGGCCCCGGGAGCTCGTGGGAGTGCTCTCCCAGCTGGGTGTGCGCACACTGCGGGACTTTTGTGCGCTTAGCCGGACGGACGTGGCCGGGCGCTTCGGACAGGAGGCGGTGGAGTGGCACCGCCTGGCCGCCGGGCAGCCGGGGCGCGAGGTGGCGCCGCGCCGGGTGGAGGACCCGCTGGAGGTTCGGCATGAGCTGGAGGAGCCAGTGACGAACGCGGAGACGGCAGCATTCGTGGCCCGCCAGGCGGCGGCTAAGCTGCACACCGCGTTGTTCCAGGCGGGGGATGCGTGCCTTCGGTTGTCCGTGAGGGCGCACGTGCAGCCTCCGGAGCCGAATAGCGAGCCACAGGTTGTGGAGCGGTCCTGGCGCTGCCGCGAGCCCCTGTCGGAGGAGGAGACCACTCAGCGGGTGCGCTGGCAGTTGGATGGGTGGATCTCCAGGCTGCGGCAGAAGGCAGCGCCGACGGGGGAGTTCGGCGAGGAAGCGGAGAGCTTCAGCAGTGGCGAGGCGGGGATCACCGCGATCGAGCTAGTGCCCGTGGAGACGGTGCCCGCTGGGACGGTGGTTGCACCGCTGTGGGGTGGGCCGGACGATGGCATTCGGGCGGCGCGGGCGGCCGCTGGCCGGGCTCAGGCGCTGATTGGCACGCAGGGGGTGCTGCGGGCCATCCATCGCGGCGGGCGCGCCGTGGCGGGCCGGGTGGTGATGGTTGCCTATGGTGACCAGGACCCGGAACACGTGGAGGCGATGCGCACCCGCGAGTGGGTCGGGCAGCTGGTGGCGCCGCTGCCGGCGGTGGTGGGGCCGCCCCAGGGTGGGGCAGCGGTGCGCTCCCTGCCGGGTGCGCACCCGGCTGCGCGGGTGGAGCTGCAGGGTGCCGATGGGGAGGCGATCGAGGTCAACGGTCGCGGGCTGATGAGCGCGCAGCCTGCCACGCTGTGCTGGGGCGCGCGCCGCTATCGGGTCACCGGTTGGGCAGGTCCGTGGCCGGTGGACGAGAACTGGTGGGCAGAGGGGCGCCGGTATGCGCGCCTGCAGGTCAGCACGGATGAACCGGCGGCGTACCTGCTGGTCTGCAAGGGCAGCCGCTGGAGGATCGAAGCGACGTACTGAGGCGGCGCTGTGGGGGGGAGGAGCACCCGTCGGCAGCTAACCAATGAAAGAAGAGCGGACTGGGAAAATTGTGACGAGAACTCGAGTCACAGAGGCGAAGTGATCACAAAAGCGAGCTGTTAGGGTGAAAAACATGAAGATTGGGATGAGGAAACCATCGCTTCAAAAGTCGATCAGTGCTCGCACGAAGGGGCGGGCCACGCGCGCGGTTAAGAGAGCTCTGATCCCCGGCTATGGCCGCAAGGGCATGGGATACATCAAGGATCCCGAGCGAGCCGTGAAGAACGCGATCTACAAGCGCACCACGTTCAGCGTGTGGGACGTGTTCAAGTAAACCACCGCGTTCACCCGCGAACAACAAACCTGCAGCCGCTCCAGCGCATGTGCCCTGCTAACGTTGAATGACATGCCCACCAGGAGGAACCCGCGCGCAGGGGTGACTGCGCCTGTCGCTTGCGAAGCGGGTTCCGCCGCGGGGACACGCGCTAGCGCGATGTGCTCCACCCTCTCTGGCGAGCAGCTCGCCGGCACGGCGAAGGGTGGGAAAATCATCCTCGCGCTGGAATACCCGCGTGGCTGGGGGAGGGACATCCTGGATGGAGACGCGCTGGGGGCGGAGCTGTCCACCAAGCTGAAGAAGTTCCTCAAAGACAATGGCGCCGAACTGCAGTTCATCCGACGCCCGGGGAGGGCGGGCCAGCGGAGGGACGACGATCCGTCGCGGGTGCTGTATATCTCCTGGGCTACGGGGGAGGCAGACCCCACGAAACCCATCCTTGAACGGTTGACTGTGCACGGCCCCGAGGATCTGCTGGAGCTCGACCTCACCGGACCTGGGCGAATCCCCAGCGCAATTCGCGTGGACCACCCGCTGCTACTGATCTGCACCCACGGGCGCCGGGACCAGTGCTGCGCGATGCGCGGTCGGCCCCTCGCCGCCGCCCTGGCGAAGCGTTTCTCCGGCGGCGATGAGATTTGGGAGTCCTCCCACACCAAGGGCCACCGCTTCGCGCCGTCGATGCTGCTCCTGCCTGCCAACTACTCTTTTGGGCACTTGGCGCCCAATGGTGCCACCGAGGTCCTGCAGAAGGCTCGCCAAGGCGAGCTTCGCCTGCTGGGGAACCGCGGACGCGGGATCCATGACGTGCCCGCCCAGGTCGCGGAGCTAGAGGTCGCCCGCATGATGGCGGATGACGGACTGACCGTCGGGCTGGCGTCCCTGACCGTGGAGGAGGTAGGGGCAGCCACGCGCACCGGCTCACCAAAGTCCGCGTCCCGCCTCGTCACGGACACATGCTCCCAGCGCGCTTGGCGCGTGGACCTGGAGCTGCGCGACGGGGTTCAAGTGATTTCGAGCTGCGGGGACGCGCCGAAACAATCGCGGTTCTGGGTGGCGGTCTCCGTGGAGCCCGTCAGCTAGGGCACCTGTCGGTTAGGGCGCCTTTCAGCTGGGTCGCTCAACCAGTTGCCCCGCCGCCGGGTCGTAGACGTAGTGGACGATATCGTCGGACATGATGAGCTCGATGGCGCGGTCGATCACGGTCAGCGGCACAACAAACCACTCGGTTGCGGCGGTGGTCCCACCGACCCCGTCGAGGACGGAGGCATCCAAACGCACGGACGCGAACACCCGGTGCAGTAGGTGCTCCAGCGCGGACGGGCGCAGGAGCGAAGCTAAATAGGGAGAACTTTTGAAGGCAGGAGCATCCGCCCTCATGCGAAGGGCAAAAGTCCCTCCCGCTCACCGGTGACCTGCTGCGACAATCACCCCTGCCGCGCCGTTGGTGCAGCTCCCAACTTCACAAAGGTGAAGCCCGCCGCGCGGAGCTGGGGGATCGCCGTTGTTACGCCGTCAGCGGTGCCGTGCCCTGGCTGGTTCATGTGCATGAGAACAATCGATCCCGGGGTAGCCGCCTTGAGGTTCTTCGCCACCACGGGTCCGGGGAGGCTCGCCCCCGCGTCGCCGTTGACAGCGAAGCCAGCAAGACTGACACCGAGGTCGCGTGCGATTTGCACCGCGATGTCGTCATAAAACGCAGTCCCCGCCCGAAACCAGTGCGAATCCACTCCCAGGGACTCCCGAAGGAACTGGCGGTTGCCTTCGATTTCCTCCACCAGCTCAGCGACGTTGGCAGTGCCCGGGATTCCGTACGCCGCGTGACCATTCACGGAGAGCGGCTTGTGCATGGTGCCGTGGTTCTCGATCTGGAACAGCGGGGACTGCGCTAGATGGTGCGCCCGAGTTTGGTTTGCCTCGATCCAGCGCTTATTCCAAAACAGTGTCGCCGGTACCGCTTGATCTTGGAGGAACTTAATTAATGCATCGTCGATGAGCGAGCCGTGCTGCCCTCCGCATGCGTCGAATGTCAGGGCGATCGTCTTTTGATTCGGGTCCACCGTGCGCACGATTCCTGGGAGGTCCAAGCCCCAATCGTGGGCGCTTGCATTGTTGTAGCGCGCCACGATATCGGCGGGGCGAGGCGCGGGAGTGCCCGCTTGATTCGCCGTGGTGTTTGCCGCTGAGCTCAAGGGAGATTGTCCACCGTCCGCAGACCCGTGGGGACCTGGCTCCGCGCACGACGCTGCAGTCCCAGCGGCGCCAATAATCGGCAGCGCAAGGCCCGCGCGGAGTACGTCGCGGCGGCTCAGAAGCCGGCGAGAAGTGGAACGCTTCATGACCTGCAATGTTATTCAAGTGGGCTATGATTCGCTTGGTGTAGGTAACTAGTTTCACGCAAAGAGCTACTGGAAAGCTCACGTCGCATTCCTTGGCCCCGATAGCATGCGGGATAAGTGTTTCAGCGAGTAAGGAGGCTCCATGAAGGGCAATGTCGTTGACATCTACAAAGCCTTCGACGGATCGGATAAAAAACTAGTCATTCCCGTCTACCAGCGGAATTACGACTGGACGCCGAAGCAATGCGAGCGGCTCTTCAACGACATTGAGGACATGATCGCCACTCGTCGTCAGAAACACTTTTTCGGCGCAGTCGTGGGCAACCCGGAGGATTCCTTTACCTGGGTTGTCATCGACGGTCAGCAACGTATGACCACGGTGAGCTTGCTCATGCTGGCACTCGTCCACGCCATTGAGGCCGGTGAGGTCAAAGATCCCTCTGGAGACCTGGGGCGCAAGCTTATGACCAACTATCTGCAGCTCACCGGTACAGGCAGCGAGAAATTCAAGCTGAAGCCCATCAAGGACGACAGCTCCTCCTACGCAAAATTGTTTGGCCCCGAAGAGTTCTTCAACGAAAAGTCGAAGCTCACGGCGAACTATCGGTACTTCCGAGATCGCCTCCGTGAGACCAATTACGACGCAGACCAGATTTGGGGCAGCGGGATTTCCCGCCTTGAAGTCATGCACCTCGACCTGGAGTCTCACGATGATCCCCAGCGGATCTTCGAATCGCTCAATTCCACGGGCTTGGCTCTGAAAGAGGCTGACAAAATCCGAAATTTCGTTCTCATGGGCCTCCCACACGTTGAGCAGACCCGGGTGTATGAGAAGTACTGGAACGAGATGGAAAAGAACGTCGACTTCCGCACCGACAATTTCATCCGCTGGTACCTCACGGCCCAGACCTCGAAGACCCCGAAAGAAGCGGACGTCTTCGAAGCCTTTAAAGACTACGTGCACAAGTCGCCGAATAGTGCAGTCGACGTGGTGGAAGACATGCATCGCTTCTCTACGTTTGCCAAGGCGTTGTCCCAGGCCAACACCAACTATCCGGATGTGGACCGCAGGTTAAGGACATCCAATATGGTGTTTGGCGACGTCGTCAAACCCTTCCTATGGCTCACCTACCGTGACCTCATCGAAGGGGACATCGACGCCCACGACTTCGCCTCCGTGCTCGGGATCATCGAAAGCTATGTGTTCCGCCGCGTTGTTGTCTCGGTTGCTTCGAACTCATTGAACAAGATCTTCGCCAATGGGCACTCTGAACTGCGCAAAATGCGCCGCTCCGGTGAACGTTACAGCGATATTCTCGCTTACATGTTCCTGCACCGCAGCCACAGCGGACGGTTCCCGGATGACGCGGAGTTTCTCGACGAAGTGCGGGTTCGCGATTTCTACCGCCTCCAGGCAAGCTACAAGCCCTACCTCTTCCAGATGCTGGAGAGAGGAAGCTCGAAAGATGTTGTCGACATCGCGGCGAGCATCTCTCAAGGAGACCTCACCATCGAGCACATCATGCCTCAAACGTTGAGCAATGCGTGGAGGGAAGAACTGGGTCCGGACGCCGAAAAAATTCATTCTACCTGGGTGAATAGGCTCGCCAACTTGACGATCACCGGCTATAACGCGCAATACTCCAATTCGTCTTTCTCCAAGAAACTTGAGATGAAGAACGGCTTCAAAGACTCTCCGTATTCGCTCAACGATTACATCAAGCGACAATCGGAATGGGGTTTGCACCAGCTTGAAGAGAGGTCCGAGGCGCTCGCGCAACGGGCGCTCGAGCTTTGGCCGCTGCCTGACACGACGTTCGAGCCCGTTCGCGAAGTTTTTGAGCAAGTGCCGCTGGGGGAGGAGCAAAGCTTTACCGGGCGAGAGGTCGTCGCCGTCGAGCTTGAAGGGGCGAAAACGGCAGTCAAGACGTGGGTGGATGCCGTCGAGATTGTGCTGAGCACGTTCCTCGACCTCGATCGCGATGGTGTGCTTTCTGTCGCTGAGGATGACTCATTGCTGCTCACACCATTTACCTCCCCGACAGCGTCCACCGGAAAATATCGGAAGATTGACCCCGCCCTTGGGGTCCACGTGAAGAACAGCACAGCGCAGAAGATTTCCTTGCTTCGGCGCGTCTGTGCATCTATTGGCTACGATCCTGACGACATCCTCTTCTATCTTCGCTCGACATCCGGAGATGCCGATGCACCGCCCAGCGACGTGGCCGCCGAGGAAGTTGATCCCGGACCGTATAACGCGCTTCTCGCACTCATCCCGCATATTGAGCAGATCGAGGGCAGCAGCGTCGAAGCCTCCGAAACCAGGGATCAGCGCGAGTCGCTCAGGAAGGCACTGAGCCCGCACCTCCCAGCAGATCCCCTGAGCGTGCTCGGAGGTCGCAACCTTGAGTCGTTTCTGGCGCAGCGAAGCATGGACAGCCTCAGCACAGAAGAATGCCTCGCGTGTCTAGCGATGTATAACCAACAGGCCATGTTCATGGGAGACACCGTGTGGCACGCGCCGCTGGTGGACGGCCGTGTCGGCGCATTGCTGCGACAGATCCAGGCGAACGCCTAGGGGTACAATCGTCCGCCCCATCTCAGGGGGCGCCCCGAACCAAACGCCCCTACGAGTGCGGAATATCAATCACCAGCCGCTTCGGATTGTCCATCTTGTGCACGGTGATCTTCGGGTTCGCCGTGCGCAGCCCGATCACGAACCGGTGCGTCCCCTCGAACCACCCGTCATCCGTCAGCGACTGAATCATCTTCGTGTTCGAATTCCACCCGGAGCGATCCACGTCCTGCTGCGGCATCGTCGTGCCGCGCAGGTGCACCACCATCGCCTGCGCACCCTCGTAGTGCACCGCCCGCCCGGAAGCGTCCCCCAGCGGCTTATCCGTGAGCGTCACGTTCCACCCCGGGGTGCCCGGCCCGCTGAGCTCCACCACGACCCGATCGAATCCCTCGTGCTTCGCGCTGCGAATGGACGTCACATCCAGCTGCGAATCCTTCGAGGGCAGCATGTCCAACGGCTCTGACCCCTTGCCCGTGTTGTCCGGGTGGTTCCCAGGGGCGGGGAGCAGGCCGCTGTCCTGGTCGTTGTGGTCACCCTTATTTGTGGACGCCACCGTCCCACTTCCTTCCGTATTCTTCCCCGCATCCTTCTGGTCGCTGGGCTGCGCGGCACTGCTGCTGGTCACGGCATCCTGCCGGCTGGCGGCGGAGGGCTCGTTCCCGTGATCCTCCTGCGGCGAGCAGCCGGCGAGCACCAACCCCGCAGCAACGCAGAACGCCGCCCCGGCAGCAGCGGGACGGCGGGCTGATCCCAGTCGGTGCGAGAGGCGATCAGCGTGGGGGTGGTTGCGGTGGGCGTGTGGCTGGTGGATGTTCATACTTTCCACTCTAGCCACATCAGCCACAACGGAGTGGCGGTTGGGAATTAGCGGCGCATGACCTTTCGAGCCAGCCAGTTGCCGAACAACTGCGCGACCTGAACGATCACGATGATGACCAAAACGGTCAGCCAGGTGACCTGGTCATTGAACGCGCGGTAACCGTAGACGATGGCGAAGTCTCCCAGGCCGCCGGCGCCGATGTAGCCCGCCATGGCGGACATATCCACGATCGCGATGAACATGAAGGTGAAGCCCAGGATCAGTGGCCCCAGCGCCTCTGGCACGATCACGGTAAAGATGATGCGCAGCGGCGAGGCACCCATGGCCTTCGCGGCCTCGATCATGCCGGGATCCAGGCTGACCAGGTTCTGCTCCACAATGCGGGCGGCGCCAAACGTGGCCGCGATGACCATTCCGACGATGGCGGCCTCAAGGCCGATGCGTGTGCCCACCAGCGCATCTGTCAGCGGCCCCAGGGCCGTCAGCAAGATGATGAAGGGGATCGGGCGCACGAAGTTCACCAGGAAGTTCAGCACCCAGTAGACGGGTCGGTTCGACAGGATGCCGCCGGAGCGGGTGGTGTACAGCAGCATGCCAATGACCAAGCCCAAGATCCCGGAGATCAGCAGGGTGACCAGGACCATCGTGAGGGTCTCAACGGTCGCGTCCTTGAACGTGTCGCCGAGGCGGTCCCACTCCAAGCCGCCCTTGGCTAGAACGAAGGTCTGTGGCGTGGCTCCCGGTGCGAAGCCGGCGCCGGTGGACCAGATATCGGAAGCGTAGGTGGTGCTTGCGCTCATCGGATCTCCTCAATCTCAGTCGTGGCGCTCAACGCCTGGTAAAACTTTTCGATCGCGGCCTCGCCGGCCTCACCTTCAGGGGTGAGGCGCAGCGTCAGACGGCCGAAGGAATGCTGCTGCAGTGTGGTCACACCGCCGTGGACGATGTTGACGCCCACGCCCTGGTCCGTCATCTCGGAGACGGCGTTGAAGAACCCCATGCCCTCCTTCATGGTGATGGTGAACAGGCGCCCGGTTTCGGACTGCAGCGATTCTGCCTCCACCATGTCTGGAGTGTTCCGCAGCGACGTCGCCACGAAGTTGCCCGCCGTATCGGTCTGCGGGTTGGAGAAGACCCCGTACACGCTGCCTTGCTCCACCACGCGGCCCTGTTGCATCACGACCACGTTGTCCGCGATAGACCGGACGACCTCCATTTCGTGGGTAATCACCACGATGGTGATGCCGAACTCGCGGTTCACCTTGCGCAGGAGCTCCAGCACGTCGCGCGTGGTGGAGGGGTCAAGGGCGCTGGTGGCCTCATCAGCCAGGAGCAGGCTGGGATTGGTGGCTAGCGCGCGGGCGATGCCCACGCGCTGCTTCTGTCCGCCGGATAGCTGTTCCGGGTAGGCCTTGCCCTTATCGGCCAGGCCCACGAACTCCAGCAGTTCCTCCACGCGCCGGGTGCGCTCCGCCTTGGGCATTCCCTGCAGCTTGAGCGGGTAGGCGACATTCTTCGCCACGTTGCGGCTATTGAACAGGTTGAATTGCTGGAAGATCATGCCGATGTCTCGGCGCAGCTCCCGCATCTTCGATTCCTTCAACGGCACGATGTTCTGGCCGTCCAGCAGGATCTCACCCGCGGTTGGCCGGTCCAGGCCGTTGATCTGCCGTACCAAGGTGGACTTGCCCGCGCCGGAGTAGCCGATCACGCCGACGATGGAGCCCGCCGGGATGTGGATGTTCACATCGTCCAGCGCGGTAATGGTCTTCTTCCCTTGGCGGAATTCCTTGGTGACGTTGCGGAATTCCACCTCGGTTCCGGTGCGTTGCGCGGTGGCACTGCTTTCGCTCATGGAGCCTCTTTTTTGTGTCATACGTGATGAGATCAAACGCAATGAAAGGGCCAAACCTGGGGTGGAGGCCTGGCCCTCACGGGCCGGGGGTTAGTTCTGGCCCTGTTCCTTCAGCTTCTTCTCGGTGTCCGTCAGGATCTTTTCCAGTTCCTTCCCGCCCATCTTGACCTCCACGGAAGTGCCGCCGGACTCCTCGTTGACAGCGTCCTGCACGGGCTTGGAGTGCCAGATATCCACCAGCTTTTGGTACTGCGGATCGTCTTGGTGCTCCTTGGTGGTGACAAAGCCGTTGATGTAGGGCTTGGCCGCATCGTTCTTCGGATCATCTTGCAGCACGGCGGACTTCGGGTCGATGTCTGCCTTGGACAGGAAGGAGTTGTTGATCACAGCAGGTGTTCCGTCGAGGTAGGAGGTGGCCGTCTGGGCGGCGTCCACAGGCGTGACCTTGACCTTCGACTTCCCGGTGTCGATGTCTGCGGGCGTCGGGGTCAGCAGACCCTCCTTCTTGAGGGTGACCAGCTTGTTCTGGGCGAGCAGGTTAATGGCGCGGCCCTGGTTGGTGGAATCGTTCGGGATGGCGACCTCGCCAGCCTTCTCCACATCCTTGACGTCCTTGTGGTCCTTGAAATACAAAGCCAGCGGGACGATTTCCGTAGCACCGACGGGCACCAGGTCGGAGTTGTTGCCCGTGTTGTACTGCGCCAGGAACATCATGTGCTGGAAGTTGTTGATGTCCGTCTGGCCGTCGATCAAGGACTGGTTGGGGATGTTGTAGTCGTTGAAGGACTGGATCTTGGCCTTGACGCCCGCCTTATCCAGCTCCTGCTCGAAGACCTTCCATTGCTTCTGATCGGCATCGGTGGTGCCGATGGTGATCGTGTCCTTGTCATTGCCGGCCCCGCAGGCAGAGAGGGACAGTGCGGCAGCAGTGGCGGTGATGGCCGCGATGGACTTGCGGCGGATGGACTTTCGGCGAAGGGACATGTTGGTCCTCCTTGGGTGCGCGCCCGGTCGTTGTGGGGTCTCTCCGGCGCGTGCTGGGGGTGGGCCGGGGATCCTTCAGCGTGGTTGTGGGCTTGGTTTAAGTGTTCCCCAGTGGGTAGGTCGCCACTGGAATGCGCCTGCGATGGGTATCGCGGGCTGTTGGCACACAAAACTAGCACCCATTAGTTCAGTGAACAACTTGGTCTAGAAACTTTTCGTTTGTGCACCGTGCTGGGGTCTTTTGAGGCGCACCGCTTGGTCTGTTTCGGGCGCTGATTCCCCCCGGAGTGGTTGTGGCTTCCCTGTGGCTCGGGGTGGTCTCGCTGGTGTGGGGTGGGAGGATTGACTCACAAAATTTGGACTTTGCAAGCTGACATATTTGCACGCTGTTACGATGGGAACCGTACGATCCTGATGTAACAAAACGCACAGTCCCGGTAGGAAGTCCGGGCGATGCCTAGCAGGCGTTCGTCGCCCCAATTCAGATATTGGGGAATCCGGTGTCATCAGGTCCGCCTTACGCGAACCTGAAAGACCTTTATGCCTGCACAATTTACTCTTTTTTTCGATGGACAATTTTGGCGCGGAGTGTATGAAACTTCGTCTCATCACCAACTACGCGCCGTCATGGTGACCTTTGGTCCAGAGCCCACGAACGCGCAACTATACGACTGGATGCTGATCCACGGAGCAAAATTGGTTCGGGATGCTCACTCTGCAGCGCCGGTATCGGGAACTCTTGCTGCACCAACACGAGGCAATCCAAAGAGATTGCGTCGTGCAATTAATAAAAAATTGAAGGAAGATGGCCCATCTTCGAAAGCGCAGGATGCATTGCATCTTGATTTTGAACTTGCCAAAGCTCATCAAAAGAAAGTTACAATTGAGCAACGCCGGAAGAGTAAAGAACGGTCATGGAAGCAGCGCCAAGAAAAGCGAATCTCTAAGCGAAAAGGAAAATAGGTCCAATCATCTGAAAATGAATTCCCTCACAGCGCTGTCTTATAGCTGTCAAACTTCCTTCTCTAGCAGAAGTGCTTTATTGGATAAGTAAGTTTTATTCCGAGATCTAGTGGAGGAAGACGCATAGCAATCTTTTTCGCGTGAAATTAGATTGATATGAGTTCTTGATTGAGTGAGATCTCTTCTGATTTCGGTAGCGATGACCAGCCGGTGATGTATCGGTGGAGGGGCAAGGATTCTAAACCTCTCGGAGTGGTTGTACCTGCACTGTGGCTCGGGGTGGTCTCGCCGGTGGTTTCCATGGCGCCGGCGATCTCAGCAACGAGGTCAAGTGAACCGGCTGCAGCTTGTCGTTGATCGGCGTAGAGCCATGATGGTGTGGGAGGCTCCTGGTCGCGGGATTTCTAGGTGCGGACGACGTTTTTAAGTTCTCTTATGGGGACGCCCTGACTTAAACAAGCATCGAATTCTCGTTATCAACGTAGAGAGCCTGCCCATCCCTCAGTAATAGCAATTTCCATTCCTCGCCGTATTCTTCCACCGTTTTGCTGATGGTTGTAATGGGATAGGGGCCCGTTGTTCCTTGAGCATGCGGAACCGCCACAAAATCTGTGAGATTGAGCCCGGCATAGTCTGTGAGCTCAGGCGCGACTGAAGGGTCATCCATCACTGTTGCCGGTTCAATTGAGGGGCCAGCCACGATAGCTCCAGCGGAGCTACCTGCGTATAACTTTCCATCACGTACCGCATTAATAATTAGCTGGTCGGCACCCGTGGATCGCAGTGCATGAAGCAAGCGAAAAGTTTCGCCACCTGCAACGTATATGCAGTCAGCCAATTCAAGCTCGCGTCGGAAGTCCGCTTGGTCTGTCTGTGACACTGTGAGGGTAACAAGTGTTTCCGCTGCCTCGCCCACAGTTTGTAGTTCTTCTTGGGCAAATGGAGCTTGTCTCATCGCGAATGCTGCGTCATCGATATAGAGGACTCTTCCGGTCACGTACTTCCCAAGATGTGGGTGCAAGTACGAAGCAAGGAGTAAGGTCATGCGGTTACCCTGAAATTTGGAGGTTTTTATGAGTGCTACCGACCACATTCTTTCACAGTGGGCAGAATCTGATGCTGCTGTAGACGCGATCGCCAATTACACTGGTCCGCGCCGCACTTCTGAATCGGACCTCGCGGTTGACGCATTTCTAAAGGCGGAACAGCATTGATCTATAAGCCCAGATAACTATGTGCAGTGCACGCCCCAGCGCTGGAGTGCTAGAGAGTAGCTGGTAGGCGCCCGCATGTCTGATCTAAGCCAAGGTGTAAATGACAATACCGATGATAAAGACCACCGCCATGACCGCGGAAAAGATTAGTAATTTCTTGTTGTGGGGAAGTTCGTAAACTGAGGGGGATACTTCCTTAGCTGCCGCCTTAACGCTCCCCAGGGCGAGGCAAGTAAATAGCAGAAAAGTGACAAGATGAGCCCACCAAGGAATCGGGTCGCTCCATGTCATGAAGACATTGGCGGAAGTGAAAATTCCTGCCAGGAGCAGCGCAAAGGTAATGGGGCGCATGTCAGATTCAAAGGCAGTTCTCACCCGACTGTTCAGGGCAAATGAGGTGAGATTGGCCATGGGCGCATTGTACTGCGATGTTCGTGGTTCTCGCAGCGTTAATGAAGTGGGGTCCTGGTAGTTCCTTCGGTACTCACCGCAGCAGCTGTGTTCTGGGAAGCTGTCCTCACAGTAGGGAAGGGGTAGGGAAGAGTCTTTACGGTGTGGGCGGTGAAGCGCAAGATTGGAACACCTGATCGACAAAATGTAAATTAGAACGCATGAGCGATAATCGGCATGCGGCGCGAGGGTTCGGGAACCCCAAAGCGCTCAGCTGGTCGCGCATTGAACGCATCCTCTCCGGCAAACGCGCCGGCCCTCTCCACGCAGTGGGGGTGGCCGAAGGTGTGGGAGAGACGGCCAAAGTGGAGCTGTTCGACCGCACGAGCCCGACGAGGTGGGCAGGGGGGCGGGGCGGTGGCGTCACCAAAAAATTTGCGGAACTCCACGCCCAGAGTGCCTATAACTTCCTCCGGGGAGCGAGCGAACCCGAAGCGCTGGTGGCCGAAGCGATGGAGCGGGGGATGACGGCCCTGGCCTGCCTAGATCGGGACGGATTCTACGGGGCGGCGCGGATGGCAACAGCAGCGGCTGAGGCGAGCCAGCCCGGGCAACGTGAACTGGCAACCGTCTTCGGCGCGGAGCTGAGCATCGACGGCGCGGATCGGGAACCCCTGGCGGTGCTGTGCCGCGGGCAGGAAGGGTATCGGCGGCTGTCGCGGGTGATTGCTCGCGCGCGGATGGCCGACCGAGACAAGGATGCGGTGAGCTATCCGCCGCTGGATGAGATCGCCGCAGCGGGAGACGGGAACTGGGTGGTTCTCCTGGACTGGCGAAACCTGGACAAGCGCGGCGAGGGTATCGTACAGGCGTTCGGGGCGAACAATTGCGTGGTAGAGCTGCAACACACGATGGATCCGGCGGATAGCGACCGGAACACTCGGCTCCATGAATTCGCGGAACGGCACGGCCTGCGAGAGATCGTGAGCGCGCGACCCACGTGCGCAACACCAGCGGAGGCGCGGCTCGCCGGGGTGAAGGCGGCGCTGCACGACCGGCTGGATGTCGGGGCGGCGATGCCCGGCACGCACCCCGTAGGCGGGGGATGGATGCGCGACGGGGAGGAGATGACGCAGCTCGCGGGAGACTGCGAGTGGCTGCGCACGGCAGTGGAACAAAGCACAGTGCTGGCCGAGGAGTGCGCCTTCACCCTGAATCTGGTGGCGCCGAATCTGCCGAACTACCCAGTGCCGGAAGGGCACACGGAAATGACGTGGCTCCGAGCATTGGTGGAGCGCGGAGCCACGCACCGCTATGGGCCGCGGGGAGGCGCGGGAAGTGCAGGCAGTGCGGGAGGTTCGGGCAGTGCAGCTAGTGCGGACCGTGCGGGTAGCGCCGCTCGGTCGGCAACCCAGCGAGCCTGGGCGGTGATCGACCGCGAACTCGGGGTCATTGAGGCTTTGAACTTCCCCGGATACTTCCTGATCGTTCACGACATCGTGGACTTCTGCCACTCCAATAACATCTTCTGCCAGGGGCGCGGCTCAGCTGCGAACTCCGCGGTGTGCTTCGCGCTCGGGATCACCAGCGTGGACGCCGTGGCCGCCGGATTGCTGTTCGAGCGTTTCCTCTCCCCGGAACGCGACGGCCCACCCGACATCGACCTGGACATCGAATCCGGTCGCCGCGAGGAGGCGATCCAGTACGTCTACCGCCGCTACGGGCGCGAGAACGCCGCGCAGGTCGCGAACGTCATCACCTATCGGCGGAAGGGTGCGCTGCGGGACGCCGCCCGTGCCCTGGGGCACCCCATGGGGCAGGTCGACGCCTGGTCGCGCGGGGTGGAGGAGCCACCCGCGCTCGTCGAACACGTGGCTGAGCAGCTGAAAGGACACCCCCGCCACCTGGGGATCCACTCCGGAGGCATGGTCATCTGCGACCGCCCAATCGCCGACGTGGTGCCCACCGAATGGGCGCGCATGGAGGACCGCTCCGTGGTGCAGTGGGATAAAGATGACTGCGCAGCCGTGGGATTGGTGAAGTTTGACCTGCTGGGGCTGGGCATGCTGGAGGCCATCCATCACGCCGTGGACCAGGTTCGCGAGCACCGCGGACGTGACATCGAGCTCTGGCGGTTGGACCCCACCGAAGCGGCCGTGTACGACATGCTCTGCCGCGCCGATGCCGTCGGCGTGTTTCAGGTGGAATCCCGTGCCCAGATGAACACCCTCCCGCGCCTGAAGCCCCGCCGATTCTACGACCTCGTGGTGCAGGTCGCGCTCATCCGCCCCGGTCCGATCCAGGGCGGTAGCGTCCACCCGTTCATCCGCCGGCGCAACGGGCTGGAGCCGGTCACCTTTGACCACCCCTGCCTGGAACCCGCGCTGACGAAAACCCTGGGCATCCCCCTGTTCCAAGAACAACTGATGCAGGTTGTGGTCGATGCCGCCGGGTTCTCCGCCGCAGAGGCCGATACGTTGCGCCGCGCCATGGGCTCCAAGCGTTCCCCGGAGCGGATGGCGAAGCTGCAGCAGCGCTTCTACGACGGCCTCGAACAGACCAACGGCATCACCGGCGAGGTCGCGGAGCGCCTGTGGGACAAGATCGTCGCGTTCGCCAGCTACGGCTTTCCGGAGTCGCACAGCCAGTCCTTCGCCTCGCTGGTGTACTACTCGGCGTGGTTCAAGCATCACTATCCCGCCGAATTCTGCGTGGCCCTCCTTCGCGCGCAGCCGATGGGGTTCTACTCGCCTCAGTCGTTGATCGCGGACGCGCGGCGCCACGGGGTTCGGATTTTGGGGGTAGACGCCAACCTGTCTGACGTGCAGGCTGACACGGTCCTGGAGGATTGTGGCGGGGACGGTGGCGTCCACAACAAAAGGAACGAACCGCGGGGAGTGCACGGACTTGGGCGGGGGACGGCAGAGCCCGTGGGGGCGATTCGGCTGGGGCTGGCTTCGATCGCGGGCATCGGGGAGGACGTGGCGCGGCGCATCGTGGAGACACGTGAGCGGATCGGTGAGTTTCGCCAGGTCAGCGACCTATCAAGGGAGGTCGGGCTGAGTGTGGCGCAGGTGGAGGCGCTGGCGCGGGCGGGGGCGCTGGAGTGCTTGGGGCTGGATCGGCGGCAGGCGGTGTGGGCCGCGGGGCTCGCGGCGACGGAGCGGCCGGGGATGTTGCCGGGGACCTCCACGCCGAGCGTGCCGGCGCTGCCGGGGATGAATGCGTTTGAGCTGGCGGCGGCAGATCTGGCGTCGGTGGGGATGACACCGGGTGGGCACCCGGTGGCGCTGATCCGGGAGTTCCTGGCGCGGTGGCATGAGTTGCCGCGGCGGGGGGACGCAGCCGTGGTGCCGGCTAATGCGCTGTTGACTGTGCCGGATGGCACGCGCATCCGCGTGGCGGGAGTGGTGACCCATCGGCAGCGCCCGGCAACAGCGGGCGGCGTGGTGTTCTTCGGGGTGGAGGATGAGACTGGGCTGGCGAACGTCATGGTCACGCGCGGTCTGTGGAAAGCGCAGCGGACGGTGGCGGCGACGGCGAAGATGGTGGTCATCCGCGGGATTGTCCACAATGCCTCCGGGGCAGCGAGCGTGACAGCTGACCTGATCGAGGCTGTCGAACCAGAGCTGCGAGCGTGGGGGATGAGGGAATCTCTGGCCGGATCCTCGCGCGACTTCCGCTGAGTTTGTGGCGGGGCAGGCCCGCGCGTAGGGCGCGGCAACTAGCAGCGGCGCGGCAACTAGCATCAGAATGTGAAAAATCGCAGAGCGCGGTGACAAGCCAACCCATCACCCTTCAACGGCAACCCCAGGACCACCAGCACTTATGACCACTGACCTCGAAGCCACATACGTCCACCTCGCGCGCCGAGTCGAAGCCTGGGACGCCGCCGGCCTCGCCCGCTCGACCGTCGACTTCACCACGGCTCAGAACCCCACCTCCACGATCGACGGCACCTCGCGCCTGCTCTTCAGCTCCAGTAACTACCTGGGCCTGTCCACCCACCCGGAGGTTATCCGCGCCGCCGTCACCGCCGCCCACACCTACGGCATGGGCTCCGGCGGCTCCCGCCTCACCACGGGAACAACCGTCCTGCACTCCCAGGTCGAGCGCAGCATCGCCAACTGGCTGCGATACCCGGAGTGCGTGTTCTTCAGCACCGGGTTCCAGGCCAACCTCGCCGCGGTCGCCTCACTCGCCACGGAGGGCGCGGTCATCTTTTCGGACGCCAACAACCATGCCTCCCTGATCGATGGCACCCGCTTGGCAAAATCGGCCGGCGCCCGCACCATCATCTACCCGAACCGGGACGTGAAGGCCCTGGACGACGCGCTGTCTGGCGAAGCCGATGCAGAAATGAAGCTGGTCATCACCGATGGAGTGTTTTCCATGGACGGCACCATCGCCAACGTGGCGGATCTGGTGGCTGTGGCGCACCGCCACGGAGCATTGGTACTGGTGGACGATGCGCATGGCATCGGGACCTGCGGATCTACCGGCCGAGGCTGCACGGAGGAGCTGCAGGGAACCGAGTTGGCGCCAGACATCCTGGTGGGTACCGCCAGCAAAGCGCTCGGGGCAGAAGGGGGATTCATCTGCACAAATCCGACCATTGCACATCTGCTGCGCAACCAGGGGCGCTCGTTCGTCTTTTCGACAAGCCTGTCTGCTCCGCAAATGGCGGCGGTGGGCGCGGCGGTTGGCGTCCTCAATGACGAGGGCGAGTGGCGCACCGGGCAACTACGCGCACGGGTGCGGCAACTGCGTGCGGGCCTGGCAGAGCTGGGGTGGGAGGTTCCGGAGGATGAAACCCCCATCGTGCCGGTGCTCATTGGCGATGAGGTGGAGGCGATGCGTGTGGCTGCGGAGCTGCGGGAGGCAGGTTTCCACGTGCCGGCGATCCGGTACCCGACCGTGCGAAGGGGAGCGGCGATACTGAGGGTGACGGTGATGGCCACGCACACGGCGGAGGATGTGGAGCGGTTGCTGGAGGCCCTGCGAAAGATTCGGCGATCAGGTAGCTGATCAGGCCTGATGAGCCTGATGGGCTGGATGAGCTGAATGAGCAGGGCTCGTTCAGCGAGGATGCCGCGCTAGCGGGGGAGGACAACGATCTGCTCGGCGGGACCGGCGGTGGTGACCTCGGCATCCATCTCAAAGACCTCGGAGATCAAATCCGTGGTGATCGTCTCCTTCGGGCTGCCCGTAGCCACGATCTCACCGCGGTTCATGATCACGAGGAAGTCCGCATAGTGCACGGCCTGCTGGAGGTCGTGCAGCACGGTGATGACGGTACGGCCATCGTTTGTCAGATCACCGACTAAACGCAAAAGCGCGTGCTGGTGGCCGATATCCAGGAACGTGGTGGGTTCATCGAGCAGCACAGTCGGGGTGTCCTGGGCCAACACCAACCCCAGCCAGGCGCGCTGGCGTTGACCTCCAGAAAGGTGATGCACCTTCCGATCCGTGATGTCGCTGAGGTTTGCGCGGCGGATGGCCGTATCTACCGCGGCCTCATCTTCCCGGCTCCACTGGTTCAACCAGGACTGATAAGGAAAACGCCCACGAGCGACCAGCTCCCGGACGGTAATGCCCTCCGGGGCGATCGCCGACTGGGCCATGAAGGACACCCGCTGGGAAATCTGCTTGCGGGATAGCGTGGAAATATCCGTCCCACCCGCGGTGATCGTGCCCGTCGCAGCGGGGAGAATTCCGCACATCGACCGCAAGAGGGTGGATTTTCCGCAGCCGTTCGGCCCCACGATCGCCGTGACGGCGTTGGCTGGCACGTCCACATTCAGACCGTTGATGATGGAACGACCGTCCAATGCGACCGAGAGGTCGGAGACACGAATTGCTGGGTCCATGCGGTTGGGAATTCCCCTGACTGATTGTTGAGCTTTGGGCTTGGAAGTAGCGAGCGGCGAAGTGCCTGGTGGCGCGAGGCTGGGTGGCTGAGTTAAGGAGAGTTGGTTCCTTGGCGGCTGGGGTGGTGGCATTGGCTACACGGTCTTCGCGTGACGCATCAACCACAGCAGATAGCCACCTCCGATGCACACCGTCACCAGCCCCACCGGCAACTGGGCGGGGGAGAAGAGGCGCTGCGCGGCGATATCCGAGATCAGCAACGTGCTCGCACCGATGGCCGCGGTGGTTAATAAAGGCAGCCGGGACGACCGGGTCAGCAGCCGGGCGATGTGTGGCGCGGCCAGTGCGATGAATGAGATTGGACCCGCCAGAGCAGTAGCCGCGGCCGTCAAGCTCACGGACACCACCACTGCCCAGCGGAATGCCCTGCCCGTGTGCAGCCCGGTCGATTGCGCGACGTCCGTTCCAAAAAGCAGAGCTTCAGTCCGGCGGCGCAGCGCGAAGCCGATCAGAATCAGCGGGATCAAGATGAAGTTCGCATAGAACACCTGCTCCCAGCGCAGACCGTTCAAGGTGCCAGCGCCCCAGGCTGCAGCAGAGATAGAGGTATCGACATCCCCGCGCAGCACCAGCCAACGGTTCAGCGCGGACAGCATCATCGACACTCCGATGCCCACCAGGATTAGTCGCAGTCCACCGGTCTGTCGACGGATGGCGAGGAATAGCACCAGCCCGGCGGTCACGAGCCCGCCGACGAGGGCGGAGGCCGCGGTCGCGGTGAAGCTGGTCAGACCTAAGGACAGCCCCAGAATCACGCCGGTGTACGCGCCCGTGTTGAAGCCCAGAATATCCGGGGATCCCAGAGGATTGCGGGTGATGACCTGCATCAACGCACCGGAGACACCGAGGGCTGCGCCGACCACAAGGGCGGCCACCACTCGGGGCAACCGCCACTGAGTCACCACGGTCTGTGCGAATTTCTCCCCAGAACCAGTCAGTACGTGCAGTGCCTCGGCGGTGGACACACCCGCGCCGGGCAGCACTGCGGCAATCATGGCTAGCGCGAGAGCAACCGCGATCGCCATCACCGTGACCAGCACCGTCCGTGTGTCCATCAAGAAGCTCGCCGGCCCGGCCCGGAAAGTCCACGTGCGCGGCGAGCGGCTGGGATTACCGGTCGCGCTGTCGGAGCTCAATTCTGGCGCAGTCCTCACTGTCATCGATACAGCCCTTCCTTCTGTGCCAGAGCGATCAGGATGGGCCCAGCGATAAAGGCGACCACCACGCTCGCAGGAAGTTCACTGCGCACAATCACGCGGCCCAAGATATCGGCTGCCAGCACCAAGCTGGGCCCGGCGAGGGCGGAAAGAATGATGAGCTGCCGGTCTGCGTAGAAACCCATCCGTCGAATGATGTGTGGGGTGGCCAGGCCAACAAAGGTAAACACCCCGACGGCGGCGGTTGTCGTTGATGCGAGCACCGTGACCGCGAGCAACAGCAGCAGGCGGGTGCGTCGCACATTTACACCCAGCGCCGCAGCAGAATCCTCACCCATGGCGAGCTGGTTGATGCTGCCCAGTATGGGCACGATCAATGCGATCCCGACCACGAGCCCAGCACTCACGATGCCGATTGCCGAGTAGCCGGTGACGTCCACCGACCCCAGCAGCCAGCCGCGCACGCGCGCGAAGACCTGCGGGTCCACCAAGGTCAGTCCGTCGGACACCCCCTCCAAGACCGCGCCGATGGCCACACCGGCCAGGACAATCTTCAGCGGATCCAATGTGCCGAATTCGTTCTTGCCGATCTTGCTGATCAGACCGATCGTCAGCGCTGCTCCAGTCAGCGCGGCCAGCACGAACAGCACAGGGGAGCTCCACCCGAGGACACTGAGCGTGACAGCCGCGAGGAACGCTGCCCCCGCATTGACCCCAAGCACGCCGGTATCGGCCAGGGGATTTCGGGTCATGGTCTGCAGCAGTGCACCGGCCAAGGACAGGGACGCCCCCGCGATGAGCGCGACCATTGTCCGCGGAATTCGGCGCTCGCGAATGATGTCGTGGACAGGCGAAGCCGGATCGTGATTGATCAGGGCATCCCATATCTCGGCCACAGGGATATGCCGAGCCCCGATGCACAGACTGGCGATAGCGAGAAGGGCAGCCAGCGTTGCGAAACCGAAGGCTAGCGGCATCGGAACAGCCGCGCGGGGATCACGGGCTCGCACCCCTCCGCGCTGGGCCCTCCGAGCCAGTACAGATGTCATGGCAACCTCATCTTGGGGTAAGGAAATTAAGGTTAGGCTAGCATAACCATCCATGGTTATTAATTTCATTCCCACCCGGTCCAACCGGATCGCTTTTGCTGCCGCAGTTGCTGCGTTTTCACTGGCCCTGGGCGCGTGCACGCCGTCGTCAGACACGTCCTCCTCGTCGAAAGAACAGCAGGGGAGTTCTCAGGTCGCGACCGGTGGCAAGGACTTCGGAACCGCGGATCAGAAGACGGCAGAGTTTGGATCTGAAGCCAAAAACGGTGAATTCCCGCGCCAGGTGAAGCACGCGATGGGCACCACAGAAATCAAGCAGGAGCCACAGCGCGTGGTGGTTTTGGATACCGGGGAGTTGGACGCCACCCTGTCCCTGGGAGTCACCCCAGTGGGAATGGTCACGACCAAGGGGGCCAACCCGGTGCCGAAGAACTTGGCTGACCAGGTCAAGGACGTGGAAACGGTGGGGACAATCCAAGAGCTCAACGTAGAAAAGATCGCTGAGCTGAAGCCAGATCTGATCATTGGCAGCCAACTGCGCGCAGAGAAGCTGTACCCGGAGCTGTCTCAAATCGCCCCCACTGTGTTCTCCATTCGACCGGGCTTCCCATGGAAGGAGAACTTCACACTGGCTGCCGCCGCCCTGGGTCGAGAAGAAAAGGCTGACCAGGTGCTGGGTGAATACGAGCGCAAGGTCAACAGCATCAAAAATGACGTCAAGCCCGGTACGACCGTCTCGATGGTCCGCTTCATGCCCGAGAAACTCCGCCTGTATGCCAACAAATCTCTGATCGGCGTGGTCTTGCAGGATGCCGGACTGAAGCGACCGAAATCTCAAGATCGTGACGAGCTGGCCGCCGAAATCTCTCCCGAGAAAATTGACGAGGCTGACGCGGATTACGTCTTCTACTCAAGTTACGACGATCCGAAGGCCACCGGTGAGGAGACTGTCGTCAATAGCAATTCCTGGAAGAACCTGAAGGCGGTCAAGGAGGGCCGTGCCCACCGTGTTGAGGATGACGTGTGGTTCCTCGGCCTGGGCCCTACAGGCGCCATCCAGATCGCCGACGATCTGAAGAAGTTCCTCTCTAGCTAGGGCAATCCATTGATGCTCACCCATTGATGGTCAGCGCTGATGGGTAGTGCCCCGCTCGTGGAAAGTCCCTCAGTCAATCCACCGATTGCAGATCTGCTGGAAGGCGAATCCACCGACTGCTGGCGAACTCCGTGGGGCTTAACCTCCCCGCGCCATCGGGAATCCCGCCCAGCCACGGGGCCGCCGACCAGCGGCCGAACGCGAATTCTTCGATATTGCACCGCGTCGCCAGGTCGGGATGCTGCGGCAGCCGACCACCGATCATCCCGGCAACTGCGCATCCGTAATTCTGTGCCGCGGTGACCGTCAGAGCCGCCTCGTTGAGGGAACCCAACCCCGTGCTGGTCGCAACAATAAGCTGCGCGCCGAGATCGGCGGCAAGGTCCGCAATGGTCCACTCGTTCTTCGCCACAAGGACTCCAGGCGTAAACGGCGAGCCGTTGGCTTCCGTTTTGCCGGTTCCCAGCGGCACCAACATCCCGCCAGAGCCCTCCACCAGGATGGCGCGGGATCGCAGCGATGCACCCTCACTACTGTCCAGTTCCGCGTCATTGACAGAGTCATTATCAAGGTCTCGCACGCGCCGCGCACACTCGTCCAAGCTCAAGGGCGCCAACCCCGCGCGCCGGGCGGCCGTGATGGGGGCCAATGGTTCGGGAAAGCGCGCGAATTCGTGAATCCGGCTATCCGCCAGCCCCGCCAACCGCTGCACTGTGAACACGTCCCCGCGCCCCGCCGGTTCCCCGGTCTGTGCGGGCTTGACCACGTGAACGTCCCATCCGCGCTCTCGCAGCGCGACAGCCAGCGCCGCGGTGACAACCGTTTTGCCAACATCCGTGCCAGTGCCAGTGACGCACAGAATCATCAGTTCTTCGCCTCCTCTTCGACGACCGCGCGAATGGCCGCGCAGATGGACGCAATCTCCGCTTCATCGCACACAAACGGCGGCATCGCATACACAAGCCGCCCAAATGGGCGCAGCCACACACCGTGCTCAATGGCCACCCGGGTCGCCGTCCGCATGTCCACACCACCGTGTTCGGCGGACAGTTCCACCACCCCGATCGCGCCCAGAACTCGTGCATCCGCCACGATGCCCCGCCCTCGGACCGCCCCGCTGTCAACCCCGCGGCCGCTGGCCATCAGCGGTTCCAGCCCGCGACGTAGCTCCCGTTCGATCATCGCTACCTGGGGCCGCCAGTACTCGCTCTCCACCAGGTCCAATGCCGCATTACCCACCGCGCACGCCAGCGGGTTCCCCATGAACGTCGGCCCGTGCATCAGCGCCCCACCACCCTCGGCGGTCTCGATGCTTCGCGCTACTCGATCAGTCGTCAACGTCGCTGCGAAACTCATGAAACCGCCGGTCAGCGCCTTCCCGAGGCATAAAATATCCGGGGCAATCCCCGCTGCATGGCATGCAAAGGTCTCTCCGGTTCGCCCGAACCCCGTCGCGATCTCGTCCAATATGAGCAACGTCCCCGTGCTATTGCAGACCTCTCGCATTCCGGCGACAAGCTCCGCATCATGAAAGCGCATTCCGCCCGCGCCCTGCACGATCGGTTCGATAACCACCGCCGCGATGCCGTGCTCGGATGCGTTGTGGCGCTCGATGGTCGCGCGGGTGGCGTCCAGAAACTCCTCCCGTGCCCGCGCACCGCAACCGCGCGGGGGAGGGGCGGGCACGAATACCTGCCTCGTCAAGGTCCCTTCCCACAGTGCGTGCATTCCACCTTCGGGGTCGCACACGCTCATGGGTCCCTGGGTGTCCCCGTGGTAGCCGTTCCTCCAGGTCAGGAACCGGTCTTTGAAGGGTTTATGGACGCCACGCTGAAACTGCAATGCCATCTTTAGCGCCACTTCCACGGAGACGGAGCCCGAATCGGAAAAGAACACGTGCGGGAGCTCGCCGGTGGTTGACGAACACAGGCGGCTCAGGCGGTGGGCGAGTTGTGCGGCCGGTTCGTGGGTGAGGCCGCCGAACATGACGTGGCTCATCTGGTCGATCTGGCGGTGGGCGGCCTCCTTGAGGTGTGGGTGGCCGTGCCCGTGGCACGCGGACCACCAGGAGCTCATGCCGTCGATCAGGCGGGTGCCATCGTGCAGGGTGATGTGGGTGCCCTCAGTGGAAGCGACGGGGATCTGGGGGTTGGGGGAGTGGCGCGGTTCGTACGGATGCCACACGTGAGCGCGGTCCAACGCGGCAATGGTGGAAGGGTCCTGCATCATGGGAACACCCTAACTGAACGCTGTTCAAGTCAAGGGGGTAGCTCCCCGAGTCGGTGGAAACGTTGACATCCCGGCTGTTCGCACGAACAATCGTGGGGTGCACTCTCGACCTACCCACAGGCCAGTTCGTCGCAACCGGCTCATAGCCACTGCGATTGCCACTGGCCTGAGCCTGGTTGGGTCCGCATGCATCGGTGTAGGCCTACAAAAAGTCACCGGGTGGAGCGACAAGGACTGGGCCCAGCACACCACGATCGACGAGCCGCCGAAATTCGAGGCTGGCTCGCTGCCCGAAAATACGGCGAACACGGCGGACACTGAGAACAACACCTCCCGCATCACCCCGCAAGACCCGCCACCTGTGCGCAAGGACAGTCCGAATTCCAAACCGCTGCTCAACCCGCCCGCGGCGAACTCTGTCTCTGAGATCGTCATGACGGTGGGGAACAGGGATCGCCACGGAGTGATGGCCGTCCCGCCCAAGGCCACCCGCACCGGGGAAGAGGGCGCGCCTCTGCCGCTGGTCCTGGCCTTCCATGGCTACCGTGAAACTCCTGAATCCATGTCCGGTTACGGCCGACTGGGGCAGGACGGAGCCCTGGTTGTATACGCCGGCGGCATCGGCGGAGCGTGGTCCGGCGCCCCCTATGCGAAGTCCACGAAGCAGGAGGACTTCCAATTCGTTCAAGACCTCATCGACCGAGTCAGCGCCACGTACAACGTCGACCAGCGCCGAATCTACGCCGCGGGGATGTCCAACGGCGGGGGATTCGTGGCGAAGCTCGCCTGCGAAATGCCGGAGCAGTTTGCTGCCCTGGGCTCCGTGGCGGGCGCGTACTACCCGGGCACCTACGAAAGCTGCGTGGACCAATCCGCCAGCGGGCCCGTCCGCTTCACCAGCGGGCATACCGCGCCGTTTCTGGAGATCCACGGGGAGCAGGACGCCACCATCGAGTACCGCGGCGGGACCCGGCACTCGACACCCTATTTACCTGTGATGACCTGGATGAATGCCTATGCGGGCCGCGCGGGGTGTGAAGGCTCGCCCCGAACTACTCGGGTCAGCAATAAAATCTTGCAGGTCCAGTGGCCCGGGTGTGCCAATGCCGATGGACGCGGCGAGGTCATGCACCTTCAGGTTGCCGACATGCAGCACCGGTGGCCCTTGGCCAAGCCAGATGCGTCAGCGGAACTGCTGAAGTTCTTCGCCCGGCACGCGCGCTAGCTCGCCCTACTACGTGGACAAGTCCACTTCGTCCCAGGAGCTCCGGGGCGTGGTCATCCACGCGAATGCGTGATGGCGCTCCAGCAGGATGGAGTGCTGCATGGGCTGCAAATGCAGCTCCGGCGAGGATTGCCGCTCTTGCGCTAGACCTTCCTCGACAGCCAGCCAGCGCATGGAGAAGGTGTATTCGTAGGCGTCGCATATCTCGGCGAGTGAGCGGAACTCGACGGCTTGGGGTCCGGGCAGAAGCCATTCCCGAAGGCGGTCTACCTTCGCTGGCTCTATCGTCGTCACGTCTGCATCGAACTGGTTCGCTGCCCACCCCAGCAATTCCGCGGACACGAATCCCCACCCGAAATGAACCGCATCTTGTTTGGTGTGTGCGGAGTAGTTCGGACTTTCCGCCTCTGCCTTCGAGATGAATGCGGATTCGGCATCCGTGTTGGAATCGAAGCCCACCGGGGCGACGGTGCGGAGGTGCTCTACATCCACAGCGCGGTTATCCAACACATGTGTTGCCACTTCCGCAGTCACGAACAGCGCCGTCGCTCGTTCCACCAACTGCTGCGGCGGGCGGAGGATGATCTCCGACTCGGAGACCACCGGTGGAAGCGTCGGCGCAATTTTGATGCCCTCGTCCCAGAGATTGCCGCGAATGCGATCCCGACGTCGACGAGCCTCCGGATGCTGCGGTGCTGTATAAGACGAGTCCCGCTGCACAGTAGCGGGATCCAGCAGATCAGCCCCCGCCGCATCGCGCACACGGTTATCCCCCTGGATGAAGAAAACCGAGTTGCTGGCCGCCGCCCAGTCTCGGAATTCGGCCAGGTCGCTGGGCTGAAAATCGTCACCGCGTTCGAACACATACTGGCGCCGAGTGGTGGCAATGTGTTGGGCCGTGCTGTGAATCAAAGAATTGTATGATCCGGCGCGCTCCATCCCCTGTGACACCGCGTAGCGGTAGAACCCCTCCAGATGGTCTTGCATCTCAGCAGCATCGTCCCCTTCATACGGTGAGGCAATGACGGGGTGGCGTCCTCCCCCTGAGGCCACGGTGCGGGAGTGAATCGGCCCGGAGTGTGCGATCCCCGCGGGCCACGGGACCTCCTCACGCACGGTGGAATACGCGTTCACATATTTGCTCATGTCACAGACTCTAAATGTGCGCGGTCAAAAATGTGGCCTGACAGGCTCGGAAACGGGGGAAGTCACTAAACTAGAGCGGTCGAGATAGGGCGGTAAAGCAATGAAAGGGAGACCATGGGGAGCAATCGCGGCGCGGTGACCAGCGGGCAGCGTGCAGAGCGCCCGCCTTTTCACGTTGTGTTTAACCAGCCGGTGATTCCGCCGAACACGGGCAACGCGATCCGCATGTGCGCTGGCACGGGGGCGACCCTGCACCTAGCTGGGCCGCTGGGGTTCAATCTAGAGGAGAAGAACCTGCGGCGCGCCGGGCTGGACTATCACGACCTCGCGGTGGTCCGGCAGCATGACAACATCTCGGCGGCTTTTGAGTACTTCGACCAGCTGAATCGGCAGCTTGGCGAGGACCGCGGTCTCGGTGCTCCAACGCGCCCCAGGATCTTCGCCTTCACCACGCACGCGTCCACCTGGCACACTGAGATCACCTACCGCGAGGGCGACGTGCTGCTCTTCGGCACCGAGCCCAGTGGGCTGCCACAAGACGTGCTAGAGGACCCGCACGTGGACCAGCTCATCCGCATCCCGATGTTGCCCGGGCGGCGCAGCATGAACCTCTCCAACGCGGCAGCCGTTGCCGCGTACGAGACGTGGCGGCAGCTGGGTTTCCGGGGAGCGTAGTGGCCTCAGAGCTTCGGGGCCATTGAACCCGGACCACCGCTAATCCAACCGCGCGTTGAATATCTCCGAGGGTGATGGGTGCACGTTTCTGGGGTGGGGTTTGGGGACGCCATGGTTTCTCGTTCTCCTTCATCGGGACCAAAGTGATGAAGGGGTGATCCACCCTGTTCAGAAAATTTTCGCCTCCCTGCGGCGGGAGGGAAGCCGGGTGTCGCGACCGACGTGGAATAATGGCCACCATGGCTGCGATCAAGTTGGATGGAAAACTGTTTCGAGACGAGATCTTCGCGGACCTGGAGACTCGTGTCGCTGCGCTGAAGGAAAAGGGAATCACTCCGGGGTTGGCGACGGTTCTGGTGGGGGAGGATCCGGCCAGCCAGTCATACGTGAAGATGAAGCACCGCGACTGTGAGCAGGTCGGCATCAACAGCATCCGCAAGGACCTGCCAGCTGATGTGACGCAGGAACAGCTGCACTCGGTGATTGACGAACTGAACGAGGATCCGGCCTGCACGGGCTACATCGTGCAGCTCCCCCTTCCCAAGCACCTGGATGAAAACGCGGTGCTGGAGCGCATTGACCCAGCCAAGGATGCCGATGGCCTGCACCCCGTCAACCTGGGCAAGCTTGTCCTCAACGAGCAAGCCCCACTGCCCTGCACGCCGAATGGTGCCATTGCGCTGCTGCGCCGATTCGATGTCGAACTCAACGGCGCCAAGGTCGTTGTCATCGGCCGCGGCGTGACCGTTGGTCGCCCCATCGGCCTGATGCTCACCCGCCGCTCCGAGAACTCCACGGTCACCCTGTGCCACACCGGCACGCGAGACCTGGCTGCAGAGACGAAGGCTGCCGACGTGATCGTCGCCGCTGCTGGTAAGCCCCACATGCTGACCGCTGACATGGTTAAGCCGGGGGCAGCAATTTTGGACGTGGGTGTTTCGCGCCTGGATGGAAAACTCGCCGGAGATGTCCACCCGGATGTCTGGGATGTCGCCGGGGCGGTGTCGCCGAATCCGGGCGGTGTGGGGCCACTGACCCGTGCTTTCCTGGTGCGCAATGTCGTGGAACGAGCCGAACGTCTGGCAGGCGGGGCGAACGTCTAATTTCCGCTGAAAGAACCTGGGTACGGCGAGCAGGATAGGCCCCGCATGGAACGAAAGCGAAGGATTGGGCAGTCACTGAAGCGGCTGCCCCCGCGCACGGAGTCGAAGGCGAAGCCCGCTACCGCTGATTTGGCCCCTGCCCAGATGGGACAGGCTCGGCAGAAGCTGCTGGACAATCCCCACGACCGCGCACTGCCCTCCTCCCGGTTGAGCACACGATTGCAGCAGGGCCTTGTCATCACGTTCGTGGTGATCGTCTTCTTAGCGCTCGTGCTCATCGGGGTGGATCGGTGGAGGCGAGGCGGGATGCTCCTGGGCGGAGCCTTGATCTACTTGAGTGTTATCCGCCAGTTCGTGGACAGCCGAGTCCTCGGCGTGCTCGCTGTCCGCTCCCGGCGCTTCGACAGTTTCTTCGCCGGAACAATCGGGGCGCTCATGCTGCTCATTGCTGTGAGCATCGACCCCCTGGGGAGCTAACTCAATTGATTGGCTAACAAATCCGCTTTACCCAGGAACTTCTCCAAGATCTGACCCATCTGCCGCGACTCGATCAGGAACCCATCATGGCCGGTCGGGGACGTGATTTTAGACAGGCCGATGAAGTTGCCCAGGTTCCGGGATAAGTGCTCCTGCTGGTGGAAGGGATACAAAATATCCGTGTCCACCCCAGCCACCATCGTGGGGACCTGCGACATGCCCAGCGCCGCGTTCATTCCGCCACGACCGCGACCCACATCGTGGCGATTCAGCGCATCGGTGAGAGCTACATAAGAACCGGCATCGAAGCGATTCTGCAGTTTCTGGGCCTGCCAATCCAAGTAACCTTCGACCGAGAACCGGTGTGAAGGGCCGCGGCACGGGCCATATGGGTCCTCGCCCGGCTGTGGATCCACACCAAAGCGCTCATCAATCTCCAGCTCCCCGCGGTAGGTTAAGTGCGCAATTCTGCGTGCCTGTCCCAGACCCCAAACAGGGCCCGGACCCGCTTCGTAATAGTCGCCGCCGTGCCACGCTGGGTCCGCCTCGATCGCGCGGATCTGGCTGGACTGCATCCCGATCTGCCAGCCCGAAGCGCGGGCGGATACCGCAATGACCAAGGCGGCATTCACCATGTCCGGGTACATCAGCGTCCACTCCAACGTTCGCGCTCCGCCCATCGAGGCCCCCAATACGGCATGCAGGGAGTCAATACCCAGCGCGTGGAGCAGCTGGCGTTCAGCCTGAACCTGGTCGCGAATGCTGATGCCGGGGAAGCGCGAACCCCAATAGCCCCCTTCAGGGTGTAAGGACCCTGGGCCCGTGGACCCCTGGCAGCCGCCCAGTGCGTTGGCGCAGAGGATGCGATATCGCCGGGTATCCAGGGGCTTTCCCGGACCGACCATCTCCGACCACCAACTCGCCACATCGCCGTCGCCGGTCAGGGCGTGCTCAACCAGAATGAATGCCTTTGTTTCCTCCGGGGTGTGCTCGTCATTGGCGTCCGAAAAAAGGAAGCACCGCAACGACACGTCCGGAATGAGCGCACCCGCCTCGGTGACCACGTCACCGACGGGGATGTCTGCGAACGTGCCCGGGCGGGGGAGCTGTGGGGAAGGTACCGGCATAGGCTAAATGGCCTCGAAAGCCTGCTTGAGGTCGTTGAGAATGTCATCGATGTCCTCGATGCCCACAGACAGGCGGACCGTCGCCTGCGAGATGCCCGCGGAGGTCAGGTTCTCCTCCGTGGACTGAGAGTGCGTGGTGGTTGCGGGGTGTACGACCAAGGAACGGACATCGCCGATGTTGGCCAGGTTGGAGTGCAGTCGGAGCGCGTCGATGAAGGCCCACGCGAGGTCCTTCGCCTCGTCCGGGGAGCGGTCACCGACCTCCAGGTCGAAGGAGAGGACGGACCCCGTGTACTTCAGGTTCAGCTTCTCCTTGATTGGGTACCACGGGGAGTTGGGCAGCCCCGCGAAGTTCACCTTGGCCACCTTCGGATTCTGATCCAGGTACTCGGCAACCGCCTTGGCGTTCTCGTTGTGCTTGTCCACGCGAAGGGACAGCGTATCCAGGCCTTGGGTGGCGACCCAGGCATTGAAAGCGGAGAGGGTGGCGCCGGTATCGCGGAGCAGACCCACGCGGGCCTTCAGGCCGAACGCTGCCGCGCCCAGATCTGCGTACTTCAGGCCGTGGTAGGCCGGGTCCGGAGTGATGAAGCCGGGGAAGACGGGCTTGCCGTCGCGCTCCTGGGTCCAGTCGAAGGAGCCGCCATCCACCAGCACGCCGCCGAGGGCGGAGCCATTGCCCGTGTAGAACTTCGTCAGGGAAGCCACGACAATGTCCGCGCCGAGCTCGAGTGGACGGACAGCCGCGGCGGTAGCGACGGTGTTGTCCACGATGAGCGGGACGTTGTGCTTGTGGGCGACCTCGGCGATCGTGGGGATGTCCAGGATGTCTGCCTGCGGGTTTGCGAAGGTCTCGCCGTAGAAAGCGACCGTGTTGTCCTGTGCGGCTGCAGCCCAGGACTCTGGGTCGTCCGGGTCTTCGACAAAGGTCGTGGTAATTCCCAGGCGGGGGAGGGTCACCAGCAGGAGGGTTTCGGTGCCGCCGTAGAGACGGGGAGACGCCACGATGTGGTCGCCTGCGGAGGCGAGGTTCAGGATGGCTGCCGTCTCTGCTGCCTGGCCGGAGGCGAAGGCAACGGCGTGCACACCGCCCTCGAGGGAGGCGATGCGGTTTTCCAGGACCTCCACAGTGGGGTTCGTCAGGCGGGAGTAAACGGGGCCCAGGTCTTCTAGAGCGAAACGCTCCTTCGCGTGCTCCGCGGAATTGAAGACGAAGGACGTGGACAGGTGGATGGGCAGGTTGCGGGCGCCGGTCTCGTCCACGGGCTGGCCCGCGTGGATCTGCCGGGTGGCGAAGCTCCACTGGTCGACGTTCTCATTGGAGTACTTGGTGGTCATATCGAAAGTCCTGGGGTTGTGGGTTTGTGGTTTCTTGGTTGAACGATGTCGGTGGATCGGTGAAATTATCCGCGTATCGGACACAATTCTGTGCCCGAGTAGACCGCTTGGTATTTGTTTCACCCGCGATTCGTGGGTGTTGAAAACATAGACTAGCCAGCTCGCCCACGAAAGTAAACCGCTCTGTCTATTTCGGGTGACGTATTTCGCCGTAATGCCAGGTCATAACGATAAAAAGAAAACAGACAAAGCGGTTCGCTTTTGGGGGTGGATAGACAAAACCGGGGCGACCGCGGTGGTGGCGCGGTCGCCCCGGTGGGGAGGGGGAGCAACTCAGTGAGCTACATAAAGCGAGCTACTTCTTAAGTCCCTCGATGATCTCGTTGAACGTGGAGGATGGGCGCATCACATCAGCTGCCTTCTCCTCGTCCAGCCAGTAGTAGCCGCCCAGGTCAGCCGCGCTGCCCTGAACGTCCAAGAGCTCCTTGGCGATCTGCTCTTCCTTGGCCTCCAGTGCATCTGCCACCGGCGCGAAGATTTCTGCCAGCTCCTTGTCCTTGTCCTGGTTAGCCAGCTCGCGCGCCCAGAACTTCGCCAGGTAGAAGTGCGAACCGCGATTGTCCAGTTCGTTCACCTTGCGGGAAGGGGACTTGCCCTCATTGAGCACGGCTTCCGTAGCCACATCCAGCGCGTCGCCGAGAATGGGGGTGCGGGGGTTGTTGTCCGTTTCCTGCAGCTTGCGCAGGGACTCGGCCAGTGCCAGGAACTCACCCAGCGAATCCCAGCGCAGGTGGTTTTCCTCCTGCAGCTGCTGCACGTGCTTCGGAGCGGATCCGCCGGCGCCGGTCTCGAACAGACCACCACCCGCAATGAGCGGAACGATGGACAGCATCTTCGCGGAGGTGCCCAGTTCCATGATGGGGAACAGGTCCGTCAGGTAGTCGCGCAGCACATTGCCGGTGACGGAGATCGTGTCTTCGCCCTTGCGGATGCGGTCCAGGGAGAACTGGCAGGCCTCCACGGGGGACATGATGCGAATGTCCAGCCCCTCGGTGTCATGATCCTTCAGGTACTTCTCCACCTGGGAGATCATGTTGCGATCGTGAGCGCGCTCCGGATCCAGCCAGAACACAGCCGGAGCCCCGGACTCCTTCGCCCGCGTGACAGCCAGCTTCACCCAGTCCTGTACCGGCACGTCCTTGGCCTGGCAGGCGCGCCAGATGTCGCCCTCGGCGACCTCGTGCTCCATCAGCACATCGCCCGCGCCGTTGATCACCTGCACGCGGCCGTCGAAGGGGATCTTGAAGGTCTTGTCGTGAGAACCGTATTCTTCGGCCTTCTGCGCCATCAGGCCCACGTTCGGCACGGTGCCCATGGTGGTCGGATCGAAGGCGCCATTCTTACGGCAATCATCGATGACAACCTGGTAGATGCCGGCGTAGGAGGAATCGGGCAGCACGGCCAGGGTGTCCTGAGTCTCGTTGTTCTTGTTCCACATCTGGCCGGAGTTGCGGATCATGGCTGGCATGGACGCATCCACGATGACATCCGAGGGCACGTGCAGGTTGGTAATGCCCTTGTCGGAATTCACCATGGCCAGGTCCGGACCGTTTTCCAATCCCTTTTCGAATGCCGCGCGAATCTCGTCGCCGTTGTCCAGCTGGTCCAATCCGTCCAGGATGGCACCCAGGCCATTCTCTCCGTTGAGGCCTGCCTTGATCAGCTCCTCACCGTATTCGTCGTAAACATCGGCGAAGTAGGCGCGCACCGCGTGGCCGAAGATGATGGGGTCGGAAACCTTCATCATCGTTGCCTTCAGGTGCACGGAGAACAGGATGTCTTCGGCGGCGGCGCGGGAAACCTGAGCACGCAGGAAGCTGTCCAATTCCTTCGCGCGCAACACGGTGGCGTCCACAATCTCATCCTTGAGTACCGGAAGAGCATCCTTGAGCACTTCGGTCTTCCCGTCGGCGTTGACCAACTGGATGCGCAGCGTGTCATCGGCGGGGAGGATGACGGACTGCTCATTGTGGCGGAAGTCGTTGTCATCCATCGTGGCCACGTTGGTCTTGGAGTCGGCGGTCCACGCGCCCATGGTGTGGGGGTGCTTGCGCACGAAATTCTTTACGGCCTTCGGCGCGCGACGGTCGGAGTTGCCCTCGCGGAGCACGGGGTTCACGGCCGAGCCCTTGACGGAGTCGTAGCGCTTCCGGGCGTCCTTTTCCTCATCGGTGGATGGCTCGTTGGGGTAATCGGGAAGGCTGAATCCGGCCTTCTGGAGTTCCGCGATCGCGGCCTTGAGCTGCGGGATGGACGCAGAGATGTTCGGGAGCTTGATGATGTTTGCTTCGGGCTCCTTCACCAGGGAACCCAGCTCTGCCAGTGCGTCATTGACTCGCTGATCCTCGGGCAGCTTGTCATTGAATACCGCGAGGATGCGCGCAGCCAAGGAGATGTCGCGGGTCTCTACCTCCACGCCGGACGTTGATGCGAAAGCCTCCACGATGGGCTTGAGCGAATAAGTAGCCAACAAGGGGGCTTCGTCGGTGCGGGTGTAGATGATCTTTGCCATGTGGGCGTATCTCCCTGCCTTGGTTCGTCAATTGGAATTCGTCTGTTTTACCATTCCAACAGTACGTCAAACGGGGAACCAGTGAATGTTACGGGCATGGCTAAGCCCCGTCTGTCATTTCCAAAATATTTTTAGAACAAATTAGGAAGAATCACGTCGCCTGTGCCGGAATCACATCATCCTCACGCTGGGAGCTCTAGCGACTCCCATTCCCCTCGCCGAAGCCCTCGAATGCGCCCCGCGTTGCGAACGCCCGTAGAGGAGGTGGACGCCACCTCGAACGGACAGATTGCCAGCGCCAAAGAGTGGCGCCGACCCATTCCCCGCCAAACAGAGATGGGGGAGCGCCGCCGCCTGTTCACGATGATCGCGTTCGCTGTGGGCGGTTTCGCCATTGGCACCACGGAGTTCGTGGCGATGGGGCTGTTGAATCTCATCGCGGAGGACTTTGGGATCAGTGAGGCCCAGGCCGGCAATGTGATCTCGGCATACGCCCTCGGCGTGGTCGTGGGCGCTCCGCTGATCACCACGCTCACCGGTCGGGTGCCGCGCCGCCGCTTGGCGCTGCTGCTGATGTTGGCCTTCACAGTGGGCAATGGGCTCTCGGTCTTCGCGGGGTCCTATGGGATGCTGATGGCCTCGCGCTTCATCGCTGGGTTGCCCCACGGTGCTTTCTTTTCCGTGACCGCCCTGATCGCCGCATCGATGGCCCCGGCTGGTCAGCGCGGCAAGGCCGTGGCCTTCTCCGGGCTGGGCCTGTCCTTCGCGACAGTCCTCGGAGTCCCCGCTGCGCAATGGCTGGGTGCGAACTTCGGTTGGAGCAAGGCATTCATGCTGGTGGCGCTCATCGGGCTGGCGACTTTGGTGGCCCTCTGGTTCACCGTCCCGCACATGACCCGCATGCCGGCAACGAATCCAGCTACTGAGCTTGGCGCTCTAATCAATCCGCAGGTGCTCCTTACCTTGGCGACGGGCACGGTGGGCTTCGGCGGAATGTTTGCCGTCTACACCTATATTTCTTGGACCCTCACCGAGAGGGCAGGGTTCTCCGCAGACCTCGTGTGGGTGCCGCTGATGGTCTACGGCATTGGCATGGTTCTGGGCACGTACATCGGCGGTCTGCTCGCGGACCGCAATTTGGAGTTCACCATCGCGGGAGTGCTGTTGTCCCTGGTGGTCATCTTGGGTGCTTTTTACTTCACGTCCACGAACTCCATCGCGGGCATTACCAACTTCGGCCTCATCGGGATGTTCGGCTCCATGCTGGTGCCCAGCCTGCAAACCCGCCTCATGGATGTTGCTGGAGACGCCCAAAACTTGGCGGCGGCCCTCAATCACTCCGCGCTGAACATGGCCAACGCTGGTGGCGCCGCCATTGGCGGAGCTGTGATCGGGGCGGGTTACAGCTATTCTGCCCCCGCCCTCGCGGGCGCAGCCATGGCGGGGTGCGGAGCCGTGGTCTGGGTCATCGCGTACACACTTCGGCGCCGCGCCGTGGCCGGACACGCAGCCCGATAGGCTGTTTCCATGACTTTCACGATTGCCACCGTCAACGTCAATGGCATTCGGGCCGCAACCAAGGTCCGCAATGAGAACAACCACGGCATGGTGCCTTGGTTGGAAAACACCCCGGCAGACATTGTCCTCATGCAGGAGGTCCGGGCCAACGAGGAACAAACGCAGGAAGCACTCCGACCTGCCCTGGACGCCGGATGGCAGCTGGTGCAAGCTCCCGCTGCAGCCAAGGGGAGGGCGGGAGTAGCGATCCTGTCCAAGCTGCCTCTGCGTGACGTGCATATCGGATTCGGCCACGGGCTAGATA
The DNA here is from genome assembly GCA_001054945.1 of Corynebacterium falsenii. Classification (GTDB taxonomy): domain Bacteria; phylum Actinomycetota; class Actinomycetes; order Mycobacteriales; family Mycobacteriaceae; genus Corynebacterium; species Corynebacterium falsenii_A. The sequence continues at coordinate 823,652 of JVKJ01000005.1, read as the reverse complement.
ATCACCCGGGCGACCGAGAGCTGGTCGATGCTCGCGAATTCGACGATGCCGGAAGGTACATCGAGGCAACAGTCACGGTGCCTGCGGATGACGGGCCGAAGGACCTTGTCGTGGCCTCGCTCTACCTGCCCAGTGGCAATGCGGGTTCCGAGAAGCAGGATGAAAAGTACCGTTTCCTCGATGTTTTCGGACAATTCCTTTCTGCCCGAGCCGAGGCAGCCAACAGCGGTGCAGCTCCAGACATGCTGATCGGTGGTGACTGGAACATCTGCCACCGCCGCCAGGACCTCAAGAATTGGCGAACAAACAGGACCAAGTCTGGATTCCTGCCGGACGAGCGCGCCTTCATGGAACACATCCTGGGCACCAGTCCCGATGCTGAGAGTCAGATCGGGGACAACACAGATGCCGGTCGCAACGGAAATCCCGCCGGGCAGGTCGGAGAGTTCTTCGGCGCGGTCAACTACACGGCCTCCGAGTTCGCCCGCCAGCGGATTGAGAAAGGGGCGCCCGAAGCCCCGGGGTGGACGGACGTGATGCGCTCCCTTCGCCCGGACGAAGACGGACCCTATTCCTGGTGGACGTTCCGCGGGCAGGCCTTTGACAATGATGCGGGCTGGCGGCTGGACCTTCAGACCGCCACCCACGGACTGCGCGATCGAGCGCAGAAGGCGTGGGTGGACAAGGCCGCCGCTTACGATCAGCGGTGGTCTGACCACTCCCCGGTTATCGTGGAATACCGTTAAGTCTCAGCTCCGAAGGAGGTCCGCGATGCTGGTCATCGTGCTCTACGTCATCGGCATCACGGCCGAGGGGATGACAGGTGCCCTGGCGGCAGGGCGGGAGCGACTGGACCTTTTCGGCGTCTCGCTGATCGCGTGCGTCACGGCCATCGGCGGCGGAACGGTCCGCGACCTGCTCCTAAATAATTACCCCCTGACCTGGGTCGAGCACCCGATTTACCTCGTGTTCATTGTCTCGGCAGCCATGGTGGCTGTTTCCATGTCCATCCTGATGCACCATTTCCACCAGGTGTTTCTGCTGTTGGATGCGCTGGGGCTGTCCGTGTTCGTCATGCTCGGTACCAAGGCCGCACTGGAGCTGGGCCACGGCGTGCTCATTGCCGTCGTGTCTGCCGTGGTCACCGGCATCTTCGGAGGCGTGCTCCGCGATATCCTCACGGACCGCATTCCCTTGGTTTTCCGCAGCGAGATGTATGCCAGCGTGGCCGTTTTCGGAGCGCTGCTGTACGCACTGTTGGAAGGGCCGCTGCACGCCTCGGATGGCTTATCGGCTGCTGTCGCGATCGTTGCGACGTTCATCTTCCGCCTGTTGGTCATCTACTTTCAATGGTCGCTGCCCGTCTTCGAATATCAGGAGCGGGTGTACAACCGCGACGCTCGCAATCGGCTCACCCAATTCCTGCAACGGAGGAGCTTGCCGCTGCCTCGTCCCTCTATTTCGCCCAAGGAGAGGACCACACAGGGCATCGTCAAGGCGCAGCAAGATCGGATCGCCCGCCGTCGCTCGATGCGTGAACGCCCGCTCGCGGAGTCGGATGAGGATCACAGTCAGAAGGTGGCGTCCACAAGAAGGTTCCTCAGGGTGCGTCCACCGGGAGGCCCGAGGAAGCGGAAGGCGGAGGGTAACCCCGCATCGAACCCGGGGAACCAACCTGCAACTAACCCAGGGGACCACCCTGCAACTAATCCAGGGGAGCCCCGGGAGAACTGAACCCCCGGGCGTATCATGTCGGACATGAACGATAGCGCCCCCACCAGCAGTTCCGCCCCTGAGAAGAAGCCGCGAGTCGTCTCCGGCCTCCAACCCACCAGCGATTCCTACCACCTGGGAAACTACCTGGGAGCGGTGAAGCAGTTTATCCAGCTGCAGGAGGACCACGATGCGTTCTACTTCATCCCGGATCAGCACGCGATCACCGTGCCCGGATACAACCCGAAGGACCTTCGCAAGCGGACTCTCGCGGGCGCCGCGCAGCTGCTGGCGCTGGGAATCGACCCGGAGAAGTCCACGCTGTTCGTGCAGTCGCAAGTCCCGGAGCACTCCCAGCTGGCGTGGGTGTTGATGTGTATCACCGGCGATGGTGAGGCTCGCCGGATGACCCAGTTCAAGGACAAGTCCGCCAAGCAGGGTAATGACAACACCACCTCGGGGCTTTACGCCTACCCGATGCTGATGGCCGCGGACATTCTGCTGTACCGCCCGAACCTCGTGCCCGTCGGCGAGGACCAGCGCCAGCACTTAGAGCTCACGCGCAATCTCGCGGAGCGGTTCAACAGCCGCTACAAGAAGACCTTCGTGGTTCCGGAGGGAATGATTCCGGAGGGCGCGGCGAAAATCTACGACCTGCAGAATCCCACCGCCAAGATGAGCAAGTCCGCGGAGAACCCGAAGGGGCTTATCAACCTGCTGGATGACCCGAAGGTCTCCGCCAAGCGCATCCGATCCGCCGTCACGGACAACGACGGAGAGATCCGCTACGACAAGGACAGCAAGCCCGGGGTGTCCAACCTGCTGGTGATCCAGGCTTCCCTGTCCGGGAAGTCGGTGGAGGAGCTGGTGGATGCGTACCAGGCCGCCGGGGCCGGGTATGGCGACCTGAAGAAGGACACGGCCGAGGTGCTGGAGGAGTTCTGCTCCCCGTTGCGCGACAAGTTCAACGAGTACATGGACGACCGCGCTGAGCTGGAGCGCGTCCTTGCCCGCGGTGCCGAGCGCGCCCGCGAGATCGCCTCCCGCACCGTCGCGCAGGTTTATGACCGCGTGGGATTCCTCGCGCCGTAAGTCTCACTCGTTTGGGGACGCCACCGTTGTGTCGCCCTGGGCTCTTGTCGAAAACAACCCCGCCCCACACATTGAGGGGCGGGGTTTTGTTACGGGCAAACTTCGCGATTTCTTCGATTACATTAAGGTAATTGGGCAGAAATAAGTGTTTTAGGAATCACCGGATCTGGATAGAGAGGACGGGCCGTGGCAACCACCGACCCAAACCGGGACAAGCTCGACCATCACGGCGTTGAGCGCACCCGTAAGGACGACGAAGGTGCGATTCAGAAGTACCGTGACCAGTGGCCATGGTTTGACCACCTCATGCGCATGCAGGAGCGGTACTCCAAGCAGGGCGGCAACCAGTACGCGGCAGGGATTACCTACTTCTCGGTTCTGTCGCTGTTCCCGCTGCTTATGGTGACCTTCTCCATTCTGGCCATTGTGTTGGCCAATAATCAGCACCTGATGGATCAGGTGCTGGACAAGGTTGCGAACACTGGCGACGGCCAAATGGGGGACATGCTGACCAAGATCGTGAAGCAGGCCGTCGAGCAGCGCACCTCCGTGTTCTCCATCGGTCTGCTGATGGCCCTGTGGACCGGGCTGGGCTGGATGAGCCACTTGCGCATGGGCGTATCGGAGATGTGGCGAGTTGACGGCACCGCTAAGAGCTTTGTGAGTGGCAAGCTCAAGGATCTCCTGGGGTTGATCGTTCTGATCATTGCCATGATCGTCGCGTTTGCCGTGACGGCGATTGGCAACTCTGGCCTGACGGAACGCATCTTGGATTCCATTGGGTTGGCGAACATCCCGGGCATCCGCATCCTGACCTTCCTGGTCGCGCTGGCGGTGGCTCTGGTGGCGAACTTCATCGTCTTCCTGTGGCTGATCCTGTACTTGCCGCGCACGCGGGTACCTCGCCGTTCCGCGGTGCAGGCCGCGGTCATCGGCGCGATCGCTTTTGAAATCTTCAAGCAGTTCGGCACTTTGTTCTTCTCCAACGCGCTGAAGAACCCCGCGGGCGCGGCATTCGGTCCGATCATCGGCGTGATGGTGCTGTTGTACTTCGTATGGCGCATCGTGCTGTACTGCTCCGCATGGGCTGCGACCTCCGAGGAATCGATGCACGAGGTTGAGCCGGATCTGCCGCCGGCTGCAGTGATTCGAGTCCGCCAAGAGGTCCGGAGCGGCTCTTCTGACCGCAGCAAGGCGGGGCTCCTCGGCGCGGGCGCGGCGGCAGGCGTGCTGATCGGTGGGGCATTCTCCACGCTCTTCCGTAAGCACTAACGGCCCCAGCTGCCGGGGCCATCGGTAGACTTTGCGCCATGATTGATTCGGACGTCATCGCGAAGCTGCCTAAAGTTGAGATCCACGATCACCTGGATGGCGGGTTGAGACCCGCCACCATTATCGAACTGGCCGAGAAGGTCGATCACCAGCTCCCCACGACGGATGCGCAGGAACTCGAGCAGTGGTTCTACGATGCCGCAAATTCCGGTGACCTTCCGACTTATCTCACGACCTTCGATCACACCACCGCCGTCATGCAGACGAAGGACGCGCTGGTTCGAGTCACCCGCGAGGCGGTGGAAGACCTCGGCGCAGACAATGTTTGCTATGCGGAGTTGCGCTACGCTCCCGAGCAGCATCTGGCCGGTGGCCTCAGCCTCCAGGAAGTTGTAGAGGCGACGGTCCAGGGAGCCAAAGAAGGCGAGCGGGTGGTCCAGGAAAAGGGCGGCAGAATTCATGCCCGGCTGATTTTGTGCGCAATGCGGCATGCGGATCGCGCCACCGAGATTGCCCAGCTGACTGTGGATAATTTTGGGGAGAATTCGCCCGGGGAGGGCTACGTCGTCGGATTCGATATCGCGGGGGCTGAAGATGGCTTCCCCGCCTCCAACCACAGCGAGGCCTTCGACCTCTTGCGGCGCAATCTTGTGCCCTTTACCGCTCATGCTGGGGAGGCGGCCGGTGTGGATTCCATTCGAGACGCCCTGGCACAGGGCGCACGCCGATTGGGGCACGGCGTACGAATCTACGAGGACTTCGAAGCGACTATGAGCGGCGTCGAGTTGGGCGAGGTCGCACGCGTGGTCCGCGACCAGCGCATTCCGCTGGAAATCTGCCCAACCTCGAACACTCAAACCGGAGTGTGCGATGACGTGGCGGATCACCCCTTTAACCTGCTGTACGACATGGGCTTTATGTGCACGGTCAACACGGACAATCGCCTGGTTTCCGGTACGACCATGACCCGAGAATTCACCGCCTTGGCGGAAGCCTTCGATCTCGAGTACTGGCAACTGCTGGAATTCACCACCAATGCGCTCGAGGTCGCCTTCTGCCCCGCGCCATTGCGTAGCGAGCTGGAGCAGTACATCATCTTCCCCGCGTACGCGGAGCTGGGCGGTGACCTGACCTCCGATATCGATGGCATCGACCACGTCGAAGGCGATCCATCCCTGTTCGCCGATGACGAGAGCGAGGGCGCCCGGCTGTCCGGCGGGCTGAACGCGCTTCATCGCGGCAAGGGGCCCGTCGCCGGGAAAATGGGCGGAGCGGATCACGAGCAGATCGAGCTGTCGATGGAGAACCTGAAGCACGAGCTCGAGCAGCTGGGGTTAAGCCTCGACGATGACGATGCCGATGACGGGGTCACCAATGATGAAGACTCCAACGGCGAAGACGATGCCAAGGGCGGTGCCGATCCGAGCGGGGGCGCGAAGTAGCACACGTTTCTGCGTAGCAGATATGGAAGGACCCCTGCCCAGACTTTTCCCAGCTAAGCGCCTCTGAATGGATAAAGTAGCGGGTGGAAAAATTTTGACTTAGCCCTCTGACCTGCGAATAATCGACGACGTGACTTCACCCAGCTCAAATTCAGGCCCCCTGTCCGCGCACACGTCCCGCCGCTCACGCTCGCGCGTGGCCATCGTCGCCACGGTGACGCTGGCGTCCCTTATCTTGGGAGCGTGCTCGTCGACCGGGGGACGGCCCCGGGACACCGCCGGGAACGGAAACGGCGGGGGAGGGGTGGACACCCCGCGGTACACCGTGAGCATGGTGAGCCACGGTGCCCCGGGTGACACCTTCTGGGATCTGGTGCGCGCCGGCGCTGAGGACGCGGCGAAGAAGGACAATCTTGAGCTACGGTATTCCTCCACGCCGCAGGCGCCCGACCAGGCAAATCTGGTGCAGAACGCGATCGACGCGAAATCCGATGGCATCGCGCTGACCATGCCCACCGCAGAGGCTCTCGGCCCGGTAGCGAAGAAGGCTGTGGATCAGGGGATCCCCGTCGTGGGACTGAATTCCGGTATGGACAACTACAAGAAGTACGGGCTGTCCGCGTTTTTCGGCCAGGACGAATCCACCGCCGGCGCCGAGGCTGGCAAGCGGCTGGGTGCAGACAAGGCACACAAGGTCCTGTGCGTCATTCACGAGCAGGGCAACCCGTCGCAGGAAGCGCGCTGCTCGGGCATCCAGAAGGGGCTGAAGGCCTCCGGCAGCGACGGCAAGGTGGAAACCCTCTACGTCAACGGCATGGATCTCACCGCTGTGCAGTCCACGATTCAAGCGAAGCTGGCCCAGGACAAGGACGTGGACCGAGTCATGGGGTTGGTCGCGCCCGTGGCGCTGGCGGCCGTGAAGTCCCGCGAGGCAGCTGGCTCCCATGCCAAGATCTCCACCTTCGATACGAACGCTGAGCTGGTGACGGCCATCAAGAAGGGTGACGTGGACTGGGCAGCGGATCAGCAGCCCTATCTGCAGGGGTATATGGCCATCGACGCGCTCTGGCTCGCCAAGCGCAACGGCTCTACCGTCGGTGGAGGACAGCCGGTGTTCACGGGGCCGAGCTTCGTGGACAAGAGCAATGTGGACAAGATTGAGGACGCCGCGAAGAAGGGCTTGCGTTAATGGCAGAGAGCAACACACAGTCCCCGCTCATGCGGGTGATCAAACGACCGGAGATGGCCAGCGTTGTCGGCGCGATCTTGATCTTTGCGCTGTTTATGGTCATGGCTCCGGCGTTCCGTAGTGCGGATGCTTTTGCCACCGTGTTGTACGCATCGTCGACGATGGGGATCATCGCCTTGGCCGTGGGGCTGCTCATGATCGGCGACGAGTTTGATCTGTCCTCGGGCGTCGCGGTAACCACCACCGCGCTCACCGCGACGATGCTGAACTACAACTTCTGGCTCAATTCCTGGGCCGGAGTGGGCCTGTCGTTGCTCTTCGCTCTGCTTATCGGGGCGATCAATGGCTATCTGGTGACCCGGACCGGCATCCCCTCGTTCCTCATCACACTGGCGATGTTCCTCATGCTGCAAGGCATCAATCTCGCCGTGACAAAGCTGGTGACCGGACAAGTGGCCACCCCCACGATCTCGGACATGCAGGGATATGAGTCCGCGCGGAAAGTCTTCGCATCCTCCTTCCATGTCTTCGGCGTGGACATCAAGATCACCGTCGTGTGGTGGCTGCTGTTCGTCGCGCTGGCGAGCTTTGTGCTTTTCCAGACCCGCTTGGGCAACTGGATCTTTGCCGTGGGAGGGGACGCCAACGCCGCCCGGGCTGTCGGCGTGCCCGTGCGTCGCGTGAAGATTCTGTTGTTCATGCTGGTGGGATTTGCGGCGTGGTTCGTGGGCATGCACAACCTGTTCGCCTTCGATTCCATCCAGGCTGGCCAGGGCGTGGGCAACGAGTTCCTCTACATCATCGCCGCCGTGATCGGCGGGTGTGCGCTCACCGGCGGACGCGGCACGGCGGTGGGTACCGCCATCGGCGCGCTCATCTTCGGTATGACCAACCAGGGCATCGTGTACGCCGGATGGAACCCCGACTGGTTCAAATTCTTCCTGGGCGCCATGCTGCTGTTCGCGGTCATCACCAACAATTCATTCACGCGCTTCACGGGAGGAAACCGCTCATGAGCCAGGGAAACACCGCGCGGCCGGCCAGCGCACTGGGGCAGGAATCATCGCGGGCGACCGCGAACGCTGAAAAACAGAACGCGAACGATGCGCCGCTGATCGAACTTCGTGGCGTCCACAAATCCTACGGTGAGATCGAGGTCCTGAAGGGCATTGACCTGAGCGTGCGGGAGGGCACGGTCACCTGCGTGTTGGGGGACAACGGTGCGGGCAAGTCCACGCTCATCAAGATCCTTGCCGGCCTGCACCAGCAAACCAGCGGGGAACTGCTGGTAGATGGCGAGGCCACCCGCTTCAACAACCCCAAGCAAGCTCTGGAGAAGGGGATCGCCACGGTGTATCAGGACTTGGCGGTGGTGGGGCAGATGCCAGTGTGGCGCAACTTCTTCCTAGGCCAGGAGCTCACGGGGGCGCTGGGCAAGCTCAAGAGCGACGAGATGCGGCGGATCACCCGCGAGCAGCTGGCCGACATGGGGGTGAACTTGGCAGATGTGGAGGTGCCGATCAGTACGCTCTCCGGCGGGCAGCGGCAGGTCGTGGCCATCGCGCGGGCGGTGTATTTCGGTGCGCGCGTCATCATTTTGGATGAGCCAACCGCAGCCCTGGGTGTGAAGCAATCGGGCATGGTCCTGCGATTTGTGAAGGCCGCCCGCGAGCGCGGGGTGGGCGTGGTACTGATTACCCACAACCCCCACCACGCATACCTGGTGGGAGACCGCTTCGTTCTGCTCAATATGGGCGAGGAGACGCTCAACGCCGACTATGACGACGTGACCCTGGAACAGCTCACCCTGGCCATGGCGGGCGGGGGAGAGCTGGATTCTCTGAGTCACGAGCTGGCGAGGGACTGAGCCTGCAGCGGAGCGCCTGCCGAAGGCATTAAAAATCCCCCGCCGCCACGAGGGCAGCAGGGGATAGGGGGACGAGCGATCCCTACGCGGTCGAGTGATCCGGCAGCTCTGGGCGAATCACCTTGCCCATGGGGTTGCGCGGGAAGTCCTTTACGAAGAACACATCGCGCGGTGCGTGAGCATCGGAGAGCGCGTTGACCACGATCTCGCGCACATCGTCCTCGGTCAGGTCCGCCGGGGAAGCCTTTTCATCACGGATGACGTAGCAGCGCAGCGCTTGGCCGTATTTCGGATCCTTCACGCCGTGGACGTGCACATCGTCGATCCGGTCGTCACGAATGAGCAGATCCTCCAGCTCGGAGGGGAAGATCTTCTCGCCGAACTGGGTGATCACCAAGTCGTCCGCGCGGCCCTTCACGTACAGGCGGTTGCCCTCGCGATATCCGCGGTCGCCCATGCGCAACAGACCGCCAATGGTGGGCACCTTGATGGACGGGTCGGTGTAACCGGCAAACATGTCGTAGCAACCGGCGTAGATGTCGCCGACTTCTCCATCGGGCAGGAGATTGCCCTCATCGTCCCGGATTTCCACCTTGTATCCGGGGTAGATGGTGCCGGTCAAGGTTGGGTTCTTGGGCAGCTCGCCGCGGGCGGAAATCGCCAGGGCGGCGGTCTCAGTGCTGCCGTAGCTGTTGTGCAACACCGGACCGAACTTCTCGGTCACCTTCTGCACCTCGAATGGGGTCAGCGGGCTGCCGGAGGATAGGATGAACTCGAGGCCATCTTCACGGTCGATGCCCTCCTGGTCCATGTAGGTGAACATGTTCCGCAAGCGAGATGCGGAGGCCACCCAGGCGTTCACCTTGTAGGTGTGGATATCGTCAAGCGCCTTCTGTGCATCGAACTTCCGGTGGGTGATGATGGTCGAGTTCGTCAGCATGCACAGCAGCAGGTTCGCCCAGCCGTAGAAGTGGAACAACACCCCGGTGAGGATCACGGTCAGGTTTTGTCGCCAGGGGATGGACGCCAACGCCGGGGCAATTCCCTGGGGAGACTTCAGCTGACGACGCACAACGCCCTTCGGCATGCCAGTGGTACCGGAAGTCATGACCACATGCTGGGATTTGGTGGGCTTGTCCGGCAAGGTGTCCGGGTTCGGTTCAGCGGATGCGATGACCTGAGCCATCGTCTCCACGCCGGCGGGGACCGCGGCTTCATCATCAACGTAGCCGATGATGATGCGGCAGCTGTCCTTCGTCTTCGGGGTCAAGCGCTCGTAGAATTCCTGATCCACGATCAGCGTATCGACCTCGTGGAAATCCAGGACCTTTTCGATCTGCGGGCCAGAACTGTTCGCGTTGATCATGAAGATGTGGTAGCCCAGCATCTGGCGAGCGCATAGCGGGAAGATCGCAGCACGGCCGTTGAGGGCCATCACGGCCACATTGCCACCGTTCTTTACGCCGCGGTTTTGCAGCCCGTTGGCGAGGCTCACCACCTTTTCCAAGAATTCGCTGTACGTTAGCTCACCGTCGTCGTCGATCAGCCCCAAGCGATCTGGGTGGCGCCGTGCGGCGTTGGCCAGGGTGCCGCCCTCAAGGGCGCCCCATCGCTTCATGGCCTTAACAGCCTGCTTCAGGTCTTCTTTGCCGTTGAGCTCGAAGATATTGTTTTTGCGCAGTTGCTGGACGAAGAACAGGAACTGCTTGAACACTTCCTTCTTCGGAACGCCGTGGTCCTTCTCGGGGTGGAGAGTGTACGAAGTCATGGTGCCTTTCGGTGGGGTTCAGATACCCGCGCCCGCCAGAGGCGGACCGGGCTCATTGATTGTGGGGAGACGAAAGCGTAGTCGCTACTGCGGTCGCCTAGGTGAAGACATCGGAAACGTAAGTGAACTCCTCCCGTTCCATCTTTTCGACCAGGCTCTTGGCCTCTTCGGCGGACACGCCCTTCTGCTGAGCCACGATGTCCGTCATGGTTTCGCGGACAGCTGGGGCCAGCGTGGAAGCATCACCGCAGACCAGCACCCGAGCGCCGTCGTTGAGGTACTGGATGACGTCCTCACGGTCGTTCCACAGACGGTGCTGCACGTACCGAATGTCGTCCTCTTCTCCATTCTCCGGGTGGCGAGAGAACGCCGTACGGACTTCCACCACACCCTGCTTCTCCCACTTCTCAAGATCATCCCGGTAGAGGAAGTCAGAATCAGGTCCGTGGCAGCCGAAGAACAGCAGGGACTGGCCTGGCTCGCTGTCGTTGGATTCCGCCTTGATGGCGGCGTCCTCAATGAAGGCGCGCAATGGGGCAATCCCCGTGCCGGCTCCCACCAGCAGCATCGGGTGGGACACGTCCTTTTCACCGCGGAACTCGTCGCTGCCCTCCACGACGGTGACAGTCACCGGTGCGCCCACCTTTAGGCGGGTGAGGTGGTTGGTGGCCACGCCCTCAAAGACACCCTGACCGGACCAGGCGGGGGAGCTCACACGGGAGAATGTAATGCTGGCCAGCTGCGGATCCTTCAACGCGGAGGAGGAGATGGAGTAGCGGCGTGGAGCCAGCGGCATGAGCATGCTCAGGTATTGCGACAAGTCGATCTGAACGGAGGGGAAGCGTTCCAACAGATCCAGCACACTGTGGCGCTCTTTCTGGATGCGATCGTAGTGCTCGTCGCTGGCCAGCTCCTGCAATTCCTTCTGCTCGGGTGGGCAGGGGCAATTCTCCGCCAGTTCCCGGACCTGCCGCTGTCCTGCGGGCGTGCTGAGCTCGACATACGAACCCAGGAGCTCGCGAAGGCTAATGGGCTCGTTGATCGGCAGGAAGCTTGAGCGCCCATCGAGGACCACGCGCTGGTCGCCAGTCAGGTGCAGGCGATCCAGGACACGGTCAACCAGCGAGTCCGAGTTATGAGGAAGGAACTCCAGGTAGTCGCCCGTGGTGTATTCGGTGCCCTCGGGCAGGCGAATGTCCACGCGGTACTTGTCCGGGACAGGGCCGTCGGCATCGGTGCTGAGCTTCTCGATGTTCTCAACGTGCCCGACGACATATCCGTCCGCGCCCTCGGAGCGCAGAACTTCACCACGGCCGCCATCGACGATCTCGGCGCTGATGTCTTCTGAGCCGAGAGAGGTATCGATCTTGACTTCGGTCAGTTCACCGACCTTTGGCCACAGCTTTTCTGTCCAGTCCTGGAACACACCAACGTAGTCACCGCGAACATCTGCCTCGCCGCGCTCGGTGATTCGATGTGCGCCGAGCTTTTCCAAGCCATCATCGATCAGCTTGGGGATGCGGTGGAAGGTGCTTGCCCATTCACTGTTGCCGCAGCCGAAGACCGCGTAGTTCACGCCGTTGAGGGCCGTGTTGTTGCCTTCTTCCTGCTGCTGTTCGAGCCAGGCCACGAACTTCTTCGCATTGTCGGGAGGCAATCCCTCGTACGAGGACGTGCAGATGAGCAGGGTTTCCTCGGGGTCGAGGTTGTCGACCGCTGAGTCGAGATCCTCCACGCGAGTCTCGTATCCCTGTGCGCCCGCGAAGCTGGCCAGACGGTTGGCAAAATTTCGAGAGGTCCCTGCGTTGGACCCCACCAGGAGCCGAATGCAGTGCCCGTTGCTCTCCACTTCCTCGCTGAGGTCCTCGAAGGGGTTGTCCATTCCTGACGCCGCCCCTCCACTGGAGTTCAGCCCGTCCCCACCGTGCGGACCGTGGTAGGGGTACTTGGAACGCTGGTGGACGTGGATGTACAGGTCCTCCGGCTTGGAGGTGAGGCCATCCAGCATCTTCAACTTGTAGTTCGGGTCCGAGAACTCGAAATCGAAGTGCTGGAGCAGGAGGGCCAGCACCATGGTGGCTTCCTGCAGGGCAAATGCGCGGCCGAGGCAGGAGCGCTGCCCGTTGCCGAAAGGCTTCCACGCGTTGTGCGGGATCTTCTTCGCGTTCTCGAAGTCGAAGCGCTCCGGACGGAACTCGTCTGGGTTGTCCCACACTTCGGGGTCAGTATGCAGGTGGGGGAGGAGCACCAGAAGGGTATCCCCGGGGTTGACGGTGACGGGCTCCCCGGCGGTTCCGCCGCTTTCGCCGATGGTCGTGGTCTCGTACGGCGTGACGGCGTAAGCAGGCGCAGTTGGGTACTTGCGCAGTGCCTCGCGGAGGATCTGGTCCAAGTAACCGAGGTCGCGGAGGTCCTCGAACTGTGGGAATCGACCGTCCAGGACCTCGTCCACGATTCCCTGGGCTTTCTTGTACACCCGGGGGTTGGAGATCAGCTCGTAGACCGCGAAGCTGAGCAGGCCAGAGGTGGTCTCGTGCCCGGCGATCAGGAAGGTGACCAGCTGGTAGCGCAGGTTTTCATCGCTGAGCTTTTGGCCGGTGACGGGGTCCGTGGCGTTAAGCATGACGTCCATGACGTCTTCCTCGCCCTTGGGACTTGGATTCTGGCGACGCTCTGCGATGAGGGCATCGACCGTTTCCTTCATCACGTCGATGTCCTTTTGGAAGCGACGTTCTCCCAGGACGTTGATCTTCTTTTGGATTTCAAGAGCGTGCGCACGCTTGCCTGATTCCGCCAGCCCGTCGACCATGGCGTCCACAAATGGGTGGAACTTCTCCGAATAGAAAGAATTGAAGCGATAGCTGAAGGAACACAGTGCGATGGTGTCCAGCGTGAGACGGGTGAAGTCACTCGGGACGTCCACGTCCACATCTGGACGGGTGCGTGACCACTTGAGCATCAGCTGGTCGGCGACATCAACCATGCCCCTGTACATGCCCTTCAGCGCGGTGGGGTTGAAGGCGGGCATGAGAATGCGGTGAGCCTTAGCCCACTCGGGGTCATCCTGCTCGGATGTGAACAAGCCGTTGCCGGCGAAGCCCTTGACTGCCGAGATTGCTGGGTGGACGACCTTCTTGAAGCGGTCCTCATTGGAGAGTTCGTCCACGAGAGCATAGGAGCTGACAATGTACAGCGGGGAGCGGCCGGGGATCTCGTGTAGGTAGAAACGCCCGTGCTTCTTGGCCAGATCGACCGCCGACTGCATGAGATTGTCGGTGTTGATCGAGTACGCCGTGCCGACAAGGGGGAGGGACCGAGGGCCAGGAATGTTGGGCTGGGGCTCGGTGGCTTGGTTGTCCTTGGAGGACTTCTTGGTGAATTTCTTGAACGTTGTGTCAGTCATTTGTGGTGCTATCAGCTGTGGAGGTGGTTTGGTGCTGAATTTCAGCCTAGGTAAAGCGTCGGGGAGTTAGCTTTGGTAACTAAAAGGCCCGGCCCGTCGGGGCCGGGCCTGAGGATTAGCCGAAGATCTGGAAGAGCTGTTTGATATCCGGCCAGGCGTTCAGGGTGCGTCCCCAGAAATCATCGATCGTGGGGAAGCCCGTCAAGTGGAAAGCCGGTGTGGTCAGCGGGTAATCGCGCACCAGCTGCATGAGGAATTCGGGGGACATGGTGTCTCCTTGGTGATTCAGGACGTCGGTCGTGCCAGCGCCGGATTAGGCGCGGTACTCCTGCGTGAGACGGTCGGAGTAGTACACATGGCCGGCATCGGTCAGGTGGAAGGTGAAGTTGTGCGGAGCGTCATCGAAGATGGCGGCGCTCAGACGATTCGGGTCGTTGGAGCAGCCGTTCTTGCCGCTGGCAGCGGAGATCTCGTCTGCCATGTCCAGGAACTGGACACCTTCAGCCTCTGCGGCGCTGCGCTGCTGGTTCCGCAGTTCGTCCTGGTAGTAGGGGACGATTGGGTAGTACCAGTGGCTGGTCACGCCGAGCAGGTTGGTGGCGCACGTGTGGTTGGCGCCATCGGTCTGGTCTGGCACGCCCACCATGATGACCTTGGCATTCGGAGCTGCAGCCTTGATGCGCTGAAGCTGGCTGGTCACGGTTTCGTGGTACAGGCGATTGCGCTCTGCCTGGCCGACATTTTCACCGTTGCCGGGCTGCCACAGGTCGTTCACACCGATGGACAGGGAGACCAAACGGGTGCGGCCGTCCAAGTCGCCATTGCCGATGGCCTGATCCACCTGCTGAGTGAGCGTGGTGTGAGGGATCGGGTCGCCTGGGTTGCTGGGCACATATGCCGTGGCTCCACCGCAGGAGTAGTCCGCCAGACGCAGACCGGTCTTCTGAGCGGTCTGGCTAGGGAAGTTGTTTGGTCCCTGAGCACAGAAGCCATCCCGGATTGTGGGCCACTTAAACTCTGGGTGCTGGCGCTGGTAGCGACTCACCGCAATGTCCAGCATCGTGGGGTTCGCGGCCAGAGAGTCGCCGAAGCTGACGTAGCTCTCATTCACGTCCTGGTTCACCTGTGGCGGAGCAGAAAGGTTCGGTCCCGGGGGCAGGGGTGGGAGGGGAATGTTGTCAGGCAACGGCGGCAGCTGGATGTTCCCAGGCAGCGCTGGTGGTGCCGGGGGCGCTGGCAGCGGGGGCAGCTGAGGAAGTTCTGGCTGTGCGTTGGCAACTGCGGGGACCAAGGACAGCGACACTCCCACTGTCGCAACTGCAGCGGCAAAGCGTTTTTTGAGATTCATGCGTTTCTTTCGGCTCTGAAGGTTTCAAGTCAGCACACTGATTCGCGTGCCTTTTGCGCTTGCCCTGCCGCTGGGTTCAACTTCCTGAGAACCTCGGTGGTCAGCAAGCGCATTCGGCTAAGGAATGAGCATATCTAGAACCAGCATCTCAACGCTAACTATTTCGTATGTGGAAAGCACTATTTATTTGACACATCACTGAAAAAAGACTGCCGCTTCAGTTGGATAACTACAGGTGAGGCGCATGTGAAAAGTTTATTGCGTGCAAATTGTCCTCCCCTTAAATGGGGTAAACCTTCACTGGGAAAAAGAAGCAGATTAGCACAAAGTTTCCCAGTTAAACGGTCAAATTGTAAGGGTTTGAACGCTTTGGTTAAGCAAAATTTTAGAATTTGCTGAAGCGCTTGATGAGGTCATCTTCTAGCGCCTTCCAGCCCTTCACCTCTTCGTCGAAGGGTGCGCTGGGTGCCGTGCCAGAAGCCGATCCGAGCATGAAGGCGATGTAGTTCTGTAGGCGCGGATAGGCAATGAGGATCTTGTTGACGCCGTCATCGCCCGCCCAGTCAGCGGCATCCGCCAGCAATTCATATGCCCGGCCAAGTTGCTTCGTGTCGACCGCGTCGGTGCCCGAGGCGATGTCATCCCGTAAGCCGGTGAAGACGTACTGGTTCGAATCGTGGACCTCGACCTCCAGCTCCCCAGCGTTCGCAGCGGTCTGCAGGTCGGTCCATGTGCTGAGGGGTTCCAGGTCGTGCTCGTCAGCATCGACGATCCACCGCACCAGTGAGCGGGAATTAGGGAAGGTGAAGATCTGGCCGTTCCGACCGAGAAAGCGCGGCGAGTCACCGAGGTAGCAACGCAGCGTGTACACGTGCTGACCATTCAGCGTGATTCGAATCGGATCGATGCCAGCCTGCGCCCACAACGTGGAATCGTATGGATCGGAGTTTTCCTGCTCCTTTTGAGAGCTCGTGGCCTCGTCCTTCCGCCGCTTCTCCTCTGCAGCAATCCTCTCCTCGCGCAGCGTGGTGGCCTCTGCAATGTCGGCCTTTGCCGCTTTGACGTCGGATTGCGCTGATTCCGGCTGGTAGAGGTGATCCTCAAGATCCTTGAGCATTTTCCCCCACTGCTCAATGACGGTGCGGCCGATGCCGGTCCACTCGGCCTCGCCGTTCTGAGAAGCAAAGTGGTCCGCCCCGCGCTTCACGTTTTGCAGTACCGAATAGCTGCGGAACCACGACGTGATGGACTCCACTCCAAGCAGGCTGCCGAGGGATTGAAGTAGCTCGAATGCTCTGCTGACGCGGCGAGTCCCCTCGTATCCTGGGCGCGAGGCAAGCTTATTCGGCACGTCAATGAGGTCGATCTTCTCGATCCGAGCATCAATGAGCGCCTCGTGCCCCTTCGCTGCAAAATTCCCCCACTGCGGGTGGTCCAAGAGGTCATGAGATTGTCCACTGCGGATGAAAGCCAGAAGGTTCTCTGCATCGGCGAAGACGTACAGCTGGTCGTCCTTGCCCAGTACGGCCTGCCACTTTTCGCCCCGCTCTGTCCATGAGGGCGCCCACAGAGTGAACCAGTCGCCGCTCAAGGTCGAAATCTTGAGCGGGTGGATGCCCGTGCTCGCTTTGAATGCAGACGTCTCAGTCATGGAACTCCGTCGCGCGTTGTCAGCCATGACCCGGGATTCTACCCGGTCGGTCGGCTGTGAGCGGTGTGGGATCTCGGCGTGTGCGGAGTTCTCAGGTCATCTGTCAGAACGGCTGGCACGACAGGCGGGGGAGTGCCGAGGAACTGCTCCACGTGGTACTCCACCTCCGGTGGCTGCGCCACGATCCGCGCCAAACCGACTTTTGCGCTTCGACGGTTCATTACATCGGTCCCCTTTTATGCTGCTGTCGGCCGGTAAAACCCATGAAACTGCATACCGATGTTCTCAGTTCGCAGTGGGCTAATGCTCACCGGGTCGCCTGCCTCGATCATCTGTCCGTCCTCGATGACCATGGCCACATGCCCGTCCCACACTGCAAGATCGCCCGGAGCCACCTGATCCATTGGGATCTGTGGTCCCACATCCTGCGCGTTCGCGACTCGGGGAATATCCACACCCGCTTGCCCGTAGGCCCACTGGGTAAAGCCCGAGCAATCAAAACCTTGCCCTGGGGTAGTGCCGCCCCAGACATAGGGAGTGCCCAGCTGAGTCTTCGCGGCGGTCACCGCTGCTGCCGCTTGAGCTGATGGCGCCCCGGCTACCTCGGAACTCGAGTTCTCGGCCTGTTCGGTCTGGCCCTGTTCGCTTATCGGGGTTGAGTCAGCTGTCGAAGCAATGTCACCCATCGGGCCTTCGCCGTGAACCAAGCCTGTGCCTCGCACCGAACTCTCGGGAACCGCGGGCGCGGCAGGAACCGGCGCATCAGCGCTGCCCTGTGCCTGTTCACCGGTTTGACCGGGCCCTTCCAGCTTCGGGGGAACGGTCTGCGCCATCTCTCCTGGGCTGCCCGGAGCATCGGGAATCACCACTGAACTGGCTTGACGGGCCAGTTCTTCCAGTTCGTGTCCACACTCATGGAGCCGTGTCTCAGCACGGGCGACATGCGTGGCAATGATGGGTGCCACATTCGCTGCGGAAAATGCCGCCAACGGACCCGTGAGCAAGGCGGGTCCTTGTGCCAGCAATTGCGCAGTTACTTCTTCTAAGCACTCTTCCGCAATGGCTATGACATCCGCCATTGCCTGGTTCACCGCGGCCTGTGCTCGTCGGGCGAACTCATCCAGCTGGTCCCCTGCAGCCAGGACACCGAGCGCACTGTCGACCGCTTCCGTCAGCCGGTCTGACATCTGGGTCCCCGCTGCACCCTCCACTGCTGCGGCCACACTTGGAGCGAGGCTGGCCAAGTCCACTTCAATTCCTGGCGCCAGGCGTGAACTCATTCCACCGAGCATCGGGGGCGGAATAAGCCGCGCAAACTGTTCCATCACCGCGCCTCACCCCCGCTGACTGTCAGGCCAGAAAATCTTCCGACAGCGCCTGACTCAGCCATGTCAATCGCTCCTGCAAATTCCTCTAACCCTCGGCCCGCCGCATCGAAGAAGGCTTCAAACATGGCCAGTGACCTCGCGTGCCTCTCCCGAGCCTGTGACATCGCTTGGACAAATGCCGCCACCTCCGGCAAGGCCGGGAAGTGCAGCTCAACAGGGACGGGAGCTGAGCGACGGGCAAACTGCTCCGACAACCCATTCGCCGCTGCGCTGGCGGCATATACCCCGGCCACATCCACAGTCATCGCGGACGCTCCCGGACTCCCTGGAGGGACATCGTGTGATGGGGGCGGTGTAGGCACAGGTGCTGGCATGGGCAATGTCCTTCCAAGTCCTTTATGTCGTGGTTCTCATACGCTGCTTCGTCACTTCAATAGACTCGAATTTCCCCCAAACGGTTCACGGTTTTTCCCGCATCCCCGCGTACATTGGTCTGCATGGATATCAAGGTGGTCGACCATCCCCTCGCAGCCAGCCGCTTAACGATCATGCGAGATGAGCGCAGCGACAACGTCACTTTCCGCACCGCGTTGGCAGATCTCGGCGCGATGCTCATCTACGAAGCAGCCGCAGATCTTCAGGTCTCGGCGTTTCCGGTGAAGACTCCGGTGGACACCGCGCAAGGCTTTCGCCTGGAGACGCCACCGATCATCGTCCCGGTGATTCGAGCAGGTTTGGGCATGGTGGACCCAGCGCTATCTATGATCCCGGATGCGCAGGTCGGCTTCATCGGGCTCGCCCGGGACGAAAAGACCCACGAACCAGTGCCCTATTTGGAAGCCCTTCCCGACGATCTCAGTGGGCAGCCAGTCATGCTGGTGGACCCCATGCTGGCCACAGGTGGCTCTCTCCTGCATTCCATCCGCTTGTTGGCCGAACGAGGGGCAGACGACATTACGTGCGTCTGCATGGTCTCGTCTCAGCCTGGCGTGGATGCCTTGCGCGAGTCGGGGCTGCCAGTCAAGAAGTTGGTCACGGCCACGATCGACCCGTCGTTGAACGACAAGGCATACATCGTGCCTGGGCTGGGCGATGCGGGTGACCGGTTGTATGGTCCGCGCAATATGGACTTCGCCTAGGCTGCCCAGCGCCACCAACGACCGGTGAACCCCTGCTCAGCCCGGTGGGGTGAGGGCTCGAAGCCCGCCCGCCAAACTCTGCTTTAAGCCGACGTGAGCTGGCGGATTTCCCCGGCAAGTGTTTCGAGCAGCACGTCCACCTGTTTTGCCTTGTCCGCCGGACCAGAAGCCTCCAGGTAGAACTTCGCCTTGGGCTCAGTCCCAGAGGGGCGGGCGATCACGCGGATGGACAGGCCGGCGTCCATCTCTCCCATCAGCTTGACCCCGGGGGTGCTGGAGCCCTCGGAATCCTGCAGTGGGGAGCTGGAAACGGTACATCCAGCGAGCTCCGTGGGCGGGTTGTCGGTGAATTGCCCGATCATGTCTGCAGCTTCAATCGGCGTGGAGAATCGGGCGCTGACCTGGGTGGTGCGGAAGGCGCCGAACTCGGATTCGATGTCAGATAGCTCGTCCAAGAGGGTGCGGCCCTGCTCCTTGAGTTCCGCGGCCCAAGCCGCGGCGATCAGGGCCGTGGCAATCCCATCTTTGTCCGCTACTAGCTGAGGCGCCGGTGCGGTGCCGATGGCTTCCTCATAGGCGAACGCCAGACTGCCCGGACGATTCTGGTCCGCCCGAGCCAAGTGCTTGAAGCCGGTCAGGGTTTCAACGTAGTCCCAGCCTTCGTGCTCAGCCATGGTGCCCAGAAGTTGTGAGGACACGATGGTGGTGGCCACGACCGGTTTAGCGTGCCGGTCCTCCTGCTTCTCCGGGGACCACAGGGTTCCCACCACGCGCCGAGCCAACAGTGCACCGGTCTGATCGCCGTTGAGCATGTGGAATTCACCTGCGTTGTCTCGAACTCCCAACATGCAACGGTCGGCATCGGGATCGAGGGCGATCAGCAGGTCAGGGTCGACCTTTCGTGCCTCTTCGAGAAGCGCGTCCGTCGCGCCCGGCTCCTCCGGATTCGGAAAGGGCACCGTGGGAAACTCGGGATCACCCCAGCGCTGCGAGCGTACGAAGTGTACATCGCCGAAACCGGTGCCGCGGAGGGCATCCTCCAATACGTTGCCGCCCACCCCGTGCATCGGAGTGTAGAGGATGCGAAGCGTGCGGCGGGGAGCCAGAACTTTTTGCTCGCCGGTGGCGACGAGGGAGGTGACAGCCTCCACATATCCCATGGGCACGGACGCATCCAGGGAGACCATCTGGGACCGGGGAACCTCGTAGGCGACAGGCTGCTGGCTGATAGCATCCTCGATCTTTTTGTCGATGGGGGAGATCAGCTGAGAACCGCCCTTGAGGTAGAGCTTGTAGCCATTGTCGGTCGACGGGTTGTGGGATGCCGTGATCTGAACCCCTGCATCGAGCTTCCGGTCGCGCACCAACCAGGCGAGCACAGGGGTTGGGGCAGGCTCAGCAATGAGCCAAACTTCGAAGCCCGCGCCAGAAAAGGTTTCCGCCGCCGCTCGAGCCATGGCCTGGGAGCCGTACCGAGAATCGAATCCCACAGCCACGCAATAGTGGCCGTCAGAACGGTTCGGGTTCGTTGACTCCTTCATCCACTGGGCCACCCCGGCGGTGGCCCGGGTGACTGTGGACACGTTCATTTCGGCTGGGCCCGGGCCGATGGGGGCGCGCAGGCCGGCGGTGCCAAATCGCAGCTCCTGAATACCCTCAGTCATTGTCGATCACCCCAACCAGATCGCGCAGCAGTGCGCCCATATCGGAGGCAGCTGCGTCGCCCGCTTCCAAAACTTCCTTGTGGTTCAGCGGTTCGCCGGTCACGCCGGCGGCCAAGTTCGTGACCAGTGAGATTCCCAGCACCTCCACGCCAGCCTCGCGCGCAGCAATCGTCTCGTACACGGTGGACATTCCCACCAGACCCGCTCCGAGGGTGCGCAACATATGGATCTCCGCAGGAGTTTCGTACTGCGGTCCGGGCATCATCGCATACACCGCCTCGCGCATCCCGGGGCGCAGCTCCTGCATCTTTTGGCGCAATGCGGGGGAGTAGGCGTCCACGAGGTTCACGAAATTCGCCCCGACCAGGGGAGTCTTGGCAGTGAAGTTGATGTGATCCGCAATCAGCACCGGTTCGCCGACCGTCATCCCCTCGGCCAGTCCACCAGCGGCGTTGGTGAGGATGACGTTGCTTACTCCGGCTTGTGCAGCGGTGCGCACGGCATGGGCGGTGCGCCACAGCTCGTGTCCTTCGTAGGCGTGAGTCCGGCCCAGCAGCACCAACACGTTCTTTCCGCCTACATTGGCGCTGCGGATGGTTCCGCCGTGCCCGACCGCGGTGGGTGGCAGGAATCCTGGCAACTCGGACATCGGGAACTCAATCAGTTCCGTCGCGCCCTCTGTGAAAACGTCGGAAGCTGCGCGCCATCCGGACCCCAAGACGACGGCGAGATCGTAACGATCAATTCCCGTCTTCTTTTGAAGGGCCTCCGCAGCCTCTTGTGCAAGGCCAGTCACATCGATGTTGGTGCTTGTCATGGGCACGAGGATACGCGGATTGCTCAGGGGCTACTATGAAAATTCATAGGACAATTCGTTCGTTTTCTATGAAACTGCCACCCCATGGCGTCCCCAAACGAATCGTCCCACAAATAAACAGTAGCTTTAACCAACGACCGGAAGGGAACGTGACCTCGCGGTATGGACGACCTCGGCGACCAGCGCCAGGAACAGCGCGCCACCTCAGAAGTTGGTGATTTCGTTTCCCAATGGCTGACAGCCCACGGTGACCAGATCGTGGAGTGGCGCCGCCACCTGCATAGCCATCCGGAACTCAGCCACATGGAGTCCAAAACCACCGACTTCCTGGTGGAAGCCCTGGAATCTCGCGGCCTGCACCCCAGGCGCCTGCCCTCCACCGGGCTGACCGTTGACGTGGGGCCAGACGATGCCCCGCTGATCGCCTTCCGCGGGGATATCGATGCCCTTCCGCTCGACGAGGTCACCGGGCTCGAATTCGCCTCCGAGCACCCGGGCGTGATGCACGCCTGCGGCCATGACATGCACACGACCATCGTGCTTGCGCTGATGATCGCGCTGCAAGAATTCGTCCACGAGCGCGGTGCGGATGCGCTCGGCGTGCAGGTGCGCGGAATCTTCCAGCCCGCGGAAGAGGTCATGGACGGCGGCGCCGTTGACGTGATCGAGGCCGGCGCGCTGTCCGGGGTGAGCAAGATCTTCGCCGTGCACTGTGAGCCCAAGCTGCGCGTGGGACAGGTCGGCGTGCGCACGGGCGCCATCACATCTGCCGCGGATGTGGTGGAAGTCGTGCTGCGGGGGCAGGGCGGGCACACGTCCCGTCCGCACATGACGGTGGACCTGATTTACGCCGCGGGCTTGCTTGCCACCGAATTGCCAGGGGTCCTGTCCCGCCGGGTGGATCCGCGCAGCGGCTCGGTGCTGACCTTCGGTGCGATCAATGGTGGAGCCACCTTCAACGCCATGCCACAGGAAGTCCGGCTGCTGGGTTCGTTCCGCACCGCTCAGATCGGGGTGTGGCGGGATGCGCAGGGGATGCTGAAGGAACTGATCGATTCGATCGTCGCCCCCACCGGGGCATCCGTGGAGCTGCGCTACACCAAGGGCGTCCCGCCGGTCACCAACGACGATGTCTCCACCGCGCTGCTGGCCAATGCCGTGAAGAACGTGGATCCACATGCTCTGAGAGAGGCTCCGCAGTCTTCCGGTGGCGAAGACTTCAGCTGGTACCTGGAGCACGTGCCCGGAGCGATGGCTCGCCTGGGCACGTGGAATGGCAAGGGGGTGCGCCCGGATCTGCACCAGCCGGACATCATCTTCGATGAGCGGGCGCTGAGGGTGGGGGTGCGCCTGTTCGCGGGAGTCGTGGACCAGTTCCGCTAGCGGGGCGTTAGTTTTTGGGGTGGGACGCCACTGTCAGGCCCGGTGAGGACCGAGCGCTAGGCGCTAGCGCTTGGACGACCTGTTCGCAAGTGTGGAATTGAGCGCGTTCATCGCATTGTTGGACAGCTCGTGCATCTGTTGAGAGCGGGCCGCCCGTTGCATCCGGCGATCCACCTTTTGCTGGAGGCGCAGCTTCTTGAGTCGTTCGACCTCCAGCTGCCGTGGAGAGGGCACGTACCACGACGCGGGGCCGACCTTGAGCATGTAAAGTGCCACCGCCACGATCGGGATGACCATCAGGCACAGCGCCGATATGTTTGGCCAGTGCTGAGTAGCGATGCAACCGGTCACGGACAGCACCGTGGTCGCCGCCATGATGCCACGGCGAACGCGGGTGCCATTGTGGTTGTACTCGGCGATCTCCTGGGCTGAGTACATGCCCGGTGGGATTGCCACTTCCGTCGACGTCTGCGGATGGGGGAGCTTAGGGAGGTCGTGAAACAGCTCTGCGAGCTCGGATTCCTGGTGTGCCCCGGCTGCCCGCCCGCAGCGTTCGTCGTACTCGACCAAGGTGAGACGGCCAGAAGAGAAATGCTGTCCCAGCGCGGTGATCGCTTGTTCGCGCTCCTGGTCTCCGATGCGCAGAAATGTCTGGTCTTGGGAGTGGGAAGCCGACTGCGGCTGTGCATTATCGCGCGCGGGGAATTGGCTCGGAAACGGCTGTGGCGAACTCATACACGTAGTGTAATAGTTTTCTACGCATATAAGCGATACCGATGCAGAAAAATCAGGGTAGCCCCTGACGTTGCGTAGGGGAGAGGTACGGAAGCTATGGGGTGAATGTGGATTTTAGGCCCAATCGAAGGTGCGCTCGACGGCTCGGTTCCACTGGTCGAATTCCCGATCCCGACTTTCTTGGGAGACTTCGGGGGTGTACGTGTGGTCCTCCTGCCATAGACTGCGGATCTCGTCCAGGTCCGCGAAAAAGCCCACGGCCAAGCCCGCGGCAAAGGCGGCCCCCAGGGCGGTCGTCTCGGCGATTTTGGGAACGGTCACCGGCACGCCCAGCTGGTCCGCCTGGAACTGCATGAGCAGGCTGTTGACCACCATCCCGCCATCGACCTTGAGGTTTGTCATCGCCACGCCCGAATCCGCGTTCATAGCTTCCACCACTTCTCGCGTCTGGAAAGCGGTAGCCTCCAGCGCTGCCCGAGCGATGTGGGCCTTCGACACGTACCTGGTGAGTCCCACGATCACGCCACGCGCTTCGGGACGCCACCGCGGAGCCAGAAGCCCGGAAAAGGCGGGGACAACATAGCATCTGCCGTTGTCCTGCACGGTCCTGGCGAGTGGCTCGATCTCGTCGGCCGAGTTAAAGAATCCTAGGTTGTCACGCAGCCACTGTACGAGCGACCCAGTTACCGCGATGGATCCCTCCAGGGCGTAGACCGCTGGCTGATTGCCCAGCCGGTAGGCGACTGTCGTGATCAGTCCATGCTCACTCCACTGCGGTTTCTCACCCGTGTTCAACAGCAGGAAGTTCCCAGTGCCGTAGGTATTCTTTGCCTCACCGGGAGAAAGGGAAGCTTGCCCGAAAGCGGCGGCTTGCTGGTCGCCCAGGATTCCACTGATCGGGACACCATGGGCTGGGCCACTGCGGCGAACTCGTCCGATGACCTCGGAGGAACTGACAATATCTGGCAGCAAGGACATTGGGATGTCCAGAGCCTCGCACAGTTCTGCGTCCCACTGCTGGCTCTGCAAATCCATCAACATCGTCCGCGAGGCGTTGGTGACGTCCGTGACGTGCCGAGCGCGTTCCTTTGTGCCGCCGCCACTTGCGCGACGGGAAGACCTGGTGAGCTCCCACACGAGCCAGGAATCAATCGTTCCGAAAGCGAGCTCTCCATTGTCTGCCCGCTCGCGAGCTCCCTCGACGTTGTCCAGGATCCACCGGATTTTCGGTCCGGCAAAGTACGTCGAGGCAGGCAATCCTGTCCGTGAGAGGAAGAGCTGCTTCTGTTCGTCCGTCAGTTGGTTGACGATGCTGTCGGTGCGCGTGTCCTGCCAGACGATCGCGTTGTATACCGGCTTTCCCGTCTTCCGGTCCCACACAATCGTGGTCTCGCGCTGATTAGTGATCCCGATCGCGGCGATATCGTCAGCATTGATATCGGCGGAGGCGATTGCATCTGCCATCACGCGGCGAGCATTGAGCCGGATCTCATCAGGGTCGTGCTCGACCCAGCCGGGCGAGGGAAAGATCTGCTCGTGCTCCAATTGGGAGCACGCCACAACATCTCCCTGTTCATCAAAGATGAGACACCGGGTGGACGTGGTTCCCTGGTCGATGGAAAGAACGTAACCCCGACGGGCACGCGTGAGCCGCGCAAACTGTTCGGTGATGCGGTTTTCCAGGCTGTCCATGTGGGGACGAGTCATAGGCTTCGGCTCTTATTTCCAGCGGCGCCCGGACAACCCCAGAGCAATAACAATCAGGCCGACAACGATGGCCAAAGGAGCGCCCCATCGCAAGACCGTCATGGCGGTGGGGTTCATCGTGCTGATGTAATTCTTTCCCTTATCGCATCTGATATTCGCGCCCTTGATGTCCCTGTCGAAGGAAGCTTTAGCGAAGACCCCCTTGGAGCTGGTGAGCAGTGGGGAGATGTCCGTGACCGAATTGTCTTTCTTGATCAAATTGTCGATGTTGGAGGGAATACTGTCCTCTGGCTTACCGTCGGATTCAAAGGAACATTGCGACGCTTTCAGCGCCTCCTTGTCCGCGATGAGGTAGTACTCTTTGCCTTTGCTCACGTCATGTGAGCTATCGGGGTAGAAACCCTTGATCGAGGTGAAGTGAACCGAGGCAGCGATCAAGCCGAGCAGCAACAGAATGACACCTAGGACGGTGAGCAACTTGGCCGCAGGATGTCCCGCCTGCTTGGCTGCACTTCCGCTGGCGGGGGTGGCCCTATCGGGCACGGGGTGTGACGTGTTCTGGTTGTGATGAGCCATCCCTAATTCTCTCCGCTCGTCGAAATGCGCTGTGAGAAAGTATAACGAACACTGGGTGCGCGTGGGCGAGGGGAGAAGCTTGACCGCCCCTAGTCGTCCAGAATCTCGCCGAGCGGCTGGTTCTTGGTCACACCCTCGCCAGCGGTGATGCTCAATCCGGTGACGACGCCGGGCTTGTGAGCCTTCACGGCGTTTTCCATCTTCATGGCCTCGAGCACCAGGATCGTATCGCCTTCCGCCACAGTGTCGCCATCGTTGACAGCCACCTTGATGACAGTGCCTTGCATTGGGGCGGCGACGGTATCGCCGGTGATCTGCTGCTGGGCAGCGGCACCTCGACGGTTTCGAGCCCGGCGCAGAGTGCCGCGCGTTGCCAGCAGTTCGCCGGGCAAGCTCACCTCCACGCGACGGCCGTCGATCTCCACGACCACCGCTTCCCGGGGGAGCGCCACCTCATCGGTGGTATCCGCTTCCAAAGGCTCCTGATAGGCCTCCAGCTGGTTATCCCATTCTTCTTCAATCCAGCGAGTGTAGACACGGAATTCGCCGCCGTCGGCCACGAATGCCGGATCCTCGAGGATCGCCTGGTGGAACGGGATCACGGTGGGGAGGCCCTCAACCTGGTATTCCGCGAGCGCGCGGCGAGCGCGTTGGATGGCCTGATCGCGGTCCTCGCCCCAGACGATCAGTTTCGCCAGCATCGAATCGAACTGCCCGCCGATGACGGCACCCTCCTGGATGCCGGAATCCATCCGGACCCCCGGACCAGCAGGCTCCACGTACCGGGTCACCCGGCCGGGGCTGGGCATGAAACCGGCTGCGGCATCCTCGCCATTAATCCGGAATTCAATGGAGTGGCCATGCAGCGCTGGCGTCTCCTTCCGAGAGAGCTCTCGCCCCTCGGCGATGCGGAATTGCTCGCGAACCAGGTCCCACCCGGCGACCTGTTCGGTGACGGGGTGCTCGACCTGAAGGCGCGTGTTGACCTCGAGGAAACTGATCATGCCATCGGAGCCCACGAGGTATTCGACGGTGCCGGCGCCGGTGTACCCTGCCCGACGGCAGATGGCCTCCGCGGACTCGTGAATGCGGGCGGTCTGCTCCTCGGTGAGGAAGGGGGCCGGAGCTTCTTCAACGAGCTTTTGGAAGCGGCGCTGAAGGGAGCAATCGCGGGTGGAGACGACGACCACGTTGCCGTACTCATCAGCGACGACCTGTGCCTCCACATGGCGCGCGCGGTCCAAATAACGCTCCACGAAGCACTCGCCGCGGCCAAAAGCTGTGATGGCCTCGCGGGTGGCGGACTCAAACAGGTCCGGGATCTCCTCCATGGAGTACGCGACTTTCATGCCGCGCCCGCCACCGCCGAACGCGGCCTTCACCGCGACGGGGAGCCCGTGCTTGTCTGCGAATGCCTGGACCTCACTGGCATCTGTGACGGGTTCCTTCGTGCCGGGGGTCATCGGCGCATCGACCTCGGTGGCGATGCGCCGGGCGGTGACCTTGTCGCCCAACGTGCGAATGGCTTCCGGTGACGGTCCGATCCACACCAGTCCAGCGTCTTTGACGGCCTGGGCGAAGTCCGCATTCTCCGAAAGGAAGCCGTAGCCCGGGTGCACGGCATCTGCACCGGAGTTTTGTGCAGCTTTCAGCACCTTGGCGATATCCAAATAGGATTCTGCGGAGGTCTGGCCGCCGAGGGCAAAGGCCTCATCGGCCATGCTCACAAAGGGGGCATCGGCATCGGGTTCGGCATACACGGCGACGGAGGCGATCCCCTCATCGCGAGCAGCGCGGATCACACGCACGGCAATTTCACCACGGTTGGCAATTAATACCTTGGTGATCTTCCGGGGTCGGTCCGTCACGTTGTTGTCCTCCAGGTTTTCGGTGCTTCTATTCACTCAACTTTACGGGGGTGTCACTAGTGGGGCCAATGCGGGCCAGGATGGTAGGTCAGGGCTGGTCCCCGATGGCGATCGGTACGCGGACCATGTTGCCCCACTCAGTCCACGATCCGTCGTAGACGCGCACGCGATCCCATCCCAGCAGGTGTCGCAGCACAAACCACTGATGCGCGGCATAGGCGCCGTCTTCGCTGTAAGTGACGGTGTCTTCGTTGTTCTTTACCCCACCCATGGCAGCCTGCAATTGCTCGGCCGAGCGAAAGCGGGCGTTCGGGTAGATCGTGTGGTCGACGGACATGTTGATCGCCCCGGGAATGTGTCCACGGCGGCTGGCGAAGGACTGGCGCACGGGGGTCGTGCCGGGGCCGGTGGAAGTGGGCGCTGCCTCACCTGCGTATTCCTCCGGGCTTCGCAAATCGATCACCTGCAATGCGCTGAGGTCCCGATGTAGTTCCTCCACGAAAATCCGCTGTGAGGAATCGTCCCGTTCGACGACGGGATAGCCACTACTGGTTTGCGTGGGGACCTCGTAAGAAATCTCTCGCTCTTCCTGCATCCATGCATCGCGACCGCCGTCCAGCAATCGCACGTCCGGATGGCCGAACAGCTCGAAGACCCAGAGCGTGTACATGGCCCACATATTCGCCCGGTCGCCGTAGATCACCACGGTATCGTCCCGGTCGATGCCTTTATCGTCCATGAGTGTGGCGAAGTCTTCGGCGGAGATGAAGTCCCGGCAGATCGGATCGCTGAGGTCCTTGGACCAGTGGATCCGCAAGGCGGTGGGGATGTGGCCAATGTCGTAGAGCAGGGAGTCCTCGTTGCTTTCCACGACCTTGAGGCCAGGGGTGCCCAGTTTGGCGCCCAGCCACCCGTTGGTGACCAGCTTGTGCGGGTTCGCGTATTGCTTCAGGGAGGGATTGGGATCCAGTTCAATACCCACGGTGGCGACCGCCTTTCTGTGCGGAGTGGTTCAGCTGGCTGGAAAGTATCATGCTACTGAACGGCGCCTGAGTCTCCCCGTATTTACGCCCGCTTGCTGTGGCGGCACCTCAACAAATTTTTTAAGCAAAATGACTTTGCTGCAGAAATTAACGGGCTAGTTTGTGATTCAACACACATTCTTTTCCAGGCCTCAGGAGGCTCCTGTCAGCATGATCCAGCACACTGTTCAGGTCAGAAAGTCCGCGGAGGACTTCCCCATTGAGGAGCACCTCGCCTGGAAAGTGGCCGCGGTCGCTGCCGATCCCGTGCCTGTGGATTCGGACGTCCAGGACATGGTCATAAACCGCATCATCGATAATGCCGCAGTGGCCACCGCTTCCGTCCTCCGGCGCCCGGTGAGTTCCGCCCGCGCGCAGGCACTGTGCCATCCCGTTCCCAGCGCTGGCAGCGAGGATTCCGCCCAGGGCCGGGGTTCCACCGTTTTTGGGGTGGACGCCACCTGCTCGCCGGAATGGGCCGCATGGGCGAACGGTGTCGCAGTGCGTGAGCTGGACTTTCACGATACGTTCCTCGCTGCCGAGTACTCTCACCCCGGTGACAACATTCCCGCGATGCTGGCGGTGGCCCAGCACCGCGGTGAAGACCTGGGCTTGACGGGGGTGGACCTGGTGCGAGGCATCGCAACCGGTTACGAGGTCCAGGTGGACCTCGTGCGTGGCATATCACTGCATAAGCACAAGATCGATCATGTGGCTCACCTGGGGCCGTCTATCGCCGCTGGGCTCGGAACGCTTCTGCACCTACCTACCGAGCAGATCTATCAAGCAGTGGGGCAGGCCCTGCACACCACCACGGCAACCAGGCAATCCCGCAAGGGCCTCATTTCCAGTTGGAAGGCCCACGCCCCTGCGTTTGCCGGAAAGATGGCGGTGGAGGCGACCGATCGCGCCATGCGCGGGGAGGGCGCCCCGGCACCGATCTGGGAAGGTGAGGATGGCGTGATCGCGTGGATGCTGGATGGCCCCGAGGCCACCTACACCGTCCCTCTTCCTGCTCCCGGTGAAGCGAAGCGGGGCATTCTTTCCACATTCACCAAGCAGCACTCGGCGGAATACCAGTCCCAGGCTCCCATTGACTTGGCTCGCCGTATCCGCAGCACCTTGGCGTCCGAAAACATTGATCTAGCTGACATCCAATCCATCATTTTGCACACCAGCCACCACACACATTTCGTGATCGGGACTGGCTCCAATGACCCTCAGAAGTTCGACCCGAACGCGTCCCGCGAAACTCTCGACCACTCCGTCATGTACATCTTCGCCGTCGCGTTGGAGGACGGGGAGTGGCACCACGAACGGTCCTATGCGCCGGAACGGGCGCAACGCCCGGAGACGATCGAGCTGTGGCGGAAGATCTCAACCGTCGAGGACCCGGAATGGACGAGGCGCTATCACTCTGAAGACCCGGCAGAAAAAGCATTTGGCGCGCGAGCCGTGATCACGCTGACGGATGGGCGCGTCATCGAGGATGAACTGGCCGTGGCCGATGCCCACCCGCTGGGGGCGCGCCCGTTTGAGAGGGAAGACTACAAGCGCAAATTCCAGACCCTCGCGGAGGGGCTGGTCAGCCCATCAGAGCAGCGCAGGTTCTTGGAGGCAGCCGAGGCCCTTCCCGAACTGGCGCCCGGGGAATTAAGCCAGCTGAACGTGGTCTTCGATTCGGATGTTCTCGCCCGGGCGCCGCAGATCCCACGGGGCATCTTCTAATCGCCTCGCGTGGTCGCGCCCTCGCCACCGACCCCAAGCCTTGAACTCATCACCACACACCCAATCACCGGTCTGGGCGGCTTCACCCCCGACCGAGACCACTGGAGGTTCACCATGAGCAACCCGTACACCCGCCGTGTCCCTGCAGCAAAGTACCGCTTCGATGCCGGCAAGACGGACTTTAAATCACCTCGGGAGGAATCGACGGCGTCCGAAAACGTCACCGGCACCGCGAAGAACATCAACAAGGGGCTGAACGGGATTGTCGTGGACGTCACCGGGGTGTCCAAAGTCAATCCGGAGACGAACTCGCTGACCTATCGCGGGTTCCCGGTGGAAGAACTGGCGGAACACTGCATCTTCGAAGACGTGGCCTACCTGCTGTGGAATGGTGATCTCCCCAGCTGGCGGGAGGCGGAACAGTTTGCGCAGCGCGAGAGGGCGCTCCGGCCGATCGATCGTTCCCTGCTTGACCTGATTAATTCGCTGCCCAAGTCCGCGCACCCAATGGATGTGCTGCGCACCGCGGTCAGTGTGATGGGCGCCCAGGACTATCGCGGGGATGATCGCGATTCCGACTCGGTACGGCGCACCGGGCTCAACCTGCTGGCGAAGCTGCCCACGATCATTGCCTATGACCTGCGCCGCAGAAAGAACCTCGAATACATTCCGCCTACGCGCGACCGCAGCATCGCCGAGAACTTCCTGTACATGTGCTTCGGGGACGAAGAGGGTAGCCCGGCACTCAACCGGGACGACATCGAGGCCTTTGACCAATCTCTGACGCTGTACGCAGAGCACGGCTTTAACGCCTCTACCTTCACAGGGCGGGTGATAACGTCCACGATGTCCGACGTCTATTCCGCAGTGACGGGCTCGATCGGCGCGCTCAAGGGCCCGCTGCACGGCGGTGCGAATGAGGCCGTGATGCACAACATGCTGGAAATCGGCGATCCGGTAGATGCGAAGGAATGGGTCAACCAGCGCTGCGATGAGCGAAGCAAAGTCATGGGCTTTGGCCACCGCGTGTATAAGAACGGCGATTCCCGCGTGCCCACCATGGAGGCTGCCATGCGGCGCACCGCCCTGGGCCACGGCGGGGAGAAGTGGGTCGAGATGTATGACAACATGCAGGCCGCGATGGACGAGCGCACGGGAATCCAACCCAACCTGGACTTCCCCGCTGGCCCGACCTACTACATGCTGGGCATCGATATTCCGTTTTTCACCCCGATCTTCGTCATGGCCCGAGTCGTCGGGTGGACGGCCCACGTGGTCGAGCAAAACGAGAACAATGCGCTGATCCGACCACTGTCACACTACGATGGGCCGCCGCAGCGCTCGGTGAAGGAAGCTGCGGCTGGCTGAGTCTGGGGCTGGGATCGTTCCCCCGAAAACCCGCCGCTACCCCAGGGCGCCCCGATGCCACAAGCTGGAGACCGGGTAACCAAAGTGCGCCGACGCCCGTCGGATCACCGGCAGCGAGAGACCGATCACACTGGACGGATCGCCCTCGATCCGTTCGATGAACCAGCCGCCCAGAGCCTCCAAGGTAAACGCGCCTGCGCACTCCCAGGGCTCGCCCGTGGCGGCGTAGGCGGCAATATCCCGGTCAGAGACGTCCGCGAAATGCACCCGCGTGGTGGAGACCTCCACATACGGTTCTCGTGCTGCGGCCTGCTCCTCGTTTTCCTCATCTGCCGATCCCACGTACAGCACAGCGTGCCCGGTGATGAGCTCGGCGACCTTTCCCCGCTGCCGTTCCCAGCGCCGGATGGTTTCTTCCGCGGTGTGGGGCTTTCCCTGGAGGACGCCATCGAGGAGCAGCATACTGTCGCCACCGATGACCAAGCTGTGCTCCGGGATTTCCGCACGGCGCTGGCGCACCACAGCCCTCGCCTTCGCGTGGGCAAGGTGCTGAACCGTCTCTGCAGGCGTGGGCGAATCCAGCGTGGCGACCTCTGCATCCTCATCCACACCGGCGGGGAGGACAAGTGGTTCCACGCCGGCAGAACGCAGGATCGACAGCCGTGAGGGCGACTGGGACGCCAGCACGACCTGCGGCGCAGCCTCGCTGTTGCTCATTCGTCGTGGAAGGGGACGCGAGGCGTGCGGAATCCGCGAGGGTTCGGCTCGTAGCCCGCCACGCGGGCCTGCGGGGTGCCGTACCATCCGCGCGGGTGGGGTTTGCGATTGCGCAGGTGCTCCGCCTGCTGAGCTAGTTCATCCACCACTCGTTCCAAGGCTTCGCGCTGCACGTCATCGGGCTGCCCCTTAATAATGCGGACGTTGTCAGACATGTTCTTCGGCTCCTTACGTATTGCGCGCGTGATTAGAAGGTCACCGTGTCATGCTTACGAGCCCAGGAATCTTCCACCTTGCGTCCCAGCAACCGAATGCCCTCGGCGATCTTTGCCCGGGTCTCGGATGGGGGGATCACCGCATCGACGAGGCCACGGGAGGCAGCCTCATAGGGGTTGACCAGCTTCTCGGCGATCTCCTTGTGATCTTGGCCAAGTTCTTCAGCCATGGTTTCCGCGTCCGCCACGGCGATCTCGGCGGTGGGCCAGGCAAACACCAGGTCAGTGCCCATCCGCTTGGCGCCCATCGCGATGTATGCCGCGCCGTACGCCTTGCGCGTGACCACGGCTAGCTTCCCGACTGAGGCCGTCGCGCTGGCCGCCAGCAACTTCGCGGCCCGTCGAACGGTCACGTCGCCGGCGTCATCCGGGAGATAACCGGGCACGTCGATAATATTCAGCAAGGGTACGTTGAACGCATCGCACAGGCGGATGAAACGGGCGGCCTTCTCCGCGGCGTCGGTGTCGAGCGCGCCGGCGCGTTCCAGCGGCTGGTTGGCCAACAGACCGACTGATTCGCCATGGACGCGGCAAAATGCGGTGATGAGGTTCGGAGCATACGCGGCTCCCAGCTCCAGGACAGAACTCTCATCCACAATCCCGTCGATGGCGACACGAATGTCATAGGCCTCGGACCCGCTATCCGGGATGAGCTGATCCAGCTGGACATCCGTTGCCTCCTGAGCATCCGCCAGGGGAGCGGTGGCGCGATTGTTGGAGGGGAGGTAGGACAAAATGTCTGCGACCGCATCCAGTGCAGAAGACTGATCGGGGGTGTTCAGCTGGGACGTTCCGGCGGTGGCGTCCAAAACCGTGGACACCGTGTCCTCCTCGCTGAGCTGGAGGTGCCCACTTTCGCCGACCTCGATGACCACATCGGACAGGGTGACGGATTGGGCAAGCGCGCCGGTCGTCGGCCCGTTGACCACCGCGATTTGGGGGATGACGCCGGAGGCCTGGGCCTGCAGGCGGATCACTCGGGACAGTGCTTCCAGAGCGACGATTCCCTCGTGCGTGCGGGCTCCCGCGCCTTCGTAGATACCGATCACAGGTGTGCCGGACTTCAGCGCGAGTTCCAGGACCTTCACTATCTTGTCGCCGGCGACCTCGCCGATCTGCCCGTCGAACACCGACGCATCCTGCGCGAAGATGCACACCGGGCGCCCATCCACCGTGCCGTGACCGGAGATGATGCCATCCGTCGTGGGGCGGTCCTTCTCCATCCCGAAATAGGTGGACCGGTGGCGAGCCAACGCATCGATCTCCACGAAACTGCCGTCATCCACGAGCGATTCCACCATCGCGCGGGAGGTGATCCTGCCCTGGGCATGGACCTTGTGGACGGCCTCCTCCCCAGCGGGGATACGGGACTCAGCCAGTCGCGATTCGAGGTCGGCGATCTTACCGGCGGTGGTTGACGTATCGGTCACTGCAGTCATGGGGCGTAGTTTACGTCATGGGCCGGCAGCATTTGTCACTGCTGATGGCGGTGGGTTGCTGGGATGGGAGGTTAGACTGTGAACCCATGACTGGTGACAGCGCAGAGAGAAACAGAGTGCGGACACCCCAGCGCCGCCCGTTGGACGTGGAGGCAGTGGTGCGGGGGCTCCATGCTGCGGGGTACTCCCACGTGGATATCTCCGCGCAAACGGGCTCGACCAACACCGATCTCGCCGAGCGCGTCAAAAACACCGACCGGGACGGCACCACCGTCAAGGACATGACCGTGCTGCTGACTGAAGAGCAGACCGCCGGGCGCGGCCGGCTGGGCCGCCCGTGGACCGCGCCCGCGCACAGTCAGGTGATTTTTTCTGTGCTCCTCCAGCTCAAGGACGTGCCGCCAGCCAAGCTCGGCTTATTGCCGTTGCTGACGGGGCTGGCGGTGGCCAATGGGGTGAGGAAGGCGACCGCTCCGGATGGCGATTCGGGTCGCCCAGGGTTTGTGCCCGCGGAGCTCAAATGGCCGAATGACGTGCTGGTCAACGGGAAGAAGCTGGCCGGGATCCTGGTGGAGGCAGTCAGCGTGGATCCGCATCCCACCGTGATCATCGGGTGCGGGGTGAATTTTGATCTCACGGCCGAAGAGCTTCCCGTTGCCCACGCGACCTCGATCGTTCGGGAGGCCGCAGCGGAAGGGAGCACCGCCGGTGGGGGCGATACCGAAGGAGGGGGACGCCACGGCGAGGCACCGATCTCCCCGACGAGGGAGGACGCGACTATCGCGATCTTGGGCGAGCTGGCTGCAGAATTAAAGAGGTGGAGAGGGCTCGGCGGTGCGGCGCAGACGATCCTGCCGCGCTATCGAACACTGTGCGCCACGGTCGGTTCCTCCGTGCGTGTCTACCTCCCGGGGGATCGCGAACTCCTCGGCAGTGCGGTGGACGTGTCTGAAGGCGGAGACCTGATCGTGCGGGATGATCATGGTCAGAAACGCACTGTCTCAGCCGGCGATGTCACCCACGTGCGCCCAGGTGAAGCGGAATGGTCCTACGGGCAGAGCGGCAAGGATCCTCGTGAGGACTCTCAGGGATGAGTGAAAACCTTCCCAACCTGCGGAAAATCGAGTTTGCTCCGGATGAGGTAATCCTGGCGGAACTGATTCCCACGCGCCGCTCTGTGTTCTTCCCGCTGCTGGAGCTGCTGCTGATCACTGGTGTGATCTGGTTCGGAATCGGGGCCCTGGACCATTACCTTGACCAAGTCGCGGTACAGCAATTAGGCCGTACCCTCCCGCATCCGACGGACGTGATGGAGCAGGTATCCGATCAAGTCGGGGAGATGGCCGTGTGGGCCCGACGAGGGTTGCTATTGCTGTGGGTGTGGCTGGCCTGGCGCCGCTGCATTCGCCACCTGGTCTTCCGGGCGCGGTCGCGGGTGGTCTTGACCGATCATCGATTGATTACGGCCACCGGACATATCCGTTCCTATATCTCTCAGGTCCCGCTGCAGCACATCGTGGATGCGCGCTCCCGCGGATCGGATGTCGCGGTCTATGTGATCGGAACCCGTCACCCCATGATGCTGCGGGACGTTCCTTACGCCAAGCGCTTCACGCGACTTATTAGAAGCCAGGTGGAGCCACTATAGTGATGCCCCGTGAGCACAGACGCTGAATCGAAGGAATACCTCCACGCCGACTGGTCCTTGTCTCGAGATACAGCCCACGCGCCGGGCGCCCCCATCATCACCATCGTCGGGGATGGTCAACTGGCCCGAATGATGCAACATGCTGCCGTGGAACTGGGATTGTCGTGCCGGGTGCTGGCTGCGGAGGCGGGATCCTCTGCGGCGCAGGTATCCGCAGACGTGGTGTTGGGGGACTACGAGCAGCGCGAGCACGTGATGGACGTGGTGCGAGATTCGGATGCAGTGACTTTCGACCATGAACATGTTCCGAATGAGTTCCTCAATGAGCTGATCGAGCGTGGCGTCAACGTGCAACCCCAACCATCCGCCCTAATCAACGCGCAGGACAAGCTGGTCATGCGCAAGCGCCTGCGGGAGGCGGGGGCTCCCGTCCCGCCATTCATGGGGAT
The DNA here is from genome assembly GCA_001054945.1 of Corynebacterium falsenii. Taxonomy (GTDB): domain Bacteria; phylum Actinomycetota; class Actinomycetes; order Mycobacteriales; family Mycobacteriaceae; genus Corynebacterium; species Corynebacterium falsenii_A. The sequence continues at coordinate 787,044 of JVKJ01000005.1, read as the reverse complement.
CGAGAGCGTGCAGGACATGGAGGGATTCTGGGAGAGCACCGGCGGGGCTGTGTGCGTGAAGGCCCGCCGCGGGGGATATGACGGGAAAGGGGTGTGGTTCCCAGCCGACCGGGATGAGGCACTGGATCTGACGTCCCGGCTACTGCACAACGGGGTTCCCGTGATGGCAGAGAAGAAGGTGGACCTGGTTCGCGAGCTGTCTGCGATGGTGGCCCGCACGCCCTCTGGCGAGGTCATCGCCTGGCCGGTGGTTGAGTCCGTGCAGGAACAGGGGATCTGCGTGGAAGCGATCGCTCCCGCCGTGTTCAGTAGCGAGCAGATTGTGGAGCATGCGCACCAGTTGTGCCAGGATATCGCTGTCGAATTGGGCGTGACTGGTGTGCTGGCGGTGGAGCTCTTTGAGGTCGAGGATGCGAATGGTCAGCCAGAGCTGTTCATCAACGAGTTGGCCATGCGCCCGCACAACACAGGCCACTGGACACAGAACGGGTGTGTGACCGATCAGTTCGAGCAGCACTTGCGGGCGGTGTTGGACCGGCCCTTGGGCTCGACTGCGCTGACAGCGCCCGCCACGGTGATGGCCAATGTGCTCGGCGGGGAGGAAGATCCAGAAAAGTCCATGCACGAGCGCATGGACGATGTGTGGCGCCGGTTCCCCGGAGCCAAGATCCACATGTACGGCAAGCAGTGGCGACCGCGCCGCAAAATCGGCCACGTCAACCTGAGCCTGACCTGCGGCAGCTGCGCAGATGAGGATGCAGTGAAACAATTGCGCCGCGAGGCGCGGCTGGCGGCCCAATACTTGGTCAGCGCTCGCTGGGAGGACGGTTGGTCCCCCAGGTGAGCCGCCTCCGCGGAAAGCCAAGACAGTCCCATCACAGCGAAAGAGGTACTTTTCGAACATGAATGAAGCACAGGTCGCCCCGCAGACGGAGGGGCCGCTCGTCGGCATCGTGATGGGTTCGGATTCGGACTGGCCGACCGTGGCTCCCGCGGCTGAGGTCCTCGCCGAATTCGGCATTCGATTCGAAGTGGGCGTGGTCTCCGCTCACCGCACCCCGGAGCGCATGCTCGACTACGCTCGCCGGGCCCACACCAGTGGCATCAAGGTCATCATTGCGTGCGCTGGGGGAGCTGCCCACCTGCCGGGCATGGTCGCGGCTGCCACGCCACTGCCCGTCATCGGCATTCCCCGCGCCCTGGGAAATCTCGATGGTCTGGACTCGCTACTCTCCATCGTGCAGATGCCCTCCGGTGTGCCGACCGCCACTGTCTCCATCGATGGAGCCAAAAACGCTGGCCTGCTCGCTGTCCGCACTCTCGCGGTGGCCGATGCCGATCTCATGCAGAAGATGGTCGACTACCAGGAGAATATGAAGGAGCAGGTGCTCCAGAAAGACCGCGCTCTACAACAGAGGTTGATGGGCGAGTAATGCCAGTAGTTCGTTCACACCGGGTAGAGGGAGTTGTGGACGCCATTGTGGTGCTCGGTGCCGGTTTGCGCGGCGACCGACCGAGCCCTCTTTTGGCTCGACGATTGGACAAAGCTATCCAAATCCACCGCTCACATAGTGATGCCGTCATCATTGTTTCTGGTGGACGAGGGGAGGACGAGGTCTGTAGCGAGGCGCACGCCATGGCTGAATATCTGCGCGATCGTTCGGGCAGCCCGGTCCGAGGAGATGAGGATAACGATGGTCGTGGCGTCCATAAGGAAGATCGGGCGACGAGCACCGAGGAGAACCTGGCCTACAGCCGCGACCTCCTGCCCCACGTGACCGATCGGCCGACGGCGGTTGCGGTGGTGACCAGCGACTTTCATATGTTCCGCACCCGGCAGACGGTGGAACACGTGTGGGGTGATGACGGGCAGATCCGGGCCACGGTGGTGGGGGCGCGGACCCCGCTGAGGGCGCTGCCGAAGGCATACGTGCGAGAGGCAGCGGCCATCGTGTGGAATGCGGCGAAGCGACTTTTCCGTTAGTGCGCACTGATTTCCCTAGGCGCTGCGGTGGCCAGTGTGGAGGTGACTTTCGCGAATTCTTGAACGGTGTTCAGCGGCGGGATAGGGTCAATATCCATGACGATCCCTGATACTGCGAGCAAGACGAACCAGACTCCAGAGCCTGCGGAGATCCTGAAGACAGCCCGAGCCCAGGTGCTGGAAGAAGGCACGGCCCTGAACTATGAGCAGACCCTCGAGGTGCTTCAGTTGCCCGACGAGCAGATCCCGGAGCTGCTGAAGCTGGCCCACGAGGTCCGCGTGAAGTGGTGCGGCGAAGAAGTTGAGGTCGAGGGCATCGTGAGCCTGAAAACCGGTGGCTGCCCAGAGGACTGCCACTTCTGCAGCCAATCTGGCATGTTCGAATCGCCGGTCCGGTCCGTGTGGTTGGACATTCCGCTACTGGTGGAACAGGCCAAGCAAACCGCCAAGACCGGTGCGACGGAATTCTGCATCGTGGCGGCCGTCAAGGGCCCGGACGAGAAGCTGATGCAGCAGCTGGAGTCCGCGGTGGAGGCCATCCGTGCCGAGGTGGACATCGATGTCGCCGCCTCCGTGGGCATCCTCTCGCAGGAACAGGTCGACCGGCTGGCGGCCATCGGAGTGCACCGCTACAACCACAACCTGGAGACCTCACGTAGCCATTTCCCCGAGGTGGTCACCACCCACAGCTGGGAGGAGCGCTTCGACACGCTCCGGATGGTGAAGGAATCCGGGATGGAAGTCTGCTGCGGCGGCATCCTCGGAATGGGAGAGAGCCTGGAACAGCGCGCGGAATTCGCCATGGATCTGGCCTCCCTGGAGCCGCACGAAGTACCGATGAACTTCCTCGACCCGCGCCCGGGCACTCCTTTCGAAAACATGCCTGTCATGGAGGGCAGCGACGCGCTGCGGGCGGTGGGAGCCTTCCGCCTGGCTTTGCCCCGCACTACGCTGCGCTTCGCCGGCGGCCGCGAGCTGACACTGGGCGACTTCGGAGCCGAGCAAGGCCTGCTCGGCGGCATCAACGCGGTGATCGTGGGCAATTACCTCACGACCCTGGGGCGCCCGCAGGAGCAGGACATCGACATGCTGGACCGCCTCAGCCTGCCAATCAAGGTGCTGAATCGCAGTGTCTAAGGCAGCGCCGTTTTCTACCGCGCCCGTGAGCGCACCGCACGTCGATCCCGCCGATCTCCTCACGCTCTACGCCCGCGGGCAGGAGGCCCTCTTCGACCCGTTCACCGGGGTGGAGCTGGCCACCGGCGTGCATAAGAAGACCGGCCAGGCACGCCATCACTCACCGTCTCAGTTGGTTGGGCTGGACGCCCCTCGATACTGCGCCCAGTGCGGACGCCGCATGACTGTTCAAGTGCTGCCCACGGGATGGATCGCGAATTGTTCTCGCCATGGGGAACTGTCCTCCGAGGTCTTCGAGCAGCACTGACTACCGCTTAATGCCGTCTGTACACTCGCCAGACCAGGGCGCTCGCCAGCAGCAGAACCGCGAAGACCACCGCGGGACCAACTGAGGGGTCGGGCCGGAACGCGTTCCACACGGCCTGCACCCCGGCCAGCACCGTAAAGAACAAAAGAAACCCCACCGCGGATTCCCACCACAGCTTCCGCCGCCGCGCCTCAGACGGATCCGAGGACTGGTCTCGCGGCACCCCCATCGGCTACTTCACCCCGCCGGCAGTCAGTCCGCTCACGATCCGCCGTTGGAACACCAGGACCATGATGACCAAAGGAACCGTCACAAGGGCACCTGCAGCCATCGTGGCCGCATAGGGGAACTCGAAGGAGCTGGCGCCGGAGAACCGTGCAATCGCCACCGTCACCGGTTCACTATGCGTGGTGGACAGCTGCTTGGCCAGCATGAACTCATTCCACGTCGCGATGAATGCCAGGATCGCCGTGGTGAACAATGCCGGCGTGGCCAGCGGCAAGATCACCTTCCGAAACGCGAGTCCCCGCGACGCCCCATCGACCCGCGCCGCCTCTTCTAGCTTCCACGGCAGCTCGCGGAAGAAGCTGGTCAACGTATACACGGTCAGGGGCAACACAAAACTGATATTCGGGATGATCAGGGCCTGGTATCCACCAATCCACCCCAGATTGGAAAAGAGCTGGAACAGTGGCGTCACCAGTGCGATCCCCGGGAACATAGAGGCCGCGAGGATGATGCCCGTGACCAATCCCTTCCCCGGGAAATCCACGCGCGCGAGGGCGTAGGCCGTGAACACTCCAACCACCAGCGCGATCAGGGTGGTCGCCGCGCCAATAATAAGGCTGTTGCCGATCGCGCGCAGGAAGTTGTTTCCCGCGTCCGTGGCCAGCGCTTCCCGGAAGTTGTCCAAGGTCAGGTGGCTGGGGAGGGGGTTCGTTGAGAACGTGTACCGCTTGTCTCGCAGGGCCGTGACCACCATCCAGTAAAAGGGCGCCAGCCCCCACACGAGGATGAAGAGAACCCCGAGGTAGTCACGAACCTTACGCATTGTGAGCCTCCCGGTCGTTGGAATTGTGGACGCCACGGTGCCCGGCGCCATGCTGGTCAACTGATCCACGGCCGCCCGAGCCGAGCTGCTGATGCTGGGATGGCCCACGCTGTGACGAACGGCGCTTGGTGCGCTGGGAAGTGGGCATGTTTTGCGTGCCTGCGATGTCGGCGCCCAAGTACTTCACCATGATGAAGGCGACGGCGAAGATGAGCAGGAAGACGAGGGTGGACAGCGCAGATGCTGAATAGTAATGCCCCTGCTTGGTATCCGCGATGACCAATTGGCTCAGTACGGCGGTGGGGGAGTTTGAGGATTCGCTGATCATGATGACGGGGAGGTCATACATGCGCAGGGCATCGAGGGTGCGGAACAGAACCGCGACCATCAATGCCGGCTTGATGAGGGGCAGAGTGATGTTGGTGAATTGCTGCCAGCGGCTCGCACCGTCAACCCGGGCTGCTTCATACACACCCTGCGGCACCATTTGCAGGCCGGCGAGAATGAGCAGCGCCATGAACGGGGCAGTCTTCCATACATCCGCGATGATCACGGCAGCACGGGCAGCCCAGGGATCGGTGGTCCAATGGATGTCCGTGTGAAAGAGGGAGTTGATGATGCCTTGATCGGCGAAGATGAATTGCCACAGTTTGGCTGTCACGGCGGTGGGGATTGCCCAGGGCACGAGAACGGCGGCGCGCAGCAAACCCCGGCCGATGAAGCTGCGGTTCATCACCATCGCCATCCAGAGTCCCAGGATCGTCTCCAGCACGACGGACACGACGACGAAGAAGAGGGTGATCCCCAGGGCCGGCCAGAAGTCCGAGGACAAGACGCCCGGCGCGCAGGTCATCGCGTGTCCAGAGGGGTCGAGGCATCGCTGTGTCAGCCAGTAGAGGTAGTGATCGATGCCAGCGAAACCGCCCTGGACAAACATGCCGGTGGCGGGGTCCACGTGCTCGTTTTGCTGGAAGCTCATCACCACCGCCCGCACGATGGGATAGCCGATGACCACGGCGAGCAGAAGCATGGCCGGGCCGATCAACCACAGCGCCCGGAGGTTAGGCTTCGAGCGAGCCGGACGTGAGGCGGGGGCGGACACGGTCGGATGTTGGGAGCTCATTAGCCTTCTGCCCCCTGAGCTGTCTTGATAGCGATGTCCATATCTTTCGTAGCTTGGTCTACCGGCCGTCCTTCGGTGAGAGCGGCGTACGCATTGTCCTGCACTGCCTTCGAGACCGCGTCATAGGTGGGCGACTGCGGGCGAGGCTTCGCGTGCTCCAACGTCTCCTTCAGGGCGGGCATGAATGGCTGGTCCTTCTGGATCTGAGGATCGTCGTAGATCGAAGCGAGCACCGGTGGGAAGGAGGCTTCGGCGAATGACTTCTGGTTCTCCTCGTTGACGATGAATTCGATGAAGGCTTTTGCAGTGGCCTTGTGCTCGGAGTTGACGTTGATGGCGTTGTTGTACCCGCCCAAGGTCGAGACGCCCACACCGTTCTTCCCAACGATGGGGGACACGTCAACTTTGTCTTTCACAGCAGACCCGTCCTCTTGCGAGGAACCGTACATGTAGGGCCAGTTCACAGCCATCGCCGATTGACCCTGAGTGAAGGCGAGGTTGGTCTCCTCCTCCGTTGACCCCGTGGAGCTAGAGGCGATGGTCTTATCTTGGTAGGCATCGACGAGGGCCTGCAGGCCTTCTTGTGATTCCTTCTTGGTGACGGTCGGGGAGGCGAGCTCGTCGGCGATGCTGCCACCCCATCCGTCCATGAAGCTGGCCGTGGTGACGGTCAAGCCCTCGTATTGCTTCAACTGCATGTTGAGGCAGTCTTGATTCTTGATGGTCGTGCACTTGTGCTTGAGATCGTCCCAATTCTTTGGGGCGTCCCGGACCAGTTCCTTGTTGCGGAAGAGCAATTGGCCATTCGTGTTCTGCGGCAGAGCGTACAACTTGTCCCGGTAGGTCGCAGATTCGACCGGAGCCTTGAGCAATTGGGAGGTATCGGTGTGCAGCTGTCCCTCCAGCGGTGCCAGCCACCCGTGGGCGGCAAACTGTGCAGTCCACACCACGTCCAAGGCCATGACATCCATGTCGCCGCTGCCGGATTCCAGTGACTGCACCAAGGTGTCGCGTTGAGCGTCAGCTTCGCCAGCCAACTCCTGCAGTCGGACCTTTTCCTCGGGGTGTTGCTTGTTCCACTTATCGATCACCGGACGCAGTTTGTCCGTGTCATTCTTGCCCATGGCGAAGGTGATGGGGCCGTGCGCAGTCTGTGACTCTGGGGTGTTTCCCTTGCCCTTGGGTTGGCCAATGGAGCACGAACTCAGGGCCATCCCCGCGACAGCGACTGTTGCGACCAGCTTCGTGCGCTTCAACGCCATGGTGAACCTTTCAACTATGAGTTAGATCAACCCGGCGGCAGAGCTACGGAAAAGCCGGCGCTCTCCGCGTGGTTCTCAAGGGGATTTTAAGCACTCGGGGGTGGCGAACCAATCAAAATCCGGCATTCATGCCCGCTTGCCCCCTCAACTGGGGCATTCGATAAACCCGGTCTGGGCTAGATGCGCTCCTCCGTGCGCCCGTCAAAGAAGTGCAGCCGCGCCCCTGGCTTGAGGGCAAAGGTGATGCGATCGCCCACTCGTGGCGCCTGGGAAGTATCGCCGCCGCGTGCCACCAGTTGGCCATATTCGGAGTCCGCGTAGATGAAAGAATCGGCCCCAAGCTCTTCGACCATGCTCACGGTGGCGGGGATGCCGGGCTGGGCGGTGGCGTCCGAACCCTGGGCGGAATCCAGCTGCACACCCTCCGGGCGGACGCCCACGATGACCTCCGACTCACCGTGGTTGCCTGCGTAACCTTCGGGGAGCGGCACGTCCCACCCGGGCAGGGGGCGGGAGGTGCGCAGCAGGTTCATGGCGGGGGATCCGATGAACCCAGCCACGAAGGCATTGCGGGGTTCTTCATACAAGGTCTTCGGGGAATCGACCTGCTGCAATTCACCGTCCAGGAGGACGGCAACCCGGTCACCCATCGTCATCGCCTCCACCTGGTCATGTGTCACGTAGACCGTGGTCACGCCCAGATCGGATTGAAGCTGGACGATCTGGGAGCGAGTCTGCACGCGCAGTTTCGCGTCGAGGTTGGACAGGGGCTCGTCCATGAGGAAGACCCTGGGCTCGCGGACGATCGCGCGGCCCATCGCTACACGCTGCCGCTGGCCACCGGAGAGGTCTTTCGGCTTGCGATCCAGTAAATCCTCCAGCCCCAGAATCTCGGCGGCGCGCTGCACACGCTGCCGGATCTCATCCTTCGGGCGCTTTGCGACTTTGAGGGCGAAGCCCATATTTTCTGCCACGCTCATGTGCGGGTAGAGGGCATAATCCTGGAAGACCATCGCGATGTCCCGATCTTTGGGCTCCGTACCGGTGACATCCTTGCCGCCGATGGTGATCGTGCCGTTGGTGGTTTCTTCCAGGCCGGCGAGAGCTCGCAATGTGGTGGATTTTCCGCATCCGCTGGGTCCCACGAGAACCAGGAACTCGCCGTCGGCGATGGCTAGGTTCATGTCCTTAACGCTGGGGGTCTCGGCTCCGGGGTAGCGGATCTCTACATTGCTGAACTTCACGTCTGCCATGGGCAGGATCATACTCTGGGCGGAGGTCGATTTTGGCCGGGTCCGGTTAAGCTCCACACTTATGGTGGTTAGACATCCTCTGGCGAACAAGAAGGCATGGAGCCGCGACCCCATGTTCTGGAGTCAACTCGCGGTTCAGTTGTTGGGCGGTGCTTTCACGACATACGTCGCGTTTGTTTCAGATATCGGGATCATCCACCCGTGGCAGCGCATCTTCTTGTGCATCGGCGCGGTCGGTGTCTTCGTGGGACTAATGTGGGAGCGGTGGTCGGTCTACCCCGGACTCCCCATCGCAGCCGTGGGCACGGTGCTGATCGGTGCATCGGCCCTGAACACCTTCCTGCTGGGGTTCACCATCGTGGTCTATCAGGCCTGGTACATCGCAGCGTATGTCCGCAAACATCGACCGTGGTGGCTCGCGTTGTTGTTTGGTGGCAGCGTGGCCACGATCTCCTGGACGTTGTACCGATGGGAGACGGCCACCCCAGAACCGCGTTCGCTCAAGGAGATTGCGACTGACCCAAATTCGCACCTCCTCATTCTGATCACCACCTCGATTGTCTGCATCACGCTTGCCGTCATGTGGACCGTGGGCGTTGCGACCTTAAAGCGGAACCAGCGGATGGAGACCCTCCAAGCCCGTGCTGAGCTGGCGACCGCCACGGAGCGCAATCGCATTGCCAGGGAAATGCACGACATCGTCGCCCACTCGCTCACGGTTGTGATCGCGCAGGCCGACGGTGGCCGGTATGCCGCTGCTAAAGATCCCTCCAAAGCGATCGAAGCCTTGGAGACAATTTCTTCCCGAGGTCGAGAAGCCCTAGCGCAAATGCGCAGCCTGCTCACGGCGCTCCACGACGATGCGGAATCCGAGCGCTCCGTTGAGGTGACTCCCGGCGTTCAGGAAATGGCTGGCCTGTTGGCGGATGCCAGGCGAAATGGCCTGCAGATCAACTACGACGTCACCGGTGAGCCGCAGGCCGTCGATGAGATCCGCGGGCTGACCATTTACCGAGTCGTCCAGGAATCTCTCACCAATGTCTTGAAGCACGCTGGCGCGGTGCCCACGCACGTAGCGCTGAACTGGATGCTGGAGCGGGTGACAATCCAGGTCGATAACGCGCCGGGACAAAAGCAACTGCCCAGCGGCGGTCGGGGGCTCGGTGGTATCCGCGATCGCGTCCAGATTCACGGCGGCTCCGCGTGGTGGGGTGAGTCGGAAGAATACCCTGGTGGTTGGAAGATCCGCGTAGAGCTCCCGCTCAAGAGCTCTCACTAGTTCGCCTACCCCGTTCGCAGCGACCCCGCGACCCCCTCGTCCCGTTATCCCCAGCAAACTCGAAGCGAAAGGCCCTGAATGACCAGCCCCCGCCGAACTACTTCCGTCGGACTCGTCGATGACCAACAGCTGGTCAGAGCTGGATTCAACCTGGTGCTCGAGTCCCAAGACGATATCACCGTGGAATGGCAGGCCAATGACGGTGAAGAGGCCCGCACGCTCGCCGCCGCGCACCCCGTGGACGTCATCCTCATGGACGTCCAGATGCCCCGCTTGAATGGGCTCACCGCCACCAGAGAAATTCTCGCCACGGGGGTCCAGGGGCCCAGTGGGGACGCCACTCGGATCGTCATGTTGACCACCTTCGACAACGATTCCTATGTCCTCGGTTCCGTCGAGGCAGGCGCCAGCGGATTCCTCCTTAAAGATGCGGACCCGGAGGAGTTGATTGCCGCTGTTCGCACTGTGGGGGAGTCCGCTGCAGTGATCAGCCCGAAGGCAACGGCCAAGTTGCTGCGGCGGATGCGCGCCAGCGGTACCCCTGATGCATCCCCGCTTGGGGATCAGCACGAGCCAGCGCCGCCAGCACCGGACGTGTCGGCCCCACCCCAGCAGAAAGAACACGAAACTGGCGAGCACCTTGCGCCCGAGATGGACCTGCCAGACCCGCTCACGCCCCGGGAAACTGAAATCCTCATCCTCATGGCGAAGGGGAGAAGCAACGTTGAAATTTCGCAGGACCTCTTCATCTCCCTGCCGACGGTAAAAACTCACGTGGGACGGGTTCTGAGTAAAACGGGTTCGAGGGACCGCGTGCATGCCGTCCTCTTCGCCTTCCGCCACGGGCTCGTGGATGGCGACTCGGTGCTCAACGGCGATTAGCCCGCCGAATATCACCCTGCGGACCAGGGACACTAGGGGACAACCCCGAAAAAGTCGCCTTCATACCCGGGTATGACTGCGAAACTCAGGGTATTTATCAGTCTTGGGACTGATGTGTGACCAGCCGAAACCCGCGATCATGAGAAACATGATCACAGTCAAAGAACTCACGAAGAAATACGGCAACAAGACCGCCGTGCAGGATCTCACGTTCACTGTTCCAGACGGCCAGGTGACGGGGTTCCTGGGCCCCAATGGCAGCGGCAAGTCCACGACGATGCGCTGCATGATGGGACTGGATAATCCCACTGCGGGCACCGTGACCTTCCAGCATCCCGCCGGTGACTACCAAGGTAACTTCGCAGGCCTCGGCCACAAGGCATCTGTCGCGGGCTGCGTTCTGGACGCCCACTGGTTCCACCCCAAGCGCAGCGGACGCTCTCACCTTCAGGTGATTGCGAAGGGAGCTGGAATCTCAACGCGCCGAGTCGATGAGTGCCTGGAACTGGTCGGCCTGTCCTCAGCTGGGAAGCGGAAGGTCGGCGGATACTCACTGGGTATGAAGCAACGCCTGGGACTGGCCGTCGCACTGCTGGGCGATCCGCAGCACCTGATCCTGGACGAGCCCGTCAATGGGCTGGACCCAGAGGGAGTCAGCTGGATGCGCTCCATCATCCGCCACCAGGCCGAACTGGGCCGGGCAGTATTGGTCTCCTCTCACCTGCTCTCGGAAATGCAGATGACTGCCGATCGTCTCGTGGTCATCGGACGAGGGCAAATGATCGGTGAGTATGCCATGTCCGAATTCCTCGCCGACGGTACCAGCGTGGTGGTGGAGTCCAAGGAAGCTGTGCTGCTAGCAGAAACCCTGGGCAAAACCGGCTTGAAAGTCGACTTGGAGCAGCCGCGGACGATGCGGGTCGCAGTGAACAACGGCAGCGCGGGTCAGCTGGACGAGGCCGAAATCCGGAACCTCATCGCGACCACTGCACTGCGGGAGGGCTTCACTGTCACAAAACTGCACACGGAAACCGAAAACCTGGAACAGCGATTCTTGGCGGCCACGCGGGACGCGCAGGAATACCGCACGACCTTGGTGGACACCTCACCCCATGCCACCAGCGCACATCCAGACGACCAACCCCGAGTCCGCTCGCAGGTTACCCAACCAGTCAACAACTAGAACTCGGATCCGCCGCGGCGATCGAATCACAGCGGTCGCTCTATCACCCTGGAGAGAAATCAATGTCAACATTCTTCAATGCGCTATCCAGCGAAACCCACAAGCTCACGAGCCTCCGCAGCACCTGGATTTGGGCGATTCTGCTCACCGGGAGTTTGTACGGCCCCGTCGTCCTCATCGGGCTATTCGCTCAGGAGAAGACGACCTTCGCCTTTGCGGACTTTCCCTTGATCATCATGATCTTCAACATTCTCACTATCATCTTTGCCGCCTCCGGAACCGCTGCGGAGTACGCGCATAAGATGCATGCCCACGCATTCCTCACCCAAAAGGGGCGAAACGCCTGGTTGGCAGCCCGCTTCGTGGTCACCGCTCTCTTCCTGGCCATCAACTTCGCCATTGGTGTGGCAATCGCGGTGGTTGTCGCCACGGTTATGCCTAAGTTGACCTTCCAGACCGTTGGTGGCGACAAGATGCTGCCCATGCTTGGCGGCCTTCTCCTGCTGGGGCTATTTGCCGCGGGTATCGCCGCTGTGCTCCGATCCCGCGTCGCCGGAGTCGGCGTTCCGCTGGTATGGATCCTGGTGGTCGAACCAATCATCCTGACGTTCCTGGGGCAGCACAAGATCCTGGAATTCATCGCGAAATACACGCCGGGGCTGAACTTCCGTTCGATCACCGATGGCGTGACTAGTCTGGGCGAACCAACCAAGCAAGCCTTCGCCTTTTCGGTTCTGATCGGGTGGGCAGCAGTGGCAATGGCCATTGGATTGTTCACCAATAAGGTTCGCGACGTCCGCTAACCCAACTCCACCGCTGGGGCCCTCAGGTTCCAGGCGGTGGCTTTTTCTTTTTCAGCCAGCTCGTTGAGTCGCTCTTCGGAGCTATCGGTAGACATCACCAACGAGCCACCGCGAGCCAGCGGGGTGAGAGCTCCCGCCAGTTCCGCGACATTGTTCCACGGCCCCGTCACAACGCGCTCACCGTCGTTCAGCGACTCCCCAAGTGTGCCCAGCTCCTCCAGCCCGATTGCGCCGCCGGGAAGCACCACCAGCGCATGATCTTCGACCTGCGGGCCGCTGTAGAGGTCAGGCTGGATGCGCAGCTCGGGAGAGTAGTCATTGATCCCGAAGGGGAGTTCCCCACCACTTTCCTCGACGCCACGGCCAAACGGGTCCGTAGATAACACATAGATTTCCGCCACGCCCGCGGCGTCCGCAGCACTGGCTACGTCAAGAGAGTCCGTGAACACGGCGGCAAATTCGTCCCAATCCGCGGTAGCTACATCACGTTGATCGGTGGCGTCCCCACCCTTGAGCGGTGCATCTGCGATGGCGATTCCGCACCGCCAGCAACCCACGGCCACGGTGAGAGGCTGCCACCCGGGTTCGGCCTGCAAGGCGACCGTATCCCCCTCGTCCAGGCCCATGCTGGTGAGGAGATTGGCGACCTTGGCGACCCAATTGGCCAAAGTCTCGGCGGATAGTTCCATGCGACCGGCGCTGGTGTACGTCGTGACGCGCGGGGTGCCCGGATCGGAAAGGAGCGGCGAAATGAGGTCCATAGGGCCATGCTAAAGAGGCCCTTAGCGTGGCGCTAGTTCACGCACATGGGCCCGTGGGAACCCGCATCGATGGGCTTGCTGACCTCACCTGCCCCCATGTCGCCCGGGGTGCCGACCGTGCCGGACTTGTCACCGCTGCCACCGGACGAGCTGTCCGAGCCAGCGGAACCGGAAGAATCAGAGGTGTTGCTGGAGCCGTCGTCGGGGATGCCGTCGCCATCGAGGTCCTTCATGCCCGCCGTGTGGGTGCCCGCATTGGGATCATTCGGATCCACCAGGGGAGCGTCGCCCTCGTTGATTCCGGGGCCGGTGTAGGTGCCGGAGAGAGTGACGTTGATGTCCTTGTCGTCCAGGGAGGAATCCTCGACGATCTTCAGTCCGCCCAGCTGCTTTGCGATCGCTCGGGCACCGGGGGAGTTCTTGTCCTTCACGTTGACCTGGGATTCCGAGACCCCGGTCTCCGGGGAGTTGCCCACCTTGCCGGTCTTGTAGCCGAAGTTCTTCGTCAGCGTGGAAACGCGATTTGCCAGGCCAGCTTGAGACCCCGCGTTGAAGACGTTCACTCGGTAGTCCGCGGCCTTCAAATCCTCAATGGGGGCGTTCGGATCCTCTTCCTTCTTATCCTTCTCTGGAGCTGGTTTGTCCTTTTCCCCCAACATGTCCGTGAAGAAGGAGTGCACCTGCTTTGGGTCCACCGTGACGATTGATTCGCCGTAGTCGCCGGTACCATCGATACTGGTCACGGGGATTGTCTGGAACTGCACATTGCCGCCGGCGAGGTTCTGCATTTGGCCGGCGAGGCCCATGACATCCCAGCCACTATCGAGGACCACGGAACGCTGGACGGCCTTGTTGATCCGCCCCAAGCTGGAGGGGTCCGCCAGGGTCTTGGAGGAGAGGACGTGGTTGACCAGCGACGCCATGTACGCCTGCTGGCGGGTGATGCGGTCGAGATCACCGCGGGGCAGGCCGTGGCGCTGGCGCACGAAGCTCAGCGCGTCTTGGCCGTTGAGGGTCTGCTTGCCCTTGGGGAAGTGCGCGCCGGAGAACTCATCGTCGACCGCGTTGTTGAGGCACACGTCCACGCCGCCGACAGCATCGGTCAAGAGGACAAACCCTAACAGGCCGATCTCTGCATAGTGATCCACATTGATCCCGGTGAGGCCACCGACGGACTGGATGAGGGCTTGGCGGCCGGCCTCGGTCGACTTTTTGTCAACTTCACCTGGATCGGAGGCGCCACTCTTTTCCAGCTTTTCCTTCTCGTCGTATTTCGCGGAGCCGTACACGCCATTGAGCTTCATGTTGCCCATCTTCGGAGTGCTCACATAGGTGTCACGGGGCAGCGAGACCGCAGTGGCCCCACTGCCGTCATTGGGCACGCGGATGAGGATCATCGTGTCCGTATTGGTCGCTTCTTCCTCGCCAGCCCGGAGCATGTCGATCTCCTGTTGGCTCAAAGGATTGCCCTTGGCATCCGTGCGGGAGTCCACACCGACGAGCAAAATGTCCGTCGCGCCGTCCTTTTGTGCGCCCAGGTTGAGGTTGTCCGCCATGGCCAGCTGATTGTTCAGCTTGCCCACGGTTGAATACCCAATGCCGCCGGCCACCAGCGTCAACGCACTGAGCGCTCCCAGCACAGCCCGCGCGGAACGGGCGCCAATCTGGCGAGCGTTCGCACCGGTCGGCGCTGGAAGGATGCGCCGCGAACGCCGCGATCGGGCATTCGGCTGCTCCGCGCTGGCCCGGCGGTGTGCTCGGGCACCATGGCGGGAGCTGCTCGGCGAAGATGAGGACGAATCAGGCATGGACGAAGGGGACTCACTAGGTTGACGGCAACGGCATGAAAAATAACTGCGAAAAGTCGCGTCCTACAATACTCTGTGTGCGATTGGATAGGAATTACGAAACGGCCACGCCCGCGCGTCCCATCATCATTACTGGAGCTGCGGGGCAGGTTGGGAGCGCGGCGGCTCATATCGCCCGCCGCCGTGGACACCGCGTGATCGCCCTCAGTCGTGATGACGTGGACCTGGAGCAGCTGGGCAGTCCCCACGCTGCCCGTTCCGCCCTGGAGTCTGTCGCTCAAGAATCCCTCCCCTCCAGCCCGCAGGGGGAGCGGGAACATCTCCGAGGGAGTGCCCCCGTCGTCGTGAACCTTGCCGCGTTCACCGATGTCGATGGGGCCGAGGACCCGAATAATGCCTCCACAGTCTGGGCCGTCAACGCACACGCTCCCGGGCATTTGGCCCACGCAGCCCGCGACCTGGGGTGGGACTTCATCCACGTCTCCACCGATTACGTTTTCGGTCACGGCAGCAGTTCCGATCAAGGGTGGCGT
Source organism: Corynebacterium falsenii (assembly GCA_001054945.1). Lineage (GTDB taxonomy): Bacteria > Actinomycetota > Actinomycetes > Mycobacteriales > Mycobacteriaceae > Corynebacterium > Corynebacterium falsenii_A. The sequence goes on along the minus strand of JVKJ01000005.1, from coordinate 771,678 downwards.
CCCCAAGAAAAATGCACCCTTCGCACCCCGGTGACCTCATTAGATGGACCAGGGGCCCCGAGCCCCGTGAACGAGTACGGGCGCAGCAAGCTCGCGGGGGAGGAGGCGGTGGTTCAATGCGGAGGGGTTGTCGTGCGCACAGCCTGGGTCTTCTCTGGGGGAACCCACCCGGGCCGAGACTTCGTCGACACGATGGCCTCGCTCGCCGAGCGAGGGGTGCGCCCCTCTGTCGTTGCGGACCAGTTCGGGCGCCCCACCTTTGCCTCGCACCTCGCCGCGGGGTTGGTGGAATTGACCGAAATTATGGACGCCACCACTCCACGGGTTCTGCACGCCACCGGAAGCGGAGAGCTGACCACGTGGTGCGGCTTTGCCCAGGCAATCTTCGACATGGTCGACGCGGACCCGAATGCGGTGACTCCCATCCCCACCAGCGAATACCCCACCCCGGCAACCCGGCCGCTCCACAGTGCGCTGGACATCCGGGATTGGAGCGATGCGGGGTTGTCCGAACTGCCCGCGTGGCATGAAGGGCTGCGCAAGGCCCTGCGGTAGGGTGACCCCCGTGGCACCCATTGCAATCATTACTGTGACCTTTTCTCCCGGCGAACACCTGGGGGCCTTCCTCAACTCCGTTCCGGGAGCGACCAGTCAAGGTGCGCGGGTTGTGATGGTGGATAACGGGTCCACAGATGGAGCTCCCGAGCAGGCCATCGCCGAACGGGAACGCGGTGAGGCCTATACGGAACTGGACCTGGTTCTGCATTACAGCGGTGGCAACCTTGGATACGGGCGGGCCATGAACGCGGGCGCTCGTTTGCTTCGCGAGGCGCGGAATAATGGGGAGATCGATCCGGACTACCTGGTGATCTCCAATCCGGATGTGGTCTTCGGGGTCGATGCGATCGACCGGATGCGGGACGTGGCGGAGAGCAATCCGCGAGCCGGGGCTGTCGGGCCGCTCATTCGGGAAGCTGATGGGTCTGTCTATCCATCAGCTCGCTCTGTCCCGAGGCTGGGCGCGGGCATTGGGCATGCGTTGCTGGGGACGGTATGGCCCGGGAACCCGTGGAGTAAGAAGTATCGGCACGACGATGACATGGCGCGGCAGCGGGAAGCCGAGTGGCTGTCGGGCTCGTGCCTGTTGATGCGGTGGGAAGCATTCGAGTCCGTTGGCGGGTTCGACGAACGCTACTTCATGTACATGGAGGACGTGGACCTGGGGGACCGGTTGGGGCGGGCCGGATGGAAGAACATCTTCACCCCGTCGGCGGAGATTCGCCACGCCAAAGGACATGCGGCGGGGGAGGTACCGGAGCTGATGCTGCCTGCACACCATGAGAGCGCCTATCGCTTCCAAGCCGATCGCATTCATGGGTGGTACGCCAAGCCGGTGCTACTGGCTCTCAAGGTGGGCTTGGCCGCGCGAGCCAAGATCAGCGTGGCGGCGGCACGGGCGCGGCGCCGAAAGTGAGGGCTGTCCGCCAGGGGTACAGAGCTGCCCGCCAGAGGTATTAAGAATCGATCACATTTTTGCAGGGGTCGGCGTGGCCCCTGCCAGTGCTCAGTGAACGTGAATTACAGTCCCCATTCGAGATCGCTCCAGCGCGTGCCGTCGCTAAGTGACCGTGCGCACAGCGTAGTCGGGTGGGGCGACATGGACCGAGGAAAGGTTGAACGAATGGCATTCACCCCCGCGACCCCACAGGGACCGTCGCCCGCCTCCCCAGAATCGGCTGCGCTGGCCGCAGAAACTGATGCCGTGATCCTGGTCGGCGGCAAAGGAACGCGCCTGCGCCCCCTGACAAACAACATTCCAAAGCCGATGCTTCCTGCGGCGGGGCTGCCTTTCCTGCAGCACCTGTTGGGTCGGATAAAGGCGGCCGGGATGACCCACGTTGTTCTGGGGACCTCTTTCAAGGCTGAAGTCTTCGAAGAGTACTTCGGCAACGGCGAGGATCTGGGGCTGGACATTGAGTACGTCGTGGAGAAGGAGCCACTGGGAACCGGCGGCGGCATTCGCAACGTGGCCGAGCACCTGCGTTTCGATCGGGCTATGGTCTTCAACGGTGATGTGCTCGGTGGCACTGACCTGGGTGACATCCTGACGACCCACGTCAAGCAAGAGGCTGACGTGACGCTGCACTTGCTGCGCGTGTCCGATCCCCGCGCCTTTGGCTGCGTGCCGACAGACGACAACGGTCAAGTAACCGCGTTCCTCGAGAAGACGGAGGATCCTCCGACGGATCAGATTAATGCGGGATCCTACGTGTTCAATCGTGACGTGCTGGAGGAGATCCCCAGTGGGCGAGCCGTCTCTGTGGAACGTGAGGTCTTTCCCGACCTGCTGGAGCGAGGGAAGCGCGTGTTCGGGCATGTCGACCAGGCGTATTGGCGAGATATGGGCACTCCGGCGGATTTCGTTCGTGGCTCCTCCGACCTGGTGCGCGGCATTGCGCCGTCACCCCTGCTCAATGGTCTGCACGGGGAAGCGCTGGTGGACGATTCCGCTGCGATCGCGGGTGGCGCCTTGATCTTGGGCGGCACCGTGGTGGGGCGCGGCGCTGAAATCGGCGCAGGATCTCGCGTGGATACCTCGGTGATTTTCGATGGCGTCCACATTGAGGCGGGCGCGACGGTTGAGCGATGCGTGATCGCAGCGGGTGCCCGCATCGGTGCGCGGGCACATCTCACCGACTGTGTGGTCGGAGAGGGGGCCGTTGTGGGTGCTCGCTGCGAGCTGCGAGATGGTGCCCGGGTGTGGCCCGGGGTCTCGATTCCGGATGGAGGACTGCGCTTTTCCTCCGATGTTTAGATGCGCGAGTCATCACGGGATGTCGCGCATCGCCGTGGTGCCCCGGGTGGGATGGGGAGGGGCGACTCTTTGAGTATCTTGAGAATTCCCAGAATTTTCACAATATCTAGTGGGATCTCGATGTCTACTCCACCTTTTTGCCCATATGTAGTGTGGGTCGAGGGGAAAGTTCGCATATCTCGTGCTTGATACTTTGGAGACATTAAATATTTCTGGACACGGTTGGGGTGGTTGTTAACTTCTGGGGCGGGTGGGGAAAGGGGATTCTCAATTTCAGTTGACGCTCTGTAATTACCCGTGTGTAATCTTGCTTGTACGCAGTCATTCACCAGCTCGATAGGGTGGAGGGATGACCGGGCTGAATCAAGAGCCCACGAGGCAAAGCGACCGAGCGAGAATGTGAGGAGACCACTGTGGACAAGTCAGTAGACGCGGCCTACGCTGGCCCGATCGCTGACGGCTCTGCCGCGGTGGAACGGGGTATCGGCGCAGCGGAGAATGAATCCCGGAAGCAGAACCTTTTCGACCTGACCCAGGACTTCGATCAGCTCTTTGATGCGGTAGAGCAGGATTGGCAAGAACAGGCACTGTGCGCTCAAACCGATCCGGAGGCGTTCTTCCCGGAGAAGGGTGGATCCACCCGGGAGGCCAAGCGGATCTGCCAAGCGTGTGGGGTGCGCGACGAGTGCTTGGAATATGCCTTGGAGCATGATGAGCGCTTCGGAATCTGGGGCGGGCTGTCCGAGCGCGAGCGCCGCAAGCTGAAAAAGCGACTGGGGTAGCCGATTGCTCGAGAAAGGCCCAGATACGGCATTGGCCGGTCTGGGCCTTATTCGACTGTTGAGGCAAACCTCTTCGGCAGCCCATTCAACAGCTGTCCTCTACGTCTATTGGTGGGAGAGAGGTGGGCCTGTGAGCGTCCATGACCTACCAGAGCTTCCGCGACCTACAGCTCGCCCGGGACCCTGGGATCGATCTGCTCCGGCGTGACGTTCAAATACACGGCGACAAGTCGAACGATGATGAGGCGGAGCCAATCGCGCAGTGCCTCAGCAGAATCTGCGCGCATTTCCACAGGGCGCCGAAAGACAATAAGTTGCGGCCGGGTCGGCTGCCCATGTTCATCAACTCCAGCCGAGATCAGCCGACCCAGGGGGACCGGGCCATCAGCGACCACGTCATCGGGCCACTGGCTGTACTGGGGGTCGAGCCGCATGCGGGGCACTGTATCCACGGCGACATCCAGTGCGGACAACTCGTGGTCAAACCGCTCCAGTATGCGTTCGTAAACCTCGAGGACAGCGCCATCGAATTTTTGGGAGCGCGTCTTGTAGCGGGGCAACTCAGGGAGGAAAATCCCCCTTATCCCCCGGCCTCGGACATCCGATCGCACGCGCGCCACATGACTCATAAGTCAGAACCATACGCGGTGGCTCGGGGAACATGTGGGAGGCACATCAGGGTATTGCGCAGGACGGTATTATGAATGGGTGACTTTGATTCGACAGTGCTCTCGCCCCGGTTGCCAACGGCCCGCTGTAGCAACTCTTGAATTCAATTACGCAGACCAAGTTGCACTTATCGGCCCTCTGCAACTCGCGGGCAATCCCCATAGGTGGGATCTCTGCGAGCCTCACGCGCAGCGTACGACGGTTCCTAAGGGGTGGCGACTGGAGATCACCACCGAGCCGCCGCAAGATTTGGAAGATGCCGACGAAGAAGAGTTGTGGGCGCTTGCTGAAGCGGTCCAACAGGCTAGCAAGCAGGATGAGGACCGTGAGGAAGAGCCCCCGGCCTCCCGCATTGTCCGACGGGAAGAAATGCCGATACCTTCGGGGCGTCATCCAGCGAAGAAAAACCTTCCCACCCGCGGCCCCAAGCGTCACCTACGCGCTATCCCCAACGAATAAGGAGTGTCCATGACCACCAGGAAGCTGGAAGACGTATCTGCCCTGATCAAGGCCTATGACGTGCGAGGAGTTGTTGGCGAAGGGATCGACCAAGACTTCGTCCGCGATGTCGGAGCATCGTTCGCCCGTCTCATGCGAAGCGAAGGGGCAAGCCGCATTGTCGTGGGCCACGACATGCGCGATAGCTCCCCTGAACTCGCGGAAGCCTTCATTCGCGGTGCGCAGGATCAAGGGATGGATACCGTCCTGCTGGGGCTGACCAGCACTGATGAGCTGTACTTCGCCTCCGGTGTGAAGGATTGCCCGGGAGCCATGTTTACCGCATCCCACAACCCAGCGAAGTACAACGGCATCAAACTGTGCCGCGCTGGTGCCAAACCCGTGGGGCAGGATACCGGATTGAAGGACATCACCCGCGAGCTGGTTGAGGGCGTTCCCTCATTCGATGGAGACAAGGGCAGGGGAACCTCCGAGGACGTTTTGCAGGCCTACGCTGCGTTCCTCCACGACCTCGTCCCCATGGACATCCGGCCATTGAAGATCGCTGTGGACGCCGGTAATGGCATGGGAGGGCTGACAGCTCCCGCAGTATTCCAGGACCTCCCAGTGGAGCTGTCCCCACTGTATTTCGAACTGGACGGGACCTTCCCTAATCACGAGGCCAACCCGCTGGACCCGAAGAACCTGGTGGATTTGCAAAAGTTCACCGTGGACACGGGTGCCGATGTGGGCATCGCCTTCGACGGGGACGCAGACCGCTGTTTCCTGGTCGACGAAAAGGGCGATGCAGTGAGCCCGTCTACCATCTGCGCCCTGATCGCCGAGCGGTACTTGGAAGACCACCCGGGGGCCACGATCATCCACAACTTGATCACATCCAAGTCCGTCCCGGAGCTGGTCCGATCCAAGGGCGGAACCCCAGTGCGCACGCGCGTGGGCCACTCCTTCATCAAGGCACAAATGGCCGAGACCGGCGCTGTCTTCGGCGGCGAGCACTCGGCCCACTACTACTTCAGTGAATTTTTCAACGCGGACTCCGGTATGCTCGCCGCCCTGCATGTCTTGGCCACCCTGGGCTCGCAGGAACGCCCGCTGAGCGAGCTCAAGAAGGGCTACGAAAAGTACGTCGCATCCGGCGAAATCAATAGCGAGGTCGAGGATCAGGCAGGCCGCACCCGGGCCGTCGTGGAGGCGTTCTCTGACCGCGCCATCGATACGGACGAGCTGGACGGCGTGACAATCGAACTGAACTCCGGGGCGTGGTTGAATGTCCGCGCATCCAACACGGAGCCGCTGCTGCGTCTGAACGTGGAGGCTCCGACCCAGGAGGAAGTGGATCGCATTGTCGACGAGGCGCTGCGGGTCATCCGAGCCTAGAGGAGTGTCGTACACGTGCTGAAGCTGCAAGGCAAAATTCGGCAGTATGCCTGGGGTTCCCGGACCACCCTCGCGGAGCTGACCAACCGGCCCTCGCCCGCCCCGCACCGCGAGGCGGAAATCTGGTACGGCGCGCACCCCGGAGGGCCCAGCGTGGCCACGGACATGAACGGCAACAACCCCGTCTTACTGCTGGACGTCATCGCCGCAGACCCGGAGTACCACCTCGGGCATGCTGGAACTCTGCCCTTTTTGCTGAAGTTGCTCTGCGCGGAGCAGGCGCTGAGCATTCAGGCCCACCCGACTAAGGCACAGGCGGAGGAAGGGTTCGCGGAGGAAGAATCTCGTGGGATCCCGCGAGATGCCTTCAGCCGGAACTACCGCGACGACAACCACAAGCCAGAGCTCTTGGTCGCCCTGACGCCCTTTGAGGCGCTCGCCGGGTTCCGCCCCATTCAGCAGACTCTCGAGCTCTTCGCCACACTGGACATCCCCGAGCTCAACCCCTTCAAGGCCATGCTCCAGGGGGAGGAGGGGACTGCCGCGGAGGACCTTCGGGCACTGCTGACCACGTTCATCACGCTCCCCGAGTCCCCGCGCGAACGGCTGGTGGACGCCGTCGTGACTGGGTGCCTGCGCCTCGCTCCCGATGCCCCTACCTGGATGCGTGAGGTCGCCGAGACGGTCGTGGCGCTTCAGGAGCAATATCCACGCGATGTGGGCATTCTGGTGGCCTTGCTTCTGAACAAGCTCTCGCTGCAGCCGGGAGAGGCCATTTATTTGGATGCCGGCCAGCTCCACGCCTACGTACGCGGTCTGGGCGTGGAGGTCATGGCGAACTCGGACAACGTGCTCCGCGGGGGCCTCACATCCAAGTACATCGATGTTCCGGAGCTGATGCGTGTGCTCGATTCAGAACCGCTGAAGGACCCCCTCACGCGCCGTGATGACCAGGGGAAATTTCCCACACCAGCCCGGGATTTCACGTTGGAGAACCCACCAGTGGGTGAGGAGCGCCAGGTTCATGGCCCCGCCATTGTGCTATGCGCGGGTGGGGAGGTCCAGTTGCGTTCCAATCAGCCCCCACGGGAGGGGGACGCCACCGAATATCACCTGTCACCTGGGGACGCAGTGTGGATTTCGCACGGTGAGGCACCGGTAACAGTCCTCGCGAAATCGAGCCCCGGCGCCTTTATTGCCAGCTGTTAGCGCCAGCTGAGCAGCAAGTCCGGAAGGCCGGCGCCCGGCTTCGGAAGACCTGGGCCTTGCTGGTTGGCAGACTGCGGTTGGTTCTGTGATTGGTCCTGTCCGCCATTGGCGGCGTCGGAGTCGGTTCCCGAATCCGCATTCGTGGCGGGCCCGCTGTGTCCATCGGTGCCCTGCTGAGCCTCGTTGGGGGCTCCAGCGGATGCTTCGTCCTGCTGTGTCGCAGCGCTGCGCTCGGCGGTGGACTCACCGGAGCCCTGGCTTTGATTCCCAGTGGCCGGTGCTTGCTCCCCATGAAGCGGCTGCTTGTTCGGAGACGGAGCAGCATTCTGGATCTCTTCAGGAGAGGGGAGGAAATTTCCCGCCCCGTGGGCGAGGTTGGGGGACTCGGTCTCCTGATTGTTAGGGGTGCCCGGGTGGGACTGCTCCGGGGAATTTTCGCCCGTAGCCGCGTTACCAGGTGACGTGGTTGCCCCAGGGTTGGCACTACCGTTTGGCTGGGAATCTCCCGTGTCAGTGGTTGGGGCTGACGTGGAGGGAGCGCTATCGGTGGATTGGGAACTGCCGCCGGCTTGTCCATTCCCACCAGTTCGCACGCTGCTTCCCGAATTGGCGTCCGTTGGCTCACCAGAACCGGTGCTCTGCCCATAGTTGTACGGTTGAGGCTCTGCCTCTGCAATCACCGTCTGGGAGGGCTTGCGGCCGCTGATGTTTCCCGATCCTGACTTGCCCCTCCAGGAGTTCGGGGGCAGGTAAGGGTCGCTGTCACCCAGCGGGGCAACCTGGAAGTCATTGCTATTGGATCGGGTATTCGGAGAGCTGGGGCTGTCCTGCCGCGAGTCCGTTGGCTGGGCAGATGTGGTGTCTGTGGATCCCTGAGAAGAGGGGTGGGTACTTGATTTCTGCGGACCCGCACTGTGCTGCTCCGGGTTCGTCGTTTCCTCCACAGCTGCTCGTTGCCGAGGAGCAGAGTCCTCGGTGGAGGATTGCCAAGACCACACTCCGACCACTCCAGCGAGGGCCAGCCCTGCGATGGCAAAGCTGGCGATCCCGCGGGAGCTCTTGCCAACGGAGGAGCTAGTCGGATGCAACGTAGCCGCTGAAGAGCGCTCGTCCGGGGTGTTCTCGCCCGTTGTGTCTACGGGTGCCTGACGGTTCTCCGGCATGACTCCTCCTTTCTGTCGGTTCGGTCGTGAACATGTGACAAACCTGCGACAGCACGGTGAGGTGGGCCATCGCAGACAGCTGTCACTATTAAAATCGGCGTGCCAGCGGCGGTTGTTTCAATTCGTTAACAAGGCGCACAGAACTGCTGGTCACTTCGTGTTGAGAACCATTTAAACATAACGAATCGGTTAAGATCAATGCCTACTTTCTCCGGCATGTCTCGCCGCTGTGCCGCTCCTTCGGGCCCACCACACCCAGCGGTTTCCTCGCTATGGTCGGAGGTAGTTCAACCACGTTCACGGTCACACATGCGAAAGGAACAGCCGTCCATGAGCAGCTGGGACGAATACATTCTCCAAGAGGAGATCAACCAGGATTTTATGGCTGATATCTCTGCCTTGGATGACGATGAACTGCAAGAAGCGGTGATGGATTCCATCACGATTGCCCTGGATCAGTCCGATCCGGGCGACCCCGAATATCTCACCGGGCTGTGTGCCGCGAGCGTGGCAGCCATCTGGAATGGCGCTCCCTTCAGCGCCACCGATGTGGCTGATGAATTCCCCCTCATCCGCGACCACATCGGCAGGTGCCCCGAGGAATTGCAGGAACGGGCACTACAGCTGCTGGACACTGAGCTGGAGAAGCTGGGCTCCGAAGCGCCCGAAGGTCTAGAGACCTATGTGGAGGCCGTCAGCTAGGCTCCCTGGGCTTCTTCGTCGGCTTCACCGTGTGCCTCGCCTAACGGGGCGTAGGTGAGAACCACGTTGCCCTTGGACGTCACGCTGGAGTTCAGAAGCTTCATACGCTGAGCAGTGGCGTCTGGGAAGATCCTTCCTCCATCCCCCGCGAACGTGGGGTGGACGATGAGGGTGAGCTCGTCCAGGACCTCCGCCTCCAGCAACTGACGAACCACGGACAGGGAACCCTGCACGGAGATGGCTCCTCCGTCACCCTTCTTCAGTTCCCGGACGTAAGAGACCAGATCGCCGGGGATGAGCTGGGAGTTCTCCCATGTCAGGTCCTCATCGCCGAGGGAGGTGGACGCCACGTGCTTGGCGGTGTGGTTGATGAACTCCGCGAACGGCGCATCCGGGCCGTCGGCCGCCTCTGGCCAGTAGCCCGACCATTCCTGGTAGGTCGTGCGGCCAAGAATGACATCGTCAATTGATGCGATCGTTTCGTTCATCAGGCGACCGAGATCGTCGTCGAAGGAATCGAACTGGAAAAGGTGGGGATCGCGAGCGACCCCATCAATGGAATGGAACAGGGCGGCAATCACTGTGCGCGACATGATTTCCTTCAGCGGTGGGGGAGGGGACAGGGCGCGAACGAGTTTACGCTCTGAACGGAACTGAGTGAGGGGGCCAGACGCTACACTGAAGTGTCTGAATCGGCGAGATTGCTTGAATGAGCGTGAAGAGGAGTGTCCCAATGGTCGCGACGGTCGATCGTCTCGGAAATCTGGAATTCAAAGTTGCGGACCTGAACTTGGCAGAGGCTGGGCGCCACCAGATCCGTTTGGCTGAACACGAGATGCCAGGTCTGATGGAACTTCGTCGGGAATACGCGGATGAGCAGCCGCTGGCTGGGGCGCGGATTGCCGGGTCGATCCACATGACCGTCCAGACCGCGGTGCTGATCGAGACCTTGACGGCGCTCGGGGCTCGGGTTCGGTGGGCCTCATGCAACATCTTCTCCACCCAGGACGAGGCTGCTGCCGCCGTGGTGGTGGGGGACGGGACCCCGGAAGACCCGCACGGTGTTCCGGTGTTTGCCTGGAAGGGCGAGAGCCTGGATGAGTACTGGTGGTGCTTGGAGCAAATCTTCGATTGGGGCCAGGACGATGGCGGCCAGCCTCTGGAGGCCAACATGATTCTGGATGACGGCGGGGATGCCACGATGGCCGTGATCAAGGGCAAAGAATGTGAGGACGCGGGTGTGGTGCCCGAGGCTGACCAGCAGGATTCCGATGAATACCGGGCATTCCTGGGAATGCTGAGTCGCGTGTTTGACCGCGACAGCACGGCGTGGACCCGCGCCGCACAATCCATACGTGGCGTGACGGAGGAGACCACCACGGGTGTGCATAGGCTTTACCACTTCGCGGAGCAGGGCGTTCTCCCGTTCCCCGCGATGAACGTGAACGATGCGGTGACTAAGTCCAAGTTCGATAATCGCTATGGCACCCGGCACAGCTTGCTGGACGGCATTAACCGAGCCACCGACATGCTGATGGGCGGGAAGAACGTCCTGGTCTGCGGTTACGGTGACGTGGGCAAGGGTTGCGCGGAGGCCTTTGCTGGCCAGGGCGCCCGCGTTCGCGTGACAGAGGCCGATCCGATCAACGCGCTGCAGGCACTGATGGATGGCTTCCCGGTGGTGACCGTGGATGAGGCAATTGGTGAGGCAGACATCGTCATTACCGCCACGGGCAACCTGGGAATCATCACCTTCGAGCAGATGCAGCACATGAAGGATCACACGGTGCTGGGGAACATCGGCCACTTCGATAATGAGATCGACATGGCCAGCCTCCTGCACCGTGAGGACGTCACTCGAGTGAACATTAAGCCCCAGGTGGACGAATTCACCTTCCCCGGTGCCGATGGGAAGCCCCGCAGCATCATCGTTCTGTCCGAGGGCCGACTGCTCAACCTTGGCAACGCCACCGGTCACCCGTCCTTTGTGATGTCTACCTCCTTTGCGGACCAGACCATCGCGCAAATCGAACTGTTCACCAAGGCAGACGAATATGGCCGAGAGGTGCACCGCCTGCCGAAAATTCTCGACGAGAAGGTGGCACGGATCCACGTGGAAGCCCTGGGCGGGAACATCACCACACTGACGAAGGAGCAGGCGGAGTACATCGGCGTGGATGTGGCAGGTCCGTACAAGCCGGAGCACTACCGCTACTAAGTTCAACTTTGAGAGAAAGGTACCACCCACCGCAATGATCATTGCCTTCGAGGGCGTCGACGGCGCTGGCAAAAACACCCTGGTCACGGCGTTGGAAAAGGAGTTGATCGCGCGCGAAATTCCCACCGCACGACTGTCCTTCCCCCGCTATGAGCATTCGGTGCACGCGAAGCTGGCGCAGCAGGCCCTCTACCGGGAGATGGGAGACCTCATCGATTCCATCCACGGAATGGCCACCCTCTTCGCCCTCGATCGCGCCGAGGTGGCCTCCGATCTTGCGGATCTCGATGAGGACGGTTATGTCGTGCTGCTGGACCGGTACGTGGCGTCCAACGCGGCCTACTCCCTGGCACGCGCGGTGGAACGCGACGGCGGGCAAGTCAGAGATGTGGAGAGCATGATCCCCGACCACGATGTGTTGCGGTGGGTCGAGGAGATGGAATTCGTCTCGCTAGGGTCGCCGTACCCGGAGCTGCAGGTGCTGGTTGATGTGGATGCCGAGGTCGCTGATTCGCGAGCTCAGCATCGTGAAGCAACGGATGAATCTCGTGCCCGGGACGCCTATGAAACGGACGTGACTCTCCAGGAACTCACCGTGGCGGCGTACCGCGGGTTGGCCCAGAACCAATGGAACGGGCCGTGGGTGACCGTGGCATCTACCGAGGGGGAAGTTCAGCCACGGGCGGAGGAACTTGCAAAGGAAATTGAAGCGGCCTACGCGACGCAGATTGCGGAAGAGGACGTGCAACAATAGGGGGGACGTGCCCCAAGACAGACGGTGAGGAAAATGGCAGCGACGATTCTGGTGGTCGATGACGACCCAGCGATCTCCGAGATGTTGACGATCGTTCTCGAAGGAGAAGGCTTCAAGACTGTCGTCGTGGGCGATGGTCTGGATGCGGTCCAAGCTGCACGCGACCACCACCCAGACCTGATCCTGCTGGATCTGATGTTGCCCGGAATGAACGGGATCGACGTGTGCAAGGCAGTGCGCGAGGAGTCCACTGTGCCGATCGTGATGCTGACGGCACGGACGGACACGGTGGACGTGGTCCTGGGGCTGGAATCCGGTGCGGACGACTACATCAATAAGCCATTCAAGCCGAAGGAGCTGGTGGCCCGGGTGCGTGCGCGATTGCGGCGCAACCCAGAGGAACGGCCGGAATCGCTGGAGGTCGCAGACCTGCGCATTGACGTCCCGGGGCACCAGGTCACGCGGAATGGGGAGGAAATCTCCTTGACTCCCATCGAATTCGAGTTGCTGGCCGCGCTGGCCTCCCGCCCGCGGCAGGTGTTCTCCCGCGAGGAATTACTGGAACAGGTGTGGGGGTACCGGAAGTCCAGCGATACCCGCCTGGTGAATGTCCACATTCAGCGCCTGCGTTCGAAAGTGGAAAAGGACCCGGACGATCCCCACATCATTCAAACGGTCCGCGGCATTGGGTATAAGACGGGTGAATAGCCCCCGTGTGTTCATCAGACGAATCCGCGAAGAACAGAACCGGGCCGCCGAAGGGCGGGCGTCCGGATTCTGGGCAAGCCTCGCCGCGCGGTAATGAACATAGTGCGCAGCGAGGCGCCGAACGCCAGGTGAAAAAAAGCGCCGAGGACACGCCGGGAAAGACACTCGTGGAGCGGGTGTACGAGCAAACCTCGGAGAAGGTGCTGAAGAACTCCCCCTTGAGCGCGAGGGTGAAGCGAACCGCAGAGGATAGTCCGGAATCGACCAGTTCCGATCTCATTCCCGCGAGCCAACAGCTGGAGAATAAGACCTCTTCCACCCGCGGGCTTCGGAAGCTTGCCCTGGCATTTCTGAAGGAGCCGGGGAAGCAGTCGCGTACCTTCTGGGACCGAATGGCGAACCGCTGGCGGACCTCAATTCAAACCCGCGTGATCGGCAGCGTGTTCCTCTCGTCCTTCCTGGTCATTACCGCACTCGGTTTCGTGCTGATCAGCTTCGTCGGCCAACAACTGCTGAACGCTAAGTACAGCACCGCGCTAGACGAGATTGACCGCACGCGGGCACTCGTGGAGGAGCAGGTTGCGTCGACAGATTCGGCGAACCCCTTGCCGGTGCGTCTAAACTCCGCGCGGGCTGTGCTCACCGAGCGCAATTCGGGCCTGGATGAGGGCGTGTCCGCGGTCTATGAGCCGGTGCTGATTGCGAAGGATTCGACGGGGCAGGACGTGGTAGCCCCGGAGGGCTTCGAGATTCCCCAGGGACTGCGGCGCTTTGTCCAGCAGGGACAGGTCTCCTACCAGTACATGACTGTCAACAATGCTGGGCAGAACCATCGCACATACAAGGCGCTCGTGATTGGCACGCCCGTTTCCTCGGAGATTCAGGGGGTGGAGCTGTACCTGGTCATGCCGTTGGAATCCGAGGTGCAGACCTTGACACTGATGCGTGGACTGCTGCTGGCCGGCGCGATTGTGCTGTTGGTCCTGCTGGTGGTCATCGCGTGGGTGTTCTCCCAACAGTTGACCGTCCCCGTGCGCAGCGCCTCCCGTATCGCGGAACGCTTCTCTGCCGGGCATTTGCGTGAACGCATGGTCGTTGACGGGCAGGACGAGGTGGCCAAGCTGGCCACGAGCTTCAACGAGATGGCCGAGTCCCTGTCGGCCCAGATTCGCAACCTCGAAGAATTCGGGTCTTTGCAGAAGCAGTTCACGTCCGATGTGTCCCACGAATTGCGCACACCATTGACCACCGTTCGCATGGCCGCGGACCTGATCAACGACAATGCTGACAACCTCGATCCGATGACCGCTCGCGCCGCGAGACTGATGAACAAGGAACTTGACCGCTTCGAAACTCTGCTCGGCGACCTGCTGGAGATCTCCCGGCACGATGCCGGCCAGGCCAACCTGTCGGCGGAGCAGATCGACACGCGAGGTGTGGTGCACTCCGCAATGTCCCAGGTGCGTGCTATCGCGGAGGAGATGGGCACGACCATCCGCCTTCACCTCCCGGATTCCCCGGTCCTGGCTGAAATCGATTCGCGCCGCGTGGAGCGCATCTTGCGCAACCTGTTGGCCAATGCCGTGGATCATTCGGAATCAAAGCCCATCGACGTGCGGATGGTCGCCGCGCCGTCCACCGTGGGCATCGCCATTGTGGACCACGGGGTGGGGCTGAAGCCCGGTGAGGAGGAGATGGTGTTCAATCGCTTCTGGCGCTCCGACCCTTCCCGCGAGCGCCGTACCGGAGGCACCGGGCTCGGGCTCGCGATCGCCCAGGAGGACGCGAAGCTCCACGGGGGCCGGCTGGATGCGATCGGCGAGATCGGAGTTGGGTCCTGCTTCCGTCTGACACTGCCCCGCGTTGCCGGCACCAAGGTTCAGAGTTCCCCGGTCCCCCTGGAGGTGGACGCCACTGCCGAACTCAAGTCTGGGCACAAGGAACTTGGTGATCTGGGGAATAATCATGAGGAGAACGCCGGTGAATAGCTCGCGGAATGATAAGCAACGAGTGCAGCTCAGGACCATCCTCGGCGCGATGAGTTGCGCGGGGGTGTTCTTCGCCGCGGGCTGCACCACCCTGCCTGGTGGATCTTCTCCGGAGGCCATTAGCTCGTATGTCCCCACTCCGAATGCAGAAAAGGTCGCTACCCCTGAAGATGGGCAGCCGGCGGACCTACTGCTACGAGACTTTTTCAGTGCCAGCGCACACCCGCTGTCCGACCACGAAGCAGCCAGAGCTTTCCTGACCGCCCGGGCGAATGAAAACTGGGATGCCGGCAAGGAAACCCTGATCATGGACCGAATCGACATTAAGTCCGAGGGGGCGGTGAAGGACGATCACATCACCTATCGAGTGCGCGGAAATGTGGTGGGCAAGCTGGGCACCGGCGGAACCTTTGAGCCGGAATACACCGCCTATGAAACCACCTATGACATGGCGAAGAGCGATGGTCAGTGGCGCATCGATAACCTCCGCGATATGACCCTGATGGACCGGTCGGACTTCATGCGGGCCTATCAGGCGCAATCGATTTACTTTGTGGAACAGGGCGGGACCGCTCTTGTTCCTGACAGGCGCTGGGTCTATTCCCGCCAACAGTCGTTGGGGGCATCGCTCATCTCCCTGCTGACGGCGGGCCCGCAGGGCGAGCTCACAAACGCGGTAAAGTCAGTCATCCCCGAGGGGGCCACCGCACAGACACAGCGGAATCAGAACGGCGAGTTCGTGGTGGACTTCACTGGGCTGACCTCGCTGGGACCCAAGCAACGCGAGATCCTGGCCGCTCAGGTGGTGTGGACACTGGCTGCCAACGAAGTGCGCGGACCCTATTCCCTGAACGCTGACGGTACGGAGCTATCAGACAAGGTCCAGGGCGCGTGGAATGTCGGCGATGTGTCGCAGTTCGACCCACGAGCGGAGGCATCCACCCCGTTGAGGGCGTTGGTGGATGGCACGCTGGTCAATGTCTCCGACACGAACTACAAGTCCGTGCAGGGATGGGTGCAAGGCCAGCACATCGAATCGGTCGACGCCGCTCCACAGGACGATGTGGTGGCAATCGTGTCCGGCCGCGGTGACGAGAAGCGCAAGCTGATGGTCGGTGGCTTGGACGATCAACCCACGACAGCTACGGAAGCCAAGAGCTTGAGCAGCCCTTCCTGGGGTTCGTCTCAGAACACCCTCTACACAGTGGCGGATGGCAGAAAAGTCCTGCGCATTTCGCGCTCTACTACGACGGGGGAGACGCGTCGGGAAGAGGTCAATGCGGACGCCATCGACAAGCTGGGTATTGAGCACGCCACAATCAGTGTGTTCCGAGTGTCCAAGGACGGCACGCACGTTGTCATGCTCATCAACGGTCGCGTGTTCGTCTCCGTGCTGAAACAGGGAACAGCGGGTGACTATTTCCTTGGTCGCCCGAAGGAGATCGGGTACCCGCTGGGTGATACGGCGGTGGCGGCCGATTGGCGTGCCGATGGTTCCATCCTGGTGGGAACCCGGGCCAGCGACGCACCGGTGTGGAGCTTTGCGCCAGATGGTTCTCAAGCCACCCAACTGCCAAGCCGGAATATTTCTGCCCCCGTGGTGGCAGTGGAGTCGGCGGCATCCACCATGTATGCCACGGATGCGCGCGCCCTGATGAGGCTAAATGCAGGGGACACTGACAGTCAGTTTTGGCGTGAGGTACCGCCCTTGCAGGGTAAGCGAGGGATTCCCGTCCTTCCACATTAGTCTTCGCAGGCGCAGCTGGCGGCCAATAGAGGTAGTCTCAATGCCGGGCTGAGCACGCCGTGCTCATCATGCAGATGGCACCATGGGGAGCCAACCATCAAGGCAAAAGGGGACGGGCGTGGGGACTAGAAGGGGTTGGGCTATGACAGTCGGGGATATCGGATCTAGGTTCACAAGGTTGAGGGACGCCGCGGAGGATCTGCTCTTCCGCATCGACTGTGTGGGCTGCGGGCGGGTTATCGGCGAACACATGCGCCCGATTGAACCGGTATCCGGATCAACTGCGCAGATGGTGCTCAGTGCAGGCGGTTCCGTCGCCCGATCTCTATGCGTTGAGTGTGGCCGAAAATTGCAGTCTCCACCGGCTCGGCACAGCGTGGGTGACGGGGCCCTGCCGCTGTGGAGTGCCGGAGCGTACGGCGGTCCGCACCGCGCTGTGATCTTGGCAGCCAAAGACCATGTTCGCGGTGATGCTATTGACATCATGGGGAGGATTCATGCCTCCATGGTGGTGTGGTTGGCGTCCGCAGGAAACCTCCCGGATCCGAGACTCGCGAAGGTGCACCTGATCCCGGCTCCCACGAAGCGGAGCTCGGCGCGGGCGAGGGGCGGGGACATTGTCACCCGGTCGGCCACGGTAGCCGCGCATATTTTCCCGGGCCTTAAGGTGCACCCATGCGCCTGGCTCGAGGAGGCGGCGGCCGATTCTGTAGCCCTCAATCGGCTGCAACGGGGACAAAACATTGGGGCGCACCTGCGGCTGGATAGCGAACGGGTGGGCGACCTGCGGAGAGCCTCCCGGAGGGGAGAGGCCATCGTTCTGGTTGATGATGTCTGCACCACTGGAGCGACGTTAAACCAGCTGTGCCTGGGGCTCGTGGCGCGGGGTGTGCGTCCGAGTGCGGCCCTGACGATGTCGAGAGCGTGAGAAGCGTTGAGGGGAATTGGAGACTTCACGCGAGGGACTTTTACACGAGAGGCAATTATGTGAATTCAATGTATTTATGTAGAAAATTCTGGCAGATTGCCTTTTAGATTCTGTTATCGGGAATGCGTTGGAATTTGGAACACGGAATGTATATGCTCGACAAGTCCTGAATTTTTTCGCAGAAAGGAATTTGTAATGGCAAATCCCCTCGTGGCGGGAAGCATGGCTTTCCTGTCATTGTTTGGAATTGGTGGACAGGCTGACGAGGGCGACGCAGCGCCTGCCGGCAACGACACGAACGTCGTGGCGTCGGCGGAGGCGGAGACTGTCTCGAAGGAATCTCCGCGGAGCACTGACGATCGCGCTCAGATGGTGGACAAGGTCAACGAGTTCCGTCAGGAAAACCACCAGGGGACTGTGGAGGAGAGCGACAGTCTGAACGACGAGGCTCAAAAGTGGGCCGATCAGCTGGCTTCGACCGGCAGGTTCGAGCACGATAAAATGCGTTGTGAGCAGGGGAAGTGTCTGTCGGAGAACATTGCGATCACCGCTGGAGATTCCATTCAGGCGATCCAGCAGTGGAAGGACTCGCCAGGCCACCGCGCCAACATGCTGAAGCCGGAAGCTAAGGAAGTTGGGCACGGTATCGCAATCATGAAGTCGGGTCAGTTCAAGGGTCAGCCGGTTGTCGTGCAGCGATTCTGGAACAGCTAATGTGCTGAGCTGGTTCGCTTAGGCTTCGGAGATTCGCCTCGAGCAAGGGCTGATTGGTTAACCCCTGAGGGTGGCCTACTAATTGAAAAATTAAGTTAAGGCCCGATGGGCGCGCGATTATTTAATTAATTGCGTGCCCTTTTTTAGTTTCTTTTTATGTGGGTCTTAATTTTATAACTTGAAATCGAAAAGATGGCGTACACCCCTTTTGGGTAGGAGGTAGAGAAAAGTTCACGAGAGGTCGCCTGGTCTTGCTATTATGGAAGAGGAAAGGATCACCAGTGGTGGTGAGTAATCCCGCTCCTCATGCTGGTGATAGGACCAGGAGGTTGGCCATGACGACCGCTAAGAACAACTCTCGATTCGAAGCTGAGGAAGTAACCGTACCGGATGCTCAGGTCGAATTGACGGGGCGGAATGTCGAAATTCCAGAGCACTTCGCCGATCGGGTGAACACCAAGCTTGCCAAGATCGAGCGCCTGGACCCCACGCTGACTTTCTTCCACGTCGAGCTGAAGCACGAGCCGAATCCTCGCCGCGCCGATGAAGCTGATCGAATTCAAATCACCGCGTCCGGCAAGGGGCACATTGCCCGAGCCGAGGCCATGGAGAACTCCTTCTACGCCGCCCTCGAAGTGGCCATCGGGCGCATGGAGCGCTCGCTTCGCAAGGTCAAAGTTCGTCGCCAAATTTCTCGTTCGGGGCACCGCGCACCGATTTCTGTGGGTGAGGCGACCGCAGCGCTCGTAGAAGAAGCGAAGACCGAACAAGAAAAGCCGGGCAAGTACGATGTCGACCCATATGAGGATCAGGTCCGCCCCGGCCAGGTCGTGCGCACCAAGGAGCACAAGGCTGTGCCGATGAGCGTGGACGACGCTCTCAGCGAGATGGAGCTGGTAGGGCACGATTTCTTCCTGTTTATTAACGAGGAAACTTCCCAGCCTTCCGTCGTCTACCGCCGTCACGCATTCGATTACGGCCTGATCTCCCTCAAGGAAGCAGACAAGCAAGCCTCGGAAGAGACCGAGAAGTAACTGCTTCCGAGAACTAACTGCTTGGGCGCCCACAAAGGGATAAGTCCCTAGGAGCAAACAGCATATGTCGCCGCCCGCGAGCTTCATCCGTCATGGAGAGAGCTCGCGGGTTTTCTGTGAGCGAACAGAATTCGCGTCCGCCACTACTGCGTGGTCGGAAGACATGAGTAGAATTGAACGACGATTGCCCGCAAAGGGCGAAGCGAAATCAGCAGGACCATCTCTCACAACGACCGTGCAGCCGGACTGGCGAGCACGAAGATAAGGACAAGCGGAACGTGCTAGGACTCTCCAAGATTCTTCGAATGGGCGAAGGCCGCGCCGTCAAGCGTCTCGGGAAGATCGCCGATCAGGTCATCGGACTCGAGGATGAATACGCGAAGCTCAGTGATGATGAGCTCCGGGCCAAGACGGACGAGTTCAAGGAGCGCCTCGAAGGTGGCGAGAAGTTAGACGACCTTTTGCTTGAAGCTTTTGCAACCGCCCGCGAGGCATCCTGGCGAGTGCTGGGGCAGAAGCACTACCGCGTTCAGATCATGGGCGGCGCGGCCCTGCACTTCGGATATGTGGCGGAGATGAAGACCGGTGAGGGTAAGACGCTCACCTGTGTTCTTCCCGCATACCTCAATGCGCTGGAAGGTAAGGGCGTTCACGTTATTACCGTGAATGATTACCTCGCCAAGCGTGACGCGGAATGGATGGGCCGTGTCCACCGCTTCCTGGGGCTGACCACGGATGTCATCCTCTCTGGCAAGCGCCCCCAGGAACGCCGCGAGGCCTACCACGCGGACATTACCTACGGCACGAACAATGAATTCGGGTTCGACTACCTGCGCGACAATATGGCGCACAACCTCAATGACCTGGTCCAGCGGGGCCACCACTACGCCATT
This sequence comes from Corynebacterium falsenii, assembly GCA_001054945.1. Classification (GTDB taxonomy): domain Bacteria; phylum Actinomycetota; class Actinomycetes; order Mycobacteriales; family Mycobacteriaceae; genus Corynebacterium; species Corynebacterium falsenii_A. The sequence continues at coordinate 751,518 of JVKJ01000005.1, read as the reverse complement.
GTCGACGAGGTCGATTCCATCCTCATCGATGAGGCTCGCACCCCGCTGATTATCTCCGGCCCAGTCGAAGGTTCCTCGCAGTGGTACACCGCCTTCGCAAACATTGTTCCGAAGATGACCCGCGATATTCATTACGAAATCGACGAGCGTAAGAAGACGGTGGGCGTCAAGGAAGAGGGTGTCGAGTTCGTAGAAAACCAGCTGGGCATCGAAAACCTCTACGCTCCAGAGCACTCCCAGCTGGTCAGCTTCCTAAACAACGCAATCAAGGCACGGGAGCTGTTTACCAAGGACAAGGACTACATCGTTCGCAACGGCGAAGTGGTCATCGTCGATGAGTTCACCGGCCGCATCCTCGATGGTCGCCGCTACAACGAAGGCGTGCACCAGGCCATTGAGGCCAAGGAACGCGTGGAGATCAAGAACGAGAATCAGACTCTCGCGACCATCACTCTGCAGAATTACTTCCGCCTTTACGATAAATTGGCGGGCATGACGGGTACTGCCGAGACCGAGGCTGCCGAGCTCAAGCAGATCTACAAGCTGGATGTCGCTGCCATTCCCACGAACAAGGAAAACCAGCGTGAGGATCGGGTAGACCTGATCTACAAGACGCAGGAAGCGAAGTTCGAAGCGGCAGCGGATGACATTGCTGAGCGCGTGGAGAAGGGCCAGCCCGTCCTAGTGGGCACCACGTCCGTGGAACGCTCCGAGTACCTGTCCAAGTTGCTCCAGCGCCGCGGAATTAAGCACAACGTGCTCAACGCGAAGTACCACGAGAAGGAAGCCGAGATCGTGGCCCAGGCCGGCCGCTCCGGAGCTGTCACCGTCGCCACCAACATGGCTGGTCGCGGTACCGATATTGTGCTCGGCGGCAACCCTGACATCATCGCCGACCTCAACCTCCGTGAACGTGGCTTCGACCCGGTGGAAGCCCCCGAAGAATACGAGACCGCCTGGGACGAGGAGATCGAGAAGGTTCGCGCGGCATCCAAGGCTGAGGCCGAGAACGTCATCGAGGCCGGTGGGCTGTACGTCCTGGGCACCGAGCGTCACGAATCTCGCCGTATCGACAACCAGCTCCGCGGCCGCTCTGCCCGCCAAGGCGACCCGGGTGAGACTCGCTTCTACCTGTCGATGCGCGACGAGCTGATCACCCGCTTCGTCGGCCAGTCCATGGAGGCGATGATGACCCGGATGAACATCCCGGATCACGAGGCCATCGACTCCAAGATGGTTACCAACGCCATCAAGGGCGCGCAGTCCCAGGTCGAGTCCGCCAACTTCGAAATGCGCAAGAACGTCCTCAAGTACGACGAGGTCATGAACGAGCAGCGCAAGGTCATCTACCGCGAGCGTCGCCAGATTCTCGAAGGAGAGGACGTCAAGGAGCAGATCCGCGGCATGCTCGATGACACGGTCGCTGCCTACGTCGACGGCGCCACCCGCGAGGGGTATGTAGAGGATTGGGATCTGGACCAGCTCTGGAGCGCCCTGGATTCCCTGTACGGCCCGACCATCAGCCACGAGTCGCTGGTCGAGGGCGATGAGTACGGCTCTCCGGGCGAATTGTCTTCCCAGCAGCTCCTGGATGCCATTCTCGAAGACGCTCACAACGAGTACGACAAGCTGGAAGAGGCCGTCAGCTCCGTCGGTGGCGAAAAGCAAATGCGTGGCATGGAACGCGCTGCCCTGCTCAACGTAGTCGACCAGAAGTGGCGCGAGCACCTCTACGAGATGGATTACCTCAAGGAGGGCATCGGGCTGCGCGCCATGGCGCAGCGCGACCCACTGGTCGAGTACCAGCGCGAGGGCGGTGACATGTTCAACGTGATGAAGGACGGCATCAAGGAGGACACGGTTCGCCAGCTCTTCCTCATCCGCAAGCAGCTGGAACAGCACAATCAGCAGGCAATGCAGGTGGAGGACCCCGCTGCTGGCGCCTCTGATGATGAGGATAATGCCAAGCCTCAGACCACCATCGGGGGCTAGGGCGCGGACCTAGCGACGCCCACGCGCGAGCTGAGGCGGCCGGACGAACTGCAGGTGGATGAATTCCCACCGCGTGGTCACCGGCCGCCTTTCGTATTTCCGCCCGCCCTCGACAGCGTCGCCACGCCGAGCCACCCGGACGCGCCGCAGGGCCATCGTCCCCACCAGAGCATGGACTCGCCCACCCCGGCTGACGCTGGCGCACACGGTGATCTTATTCCTCCCGGTGGGTTGCGTGTGCAGGCTCCTCAGGGCAGACGCCACCGACTCACCGCCCTGCTCGTTACGCTCCCCAAGTCCCTCCAACGCCCTCGCGGAAAACGGGGCGTTGTTGAGCGTCGATGGGAGTCGACGCCCATCGAATGCCTCCAGCCACAGTAAGACCAACCGGCCGATGTACTGCCGCGGAGGGGCATTGCTCATTGTTGGCTCTGCGGGCGGAACGCCGGGCGGTGGCGTCCTCAAGGAGGGCCCAACAGCGTGCGTGGAGCCCACCTGCGGCGGTGATACCCGCGCGGAGCACGGCTTCCGCAAATAGATAAAGCCTGGTAGCGGACGCGTGGTCGCCAGCGCGTCCTCGGTGGCCTGTTTTTCAGCAACGATGTCCCCCATGACAATCCCTCCTGCGGTGCAATCTAGCACGGCTTTCAGGCAGATGGCAGAATGTAGGACATGCGTGGACTAATCGTGGACTATTGTGGCGTGCTCGACGGGGTTGAAGAGGACCGTCGGCGGTGGAGGAAGCTGCTGACGGCGGCTCGAGACAACGATCTCACCACCGCGATTTTGTCCAATGATCCCGGCGGACCAGCGGCCGCGCCAATTCGTCAGTGGAAGGAAGGCGGGTACGTCGACGAAGTCTTCCTGTCCGGGGAGATCGGAGCGGAGAAGCCGAAAGAAGAAGCCTTCGACCTCGTAGCGGAAAAGCTGGAACTCCAGAAGGACGAGCTCGTGATGGTCGACGACTCGATCGTCAATGTGAAAGGCGCGGTGGATGCCGGCATGGTGGGTGTCTACTACCAGCAGTTCGATCGCGCAGTCGTGGAACTGTGTGTATTGCTGGGGCTCGAAGGGGACTTCTAAATCATGCGCGTATACATTCCCGCCACTTTCGACATGCTGGGGACGCTGGCCGAACAGGGTGAAATGCCCGTGCGGAGCAGCGTGGCCTACGCGCTGACTCCCGCCGTCCGCGAGTTCTACACCGGAGGAGACGAGGAAGAACTGGCATACACAGCATTCCTGGACGCGGCCAGCGCCTCGCTTCGACTGCTGTCCGCCGGCGACGAGCAGCGGTTCCCGCACCGCCGCGTGGTCATCAGCGCCGACGTGGATGATGCGCAGGTGGAGTTGGAACCGCAGTCGGGCGAGTCGGTGGTGCGACTGTCGCCCGCGATGCTGAAGCAATCACAGCTAGCCGCCATTCACGTCGATGACGAGGACGCCGAAGAGACCACCGCCAAGGCAATCGTCGCTGTGGATGCCGCGGACCTCGGGGATGAGGACGCCCAGATCACACTGGGTGACTGTGAAGACAACCTGATGTCCTGGTATGACTCCAAAGAGCTGGGGGTCCTGGTCGAGTTGATGTAGACCAGCGCGTGGGCGGCCTAGTCTGCGCGCTCCCAATCGTTATTGCTCCTCAGCGCGGCCAACAGGCCGCGCACTGCCGCCACACGGCGAGCCGTGTGGCCGTCCACTGAATCCAATACACATTCCGGATCGGCCGGCGGGCCCATGTGGGTGCATCCGCGTGGGCAGTCCTGTGCAAGTTCAGCAAGATCATCAAACACGCCGATCACCATTTCCGGGTCCACGTGCGCCAAGCCAAAACTTCGAATCCCCGGGGTATCGATGATCCAGCCCCCGCTGGGCAGCGGCAGCGCGACGGACTGGGTGGATGTGTGACGTCCCTTGCCGACCCCGGAGACCTCACCCGTCGCGCGCTCCGCCTCCGGTACCAGGCGATTCACCAGTGTCGACTTGCCCACCCCGGAGTGCCCCACCAGGGCGGAGACGCTGTTGGTCGTGGCGTGCTGGATGGCGTTCAAAGGATCCTCTACCCCGGAGACGATGACCGGTACATCCAGGTCCTTGAACTCCGCGGCGAAGGCACTCGGATCAGCGAGGTCAGACTTGGTCAGCACGAGAATCGGCTGGACCCCGCCCACGAAAGCCGCGACCAGAGCTCTTTCCACAAAGCCAGCCCTGGGCGGGGGATCGGCGACAGCGGTGACGATCAACAGCTTGTCCGCGTTCGCCACGACGATTCTTTCGTAGGGATCCGTATCGTCCGCCGTGCGTCGCAGGACACTGCGCCGGTCCTCGAGTTTCACGATTCTTGCCAGGGTGTCCTTTTTTCCGCTGGTATCACCCACAATGCCCACACGATCGCCGACCACGATCGCGGTGCGGCCAAGTTCGCGGGCGCGCATGCAGGTCACCTCTACGCCGGAGGAATCGAGGACCACGCCCCACCGGCCACGGTCTCTGCTGACCACCATGCCGAACTCCGCATCCCGGTGACGCGGGCGGTCTTTCGTCCGGGGGCGCGACCCTTTACCCGGGCGGATCTTCGCATCCGATTCATCCCAACGACGTGCAGCCACCGGCGCCCCTAACCCTTCACCAGGTCATTCCATCGGTCGGCGAAGCCGGGAAGCGTCTTCGACGTGGTCTCGATGTTCTCCACGTCCATGCCGGGGACTTGCAGGCCGATAATGGCGCCGGCCGTGGCCATCCGGTGGTCGTCATAGGATTCCCAGCGGCCGCCGTGGAGCGGAGCCGGGTCGATGATCAGTCCGTCCTCCGTTTCCGTGACATTCCCCCCGAGGCTGTTGAGGTTGCGAGCGAGAGCAGCCAACCGGTCGGTTTCATGCCCGCGCAGGTGGGCAATGCCATACAGGTGGGATCGGCTGGTGGCCAGCGCTGCCACCGCCACGACGGTGGGAGCGAGCTCCCCAATATCGTGCATGTCCCAGGTGATCCCGTTCAGCGGTCCCTGATGGGTCGCCACGAGGTCGCCGCTATCTGCGTGGAACTCCACTTCCGCGCCCATGTCCTGCAGGATTTGGCGGAACTGATCACCGGGCTGAGTGGTGCTCTGCGGCCAGTTCTGGACCCGGACTCTGCCACCGGCAACGGCAGCGGCCGCCAGGAAGGGGGTGGCATTGGACAGGTCCGGTTCAATCTTCCAATCCTTGGGCCGAATGGTGCCCGGGTGAACCGTCCACTGATTGAACTCGGTATCCACCGAGACCCCGGTTTGGCGGAGCATGTCCACTGTCATCTCCACGTGGGGGAGGCTGGGCAGGGCGTTGCCGGTGTGGATGACCGTGATGCCTTCCTCATACAACGCTCCGGCCAGCAAGAGCCCGGACACGAACTGAGAACTGCTGGACGCATCCATCCGGACCACCCCGCCTTGGACGCGCCCCCGCCCGTCCGTGTGGCGCCCTTTCACACTAAAAGGCAGCTTGTCTTCTGCTGACTCAACATCCACCCCCAGCTGCCGCAGCGCGTCCAGCATGGTTCCCATCGGTCGTCGCTGCGCTGCTTTGTCGCCGGTAAAAACCACATCGCCGGTGCTCAACGCAGCGATCGGCGGAACAAATCGCATGACCGTCCCCGCCAGCCCGCAATCCACCGCACCGCCCGTGATGGCGGACATTGGGGCCACCGCGATGGTCGTCTCCTCTGTAACCTCACCCAGGTGGTCCTGCCCGGGCGTTATGTCCGCCCCAAGGCTGCGCAACGCGTCCATCATGAGTTGCGTATCCCGGCTGATCAGTGCCCCCCGCAGTGTCGACGGGGCATCCGCCAACGCCGCCAACACCAGCGCGCGATTCGTGATGGACTTAGAACCCGGAATGTTCACTGTCGCGTCCACGGGAGCGCCAGCAACCGGAGCTGACCACAGAGATTCAGTCATGCGACAAGTATATAAGCCGCCTCCGACAGCTCAGAAGTCCCGCGCATGGCCCGTCGGTCCGCCCGGCGATTGCCATAATGGGTGCCATGTGTGGTCGCTACGTATTGTTTACAGCTCCCGAACAGCTGATTCCTGCGATTAGATCCGCCACAGGTTCATCGAATGTGCAGGTAGTGGGCGGGATGGAGGCGTCCAAAAATTACAACATCGCCCCCACCCACGTGGTTCCCATCGTGAGGAACTTCCGCGGCGCGCCCACCCTGGGGCCGGCGACGTGGGGCTATCCTCCCAAGACGGTGTTCAATGCTCGCGGCGAAACGGCGATGCACAAGCCCATGTTTCAGGGCTCGGATACGTGCTTGTTCGTCATGGACGGCTGGTACGAGTGGAACGCGGGGGATGACGGAAAGAAGCAGCCCTGGTTCACCCACCGCGAGGATGGGAAGCCGATCCTGGTCGCGGGGCTGTGTAAGAATTTTGAGGGGAAGGTGCACGCCACGATGGTGACCACAGCGGCCACCGGGGATATGGAGTGGCTGCATCACCGGATGCCTCGGGTGTTAGTGGGGGACGAGGCGTCCACGTGGCTCGAAGGAGGGGAGGTTGCGGAGATGATCACCCACCCTGCCCAGGACAGTTGGCCGGAACTGCGCAGCCACAAGGTGGGGCGCGAGGTGGGCAGCGTTCGGCACAACAATGCGGGGCTCATTGAACCCGTGGGGTGACGCCACCGCGGAGGCACGGGCATTGCGGAATAAACGCGAAACCAGCACAGTTGAAGGAATCATCCCTGTAAGAGAGGAGACCATGGCTCCCACGACCACGAAGCGGACCAATGACGGCGATGCGGAATTGCTGGCTCGGTTCGAAGAAGATGCGCTTCCACTGTTGGATCAACTGTACGGTGCGGCGCTGCGCATGACCCGAAATCCATCGGATGCGCAGGATCTGGTTCAGGATGCGTACATGAAGGCCTATCACGCGTTCGGCTCGTTCAAGCCGGGCACCAATTTGAAGGCCTGGATGTACCGGATCCTGACCAATACGTACATCAACAACTACCGGAAGGCGCAGCGCCGACCGGTGGAATCTCCCACCGAGGGAGTGACGGATTGGCAGCTCGCGGAGACCGCCTCGCACGATTCCACGGGCTTGGAATCCGCCGAAGTGGAAGCGCTGAAGAAGATCCCGGATCGGCGCATTCAGCAGGCGCTGATGGATCTGCGGGAAGACTACCGAATGGTGGTCTATTACGCGGATGTGGAAGGCCTCGCATATAAGGAAATTGCGGAGATCATGGATACGCCCATCGGCACGGTGATGAGCCGTTTGCACCGCGGGCGGAAGCTGTTGCGCCAGGCGTTGAAGGACGTGGCCGCTGAACATGGCATCGGGCAGGGAAGTGCAAACGATGCCGAACAAACCGGACATGAATCACGGAAGCAGGTGTGAGCAATCGCCATGAATGAACATTCGAATATGGATTCGCAACCCTGTGCCGGGCAGGAAATGCACTGCAACGACCTGATGGACGTGCTGTATGAGTACGTGGACGGGGGGTGCGATGACAACATTCGCGCTCTATTGCAGCAGCATATCGACCAGTGTCCCGGGTGCTTAGAGCAGCTGGGGATCGAAATGCAGGTACGGGAGCTGCTTCGCTCCCGATGCGCGCAGCAGGCGCCGCAGGGGCTGAGAACGCGGATTACTACGGAGCTCCGCGTGCAGTATCGTTACCGCTGCGAGGGGCGATAGCCCAATGGGGCCGGCGGGATTGTCTCCCGCCGGCCCCATTGTCTTGCGAGTCCGAACTCTGGTTTAGGAGTTTGGACGTGCGCCGTGGTTTGCCTTCTTCTTGCGACGATCCTTGCGCTTACGGCCACGCTTGCTCATGTGAATGCTCCTTTGCGTTCAGCGGCGATGGATAAAAAATTAACCCTTGTAGCTTATCGGAACACCCCAGCACCGATGAAATTCGGCCTGGGGTGCGACGGGGGCTGAAAGTCCTGAGAACTTTCACGAGGGGCAGCGGCGCTGTCGAGCCGCTGATTATTCTTAAACGGCAGTGCGGGTGCGGGTGCGACCGCGGTTGTTGCGGCGCTTCAGGGCGCGGCGCTCGTCCTCGGACATGCCGCCCCACACGCCGGCATCCTGGCCGGACTCGATGGCCCAAGCGAGGCACTGGGAGGTCACAGGGCAGGTGTTGCAGACCAGCTTTGCGCGGCCGATCTGAGCCAGGGCCGGACCGGAGTTGCCAACTGGGAAGAACAGTTCTGGGTCTTCTCCGCGGCAGATTGCTTCGTGGCGCCAATCCATGATGAGTACCTTTCGTGTTGTGTGCCCAGCGCCACAAGGCCACGCGTCGTCAACGCGCGCCAAAGGCACCAGACGTGGTTAGTCGTCAGTTGGAATCAAAATTGGGGTGAGATCCGTGCGTCGTGGAGAGCCAGATCATCGGCGCATCCCTCGGAGTGACAGAGGAATGTAAGCGACGTGGCGCGCACGCCATGACCCGTTCTGGGGCATCGAGCGTGCAACGGCTTCTCGCCGGAATTCAGGTTCCGTTGGTTTGGAATTAACCAGTTGGTTCCTGATTGGTTACTCGGAGAAGTATGGCACGGAAATTGGAGCCTGGCTAGAGGTGAACCTCAAAGTGTGAGTAACGTCACATTAGGTTAATTTGGCTCTCATGTGGATAGCGGGTAAGAGGCTACCGCCGACCCGGGGCCACAATGTGAAGGCAATCGGGGATGAAACGGAATTCCGCTCGCTCTGATTCGCCCTGGAATTCGCCATCTACCTGCAAGGGAAGCGGGCTCAGATTTCGCCCGCCACCGTCTCGGGATTCCACCAACACTCGCGCGCAATCATCGAACCGCACCGCCACAGACTTCGTATCGGCCTCCTTCGCCAACCGCTCCGGAACGCGGTTCGGATTCGATGACCGCAGCAATTCCGCCGCGACTTTCACTGCGCTCGGAGTCTTCAGCGAAGTTAAGCCGAACAGAGACAGGCCGTCGTCCAGCCCCTTGCCCGGATTGGTGCGCACTGGGTGGCTTCCCACATATGTCCACGGGTCCGTGTGGCACACAACAGCCAGCGGCAAATCTTCGTGTGTGAAGGCATTGCCCGATCTCCCGACCCCTTCGACGAGCAGATGCGGCGGCTCGGCCACACCACGCCGCCATGTCCGCACGGACATCAGCAGGTAGTGGGCGGGGGAAGCGATTGCCCCGGATTTTCTCGCCATATCCATATCGCGGATCACGGTGGCGTCCAAACCCATCCCAGCGTTGACCGCGAACCACCGGAAGCTTTCCCTGTGCTCCGGGGTCCGTGACCAGGCCCCCAGGCCCACCATCCGAGTGGCGCCCGAGTTGAGCCCCTCGACGATCTGCTCAGCCGCCCGCCTGGGGTCGGGGGAGTAACCCACGGCGCGCGCGAAGACGTTGGCGGAACCGGTGGGCACGATTGCCAGGGTCGGGCTCGAACCTTCAGGGGTGAGGTGGGGGTTGGGGGAGTCTGGGGACGCCACCGAACCCGGTGCCGGCAGCAGCCCATTAATGATTTCGGACACGGTGCCATCCCCTCCGACGGCGATGATCGCATCCCACTCTTCGGTGGTGGCGCGGCGAGCAATGCTCTCAGCGTGGCCGGGGGCGTGCGTAAATTCCGTGCGGATCCTCGCACCCGGGGCGGAGCGGAGGGTCGGAATGATGGAGCGAATGGCCTCCGCACTGATGCTCGTGGAGTTCGGATTGGAGATCAGGAGGAGTTTCACTGTGCCCAGCGTAGTTGTTTTAGGATGAGCGGCATGGGAGCCAAGAAAAATGCCGTGTCCTCGCGAACCTCTCAGCCCGAAAGCGAGCTGCAGGATGTGCCGCCGCAGCCGATCAAGTGGGCGGCTGCTTTGGGAATTGCACAGGGCGTTGCGGGGGTCGCGTACGGGCTGTTGCTGCTTGTTCGGTTTGCGGGTGGCTTCCACGATCCAGGCGCGAAGATCAGTGGATTTTGGACAGCAGTGTGGTTCTTTCTCATCTTCGGCGGTGAGCTGGCTGCCGGGATGGCCCTGCGAAAGGGGAAGCGTTGGGGGCGGGGGCCCATCTTGATGATTCAGCTGTGCTTGATTCCAGTATCCATCTACATGTTCATCTCCGGGCGGCCGGAACTGGGGATCCCCACGGCTGGGATGGCACTGCTGGGGTTGGGGCTGCTCTTTAACTCCGCGGCTGTCCACTGGTCGGCGGCCACATTTAAGTGATCTGCACGCATCCTTTGCGGATCGAGCGTTAATTAACCCCGAAGCGCGGTGACGTGGTCGCCGCGCTTTTCTATTATCGTATCGCCCAGCACGCGAAGGGTGATGGGCTCTGTCGCTTCGGCGCTGTGCTGCTCCCGTGGGACGGGAATCGTGCGCTCAACGTGCCCGTCGGTGGGGTTGACCACGGCGATTCCCTCTCTGACTGGGACGAGGAGCTGATCGCCCATCGTGTCACCGGTGCCGAGCGCGCCTTCCACGGCAAACATCGGTTCTAGGGTGCTGGGTCGGAAGGCCTGCAACCGAGCGCCGTCCCACCACGTCATCGCGTGAGGGAGATCTTGCGTCTGGGGCTGCTGGAGGCCGGGCGTGTCCGTGGAGGCGGGCCTCTCCATGGTGGGCGCCGCGGGCATCGGGAATTCCTGAAACGCCCCAGATTTCTCCAATACTTGAAGACGCGGATGTTGATCCGGCACGTAGATCGCCGCGCGATCTTTGCCGATGGCCACTAGCTCCGAACCGTCGGGCACTGTGAACTCGTGGATCGTTTCGGGCTTGTCGCTGCTGTCCGGGGTGGCTTTCAGCAGCCGCACCAGCTTTTTATCCTCCCCTGGGCAGCGTTGCGCCGTGGCCAGCATGTCTGTTCGCACCATGGCGGAGGTGAACTCGCAGTCCGTGTGCTCCTGCAAGTGTGGTTGCGCCGGTGCTTCCTGCTTCCCGACCTCCACGGTCCGGACCAGGTCAGATCGCCACAGCTCCACCCGAGCGGGCGAGACAAGCCCCACTTTGTTGGAGCCCGCGAATACCTCCACGTCGGGGGAGGAGAGCGCGTCTCTGGTGTACTGGTATTTTCCGCTGCTCGACTCGAAGCTGACGGCTTGTCCGCACCCCTTCGGGCCTCGGAACACCGCGACAACCCGGTGGCTCTGAGGAGCCGTTCCGCACACCTCGCGGTCGCGCACATAGCTCCACAGTTCCTCGCCCTCGCCGGCGCCCTTCATGTGGAGGTGCTCGCCCTCTCTGGTGAGGACGCCGTCGCGAGACACAGTGAGATCCTTCGCCTCATCCACGCTGTCCCAAACCTGGTGCACCTGAGCAGGGGCTGCGGATTCCGGACGGGGGTGAGCGGCGGCGAGGTTGGGGTGGTGATCGACTGCGCGGGCATCGGAGAAGGCCCAAATGCCAACCCCGGCAGCCAATGCGGTGGCAGCGGTGGCAGCGGTCGCGGCGAGGTCTTTCCTCGTCCGTTGTTCAGGCGCTGGGATCAACGGCGGTTACCTCGCAGACTTTTGCCTCGCATCTGGGCTGGCGCCAGGGCGGACTGAGAGCCGCCGAGCTGTTGGGCTGGGCCGACCGAGTCGTGAACATCGGATGGTAAGTCGAACTCCGCGAGGAAATCTGGGGAGTTGGAGAACCATTGCGGTGGATCAGCTAATCCCAGGTCCAGTGCACTGCTGATGGTGTTCCATCGATCGACCTCGTCCCAGCCCAGGAGAGTGACCGCGGTGCCGGCTTTCCCCGCTCGCCCGGTGCGCCCGATGCGGTGGACGTAGGTTCTCTCGTCTTCGGGAGCTTGGTAGTTGATCACGTGGGTCACGTCATCCACGTCGATACCGCGAGCTGCCACATCCGTCGCGACCATGATGTCGATGTGTCGTTGCCGGAAATCGCGAAGTGATTCTTCCCGCTCGTTCTGCTTCATGTCTCCGTGGACGGCGCCGACCCGGAATCCGAATTCTGCGAGGTCCTTGGCCACAAACGCAGCCTGCCGCTTGGTTCGGCAGAACACGATGGCGCTGCCTCTCCCCGGGGTTTGCAGCACGCGCGATAGCGCGGACATCCGGTCCAGCTTGTGCGATTGGAAGACGATCTGTCGGGTTGATTGGTGGGTGGCCTCAGTTGCTCCCGAATCCGCCTGGATCATGATGGGGGACTGCATGAACTCCCTCGTCAGAGCCATAATCGGTCCGGGCATGGTGGCCGAAAAGAGCAGCGTTTGCCGACCGGAGTCGGTGGCAGCAAGGAGCTCCTGGACATCCTCGAGAAAGCCCTGGTCGAGCATCTCGTCAGCCTCGTCCAGCACGGCGATTTCCACAGATCTCAACGCCAGCACTCCCTGCTTATACAGGTCGAGCAGTCGGCCCGGGGTTCCCACGACCACGTCCGCGCCGTCGCGGAGAGCCGTGCGTTGATTCTCGATCGAAACCCCACCGTAGATGGCCTGGACCCGCATCGGTCGTCCGCCATCTTCCGTGATCTTCAGGTGGGAGGACGCGATCTGCAGGTCGGACGTGACCTGGAGGCATAGCTCGCGGGTAGGGACCACGATGAGAGCGCGGACGCTGCCATCGAGCGGGGTGACGGAGGCGTCATCAAAAACCCGATCCAGCACAGGAATGCCGAAAGCATAGGTCTTGCCCATCCCCGTGCGAGCCTGGCCGATCACGTCTTTGCCTCGAAGAGCTACAGGAAGCGTGAGCTGTTGGATGGCAAAGGCCTCCGAAATATTTCTATCCGCCAGCCCTTCGCAGATTTCCGCCGCTACTCCCAATTCCAGGAAAGTAGACGAGCTCACGGGTCCTCCTCGGTAGCGTATGGAAACTGTCCAGTTATGATGGTCACACTACTGCACGTGAAGAAATTACATGATCACACTCCGAAGGATGGGTAGCTGTAGATGCAGATCAAGATTGGTTTAGTCCACACCGGTCGCGAAGTCACCGTTACTAGTGACCAGGATCAGGAAGCGATCGTTACACAGCTGCAGGATTTCCTGGCCTCGTCCGATGACAGCGCCACCACGATCCTCCAGGACACGAAGGGTTCCCGCTTCATCCTGGTTCGCAACCAGGTTGCGTATGTCGAGGTCGGGACGAGCAAGCCCCGCTCCGTCGGATTTATTTGATCCTCCGCTAGCCGTCACACGTCGTCATGACCACTAATCCGCGCCACTCCCGAGAGCCGTTGCCACGCCCACGGGTCAAGAGGGAAGAACTGAGGATTCCGGAACCGAAAAGGGATGTCCACTCTCGCCAAGGGGCATCACGCTGGGACAGCCCACGGGGTTATGGATCGGGTTCCTCGAAGCGGTGGCGTCCTGACGTGGACCCCACTGCACCCCGGGGAGGAAAGCGGCGCCGCGAGCCCCAGAAACCTCCCATCGATCGATGGAAGATCATCTCCGTGGCGGCTATCGCGATCATCTCCGTGTTCGTACTGGTCGACGCCTTGCGCGGCAATGACGGAGGAAGCGCGACCCCCGATCCGGCAAACGACCATACGGCAATAAGCACAGATAACGAAGCGTCCTCCCAAGGGCCCGTGCCCTCGGCCACCGAACAGGGGCCCGTGCCCGAGGAGCGCTACGGGGACACGAACGAAGGACAGCTTCCGCCCGGCGGGCCCGTGACTCAAGAGGGCACTGGGAACTACCGAACCATCGGCAAACCCGGCGCGCACGCCGGGACCACGGGCAAAGAGTTCACCTACGTCATCGAGGCCGAAGACACGATCAACACCGCTGACTTCGGTGGCGACGATGCCTTTTCAGCCATGGTCGATTCCACCTTGACCAATCCCAAGGGGTGGACGAGCGAGGGGAAGTTCAAGTTCCGGCACATTAAGGAAACAGCGACCGAAAAGCCCGACCTGCGACTGCAGCTCAGCTCCCAGAAGACCACTGAGGACGTGTGCGGCAACAGCTTCAAGCTGGAGACCAGCTGTTTCTACGGTGAGGGAAACCGGGTGGTACTCAATGAGTCGCGGTGGGTGCGCGGCGCCCTACCTTTCGACGGCGACCTGGGCAGTTACCGGCAATACCTGATCAACCACGAGGTGGGCCACGGTCTGGGGTTCGCGGCGCACCAGCCCTGCCAGAAGGACGGAGCTCTGGCGCCGATCATGATGCAGCAAACGCTGAGCTTGAACAACGGCGAACTCAAGCGCATGAACCCCAACGAGTCCTACGACAATCCGGAGTTCACGTGCCGCCCCAATCCGTGGCCGTACCCGATCAAGGAGCGATAGCTCGGTGAACAGCTTCAACAGTTTCTTCAGGGGGCCATCCGCGACTCCTGCCTCTCCCGCCTCCGCGGTGAGCCAGCCGCCTGCCCACATCCTGGCGAGTTTCCAAGTGCCTACCGCGAATCCGGTGCAGTTGGACGCGGAATGGAGCTATGGATGGAGATGCGACCGCGCGGTGTTGAGTCAGGCCGGAGACCAGGCGCGGGCCGCGTGGATTGCGAAGACGATGTCCCGGATCCGGCCCGCTGGGGTGGGAGTGAGTCGGCCGATCGTCTCCAGCGACGGGCGGCATTCCGTCTCCGGATGGCGGGCGCGGACGTTCCTGTCCGGCAGCAGCGCACCGCGCTTCGATGAAATGGCTGCGGCGGCACTGCGCTTCAACGAGGCGCTCAAGGGCGAGGACAAGCCCAGTTTCATGGTGCCGCCGGAGGCGGGTGCGGCGTGGACCGATGCTGACATTTTCAATGCCGCGGATGCGGCCGCGTTCGCCGTGGACCCGACCCAATGGGTGATGCCGGTGCTGGACCAGACCTCGATTCCCCGCGAGGACGTGGCCGAAGCCCTTGCGAAGGCCGCGCAGGTCGCGCAGCTGCGGACGGAGCTCAGCGCTGAGGACCAGCTCGTTCACGCGGACGTCATCGGCTGCACCATTTTCGATGGTTCCACCGACCCGATGTTCACCGATTTCATCCCCGCCTGGCACCCCGCCGGGTGGTCGGTGGCGCTTCTCATTGTGGACGCCATGGCCTGGGCGAATGGCTCCGATGCCCTTCTTGATCGGTGGAAACACATCCCGGATTTTGAGCAGCTCACCGTCCGGGCGGTGCTGTATCGCCTGCTCCTGCACGCGATGCTCCCGGCCTCGCACCCCGAGGCGTGGCAGGGACTGTCGCGCGTCGCCGAAGTCATCATGGCGCGTGAAACTTTGAGATAGTTGTTCCCATGACTTCCGGGAATCCCACAGCCCCTGACTCAGCTCTCGATCCCAGCGTTCGTATGGGAGCAGCCACTGTCCCCGAGGTCAGGCTGAATCTCGGCGACGATAGCGCGGAGACGCGGGGGAGGGCCGCATCACGAGCGTGGCAGGGAATTGCGGCCGCGTTGGTGGACGGCAGCGAGAAGATCGACGACCGCCAACCTTTTGCCGTTCTGGGTGGCCCGGGCACAGGCAAGACCTCTTTGCTGACCGATGCGGTGGTGAACTTCCTGCGACGCGGGGGGTCAGCAGACCAGGTGCTGTTCATCACGCCCTCTAAGGAATCCGCCGCTGCAGTAAAAGAGGGGCTGTTCCGTGAGCTGCGCTCTGACCAGGGGTATGCCGCGGCCGGAGCGCCGGTCCGCAGCGTGCACTCCTGGGCCTTTGCAGTGCTTCGCGCGATCCGCCAGCGCCGGGATGAGGCACTGCCCAGGTTGATCACGGGAGCTGAGCACGACGCCGAGATTCGCACCTTTTTGGAGGGGGACGCCACGGACGGTCGAACCTATTGGCCGGAAAGGGTGCGCCCGGCCCTCACGATGGTTGGCTTTGCCCGCCAGCTTCGCGACGTGGTGCTGCGAGCAACGGAGAGAGGAGTGACCGCGGGGGAGCTGACCCAATTGGGGCGGGACTACGACAAGGACATGTGGACCGCCGCGGGCGAGTTTCTCACCGAGTTCCAGCAAGCTCAGCGTCTGTCTCTCTCCGATAACGTGAATGCCTCTGAGCTGCTGCATTCCACGCTCAATGCCCTCCGGAATCATCCCGAGGCACAGGAGATCCTGCGGGAAATCAAGGGAAAGCTCAGGCTCATCGTCATCGATGATGCCCACAACTTGGACCCGGCGGCCGCAGAATTCCTCGAAGCGTTCATGCAGGAAGGAACCCGTACCATCCTGGCCGGCGACCCGGACCAGTGCGTATTCCATTTCCGAGGAGCCGACGAGGCGTTCTTGCAGCGTCACGCCCGCGACAGCGACCGCCGCATTGTCCTCAGCACGTCGCGACGGCTCCCGTCGTCGGTCTCGGAAGCGGTGAACGCGCTGACCAACAACCTTCCCTCCGCCGGATTGCGGATCCCCCTGCTCACCGCGAAAGACGCGGACGAGGATCGCATCCGCCAGATCATCGCCGATACCCGGACGGCGGAAAAACTACACATTGCCAACGCGGTCCGGCGGGCCCACCTGGAAGATGGGGTGCCCTGGGAAGACATCGCCGTCATCGTCCGGTCAGTGGGCGACATTCCCGCACTTCGCCGCACTTTGTTGTCCCACAATGTGCCCATCCACGTGGATTCCACTTCCGTGGTCCTCGCCGAGCAGCCCCTGGTGTCCGTGCTGCTCCTAGCCTGCGAAGCCGCCTACCGCCCGCTCAGCACCTCCGAGCTGGAACGATTGATGGAGAGCACCGTGGGCGGTGCGGACCCCGTGATGGTCCGCCGAGTGAACCGCGCGCTCGCACGGGCGATTGCCAGCGCCCGTGTCGCGGGCCGCGAACTGCCGGTCACCAGCACGGGCACGCCCTTTCGGGCTTCTGACTGCCTGGCGTCCATACTTAACGGGTCCGCAACCGCTGAACAACGGGAACAATGGCTCTCCTTCTTTGGCCCCCGCGAGCTGGACGTCCTCGACCGCGTGGAACGCGTGCTGGTGGCGGGGCGCGAAGCCCTGCATGCGCATGAGAGCGCGGAGATGGTCCTGTGGAAGGTGTGGCAGGCCACCGAACTGGCGACCCAGCTTCAGACGCGCGCCCTGCGGGGAGGCACTGCGGGCTCGCAGGCGGACCAGGACCTGGACGCGGTGATGAGTCTGTTCGACTTCGCAGGCGACTTCGTGGAGCGGCAGCCGCAGGCCACCGTGCACTCGTTCGTCTCCCACGTACGCGAGCAGGAACTTCCGACCGGTGGGCGCTCCCGGCGCGGTGTGCGCCCAGGAGCGGTGGAGATTCTCCCTGCTCACGCCGCGGCTGGTCAAGAGTGGGATACCGTCATCGTCGCGGGGGTCCAAGAGGATTCCTGGCCCGCGGGGCCGACGGTGGGCGGACTGTTCTCCCAATTGGAACTCGTTGATCTGTTGGACCGGGATATTGAGCCCGGGACGAAGGTCTCGCGCCTGGCCGAGGCGACGTTGGAAGAGCGGCGCCTGTTCTTGCTCGCCATCTCACGGGCGCGTCGTCGCACGTGGGTGACCGCGACCCACAACGTCAGTACCGAAGGGGACCTTGCCTCCCGCTTCCTCGAGGAGATCGCGAGCGTGAGCACTCGTGAGGAGATCGAGGGCGCCGAGGGAATGGACGCCACTGAATCCCACCCGGGCATCCCACGAGTCCTGGCGCTGGAACCGCTGCTGGCGGAGCTGCGGGCGACGGTGGTGGACCCAGACCAGCACACGGAGATCAGGGAAACAGCGGCCCGCAACCTCGCGGTGATGGCTCGGGAAGGGGTGTTCGGGGCTGATCCCGCCCATTGGTGGGGGATGCTGGAACCGTCCACGGACGAGCCGGTCGTGGGGCGTGATGGAGAGGTTCGGCTCAGCCCGTCCAAGGTCGAGAGGATTGAGGAGTGCGCCTTGCACTTCTTCTTCGACCAGCACCGTGGTGCGGCGGAGAGCACGGAGGCGTTAAGCATGGGAACCGCAATCCACGCGATTGCGGAGGCGCTCATTGCGGGCTTGTCCGAGGAGGATGCGTTGGCCGCTGTCAGGATTGTGATCGCTCACGTGATTCAGGGCAGTCACTGGCGGCAACCGGCCCAGGTGGAAAAGTGGGAAAAGGCGGTGCGCAAGCTATACAAGTGGCTGGAGAAGCAGCATCTCTTGGCGGCGACAGCGCAGGAGACGGCGTCGGACGGCACGCGGCGGGCGCAAACCGAGGTGCAGCTCACCGCTGAGATTGGGCACACTGATTCGGGAGTTCAGGTTCGCCTCAGCGGGCGGTCGGACCTGTTGATCCATGATGAGTCCGGGGAGACACGAATTGTGGACTTCAAAACCGGTTCCAGTGCGTTGTCGAAGGCCGATGCTCAAGAGAGCATGCAGCTGAGGGCTTATCAGTTCTTGCTGAGCCTCCAGCCGGATACGAACCCCGGAGGGGCAGAACTGGTGTATGTGGGGACGACAGCCAAATCTGCCGCGGTGAGACCGCAAGATCCATTGACCGACGAGCAGGCTGAAGAATTCCGGGCTGACGTAATGCGGCTCGCGGGAATCGCAGCGGGGCCGCACTTCCTCGCGACACCCGGCACGTGGTGTGAACGATGTGATTTTCAATCCTCATGCCCAGCCGTGAGCGCCGGAAGGAGCGTTGTGCAATGAACCCCGACAAGATCTTCACCCCGCAGCAAATCGCAGAGTTCTTGGGGCAGGCGCACGCCCCCACTGACGAGCAGGCAGCGGTGATCGGAGCGCCACCACAGGGAACATTCCTCGTGGTTGCGGGAGCAGGCGCGGGGAAGACGGAAACCATGGCGGCACGAGTCGTGTGGCTGGTGGCCAATGGATACGTGCTGCCTGAGCAGGTCTTAGGCCTGACCTTCACACGCAAGGCCGCCGCCGAGCTCGGTCAGCGCATTCGCGATCGGCTCACCACGCTGTCCCAATCCTCGGCTTTTGACGCGGAACTCGAGCCCGATGACCCTCGGCGCGAGGTGTTGAAGACAATCTCGCCCCACGTAGCCACATACGACTCCTATGCAGGAGACATCGTTCGTGAATACGGGCTGCTCATCCCCGTGGAACCCTCGGCCAGGATCATCTCCGAGGCGGAACAGTGGATGGTCCTGCGCGACCTCATCACCGACTGGTCGGGACCGCTGGATGTGGACATGAGCGTGGGAACGGTGATCACCAAGGTCCAGGAGCTGTCCGAAGAGATGGACAACCACCTGGCGCCGGCAGAGGGCATTGAGGAGATCTCGGAGTCGGCCATCGCCAATCTGGAAGAGCTCCCCAGGGGCAAGCGGAGCGAGTACTCATCTGACAACTTGAAGTTCCTCAAGGCCCAGCACGATCGCTTGGAACTTCTTCGGGTCGTCCGGGCCTACCGCGCGCACCTGCGAGAAAACAACCTAATGACCTTTGGTCAGCAAATGGCCATGTCGGCGCAGCTGGTCAGCGCGCACCCGGAGGTAGGGCAGGCCCAGCGGGACCGCTTCCGCGTGGTGATGTTGGACGAATATCAGGACACGGGCCATGCTCAGCGGGTCCTGTTGCGCAAGCTCTTCGGTGAGGGGCTCGACCCGGGCCTCGCCGTAACGGCGGTGGGAGACCCGATGCAATCCATCTACGGTTTCCGCGGTGCGACGGCCTCCAACTTGGAGAACTTCCGCCAAGACTTCCCCCTAGTGACCGCGGCCGAGCAACCAACAGCTTCGTGGAAACCCGCGCACAAGTTGGAGCTCACAACGAGCTGGCGCAACCCGGCCGAGGTGCTGAAGCTGGCTAATGTGGTGAGCGACTGGTCCATGGAGGCCAGCTCCAGGCCCCGGCTGGTCTCGCCGCTGCGACCACGGCCAGGGGCGGACGCCGGCGATATTCGCGTGGGCTTCTTCACGACCCTTAATGAGGAAATCGACTGGGTGGCCGACAGCATGCAGCGGCTCTGGGAGGAGCACCTCGATGCGGCGTCCCCAACCTCTGGTACGTCCCAGCACCCCTTCAGCGCGGCGGTCCTGATCCGGAAGAATAGCCACGCCGTTGACATCTACGAGGCCCTCCGTGAGCGCGGAGTGCCGGCGGAAATGACCGCGGGCCCCGGCCTGCTGGACCTTCCCGAGGTCTCCGACGTGTATGCCACGCTCCGTGTCTTGGTTGACCCGGAGGACGACCCGGCGATGATCCGCCTGCTCGCGGGCTCTCGGTTCAACGTGGGTGCCCAGGACATCGCGCAGCTTTCCCGCGAGGCACGGCGGCTGCAACGGCTGAACCAGCGTGCAGGTGAGGCGACAGCTGCGGAGGATGTGTCGAAAGGGTCGACCGCAGAGCCCGTGGAGCATCCGCTGTCGGAGGAGCTCCGCGGATTCCCGGACGAGCTCCGAGAGGCGCTGCTGGAGGTCCTGCCCAATCAGGCGGAGGTCTCCATCGGCCTGGCGGATGTGGTCGGTTCCACCGCCGATTTCACCACAATCGGAGTGAGCGCCGAGGGAGCGCGTCGCTTGACAGAACTCTCGCGAGAACTGGGCTACCTGCGCCGACACTCGTTGTCCAAATCCCTACCGGACCTGATTGCGGACATTGAACACATGACGGGCGTGCGCACCGAGGTGCTCACCCGGTGGCACCGCGACCCGAACAGTTCCATTGGCGCCAGCCACCTTGATCAGTTCGCCGGTGTGGTGAAGGATTTCGCGGAACTCGGCGGCGCCACTCCCTCTGCGCTCGTGGATTACCTCCGAACGGCCCACAAGCAGGAAAAGGGACTCGAGCCAGGCGAGGTCCAAAAGAAGGAGAACACGGTTCAGATCCTCACGGTTCACAAGGCCAAGGGGCTGGAATGGGAAAATGTTGCTGTCCTGCGAGCTGACCGCAATGAGTATGAGGATGCAGTGAGACTCGATAGCGGGACGGGGACCTGGGCCACTCAGGGGCAGATTTTGCCGACTGAGCTCCGCGGAGACTGCGACGCGGACGTTCTTGCAGGTGCCGAGGCAGACGATCCTGGTGCTATCCCAGTCCTGGACACCTCCGAGGCTGAGGATCGGCCCGAGCACGCCGCCGAGGTGGATAAATTCGTCAAGGAACTCAAGCGAGCATTCGCCAAGGAAGCCGATCGCGTGTTTTACGTGGCGATCACTCGCACCGAAAAAGTCCTCTTGGTCAGCGGCTCCGCCTTCGTCCCCGGCACCACGAAAGGCCGGGACCCGTCAGTGATGCTCACCCTGCTCCGCAATGCTCTCGTGGACGGTGGAGGCCAGGGCATTTCTCAGATGGACGCCACCGATGGGGTGCTGCGACTGAACTCCACCGTGCCGCACTGGTCGCTGGCCGGTGCTCCGGCCTCCAGCTCCACTAAGAGCAGTTCGTCGAAGAAGGAACAGGCCCAAGAGGAGAAGCCCTTCCGGGAAGATGAGCTGATGACGCTCCCGTCTGCCCATGAGGAGCAGCGCCTCGCGTTGGCTGAGGCGCAACAGGCGGCGAGCGCTGGTGAGGGCATCGCCGAGCCGTGGCCCGCGCCACGGGATACGCCGGTGCTGCAGCAGCTCCGGGCCGGTGCTGAGCTGGTGCAGCGTGCCCTGGAACAGCAGGCTGAAGGCACTGCGACGGGAGCCGCGGGGGTGGCGTCCACACTCCAGGACCCCGCGGGCAGCGAGCGAGCCCAGCAGTGGGCGCGGGAGACGGCCCTGCTGGTGGAGGAGTTCCACCAACAATCCACGCCTGTGGTGGAGATTCCCCTGGGCGCGCGACTGACGGCCAGCGAGGCGGTGAGCATTCGCCGCGATGCGGCAGAATTCGCGCGGCGTCGCCGGAGGCCGGTGCCTCTGGAGCCAAAGCCGTATGCCAAGCGGGGAACTGCCTTCCACAACTGGGTTGAGCAGCGTTATGGGCAAGACAGCCTGCTGGACGAGGATGAACTGCCGGGTGCCTCGGATGCTTCGCTGAGCGATCCCAAGCTAGAGCAGCTGAAACAGGCCTTCCTGAAATCTGAATGGGCCGACCGCACGCCCTATACCGTCGAGGGCGCCTACTCGGTGACTATCGACGGGCACGTGTATGAGGGGCGCATCGATGCGGTTTTCCATTCCGGTGACGATGAGGCAGACGGCTGGATGGTCGTGGACTGGAAGACGGGACGCAAGCCCACCGGGCCCGAACTGGAGGCAGCGCAAATGCAGCTGGCTGTGTACCGCCTCGCCTGGGCAAGGGTGATGTCCCGGAAACTGGGCAGGGAGGTCCCGGTGGACAACGTGCGCGCAGCCTTCCACTACGTGAGTACCAATCTCACGTTCGAGCCAAAGGACCTGCCCACAGACCTTCGGCTGTGAGAAATCACGGCCTGGCGTGTGTCTGATACGCGAGTTTTTCGTGCGTGTCCGGCTGCGACAGTATGATGGCAGCGGTCGCAAAGGATGAAACGGAGTAGGGAGAATATGAGGGAAAAGCTGCAGGAACGCTTCCGCTCCTCGGGCGCAGAAGTTGATGAGCTCCCTCACCACGCTCTACTCAACATCCTGCGCATTCCGGAGACGGAGCACCAGAGTCCCTGGCAACTGATTATCCGTCGGCTGAGCTACGCCCTGATCCTCATTCTGATCACTGCCATCACGGCGTATGTGGACCGCGACGGGTACAACGGCATCGATACGTTCGTCGACGCGCTGTATTACTCCACCGTCTCGCTGTCCACGACCGGCTATGGTGATGTCTCCCCAATTTCACAGCACGCCCGCCTGATCAATACGCTGGTGGTCTCGCCACTGCGCGTGATCTTCCTGGTGCTCCTGGTCGGCACCACGCTGTCCGTCCTCACGGAGGAATCACGCAAGACCCTACAAATCCGCCGTTGGAGGAAGCGCATGCGCAATCACACCATCGTTGTTGGCTACGGAACCAAGGGACGCTCGGCCATCGCGGCACTACTGGCCGATGGCGTATCTCCCAGCCAAATCGTGGTGATCGATTACGACCGGGAAGTGTTGGACATGGCCAATGCTCAGGGCCTGGTGACCGTCCACGGTTCGGCGACCCGGTCCGACATTCTTAAGCTCGCGGGTGTCAATCGCGCCCGGGCGGTCGTGGTCGCACCGAACCAGGACGACACGGCCGTGCTGGTGACGTTGTCCGTGCGCGAAATTGCACCCAGCGCCACCATTGTTGCCAGCGTGCGCGAGTCCGATAACTCCCACCTCCTGCGGCAATCCGGCGCCGACTCGGTGGTCATTTCCTCCGAGACCGCCGGCCGCCTGATGGGGCTGGCCACGGTCACCCCGTCGGTGACGGAAATGATGGAAGACCTCTTGAGCCCCGACGAAGGGTTCTCCATCGCCGAGCGCCTGGTCCAGGAAGAAGAGGTCGGCGGCAACCCGCGCGTGCTGGAAGACATCGTGCTGGGCGTGGTGCGCTCCGGCGAGCTCTACCGCATCGATTCCGCCGAGGCAGAGACCATCGAGCCGGGGGACCGCATCCTCTTCGTCCGCGGCAATGTGCTCCCAGAAGATTCGATCTAAAGGTTTTGATATCGCACAGTGACTGAACAGACAAGAGTGGCGTCCCTAAATATTTCGGAGCTGGACCCCGAGCAGGCGGAGGCAGCGACGGCGCCCCGGGGACCTGTGAGCATCATCGCCGGTGCGGGCACGGGCAAGACGCGCACGATCACCCATCGCATCGCCCACCTGGTGGACGGAAGATTCGTGAACCCGGACGCGGTGCTGGCCGTGACGTTCACCAAGCGCGCCGCCGCGGAATTGCGCGAGCGGCTCACCATGATGGGCGTGGCCCGCGTGCAGGCTCAGACCTTCCACGCTGCGGCTCTGCGCCAGCTCCGGTACTTCTGGCCGAAGTACGCCGGGGACATGCAGTGGAGATTGATGGATAGCAAGTTCCCCGTCATGGCATCCGCGGCACGCGCCTTGGGTATCCGCACCGATAAGACCACTCTGAAGGACCTTATTGGCGAGGTCGAATGGGCGAAGTCCTCCCTGATTGTGGCGGAGGATTACCCCGGGCGCATGGAGATTGACCGCCGCGATTGCCCGGTGGAACCGCAGCAGTTCGTGGACGTGTACAAGAAATACGAGGAAATTAAGACGTCATCCGGCGGCGTGCTGCTGGACTTCGACGACCTGCTGCTGCACATGGCCGCCGCGCTGGAATCCAATGTGGACATCTCAGAAGAATTCCGCGGGCAGTACCGCAGTTTCGTGGTAGACGAGTACCAGGACGTGACTCCACTGCAACAGAGGCTCTTGGACGCCTGGCTGGGGCCGAGGGACGATATCACCGTGGTCGGCGATGCGAATCAGACCATTTACAGCTTCAATGGGGCGACGCCCGATTTCCTGCTGGATTTCTCCCGTCGCTTCCCCGAGTCCGTAACCGTGCGTCTGCACCGCGACTACCGCTCCACCCCGCAGGTCGTGGGATTGGCGAACGGCGTGATCGAGAAGGCCCAGGGGCGTGTCGCAGGCAGCAAACTCAAGCTGGAAGGTCAACGGCCGAAGGGGCCCGAGCCAAGCTTCGAAGAGTATTCGGACGATACCAGCGAGGCGGCGGATATCGCCCGGCGGATTGGCGACCTCATCGCGCAGGGGGTCGCGCCGGCGGAGATCGCGGTGCTCTACCGCATCAACGCCCAGTCCGAGGCCATCGAGCACGCCCTGGACGAGGCGGGGATTGGATACCAAGTTCGCGGCGGTGACGGGTTCTTCCAGCGCCAAGAAATTCGGGATGGATTGCATTCCCTGGTCCGCACCGCCGTGCAGGTCGACCCCGAGCCGCAGGACCTCATCGCCACGGTGAAGGTCGCACTGCAACGCGTGGGCTACGAGCCCGTGGAGCCCAGCGGCGCCCAAGAGCGACAGCGGTGGCAGTCGCTGCATGCGCTGGTCAATTTGGCTGAGGAGATCCAGTCCACCAACCCGCAGCTCCGATTGCGCGGGCTGCTGTCCCTGTTGAAGGAGCGCCAGAACGCCAAGAATCCGCCGCGAGTACAGGGCGTTACGTTGGCCAGCATCCACGCCGCCAAGGGCCTGGAGTGGGACGCGGTGTTCCTCATCGGCCTGAATGATGGCATGCTGCCCATCCAGTACGCGTTGAAGGGCGCGAGCTCCGCCAACGCCATTGAGGAGGAACGCCGCTTGCTCTACGTGGGCGTGACTCGTGCCCGAGAGCACCTCCATTTGTCGTGGGCTGCCGCCAAGCAGCCCGGCGGCAAGGCCACCCGTCGTCGCACTCGCTTCCTGGATGGGCTGGTGCCAGAGGAGCTGGAGAGCCCCGGAGGCCGTTCACCGCACGCGCGCGGCCGAGGGTCAGTCGTTGGAGCGCCGAAGGACGCCTGCCTCATCTGCGGCGCCCGCCTGACCACCCCGGAGCTGAAGATCCTGCAGCGTTGTGGCGAGCACGCCCTCGATGACGACCATGAGGTGGTCAAGGAGCTCCGGGGGTGGCGATTGTCCGCCGCGCAATCGCTGGGGGTCCCGGCCTATGTGGTGCTCACGGATGCCACCCTCCGGGCCCTCGCCCAAGCACTGCCGGAGAGCCCGGAGGAATTGGTGCGCATCCCGGGAATTGGGCCGGTCAAGGTGCAGCAATTCGGGGAGGACATCCTCGCCATCACGTCGCGCTAGGGGTCAGTGCGTGGTCGTCGCTTGGCCAGCCGATTGACGCGGGCTCGGGCTGCGCGACGGCGCACGCGGGGCACGCAGGATCGCGTGCGAAGCCGACTGAGTTTAGTTGGAGGTCGCGAGGTTCGAGGACGAGCCGCCGCAGCAGCCGCGCCGGGGGAGGGGTCGCGGGGTCCGCCCTCCATTCCAGACGCCACCGATTCAGCTCCGTCTCCACCAGCCCCGCCATGAACAGTGCCAATTGAGCTGACTGGTCACTGGTGAGGCCCTGGGGCCGTCCGGTCGCTTGCACCCGAATGATTTTCCACGCGGCATCCTGTTGGGCATAGTGCGCGTCGACGCACGTGAGGCAGGGGGTAGTTCCGGGAAGGACGAGTGGGCCAGCGATGATTCGCCCGTCCACGACCCCGCACGGGAAATGGGGAATGCGGTGCTCCATCAACCTCAGCAGCATGTCGGGCGGTGGGAAGACCATCCCGGTGAGCAGGGCGACGTCCGGACCCGGAAGTCGTGCGAGGCTGATCAGCTGGCTGAGGTCCGTCACGGTCGAGGATGCGACGCCCCGGCGCTGCAGTGCGAGGTGGATATCTGTACTGGCACGGCCGGTGTGGAGGAGGAGCAAGGGGGCGGCGTCTGGAACGAGGCGCAAGACCCCGGCACGGGTGAGTTCGGCCACGATGCCCGTGGCGTGCGTGCGGGGGATGCCGCAGTGACCCAGCTGGGCGATGAGGTGGGCGCGCGGGATAGGCTGGCGCGCCTGGTTGAGGACGATGGCCGCCTGGCCTGCATTGACGCGCTGGGGGAGGGGGATGACCGTCGCGTGGTCCGGGAGGATCCCGCACTGCAAGCAGTGGCCCGGTCGAGCCAGGACACTGAGCCCTGAAGCGAGCACGACGGCTGGTCCGTCTATTTTCCCCATGCGATCCCCCAATTGCTGTCCGTACCCGGCGACCCTGATTCCAGTTGGCGCGCCGGGACCCTGGACGGTGTGACGGGGCTAGCTTATCCCGTCTTCGTTGTCCTCGCCGGGGTTATCCTTTTTGCCCTGGTTGATTTCGCGCTCGAGTTTTTCGATCTCGCTGACGGGGTTAAACTCGCCGATCTCGTCTTCATCGAACTTGATGCGGCTGATGAACTCGGCGGGGTTGTCCAGGTCCTTGGCCACGGGGAGGAAGTCCGGGTGATTCCACACACTATCGCGGCGCTCGTTGCCGACGGCCTCGCCCAGGCGGCGCCACAACTCGGCGGCCTCGTTGGCCTTCGGGGCGGTGAGGCTGATGCCGACAGCCTCGGTGAGCCCGTCCATGGCGGGGGAGCCATTGTTGCGGAAAGAGGACCAGGCCGCGCCGAGCATGGCGGCGTTCGGCATGCGGGCGGAAAGAGCATCGCCGACCACGTAGTCGACCCAGCCCTCGACCAAACTGAGGCTGGTCTCCAGGCGCTCGCGGGCCTGATCGTTGGAGGAGACAACCTTGGGTGTGAGGTCCTGGCCCTGCAGTCGCCCGATCATGTCTTGCAGTGCGGCGGGATCGTTGAGCATCTCCGGGTTGAACTCGGAGGTCGCTTCGTCCATGGCGGAATTATCCAGGGTGAGGCCCGCGGCGAATTCCTTCACGTCGAGGATCAGTCGCTCCGTCAGCCACGGCACGTGCT
This sequence comes from Corynebacterium falsenii, assembly GCA_001054945.1. Lineage (GTDB taxonomy): Bacteria > Actinomycetota > Actinomycetes > Mycobacteriales > Mycobacteriaceae > Corynebacterium > Corynebacterium falsenii_A. Next base: position 724,406 of record JVKJ01000005.1, on the reverse strand, counting down.
GGAATAGCCGATGGTGCGCAGCCTCGCGGGCCGCCAGGTAGATCAGGGTGTCGCGCTCCTCAGCGCCCAGTTTGTCGGACATGCTCTTCAGGTGCCCTGTGGCGATCGCAGCGGTGGTGCCCTTCGCGAGAGGCATGCCCCACTGCGTGGCGAGCACGACGTCTTTGGCCATCTCCCCAAGGGTGCGCCCGAGCTGGCTGCCGAAGTTCATGCTGTTGACCTTGCGGAACACCCCCTCCAGCGGACCCAGGGTGCCGCGGACTTCCTCTGGCATGTTGCCTAAGGTGGCATCTCCCAGCTTGTCTGCGAGGGGATCGATGACTCGCTTCCAGGTGGGCAGCGTTTCCTCAAGCCATTGGACGGGGCCGAAAGCCACAGAGGAGGTGGCCCCAGCAGGCAGGTCCGTGACCTCGTCCAGCCACAGCTCTGCCAGACGCACCGATTCGGCGACGGCGCGGGAATCGGATTCCTTTGGCCGCGGCGCATCGCCGATGTGCTGGCGGGCGATCCGCTCGGACAGGCTGTAATTTACGGGGCTGTCCGCATCGGCGCTGTTCATATCGTTGCCAAAGCCGCTGAGCATGGCACCGAACTGGTTGAGGATATCGCCGAAGCTGCCGCCGCCGATCCCGCCGGCGCCACTGGCGTCCCCGCGGCCATTGGTCCACTGGGGGCCGTTTCCCGGTGAGCTCATATTGCCCATATTTCCCAGGTTGAAGAAGAACCCGAATGGGTTGTCCCCGTTGTTGCCCCGGCCGTTGTCCCCGCGGTCCCCGCCATTGCCCTGGTTGCCGTTGCCACCCTGGCCATTATTTCCCTGGTGGTCGTCGCCGGAATCGTCGTTGCGGTCGTCGGAAGAATGAGAACCGAAGCCAAAATTACTCATATCCCCACCCTACGGATCCTGCAGCGGGAATCCGTCATTCTCATTGCTGATATATGTGCGCCCAGAGCGAACAGGACCGCCGCGGCCGGGTGTCGGGTGAGGCTGGGCCTCCCAGGTAAAGTGTGACGGGTGACTTTCTGGACACGAAGAACCCGCACCGTCGTCATCGGAGCCGTGCCCGTGGTGGCCCTCGTCTCCCTGTTGGGCCTGCCCAGAATTCCCGGCACCAATATCAACCTGACCGTCCCCTATGCTGCGGAGGGCAAGGGACCGACCTTCAACACGCTCGGGGAGGCCGACGGCACCCCGGTGGTGGAGATCGAGGGCGAGAAGGAAGATAAGACGTCCGGCAACCTCAATATGACCACCGTGTCGGTGCGTACGAACCTCACGCTGGCTCAGGCACTGGGTCGCTGGATCAAGTCGGATGACACCTTGGTCCCACTTGAGCAGGTTTTGCCGAAGGGACAGACTCCGGAGCAAGTCTTCCAGCAAAACGCTGCGTCCTTTGCTGCTTCGGAATCGAACGCCACGACCTCCGCAATGAATTACTTGCACCGTCCATTGGAGACTTCGGTGTTGGAAATCACCGACAAATCGCCCGCCCAGAACAAGCTGCGCATCGATGACGTGGTCACCAAAGTGGACGACAAGAAGATCACCCTGCCCGCCGAGCTCGCGGACGCCGTCAAACAACACAAACCTGGCGACAAGGTCACGCTCACGGTTCGCCGGGACGGTAAAGAAATCCGAGTCCCCATCACGCTGGATGAGACTCCAAAGGAACTGCGGCACAACCCCCACGAGTCAGGGGCATTCCTGGGCGTGACCACGGTTGCCCAGCCCGCGGGCGATCTCAAGGTGCGCTACAACCTCAACGACGTGGGCGGCCCGTCCGCTGGGCTCATGTTCTCCCTGGCCGTCGTGGATAAGCTCTCCCCAGGGGAGTTGTCGGGTGGGAAGTTCGTGGCCGGGACGGGGACTATTGACGCCGACGGCAACGTGGGCCCGATCGGCGGCATCACGCACAAGATCCGCGCGGCTGCCGATGCCGGGGCCGAGACCTTCTTGGTTCCCGCCGGAAACTGCCAGGAAGCCCAGTCGGTCTCCGATGCTGGAGCGAAGCTGGTCAAGGTGGATTCACTGGACAGTGCGGTGAAGAACCTTGAGAAAATCAACAAGGGCGAAGAGCCAGAAACCTGCAGCTAGTCTTCCTCGAACGTCGATTCCAGGGTAGCGATCACACCGGGTGCGATCTCGTCGCCGCCGAGCAGCTCGACCTTGTCCTGGCCGAAGGGGTCCGCCTCCAGTTCAGCCTCGGTGGGGCGGAGCTGAATGAGCGAGCGCGATGCGCCAGCGGCTGGCATGTCAGTGGCGTCTGAAATTATCCCCGAGAACAAACGGGCCGCGCGGGGAGTGGCGCCGTCGCCCTCCGCGGAGTTCAGGAACGTGATCTCCTGGGCGAGAATGGCACCCACGACCCCCTGTGGCCAGCGGACGGTGGCGATGAATTCCCCCAGTTCTTCGGATCCGGGGCGGATGTGCTCGGGGATGTCCTCCTGGACGACAAGTGACAGAGGGTTGGCGGTCTCGTCTAACTCGATGGCGTCCGCGATCAGGGCGGAAGGCACGAGCGCGAACAGGGTGGCTGGGCGGTCCCACCCCTCGGCCTGAATGAAATCGACCGCTTCCATGAGCGCGGCGTTCAACGGGCGCATGTCGGGATTGTTCATGGAACCTCCAGGGCTTTGTGATCGTTGGCGAAGAGGAATGTGATGCAGCATGTACTGCATTTTCATACCGTCCCGGATTGTACGTATTCTGGGACGGATGCCTATAACTGCCTAATTTTTGGGCACGCCCCGCTTGTCAGGAGAGAGTGAAGCCTTGAGCATGTCGCCCCCACCCCCATCTGATTCGGACGGCGCCGCTGGCGCGGATGGTTTCGGAGAAAACGGTGAAAATAGGAATGATAAAAACAACGCCTTCGCCGTAAACCTGCGGCCGTCGAAGCGGGCGAAGATGCTGGGGATCATCGCCTCTGTGCTGGCTGCCGCGTTCTTCATCGTTCCTGTGCTCGTGTCCACGTACACGGACTTCCAATGGTTCCGGAACGTGGACTACCAGTCGGTGTACTTCAAGGTCATCGTGGTTCGGGTCGTGCTGTTCCTGGTGTTCGGTGCTCTGGGTGCGCTGATGACGTGGCTGGCGGCGTTCGCGGCCTACCGAGTGCGGCCAGATGAGCTGGACACGATGACTTCCAGCTCACCACTGGCGGTGCACCGACCGGCGATAAATCGATCCCTGCGGCCATTCCTGGCGGGCATTCCCGTGTTCGCCGGACTGATGACCGGGCTTTTCGCACAGGGCAGCTGGCGATCGTTCATGCTGTTCCTCAACGGGGGAGCATTCGGGCAGACGGATCCGCAGTTCCACAAGGACCTGGGCTTCTACGCTTTTAACCTGCCGGTGCTGAGCTTCACGATCAATGCGATCGGGCTGCTGCTCGTGGCTGGGCTGTTCATCAATGCGATGGGGCATTACCTGCTGGGAAGTATCACGACCGGGAATCCGCGTGTGGGGGAGAAGGCGCGGATGTCCCACCAGGCGCGGAAGCAGTTGGCAGTCATCGCTGGGCTGTGGATGTTGTCCAAGGCTGTGGATTATTGGATGGAGCGCTACGAGCTGTTGACGCGCTCGCATGACACGTTCACCGGCGCTGGCTACACGGACATCAACGCTGTGCTGCCCGCGAAGATCGCGCTGCTGGTGATTTCCATCTTCGTGGCGGCACTGTTCTTCTTCACGCTGGTCGTGCGCGATCTGCGCGTCCCGGCCTTGGCAGTTGCTCTGATGGTGGTTTCCTCCCTGACGGTGGGTACCGCGTGGCCGGCGCTGCTGGAGCAATTCTCCGTTCAGCCGAACCGGGCGGAGAAGGAACACGAATACATCGGCCGGAACATCCAGGCGACCCGGGCGGCCTTTGGAATCGGCGATGACAAGGTCACTTACCAAAACGATTGGGGTGCTCAGAAGGCCTCCAACGACCAGGAGAAGAAGCAGTCCGTGGGGGATGATGAGGCCACAGTCTCCAACATCCGACTGCTGGATCCCGAGGTGCTGAGCCCGACCTTCACCCAGCAGCAACAGCTGCGCAACTTCTATGGCTTTGCCGACGAGCTGTCTATCGACCGCTATGACGTGAACGGCAACATGCGGGACTTCGTGGTCGCCGCGCGCGAGCTGAACCCGAACTCCCTGGAGGGCAACCAGAAGGACTGGGTCAACCGGCACACTGTTTATACGCACGGCAATGGCTTCATCGCGGCGCCCGCCCGCAAGGTCGACGAGGTGGCTCGTGAGGCCGGCTCTGCCCGCGGTGGCTACCCGATCTACACGGTCGCCGACTTACAGTCCATGGCCAGCGGCAAGCAGGGCGGTGAGCTGAAGCTGGATCTGAAGCAACCGCGCATTTACTTCGGCCCGCTCATCGCTTCCTCACCCACGCCGAACTCTGATTACGCCATTGTGGGTGACACGGGATCCGATAAGCCGCTGGAGTACGACACAGACACTCAGAACTACACCTACACCGGCAAGGGCGGCGTGGATGTGTCCAACCCGTTCAACCGGTTGATGTTCTCCGCGCACTTCCAGGACATGAACATGTTGCTGACGGATCGCATCGGGGATGACTCGAAGATCCTTTACCAGCGTGATCCCCGTCAGCGCGTGCATAAGGTCGCACCGTGGCTGACCACGGATTCGAAGACCTATCCGGTCGTGATCGACGGTCGCATCAAGTGGATTGTGGATGGGTACACCACCCTCAACAACCTGCCGTACTCCGAGAAGACGTCCCTGACGGATAGCACCGCAGACGCCGGCAACCCCGGCGGCGTGAAGAAATCCCAGATCGTCAATGACGAGGTGGGCTACATCCGAAATTCCGTCAAGGCTGTCGTGGACGCGTATGACGGCTCCGTGGATCTCTACGAGTTCGATAAGCAGGACCCCGTGCTCAAGGCGTGGAAGTCCGCCTTCCCTGGCGTGGTGAAGGATCGTTCCGAGATCTCGGACGAGGTGATGAAGCACTTGCGCTACCCGCAGGACATGTTCAAGGTGCAGCGTGAGCTGATCGCCCGCTACCACGTCTCCGACCCGGGCGTGTTCTTCCACAACGATGCTTTCTGGTCCGTCCCTTCAGACCCGACGGCTCCGGAGCAGAAGAAGGAGCTCGCGCAGCCGCCGTACTATGTGGTGGCTGCCGACCCGCGGACCAACAAGCCCAGCTTCCAGCTGATCACACCGTTTAGGGGATTGCGTCGAGAATTCCTCGCCGCCCACATGTCCGTGTCTTCGGACCCGGACAACTACGGCAAGATCAACGTGAAGGTCCTGCCCACCGGAACCCAAACTCAGGGCCCGAAGCAGGCGCAGGACACGATGATGTCCTCCGACGAGATCGCTCGGGAGCGCACCCTGCTGAAGGGAACGAACGAGCTGCAGAATGGCAACCTACTGACCCTCCCCGTGGGGGATGGGCAGATCCTCTACGTGGAGCCGGTGTATGCGAAGCGCCGGGATCAGGAATCCGCGTTCCCCAAGCTGCTGCGCGTGCTGGTCTCCTACAACGGTCAGGTGGGCTACGCGCCCACGATTGCGGAGGCACTGAACCAAGTCGGGATCGATTCCAAGGCTGCAACCAGCCTGGAGGAGGTCGATGGTTCCGTGGTGAAGCCCAACAAGAATAAGGGCGATTCGGGTGCGTCTCAGCAGGACAAGGGCAAGGACTCTGCGTCTACCCCAGCCACGAAGGGGTCGGCAGAGAAGAAGGTCCGGGACGCGATGGACAAGGTCAAGCAGACCAGGAACAACGGCAGCTTCGAGGACTTCGGAAAGGCACTGGATGAGTTGGACGCCGCTGTGAAGGAACTCCAGTCCCAATAGGCCGCGGAAAATGAGGTTGACCAGGGGATTTCATATTTCGATCACCGTGCGTTAATGTATAGGAGTCGCTGACAGGGACTGGTTAAAAGTTCTTGATCACGCACTCGTCGCGGGGTGGAGCAGCTCGGTAGCTCGCTGGGCTCATAACCCAGAGGTCGTTGGTTCGAATCCAGCCCCCGCTACTACTTAAGCCCCCTACCGGCAGAAATGCTGGTAGGGGGTTCTTTTTTGTGGGGGATGAAGCTGAGGCTCGCCGCGGGTTTGGACCACAGAAATTTGCCCCAATTCACGCCCTATTGCACGGAGTGCAACTACACAGTTAGTCTTGCGTAGTCACACGACGCGTGGGGACCATCGCAGCCTGTCCTGAACTGTCGCCATCACCTGGCTACAAGCAGAAAGGCCAGTCCCCAAACGACAACGAAAGGGGCCACAGCGCCTATGTCCAAAGTTCTCTACAAGCTCGGTCGTTGGGGGTACCGAACAGTCTGGCCCCTCCTGGCTGTTTGGGTGATTGCTCTGGTTGCGGTCGGCGGTCTCGCCGGCGCCTTCGCCAAGAGCCCCTCACCCAACTTCTCCATGCCAGACATGGACTCCACGACCACCATGAACAAGATGAACGAGCGGTTCGGTGGGGGAGAAGATGCCATGTCCGCCCCGAATGGCAACTTCGTCATCCAAGCGCCAGAAGGCAAGAAGCTGACTGACCCGGACATGATGGATAAGGTCAACGCCATCACGGACAAGCTCAAGTCCACCGGTGCTTTGAAGCAGGAGGACCAGATCGTCAACCCGGTCATGGCCTCCAAGGGTATGGAGCAGCAGATGGGCCAACAGATGAAGGCCCAGGGGATGCCAGATTCCGTCATCAAAGACAACCTCAAGGCACTTTCGCCACTGAGTGAAGATGAGCGCACCGGCACGGTGCCGATCGCCTTCGATGCCAAAACGGTCATGGATATCGACCAAGCCAAGATGGACTCGGTCAAGGCAGTCGCTGATGAGTTCAACAAGGATGGCATGACCGTCGCCTACGAGGGCAATGCCTTCCAGTCCAAGGGCCCCACCAGCATGACCTCTGAGCTCTTGGGTCTGCTCGTTGCTGCAGTCGTCCTGCTCATCACCTTCGGCTCGTTCGTGGCCGCAGGCATGCCATTGATCTCCGCAGTCATCGGCGTGGCGCTGGGGCTCATGGGCGTTCAGTTGGCCACAGCGGTGACGGACTCGGTGAACCAGACCACCCCGATGCTAGCCTCCATGATTGGCCTGGCCGTGGGCATCGACTACGCACTGTTTATCGTCGCCCGCTTCCGCAACGAACTCATCCTCTCTAGTGGTCTGAACGACCTTTCCCCGAAGGAGCTCGCCGCGGAACTGCGCAAGATGGACAAGCGCACCCGCGCCCACGCCATGGGCATGGCCCTGGGCACTGCGGGTTCCTCCGTGGTCTTCGCCGGCCTGACCGTGCTCATCGCGCTGGCCGCTCTGTCGATCATCAACATCCCGTTCCTCACCGCCATGGCGCTGGCCGCTGCCGCGACGGTCGCCCTGGCTGTGCTCGTCGCGCTGACCTTCCTGCCATCCCTGCTGGGGTTGTTGGGCACGAAGATCTTCGCTCTGCGTCTTCCCGGACCGAAGGTTCCCGACCCAGAAGACGAAAAGCCCACTATGGGGCTGCGCTGGGTCCGCCGCGTGCGCAAGCACCCGGTGTTGCACCTCGCCGCCGGAGTGGTGCTGTTGGCCCTTCTGGCCATTCCCGCCGCCAACCTTCGCCTGGCCATGCCGACCGACGGCACTCAAAAGCTGGGCAGCCCGCAGCGCACCGCCTACGAGGTCACCGCGGATGCCTTCGGGCCCGGTCGGAACGCGCCGATGATCGCCTTCGTGGATACCGCCGACCTCCCGCAGGACAAGCGCATGCCCGCCATTCAGCAGGCGATGCAGTCCTTCAGCGAGACCGATGGCGTCACGAATGCCCAGATCGTGAAGACCACCGAGAACATGGACGGCGCCCAGGTCATGATCACCCCCACCACGGGTGCGACCGATGAAAAGACGACCGAAACCCTGGACGCCCTGCGGGCTCACGAAGCGGACATCAAGGACAAGACCGGCGCGACGTATGGCATCACGGGTATCACCCCGATTTTCGATGACATCTCGCAGCGCCTGACCAACATCCTCATCCCTTATGTCGCCATCGTCCTGGGCCTGGCATTCCTGGTGCTCATGGTGGTCTTCCGATCCATCTGGGTGCCTCTGATCGCCGCCGCGGGCTTCGCCCTGTCGGTGGTCGCAGCCTTCGGCGTGACGGTGGCCATCTTCCAGCAGGGTGCGCTGGGGATCATCAACGACCCGCAGCCGCTGCTGTCCTTCCTTCCGATCATGCTCATCGGCCTGGTCTTCGGCCTCGCCATGGACTACCAGGTCTTCCTGGTCACCCGCATGCGCGAGGGCTTTGTTCACGGAAAGACCGCCGGCAACGCCACCTCGAACGGCTTCAAGCACGGCGCGCGCGTGGTCACCGCCGCCGCGCTGATCATGATCTCCGTGTTCGCTGCATTCATGCTTATCGACGAACCATTCATCAAGACGATGGGCTTCGCGCTGGCCGTCGCCGTGCTCTTCGATGCCTTCGTGGTGCGCATGACCATCATCCCCGCGACCATGTTCCTGCTGGGTGATCACGCGTGGAAGATTCCACGGTGGCTGGATAAAGTCCTGCCCAATCTCGACGTGGAGGGCGAGGCTCTCATGGAGCACCGCGCCCAACTCCAGAACTCGGGCGACGATGGGGTTAAGGGGGAGGTTGGACGCCACGCTGAGCGTTAAATTCATGGTGAACAAAAACATGGAATAGACCGCTTGGTCTATTTAATGTGACCTCCTGAGGCGCGATGGCGTCCCCAAAAAATGACCTCAGGAGGAAACCATGACCACATCCACCGCCGAGCGGAAAATCCTGCTCAACGCATTCGACATGAATTGCGCGGTGCATCAATCTCCCGGCCTGTGGCGGCACCCACAGGATCGCTCCCGGGATTACAACACCCTGGATTACTGGGTTGACCTCGCACAGACCCTGGAAAAAGGGCTCTTCGATGGCCTCTTCATCGCCGACGTTCTGGGCACCTACGACGTGTACGGTCGCGATAATCAGGCTGCGCTGACCTCGGGAGCGCAGGTGCCCGTCAACGATCCCATCCTGCTGGTCTCCGCAATGGCGCGAGCGACCGAACACCTCGGGTTCGGGATCACAGCGGGCACGGCCTATGAGCACCCCTATCCCTTCGCGCGCCGATTGGCGACTTTGGACCATCTCACCAACGGCCGCGTGGGATGGAACGTGGTAACCGGCTACCTGCCCTCCGCGGCGCAGAACATGGGGGAGACCGATCAATTGCCGCACGACGAGCGCTACGATCGCGCGGACGAATACCTCGAGGTGATCTACAAGCTGCTGGAGGGGTCGTGGGAGGAGGACGCCACCGTTCACGATGTGGAGCGGGGAATCTACAACGACCCGGAGAAGGTGCATCCGATCAACCATCACGGGAAGTACTTCGACGTGCCGGGCATCGCGATCACGGAACCGAGCACGCAGCGAACACCCGTGATCTACCAGGCGGGGTCCTCTCCTCGCGGGCTGAAGTTTGCGGGACAGCATGCGGAAGCCGTCTTTATCAATCCCAATACCATCGAACAGATCAAGCAGACGACCGCGAAGATCCGTCGCGCCGCGCAAGAGGCCGGCCGGGATCCGTATTCCGTTCGGGTGTTTAGCATGAGGACGGTCATCACCGGGGCGACCGAGGAAGAGGCGCAGGCCAAGCTGGAGGATTACCGGCAGTACATCGACCCAGTCGGCGGGCTCACCCTGATGTCTGGATGGACCGGGACAGATTTGTCTGAGTACGAGCTGGACGAGCCGATCACGAACATCGAATCCAATGCGATTAGGTCCACAGCCAACGCCATCAGCAACGGATCCGCGGGCCAGCCCAATACGGTCCGATCGCTGGGCGAGTCGACGGGGATCGGCGGCTTTGGCCCCGTGAGCGTGGGATCCGGAGAAGCCATCGCCCGGGAGCTCGCGGAGATCCAGGACATCACAGACGTGGATGGGTTCAATCTCGCGTACGCCGTGACCCCCGGCAGTTTCCAGGACATCGTGGACCACGTGATCCCGGAGCTGCAGAAGATCGGGCGGTACAAGACGAAGTACGCCGAGGGGTCGCTGCGCAACAAACTGCTGGGGAAGGGCGATCGGCTCTCTGACGAGCACTTCGGCGCGCGCTTCCGGAACGGACTCGGGGGCGAGCGCGCCGAGCAGGGCCGACAGGGTGCACTCGATGGTGGAGCCGAGGGCCTGCGTGCTGTTGGAAGCGAAAGCCACCTGGCTGGGGCAGAGACGCTGGAGGTGATTCAGGAACGGCTGTCGCCAGTCTTCGACGAGATTGCTCGCACGGCGCCGCAGCGAGAGAAAGATCGTGACTTCGACCGGGGCCTCGTCGATCAGCTCAAAAAGGCTGGATTCACGCGCTTGCGAGTGCCCAAGAAGTACGGGGGCGCGGGCCTCAGCTTGGTGGAGACCTTCGAGCTGCTGCGGCAACTGGCCGCGGCCGATTCGAATCTGGCTCAGGCGCTGCGTCCACACTTCCTGGCGGTGGAAGGCCTGCTAGCCGCAGAGGACTCGCCGCACAAGGAGAAGTGGCTGCGTGCGGTGGGAAGCGGTGAGGTGGCCATTGGAAACGCGCTGACGGAAGTTGGAGCAGCGCCAGGTGAGTACCTCACCACGCTGGAGCCACGCGCCGGCGGCGGGTACGTATTGAATGGAAAGAAGTTTTATTCCACTGGTTCCCTGTACTCGGACGTCATCCAGGTTCACGGTGTGGGCCCAAGCGAAGAACAACCCGACGGGTTGGCATTCATTTCTCGGGACGCGCCGGGAGTGGAACTCCTGGATGACTGGGACGGCTTTGGGCAGCAACTCTCCGCATCGGGGACCAGCATTTTCACTGATGTGCCGGTGGATGACATCGATATTTCGTGGACTGACTACACCGCTCCCGGTATCCGGCAGGCGTGGGCGCAGGCGCATCATCTGACGACTTTGGCTGGGATTTCCTCGGCGATAACGCGGGACATTTCACGCTATGTGCGGGATCGGCGCCGGGTGTTCAGCCACGGCAGTGGGGACTTACCCCGTCACGACCCCCAGGTTCAGCACGTCGTGGGCGAGGTCGCTGCCAAGGAGTATGCGGTCCGCGCAATCCTCAATGACCTGGTTCGGCAGCTACAAGAAGTCACTGACCGCGTCGGTGCGCACGGCGCAAGTAGGGAGGAGCTGGCATCGGTTGAGCTGGCAACGTTCAAGGCGCAGTCGGTAATCGCGTCATTGACTCTGGAACAGGCCAATGTGGCCTTTGAGGTGGGCGGTGCTTCCGCTACCAATAAGGATCGCGGTTTGGATCGGCACTGGCGAAACGCTCGAGTGCTCGCCAATCACAATCCGATCATTTATCGCATTCGCCAGGTTGGCGATGATCAGCTCAACGGCGGGCACGAGGCTAGGCAGTATCTGGTGAGCCACCAGGAAGCTGGTCAGGAGAGCAAGGAATAAGGCGGAGCAGGGCAAGGGGGCTGCCGCGCACGAGGCCCCCGAAAAATAGCGAAGGCCCGGGTGGTTCAACCACCTGGGCCATGCTCTACCTCGTGAGTCGAAGCAGTCGCTCGTGCTACTTAATCACCGTCTGTGGCGGCAGGGACACATCATCTGCGAGCACGGTGTACGTATCCATCGTGCCGTCGATCATCTTTAGGTTCTTGGCTACCGCATCCGGCTGTCCAATCCCGATCTTGGCAGCTTCCTGCTTGATCTGGTCGGGTGCCCAGGACGCGTCGATGGTGATGGGGAACAACTTGTTGCCCGCAATTTCCGGGGTGACCGTCATCTTGGACACAAAGATGTGGAAATTCCCCTTCAAGGTCGAGGTTGTCCCTGGTCCGGTGGTCTGCCAAAAGTCCTTGCTCATGCCGGAATAGTCCGGCAATTGCATGCTCAAGTTGGTCAGTGTGGCCAGGTCTGCGTCGATGCGCAGTGCAGGTTTTACTCCACCCATGGTCTCAAGGTCCACCAGGGAGAGCTTCATGTTGCCGGTCAGCGCAGTCGCATCTGTCTTAATGATGTATGTCTGCGCTGGGACCGCCCGCATGCGCTCCACAGGTGCCGGAGGGTTCAGGTCGAATTGCAGGTCCTCTGGAACCTGGACGTTTGGTGGTGGGGGCAGTTGTGGCGCGGGGATCTTGGGAAGATCCTCTGGCTTCGGCAGTGGCGGCAGCTCCGGCATCGCCGGGGCATTCGGAGCCTGCCCGCCCTGAGGTGCCGGTGCCTCGCCTGGCCCTGGCAGCTGGGGGAGTGGAGGGAGCTTGATCTGTGCGTCTGCATTGGGGGAATCCACGGAAAGGGTCACGCCCGTGGCCAGTCCTGTAGCCGCGAAGGCAGCGATGACTGCGGAGGTGGAGGAATTCATTCCCCCTTTGCGCAGCTTGCGCTGGCGCTTCTTCTCCGCCCGGCGCTCCCGGGCATCCTCCTTGCTCTCATCAACCCAGGACAGTGCCAACGCTCCGCCGATGAGGGCGCACAGTGTGCCGACGACAAGCCCGCCGAGATTGGAGGTCGGTAGGGCAATCAGGCCGAGGATCAGCGCGGTCACGCCCGTGAGAATGCGAGAGCCACCGCCGAACCACGTCATGAGCCCACAGACAATCAACAGAACACCGATGATCATCGTGCTCACACCGGAAATGGTGGACACCTGAATCATGATGTTGGAGATCTCGAGTGAAAGGTAAGCGGGCATCAAAATGATGGCGCCACCCAAGATCATCCACAGTCCTGCGAAAAACGGTCGCCCCCTGCGCCACCGCGCGAAGCGCCGATCTTTGGACTCAGCCTCGGGCTCCGTCGCTTCCTCGACAGTCTCGCTGTCGTCGGAGACCTCCTCGGGCACCTCATCCTGTGCGGGGGTCTCAGCAGCATTGTTCAAGGCTGGGGCCGCGACAATATCTTGTTCGGCGGTCTGTTCGTGCTGCTCCGCCGAATCGTGCTGCTGAAAACCTTCCCCCACCTGGCCTTCACTCCGGTAAGGGTTAGATTCATCAGCACTTCGCGTCATTGGGATCCTCGATTGAAACCTTGGAGCCAGCGGAGGTCAGCTTGTCTGCAGTCAGAGAGGTCGCCTGCATTCCCTGAGAATCGGAGGTCATGCTTCCGGCCATCAGTCCCCACATGCCAGGCTTCGCGTCCTTATTGACCTCGTGAGCGTCGATGCCCACCTGCGGGTGATCCAGCGTCAGCTGGCCTTCCAGCCCGGTCGCGCCGAGCACGAGGTTGTCTGCCGAGAAGCCATTGTTCGGCACGAGCATCTGGAACTTCTTATCGCCCACTCCTGGGAGCTTGATCGGTGCGGTCATGCAGACGTCGCCAATCTTGGCCTTGTCCATGCGGATGCGAGAGATGGCTTCTTCGCCTGAGTGAGTCTTGTCCACATCGGGGAAGAGGCTGAAGCCGTCGCCCTGAAGTCCGCTGACCTTCATGTTGAAGATCGTGTTAGAAAGGGCGATGTGAGCGGACACTCCGCCCTCGGCCATGGCAACGCCCATTCCGCCCGTGGCGAGGAGCGCTGCACCCATTACTGCTGCGAATCTTACTTTTCGTGTGTGTCCCATGAGATCAAAGTTTATAAGTGCTGGATGTATAAGGGTCGGAAACCAATAATTTTTTACAAACTAACCATTTCACCGCGAATGCCGACATCCAAATGTGGACCGACAACTTGGCCCTTTTATGCAGATGAATGTGGTGATGAGTGTGGCGTCCCTAGGTAAAAAACCCGGGGAAGGCGGTTTGCAAAAACAGGGCGCATCGGGTGAGTTGCGCACCCGATATGGCTACACACTAGCGTTGAGTGCCGGATTGTGCATGTTTTCGCTCATTCTCTGGGAATTGCGCCCAGCGAGCCTCGGGCAACTGAGCTCCCGGCTCGGGCCCGTGTTGGGGTTCGTAGTGGGGATGTCGATGGTGGTGAACGTCGCGGGGGAAGCCGGTGTGCTGGACGCGCTGATCCGGCGACTGGAGCGAGTCATTCCACGCCGCGGAGCGCGCCTGGCCTGGTGGGGAATCATCGTGGGGCTGTGCTTGGTGAGCACCGTCTTCTTCTCCCTGGACACCACCGCTCTCTTGCTCACTCCGATAGCCCTGCGCATCGCCCAGCGGAATCGCCTGCATCTTCCGGCAGTCGCGTTTGCTGTGGTCTGGATCGCGAATCTGGGCTCGCTTTTCCTTCCTATGTCCAACCTGACGAATCTGCTCGCGCTCGCGCGGATCCCGCACCCCACCTCGTTGGGATTCGCCTCTGACATGTGGGCCGCAGCGGCCGGTGCCACCCTGGTAGCGCTCGCTGGAGTGTGCGCGGTGGGGTGGACGCGTTCGGGTCGCGGGGTGTCAATCTTGGGTGGGGACGCCACTGCCACGGCGCGCCAGCCCCTTCGAAGTCCGCATGCTGATTCGGAGTCGAGGGGCGTACGGGCATCCGTCGTGATAGGCGCGGTGATGGCGCTGCTGATGCTTGCGCTGCTGTTGCCTATTCCTTTTTGGCAGTCGAGCTCGGTGGCCGGCGCCGTGGTGGCCGTCGTGTGGCTGCTGGCGGGAGGGCGCTGGCCGCGCGGCGCGGTGCCGTGGAACTCGCTGCTCCTGGCAGCACTACTCAGTGTGGTGGCGCAGATCTGCGTGGAGCTCGGCGCTCTGGCTCCCGTCGAGCGGGTGCTGGTTCACGCGGGGCAGACTGGCGGAGCGGTCGGCGCTGCGATGACCGCCGTCACAGGGGCGCTGGTGAGCAACGTGGGCAATAATCTTCCGGCCTATGTTGCCCTGGAGAACTTCGTCCAGCGCCCGGATCAGGTATATGCCCTGCTCATCGGCGTTAATGCCGGGCCGATCGTGACCCCCTGGGCTTCGCTTGCCTCCCTGCTGTGGTTCGAGCAGCTGCGCCGACATGGCGTGCGAGTGACGTGGGGTGCCTTCGCTTGGCGCGGATTGTTACTCGTCCCGCTTGCCCTTGTGGTTCCCGTCGTGGCCTTGCAGTAGGTCTGTGAAGTTGGGGACGTTCATGTCGACATTGGTGCCAGAGCTGCGTGCCGGACCGATGTCGGTCCCCGCGGACCCGTAGACGCGCCGGGGAGAAGTCTGCCGGGCAGCTTCATCGTTGCCGTGGCCGCCGCTTCCATCGAGTTCATCGAAGTCGTCGGCCAGGTAGGTCACCAGCTCGGCGGCGGCACGTCGGATGCGCCCAGTCAGCCCAGAGCTACTGCCGAAGTCCTCAGTGGCAGCGAAGACCCCCGTCGGCATCACGGTAGCGTGCAAGTAAGTAAATAGGGGGCGCATGGCGTAATCGAGAGCCAGGGAGTGGCGCGGGGTGCCGGCGGTCGCGGCGATGATGACGGGCATGCCGTTGATGGCCTGGGGATCCAGGGCGTCGAAGAACATCTTGAATACCCCGGAGTAGCTAGCGCTGAACACCGGGGTGGCAGCGATCATCGAGTCGGACTCGCTGACCTGGTCTTGCAGGTTTCGTAGCTTTTGCGTCGGCATTCCGGTCGACATGACCTGAGCAAGGTCATTGATGTATTCGCGGATTTCCACGTGCTCAACCTCAATGGCCTGCTGGTGTTCGCGTGCTCTCTCCTCAACAGCCGTCGCGATCCGATCCGCCAGCATCCGCGTGGTGGAGGGGTCGGAGAGGCCTGCGCTGATGACAAGAAGCTTCTTCATGGAAATTCCTGACGTTCCTTAACTCTTTAGGTGTGGCGAATGTCGGATACCGACTTTCAGGTCACCGCTCGCCTTCATCGGAAGGCTGCGCGGGACGAACCTGAAGATGCTTCGATGTCGGTCCTTCCGCTACCAGGCTGGCATGGCTTGGTGCATCGGAGGGGACGTGGGCTGGTCGGCGAGCGTCAAATTCGCGCCGGAGCACGGGCACGACCTCGGTGCCCAGGATCTCGATCTGATCCAACACCACATTCAGTGGCAGGCCAGCGTGATCGAGGAGGAATAGTTGGCGCTGATAATCCCCGACAGCATCGGCATATCCCAGGTACCGCTCGATGACCTGCTCTGGGGTTCCCACCGTCAACGGGGTGATGCGTTCAAATTCCTCGAGAGACGGGCCATGTCCGTACACCGGGGCATTATCGAAGTAGGGCCGGAAATAGTCCTTGGCCTGCTTCTCCGTCTCCGCCATAAATACTTGACCGCCCAGCCCCACGAAAGCCTGATCGGCAGCGCCGTGGCCGTAGTGCTCGAAGCGTTGGCGATACAGGTTCACCATCTGGGTGGTGTGCTCGATGTTCCAGAAGATGTGGTTATGGAAGAAGCCATCACCGTAGAAGGCGGCTTGTTCCGCGATTTCCGGGGAGCGGATAGAGCCATGCCACACGAATGGAGGCACGTTATCCAACGGTCGGGGAGTGGAGGTGAATGAGTTGAGTGGCGTCCGGAATTCACCCTGCCAATCGACCCGCTCTTCCCGCCACAGTCGACGAAGCAGGTGGTAGTTCTCCACGGCCAATTCCAGTCCGCTGCGGATGTCTTTCCCAAACCAGGGGTAGACAGCTCCGGTATTACCCCGGCCCATCATCAGGTCCAGCCTGCCGTCGGCGAGGTGCTGGGCGTATGCGTAATCCTCCGCGATGCGGACGGGGTCAGTGGTGGTGATCAGGGTAGTGGACGTGGACAGCGTGATCGTGGAGGTCTGCCCGGCCAGATAGGACAGCAACACAGGGGGATTGGCTGGCGCGACGAAGGGTGGGTTGTGGTGTTGGCCGGTGGCGAAGACGTCCAAGCCGACTTCTTCGGCCTTCTTGGCAATGGCCACCGTGGCCATGATGCGTTCGTGGTCGGTGGGTGTCGTTCCGGTGGTCGGGTCTGTCGTGACGTCTCCGATTGTCATGATGCCGAATTGCATAAGGTAAACCTAACCCCAAGTAGTTGACATGTCAACTACTTGGATGTGGACCCTAAAGTCCCACGTAGGAGCGCAGGTATTCGCCCGTCGTGGACTCCTTCACCTTCGTCAGTGCCTCTGGACTGCACGAGGCCACCACGCGACCGCCGTCCGAACCCGCGCCCGGCCCCATATCGATGACGTGGTCGCAGTGCGCGACCACACCAAGGTGGTGCTCCACGCACACCACGGTGTGCCCGTCATCCACCAACTTGTCGAACAGCGCGAGCAGCACCTCCACGTCTGCGAGGTGCAGGCCCGTGGTCGGCTCATCCAGGACGATCATCTCCACGTCCTTCTTCTTGCTGGCCAAGAAGGTGGCCAGCTTCAGGCGCTGCCGCTCACCGCCGGACAGCGTGGTCAACGGCTGTCCCAGCGTGATGTACCCCAGCCCGACGTCCTCAAGCGCCCCACACACCTTCGCCGCGGGCAGAACTTTGGACTCCTTGGCCTGGAAAAACGCGCGGGCCTCCCGGGCGGGCATTTCCAGCACGTCCGCAATATTCTTCCCTCCGAACTGGTACTCCAGGACCTCCTCGGAGAATCGTTTGCCATCGCACACCTCGCAAGGCACGTCCACCCCGGACATGAAACCGAGGTCCACGTAGACCACGCCAGCGCCGTTGCAGTTGGGGCAGGCGCCCAGCGAGTTGGGGGAGAACAGTCCCGGCTTCACCCCGTTGGCCTTCGCGAATGCCTTGCGGATGCTCTCCAGCGCGCCGGTGTACGTCGCCGGGTTGGACCTGCGGGACCCCTTGATCTGTGCCTGGTCCACGGTCAGGATGCGATCGTCCTCGGGGAGGTGGCTCATCAGGGAGGATTTGCCGGAGCCGGCGACGCCCGTGATCGCCGTCAGGGTGCCCAGCGGAATGTCCACGTCCACGTCGTGCAGGTTATGGGTGTTGGCGCCGCGGATCTCCCAGGTGCCGGTGGGCTCACGCAGCTGGTCGGCGGGCTTGAGTTCGACCGTGTCCGCCAGGTGATGAGCGGTGGCCGTGTCCGCCTTCTTGAGTTCCTCGACCGTTCCCTCGAAGACAACTTCGCCACCATTGGACCCCGCGCCGGGACCCATGTCGATGACGTGGTCCGCGATGGCGATCGTGGCCGGTTTGTGCTCCACAACCAGGACGGTGTTGCCCTTATCCCGGAGGGAGAGCAGCAGCTCGTTCAGTCGCGTGATGTCGTGAGCGTGCAGCCCGGACGTGGGCTCGTCAAAAATATAAGTCACGTCGCTGAGGGCAGAGCCCAGGTGTTGAACCATGCGCGTGCGTTGGGCCTCACCACCCGAGAGTGTGGACGCCGACCTACTCAGGGTCAGATAACCCAGCCCAATGTCCAGCACTGAGCGGAGCGATGCTCGGATCGATTCGACCAGAGGCTTCGCGGAGGGAACCTCCAGCGTGTCGAACCAGTCCGCGAGGTCGCCGATCTCCATTTCGCACAGGTCAGCGATTGATTTTCCCTGAATGTAGGACTCGCGGGCGTGCTTTGCCAGACGAGTTCCATCACAGGAGGGACAGTCGATGAAGACCACAGCCTTTTCGACGAACGCGCGGACATGGGGCTGGAGAGTGGCGACGTCCTTGGCCAACATTGAGCCCTTCATGCGGGGGATGAGGCCCACATAGCTCATGTTGATGTCCCCAACCTTGACCTTGATATCGGTCGTGTACAACAAGTCCTCTCGCTGCTTGGCGGTGAAGTCCTTCACCGGCTTGTCAGCTGGATAGAGACCGGATTCCGCGTACGTCTTCCAGGACCACGAATCCACCTTCAGACCCGGTAGGAGGATAGCGCCGTCGTTAAGGCTGAGGTTGTCATCGACGACCTCGTTGAGGTCAATGTCGCTGACCCGTCCGGTGCCTTCGCATTTCGGGCACATACCGCCGGTGCGTTCGAACTTGACGACCTCGCGCTTCGCTCCCTCTTTATCGAGCTTCGCGGCGCCTTGGGCAGAAATGGATGGGACGTTGAAGGAGTAGGCAGCAGGGCCGCCTGCGTTGGGCTCCGCCAAGCGAGAAAACAGGACGCGCAACGAGCCCGTGATGTCCGTTGCGGTGCCGAATGTGGATCGGACATTGGCCGCCATCGGTTCCTGGCCGACAATGATGGATGCTGTCAACCCCGCGAGGTCATCCACATCGGGGCGGGCCAAAGACTGCATGAACCCTTGGACGAACCCTGGGTAGGTCTCATTGATAAGGCGTTGGGATTCCGCTGCGACCGTGCCGAAGACCAGGCTGGACTTTCCGGAACCGGACACACCGGTGAAGGCGGTGAGTTTGTGCTTCGGGATATCGACGGATACACCCTTGAGGTTGTTATCGTGAGCGCCGGTAACCCGGATGGACGTGAGTGGTGAATATGACACGTACGCAACTGTAGTGCGGGATCCGATCAGTGCCACAGGCCCAGCGCGCGGGGCGGGGCTACAGGGGACGTGACAGGGGAAGTGTTAGGGGCGCGGTGTCGTGATTGGCGCAGAGTTTCCCTCAAGTTCATGTTGCATTCAACAGAACTGCCTATAGTTCGATCAGTTACATTGCCTCAGTGTGTATCCAGAAGCGGTGTGAAGGCATCCCGGGAGCTACCTCTGTGGCGTCCACAATCTTTTTACCCCTACTCAACCCTGAGCAACTGAGGACTTTTCATGTCTTACACCTCCCGCCGCGTCACCGCCGCAACCCTCGCGGCATTCGCTACCACGGGCTTGATCATTGCCCCAGCCCACTCGGAACAGCCTGGACTGGCCGATTCTGCCAGTAAGATCGACGACCCGCAGGGAAGCCTGCAGGTGCCGGCCATTGACGGCTCCCAAGGCTCACTGGGATACCCCACCGCGACGGCGCACGAAGGTGCCCCGATGCCCTCGCCATTTCCCCCGGACTACCTGGGCGGATACATCTCCGACGTGAGTTCGCACCCGTACGGCGTGTACCTGGATGTCATTTCTGGCTTTAATGACCTGCGCACGAACCACCCGGATGTGATGAAGCAGAACCTGGACACGGCCGTGCGGATCAATAACGATGCGCAGGGGAACGATGACCTGATTGCACGCGCGCAGATGGATGCCGACGCGTACAACCAGGACCTGTTGTATTCCATGAGTGATGCCCTGGGCCCCGAGCTGCAGGGGGCATTGCAGGACGCGATCCGCGAGCACCGCCTGCCCAAGACGGAATTCCTGCTGGGTAACGGCGTGCTGTCTCGGGCCGGGGGCGTGGCCAGCTCCACGTTTGTGGAAAAGGAGTTCTTCGGGTACGACCGGCCCTTCGTGCAGGCACCCGATCGCATCGTGAAGTACAACAAAGATGGCAAGAACTACTACGAGAATTCGAAGGCGTTCCCATCTGGGCATACGAATCAGGCCACGTGGACCAGCACCCTGTGGGCGATGATGCTGCCGGAGCTGGCGCCACAACTGCTCGCCCGAGGGTCCGAAGTCGGATACGACCGCATCGTGATGGGTGTGCACTCCCCGCTGGACGTCATGGGCGGCCGGATGACGGGTATCGCCGCGGCGGCCGACCGGTGGAACGATCCGAAGATGCGCGACGCAATCTCGCAGGCTGCGCAGGAGTTGCGGGCGGAGCTGGAGTGGCGCACCGGAAAACCTCTGGAAGAAAGCGCGAAGCAGGGAGGCCAGTACCGCACCACGGCCCAGGCAGTTTCCGATTACACCGATCGAATGAACTATGACTTCGAGCAGGTGGGGGAGACTAATGCTGACATGATCGTGCCACAGGCTGCCCCGGATCTGCTGATTCCCAGCCATCCGGACCTGAATTACCAGCAGCGGGCGGAGCTGCTGCGCCGCACGGCCCTCCCGGCGGGGTACCCGCTGGACGACCAGGGGGCAGCTGGCTCCTGGGCGCGGCTTAACCTCGCCGCCGCCATGGCTGCCGATGTGTCTGTGGAACAGGATGGCTCCATCAACATCGGCTAAGCGGATGCGAAGGTGATGCTTCACAGCTTCACCCCCGCAGTGCGCTTATAACAGGCTGGTTACGCTCCTCATAAGTGGAGGTCGTGGGGGTTTGTGAACTGAATTTTTACTGGGCAAATCTTAAAGCGATTAGCCCTTCACCCCTTGACCAAATTGTTACCGATGTTGCCACTGTGGAATTTGTGGTTGGGGTTTAACCTAAGGATAGATCCCGGCCCCAACCCTCGGGCACGGTAATTCACGGTCATTCACTGCAATTCACCGCGCTCGTTATTAAGGAAGACATTGCGCCTCACCGCTTTCCGCTCGCACGCCACTGCCACATCGACCACAAATTCAAGTTCACCCGTCCGACGTGCCACCCGCCTGCTGTCCTTCGCATTTGCCGTTGCGCTGGGTGGAGGATTTGCTGCAGGCGCCCCAGCTGGAGCACAGGAGCTCCCGAAACTTCCTGACCCAGCGGCTGCAGTGGAACAAGGTTCGTCTCACCTGCCGGACCCGCCGACCACTTTTCCCCAGGGCTCCGCCCAGCTGACCGATCAAATTCTGCAAGCCACCGGGCAGCCCGGCCCGCACCGCGTGCCCGGCCACTACTTCACTTCCCCCGGCGTGCCCCCAGAACAGCAGGCTGCCGCGCCGAACGTGATCGTCGGGCCCTCTACTCCGCTGTACGTGGGCCACAGCATCTGCACGGCCGCCATCGCTGGGCACGATGCTCAAGGGAACAAGATCGCCATTACCGCTGGTCACTGCGGCGCGCCAGGCGCCCCGGTTGCCTCGATGGATGCCATTGGGGCCGGAAAGATCGGTGAATTCGTACGCTCGGGCTACCCGGACTACGGCGTGATCAAGCTGCACGATGATGTCCAGGTCAGCAGCAGCTATGGCAATGTCAACATCACCGAGACAAAGACTCAGCTTCCGGCCCGCTTCCAGAACTTGTGCAAGACCGGCATCTCCACGGGCACGTCTTGCGGGCCGTTCTACGAAGTCGCCAGCCCGTACATCCATGCCCACATTTGCGGTTCGCACGGCGATTCAGGTGCCCCGCTCTACGACGGCACCCGCCTCGTGGGCATCGTCAACGGCGGTGTCGGCAAGCTGC
The DNA here is from genome assembly GCA_001054945.1 of Corynebacterium falsenii. Classification (GTDB taxonomy): domain Bacteria; phylum Actinomycetota; class Actinomycetes; order Mycobacteriales; family Mycobacteriaceae; genus Corynebacterium; species Corynebacterium falsenii_A. The sequence goes on along the minus strand of JVKJ01000005.1, from coordinate 702,450 downwards.
CTTCCTGCACCACCCCGCTTCAGGGGCCCATTCACGCTCCCACCGCCGGTGCTGCCTGGGATGTCATCCAGGCTGACCTGGATGCCCAGGGTGGCGTGGGTGCAGGCTTCCACCTGGGGTAACACCACCCCGCGATAAACCCGCCCGCTCCCGTTAGCCCAGCCGCCCGCGCCCCAGCTGCAGCAGCGCCTTTGCGATTTCTACACCTTCACTCCCGAATTCCTCTCGGAAGCGATTGATGATCGCAACCTCGCGGGTGTAGACGAGCTTCGTACCGCCCGATCCCTGCCTGGTCTGTCCAATGAGTTTGGACATCTGGGAGCGTTCGCGAATCGCCTCGATAATCTGCTCATCCAGCCGATTGATCTCCAGACGATATTTCTGAATTTCTGCATCGCTCAAAGGATCGTCTGTGCCTGAACGCGCCTGATCTTCTGTCATGGTCACATTGTACGGTTGAAGAATCGACCCGCCGGCACGAACGGCCACACAACTGCCGTGCCGCCACTCATTGGCCACGATCAACTGGAGCCATGCGCATGAACTCTTCTGATGTCCCGTTCCCAGAGATGCCATTCGGGGATATCCCCCTGCCGGAAGAGCCCGCTCCGGAGGATGCCCCGCCGCCGCCCGAAGAGTTCGAACTCACCGAGAGTCCCCGCACCGCCGCTGGGGAGGGCTCACCATTTGGGACGCCATCGCCACACGAGCAAGCGAATCCTTTCGAACCTGCCATTCGGCGAGCTGCTGGTGATGGCCTGGAACGCCCGGCTGCCGTGCCGAGTCAGCGCTCGCCGCTGGCTGTGGGGAATACCCAGCACGGCGCGAGGGGGCGGCGTCCACAAGAATTGCTGGAGGGATTGAACCCGCAACAAAAGGAGGCGGTCCAGCACACCGGGAGCCCCCTGCTGATTGTGGCGGGGGCGGGCTCCGGGAAGACGAGCGTGCTGACCCGGCGCATCGCCTGGCTCCTTGCGGGCGGAGTGGCCCCGTGGCAGATCCTGGCCATCACCTTCACCAACAAGGCCGCCGCGGAGATGCGCGAGCGCGTGACTGAGCTGGTGGGGCCCCAGGCCGAACGGATGTGGGTCTCCACCTTCCACAGCATGTGCGTGCGCATTCTGCGGCACAATGCGCACCTGGTGCAGGGGCTGAATTCGAACTTCACCATCTACGATTCGGACGATGCAAAACGCTTGATGACGATGCTCATCAAGGAGCAGAACCTGGACATGAAGGAATTCGCGCCGCGAGCGGTGCTGTCGGTGATCTCGAATTGGAAGAACGAGCTCATTGGGCCGGCGGAGGCGCACAAGGAATCGGAGGGCAACTCCGATAGTCACCGGGTCATGATCGCGAAGCTGTTCACCGCCTATCAGGCACGGCTCCGGGAGGCGAATGCCGTCGACTTCGATGACCTGATCGGCGAGGTCGTGCGGGTGTTGCGCACCAACCCGGACGTGGCGGAGCACTACCGGCGGCGTTTCAAGCACGTGCTGGTGGATGAGTATCAGGACACGAACCATGCCCAATATGTCCTGGTGAGGACTCTGGTCGGGGAACCAGAACAGGGCGGTGCGGAGCTGTGCGTGGTCGGCGACGCGGACCAGTCGATTTACGCATTCCGTGGGGCGACGATTCGGAACATCGAGGAATTTGAACGCGACTACCCGCAGGCCAAGACAATCCTGCTGGAGCAGAACTACCGTTCCACGCAGACGATCCTGAGCGCGGCGAATGCGGTGATCGATCGCAACGAAGGGCGCCGTCCGAAGAAACTGTGGACGGATTCCGGCGACGGCGAACGCATTGGCGGATATGTGGCGGACAATGAACACGACGAGGCGCGTTTCGTGTCGCAGAAGATCGACGAGCTGGTCGATAACGGCTTCAGCTACAAGGACATCGCGATCATGTACCGCACGAACAGTTCCTCCCGCGCGGTGGAGGATGTGTTGGTGCGCAGCGGTCAGCCGTACAAGGTCGTGGGCGGCACCCGCTTCTACGAGCGCAAAGAGGTCCGCGACATTGTGGCCTACTTGAAAGTACTGGACAATCCCGAGGACATGGTCGCGCTCCGCCGCATCATCAACACTCCGCGACGCGGCATCGGGGATCGGGCGTTGGCGCAGGTCACTGTGCACGCCGAAGCTCAGGGGATCAGTTTTTCCGCGGGATTGAGGGACGCCGCTGCGGGTAACGTGCCGCGGCTGTCCGCGCGGGGCAAGAACGCGATCGCGGGGTTCCTGGAGATGATGGAGGGGCTGCGATCCGAGATGGCAGAAGCAGAGCTGAAGGCTTCGGATGGCAGTGGTCTGGGAATCCCGGATGTGGGCGAGGTAGTGAAACACGTCCTGGATTTCACGGGGTACCGCGAGCAGTTGGAGAAGTCCAACGACCCGCAGGATGGCGCTCGGTTAGACAACGTGAACGAGCTGGTGAGCGTGGGCCACGAGTTCAGCCAGGATGCCGCTAACTTGAAAGCGTACGAGGAGATGCCCGCGGGCGCCGGACTTAGCGATGGGGGCAGCGTTGATGAGCGTGTGGCTGCCGCGAACGCTGGGGCTACGACCTCCGAATCGGCTGGCGAGACCATGCTCGCGGAAGGCGAGGCACCGCTGGGCAGCCTGCAGGCATTCCTGGAGAAGGTAAGCCTCGTCGCGGACGCGGACCAGATCCCGGAAGAGGAACAAGAGGTGGTGACGCTGATGACATTGCACACCGCCAAGGGCCTCGAGTTCCCCGTAGTCTTTCTCACCGGATGGGAGGACGGGCAATTCCCGCACATGCGGGCACTGGGTGACCCCACGGAGCTGGCGGAAGAGCGACGATTGGCCTATGTGGGAATCACCCGCGCCAAGAAGCAACTGTTCATTTCCCGGGCGATGACGCGCTCTGCGTGGGGTTCACCGGTGAACAACCCGGCCTCCCGCTTCCTCGGGGAGGTCCCGGATGAGCTGTGGGAGTGGATCCGAGAAGAGCCAGATTGGGGGACAGGCTGGGGAAGCGCGGGCTACGCCGACGGCACGGGTTTCGGCGGATCGGGAAGCTTTGGCGGACACGGTTCCATGGCCTCACCGTCGTGGGGCGGGGCGTCCAGAAGTGGGAGATCCAAGCCTACGAACGGCAGGCCTACGAGTGGCAAGCCCACCAGGAGCAACGCGAAGAATGGCAAGAAGCTCGAACTTGAGGTTGGCGATAAGGTCAACCATGACAAGTATGGGCTGGGCACGGTGAAGCAAGTGGATGGTGCCGGTCCACACACGACCGCAATGATCGATTTCGGCGGTCAGGGGACCGTACGGCTCATGCTGTTCGGGGGAGTTCCGATGGAGAAGCTCTAGCTGACTTCGGAGGTTTGCCGCACTAACCCAGCCGCGCCAACCCAACCGTGCGAATTCAGCCGTGCGAGCCTGCCCGCGCGCTCGCGCGTTTCTGCTTCAGTGCGGCGGGAAGGGCTGGCCCCGCAGGAGAGAATGAAAAACCCCGACCGGTGATCAGCCGGTCGGGGTGAGGACTCAGACTTAGGTGACAAAGTGGTTTTCCCTAAGGAGTCACTGGATTCCGCGTGAGGGGCGGAGTGAGGGGAGCGTCGTGTGTTAAGCGACGAGCCTTTAGAGGTGGATGCCTCGTTCTGCGAGCCAGGGCTCTGGGTCGATGGCGTCCCCACCAGCGGGGTGCACCTCGAAGTGAAGGTGGGAACCGGTGGAGAATCCCTCGGATCCCATGCCAGCGATCTTCTGGCCGGCGGTGACGTGCTGGCCGACGCTGACGTCAATGGTGGACATGTGGCCGTACACGGTGATGGTGCCGTCATCGTGCTTAATGCGGACCCACTGGCCGAAGCCGGAGGCTGGGCCGGCATCGATGACCGTGCCGTCGAGTGCGGCAACGATCGGGGTGCCAATGGAGTTGGCCAGGTCGATGCCCTTGTGAGCGGCACCCCAGCGCACCCCGAATCCGGAGGTGTAAGAGCCTTCAGCGGGCTTGGCAGCGGCGGGGGCGCGGTTGGCCAGGTCGGCAGCTGCGCGCTGAGCTGCGAAGTCCACGGCGGACTGCAGCTGGGACGACAGGTCGAGGCCTGGGCGCTGTTGTGGGATTTCGAGGATCTGAGGAGCCTCGCTGGCGCCACCCTGGTTGCCGGTAGCGCTGCTTCCTGCAGGGCCTTGTGCCAGCACCGTGGTATCAGCAGCCAAGGCGATGCCCTCTTGGCTGTTGCTATCGGTCTGCTGGGATCCCGCTGCGGCACCGGCGGTACCGGCGGACGTCACGGCAGATGCGGCGACTGCGACCATCGCCACGCGACGCTTAGCAGTAGTGTCCTGCTTCCGGTGCGCACCGCCCTTACGCGGCAAAGTAGATTTCTGCACTGCTTGTTACCTTCTCGTTGTGCTCGGTCCGGTTTGTAACCACTTTGTTATCAACGGAGGTAACAATATCGGTTGACCCCTAGGTGATCAACCGAAAATTGGGATCTGTAACGGATTGATATACATATAATTTTAATGAGACCGCGCTTAGGGTAATCTAAGGTCATGTAACGCGCTGGTCAAAGCCTGTTTTTTGGCTGGAAATTCCTGTTGTGACTGATGTGGTTTCCGGGATGGCAACCCCAAAAGGGTGACCTAAATCATGCAGTTGTAACGCCGCATTCCGCGAGAATGCTTTCAATAGTCAGGGTTTTAGGGGCTCAACCACTCAGGGGCGATGGGGTGAATAAGTCGTTATCAATTCGTTATCCGCGAGCCCTGTGCCCCGATAGGCAGCCGCGCCAGAGGGAAGAATCCCCTGTAACGTGAGTCAGTCCCTGTCTGGACACCCAAGGCAGGCACAATGGGGTGGGTGAGTAACGAGCAAGAACCCCAGCGCCCCCGGTCGCGCCGCACGTCCTCCAAGCGGCCCGGCTCTCCGCGTACCCGCGGTGCTACTCGCGGCGAATCACCACTTCGCCAGCCGCCGTCCTCACGTAGGGCTTCCTCCCGACGGGTTCATGCCCAAGCGCGATCCGAAGCCACCCCTCGAGACAATCAATCGGTGCCCCGCTCCCGCACGGTGACTGCCGCCAACCGGGATCAGGGAAAACCCGCAGAACCGACGGCGCGGAACAGGAATCGCGCTGGCCGACCCGCTGCTCCGGAGCAGGCCTCGCACGCGTCCCTGTGGAAGCCGCACCTGAAGCGCTTCCTCCCCGCCATCCTGATCAACCACGGCGTCACGGTGGGGCTGCTCGCGATCCTGGCCGTCGTCATCGGCATCAGCTCGACATTCACGGTGGTCCCCAGCGTCATCGGCACGCTCTGGATGGTTCTCAACCTCGCTCCCGTGAAGATTCAGGGTGCAGAGCTGGGGTTCTCGCCACTGCTGCCCGCAATGCTCCTGGCATACTTCCATTCGCGCCGCCTGCGCCGCATTCTTGGCCACTCCATCAGCCTGCGAGGGCTCCGCGTCTTCGCGACCACTGCGCTCGCCGTACCGCTCGTTCTTACGGTGATCGCGTGGTTAATGCTGTGGGATGCCAGCGGGGTCTACAACCTGAATCCACCAAATTTGTTGGACGCTCTGGGCGCAACGTTCCTCGTCAACGGAATTGCCGTCGTCTTTGGCTTGGGTTCCCGAGTATGGCGAGCCTTACTCCTTCGCCGGGGTTGGGGAACGTGGCCCGTCACCGCTAACGCCATTGCGCTGCGCTTTCTGGGCTGGATGGCCATCGCCGGGCTCATCCTCACCCTTATATATCTGATCGTTAACCACAAGGGCGTGGCCGGGGCCTACGAAATCACTGAGGGCGCGGGTGAGGGGCTGCTGCTCACCCTGTTGGGCGTGCTCTACCTACCCAACATCGTCATCGGGGCCATGGCCATTGCGATCGGCGGCGAGTTCCACGTCGGCGAGGGCGCTGTTTCCCTGTTTTCCACCTCGAACGTGAACATGCCCCCCGTCCCCGTTTTCGGTGCCTTGCCGCACGATGCGATCCCAGGCGGCCCTATCTTCCTCGCGATCCCTGCAGCGGTCGCCCTGTGGACCGTCTTCCGATTCATCCGCGGGCGTCGCTACCTGGAAGCCCCAACGATGACTGGGCTGTTGTCAGGCGTCTTCGCTGGGTTCCTCATGTTCTGCATCGCCTGGTTGGCGGGGGGAAACCTGGGAGTGTTCGGTCACACCGGTCCGCTCGCTTGGCTCACAGGGCTGCTCTCGGCCGCGTGGTTGGCGGTTCCGGCCATCGCGGTGATGGTGTGGGCTTCCCGCGTGGGGTTCCAGGTGACTGAGGATGTGGACGATAGGGGAAGGACGCCATTGTCTACCGATTCCTCCACCCCGTCGAGTTCTTCCTCCGAGCCCGAGGAAGTTGCGGAGCCGAAGGCAACCAAGAGCGAGGAGACACCATCAGACGGGACACCATCAGACACTGAGGAACAAGAGAAAGACACCACCACGGCGACCGACGAGAAGCAGGGCAGCACACATGAGGCCACCGGTGCCGACCACAATGACTCGAGCGAGTCGGACGAGGCGGATCATGACAACGACGACTCAGCTCAGGACAAGGCCGGACAGACAGAAGGTGATCACGAGAGCGATCGCAACGAAGATGACAGCGAGGATGCTCAGAAGATCGAGCTGACCAAGTACGAGCCCGCTGAGGAAGGCAAGGGTGACGCGGTGGCGTCCCCAAACTCGAGTGAGCACACGACCCCGGTCGACGATGACAGTGACGAGAAGCCCAGCGAGAACGGATCCCCCAGCGAGAACGGCTCCCTCGGGGAGGAACCGAACGAGGGCGCAAGTGGCGGGGACAACGCTGACGGAAAGAAGGAATAAATGAAGGTCGTGGTGTTAGCCAGCGGGTCGGGGACCCTGCTTCAGGCAGTGATCGATGCGCTGGGTCCCGGCAGCGGTGTGGAGCTTGCCGCGGTTGGCAGTGACCGGGAATGTGCGGCGCTGGAACGGGCAGCCGCTGTGGGGATCGAGCATTTCGTGGTTCCCTATGTGCCCAAGAACACAGACCGAAGTGAGTGGAACCGAGAGCTGGCGAACAAGATCGCATCTTTCAACCCGGATCTGGTGGTCTCCGCGGGATTTATGCGGATTCTGGGGGAGGAGCTGGTGCGACAGTTCGAGGGAAGAATCATTAACACCCACCCGGCGCTGCTCCCAGCGTTCCCGGGTGCGCATGCGGTGAGGGATGCGCTGAACTATGGAGTAAAGGTCACGGGCACTACAGTGCATGTTGTGGACAGCGGAGTGGATTCCGGGCCGATCCTGGCCCAGGAAGCGGTTGCCGTGGAACCCGGCGACACGGAAGACACGCTGCATGAACGCATCAAGACCGTGGAACGTGCACTGTTGGTGACAACGATCCGCGGGATTGCCGAGAATGGAATCACCATCAACGGACGAAAGGCCTGGACCACCAGCAATGACTGCTAAAGATAGCCAGAAGAAGATCCACCGCGCTCTAATCAGCGTTTACGATAAGACCGGATTGGAGGAGCTGGCTCGGGGGCTGCACGAGGCTGGGGTGGACATCATCTCAACGGGGTCGACGGCGAAGAAGATCGCCGAGGCTGGGGTGCCGGTCACCGAGGTGGAGAAACTGACTGGGTTCCCGGAGGTGCTGGAGGGCCGCGTGAAGACCTTGCACCCGCGGGTGCATGCGGGGATCCTCGCAGATACGCGCAAGGATGACCACCTGCGTCAGCTGGAAGAGCTGGAGGTTGAGGCTTTCGAGCTGGTGGTGGTGAACCTGTACCCATTCGAGCAAACCGTGGCCAGCGGCGCGAATTACGACGATTCCGTGGAGCAGATCGATATCGGTGGGCCGTCCATGGTGCGCGCAGCGGCGAAGAACCACCCGTCAGTGGCTGTGGTCGTGGATCCGGCACGGTATGGCGACGTGGTGGATGCTGCCAAGTCCGGGGGATTCGACTTCGCGCAGCGGCGGGAACTGGCCATGCAGGCCTTCCAGCACACCGCAGCCTATGACGTGGCGGTGGCCAATTGGCTGACGGAGCAGGTTGCGGAGGCGCAGTCTGAATCTGACGGGGCCGGTGAATCCGATGGCGCCGGTGCAGCTGAGAATCAGGACGAGATCTTCCCAGCGTGGGTCGGCGGAACCTACGAACGGCAGCACACCCTCCGCTACGGCGAGAACCCACACCAGGCCGCTGCGGTGTACGTCGAGCCAGGCGAAGCTGGTGGGCTGGCCGGTGCGAAGCAGCTCCACGGTAAGGCGATGTCCTACAACAACTACACGGATTCCGACGCCGCGTGGCGCGCTGCCTGGGACCACGAGCGCCCCGCGGTGGCGATCATCAAGCACGCCAATCCCTGTGGCATCGCCGTCTCCGACGAGTCCATCGCCGCAGCTCACCGCGCGGCGCACGCGTGCGACCCGATGTCCGCGTTTGGCGGCGTGATTGCCGTGAACCGCGAGGTCAGCGTGGAGATGGCAGAGCAAGTCTCCGAGATCTTCACCGAAGTCATCGTGGCGCCCAGCTACGAGGATGGCGCCGTGGAGGTGCTGCAAAAGAAGAAGAATATCCGCATTCTGCAGGCCCAGGAGCCGGTGCACGGTGGGCTGGAGACTCGCGAGATCACGGGCGGGTTGCTCATGCAGGAGAGGGACGCCATTGATGCTCCCGGCGACAATGTCTCCAACTGGACCCTGGCTGCCGGCGAGCCTGCAGACGAGGACACCCTCAAGGAGCTGGAATTCGCCTGGCGCTCTGTGCGCGCTGTGAAGTCCAATGCCATCCTGCTGGCTCGAGACAATGCCACCGTGGGCGTGGGCATGGGGCAGGTCAACCGCGTGGATGCAGCGAAGTTGGCCGTTGAGCGCGCCAACACGCTCGCTGGCGAGGAGGAGCGCGCGCGGGGTGCAGTAGCAGCCTCCGATGCTTTCTTCCCCTTTGCCGATGGGTTCGAAGTGCTCAGCAATGCTGGGGTCCGTGCGGTAGTTCAGCCCGGTGGATCCGTCCGCGATGCAGAAGTCATCGAGGCTGCACAGAAGGCCGGCGTGACCATGTACCTGACCGGAGAGCGCCACTTCGCGCACTAGGGGGCAGACCAGGAAGCTCAGCTACCACTGGTTAGCGGCGGTTAACAGTTAGCATGGATAGCCATGGACACTCACTCCGCCGATTCTTCCCTGGACAGCGATGGGGGCGTTAGCTCCACCTCCGCTCATCGGGACTATCTAGGTTCTCCGGATACGACCGGTATGACCGCCCGGGCTGCAGCCAAGGCCGAGCGCCGTGTGGAACTGCTACGCTGCGCGGCGGATATCATGGCCCGCAAGGGTTTTCACCAGATGCGGCTGGAGGACCTGGGGGAGGCGGTAGGCATCTCCGGCCCCGCTGTCTATCGGCACTTCTCCAGCAAGGAGGAGATCCTTACCGAGCTGATGACCGGCATCTCGGAGCACCTCCTGCAGCAGGCTCGTCTCATCGTTGATGGGATTGGCGATGCTCGCGAACGCCTGATCGTGCTGATTGATTTCCATGTGGACTTCGCGCTCTCCAGGCCGGAGCTCATTCGCCTTCACAACCGCGAGTTGTTCCGCATGGGGGAGCAGGGGCGCGGTCGCGTGCGCGCAGCTCAGGGGGAGTATCTCAAGATGTTTGCAACGTCATTGGCCCAGTTCGATCCGAAGTACCGGGGGCGAGCCGGTCGAGTCACGGCTCAGTTGGTCCTGGGGCTGATTAACTCCTCCGAGCTGACCCGGGGGTGGGCCCCTCCTGCATTGCAGCGGAGGGCTGCGACCATGGCTGCTCGCGCCGCGGTGGGGGTTTAAGCAGGAGGGGTTCACGCCCGGGGCGGGCTCAATCCAGGGGGGCTCAATTCTGGGGCATAGCTCAATACTGGGATATGGCCCAGTGGGGCGATTGTCGGGGGTTTGTGGTTTGCGGGGGCGGTGGTGCATGGATGCGCAGGGGAAATTGTGTGGGGTGACGTGCATGTTTGTGCCGATAGGTGCGATAGAAGAGGTTCTTGCAAACTTTCGGCAAGGAAATATGGTCATTTCGGAGACAGACGTGATCTAGGGCACATAGAGTGGCGTCCAAAGCAAGTTAATAGCAAATAACTGAATTGCCCAAGAGTGGCCGCTTCGTCACCCGCAGGGCGAGACAGTGACAGCCTGACGACTGCAGAGGACGCGAGCATGAACGCGAAGCACGCCCCCACCGTGGGGCAACAGCCGACCACCCCGTCACCTTCGACGGGTGCGAGCCATGAGGATCTGGTTGCTGAACTCAAACAACGGCTGGAACGGGTTGCGCAGGGCGGAGGGGACAAGGCTCGCCAGCGGCACCTCAGCCGCGGCAAGCTGCTGCCGCGGGATCGCATCGGCCTGCTGCTCGATCAGGGCAGCCCCTTCTTAGAGATCGCGCCGCTGGCCGCCGAAGATATGTACGACGGCAAAGCCCCCGCCGCCGGGATCATCGCCGGGATTGGGCTGGTCCATGGGCGGTTGTGCATGATTGCGGCGAACGATGCGACGGTCTCCGGCGGGACGTATTACCCCATGACCGTCAAGAAACATCTACGTGCGCAGGAGATCGCGGAGCAGAACCATCTGCCGTGCATCTACCTCGTCGATTCTGGGGGAGCGATGCTCCTGCAACAGGACGAGGTGTTCCCGGATCGCGATCACTTTGGTCGCATCTTCTTCAACCAAGCCAACCTGTCCGCCAAGGGCATCCCGCAACTATCCGCAGTGATGGGATCCTGCACCGCCGGGGGCGCGTACGTCCCCGCCATGTCCGACGAAACCATCATCGTGGACAACCAAGGCACGATCTTCCTCGCGGGCCCGCCCCTGGTGAAGGCGGCGACAGGGGAGGACGTCACCCCGGAGGAGCTCGGCGGCGGTGCGATGCACTCCCGCACATCGGGCGTGACCGACCACCTGGCCAGCGACGACGAGGACGCCATGCGGCGGATGCGAGACATCGTCGCCACGCTCCCGGAATCCCGCCCGGCCCCGTGGCTCACCCACGAACCGCAGGAACCTCCGCGCCCACAGTCCGCACTCTACGACATTGTCCCCACCGACCCGAAGATCCCCTACGACGCGCACGAGGTGATCGAAACCATCTGTGATGCCGGCTCACTCTCCGAGTTCAAGGCCGAGTACGGCAGCAGCATCATCACCGCCTTCGCCCGATTGGAGGGCCACCAGGTCGGCATGATCGCCAATAACGGCATCATTTTCTCTGAGGCGGCCATGAAGGGCGCACACTTCATCGAACTGTGCGAACAGCGCAACATCCCCATCATCTTCCTGCAGAACACGACAGGGTTCATGGTGGGTCGACAGTACGAAGAAGGCGGCATAGCCAAGCACGGCGCGAAGATGGTCAACGCTGTCGCCACGGCCTCCGTTCCCAAGCTCACCGTCATCACCGGCGGTGCCTTTGGTGCCGGCAACTACTCCATGTGTGGCCGCGCCTACTCGCCCCGCTTCCTGTGGATGTGGCCCAACGCTCGCATCTCTGTCATGGGCGGGCCTCAAGCTGCAATGACCCTATCTACCGTGCGCCGCGCCCAGATCGAGCGCCGCGGGGAGACCTGGTCCGCCGAGCAGCAGGAAGAGTTCGAGCAGCCCATCCGGGACATGTTCGACGAGAAATCCACGTGTTGGTACTCCTCCGCTCGACTGTGGGATGACGGCGTCATCGATCCGGCAGACACCCGCCGCACCCTCGCCATGGCCCTGGATGTGTGTGCTCAGGCGCCTCGGAAGGAGACGGGTTTCGGTGTGTTTCGCATGTAGCCGTCCCCGATACCGCCACCCAGCGCACGCCCCTTTCGATCCCACCTCATGGAGCTGAACACGATGAACCCTTCGCCACGACACTCAACCGGAGCCTTCGACAAGGTCCTGGTAGCCAACCGAGGCGAGATCGCCCTGCGCGTGATCCGCACGATCCATCGCCTTGGTCTCACCGCTGTGGCCGTGTACTCGGATGCCGATGCCGGGGCACCCCACGTGCATGCTGCAGATACTGCGGTGAGATTGGGCCCAGCGGCGGCGTCCGAATCCTACTTGGACATCGACAAGGTCATCGCCGCAGCCAAGCAGTCCGGTGCGGGCGCGATCCACCCCGGATATGGCTTTTTGTCGGAGAATGCCGCCTTCGCGAAGCGCTGCGAGGAGGAGGGCATCATCTTTATTGGCCCTCCGGCCAGCGCGATCGAATCAATGGGGGACAAGATCACCGCACGCGCCACGGTGGAATCTCGAGGAGTGCCCACCGTGCCAGGTATGTCCCGGCCGGGCCTGACCGACCAAGACCTTATCGACGCAGCTCCGGGGATCGGGTTTCCGGTGCTGATCAAGCCGTCGGCGGGTGGCGGCGGTAAGGGGATGCACCGGGTGGACCGCCCGAAGGACCTGCCGGGGGCGCTGGCTTCCGCGCGCCGGGAGGCAGCGAGTTCTTTTGGTGACGACGCGCTGTTCGTGGAGCACTTCGTGGACACCCCGCGCCACATCGAGGTACAGGTGGTGGCAGATAGCCACGGCAACGTGATCCACCTGGGCGAGCGCGAGTGTTCCCTGCAGCGTCGGCATCAGAAGGTCATTGAGGAGGCTCCGTCCGCACTTCTAGACGAGGTGACGCGCGGGGAAATCGGGCATGCGGCCTGCGATGCTGCCCGCGCGTGCGGTTACCGCGGTGCGGGCACCGTGGAGTTCATCGTCTCCGCGAAGGATCCGGAGCGGTTCTTCTTTATGGAGATGAATACCCGGTTGCAGGTCGAGCATCCGGTCACCGAGCTGGTCACGGGCGTGGACTTGGTGGAGTGGCAGATTCGGGTGGCGCGGGGCGAGGAGCTGCCGCTGACCCAGGAGCAGATTGAGCTGCACGGCCACGCTGTGGAGGCCCGCGTGTATGCCGAGGATCCCGCGGCCGGATTCCTGCCCACCGGCGGGAAAATCACCAGCGTGACCTGGCCCGATGGCCCGGGAGTCCGCGTGGACGAGGGAGTGGTGGCAGGCCAGGACATTGGTTCCGACTATGACCCGATGCTGGCGAAAATCATCGCCCACGCGGAGAACCGCACACAGGCCTTGACACGCCTGGATGCTGCCCTGGGGCGCACTCGGCTGGATGGCTTGACCACCAACACCGACTTCAACCGCTTCCTGCTCACCCACCCCGAGGTGATGGCCGGGCGCCTGGACACGGGTCTGCTGGACCGGATCGTTGAGGACTATGAGCCCGCCGAAACCCCGGCGGAGGCCTACGCGGTGACGCTGCTGACCATGACGGGACAGCTAGGGCCACAGCCATCCGCGGAGGCTTCCCCCTTGGGGCGGGCGTGGACTTCGCGCGACGCGTGGAGGGGCGCAGGGCACCCCGCGCCGGTCCGGCTGGTTCTCACTGATGGGACGGACGCCACCCCGAAGATCGTGCACGCGATCAACGTGGGCACGTGGGAATGGCAGGTGACGCTCGAAGATCCCGTCGCGCCGGGCGATTCCGGCGAGCCCTCCACTTCGACTTTCGCGCTGTGCGTCGTCCCCTCGGCTCGTCGGGGCGCAGAACACGGGGTGGATCAGCAGGTTGAGGTGCTCATTCGCGTTGACGGCGGAGTGGCGCGCCCATGGAGCGCCACGGCCGGCGGGCACGTCACAGGTCCGGACGGGTCCTACTGCCTCTCGACGGTGGACGGCGGCGCAGCAGCGGCCGCGGACGCCGCTGAGGAGGCGGCGATCACCAGCCCCATGCCCGGAACCGTGATTTCCGTCGAGGTCACGGACGGCGAGGACGTGTCAGAGGGCCAAGCGGTGGTCGTGATGGAGGCCATGAAGATGGAGCACACTCTGACCGCCGCGATGGCAGGCCAGGTCAGCCTCCACGTCGCCGTGGGGGACAAGGTCAACACGGGCGATGTCCTCGCGGAAGTGGAGCCCGTGCCGGAGTAAGTGGCGTCCCCCCAATAAACACCCCAAACACATCACAGAGACAGAGAAAAGGACACGAGCATGACCATCTTGAACGATGAGCTCCAGCAGCTGCGAAGCACGGTGGAGGATTTTGCGAATAACGTCATTGACCCTGTGGCGGCCGAGCACGACCGTGAGCACACCTTCCCCTACGAGGTGGTGAAGCAGATGGGAGAGCTGGGGCTGTTTGGCCTCCCCATCAGTGAAGACTTCGGCGGCATGGGCGGCGATTACATGGCCCTGGGCGTGGCCCTGGAGGAGATCGCCCGAGTCGACCAGTCGGCTGCGATCACCCTGGAGGCCGCGGTCTCGCTGGGCATTATGCCCATCTACCGCTTCGGTACCGATGAGCAGAAGCACACGTACCTTCCCGACCTGGTGGCTGGAAAGGCCTTGGCTGGCTTCGGGCTCACGGAGGCCGAGGCCGGGTCCGATGCGGGCGGGACAAAGACCACCGCGAAGCTGGAGGGCGGAGAGTGGGTCATCAACGGTTCCAAGCAGTTCATCACGAACTCCGGCACGGACATCACCAAGCTGGTCACCGCGACCGCCGTCACCGGCCAACGCGACAACGGCAAGAAGGAAATCTCCGCGATTATCGTGCCGCGGGGCACCGAGGGCTTCACCGCAGAGCCCGCCTACAACAAGGTCGGCTGGAACGCATCCGATACGCACCCGCTGACCTTCAATGATGTGCGCGTGCCGGAGGAGAATCTGCTCGGAGAGAAGGGGCGCGGGTTCGCCTACTTCCTGTCCATCCTCGACGAGGGTCGCATCGCCATCGCCGCGCTGGCTACGGGCGCCGCGCAGGGATGCGTGGACGAATGCGTGCGCTATGCCAAGCAGCGCACGGCCTTCGGCAAGGCCATCAGCGATTACCAGGCCATCAGCTTCAAGATCGCGCGCATGGAAGCGCGGGCATACGCGGCCCGGCAGGCGTGGTACGCCGCCGCAGAAAAGATGCAGGCCGGATTGGATTTCACCAAGGAAGCTTCCATCGCCAAGCTCGTCGCTTCGGAGGCCGCGATGGATAACGCCCGCGATGCCACGCAGGTCCACGGCGGATACGGGTTCATGAACGAATACCGGGTGGCCCGCCACTACCGCGATTCCAAGATTCTGGAGATCGGCGAGGGCACCAGCGAAGTGCAGCTCATGCTGATCGCGAAGGCCCTGGGGATGTAGAGGTCCGCAGGTGAAGGGGATTTTGGGGACGCCACCCCCACCCAGCAGCGGGAGCAACAAGGAGATTGGCAATGACTCAACAACCAGCATCAACACACCGTGCCCAGCCGGGTGCGGAGGGCGCCACGGGGCGCACGGTAGAGCAGCGCGGGCTGTGGTTCGAGGAATACGAGGAAGGCGTGACCTACCTCCACCGTCCCGGCCGCACCGTCACGGAGGCGGATAACACGCTGTTCACCACGCTCACCATGAACACTCAGCCCTTGCACCTGGATGCGGCGTGGGCGGCTGCACAACCGGGGTTCCGCGGCGAGCGGCTGGTGAATTCCATGTTCACCCTGTCCACGGTCGTGGGCCTGTCCGTCACCCAGCTGACCCTCGGCACGATTGTGGCGAACTTGGGCTTTAAAGAAATCAAGTTCCCCCACCCCATGTTCCACGGCGACACCCTGTACGTGGAGACGGAGTGTGTGAGCAAGCGGCGGTCGAAGTCGCGGCCGCACCAGGGGATCGTGGAGCTGCGACACATCGGGCGGAACCAGGACGGCGAGGTTGTTTGCGAAGCGGTGCGCAACACCCTGTTGCAGTGTGACCCCGCCCGGGAGAAGGCAGAGACCGCAGACGGCGGCGCTGGCGGCGGGGACGACTCGGAGGCACGACAGCGATGAATAACACGTTGAATAGCACCCAGACCGCCCCGCGACCGGGAACTGAAGCTCCTACGGGCAAAGCACCATGGATGCCCGCGGGACCCGCCCTGCTGTTTGCACCCGCTGACCGTCCCGAGCGCTTCCAGAAGGCAGCCGAGCGATCGGACATGGTCATCTTGGATCTCGAAGACGGCGCCCGTGAGGAAAACAAAGCTCAGGCCCGGGAGAATATCCGTGCCATCGCCCGCGAGGGAAGCCTGGACCCGGAAAGAGTCATCGTCCGAGTGAACCCATTGGATTCCCCGCATCACGCCGAAGATATGCGCGCGCTGCAGGGCACGGACTTCCGCACGATCATGGTGCCCAAGGCGGAGGACCTCAGCGCCCTCACCGGGAGTGTTCTGGAGGATGCGCGGGTCATTGCTCTGGTTGAGACGCCACTGGGAGTCATCAACCTGCCAAACATTGCCAACCATCCTCTCGTCGTTGCGCTGTTCTGGGGAGCCGAGGACCTGACGGCCGCGCTGGGCGGAACCAGCTCCCGCTATGGCGCGGACGAGATACCCACTCCCGGAGGCGGGTTATCCGGCCACCCTGGCGGTTACCGGGAGGTCCCGCGCGTCACCCGCGCACTCACGCTGTTGCATGCCGCGGCGGCGGGCAAGGTCGCCATCGATTCCATTCACGCGAACACCTCCGATACGGACGGCGCACATGCCGAGGCCACGGACGCTGCTGCCAGCGGTTTTGTCGCGACGGCTGCCATTCACCCTGGGCTGGTGGCGTCCATAAGAAATGCCTATGCCCCCAGCGATGAGCAACGGACCTGGGCGGCCAAGGTCATCGAGGGCGCGGCGAAGAACTCGGGCGCCTTTGCGGTCGATGGCCACATGATCGATGCCCCACTGTTGCGGCAGGCCAACATGATCCACCGCCGGGCGCAGGCGGCGAGCAGGTCAGGCGAACCTCAACCCACCGCAACCACAAACACTCAGACCACCCAGCAGTAACAAGTGAAGGTGAATAGACCATGACAACTGCAGCACTGACTCGAAACGAGCGCGAGGCCACCTTGTCTGATCCCGCGGGCCTCGACCCCGGACTCTCCCAGGCTGTGGGGCCCACGCAGCCCCCGCTGCTCGATGAAACGCTGGGGCAGAACCTGGCACGGATTGTGGCGAAGTACCCGGACAACGAGGCCATCATCGACTTCCACGGCGATGTGCACATGACCTACACGGAGTTCCACCGACGGGTGCAGCGACTGGCTTCCGGGTTGCACGCGGCGGGGTACCGGAAGGGGGATCGGATCGGTATCTGGTCGCCGAATCGGTGGGAGTGGACGATCGTGCAGTTCGCGGCGGCGGAGATCGGCGCGATCCTCGTCTGCATTAATCCGTCCTACCGGTTGCGCGAGCTGACATACGTCATGGGGCAGGCGGGCGTGAAGGCGCTGTTTTCCGCGGGGCGGTTTAAGGAATCGAATTATCGCGCCATGGTCAGCACGGCCGAATCCCAGTTCAGCCGGACGCACTACCGGGAGACGATCTTCTTCGGCTCGGAACGGTGGGACGAGCTGTCCAACCACGCGATCGTGGACCTCAACCCGGTGCGGGAGGAACTGCACCCGGACGATCCGATCAACATCCAGTACACCTCCGGTACGACGGGGCTGGCCAAGGGAGCGATGCTGACGCACCGCAACATCTTGAACAACGGCTACCTGGTGGCAGAGCGGCAGCGCTTCACCGATCAGGATCGCGTGGTGATCCCGGTGCCTTTCTTCCACTGCTTCGGCATGGTGATGGGGAACATCGGCGCGCTGTCCCACGGCGCGACGACGATCATCCCCGGTCCGGTGTTCAGCCCGAGGGACGTGTTGGACGCGGTGCACCATGGGCGGGCTACCAGCCTGTACGGCGTGCCGACGATGTTTATGGGGGAGCTGAAGGAGCTCGCGGACCTCAAGGCGCAGGGTAAAGAGGTGGATCTGTCGAGTCTGCGCACCGGGATTATGTCCGGTACGGCGTGCCCGACCCGCACGATGCGGGAGGTCATGGAGATCATGAATATTTCGGAGATCACCATTTGCTATGGCATGACGGAGACCTCGCCGGTGAATCACCAGACGCTGACGGACGATCCGTTGGAGAAGCGCGTGGGCACGGTGGGGCGGGTGAGCCCGCATGCCGAGGTCAAGGTCGTGAACACCGAGACGGGTGAGGTGGTGCCGCGCGGCAAGCAGGGGGAGATCTTCATCCGTGGCTACACCGTGATGGCCGGGTATTGGGACATGCCAACCAAGACTGCGGAGGCCATTGACGCGGACGGATGGATGCGCACTGGCGACCTGGGGACGATGGACGAGGACGGATACCTGCAGATCACGGGCCGCGCCAAGGACATGGTGATCCGCGGCGGCGAGAACCTCTATCCGCGGGAGATCGAAGAGTTCTTGATGACTCACCCAGACATCGCCGATGTGCAGGTGATCGGCGTGCCGGATGAGAAGTACGGTGAGGAGCTCATGGCGTGGATCAAGATGGCGGAGGACAAGGAGCCGTTGACCACTCAGGGGGTGCGGGAGTTCTGTACGGGTCAGCTCACGCATCAGAAGATCCCGCGTTACACGCACATTGTGGACGACTTCCCGATGACGCTGTCCGGCAAGGTCCGCAAGGTTCAGATGCGCGAAGAAGCGCTGGAAATCCTGGGTATTTACACCGAAAAATAGGAACAACGAGGAGATACCACCATGAGCAGTGATCAGCATTCCAAATTAACCAGCGCAGCAGAGGCGGTCGCTGACATCCCAGATGGCGCGACCATCGCTGTGGGAGGCTTCGGCGTGTGCGGTATCCCGCAGGTGTTGCTGGAGGAACTCGCCAACCGGGGTGGCAAGGACTACGAGGCCGTCAGCAATAACGCGGGTTTGGACAACCGTGGGCTGGGCATGCTGCTGGGCAAGAACCAGTTGCGTCGCATCGTGTCCAGCTACGTCGGGGAGAACAAGGAGTTTGCCCGCCAGTATCTTGAGGGTGAACTGGAGGTGGAGCTGACTCCGCAGGGCACGCTGGCAGAACGGATGCGCGCCGGTGGCTCTGGCATCGGCGCGTTCTACACCCGCACTGGAGTCGGCACTGTGGTCGCTGATGGCGGCATGCCCTGGAAGTATGACGCCGAAGGCAACGTCACCCTGGAAAGCCCGTCCAAGGAAACCCGTGACATCGACGGGCAGACCTACGTGCTGGAGCACGCGATTAGGGCAGATTTCGCATTGGTCCGCGCGGCCATTTCCGATGAAGCCGGCAATCTGCGCTTCCATGAGACCGCCCGTAACTTCAATCCGCTGGCTGCCATGTGCGGGGCCATCACCGTGGTGGAGGCGGAAGAGGTCGTCCCCGTCGGCGAGCTCGCGCCGGATGACATCCACCTGCCAGGGGTGTTCGTCCACCGGATTGTGAAGCTCACGGGGGAGCAGGCCACAGACAAGATGATCGAGAAGGAGACGACCCGATGAACCAGCAGGACCAATCTCACGCGGTGACCGAAGCCGCGCCCACCGCCACCACCGCCTCAGAAACCCCTGCCAAGCTGGGATGGGACCGCCAACAGATGGCTGCACGGGCAGCCCAGGAGCTGGAGGACGGACAGTACGTCAACCTCGGCATTGGCCTGCCCACCCTGGTTCCGAACTATGTCCCCGACGGCGTGAACGTCACCCTGCAAAGCGAGAACGGCCTGCTAGGCATCGGGCCCTACCCACAGGAAGGCAAAGCTGACCCCGACCTCATTAACGCAGGCAAGGAAACCGTCACCACGCTGCCTGGTTCCAGCTTCTTTGATTCCGCCACCAGCTTCGGCATGATCCGCGCCGGGAAGATCGACGTTGCCATCCTGGGCGCAATGGAAGTCAACGACCGCGGTGACATCGCCAATTGGATGGTGCCCGGCAAGATGGTCAAAGGCATGGGCGGGGCGATGGACCTCGTGGTGGGCGCGCGCCGGGTCGTGGTCCTCATGGAGCACTGCACCAAGAAGGGCGAATCCAAGATCGTCTCGGACATCACCCTGCCGATGACCGGCCTCGGAGTGGTCAGCCGCATCATCACGGACCTGGGTGTGTTTGACCGCGATGAGCAGGGGCTCAGCCTTGTGGAGCTCGCGCCCGGTGTGACGGAAGCCGACGTGAAGGAGCGCACGGTGGCGCCGTACCGGGTGGTGCTGGGGTAGTGGCGTCTGGAATGGGGAGGGGTGACCTGGTGCCCGAGCGACGAGGTGTGGAGGGCAACCCGGTGCTCGGGTGACTTGCTGGCCGCTCAACGCGGTGCCCGGGCAACCGGATGGACACCCGTCCCAGTTTCCGGGAGCTGGAAGTGACGCGTGTCACGAGCAGCTACGGTAGATATATAACGTCATAACAATGGAGAGGAATGACATGAGCAGCACAAACCCAACCCCGCAGGACATTGTGATCGTCGGGGCTGGCCGCACGCCTCAGGGCAAGATGCTGGGCGCGCTGGCGAAGAAGACCGCCGTGGACCTGGGGGCCGCCGCCATCGCGACCACGCTCGAGCGCGCCGGGGTGGCCAAGGAACAGGTCGACTACGTGTTGATGGGGCAGGTCGTGCAAGCCGCAGCGGGGCAGAATCCCGCGAAGCAGGCCGCGGTGGCTGCCGGGTTGCCCATGCAGGTGCCGGCGATGACCGTGAATAAGGTGTGCCTTTCGGGTTTGGACGCCATTATCTCCGGCGCCCGGATGATTAAGGCGGGGGACGCGCGGATTGTCGTGGCCGGTGGCCAAGAATCCATGACGAACGCGCCCCACCTGGCGGCTGGAGTGCGCGCTGGGAAGGGGTTCGGCAGCCTGCAGCTGCAGGACGCGCTGGAGCGTGACGGGCTGAGCGATTCCATTCACGGCACGGCGATGGGTCTGGAGACGGACGAGAACAACGAGAAGGCCGGGATTGGTCGCCAGGAGCAGGATGAGGTTGCGGCGCGGTCGCACCAGCTGGCGGAGAAGGCGCAACAAGACGGTGTTTTCGATGACGAGATGGTGCCGGTCGAGGTGAAGGGGCGCAAGGAGACGGTGACGGTTTCCGAGGATGAGGGCGTGCGCCCCGGGACGACCGCCGAGGGGCTGAGTAAGCTGCGGCCGGCGTTCCGTAAGGAAGGGACGATCACGGCAGCTTCTGCTTCTCAGATTTCCGACGGCGCGGCGGCTGTGGTGCTGACGACACGTGAAAATGCGGAGAGTAACGGGTGGTCCGTGCTGGCGACCGTCGGTGATCACGGCCAAACCGCGGGACCGGATACGTCGCTGCTGTCGCAGCCGTCGCAGGCCATGGCGGCGGCGCTGGATCGGGCCGGCTGGGATGTCTCTGACCTAGACTTTCTGGAGATTAATGAGGCGTTTGCCTCGGTGGCGATCCAGTCGCTGAAGGACCTGGGGTATCCGCCGGAGAAGACGAACATCCACGGTGGTGGCATTTCTCTGGGTCATCCCATCGGGTGCTCGGGTGCCCGGCTGGTGGTGCATGCGGCGCACGAGCTGAATCGTCGCGGGGCCGGTAAGGCCGGCGTGACGCTGTGCGGTGGTGGCGGCCAGGGTGACGCGCTGCTGTTGTGGAAGTAGTGGCCTGATCTCACTAGTTTGAAGTTGCGGCGTTTGGTGTCGGTTTTGCGCCGATTTCCGACATCAAACGCCGCAAGTTGGTTACCTCACAAACTGCAATCCCAGTGGCTTGGAGGACGTCTCAATCCGCCGCTCCGCTCCGCTGATCTTGAACGAATCCTTCTGATTGGAACACAGCAGCATAGAGGCATCGGCTAGTCCGCACTCGTACTCGCCGGCAACGACCTTCTGCCCGGGCTCCAGCTTCGCCGGCGCGGGCGGTACGCCCTCGAACATCGTGTAATCAACTCCCTGAGGTGTGATCGCCACTGCTCCCGGCCGTCCCGCTGGGAACGGAGGCACCGCCACATCGGGGACATCGTCGCTGGCCTTGCCAGTGCAGGAGACGCCAACCGGGCTCAACGCGCACGTGCCCGGCGTTCCATCCACGTCAGCGTTGATGATGAAACTATCGCCGACGGAGAAGCGCTTCGTGTCAGCCTCTTTCAACCCTGCAAGTGGGGACGAGTCGACCTCTCCCACGCCCGGACCCTGCTGAGCTTCGCCGGCGTTGTCGCTGGGTTGCCCGGCATCGGACGTTCCGCGTTGGGCGCTGCCTGACCCGTCGCTGCCGTTCGAGCTCTGCTGCGGCGAAGACGATGCCTGCCCACTTCCGCTGCCTCCAGACGAGGGCATGTCATTCATCGAGCAGCCCGCCAACAACAGCGCAGCAGCCAGCGCGCCGGCCCCGAAGACGGTACGCCGTCGTGATGATGAAACCGAGTGGTCCACAGCGGCTGACCGGACATGACGGGAACGTTCGTGAAGGTTCATGGTCATCAGTATGGCAGAGGCCACCGCCACGAGGGCCTAGTCCAGCTCCCGCACGTCCAGCTTCTTCATCCGCAGCATTTTCTGAAAGTTCCCGGGCTCCCGCATCTTCTCCATCCACCCGGCGGGCACGACATTCCACCCCACGCCGAACTCGTCAACCAGCCACCCGCAGGCCTCGACCTCCGGGTTCGCACTCAGTTCCTCCCACACCCGATCGACCTCAGCCTGAGTCTCGCACGTCAGCATGAACCCCACCCCCTGGCCGAAACCGCGCCTCAGCTCCGCCGCGAGCTCCGGCCCGAAATGCTTTTCCAGCTCGTCGCCCCCGTCCGCGAGGGACATCGTCAACCCGCCGAGTTCTATGGCGCTGAACAGGACATGTGCGGGATCGGTGGCGTCCCCACCCATGGTCCCTTCCCCTGCACGCATGACCTTGACTTCGCGCCCGGGGAGCGCGGAGAGGTAGCGATCGATCGCGCGCCCAGCCCGCGGCCCAGGGCCGGTGAACAGCAGCGATGGCACGATGTGGGGGCGCGGGTCCTCCGGCGAAACCGTCAGCATCAGCTGCCAGTTCACCCCGAAGCGATCCTCGACCCAGCCGTACAGTCCGGTGTGCGGGAACTCGGCGAGGGGGACGCGCACGGTGCCCCCGTCACTGAGGGTGTCCCACAGGGTTCGCAAGTTTGTGGACGCCAGCTTGTCCTCGTGCTCGTCGAAGTACACCGTGAAGGTGATCGCGGGGCTGTGGGTGACCTTGCTTCCCATGTTGAGCAGGGTGAGCGTGGTGCCCGCGATGGTGATGTCCTGGCTGAGGATGGCTGAGTCTGCCGTGGGCGCGCGGAAAGGGTCGCTGAGTGCGACTTCTGTATTCCGGGGAAAGGCATCCTGATAAAACCGGGCTGCGGTTGTCGGGTCGTGGGGGAGGCCGATGACGGGGTGGATGGAGATGCCGGGTGTGGTGCCGTGCGTGGTGGATTCCTGGGGCTGTGTCATGGGGTTAGAATTCGTTGATATCGATCTTCTTCATCTGCATCATCTTTTCGAATCCGCCGGGCTGTGCGACCTTTTCGCCGAGGCCCTTGGGCAGAATCTGCCAAGAGAGGCCGAATTCGTCCTGGAGCCACCCGCATTGTTCGGCTTCGGGGACGGCGGAGAGCTTCTCCCAGATCTCGTCGACCTGTTCCTGGGTGTCGCACCAGACCATGTAGCTGAATCCGTTGGCGAAGCCGAACTTGTGGTCCGGGCCGCCGTCCATGGCGGACATCCACAGGTCGGCGAGCTTGAAGTCGGTGAACATGATTCCTTCGCCGGTGGGGTCTTCGGGCTTGATGGCTAGAGCGCCTTGTTCGAAGGGGAGTGCGCTCTTGTAGAGGTCGAGAGCTGCAGCAGCTTTGGGCTGTTCGCCCGTGAACAGCAGGGAGGGGATGAGGTGGGGGCGAGGGTCGCCCTCGGGCTTGGTGAGCATGAGCTGCCAGCCGACGCCGTATTTGTCCATCGCCCAGCCGTAGTGCTCGGCGAAGGGATAGGCGTCCAGGGGCATGAGGATCTGGCCGTCCTTGGTGATGACCTCCCACAGTTGGTCGAGGTGCTCGCGCGCCTGGTCATCTGTGGAGGGGTCGAAGTTGACCAGGAAGGAGTGCGCGGGGGTGAGCTGCGCGGAATCGCCCATGTTGAGGAGGGTGATGCCTTGGTTGGCGATCATGATTTGGGCGGAGACTACGTCGCCCGGGGTGCCGGAGAATCCCTCGGGCCCGCGCATGAGGTCGAGGATCTTGGTGTCGGTGTGGTTGGCGAAGGCGTCGGTGTAGAAGTGTGCGGCTTCCTCGGCGGTTCCGTTCTGGCCGAGGCATGGGACGATGTTGATGCTCATGGGTTCGAGGGTACGCGCGTGGAGAGTGCTGTTGAAGGCTGTCTACTATACCGAATACCAAAATGAACACAACAAATATGAACTCTAGATACTAATAACGAGACGGGCGAGACAAGCGAGGATTGTACTTCCAGTTATCTAAACCGCAAGGCCAATCGGGCGATAAAACTGTAAAGCAGACCCCAACTGAATTGAAACGTCTAGAAACCGTGCAATATAGGATACCTTATAATGTATGGCTCGCTCGTAAAGGCAATTGCTCCCAATTTTACGGCAAATTCCCAAATGAGCAGCCACCGTTACCGACAGCAACGCGAAAAACATTGATAATTTCAACTGTTCTGCAACTCAACCAAATCTGCCTTTAGCTTCCAGAGATTAACCGTTCCGTAAAAGCCAAGGCATTTAACCGTGGGGAATTTTCTTCGGCGGCCCGAGCTGTGGCGAAATAAGCAAACCGGCGTGCGATTTCGGGAGGGTACAGATGTCGGTTTTAGGGTATTGCTTGAATTTTTGGAACAGGGGTACACTATTTCCAGCTGTGCGATTCTATCGAATGTGCAAGCGCCATTATTGGAAGCGCCACTTGGGCTCACCTGAGGTTCTGATATGGCCTCAAAATACCTGAATTGTCGAATGCCGGTTGCTAACCTCTTGCTCAAGAAGTAAGGTCCGCATAAAGCAATTATAAGGAGGGTAATTTCAAATAGCATATAAATTGAAAATGTGAACAAGTCTCGCAAAAGTGCGAACGCGAACAGTAACCCGATTATAAAAATTACGAGAGCGGAAAAGAATCTCAGGAGACCGAACTCGATAGGCTTAATCTTAAAAGCCTTGAGACTTCCGTCTTTAAGTCTGATCAATGTTAAATACCGTTTGTCTGGTAGCGGTATTTTTGCAAGGAATGGTCTCCTGGGAGCGCTAACCATAACGATGGATATTCCATCTCTATTAACGCTTGTGCGAATCCAGTCATATAGGGAAAAATAAGGGATTAAAGCGACTATTGTGCAAAAAGTCAAGTTGATTGGGGTTAAGAACCACGGTTTAGGGAGCGAAGATAGATGGCTGTAAAAGCAGATCAAAATTCCGGCTATCATCAAGCCTGCAATGGTAAAAATGACAAATTGTAATCCATTTCTTGAAGTGTTTGAAAAACGCTTACATTGGCCCTTTGGAAGAGTTTCTAACTCTTCTATGGCGTTGAATATTAACCAAACCAGTGTTTCTTGAGTTCTTGCGTCATGGGCTGTTGATAGGTATTGTGCACTCCGATTAAATACAACTGAAACTATAGTTAAATACAGTTGTAGGTAGAGATATATGTAACTGATTAGCAAGTCGATTAATCTTCCACTGTTGATCATTGTGGAAGGTGAACAAAGAAGTACGTGCATTAAGAGAACAATTATTGAAATGACGCAAACTGCATAATTAATCCCCAAGCTGAAAGTATGTAGCCCCTCAGACTTGAAGTCCTTATTTGATTCGTTGTCGATTAACTTAGTATTCAATTCTTGAATCTTTTTGGCTCCACTTGCCTCATGTTTCGGGGAAGTTACGTTTTTTATGGCATTCACTAATTTTGACTTGTCAGGTTCCGAAGGGTCAGTTAGTGTGGCTATTATTAGGGTAATTAGTAGAGTGACAGTTACGGTGAGAGTAGTGCTTATAAACGGGGTTGTGAGAAGGTATTCACCAAGTTTCGGGTCTAAATCTAAGACAGGTTGACCATCAAATTCGTTTGGTAAATACACGAGTGTCCCTTGGGTTATGAGGGCAAGAAAAGCATAAATTGGGACGGGTGCTATCAAATACCAAAAGATCTTAGTGTAAAATTCGGGGTAGATACTCGTAAAGATACGGCGGAGGTCACTAGAGTGGTTCGTTTTCTCATCGGGTGTAGTTTGGTTCATTCAATTGCTCCAAAGCAAGGTACGAACTAGCGGAGTGAAATAACGTTATAAAGATGATTCCTGAGGGTTTGCCCCTCGTGTATGTTTCATTTGACGAATGAATTAAGGAGTTTGGTCAAATTCGCTAAGAATCCCTTGTGTTTCTACAGCTACACGTGTGACTTTCCCGATCAAATCCACGATGAAGCTCGGGTTACCTACCTCGTCAGCCCAATCGTTCGGGTCGTTTACGATGCCAGAGGCTTTGTCCTTCTTCACTTGATACCGGTCGATAATCCACGCGAGTGCGCTTCGTGAACCAAGCAGGTAATCATCGGCTTCTTCTGGAATTCCCGCGATGGTGACCTTGGAGTTGTAAATGATTGTGGTGACGTCGTTAACCTTCTTGCCAGTGTCTGGGTATTGGCGCTTTGCCCACTTCATCTTCTGAACACGCCAGGTCTCGCGGTCGCTAGGATCAGCTGTCTTAGTCAGTTGAATGTCGAGGGGCCATGGCTCAACGAGCTCATAATTGACATGTAGGTCCATCAGATGTTGCCCAGCTTGAGTTACAAGGTCGAAGCGGTCTCGATCTGTTGGGGTTTCGATGTGGGGGAGCATCTTCTTCAAATCCGCGGCGTAGGTGGTGCGGTAGTTGGGGTCGTGTAGCTGCCCGTATACGTAATTGAAGATGTCATCCTTAGAGACGTCATTGCCCAGAGAACTTTGATAGATTTCTAGGATCTCATCTGTGATGTTGTCGATACGACGATATCCATGAATGACCTCAGTCGAATTATCAAAGGAAAGAGCGAGGACTCCATCATTTTCGTGGACCTGTTCCCAGGTCCAACGTGGGAAGAATTGGCCAGCGTTAGATCCGTACAAGGCGAGGTCCGGGATGAGGTCAGTGGCGAATGTTGCAAATGGTTTCGCGCTGCCTGGATTCACCACATAAAAACCGATGTTGTAGTGCTCTGGGGTGGGGAACATTGTGGGTAGCTTGCCTTGGCGATGATTTAAATCAGAGTCAAAGTATAAGAGCTGCCGTTCAAAAGGTCGATAAAGCCCTGTGCGTATAGATTCACTGTTCCACCTTTGAACGTGCTTGGACTTGAGTTGCTGATCAAATGTTGAGGTCCATTTAATCTTTGTGGAATCTAGTCTTTTAGACGATTCCATTGAGTTGAATTGGTTAATAGAGTCTCGAACTTTGGATACTAGAGTTTCTCTATTAAAATTATACACCCATGCATCTCGATTAGTTTGAAGTCCTGCTGAATAGATATGGAAGACCTTGGTTGAGCTACCTTTCTTCTCACCAATTACAGGCCATGTCGAAAAGGTATCAGAGCGCTGGCTAAGCCAGTCTCCGTAGTTGTTAGGAGTGATTTCTCGCCAGGAGAGGTTCTGCGGTCTGCTCCGTTTAACAAGCTCAACTTTTTCATTCTTGGTGAGGTAGTCTTCCGCCCCGCGGTAATGAATATGGTGCTGCCGTTGTTTTGGATTCTTTACCGCTAGCAAAACTTGTATACCTACGCGGATATCGAAGACGTTTCCACCTTCCTTCTTGGCCAGTTCACCTGCCGTACGTGAATTCCCCCTCAAGTTGAGCACATACAGGTCAGTGAAGTCCTCTGCCATTGACAGCCGGATGCCGTCAGCTGTGTTGCCATCAATCCATCCGTTATTCGTGACGAAGGCGACAATTCCCTGGTCCCCGATCCGGTCTGTCGCCCAGCGGAAGGCCCGTATGTACGAGTCATACAGACTGTTCTTGTTCGTAGCCGTCGACCGCGCCGCGTAAGTGTCCTCAATGCGCTTATCCAGCGTCGGGTACTTCATGTTCGCGTTCAAATCATTCGCGCTGGTCTGACCCACCGAGTACGGCGGGTTGCCAATCACCACGTTGATCGGTGCATCAAGCTGCCGTTGAATCCGCTCATTGTTCTGCGCGAAGACGTCGTAATCCAGCTGATCGTCCTCCTCGGTGATCTGAAACGTGTCAGCCAGCGCAATGCCCTCGAAAGGCTCATACTCCGCGACCGCATTCTCACCACCGGTTTCCACCTCGCCAGCTTCGGCGGCGTCCAACTTCGCGTGTTCGTCCTTCAACGCCTTATACGTCGTCTCGATGTTCACCGCCGCCACGTAATAAGCCAGCAGCATGATCTCCGTCGCATGCAGCTCGCTCGCATACTTCCGCGCCAGGTCCTCCGGCCTGATGATCCCGGACTGCAACAGTCGCACCATGAATGTTCCGGTCCCCGTGAAGGGATCAAGGATGTGGACGCCCTCATCAGTCAAACCCCGGCCGAAGTGTTCGCGTGACAGATCGTCAGATGCGCGCAGAATGAAATCCACGATCTCGATAGGGGTGTAGACGATACCCAGCGCCTCGGACTGCTTGCGGAAAGCCTTGCGGAAGAAGCGCTCGTACAAGTCCTTGATGACCTGCTGCTTGCCCGTCGCGCTGGTGACCTCCGCCGCGCGCACGCGCACGGATTCGTAGAATTTCTCCAGCTGGTCGGTTTCGGATTCCAGCTTCGCATCGCTCAGCGCATCGACCATGCGCTGCATCACCTGGGACACCGGATTGTGGGCCGCGAAGTCGCTGTCCTGGAATAGCGCGTTGAACACGGGCGCGGTGATCAGGTGCTGGGACAGCATGCTGATCGCTTCGTCCCTGCTGATCGAATCATTCAGGTTTCCGCGCAGGCCCTCCACGAAGGCATCGAATTCCTTCTGGACCTTGGAATCTGCCATATCCAGCAGGGCGTGGATTCGGGTGATCTGCGCCTCCGCGATGTCTGCCACATCGTCGGCCCAATCCTCCCAATACGTGCGTGTACCGACCTTGTCCACCAACTTCGTGTACATGGCCTCTTGCCACTGCTCCAGCGAAAACAGCGCCAAGGTCTCACTGGTCAAGTGGCCATCATCGGCTTCAGGCTCAGGGGAGTAGTCACCGTCGTGCCGGGCCAGCTTGTCGCGCTGCTGCTGTGCTTCCCGTTCCTTGGCTTTCTTCGGATCGTCGACGTGCTCCACGTCGATGCCCAAGTCATCGAGCGGATCCCCGCTGGATGTGGCCGGGCCACCGGTTCTGGCTGAGCCACCGGTTTTTGCCGGATAGTCCGCGCCGGAGTTCAGCCCGATCGAGTTCACCTTCGCGTTGAACCGTTCGTCGTGAGCGCGCAACGCGTTGAGAATCTGCCAGACCACCTTGAATCGCTTGTTGTCATTCAGGGCCGCTGCCGGTGATACGCCCGGGGGAACCGCCACCGGCAAAATGATGTACCCGTAGTCCTTGCCCTTCGCCTTGCGCATCACGCGCCCGACTGACTGGACCACATCCACCATCGAATTGCGCGGATTAAAGAAAATGATCGAATCCAGCGCCGGGACATCCACGCCCTCCGACAGGCAGCGCGCGTTGGTCAGCAGGCGCGTCTGGTCCTCCGGAACATCGGACTCAAGCCAGCTCAGCCGACTATTCCGCTCCATCGCGTTCATCCCGCCATCCACGTGGCGCGCAGCGATATCCAGGTCCACGTTGTGCAGCGCGAACTCGCGGGAGACGGAACCAGGGCTATCAGTGGCGTCCACCCCCTCCTCCCACTGGTCCCGCAGCGACTGCTGGAAGGCCCCGACCAGCGCGGGGTACGATTCGGCGATCTGCTTCGACTCCCGAATGTCCTTTGCGAACGCCACCGCGCGCTGCATCGGCTTCGCGCCCACCTCGAAGCCCAGCTTAGTGCCCTGCGCGCCACCCGAGCGCTTCGCTAGCCCGTTCCACGCGCCGATCATCGAAGCGGCCAGGTTCAGGTTGACGTTCTGGCCCGGGCTCGCGGCCAGCGCGGAGGCACCAGCTTCCTCATCGACGGTCATGACCAGCACGCGGTAATCGGTGAGTAGGTTCTTCGCGACGGCCTCCCCAAACCCAAGGTGGTGGAACTCCGGGCCGAAGATCCCTTCGTCATCCATGGACGCGACCTCCGCGGAGTGGTCCGCGGCCTTGCCCTTGACCGCGTCATCGAACAGGCGCGGGGTGGCGGTCATGTACAGGCGCTTGGAGGCGCGGATGTAGTCCGAGTCGTGAATGCGGACAAAGTTGGATTCAGCCTCACCAGCGAGGGTGATGCCGGTGGTGCGGTGGGCTTCGTCGCAGATAACCAGGTCGAAGTCCTCCAACCCCTGCTGTTGAGCATCGTGGACTGCGGGGAGGGACTGGTATGTGGAAAAGATGACGTGCATGCCCTTTGCGCGGCGGCTGTGGGCGAAGCGTTCCGCGATGGCCGCGCCGTTGGTGGACACACCGACTTGGAGGTCATGGGGTGCGATGTCCTCTGCCTTTTTGGTGACCTTCTGGTCTGAACAGACCGCGTAGGGGTGGATCTCCTCGCGCGCTTGAGCGGTCCATTCCTTCAGGGTTTGGGAGAGCAGCGCGATCGAAGGCACCAGGAATAGGATCCGGGCCTTCCCACCTTTGTCCTCGGTGAACTTCTCCGCGAGGCGGAGGGAGGTGAAGGTTTTGCCCGTCCCGCAGGCCATGATCAGCTTGCCGCGATCGTGGGTGCCGAAGCCCTCCAGGGCCTTAGCGATGGCGGTGGCCTGGTGCTCACGGGGTTCAAAGGTTTCCCGCCGGGTGAGGTGGATTTCGAGGCTGTCCGCTGGGAATGTGAGTTCCCAGTTAATTGGGGACGCCTGCATGTCTGCCAGGCCGATTCGATTCGTCGGAATCAGCTGGTTGTCCAGCATCTTTTCAGCGTTTGAACTCCAGTTGTCCGTGGTGGAGATGATGATGCGCTGTGCGAATGTTTCGCGACCGCGGTCGGTGATGAAGGAGCGGCCCGAGCTTTCGAAGAAGCTGTCGAGGTGGGATTTGCTGATCGTGGACGACGACTTATAGAACTTGCACTGGATCGCCACCCAGTTTGCATCTTCACGGCGGCGTGCAACGAGGTCGATGCCCGTGTCGGGCTGATTGTCGTTGAAGGCCCAGTCGGTCCAGCGGCAGACGTCGGTGTACTGGTTGCTCAGCACCGGGTCCTGCTTGAAGAAGTTCACAATAAGTTTTTCGAAGTCAATGCCGTAACGGGTGGACTTCGGACGATTGCGACGCAACTGCTCAAGCGCTTCAACGAAAGATGCCATGGGGATATATTTACCGTGGTCTGGGCAATTTTTGGTGGTTAGCCACGAAGGTGAATCTTTTGGGGGAGGGGAGTAGGAACCTTCCGTGATTCGACATCGGCGGGGTTGGAGGGCGACAAAACCGCAGGTCGTGAAATGGGCATGTCGAATCGCGGAAAGTAGGGCAACCACAGCGGGAAGGCGGGGCGCGAGCACAGCAAGAGGTTTGTGGGAGAGGAAAGCTGTGGGTGAGCGGGGTTGCCAGCGGCGGGCACCTTCCGCGATTCGACATCGGCGGGGTTGGAGGGCGACAAAACCGCAGGTCGTGAAATGGGCATGGCGAATCGCGGAAGGTGGGGCAACCACAGCGGAAGATAGGAGGCAGTCACGCAGAATCACCAGCCCCACCTAACCCAGCAGCATCACAATCCCCGCCATCACCGGCATCGACAGCAGAGTCGACACGACCGCCGCGTCCCTCGCCAGAATCGTGTTCTGCCCGAACCGCACCGCGTACGTGTACACATTCCGCCCCGTCGGCAGCGCTGCCAGCAGCACGATCACCAGCAGCAACTTCCCCGTCACGCCGAACACCACCGCGCCGAGCACCCACGCCACCAGAGGATGCAGCGTCACCTTCGCAATCGAGGCAATCCACACACTCCGCCGCGGACTGGTCTCCGGATCCAGCACGCGCGTCTCCGCCATCGACATCCCAAACGCAATTAAAGCCACCCCAATCGTCGCGGAACTAATCAGCTGGATCGGTTCCGCCACCAACGCTGGCAGCTCAAAGCCGAACTGCTTGCGAACCACCGCCAAAATTATCCCAACCACCGACGTGATGATCAGCGGGTTCCGCACGATCGTGAGCACGATCTCGCTGAAGAGGGAAGGGCCGGAGCGGTGGCGTCCAGAATCTTGGGACGCGAGATCCAACATCAGCACCGACAGCGGACCGAAGAACCCCACCTGAAACAGGATGACGGGAAGGGTGACCGAGGCATCCCCCAGCAGGTGCGCGGCCAAGGGAATGCCCAGGTTGGAGCCGTTGCAATAGCTCACCGTCAGCATCGCGATGATCGAATCCGCGCGGGAGGGAGTGGGGTCACCGCTCCCATTTTTGGACGCCATCCTCGACCGCAGTAGCCATCCTCGAACATGACGGTAAACCACGTAGCCGAGGGCGGCCATGATCACCGTGGAGAGGGCAACCACGGCGAGGTTCATGCCGAAAAGCGTGGACACGTCCGTGGTGGTGAGGAAATGGAGGAGCGTGGCGGGTAGCGCGATCCAGTAGACGTACATATTCAGCGTGTAGACCGCGCCTGTGCCCAAGATCCCGCGGCGACCAACGAAGAAACCGAGGGCGACAATGATGACGACGATTCCGAAGCTGGTCAGGACGTTGAGCATGGGCCCTATTAGAACAGATCGCAGTTGCACGCGAGTGGGTTGCGAAACAATCGCTGGAGGTCAGGGGAGGGGAAACACACAAGTATGCAAAAACCGGCCGCATCTGTTCGATGCGACCGGTGGGGGAGGGGAGTTGCCCGTGAGCGCTGCCCGCGGGTGAATCGCCTACTTCGTATTCACTGCGAATGCGCTGGCCATCTTGTCGAAGACGGAGCGGTTGTCCTTATCGACAGCGATGGAAATGAAGATCACGACGAGAGCGATGAACTCCAGCGTTGAGAAGAACGACCCGAAGATCTGCAGGATGCCCAGGACGATCCAGCTGTTGCGGATCGCGGACTGCTGCATGGTGAGGTGCTGGCCGCTGGCATTGACCATCTTGATGCCCAACGTGGATTTACCGATGCTGCCACCGCGGGAGGTTTCCATGTAGATGCGGTAGGCGAACCACAGCAGGAAGATGAGCGCGCCAACCTTCGTCGCGCTGCTCTGGAGGGAAGCGACATCGTTGGACGAGCTGCCTGCAAAAATCTTGGCGAGGATGCCGGAGACGATTCCAAGCGGGATGGCTTCCAGCAGGTAAGCGCCGAGCCGCTTCCACACTCCCGGGCGCTTGCTTCCCGCGTGCAGTGCTTGTCCCTGGCCATAATCATTCTGCCCCGAGAACTGGGGGAATGCCGGGGCGCCATTGTTGCCACCTTGTCCACCAGCGGGGACCTGCGAGGAGTTGCCGGAGAAATCCTGTGGAGAGCCGCCAGCAGGGGTTCCCATGTCAGAACCCGCGTAGGGGTTGTTGTCGTTGGGGTTTGGAGACGTCACGTCTAGCCTCATCCTTTCATTAAAGGCACAAGTGGTTTCAAAGTTGGTTGACAGCAGTTTACAAGGGTTGCCCTTTTCCTTCCTGACAAGGGTGAGAAAGGGCAATAATCGCAGAAAGACCCGGGGCCCACTTGCTTGAAGCAAGTGGGCCCCGGGCTTGTCTAAAGAAAACGTCAGCGGTGGAGATGAATGCTGTTATCCCATCGGTCCCTGACTCTCCGCGGTGAGGCGGATTACCGAGAGTGGAATGGCAGCAGAGCCATCTCGCGAGCGTTCTTGACTGCCGTGGCAACCTGACGCTGCTGCTGAGGGGTCAGACCGGTGACGCGACGGGAGCGGATCTTTCCGCGGTCGGAGATGAATTTACGCAGCAGGGCGTAGTTCTTGTAGTCGACGGTCTCAATGCCTTCAGACTTGAGTGGGTTCTTCTTCGGGCGGCGGGACTGCTCCATCCGCGCCTTCTTCATATTGGTGCGCTTCATTGTTGAGAGCCTCCCCTTACCAGCTGGACTTACGGACGCCCGGCAGCTCACCGCGGTGAGCCATCTGGCGGACGCGAACACGGGACAGACCGAACTTGCGCAGGTAGCCGCGTGGACGGCCATCAGCAGCGTCACGGTTACGGACGCGAACTGGGGAAGCGTTGCGGGGCTGACGGTTCAGCTCCCACTGAGCATCCATGCGGTCCTCGTCAGAGGTGTTCGGGTTCTTGATGATCTTCTTGAGCTCAGCGCGACGCTCCGCGTAGCGGGCGACGATTTCCTTGCGCTGCTCGTTCTTCGCGATCATAGACTTCTTAGCCATGATTATCGCTCCTCGCGGAATTCGACGTGCTTACGGGCAATCGGATCGAACTTCTTGAGAGTCATGCGATCCGGGTTGTTGCGCTTGTTCTTACGGGTGACGTAGGTGTAACCAGTGCCAGCCGTGGACTTCAGCTTGATGATTGGGCGAATATCGTTACGTGCCATTTGTTAGATCTTCTCCCCACGGGCGCGGATCTTGGCAACGACGGACTCGATGCCATCACGGTCGATAGTCTTCAGGCCCTTGGTGGACACGTTCAGAGTGATCGTGCGTCCCTCAGAGGGCAGGTAAAAAGAGCGGCGCTGGATATTTGGGTTCCAGCGACGGCTCGTGCGGCGGTGCGAGTGGGACACAGTCTTGCCGAACTGCGGCTTGCGTCCCGTGACCTGGCAATATGCCGACATGGGTATCTTTCTCCTTCCGCTACACAAAAAATCGCGCCACACCACAGGTTGCGCACGGTTAGACGGGCCGTGGATGCACCGCGGGGCGCTGATTGCATAGCGATGACGTTTACATAGACAACAGCAAGGGGAAATACTACAGGCTGTGGTGCGATAAACCTAATTTCGGTGTATACCGCATCCTTGCTTGGCTGCGACGGGTCGTGGAGTTTCTGATTTCGTATTGCCGTAGCCAGCTAGTACTATCACTACGTTGTGCATTGTCCTGCGCAAGGACTGTGCTTAGCAATCGCAACCCAACTCGGGCACGACCTTAGGGGTGCGGCACTCGTACCGCGTCCCGGGACCGACCCGTAGTAACCAACCTGAGGGAAACGAATATGAAGAAGGATATCCACCCTGACTACCACCCAGTGGTATTCAAGGATGCAAGCACTGGTCACCAGTTCATGACTCGTTCCACCGCTACCTCCGACCGCACGGTTGAGTGGGAAGACGGCAACGAGTACCCACTGATCGTCGTCGACGTCACCAGCGAGTCCCACCCATTCTGGACCGGCGCTCAGCGTGTCATGGACACGGCAGGTCGTGT
Organism: Corynebacterium falsenii; assembly: GCA_001054945.1. Taxonomy (GTDB): domain Bacteria; phylum Actinomycetota; class Actinomycetes; order Mycobacteriales; family Mycobacteriaceae; genus Corynebacterium; species Corynebacterium falsenii_A. The sequence continues at coordinate 667,277 of JVKJ01000005.1, read as the reverse complement.
GGAGAAGTTCCAGCGCCGTTACGGCAACATGGCTCGCCGCAAGAAGAAGAATTAATCGAGGAGGGTAGAAAACAATGGCAGTTCCAAAGCGCCGCATGTCCCGTGCGAACACGCACTCTCGCCGTTCGCAGTGGAAGGCTGACAATGTCGCCCTCCAGAGCACCAAGATCCAGGGGCAGGACGTTCAGATTCCTCGCCGTCTGATGAAGGCCGCGAAGCTGGGCCTCATCGATCTGGACTAATTCCCGGCTAACCCCGGTGGGGTGGGCGTGGTCGTATCGGCCGCGCCCACCTTTTCTATATCCGCATCTGTACACGTCTCCGCGATTCCGGTGTACGCATCACGACGCCTCGATGGCACGTCGACACGTCCCTGGTGTACATCTCGCCACGCCCCAGGGCGCTATAAATGATCGGCATAGTCGCAAGTTGCGCGAATTTCCCCGATTTTCGCTACGTTGCAGTGTGGGGGAATTCCCAGCGCAGATCGATAAAGTGCAGAATGGGTACTATGAAAATTCTTGTTGTTGATGACGACCAGGCGGTCCGTGATTCCCTGCGTCGGTCATTCATCTTCAATGGCTACAACGTTGCCCTCGCGGTGGACGGCCAGGATGCGTTGGAGAAGATCGCGTCCGACCGCCCCGACGTAGCCATTTTGGACGTCATGATGCCGAAGCTCGACGGCCTCGAAGTGTGCCGGGAGCTGCGTAGCCACGGCGATGACCTCCCCATATTGCTGCTCACAGCCCGCGACACTGTGTCCGAGCGCGTGGCCGGTCTGGATGCAGGCGCCGATGATTACCTCCCCAAGCCCTTCGCCCTCGAAGAGCTACTGGCTCGCACCCGCTCGCTGTTCCGTCGCTCCACCCGTCCGTCCGTGGCGGGGGAAGATAAGGCAGAGCAGCTGGAGTTCGAGGATCTGCGACTCAACCCAGAGACTCGAGAGGTGACGCGCGGCGACCGTTCCATCAGCCTGACCCGCACGGAGTTCGCCCTGCTGGAGCTGTTGATGTCCAATCCGCGCAAGGCCCTACCCCGCGATACGATCTTGGAAGAGGTTTGGGGCTACGACTTCCCCACGTCGGGTAATGCCCTTGAGGTCTACATCGGCTACCTGCGTCGCAAGACCGAGGCAGAAGGGGAAGAGCGCCTCATCCACACCGTTCGCGGCGTCGGCTACGTACTGCGTGAGTCCACCCCATGATTCTTCGGCGACTGCCGATTGAAACCCCGGCCTCGCCACCTAGCTTCGATTCAGAGACCGGCCTTCAATCATCCACCTATGGCCCCGGCGAAGAGCCGATGTCGGCCGGGTTCACGCGCAACCCGCGGAAGTCCCAGTCATCCAGCGCTGACTCCGAGGATCGGCCTCACCCTGGAAAGCGTGGCTACTCGACCCGTCGCCGCGCGCGTGTAGCTTCCGCCGGCATACCTGCCCCCAGCTCGGTGGAGCCGAGCCGTCGCTTCTCACTACGCGCGATCACTTTGCGCACCCGGCTGTCAGCGCTCACCGCGCTGGTGGTCATCGGCTCGATCGCGATTATCACCGTCGCTGCGTATGCGACGGTGAGCCAAGTGCTCTACCAGGAGGTTGACAAGTCCCTGCAGACCCAGGGCCAAAACATGATCGATTCCGGCGTGACCTTCAACGACCCGGATGAGATGCCCGGCGGACACTACTCGCCGCGGTTCCAAGACCTCTCCAACGTCACCAAGGCGATGGTCGTGCCCGCCTCTCAGTCGGGGCAAAATACCAATGAAGACGCGTTTATCGGGGTCCTGTCCAACACGGAGATCGCCGTCGTGCGGGGCCAAGAACCGTTCTCGTTCCGCGATGACGGCAGCGAGCGCATTTTCGCCGTTCACGCGCCTGACGGCCGCACCATCGTCCTCGTCCAGGACCTCACCTTCACCAACCAGGCCCTAGACGCACTTGGGCTGGTGCTCATCCTCGTGGCCATTACTAGCTCGCTGGGCGCCGTCGTCATCGGCATGGCCGTGGCTTCAGCGGGACTGCAACCGATCGCCCGCCTGCGCACGGCCGCCGACCGGGTGTCCATGACCGGCGAGCTCCGCAAGATCCCCGTATATTCGCGCGACGAACTCGGCTCGCTCACCATGTCCTTCAACAACATGATGGACGCGCTGCACGCCTCCCAGGAAAAGCAAAAAGACTTGGTTGCAGACGCCTCCCACGAGCTCAAAACCCCTCTGACAAGCCTGCGCACCAACGTTGAACTCCTGATGCTGGCGTCCAGAAGTGACAACCCTGCGATCACGGACGCGGACCGTCGCGACCTAGAGCGAGACGTGATGGCCCAAATCGACGAGATGAGTTCCCTGGTGGGTGACCTCGTCGATCTCGCCCGGGAGGATGGCCCCGCGCAGCCCGAGCTGTCCCTCGTCGACATCGAGGAGGTGCTCCTGCAGTCGATCGAGCGCGTGGAGCGCCGCCGCCCGGATGTGCAGTTCGAGCTGCACACGGTGCCGTGGGAGCTCTACGGAGACTCCTTCAGCCTCGCGCGCGCACTGTTGAACCTCCTCGACAACGCCGCCAAGTGGTCACCGAAGGGGGGAGTGGTACGCACGTGGATGGAACTGCTCTGGGAGTCGGACGCCAACCCGGGCGATCCGCCAGCAGCCGTAGAAATACGGGTGGCAGATTCCGGCCCGGGCATACCCGAGGAAGACAGGCGGAAGGTGTTCGATCGGTTCTATCGGTCGATCAAGGCGCGGTCGATGCCTGGATCTGGGCTTGGGTTGGCCATCGTGAAACAGGTGATCGTGCGCCACAACGGAATGATTATCGCGGATGAGTCCGACGATGGTGGCGCGCTGATTCGCGTGGTGCTGCCCGGCCAGCAGCCGGTGACAGACGAGGGGCATGAGGACAGCGGCGAAGAGAAGTAAAGGCCAATCTGTAAGCTAACTGGGTATTCGTTGAATGCCGTGGCTGTTCTTTGCAGACAGTTTTTGCAATTAACGAAGTGTTTATCCGATTGAATCGCCAGCTAGAAGGTCCACAATGGGCCTCATGCAAGGAGAAGACCATATGTCACCGGATCACATGCCACCCCGTCGCTCACGTGACGGCCAGGCCCATAATGAATATGAGCCGCAAGGTCATGAGGGACCGGGCACGCAGGCACCGGGGAGCCAGTCGTCTGGACGTCAGACTGGATACAACCAATCTCAGGGCCACCCTTATCACAGTCCCCAATCGCCAATGGATGGCGCAGCGAACGAACCGCGTCAGGCGCAGGGCGGGAGCGCTTATCCTTCGGGAGCGCGAACCACGGCTACGAACCCTGTGATCGGTCAACCTCAAGGCGCTACTGGCGCGCCCGAGCACTCCCAGGCAGCACAGGCTCAGGCGCCGCAGTCGCAGGCAACACAATTCGGGCCCTTCGGTGCGAACAATGGCCCGGAAGGACCCGGCATCGGCCCCGTAGGCACGGCGAAGAATCGCCAGCCACGCCGCTGGTCCACGACGGCGCTGGTTGCCATGGTGGCAGCTACCGCGGTTTTTGCGACGGCATTGACTCACCTGGCCATGTCCAATAACGGTGATCCGCTTAGCCACAGCACCACCACGTCCTTCGATTCGAAGGGATCGGGTGACCAGCACGGCAGCGCCGGCGATACCAGCCGCTTGGATCAGCCCGGCAACGGGACAGAGATCGCAGACAAGGTTCTGAACAGCGTGGTGTCCATCCAGGTCCGCACAGCCCAAGGTGGCGGAGAGGGATCGGGCTCCATCCTTTCTAACGACGGCCTGATTGTGACGAACAACCACGTGATCGCTGGCGCGGACAATGGGCGAGGCCAAATCCAGGTCATGCTCAACGACGGCCGGGCGCTGAAGGCCAAGCTCGTCGCTACAGATCCTCAGACAGACATCGCGGTCATCAAGGCCGAGGGTGCCAATGACCTGCAGCCGATTGCTCTGGGCGACTCAGATGCGCTGAAGGTCGGCGAACCGGTCATGGCCGTTGGCTCCCCGCTGGGCTTGTCCTCCACGGTCACCTCCGGCATCGTGTCCGCGAAGAATCGCCCAGTTCAAGCAGCAGGCGAGCAGGGCGGAGAATCCTCGTTGATCGACGCTATTCAGACCGATGCTGCCATCAACCCAGGTAACTCCGGTGGCGCACTGGTGAACGCGAAGGGCGAATTGGTCGGCATTCCTTCTGTCATCGCAACCCTGGGTACCGCAGGCCAAGGCGGAAACATCGGACTCGGCTTCGCCATCCCCGCCAACCAAGGCGAAGACATTGCCAAGCAGCTGATCGAGAAGGGCAAGGTGCAGCACCCGATCATCGGCGCCCAGGTCAACACTGCCTCCGATGCTTATGGTGCGGAAATCCGCGAGGTGAACAAGGGCTCCGCGGCCGAAAAGGCCGGCCTCAAATCTGGCGATGTCGTCCTCAAGGTGGACGATCGCCCCATCGACTCAGGTGTCGGGCTCATCGCGGCGATCCGTTCCCACAAGGTCGGTGAAACCGTGACGTTGCACGTGGGCAACAGCAACGGCGGCGACGAGCGCGATGTCCAAGTCACCTTGGACGAGGAGAAGTAGCATTCGGCCGCCTCACAGGTGGTTGAATGATCAACCTTTTAAGGGGGAAAGATTTCCCCGCTGCCCAGCACTTTCGGGGTTGACCTGCCGATAGAAGGCTTGATTGCCCAGCCGGGGGAACTCCGTTTGGGATATATTAATCAGGTCAAGACGATGAGATGTGTGTTTGAGGAGTAGGAAGTGGCACCACATTCTGGTCAAGGAGTTGACGGGCGAATCGCCATCCCACGGGTGGAAGAAGTGGACCAAGAACAGATCAACCGGCTAGCCGCGCAAGTCAACGAACCAGATGCTGATGCCTTCCGGACCATGGAGGTTGAGGACCAAGCGCGCGAAGCTGCCCACGAAGCGCCGATCCTCCACGCTCTGGTTGTCTTCGTTTCGGACGATGATTCCAGCGAAAAACACTCCGGCGACCTGGTGGCGGAACTTTTGGCCGAGGATGGCTTCCTGGTGGATGCTGTTCTTACCGTGCCGCCGCGCAAGTCGCAGATCCGCAATGCCATCGAGACAGCTGTGGTCGGCGGTGCCGACCTGGTGATTACCGTTGGCGGTACCGGTTGTGGCCCACGAGACAAGACGCCCGAGGCTACCGCCAAGATGCTCGATCGGAAGATCCGTGGCATCTCCGAAGCTCTGCGAGCCTCCGGGCTGCACGCCAACTCCATGGACGCAGCGCTGTCGCGCGGCCTCGCGGGGCTGTCCGGCTCCACCGTGGTGGTCAACCTGGCCAGCGCACGCGCTGCCATCCGCGATGGTCTGGCGATGCTGGGCCCCATGGTTCGCCACGTGCTGGCTGACCTGAACAAGATGACTGACGAATAGTCTGCGCGGCTGCATCACCGGGGCGCTCGCTCCGGGGATGCAGCATCGACTTATCTGGGGGAGGAGGGGACACGCTTATGAGTGCCGGGAAGTGGCAACAGCGCGCCAAGCGCAGGAAGTTTGGGACGATCGGCGGGGGCCGGGAGCGTGGCGTCCCAAAGAGGGGCGAAACCCCAGAGCATCCGCACTGGGCAACGGACGATGGGGAACGCGGCGACTTCTCCGAAGACTTTTGGGTTGAACAAAGGCCACCTCACTGGGAGTGAGATGGCCTGGGGAAAGGGCGTGAACCCACGGGGAGGGAACTACTTGGAGTGGCGACCGGTGGAGGGAGCCGTGGACTGCGACTGTGCGGTGGCCGAGGTTGCGCTGGTGGAACCGGCGGTCTGACCGTCGACGGTGGTGTTATCGTTCAGCTCGTTGATCCCGGTCTCGTGCGTGTTGGCGGTGTTCACGCCCTGCTGCTCGAGAAGCAAATCGCGGATCTCAGCCAGCAGCTCAGTCTCGGTGGCTGCAGCTTCAGTCTTGGTGATGCCCTTGCGGCGAGCGTTCAGCTCCGCCAACTTGTTCATCGGCATGATCAGGATGAAGTACACCACAGCAGCGATGATGAGGAAGTTGATGGCTGCGGTGATGACGGAACCGAAGTCCACGAACGTCGCGTGATTGCCGGAGCGAAGCTCCACGCCCAGTCCGCCGACCTCCGGGGAACCGCCCAGGGACGCGATCAGCGGGTTGATGATGTTTTTCGTGAACGCGGTGACGATGTTGGTGAAGGCAGAGCCGATGACCACGGCGACGGCAAGCTCAACGACGTTGCCGCGCATAAGAAAATCTTTGAATCCCTTAAGCATGTGGGTTCCTTTCGGGGGATGGGTGCGAGTGTTCCCGGCCAACGTTACGTGTATTGCGCGCGGGGTGGAAAAGGCCCCGATCGGAAATGACGGCATGTACCGTGATGTCGTGCTCGGCAGAGGGAACGTCATCCAGAATTTCTGAATGATCTACAACTGCTAAAAGTTCCACATGGCTAGGGGTTTTGGCAAGTGCTCGGTCGTAGAACCCGCCGCCCTGCCCCAGGCGCGTACCGTTCCTTCCGATCGCCAGCGCAGGCAGGATCACGTGTGTCACCCGATCGCGCTGGGTGTTGCCGAAGCTAAAAAGGTCATAAGTGGAAGCGCCAATTGGTTCTAGAATCTTAAGATTATTTGGTTGCAGCGAGTCCGGGCCGCAATACTCGAGCCATTCCAATTCCCGGGTGCCGGGCTTAATTCTGGGGAGGAGAACGCGGAATCCACCCCGAAATAGCGACTCTGGAAGAGTCAGGTCACCGGTCTTTCCTCCACCTGGCTCGCCGCTCATGGGCATGAAGGCTGCCACCGTGCCCACAGGGGCTCGGCCTCCGGCTCGGCCCTCGGGTCCGCTCAGGTGGGCCAGGAGGTGACGTTGGATGTTCGCGTCCCTCTCCTGGCGTTCCTCCCCGGGAAGGGTTCGACGCCGGCGCCTCAGCGTAGCTCGCACCGCCGCCTTATCGCCGTCTACCTCATTGATTTGAACCAGGCCGTGGGGCGAGCGGGGTTCCGAGATATCTTTTGGCATGTCCTCTGGCTTATTTCGGGGAGCATTCACAATTTTTAAGCATAGGTGGGGAGTTGAACGGCAATTATTGGATTTCGGGCGGTAGCATGCTCTGCATGACTTCCCTAGACCCTTCTGTCGAATCCTCTTCCCAGGGGCACGTGCGCACTGTGGTGGTGCCCGCTGCTGGCCTGGGAACCCGGTTTCTCCCAGCGACGAAGACCGTCCCCAAGGAACTGCTCCCCGTGGTTGATACCCCGGGTATTGAACTTATCGCCCGCGAAGCTGCCCAGGCGGGCGCCACTCGGCTGGCGATCGTAACCGCGCCGAAGAAGTCAGGCGTGATGGGGCATTTCGATACCGATGAGGAGTTAGAAGAGACCCTGGAAGGTCGGGGCAAGGAAGATCAGCTCGCGAAGGTTCGCGCAGTGAATGGGCTCATCCACCCCGTCGCCGTGGAGCAAAAGGAGCCGCTGGGATTGGGCCATGCCATCGGGCAGGCGGAGAGTCTGCTGGACGAGGACGAGGATTGCTTCGCCGTCATGCTTCCCGATGACCTGGTTCTGCCTTTCGGCGTGATGGACAAGATGATCGAGGTCCGTCGTCAGCACGGCGGCACCGTGTTGTGTGCTGTCGAGGTCCCGGAAGAGGACGTCTCTAAGTACGGCGTGTTCGAGATCGCTGAGTCTGTCGACGGCGACGTGAAGCGCGTGACGGGAATGGTCGAAAAGCCAGACGCGAAGGATGCCCCCTCGAACTTCGCGGCCACCGGGCGATACCTCCTGGACCGGGGGATTTTCGACGCACTGCGGAACACGAAGCCCGGTAAGGGTGGAGAAATCCAGATCACGGATGCCATCGAGCTGATGATTCAACAGGGTCATCCGGTCCACATCGTCGTCCACCAGGGCGACCGGCACGACCTGGGCAATCCAGGCGGTTACATCCGCGCGTGCGTTGACTTTGCGCTGCAAGACGATACGTACGGTCCCTCCTTGAAGCGCTGGCTGGAGGACCGTCTGCAGCGCGAACAGGGCTCGTAGGCCGCGCACAAAGACAGGGTGAAAGAACTGGGTTAAGGGAGGCCCGTGGACACGACCGGACAGATGCGAACCGTGGAAGAGCAAATGGCGGTGATCACCGCCTCTGCTATGGCGCCCGAACCGGTGCGCATCGCGATTTCTGAAGCCCTCGGGCTGCGCAGCGCCGAGCAGGTAGATGGAACGCGCCCGCTCCCCGGATTCGATCAAGCCGCCATCGATGGCTTTGCAATCCGCGCAGTAGACGTGAAGGGTGCTGAGGACGAAATCTTCCGCCTCCCCATCACCGGGGAAGTCTCCGCTGGCTCGCACCGCCCTGTCCGCCTTCAACCACGACAGGCGGTGCGTGTTCAGACCGGCGCGCCGCTGCCCACCCTGGCCGATGCCGTAATCCCACTTGATTGGGTTGAGCTCGACGGGCGCCGTATGGAACCACTCCGTTCGGTCGTGCCCGGCCAATTCGTCCACCGCAAGGGCTCCGATGTGCAGCCCGGGGATGTCGTGGTTGAGGAAGGCGCCGTGATCGGCGCCGCGCAGGTCGGTCTCCTCGCCGCTGTTGGGCGATCAAAGGTCCTGGTCTACCCAAAGCCGCGCATGAGCGTGATCTCCTTCGGGCCCGAACTGGTGGACATCGACCGCGAGCCAGGACTGGGCCAGGTCTTCGACATCAATTCCTACGCACTTGCCGCTGCGGGCCGTGAGGCGGGCGCGGACGTCCACCGCATCGGCATCATGTCCGGCGAGGCCCGCCGCATCCGAGACACCATCGAGGGCCAGCTCATCCGCTCGGAGATTGTCGTCATCACGGGTGCCGTCGGCGGCGAGGCCAGCGAACGCATCCGCGAAGTCATCGACGAGCTCGGGGACATGACGGTCTCCCGCATCGCGATGCACCCCGGTTCCGTCATGGGGTTCGGAACCCTTGGCCAGGATGCAGTGCCGACTTTCCTGCTTCCCTCCAATCCCTCCTCGGCTTTGGTCACCTTCGAAGTCATGGTGCGCCCCCTCGTCCAGCTGATCCGCGGCCAGCGCAAGTCCTCCCGCCGCATCATCGAGGCTCGCACCATCGCCTCCATAGAGTCCGCTCCTGGCCGGCGCGGATTTATCCGCGGGCAGCTCATGCGCGATAGGGATACCCGGGAATTCCTGGTCGATCCGCTGGGGGCCTCCGACCGCGGGGAGCCAACTCACCTGCTGGGTAGCCACGGACTGGCCAACTGCCTCATCCTCGTTTCTATGGAGGACACTCACATCGCGCCCGGCCAGGTGGTCGATGTGATGTTCCTCAATAACCGGAGCTGACCGGATTTCGGATGGATTGTGAGTACTTCGGCCAGCGCGCCGCACGCACCCACGGCTGTGGGATCTAAGCAATGAGGCTCTCGGACGCTCAGCACCCCGGTTGGCCCATCTCGACGGTTCGGGTTCGCACGGTGCCTCGCCCTCCAGCCCCCTCGCACAGGGACTCACTGGTGCGCGGTGACTCACGGCCGCACGGAAACTTTCGCGTGGGGGAGGACGCCATCGCCTCAGCGCCCAAGCCCGCGATCGTGCGCTTGCGGCCCCTGGAGAAGTCCGATGGCGCCCTGTGGCGACAGATGCGGATCTCCGACGAGCGATTCTTGCGCCCCGTCGAGCCGACAGTGCAGGGCGCGTGGAGTGAGGCGCATACGGCCGGGGCGTGGCGTCAAAATTACAAATCCCTGCGCGGCCTGGCGAAAACCGGGATCCTCGTGCCGGCGGCGATCGAAGCGGACGGTGAATTTGTCGGGCAGCTGACCCTGGGGAATATTCAGCACGGCGCGGTGAGTAGCTGCTGGATCGGCTATTGGGTGCATAGCTCCCATCGGGGGCGGGGAATCGCCACGGCTGCGGTGGCGCTGGGCGTTGACCATGCCATGCAGCAGGTCGGGGTGCACCGCGTGGAGGCGACGGTGATGGAAAACAACTGGGCTTCGCGACGGGTGTTGGAGAAGGCGGGCTTCCGACGGGAAGGCTTTCTGGAGCGGAACCTGCACATCAATGGGGTTTGGCAAGACCACTTGCTGGTGGGGATGACTTCCGAAGACGTGCATGCCGGTGGGTTTCCGGGAGTGGTGTCCCGGCTGCTGCGCGCGCGACTCTTGTCCAGTCACTGACAGGACCGGCGCAGCGGAGCGCCAGGCGGGGGAAGGCTAGTGAGCCAGGTGGTTCGTCAGAATCTGACGAACCTCGGTGCGGCGGATCTTTCCCATCTGGTCCTTGGGTAGCTTGTCGATCTGATAGAACTCCCGCGGGACCTTATAGCCAGTGAGGCTGGCTTTGCAGTGCGCCCGCAGCTGCTGGGACTTCTCGGGGGACATGCGTTCTGGGGCCGCGCTCGCGGTATCGCCAACACCTTCGTCAAGCACTGCCACTGCGACCACACGCTCGGAACCGTCTTCCTTAGCGAGCCCCACGACAGCCACTTCGCGCACGGACGAGTGCTCGCCCAGCACGTCCTCTACCTCCCCAGGGTGGACGTTAAAGCCGCCGGTGACAATCAGCTCCTTGATCCGAGAGACGATTTTCACGAAGCCGTCGGATTCCATCACTGCCATGTCCCCGGTCCGGAACCACCCATCAACCAAGGCAGCTTGGGTGGCTTCCTCTTGGTTGAGGTAACCGTGGAACACCTGGGGGCCGCGAACCAGTAGCTCGCCCTCTTCGCCGGCTGGCATCTCCACGGTCGGATCTTCCTTGGAGGCGACCTTCGCCTCTGTGTCGGGGAAGGGGATCCCCACATAACCCGGGCGGCAGTGCTCGTTCATAGGGTTGCCCAGCACAATCGGGGAGGTCTCGGTCAGGCCATAGCCCTCAACGAGTCTTCCGCCCGTGGATTCCTCCCATTCCTGGACCATTTTTGGTGGCAATGACGATGCGCCGGAGAACGCATTCCGGATGCCGCTGAGGTCCACAGCTTTCCGCTGGACGATGCGCCGCCACCATGCCCGCGCCCCGCGCAGCGATGTGCGTTGCGTGCCCTGGGCCGGGAGGTCCTGGGGTTCCGCCAGCTTCAGAATCTGTTGATACAGCGCGGGAACCCCCGGGACCCAGGTGGGTCGCTTCTTCTTGATCACATTCCTCAGCAGCGCCACATCCGGGGCGGGCAGCAGCAGCACCTCGCCGCCGATTCGTGGTGCCAAGGTGACGTTCATCGTCATCCCGTACGCGTGAAACATCGGCAGTGCTGCCAACATCCGCTCGGGCTGTTCATCCGCTCCCAGGCCTGGCACCCACGCCAGTCCCTGCAGCACGTTGGCAATGAGGTTTCCGTGAGTAAGCGGTGCACCCTTGGGCGTCCCGGTCGTACCGGAGGTGTACAGCACCAGCGCTGGAGTGTTCTTGGTGATTGATCCCCGTGCATGGTCGATCAGCCGGTTCCCGTCCTCGGGCGTACACCGGGACACGGTGGCGTCCCAATCCTCGAACCGAGTCCGACCGCCGGTGAGCTTCTCCTTAGCGCGCTGCACCTGCGGGAGGGGGAGCGACAATGCCAGCCGGGGGAGGGTGGGCATCGCCCGGGTCATGTTGACCGTCAGTACCGTCTCCAGCGGGGTCCGGGCGACGAGCTCCTTCGCCACGTCCTGCGAACTATCCCAAAAAATGCCCACGCGCGCGCCGTGGTCCCGGAAGGGAACCTCCAACTCGCGGGCGGTGTATAGGGGGTTGTGGTAGACGGCCGTCGCACCCAGGGAGAGGATCGCGTAGAAGGTGATCATGTTCTGGGGGCAGTTGGGGAGGGCCACGGCCACTCGGTCCCCGGCCTTCACGCCTTTGGACGCCAACATCGCGGCCGCTTGGGAAACAGCCTTTCCGAATTGCCGATACGTCGTGGAGGCTCCCAGGAACCACATTGCCGGGCGGTCGGCGTACTCATCGATCGCGTGCAGGAATTGATCGACCAAGGTGGTGGATCCGTAGTCGATGTGCGCTGGGGTGCTCTTGGTATAGAACTGCAGCCAGGGGGCGGAGTCTGAGGAAGGCTCGGAGGACATGCTTTCCAGGTTAACTGCCTGTGTAGGCGGTGCGTGGTCCGAGTCCGGCGTGGCAGAGTGAAACGTGCATGCGCAGGGGGTCTGGTCTTAAGTTTTCCTCACACGGCAAAGTGAGTCCGCTGTTCGGAGAGTGGGTAAGCGCTGGCAATTCCTAAGAATTTTTTAGAACCTGCAGGGTGGGGCGGCGTGGCACCAGGTTTCTCCACAGTGAGGCACGTATTTTTGGTGGCAGTTTAATGTGGCTGGTGCCCTGTGGCTCCAGAGGAAAAATCGCCATCAATGCCCTGAGGAGCGTGTCCCATTGTCCGGCTCTCTACTGCTCATCGCCGCCGTGTGGTTGCTGCTACTGGCGCCGCTGGTGCTGCGTAAGCAATCGCCTGTGCGGAGGACCTCGAAAGCCATCAACGAAACGCGGGTGCTGCATGAGGGCGGCACGGCGTGGACGTCGCGTCGCAAGCGACTGCGACCTGCGGAGGGGCATTACCTCGAGGACGATGACGAGGACTTGGAGCTGGTAGAAGCAGAGCCGGACTTCGTGTTTGAGGACGATGAGCCCACGGAGCGAGATGGCAGCGCGCGCAAGGTCACGCAGCCCGCGGAAAATTCGTCCCCGTCCGCGCCCGCCGAGGAAGAAAGCGACAACACACCGACTGGTGAGGAGGACGAGGTCGAGGACAAGGGCCAGAACCACAACGAGCCCATCCTCACCGGCGAGATCATCGAGGGCGAGGTGTGCAGCAGCAAGGTTCTCGATGCAGCTGAACCGGCTGGGCAGCCGGATAACTCGGAGCCGCTTACGGGGAGCGAAGACGAGCCAAATGAGGGTGAATCTTCACACCGGTCAATCGAAACCGAGGATGTAGACGAACCGCAGGGCATTGCGATCGCTGCATCCACGCTGGAGGAGGACAGCGAAGAGGACGAAGAGAGCGACGATCAGCGCCGACTGCGTCCCCTGCGTGCTGTCAGCGATGCCTATCTTCGCGGTAGCGACGTCCTGGCCACCGAGGCGCCATCCGAGGACTTGGTGGGCACCCACCAGGCATCCAAGGAGTTGGAACTCCGTGAGGAAGAGGCCGAACCTTCGGAGGCGGACATGGACTATGTCGCACGCCGGCGTGGTCGTGGCGTTTACGACCCGGTGGCGTCCAAAGCCCTGGCCGAGCGGCGACTGCGGCGCCGGAAGCAAACACTCAGCGTCCTCATCGCGGTGTGCGTGGTGTCCATCGCTGCGGGCGTATTCTTCGGAAATGCCGCGTGGCTGGCAGTCGTGGCCAGCCTTGGCCTGACGCTGTTTTACCTGTACAACCTCCGCCGTCAGGCGATGGAAGAATCTGAGCTGCGTCGCCGTCGACTCGCCCGCATGCGCCGAGCTCGCGTGGGTGTGCGTAACACCGAGGACGCAGAGTTGGGCGTGCCCGATCGCTTGCGCCGGCCTGGAGCGACCATCGTGGAAACGGATGATCCAGGTGCAGAGTTCGAACACCTCAACTACATCTCGGGCGCCGACTTCTTCGGCGATGACTACCGCGGTGATGACTACCGCGGTGATGAATCCCACTACGGTGCCCGGGATGGCGAGGCCTACGATGATTACGTCGAGCGCGGTGGATACGCTGACCGCGCACATATCCGTGCTGTGTAAAACTCACCAGGGCTGAACACCTGAACATCACAGCCGGTGCACCCCACCAGTGCCGAGCAAGTCGGAGGCCGACCTATCGTGATCAACCACCCCGCATTTCGGGACGCAGCCCTGCTTTTCCTACGCGTCGCCTTAGGCGTGATCCTCATCGCTCATGGTTGGGATCAAGTGTTCATGACCGGTATGAGCGGACCTGAGGGGACCATCGCTTATTTCCAATCTCTCAATGTTCCGCAGCCGGAATTCAGCGCCTGGGGGATGGCGGTGGCGCAGATGGTCGGGGGAGCCATGCTCATCGCGGGGATTCTCACCCCGGCTGTGGCTGGGCTGTTGGCTGTGTTGTTCATCGCCGCCGGGTACTTCGCCCACGTGGGGCATGGGGTGTTCGTGCAGGATGGGGGATTTGAGTTCGTCTTGCTCATTGTGGTCTCCCTGTTCATCATTGTGGTGTTTGGGCCGGGACGCGCTAGCTTGGACAAAGCACTGACACGCTTCAGCTGACGTGCTTCAGCTGGTGCGTGCGAAGCTGACCCCAGGAACCGATCCCTAGAGCCCGACCCATCCCTTCCAGACAAGGATTTCTCGCGTGGAATGTTCAGAGGCACGGACGGCGTTATCCGCCCGCTTGGATGGGGAGGATTCTGCGCTTCCATCAGATGCGGTGGACGCCCACGTTGCCGGCTGTCCTGAATGCCGGGCGTGGTTCAGCACCGCGAGCGCCCTGGGGCGGCATCTTCGACTGACAACCGTGCCGTCTGAACCAGCCCACCCCTCTTCTGATGAGGTCACCGCGCGGGTCCTCAGTGCCGCTGACGATTTCCCCGCTGTGACCAGCGGACTTCGCCGTCGCGAACTGCCTCTGATGCTGGCACGGGTTGTGCTGGGGGTCGTGGCTTTGATTTATGTCGCCTGGGCCGTGGTCCTGCTCGTTGGCGCCACCGCTGATCCCGTCTCTCCCGCCGATCCGAACGCGATGCCCGGCGGACCGTTTGGTGCCGCGAGGGATCCACACATGGCCAGGTTCATCATTGACGCGGCGACCTCGCGCTTTGCTCTGGCCGCTGGGCTGGCATGGGCAGCTTTCAGCCCGAAAACGGCGGGGCCTCTGCTGCCGGTGTACGTGGGCATGTTCGCCTTTGGCGCGGGTTTCGCCACCCGAGATGTGGTGCTTGGGCTGCTGGGGGAGGGGTACGGCCTCGCTGGGACTCTCGTTCCCCTTGTCCTTCAGGGGTTTGCCGTGGCTGCGCTGGTGACATGTTGGCTCGCTCGCCATCACGCGGTGACGCCACTGTCACAGTCGTGGCGGGCCCTCACCGCTCGTCCGATGAACTTCAGTGCCAGCGACGTCAAGGAAAATTCGTCCTTCCGTCCGGGCGGGCTGTGACCGGTTGAGTCAGCTCCAGCTGGGCAGCCAGATGCGCTGCGCCCATTCGCCCGGAGTGAGGGGCATGGCGGTATACATCGGCAAGAAGAACAAGAAGTTCCAGATCGCAAATACCAGGTAGCTGATCACGAGGATCAGACCGGTATTGTTTCGCCCCCACATCGCCCAGCGGTGCAGGCGAGATTGGCTTCGGTTCACGCTGGAGGAACCAGCGCGTTCGGCATGGCCCACAGACCAGGGTTTTAATTGCCCCAAGCTCAGTGCCAGGGCAATGATGATAAACGGGGCGAGGTTCACCGCGTAAAACAGATACATTTGCCGGTCCAAGACCATAAGCCACGGAAGGAAGCCCGCGGAAAAGCCGACCACGGGGACCATCCATCTCCAGTCTCGCCGGATCACAAGGCACCAGAGTGCCCACAGCATCACCGGGACCGTCAGGAACCATACCGCCGGTGTGCCGACTAGCAGTTCGATGTGTTTCGTTCCGTCCGTGGACTCCGGGTTGTAGTACATCAGTGATCGCGTTGTGGCCAGCCAGGACCACGGTTTGGACTCCCAATTGTGGTAGTGCCCATTGGAATTCGTCAGCGAACTGTGGAAGTTCAATACGCTGGCGTGGTAATACCAAAAGTTCTGGATCACATCCGGCGCGCTCGGAAAAGGGCTGGTAGCGGCATCGATGGTCGTACTATCCTTCGGCAAGTTCGTGTACACGCCGGATTCCACCGCATGCCGAAATACTCCCGTTTCGGAGGCGAACCAGGCCCGCCACGAAAACAGGTACACGATCACCGGAACAACCACGAGGCTGAAGAACGACGGCACAGCGTCCCACATCACGGCCCCGATGAAGGGGCGCTTCACGCCCCAGCGGTGGCGTCTCCACCAATCCACGGCGACCACCGCCAACCCCATGAATGCCATGTAGTACAGCCCCGACCACTTCACCGACAGCGACAATCCCAGCGCGACCCCGGTTGCAAACCGCCACCAGCGGTACCCCATTCGCGGCCCCCACGGGTGCTGCAGGAGGCGCTCCTCTTCAGCCACGCGTGCGAACCTGCGCTGTATTTGCTCGTGGTCGCGCACGGCGAAGTACGCGGCCGCGACCACGAACAGTGTCTGGAAATGATCCAACATTCCGGAGCGCCCCGTGACGTACAAAATCCCGTCCACCAGGGCGAGGACCCCGGCCATGAGCCCCACCGCATCGGACCTGGACAGCCGACGGGCAATGGCAGCGATGAGCAGGATCACCACTATCCCCAGCACGCCCGTCATGATCCGCCAGCCCCACGGGGAATAGCCAAACAGGGCCATGCCCATGACCTCGATCTGCTTCCCCAGCGGCGGGTGCACCACCAGCCCGAACCCGGGGTTGTCTTCGATGCCCCCGATCAGCGGGTTCTCCCAACTGCGGAACATCTGCCAGGCCTGCGGCACATAGTGTTTCTCGTCGAAGACGGGGGTCTTGCCGTCCGTGGGCTTGTTCAGCATTGGCAGCCGCGTGACCGCGCCCAGCAGGGCCAGCACCAGCAGGATTGTGTTCCAGCGCGAGAAGCGCCAGCGAAGGGCAGGGCGGGCGGCATGAACTGTGGACACGGGTACATACTGTAGGTCATGAGTCTTCACGATGGTTCCCTGTCTGGATTGCTCTCCCGCGCGGCAGAAAATCGCCCCTTGCCCGATGGCGGGATCATCCTGGCGGGCACTCCGCTGGGGGATCCCTTTGATGCGTCGTTGCGATTGATCGATGCGCTGGGAAGCGCGGATGTCATCGCTGCGGAGGACACGCGCCGGACTCGCGCGCTTGCGGAGACGCTGGGGGTGAAAATCACCGGGCAGATCGTGTCCAACTTCGATCACAACGAGGAAAGTCGTGCGCCGTCGCTGGTGGAGCACGCCCGAACAGGCAAGCGAGTGCTGATCGTGACAGATGCGGGGATGCCTTCTGTCTCCGATCCGGGGTTCCCGGTGGTGTTCGCCGCCCATGAGTCCGGGGTTCCCGTGACGTGCCTCCCCGGGCCCTCCGCCGTTCCCACAGCTCTCGCGTTATCCGGGATTGGGATGGGGCACTTCGCGTTCGTGGGTTTCGCTCCGCGAAAGGACGGTGCTCGCCGCAGTTGGTTCCGGGAGTTTTTTGGGGACGCCACCCACGCGACGTGTTTCTTCGAATCCCCGCATAGGATAGCCAGCACTCTCAAGCTGGCGGCTGAAGAGTTGGGGGAGCAGCGTGATGCTGCGGTGTGCCGCGAACTAACGAAGACTTTCGAGGAAGTGAAGAGGGGCACTCTGGGGGAGTTGGCGGAATGGGCCAGCGGAGGTGTCCGGGGTGAGATTTCGGTCGTCATCGGCCCGGCGAGCGAGGAGAGTGCGGCAGACCCCGCAGCGGTGGTGGGGGAGGTGGAGCAGCGGGTCGCCGGCGGTGAGAGATTGAAAGCGGCAGCTGGCGAGGTTGCGAGGGCACACGGGTTGAGTAAGCGCGACGTGTACGAGGCCGTGTTGGCCTCGAGGGCAGGTTAATTCTAAATATTTATCAAATTGTTATATGAAAGTGGGTCTCTCTCGGGAACCAGGGGCTGAACAGTGGATACCTGAATACCGGCTGTGTAAAACATTCTTGGATTGCCAGGAAAGTTGCCGTTCGGAGCGCTGCGCTGGGGTCTCTTAGTTGAAACTAGGTGAAAATTTCGTGACTGTGGATAGGTGAATAATTCAGAAGAGAACCCACAGCGGAAGGGTGATGCGTCCCCGCAGCGCACCACTTCCGACGTTGCACACGATTCACTGGGGCATGGTCATGACGAGTCGGGGCGGGGAACCGACGAGCGGCATTTCGACAATCCTGCCGAGGAGGCCGCGGCGAATGCTCCCGAAGAACAAGTAGATCCCAATAACGAAGACACGTCTATCGACGGTGTGGTCACGGGATGCGCCGCCGTCCTGATCCTCGCTGTCTTGGCGTGGGGTGTGTTCAAGCCCGATAACTTCGCGAACTTCGCGTCCGTCGCATTGGCCTACATCGTGGATGACTGGGGATGGCTCTTCGTCCTGGCCGCCACGGTCTTTGTGGGCTTCGTGCTCTTCATTGCCTTCAGCAAGTTCGGCCACATCCGGCTGGGCAAGGACAATGAACCGCCGGAGTTTTCTACAGTCTCTTGGGTTGCGATGATGTTTGCTGCCGGCATGGGAATCGGCCTGATGTTTTACGGCGCAACGGAGCCGCTGACCTTCTACCGTGACGGTGTTCCGGGCGGGGAGCCTGGCAATAAGCGGCAAGCTTTTGCCTCTACGTTGTTCCACTGGGGCCTGCACCCTTGGGCGCTGTACGCCATCGTTGGTCTGGCCATCGCCTATGGCACGTTCCGACTGGGACGTCGACAGTTGTTGAGCTCGGCGTTCATCCCCTTGATCGGTACCAAGCGAGCCGAAGGGTGGCTGGGCAAGCTCATCGATATTTTGGCGATCTTCGCCACCGTTTTCGGCACCGCGGCTTCCTTGGGGCTGGGTGCCACGCAGATTGGCAGTGGCATGACCGCCACCAACATGGTGGACAACCCCAGCATTCAGGTGCTGGTTGGCATCATCGTGGTCCTCGGCGTGGCCTTCCTGGCCTCTGCCGCATCGGGCGTGGGCAAGGGCATCCAGTGGCTCTCCAATACCAACATGGTGCTTGCCGCACTGCTTGCTCTGTTCGTTCTCGTGGTCGGGCCGACTGTCGTGATCATGAACATGATGCCGACCACGCTGGGCTCCTACCTGTCCCAGTTCTTCACCATGGCATCCCGTACCGCAGACATCAGCGACGATGCTGGAAAGTGGCTGAGCACCTGGACCATCTTCTACTGGGCTTGGTGGACCTCCTGGTCTCCCTTCGTGGGCATGTTCCTGGCGCGCATTTCCCGAGGCCGCACCATTCGCGAATTCATTGTGGTGGTCTTGATGGTCCCCACCGCCGTGACGATCCTGTGGTTCGCGATCTTCGGTGGCACTGCGGTTCACTTCGAGGACACGGGCCGCTCGGTATGGGGCGATGGTGATTCCACAAAGATGCTCTTCGACCTGCTGCACCAGCTTCCCGGGGGCAACATCGCTTCCTTCGTGGCAATGCTGCTGCTGGCGACATTCTTCATCACGTCCGCGGATTCCGCTTCCACGGTTATGGGGTCGATGTCCCAGCGCGGTCGCCTGGTGGCAGATCGCAAGGTCACCGTCCTGTGGGGCCTGATGACTGCCGCTATCGCGGTGGTGTTGCTGACCTCCGGCGGCGAGGACTCACTGTCCAACCTGCAAAACGTCACGATCATCGCAGCCAGCCCCTTCATCCTGATCATCATCGCCCTGATGTTCGCGATCGTGAAGGACTTGGGCAATGATCCGATGTACTTGGCCGAAAAGGAATCTCGCAGCCGGGCCATCCACGATGCCCGCCTGCGCCGAGATTCCTCACGTGGTGAACATCTCCGATTCCGTCGTGCTGCCCGTGAAAACCGGGAGGACGTGGTGACGAGCGCTCCGGGTGAAGGCGGCCAGTCGCTGAATTAAACCACCCATTCACCCCAGGCCATGCGCGCAGTGACTCGCCCGATCTAATAGTCTGGTGAGCATGTCACAACGCGTTCTCACCTCCGTAGCATGGCCATACGCCAACGGCCCGCGACACATTGGACATGTCGCGGGCTTTGGCGTTCCTTCAGACGTCTTCGCGCGGTTTCAGCGAATGATCGGCAATGACGTCCTCATGGTCTCTGGAACGGACGAGCACGGTACTCCGCTGCTGGTGCAGGCCGAAAAGGAAGGCGTTAGCGTACAAGAGCTCGCGGACCGCTACAACCGGGTGATCGTAGAGGACCTCGTGGGCCTGGGGCTGTCCTACGATCTCTTCACCCGCACCACCACCCGCAATCACTATGCCG
Source organism: Corynebacterium falsenii (assembly GCA_001054945.1). Classification (GTDB taxonomy): domain Bacteria; phylum Actinomycetota; class Actinomycetes; order Mycobacteriales; family Mycobacteriaceae; genus Corynebacterium; species Corynebacterium falsenii_A. The sequence continues at coordinate 647,291 of JVKJ01000005.1, read as the reverse complement.
TGGTCCAAGACCTCTTCCGCGGGCTAAACGACAACGGGTACATGGTCAAACAGGTGACCTCCGGGGCTATCAGTCCCTCGACTGGTCGCACCCTCCCGGACCGTTACATCGAGGGAACCTGCCCTATCTGCGGAGCAACAGATGCCCGCGGCGACCAGTGTGACAACTGCGGAAACCAGCTTGACCCGGCCGACCTGATCGATCCGCGGTCCAAGATCAATGGCGAGGCTCCGGAATTCATCGATACGGAGCACTTCATGCTGGACCTCCCCGCGTTGGCGAGCGCGCTGGAGACGTGGTTGAAGGAACGCCAGGGATGGCGTCCAAATGTGTTGAAATTTAGCCTCAACCTGTTGAAGGACATTCGCCCCCGTGCCATGACCCGCGACATCGACTGGGGAATCCCCGTGCCGATCGAGGGCTGGCAGGACAATAACGCGAAGAAGCTCTATGTGTGGTTCGACGCGGTCGTGGGGTACCTCTCCGCCTCCATCGAGTGGGCGTGGCGCACGGGGCAGCCGGACGCGTGGCGCAAGTGGTGGAACGATCCCGAAGCGGTGTCCTATTACTTCATGGGCAAGGACAACATCACGTTCCACTCCCAGATCTGGCCCGCGGAGCTGCTGGGGTATGCCGGGGCCGGAGACAAGGGGGGAGACGCCGGCGAGCTGGCGGGTGAGCAGAAGAACCTCAACCTGCCGACCGAAGTGGTGTCGTCTGAATTCCTGACGATGTCTGGCTCAAAGTTCTCCTCGTCCAAGGGCGTGGTGATTTACGTGCGGGACTTCCTCAAGGAATTCGGGCCGGATGCGCTGCGGTACTTCATTGCCATGGCTGGCCCGGAGACGACGGACACGGACTTCACGTGGGACGAGTTCGTGCGCCGGATCAATTCCGAGTTGGCGAACGAATGGGGCAACTTGGTGAACCGGACTGTGTCCATGGCCCACAAGAACTTTGGTGAGGTGCCACAGCCTGGTGACTTCACACACGAAGATCGGGCACTCCTGGACGAGGCGGCGAAAGCCTTCGAGGTCGTGGGGAACGCGCTCCAGAACTCCAAATTCAAGGCAGGCATTACCGAGGCGATGAGGATCGCCGGGCGTGCCAACCAGTACATCGCTGCAATGGAGCCGTGGAAGCTGGCGAAGGACGAGCAGCAGCGGGAGCGGTTAGCGACTGTCCTGTATGTCGCGCTGCAGGTAGTGAGCGACGTGAATACGCTGATGACGCCATACCTGCCCTTCTCTGCGCAGAAGGTGTTCGAGACCCTGGGAGGCCAGGGCGTGTGGGCTGCGCAGCCAGAGGTGCGCGAAGTGACGGACGACTCTCCGCGCGAGCCTGTCGGCGTAGGCCTCCCCTCTGAGGGGCGGACCTATCCCGTGATCATGGGAGACTACGACTCTCAGCAGGCGGTGTGGAAGAGGATTGATATGCAGCCGGGCGTTGCACTGAGCAAGCCAAACCCGCTGTTCACCAAGCTTGACCCCGAGCTCGCGGTTACCGGGCCGGAGTGGGCACCGGTGCAGAGCTAGTTCGTTTGGGGGGGCTGCCGGGCTAACAACCGGCGTGAACTAATGTGCCCAGCTGAGTACTGCGTAGTGCTGGCTGGGTGACATCACTAACGTGGGGCGCATGTCCAAAAAGAAGCGTCCCACACCTGTCCCGCCGGAACCCCTGATCCCACTGTTCGATGCGCACACCCACCTGTCATCGGTTGTGCCAAAGGACACCTGGGATAGAAGCGAAGATGAGGCGGCGGCTCTGTACGAGCAGCGCGTCGTCGACATTATGGAGCGCGCTCAGGGTTCCGGGCTTGTTGGTGTGTGCACTGTGGGTGACGGGCTTGCCGAGACTGAAAGGGCGCTGCAGGCGGCTCACTTCCATGACAAGGTGTGGGCGGCGTGCGCCGTCCATCCCACGTTGGCTCATGAGGTCGATGACGCAGCCAAGGCGCGCTTAACTGAGATGGCTCACGATCCGCGCTGCGTGGCTATCGGGGAGACTGGGTTGGATGCCTATTGGATCCAGCACGACGAATCGACCCCCTCCATTCAGGTTCAGGAAGAGGCTCTGCGCTGGCACATCGACCTGGCTGTCCAGACCGGCAAGCCTCTGATGATCCACAACCGCGAGGCGGACGCGGATCTGCTCAGAATCCTGGATGATTCCCCTTCGCCACGCGAAGTCATCCTGCATTGCTTTTCTTCGCCCCTCGACATGGCCCGGGAATGCCTGGATCGCGGGTACGTACTCTCCTTTGCTGGCAATGTGACCTTCAAGCGCAACGACCAGCTCCGTGAAGCCGCACGGTTGGCTCCGCGTGATCGGTTGTTGGTGGAGACGGACGCACCATTTATGACGCCAGAACCCTATCGCGGTGCCCGCAATGAGCCAGCATATGTGGGATACACGGCCCGGCTGGTGGCAGAAGTCCGTGGGGAAGACCCCGCTGAATTGGCAGCAGCGGTGACGGAAAACGCACGACGGCTGTACGGGCTGGACGGTTAGACGCGCCAACCGGGTGCGGCTCCCCGGTTTATCGTTTTGTTATCCGAAGTGACTATGGGTTGAGGGGAAAGAAGGGGAATGCTCGTTCGCTGAGTGGATAGAAGGCCACCCGATAGACCCATGGCTGGTACTGGTGTGACAGTTGTGCGCTGCTGTTTTAGTTGTTCTTGGGGATATCTGAAAATCCTGTGATATCCATCGCAAAATCCCCGTACGTTTGGATTGTTATCAACCGTTATCGTATTGTGACAAACGATTGAAGTAAGACATCCGCGGGTGCCCCGGGCTCACAGTGCCTGAAGCGCCCATAGGGTCGCAGCCCGCAATCGTGGTTTCTCGCTGAAAACCGCACCACTAGCAAGCGCCTAGTAACCGCAAGGTGTGCCCTAGATTCGAGAGGTAAACAAACGCGTGTCCACCAAGAAGAAGTCCCAGCTCCATCACATTAAGCAGTCCAACAACATGCCACTGCGCGTCGCCACCGGCGGCCTGCTGGCAACTCTCGTTGTCGGCGGTGGTGTTGCAGCATCGGCACAGAAGGATGTCCAGCTGGACATCAACGGCCAGATTATCCAGGCCAGCACCATGACCGGCACCGTGAAGGACGTGCTGGATTCTGCCGGGGTGCAGGTAAAGGACCAGGACATGATCACTCCTGCCCTGGATGAATCGGTTTCCGACAACGACAAGATCACCGTCCGTTCTTCTCGTCAGGTGGCCGTTGTCATTGATGGTCAGGAAAAGCTGATCAACACCACCGCCACCAACGTTGGCCAGCTGCTCGACCAGCTCGGTGAAGACTATGGTGCTGCCGGTCTGTCCCAGCCTCGCGATCACCAGATCCCGCTTGACGGTATGAAGCTGGAGCTGACCACGCCGAAGTCCGTGACCCTCCATGAAGGAGATAAGGAATCCACGCTCAAGGTTCCAGCCGTCACCGTTGGAGATATCTTCAAGCTTCGCGGAACCCCACTGGGCCCTGACGATGTGGTGACCCCATCTGCCGATACTCCCGTCACCAACGGCATGACTGTCGATGTCCTTCGCGTCCAGACCGAAGAGAAGGTAGAGGATCGTCCGGTTGATCCCACTGTCCGCCGCGAGGATGACCCCAACGCTCCGGCGGGTGAAGAGACCGTCGTCTCCGAGGGCAAGGCTGGCAACGAGCGCGTGACCTACAAGGTCCGCAAGGAAAACGGCAAGGAAGTTGGCCGCGAGGAACTTCACGCCGAGCAGCTGGCTCCAGCGGAGGACCGTGTCATTCGCGTGGGGACGAAGAGTGCTGCACCAGCAGCACCTGCCGCTTCTGGCAACACTGGTGCGGCCGCTCCCGCCTCCGCTAACGCAGGCGTATGGGACAGTATCGCGCAATGTGAGTCCGGCGGAAACTGGTCCACTAACACGGGCAACGGCTTCTCCGGCGGTCTGCAGTTCACCCCATCCACCTGGGCTGGCTTCGGTGGCACGGAGTACGCCCCAACCCCTGAGCAGGCCACGCGCGAGCAGCAAATCGCCGTAGCCGAGAAGGTTCAGGCTGCCCAGGGCTGGGGAGCATGGCCTGCTTGCACGTCCAAGCTGGGAATCCGCTAACTGGGTGAAAGCCCAGGTAGCCCGCCCCGGACCCGTACACGCGGGTGCGGGGCCGTTTGGCGCCCACGGTATATTTGACCCGTGACTTTTCCACATCCCAACGCAGCAGATACGCCCGGCGCAGCTGGCTCATCGTCTGAGCCGCGCGGAGCGCTTCTCCTGGGGCCAGCCGATATCCGCGAACTGGCCGATGAATTGGATATCAACCCCACCAAAAAGCTGGGACAGAATTTCGTCCACGATCCGAACACCGTCCGCAAGATCGTCAACGCCGCGGAACTTCGCCGCGATGATCACGTCATCGAGGTTGGACCCGGACTGGGGTCCTTGACCCTCGCGCTGCTGGACTCCGTGGACAGCGTCACCGCGATTGAGATCGACCCACGGCTCGCAGCAAAACTTCCGGAAACCATCGCTGCCCGCGGCCCTGAGCGCGAGGGATTGGATTTCCGCGTCCTGCTCCAGGATGCACTCCGCATCTCTCAGCAGGATTGGGTCTCTGCGGGCCGACCCCAACCTACCGCGCTGGTCGCCAACCTCCCGTACAACGCTTCCGTGCCCGTCTTGCTTCACCTGCTGCATGAGTTTCCGACCATCAAGCGCGTGTTAGTGATGGTCCAGCTCGAAGTCGCAGATCGCCTCGCGGCCCACCCTGGAAGCAAGATTTACGGGGTTCCCAGTGTCAAGGCACGCTTCTACGGCGACGTATCCCGTGCAGCCACCATCGGAAAAAATGTGTTCTGGCCAGCCCCGAAGATCGATTCTGGCCTCGTCCGCATCGACCGGTGGGAGCCTGGCACGGCGCCCTGGGACCAGGAGGTCGGGGAAGCATCTGCGAACGACCAGCTCCGCGCAACCGTCTTTTCCCTGGCAGATGCCGCCTTCTTGCAGCGCCGCAAGACACTCCGCGCCGCTCTGTCCAGCTGGTTCGGATCCGGAGTCAAGGCCGAGCAAGCTCTCACAGCCGCGGGAATCGACCCCAAGGAGCGCGGCGAAAAGCTCAGCACAACCCACTTCGTGGACCTCGCCCGGGTAGCCCTGGCCTCAAAGGAGGGCCTCGAGTGATCGGCGACATGTCAGTCAGTGCCACCGCTCACGGCAAGATCAACCTCCACCTGGGTGTCGGAGATGTCCGCGATGATGGCTACCACGAACTCACGACGGTATTTCAATCCGTATCGCTCAAGGAGACTGTGCGCCTGACGGCGGCGTCCCAAAACTCGGCGCGCACCGTGAACGTCGCGGGACACGACGCGCACCTGGTCCCCACCGACAGCTCGAACCTGGCGTGGCAGGCGGTCGATGAGATCCGGAAGCTCTGGTCTGAACGTGCGGGGGTTCCGCTCGAGGAGACCATGGATGCGGACATCCACATCACCAAGGGCGTTCCGGTTGCGGGCGGAATGGCCGGGGGGTCTGCGGACGCCGCCGCTGCTCTCGTCGCTGCGCGCGAGTTTTATTTTGGACGCCACCCTCGTCCCCAGGCGACTCGGAACCACCGTGGCGGGGCGAGCATTCCAGCTCCCACGGACGTGGAGTTGCGCACGATGGGAGCGAGCCTTGGAGCAGACATTCCGTTCTGCCTGCTCGGCGGAACAGCGCTGGGCACCGGCAAGGGGGAGGAGCTGCTAAGCGTGATGAGCAAAGGCAGCTTCCACTGGGCCATCGCGACTGATAAGCGCGGGCTGAGCACGCCGAAGGTGTTCCAGCACCTGGATCTGCAGCGAGCGAATGCCGATCGTCTCGCCCGGCGAGCGGGAGACCCCAGCGGCCTGCAGAGGGCGCTGATGCATGGCGATCCGGAAGAACTGGCCCCGCTGCTGGTCAATGACTTGCAGGCGCCAGCGATTAGCCTGATGCCGTCACTGCGCGAGACCATGGCGGCGGCGAAAGAGGCAGGTGCGCTGGCTTCAATTGTGTCTGGGTCCGGGCCGACGATCGCCATGCTGTGTGCGGACGCGGAACAGGCGATCGACGTCGCGACTGCTGTGTCCGTGGCGGGTAAGGCCAGCGCTACCACGACCACTAGCACGCCAGCCTCCGGCGCGCGCGTGGTGAAATAGCCAACGACATCACCGAATTACTTGCTCCTCATCATCCTCAGCTCATTACGAAAGGACGAGAATCACTGTGGCTCGACCCACGAACCTCATCAATATGGAAGCCGTGCGCAAGTCCTATGGGCTGAAGACACTGTTGGACGGAGTGAGCCTCGGCATTAATACTGGGGAGCGAGTCGGGGTCGTGGGACTCAACGGCGGCGGCAAGTCCACGCTGTTGCGGGTACTCAGCGGTGCGGACGCTGTCGATTCTGGCCGAGTGTCCCGCGTCAATGATCTGCGGATGGCCATGGTGACGCAGGATGTTCTGCGGGACGTTGCGCTGGATCCGGCCAAGTCCCAGCTCACCGTGGGGGATGCTGTGTTGGAGAACCTGGGGCTGGAAACGTATGAGTGGGCGAGCGACCCGAAGGTCCGTGCCGTGCTGAATGGCCTGGAGGTCGTGGATCTGGGACTGGACACTCCCATCTCCCAACTATCGGGCGGCGAGCGCCGGCGTACCGGGTTGGCTGCCGCCCTTGTTCAAGATTTGGACCTATTGATCCTGGACGAGCCGACCAACCACCTCGACGTGGAGGGCGTGCAGTGGCTGGCACAGCACATTCTCGGGCGCAACACGGCACTGATCGTGGTCACCCACGATCGCTGGTTCCTGGATACCGTGGCGACGACCACCTGGGAGGTGCACGACGGCAAAGTCGATGTCTACGAAGGCGGCTACAACGACTGGATGTTTGCCCGCGCAGAGCGCGCCCGGCAGGCCGACGCGGAGGAGCAGCGGCGTCAAAACCTCGCGCGAAAGGAACTGGCGTGGCTGCGGCGAGGTGCACCGGCGCGCACGTCCAAGCCCCGCTACCGTATCGAGGCAGCCGAGGCTCTCATCAGTGACGTCCCTCCGGTGCGGGACAGTGTTGAGTTGATGGCGTTCTCTGCGCGGCGGCAGGGCAAGAAAGTCATCGACCTGGTGGATGCAACGATAACCACGCCAGACGGTCGCGTGCTGGTGGAGGACCTGACATGGCGGCTGGGGCCGGGCGAACGCATTGGCCTTGTGGGCGTGAACGGGTCAGGAAAGACGACCCTGCTTCGGACGTTAGCGGGGGAGAACGAACTGGCGGAGGGGCGGAGAATTGAAGGCAAGACGGTCCGCCTCGGGTGGTTGCGGCAAGAACTCGACGATCTTGACCCCACGCGCCGGCTCCTGGACGCTGTCACTGATGTGGCCAGCTACGTGCAACTGGGGGACAAGGAGCTGTCTGCTTCGCAGCTGGCGGAGCGCTTGGGCTTTTCGGCGAAGCGTCAACGCACCCCGGTGGGAGACCTCTCCGGCGGTGAACGGCGCCGACTGCAGTTGACGCGCGTGCTGATGGCCGAGCCCAATGTGTTGCTGTTGGATGAGCCAACGAATGACTTGGACATCGACACGCTCCAGGAATTGGAATCCCTTTTGGACGGGTGGCCTGGAACGATGGTGGTGATTTCCCACGATCGCTATCTGGTGGAGCGCGTATGCGACGTGACCTACGCACTATTTGGGGACGGCAAACTGACCAATCTCCCCGGAGGGATCGATCAATACCTGGCCACGCGCGCGGAATTGGCCGCGGCCGAAGGGCGCAATGCCAATGTCCTGGACCTCAAGGGCGGGCGACGCGGAGATGAGCCGTCCGCTGGACGCGATGCTTCTGCTGGACCCGACGGTGGCAAGACAGTGGCGTCCACCCCTAAGTCCACCAACCTGAGCGCCCAAGAAGATCGGGAACTTCAGAAGGAAATGAACTCCCTCGAGCGAAAGATGGGAAAGCTCGAGCAACGCATTGAAAAGCTCAACGGCGAGATGGCTGCGGCAGCTGAGGATCCCAACGGCGTGGATACTGGCAAGCTCGCGGAGCTGAGCCAACAGGTGGACTCGGCGCGCGAAGAGTACGAGGGCCTTGAAATGGATTGGCTCGAAGCCGCCGAGAAGCGGGAAGGCTAACGGGGGAAGAGGCGGCGGCGCGAGTGGGCATGCTCGTTACACTGGAAATCATGATCCTGATTAACGTTCGATTCAAGCCACTGCCCGAGTACGTTGAAAACTTCCGACAGGAGGTCGAAGAATTCACCGCCGCCACACGCGCCGAACAGGGGTGCCTGAGCTTCGACTGGTTCCGTGGCACCGATGATCCCAACGAGTACATTCTGGTCGAGGCCTTCAAGGACGATGCTGCCGAGGCGCACGTCAATTCCGACCACTTTAAGAAGGCCACGGAACTGTTCCCGAAGATCCTGAAGGAGACCCCACAGATCATCAACACGCTGATCGAAGGGAAGACCGAGTGGGATCGGATGGCTGAGTTTTCCGTCGAAAACGATAAGAAGTAGAAAACCAACTATCGATAACCAGAGCATCCGGGGAGTCAAGCGATGACTGTCAGTGTTTTTGACCTTTTTCAGATTGGCGTGGGGCCATCGTCCTCCCACACCGTGGGGCCGATGCGCGCCGGGCTAGATTTCGGCCGAAAGGCGCGGCAGAAGTGGAAGGACGAGGGGAAGAATCCGGATAACCCCTCAGCGTGCGTCATTCTCTACGGTTCACTGGCAGCCACCGGGGCCGGGCACGGAACCCTGGGCGCCTGCCTCCTCGGGCTGGACGGATGCGATCCGGCGACGGTTGATGCCGAATACATGGAAAAGCGGATCCGGCAGATCCGCGAAACCAGGACCATCAACCTCGCTGGGGATGAGTCCATGCCAATCACCTGTGGCTTCGAGGACATCGTGCTGCGACCCGGTGTGCAGCGCTCTATCCACACCAACGCCGTGACATTTGTGATCGGCGAATCCCAGGAGGCCATCTCTGGCCCCGGCACCGGGATTGCCTCCTTGGCGCAGGGGCCGGGCGATGCCGAGCCAGAGGGCGACTGGAAGGAGACCTACTACTCCATTGGCGGCGGGTTCATCCGCACCGCCGAGGAGATCCCCACCCTGGACGAGTTGACGGGGGACTGGCTGTTCGATTCGGGCCAGAAGCTCATCGAACTCGCAGAGCGAGGCGGCGGTGGGATCTCCGGGGTGCAGCGCGGTTGCGAGCAGTCGCAACGCACCGACGAAGAGATCGATATCAACCTGGACGCGATTTCCCAAGCGATGCAGGACTGCCATAAGCGCGGCGTGTCCCAGGACGGAGTACTGCCCGGATCACTGCTGGTCAAGCGGCGTGCGAAGAGGTGGTACGACCAGCTCATGCAAGAGGACCCGCAGCGCACAGCGGAATTCTCTGAAGATTGGGTGAACCTGGTGGCGCTGGCGGTCAACGAGGAGAACGCCGCCGGCGGGAACGTGGTCACCGCGCCCACCAACGGAGCCGCTGGCATCATTCCCGCAGTGATGTTCTACGCTCGCGAGTTCACGCCGCAGGGCAGAGAAGACGCGAAGGCCACCGATCGCACGTTCCTGTTGGCAGCGGGCGCCGTGGGATCCCTGTATAAGGAGCGTGCCTCCATTTCCGGCGCGGAAGTAGGCTGCCAGGGCGAGGTCGGCTCCGCTGCCTCCATGGCTGCTGCCGGGCTCGCTGAAGTGCTGGGCGGAACCCCGCGCCAAGTGGCCAACGCTGCGGAGATCGCCATGGAGCACTCCTTGGGCCTGACTTGCGATCCGATTGCTGGACTCGTGCAGATCCCATGCATCGAGCGCAATGCGATCTCCGCCGGTAAGGCCATCAACGCAGCGAAGATGGCGCTGCGGGGGGATGGTGAGCATTACGTCACCCTGGACGAGGTCATTGAGACCATGCGCCAGACGGGTGCCGACATGTCCACCAAGTACAAGGAGACCGCTGGCGGCGGGTTGGCCACCAACGTGGGAGTCAACGTCCCGGAGTGCTAACCCCTCCGCAGCCCTACCCCTCGAGCAGGGACTGCCCCCAGTAGGTATCCCGGCCGTCCTTACCGTCCTCACTCACGCCCGGGACCATGGCATACACCGCGGAGCCGATGTGCGTGATCCATTGGTTGAGCCGGTCGGACTCATCCAGCCGCCGCTGGATCGGGGTGAATTGTCGGTCGGGATCCTTCTGAAAGCAACAGAAGATGAGCCCGGAATTGGACAGTGCTTGGGGCTTATCCTTCCCTCCATCATCGTCGCTTTCCATGTCCTTTTGAAACGGCGTGGGAGCGGGAATGTCAGCCGGATCGAAGGGGAGGTCATAACTAAACGGGCGCCGCAGGATCCGCTGTTCGGGGTGGTCCTTCGGCGCGGTTGCCCGTGCCATGTGCGAATGCGGGCTGATCAGGGGGATTCCGATGTCATTGGCCTTGGCATAATTGGGCGTCTCAAATTCATCGCCGGTGGCACTGCTTAGCGGCGCACCTGTCTCCAAGCTCCTCCCAGTGGAATCCTCCCGCGACTTTCGGTCCAACACCTCCCAGGTGTCCAGGTTCATGTGAATGCGGCGCACCACCATCGCGGATCCACCGCGAAGCCACCGGGGGCCATCGTCGATCCACACGTGTTTGGCATAGTCCGCCGCGCTGCGCGGGTTGACCGTCCCGTCCTTCTGACCGAAGAGATTCCGGGGGGTTTCCCCCTTCTTCTGGGTCCCCGGCGCATTGTTGAACCCTTGCTGTGTCCATTGGGTATCCACATATTGGACGCCAGCGCGAATCATGTGCCGCGTAGCGAAGGCCAACATGAGGGGATCGTCGGAGCAAATCTGCAAGACAAGGTCCGTTTGCCCCCACCGGTCCATCAGCTTGTCCTGAGTGAACTGCGGAATCTTGTGCAGCCAGCTGGGCTTGTGCTGGGGCTGGTCGATGATCTTGAACAGGGGCTCGCCGAATCCGCAGGTAATGGTGAGATTTTCCGGCGCGGTGGTCATCTCCGGTTCCAAGCTGCCCAGGGGGTTTTCACCGTGGCAGAGTCGGCGTGCGTCCTCGGTCCACAGGCGAAGCAGCCGGGTGAGGGACTTCCGGTCCGCGCCGTCCTTCAGGTTGAAGCCCACCATGTTCAGGGCCGCTGGGCTCGCGGTGGCGATCCCGGCTTGATGTTCACCGTCGAAGGTGATGATCCGGGGGGAGTCGCCGGCCGAGGAATCTAGGTGTTCTGACCGCGCGGGGTCGGTATCGCAGGCAGCCAGGCCACCAGCGCCCACGGCAGCAGTCAGGCCAGTGAGCCCGGTGAGGAAACCCCGCCGGGAAAGCTGGGACCGGCGCGGTGGTCGTTCGTCCGATGCAGTCATGTCGAGGTATCTACGCACCCTTAGTGCTGGTGCTCAGCGTGATCACCGTGGCCAGCGTGATCGCCGTGCCCGCCATGGTTGCTCATGTCCCCGTAATCCTCGTCTCCGGCACCCATGGATCGAACGGGAATGTCCTTGATCTCACTGGTGGAGCCGTCGCTGAGTGTCAGCTTGAGGGTGACGGTCGACCCAGCCGGTACAGGCTCCTTCAATCCCATGATCATGAAGTGATCGGCGCCGGGCTCCAGCTTGGCGTGCCCACCTGCGGGCAACTTCACCCCGCCCTTCTTCGGCTGCATTTTCCCATTAACGGTCTCGTGGATCTCAAAGGAACCAGCCTTGATGTCCGGACTGCTGAAGCTTGTGATCGTGACGTCTTTGTCGGACGTGTTCTCTAGCTGACCGAACACGGCCGTCATGTCCTTCGAGCCTTCGGTCGCCCGAACGACGCCGTCCTTAAGAGCGATGGGGCCGTCCTGAGCGGTGCTCTTGCCGTCCTTGCCGTCCTTGTTGTCTGCCGACGCGCTCGCGGAACTCGAGGCGCTGGCTGGCTTGTCACTTCCATTGCTGCCGTCTTGCGCAGAGCCGCAGGCAGTCATAGTGATTGCGGCGAGTGGCAGGGAAGCGGCCAAGACGAAACGGCGAAGATTCACGACATTCCTCCAAAAACTCTGTTTACATGAACCGACTTTCATTTAACGCAGCGGAGAATCGCGAAATCAAATAACTATGGGGTTAATCACAAAACCCAAAAATTGGGAACTACCTGGTCAAATGTTGAACAATGTGGCCAATGCACGCGGGTTGGTGTGGGCGAGGCCTTTGCCTGGGTGAACCCCTAGAGGCACTAGACTAAAGGGCTATGACTAAGAAGCCACCGAAGTTGTCGAAGAAGGCATACGAGCATGAGCTGGTGAGGCTTCAGGCCGAACTTGTCGAAATGCAGCAATGGGTGGTTCAGACCGGGGCCCGCGTGGTATTGGTGATGGAAGGTCGGGATGCGGCCGGCAAAGGCTCGGCGATCAAGCGGATCACCCAATACCTCAACCCCCGTGTGTGCCGGATCGAAGCGCTACCGGCACCGAATTCGCGCGAAAAGGGACAGTGGTACTTCCAGCGATACGTGGAGAAGCTCCCTACCGCAGGGGAGATCGTGATCTTCGATCGCAGCTGGTACAACCGCGCGGGTGTGGAGCGGGTGATGGGATTTTGCAGTACGCAGGAATACCGCCGCTTCCTTCACCAGACGCCCATCTTTGAGCGCCTGCTGGTTGAGGATGGAATCCTCCTGCGAAAGTACTGGTTTAGTGTCAGCGACGAGGAGCAGCTGCGGAGGTTCCGCAGCCGACAGGAAGACCCGCTGCGGCAATGGAAACTGTCTCCCATGGATTTGCAAACAATTACACGGTGGGAAGACTATTCTCGCGCCAAAGACGAGATGTTTGTGCACACAGACATCCCATCCGCGCCGTGGTACACGGTCGAGAGCGAAGACAAGAAGCGCTCCCGCATCAATGTCATTAACCACATTCTTCAAACCATTCCTTGGGAGTACGTGGAACGGACCGTGCCGGAGGTGCCAGATCGGCCAGAATCGGCCAAGTTGTATCAGCGGCCGCCGCGCGCGGAGTTCAAATACGTTCCCGACGTGGCCGCCGGGCTGGAGAAAAAGGCCCTCAAGGAAAAGAAATCCAAGAAGAAGTCCGATGACTCTGACAAGCCTGTGAAGGCTGCTGACAAGTCAGATAAAAAGGACGCGCCAGCAACGAAGAAAGGCAAGGCCACAAAAGCTGCGAAAAAGCGCGCGACAGTGTCCAAGGCCGCAAAGTCGAACAAAAAAGCCGAAAAAAAGACCAGCAAGAAGGCGGCCAAAAAGGCGGGCAAGAAGTCGTCAAAGAAAGCTAGCAAAAAGGCGAAGTAGAACTCCGCGATCCAGCCCATTGGTGGCGCATTGGTGAAACGATAGACCTATGGCTGATCACACCATGGACGACAATGTTCGCTGTAGCAGAGACGGAGCAATAGGCGTCATTGAGCTCAATCGGCCACACGCCCTGAATTCGCTCACTCCGGACATGATCACCGCAATCGCTTCCGCCCTTGAAGAATGGGAACGCGATGATTCCATCCGCAGTATCGCCCTCCGCTCCACCTCAAGCAAAGCCTTTTGCGCCGGGGGAGATGTCCGTTGGGTCCGAGGCAGCGACGCTGCCAGTGGATACGCGCCGGGTGACCAATTCTTCGAGGACGAATACAGGCTTAATCTTCGCCTCGCTACCTTTCCCAAACCCATCACCGCCCACATCGACGGCATCGTCATGGGTGGGGGACTGGGGCTGGCTGCTCACGTTCCCCACCGCCACATCACACCCCGAGCACTGGCAGCAATGCCCGAGTGCGCCATTGGATTCATCCCAGACGTCGGGATGTCCTATGTTCTGACCCACCTCACCATGGAAGAGGACAACCATGACGATGCTCGGAGCGGGGAGGGCGGCACCAGGTCGCTGCCCATGGGACTGTTCCTGGGGGTCACGGGCTATCGCCAGACGCCAGCGGACATGCTGTTTACTGGCCTGGCCACAGATTGTGTCGGTAGTCCGGAGGAACGGGACCAACTCGGCCCGTTATTCCTGAAGCAGCACGCCGCGGCCATTGATGAGCTGTTCAGAGGTGAAGAATGGTCTGAAATTGAAGAACGGCTGAACTCGGCCCCTGCCAATCAGGAGGAGCAGGACGTCCAGGAGTACTGCGCGGCAGCGCTCCAACAGGCGAATCCCACGAGTGTTGTCGCAACCTTCGAACTGCTGCGGCGGTCAGCCAAAACGGATTTGCCGACGGCGCTGGCAAACGAGCTCATGCTGGCCAAGGCTCTGCGGCGCGAACCGAACTTCAGCGAGGGTGTCCGAGCCGTGCTGGTGGACAAGGATCACGCTCCACAGTTCTTCCCACCGTCGACGGAGGATGTCGATGGGCAGCGGTGGCGTCAATTCCTGAAGTGAGCGGCGGGATTAGCGCGAGCGAGCTGAACTCCGGTCGCCCTGATCACTTGCATTGTCGTGGCGCTGAACACGCAGCCACACGAAGAATCCCCACAACACAAAACTCCCGTACACCAGGTACAACATGGCTGAAGGGTAGTAGCCGGCGCTCACCAGCAGCGGCACCCCGAAAACGTCCACGGCGATCCAAATCAGCCAGAACTCGGTCCACCCGCGCGCCATGCCGAATGTCGCCAGCATCGACCCAGTGAAGATCCACGCATCTGCCCACGGGCCCCACGAACCCAGGGCTTGGAAGATGAAGGAGAAGCCAACTGTGCCCACGATCGCGACCACGACCATCGCAATCCTCTGCCGTGCGGTCGCCCAATGGGGCTGAACGGCCGCGGAATCCTCGTGCGGCTCGGACACGATGGAGCGGTTCGGGTCTGTGTCCGCAGGTTCGGTGAAGGTTGGGGAGCGCTTCGCTCGGCGCCACTGGATCCACCCGTACACGGAGACGGCAAGGAACATCACCTGGCGCCCAGCCTGGCCATACAAATCCAAATTCTGCGGGGTGTGGAAGACTCCTCCGAGGAAAACAGTGAACAGGAGTATGTTTCCGATGATCCCGACTGGCCACGCCCAGACGACGCGACGCATGCCGCCGATGGCGCTGGCCAGGCCAAAGAGGTTCCCTACGATCTCTCGCCACAAAATGGGGTAGCCGCCGATGGTGAGGGTAGCGCCTAGCAGGGTCTCCCACATGTTTCCAGAATCCATTGTTCTATTGTGACGCTCGACTGTGACGCAGACCCCATTGGGGCCGAACAGAGTGTGAGGAACCTAAAGTTATTAGGCCTTGAAGCCCTGTTGAAGCATGCTGAAGGCCTCGTTGAGTAGATCATCGAGTTCGCGGTCTGAGCCTGCATCGGGGGAATCAAAGGTTTCGATCGCGCTGGAGGCAGCAGTAAATGCGAGGTGCACGAGCATATGGGCCTGGAAGCGAGTAAGCCTTCCGTCAGCCTTCTCGTGCAGGGCGTCGCTCATCACGTCAAACATGCTTGCCGCGCGGAACTTTTCTTCCGGGGACAGCGACAGTGAGAGGTGTTCGCCGAGGTGCATCAGATTGCGGGCGGAGCCGAGCTCGTCAGTCGAGTCGTAGATCTCGCCGATGAGGATGTCTCGGAGGATGGTGACGGCAGGCTGGTCGGCGGGAGCCCGACGGATCAATCCTGCGAGCTTGTGAAACACGCCCTCTACAAAATAGAGGAAGGCATCGTCGCGGCGCGCGAAGTAGTTGTGGAAAGTCCGGGTGGATACTCCCGCTCGGGCGGTAATGGCAGCGACCGTGGTCAGTTCAGCGCCCTGCTCGAGCCACAGTTCCACCGCGGCGTAGGCGAGTCGCTGGCGCGTGTCAGCCTTTTTGCGTTCGCGGAGACTGCCTCGGTGGATGGGGTTGATATCCCCGTTGCTATGTTCGTCATCGCTTCCATCCCAGGGGTTGGCGATGCGTCCGGGAGTCCGCTGCCCGAAATTGTTTCGGGGACGCAAAGCTGTGCCCCTCGATTGCTGCGAGCGTACGTCAGAGTCATGTGCTGAAGAGCCGTGCATGTGTGATGTGCTTTCGTGGGTTTCACCGAGCCGAGTCCTGCGGTCCGGAGGGAGCCCTCCAAACCCGCGGGGCACACTGCGGTGAGAGTTGAGTTGTTGTGTTCGTGAAGGTGTGCAAGTTCCAGGACTTTCCAGTCGTGGGTGGAAAGATGCTCCCGAAAGATGCAGTGGGTGTTGCCTCTGGAGAAGAAACGTGGCTATACCGTTGCTCACGGCATTGAACTGCGTTCATTCACTCGGGGCGCAAATGTATTATACGCACTCTATGAAGTTTTGCTTCACTTGAAAGCTGGGTTGCAACCGTGAGTGGGGGTGCAACGGGGCTGGAAAAGATGAGTGCGACGTGGGCGTTCTCAGTTTTCGAAGCCCGTTGCCAGCCGATCAAAGCCGAGATCTATCATCTCTTCGAATGAATGCCCGGTGTTGATATTTTCGTCCTCGAGCACCTCGGTCGCGGCGTTGATGACGGCCATGGTGGCGTTTAGCAGAAGGTGAATCTCGAGCATGCTCAGTGCGCCGTTGTTGTACTCGCGGAGTCGGGCTGTCAATTTGCTGAAGAGGACGACAAGTACCTGAGATTCCTCGGGGCTCATCGTCAGCCCGAGGTGCTCGCCGAGGGTGGAGACCAGCGACACGGGTGCGAACTGCGCATCGGGATTAATCATGATTTCTTTGGCCAAACGCCGCAGAAGCTCTGTCGTGGCCAGCCCTGGTTCGGCCTCATCGACCCATCGGATGACCTGGTCGACATAGCTGTCAATGAAGAACAGGAAAGCGGCTTCCCGGTGGGGGAAGTAGTTGTGGAACGTGCGGGAACTCACATTGGCACGCTGGGCGATGCTGGCGATCGTGGTGCCTTCCGCGCCTTCCTCCAGCATGAGGTCCGCTGCCGCGCGAGCCAGGGCAGCTCGGGTCGCGGCTTTCTTTCGATCGCGAAGCCCCTGTGGTTCCGTCCCCACGTCAAGTGTGTGTCGATAGATCGGTCGGGGGGAGTTGTCAGCCATAAACGTTGCAGCCTCTCAGCACTACTTACAAGCTCAAGGGCTCTGAATTGCCCTTAGATGACTAGCTAAAGCGGGAGCCACGAGCGTGGCGATGGGAATCTTCTCTCCGTCGTGGCTTCCGGAACGCACCTAACTTTAGTCCCGTTCAACAATGCATGGCTAGGCGAGGCACTAGAAAGATTGCGAACGACTAGCGAAATTTCGTGATCTTGAGTTAAAACCTGCGGAAAGTGGGCCTGCGCTAATCGGCGACCAGGGTCTCCAATGTGAGATCGGGGTGCTCTTTTTCCACAAAGGCCAACTTCCATTTGTCTCCGAACAACGCGATGAGTTCCCCGTCGGTTCGGGTGAAAATCTCCACGCCGCGCTGCCTCCCCAGCTCGGGAGCGGATTCAGCGTCCGTTCGGCGAGCGACGGAATAGGGGATTGGCTCCGTCACCGTCTCCACGTTGTATTCCGCCTGCATGCGTGCCTGCATGACCTCAAACTGCATCGGCCCCACAGCAGCCATCACCGGAGCGGCATCGCCACGCAGGTCGTTGCGCAAGATTTGAACCACGCCTTCGGAGTCCAACTGCTCCAGGGCCTTGCGGAACTGCTTGTATTTACCCAGTGACTTGGCTCGCAGTGTTCGGAAGTGCTCCGGCGCGAACTGCGGCATCGGGGTGAACTGCACCTTCTTGCCGCTGTAAATCGTGTCACCAGGAGCAAGCGTTCCGGCGTTCACCAAGCCCACGATGTCTCCTGGGTAGGCCGCCTCCACCGTCGACCGGGTGCGTCCGAACACCGTCAGCGCATATTTGGAGCTGAAACTGCGCCCTGACTGGGCGTGCGTTACCTGCATCCCGCGTTCAAACTGGCCAGATACCACCCTCATGAACGCCAGACGATCGCGGTGCTGCGTATCCATGCCGGCCTGCACCTTGAAAACCACCCCGGAGAAGTCGTCCTCCGTATCTCGGTATTCCTGGACAGCTGCGCTGGAGCCACCGCTGGCGGCCACTACCGCCGGATCACTGGGGCGTCCCTTCGGGTGAGGGGCCAACGCGCACAGAGTGTCCAGGATTTGATGCACGCCGAAGTTCAACATCGCGGAGGCAAAAATCAACGGAGAAGTCGTGCACTCTAAGAACAGATCCTGGTCGTGCAGAGCGCCATCGGCGGCCAGTAGTTCCGCTTCTTCAGCTGCGGTTTCCCACGCGCCATCTTCTTTTTCTAGCGCCTGCTCTGGGGTGTAGTTCTCCTCCGGTGCGATGGTGGACCCACCAGAGGTCCGGATGAAGTGAATGTACTCCTCCGCCTCCCCATCATCATTGATGCGCGCCAGTCCCCGGAAGTCGCCAGCCTCGCCCACAGGCCAGAACAGGGGAGTGGGTTGCAGCTGGATTTCATTGACAATTTCATCCACGAGTTCTAGTGGCGTCCTCCCCGGGCGGTCCCACTTATTGATCACCGTAATAATGGGCAACCCCCGGGCCTTACACACGCGGAATAGCTTCAGCGTCTGCGGCTCCAAGCCCTTGGCGCCGTCGATCAACATGACGGCAGCGTCCACGGCGGACAGCACGCGGTAGGTGTCCTCGGAGAAATCGGCGTGACCAGGGGTATCCACCAGGTTGATCATGTAGGGCTCGCCCGTGTGACCTTCCGGGGCGTACTCGAACTGCAGGGCGGAGGAGGCGACGGAAATGCCGCGGTCCTTCTCCATATCCATCCAGTCGGAGACCGTCGACTTGCGACCCGCCTTCCCGTGCACGGCGCCGGCCTCCTGAATGACATGGGCGTGCAGCGCCAGCGCCTCCGTGAGCGTGGACTTACCGGCATCGGGGTGGGCGATGACAGCGAAGGTGCGGCGACGACTGGTCTCGGGGGAGGCGGGTGCGTTCATGTCTATTGAGGATACCGCCCCTGCCAAATGGGGCTCGCCGGGGTGTTGGTGCCTGGCGACCAGCGAACTGTTCACTGAAAGTGGGCGGCTTGGGTTGCTTGTATTGCTATCAGTAATACAGAGCGCTAAATTAAAAGGCGTGAGCGAGAACGTCCCTCTTATTTCCATCGATCCCCACTCGGAAGTCCCGATCTTTCAGCAGATCCATGACCGGATCCTGGAAGCCATCGCCACCGGGCAGATCCGCCACGGTGACCGGTTGGAGCCAGTGCGCACAGTCGCATTGGAGTTCGGGATCAACCCCGCCACGGCAAAAAAGGCGTATGACCTGCTGCGCGCGGACGGCATCGTACGCACTAGTCCCCGCGAGGGCACCGTCGTCTTCCTTCCGGAAACCGCCACTAATGAGGACAGGGAACTAGCCGCCAACGAGCTAAACCGCCTGCTTTCCCGCATCTATGTACAGGGCGTTTCCACCGCAGACATCCATCAACTGGCCGGGGAGATTCTCGCCAAGTTCGCCCCGCTTCAGCCCTCCGCTCAGCGGACCACTGCCCAGGGACAAGCTGTTCAGAACCCCAAGGAGAACTCATGACTACGGACCTCTTATTTCAATTGGCTGTCTCGGTCGTCATCCAGGTGTTTGTCTGGTGTGGCTTCCACTTCGCCGTGAAGTTGGCTCCGCCCACCACAGTTCTGGGGGTTCGCGTACCTCGCTCCAAGCAACGTAACCCCCACGTGCTGGTCACGCGCGGGCGTTTCTATCAACGGCAGACGCGCGTTCTGATCTTCGCGGTGCTCGCGCTCGTCGCTGTCGCCGTGTGGGGCACGGTGAACCAGCTGACTGCGTTATCTGTGGTGTTGCCCCTGCTTGCGGTGATCGTGGGGTTAACTAGTTGGATTTCTGGACGCCACCACCTCATCGCCATCAAACAGTCCGAAAACTGGTTCGAGGGCGAGACCACGTCCGTCACGGGGCTAGTCAGCGCCTCACCGCGTTCACCAGAGCGCACCCCGGAGCAACGAGAACGACTTTCCCCGTCAGCAGTGAGCTACCCGCACCCGGCCTACCCGTGGTACGCGCTTGCCCTCCTGCCGATGGCGGCGAGTGCCGCAATCCTGGCGTTGCATTGGTCGGAGATTCCGCAGACGATCCCTACGCACTTCGACGGTTCCGGTAACCCGGACGCGTGGTCGGACAAGTCGGTGGGCTCGGTGCTTATGGGAGTGATTCTTGCAGCTGTGCTCGTCGGAGGGTTCTTTCTGTTCAGCGCGGTGATGCCGCGGTTATCCTCCCGGCTGCGTTCCGATGTTTCTCCGGCCGGCAAGGCGCGAACTCTCGCTTCGTTGTCCGCCAGCCAATTGGGATTGGGCGTGATGGCCTTTACATTGAGCCTGTTCGTATCCGGGATCAGCGTCTTCACAGCGCTGCCGGGGCTGATGGAACACGCCATCATCTTTCTTTCTGCCGGAATCATTGGCGTGCTTCTCGTTGCCGGCTGGATGATCTGGCTCGTCTATTTCCGCACGTCCCGAGTTGACCGGGACCGCCGAGCTGGGAGGTACGGCCCGGAGCCAGCCGAGGGTTTGGACAATGACGAGCACTACAAGTGGGGACTCTTTTATTGCAACCCTGATGACCCCGCAGTGCTGGTGGAAAAGCGCAGCGGAGTGGGCATGGACTTCAACTATGCCCGCTGGCAGGGGCAGGCGTTCCTGGTGGTCATCGTGACCATGATCGTGGCCGTGATTGGTATCCCTCTGCTCTTCGGCTAATCCGAAGGCTGAAACTACCTCCCCATAGTCGGCGCTAAGCGCAACCACCCAACGCTAAATTCTTGGAAACTATTAGTCCGCATTAAGGTTAGGGCATGTCAATAATCGAAATGCGGGATGTGCGCAAGATCTATCCCGCCAAATCAGGTGAGGTCCGGGCGCTCGATGGACTGAACCTCACCGTTGAGGAGGGCACCGTACGCGGCCTCCTCGGCCCCAATGGTGCTGGCAAGACCACCACTGTCAAGGTGCTCACCACCCTGATCCAACCCACGTCTGGGGTGGCCACCGTCGACGGATTCGACGTAGTCCGTCAGGGCAAGGAAGTTCGCAACATCATCGGCGCTTCCGGGCAATATGCCACCATTGACGAAGAGCTCACCGCGCGGGAGAACTTCATCATGATTGGTCGACTGTTCGGCCTCGGTGACCGCCGTGCAAAAGCTCGCGCCGACGAGTTGCTGGAAGTCTTCTCACTGGAAAAGGCTGCGCGACGCCCCGTGAAAGGGTTCTCTGGGGGCATGCGGCGACGTGCCGACCTGGCGGCGTCCCTGGTGAACGACCCCCGCATCCTCTTCCTGGACGAGCCCACCACCGGCCTCGACCCGGCCGCGCGACTTGCTCTGTGGGAGGTCATCGAGGATCGCGTGTCCAGGGGAACCACCTTGCTGCTCACGACCCAGTACCTCGAAGAGGCTGACCACCTCGCCGATCAGATCAGCGTGATTGACCACGGCACCGTCATTGCCGAAGGCACGGCTGATGAATTGAAGTCCCAGGTCGGTGGTCAGCGGGTCACCCTCGCACTTGTGGACGCCACCGATGTACCCGCCGCTCGGAACATCGTCGCCCAGGTGGCCATCGATGGGATGGCTGATCACGGGGTCCTGGTGCAGGATTTGACGATTTCCGCCGCTGTCGAGGACGGCCCTGCGGCGCTGGAGAAAGTACTGGGACAGATCCGCTCGCAGGGGATTGTGCTGCACGATGCGGGCATGGCACGCCCCACCCTCGATGATGTGTTCCTCCACTTGACCGGCGGAAAGGCTGGTGATGGGCAATGAATGCTCCCCACAAAAACTCCTGGTTCGGTGATGTCCGCGCGGTCTTCATCCGAAACGTGATTCGGATGCGTCGATCGCCCGATGTGCTCGCGTGGGCGATCTTGCAGCCGATTATGTTCGTCCTGCTGTTCTCCCAGGTGTTCGGCGGTGCGATCAACGTGCCGGGCGTGAATTACACCAACTTCCTCATGGCGGGCATCTTTGCCCAATCGGCCATCTTCGGATCGACCTTTTCAGCGATGTACATGGTGCAGGACAAGAAGGACGGGCTCATCGACCGGTTCAAAACCCTGCCGATGGCCTCCTCTGCTGTGGTGGTGGCCCGGACCCTGTCCGATGCGGTCCTGAACTTCGCCACGCTCGCCGTCATGGTGGTGACTGGGCTGGTCATTGGGTGGCGACCCGAAGCTGGGTTCGGGGGATTCCTGGGCGGGTTCCTCCTGCTGCTGTTCTTTAGCTGGGCGTTCAGCTGGGTGCTGGTGTTCCTGGGGTTAATGGTGAAATCCGTGGAGGCGATGAACTCCGCGACGATGATGGTGCTGTTCCCGCTGACCTTCCTGTCCAACGCCTTCGTGCCCTCCCAGTCGATGCCCACAGTGCTCCGCGTATTCGCGGAGTGGAACCCCGTTTCAGCACTGGTGCAAGGGACCCGGCACTTGTTCGGCAACGAGGGTAATGCGCCCGTGCCAAACTCGTGGCCCATGCAGCACCCGGTGCCTGCCATCATGGCTGGGTGTGTCCTCCTGGTGCTGATTTTCGCGCCATTAACTGTCAGGCGTTTTCGTCGCGGACAGTAGCGTCCGCCGCGGGCGCTGGATTGCGGCCCGGAATGGACCGCCGCTCTGACCGTGGTGGCGGGGCAATAACATGGTTCTGAGCTGGGGGATCTTGCGATAACTTCACCAAAATGGGGTTGGATATTGTTGCGCGCGCAGCGAAAACATCGAGGACCGGGAGTAGGGTCGGTTGGCGTCTCAGGGGGTGCCACCCCGCCGTTTTCGATCTGGAGGAACTCGTGCATCTTCAGCCTAAGGAACAAGAAAAATTACTGATTGTGGTCGCGGCGGATCTTGCACGCAAGAGGAAGGCTCGGGGACTTGCCCTGAACTATCCCGAAGCAGTGGCTTTGATTACCGCAGAGCTGATGGAGGCTGCCAGGGACGGTAGGACCGTGTCTGACCTCATGAACTGGGGGAGCACCATCCTTTCCCGTGAGGACGTCCAAGAGGGCGTGCCAGAGATGGTGAAGTCAGTCCAGGTAGAGGCCACTTTCCCTGATGGGACCAAACTCGTCACCGTGCACAACCCCATCCGCTAGGAGAACATGATGATCCCAGGTGAATACAAGCTTTCTAAAGATCCCGTCATCCTCAACGAGGGACGTGATTCCATTTCGCTCGACGTCGTCAATAGGGGCGATCGGGCAGTACAGGTTGGGTCCCACTTCCACTTCGCAGAGGCCAATCGAGCCCTTGAGTTCGACCGAAATGCTGCGCTTGGTCACCGGCTCGACATTCCGGCGGGCACGGCAGTGCGCCTGGAGCCCGGCGACAAGAAGACGGTGAAGTTGATTCCTTTCGGCGGCGACCGCATTGTCTTTGGTTTTCGGGACCTCGTGGACGGGCCACTCGATGTGCGTCAGCCGACCACATTTGAAGATCACTCGAAGGTGGCGAACCAACAAACCGCGCCTCATCGCCGTCATTCAGCAGCCGGCGATGCACCGGATCCACTGCAAGAACGGGAAAGCTTCGACAACGAGTCGTCACAGAGCGACAACAAGCCACGTAAGTCAGGCTCGGACAACAAATAATTCCTTCTGAGGACATTCGCGCAAGGGGACTACATGAGTTCAGAAATGAAGCACGATCAGTATGCCAGCCTGTACGGCCCCACCACGGGCGACGCAGTCCGGCTCGGAGATACCGACCTGTGGATTGAGGTCGAAAAGGACCTGACCACCCACGGCGAAGAAGCTGTATTCGGCGGCGGCAAGGTTGTCCGCGACGGCATGGGCCACAATGGCCAGCTCGTGCGGGATGTAGGAATCCCAGATTTGGTGATCACGAATGTATTGATCGTTGACCACTCCGGGATCTACAAGGCCGATGTGGGAATCCGTGACGGTCACATCTTCAAGATCGGTAAGGCCGGTAACCCACACATCATGAATGGTGTGGACATCGTCCTGGGCGTGGCCACAGATGTGATCGCCGGCGAGGGCATGATCCTGACCGCTGGTGGAATCGATACCCACGTCCACTTTGTCAGCCCTGACCAGGTGGAAACTGCACTCACGTCGGGCGTGACAACGATGATTGGCGGTGGCACCGGGCCATCAGACGCCACGAAGGCCACTACGGTCACACCCGGTGAGTGGAACATCCACAACATGCTCCGCTCGGTTGAACAGTTCCCCATGAACTTCGGAATCTTGGGTAAGGGGCACGGTGCCTCTGTATCCCCGCTGGCCGAGCAGATTCGCGCAGGCGCCATCGGCCTGAAGATCCACGAGGACTGGGGCGCAACTCCCAGTTCCATCAACACGTCGCTGCACGTTGCCGATGAATACGACATTCAGGTGGCTATCCACACCGACACCCTCAACGAGGCTGGGTTCGTGGAAGACACTCGTGCGGCGATTGACGGTCGAGTCATCCATACCTTCCACACCGAGGGCGCCGGTGGCGGTCACGCCCCGGATATCATCGAGCTCGCGCAGGAAATGAACATCCTTCCCGCCTCCACGAACCCGACCCTGCCGTTCACGGAAAACACGTTGGAAGAGCACCTGGATATGTTGATGGTGTGCCACCACCTCAACCCTGATCTTCCAGAGGACGTGGCTTTCGCGGATTCTCGAATCCGCAAGGAGACCATCGCGGCAGAGGACGTGCTTCAGGACCTGGGCATTTTCTCGATGACCTCCTCCGACTCCCAGGCCATGGGCCGCGTCGGCGAAGTAATCCTGCGAACCTGGCAGGTTGCCCACTCCATGAAGAAGCAACGGGGTCAGCTGGAGGAAGACAAGGGAAGCAACGGCGATAACTTCCGCGTCAAGCGGTACATCTCCAAGTACACCATCAACCCGGCCATTGCCCACGGTATTTCCGACAGCGTTGGATCAGTGGAAGAGGGGAAGTTCGCAGACCTCGTTCTGTGGAAGCCCGAATTCTTCGGCATCCGGCCGGAATTGATCATCAAGGGCGGCCAGATGGTGAATGGCATCACCGGCGATCCCAATGCCTCCATTCCCACGCCACAGCCGTGCTGGTATCGGCCCACCTTCGGCTCCTATGGCAGGGCGATCCAAGACAGTTCGATCACGTTCCTGCCAGAGATTGCCTTGAAATCCGGCGTCGACCGCGTTCTGAACCTCAAGAAGGTGGTCCGGAAGGCACACGGCATCCGCAACCTCACCAAGAAGGACATGAAGTTCAATGGCGAGACCCCGGAGCTGAGAGTCGATCCCGAAACGTATCGCGTTTATGTCAACGGTGAGGAGATCAAGTCCGAACCACAAAAGGAGCTTCCTCTGGCACAGCGGTACACGCTGTTTTAGCGCTCCACCCAGACAGTGCTCCCACACTGCACTGATCTGAGGGAGTGACGACCTTCAAGTACCTGTTCCCCCATGCACCAATTCACTAAGGAGGAGATAAGACGGTGATTGTCACCTCTATTGCCGGAAATATCAATAGCGCCGAAGGCAAGCGCCTTCAGGAGGGCAGCCACGTTGAAAAGGTTTATCTGCCCAGTCAGGACCTGGTGAAGCGGATCCAACGGATGACCACTGATCACGGCCGTGAAATTGGGCTGCGTCTGCCCGCCGGATCCCCGGACTTGGAAGATGGCGACATCCTCGCCATTGAAGAGCCGAGTGACGGGGAGAACACATCGCGGAACCTGATCGTCGTGTCCGTGGAGACTTCGGACATCATCGTGATCGCGGCCCGGAGTATCAAGGAAATGGCATTCGTGGCCCACAGCTTGGGCAACCGCCACCTGCCGGCACAGTTCTTCGATGAAGACAGCGACTTCGGTGCGCAGGTCATGGTCGTGCAATATGACCGCACAGTTCAGGACTTCCTGGACACGCACGGCGTGCCCTACTCCCGTACGGAGCGCGTCATGGAAGTTCCGTTCCGGCACGCTGAGCACACCCACTAACCCGCTGAGATGAGTCAATCATCGGACGCCCCCGCGGCCAAGGAATCTGAGTCTGGGGCAACTCTGTCTGCGGAAACTCCACGGCTCGCCGCCGCGATCAACAGTGAGCTGGCATTGATGCAATTGGCCGATTCCGCCCTACCGACAGGCGCGTTCAGCCATTCCCTGGGCTTTGAGTCCTATATGCAGCGCGGCGACATCGAGGGTGAGGCGGGCTTCTCTCAGTGGCTCACGATGTTCGTGGATCAGCAGCTGACATTCACCGATGCCCTCGCCATTCGCCTGGTGTATCAGTGCAGCTCCTTCGACGAAGTCAGGGAATTGGACCGTCTTGTGACGGCCCAGGCGCTCCCAGAGCAGGTTCGCGACGCGGGCATCACCATGGGTAAGCGTCTCCTGGATATTGGGCATTCGTCTTATCCGGGGCCGTGGCTGGACCGCTATCACGCTGGCGTCCACAAGGGCGACCTAAGCTCCCACCCAGCCCTCGTCTGGGCTGTGATCGTGCGCGACTTGAGGGTGGACGTGGACAAGGCAGTGGCGGCGCATGTGTACGCAACGGTCATAGCCCTGACCCAGAACGCCGTCCGCGGGATTCCCTTGGGCCAGAACACGGGGCAGCGAGTGATTCGACAGGCGCAAACCTGGGTTGAACGGGCAGTGGAGCGCTCGGCGACCCTCGACCGCGATGACCTCGGGGCGGTGTCGCCCGGGCTGGAAATTGCTCAAATGCAGCATCAGCAACAGCTCGCGCGCCTATTCATGAGCTGATCCCGCGGCCGTCAATGGCGCGGAACGCCGGCATGAACAACACAGGAAATTTGAACATCCAGACGCACAGCCTGGAGGAAAGGAACAACATGGATCCCATCATCATTGGCATCGGCGGACCAGTGGGAGCCGGGAAGACACAGCTTGTGGAGCGCATCACCCGCTCCATGAGCGATGAGATCTCCATGGCTGCCATCACCAACGACATCTACACCATCGAGGACGCGAAAATCCTCGCGAAGAACTCCGTCCTCCCCGTGGAGCGGATCAAGGGACTGGAGACCGGCGGATGCCCCCACACCGCCATTCGCGAAGACACCTCCATGAATGAGGCCGCCATCGAGGAACTGAAAGAACAGTTCCCCGACCTGCAGATCATCTTCGTGGAATCCGGCGGCGACAATCTCTCCGCAACGTTCAGCCCCGAATTGGTTGACTTCTCCATCTATGTCATCGACGTGGCACAGGGCGAGAAAATCCCACGCAAGGCTGGGCAGGGAATGATCAAGTCGGATCTCTTCGTTATCAACAAGACCGACCTGGCACCCTACGTGGGCGCCGATCTTTCTGTGATGGAGGAAGATTCCAAGAAATTCCGTAAGGACAAGCCCTTCGCCTTCACGAACCTGAAGACCGATGAGGGGCTCGAGACGGTGGAGGAGTGGATCCGCAAGGACGTGCTCATGCAGGATCTTGACTAGCCCAGCGATATTGACTCACCGCCCGGCGGTGGCCGAGGTGGTGCTCGCCCCCAGGGGCGGCTCGGCGCGCTGCCGTGGCGTGCGGGGCACATCTGTCGACACACAGAAAGGTGGCCGGGGTGAAGACCGTCCCACGCTTTGAGGACATTCCCATGCTGGACCGGTCCGAATGGGCCGGTCAGCTCAGCATGCGATTCGAATCGCGGAATGGGCGCACCGTCGCCGCCCGCCAGTATCACCAGGATGCGTTGCGGGTGCTTCGCCCTCACTACCTGGACGAGACGGGGCAGGTTACGTACACGGTGGTCAACCCGGGCGGGGCGTACCTCGGGGCCGACCGCTATTTCATGTCTTTTGAACTCGACGATTCTGCCAACCTTCTGCTGACCACCCAATCCGCCCAGAAAATCTACCGGACCCCTCAGGGCCCTGCGCAGCAGGATATGTGGGTCACTTTGGGCCCCCATTCAACTCTGGAATACGTCCCCGACCAGCTGATCGTGTATCGAGAGGGCTCGTACATCCAGAAGACTGTCATTGACATGGACCCGACGGCCAGCGCCCTGGTCTGCGAGGTCGTTACTCCCGGCTGGGCGCCGGATGGAAGCACGTTCCGCTACAAGTTTCTTTCCATGCGCACGGAATTGCGGGTCCGCACCGCACAGGGGCCAGTTCCCATCGCGGTGGACAACATCAGGGTTGAACCGCGTGACGATGATTCCGTGGTTCAGATGGGGTTCATGGAGGGGTACAGCCACATGGGCCAACTGTTGGTTGCGGATAGCCGCCTCGACGATGCGGCCTTCGAGCGCCTCGCACAACTCATCGACGCCTCGCACACCATGTCGGGGATGTCCTGGGCTGGGCACCGGAACCCGGAGGGGATGCGTTGCATCAGCATCCGCTCTCTCGCGCAGGACACGGAAACTATCAGCCAGCTGCATCTCGATGTGGCCAACTTCTTGAGGAACGAATGGAGGGGGCAAGGTGAGCTCTTCTTACGGAAGTATTAGGGGGGACGCCACTGCGGTGGCATTTTCCAAAGCAACCCTTCGGGGACTGTCCCAAATTTTTTTGATTGAAAATGCGCTCTCCGGCGCGCTGATTTTGGCCGGAGCTGCCGTGTTCAACGTGTGGGCCGCGGGGCTGATGCTGCTGGGGAGCATCGTCCAAAACGCAGTGGGATTTGCGTCCGGGCAGCGCACCGACGCGCTGCAGGGGCTCCGTGGCTACAACGGGGCGCTGGTGGGAGCCTCGGCCTTCGCTGCTCTCGGTGGCGGTACGGAAGCTGTGTGCATCACCTTGGTCGGTGCCGCTGCCTGCCACGGCGTTCACATGCTTCTGGAGCGGATATTTTCCACCTCTGTCCTGACGTGGGCACAGCTACCCGTGGCGACCGCCCCCTTTTGTATCGTGGCGGACCTCATTTTCGACGTGCTGTGGCCGCTGCTGAAGGAGGGCGAGCCCACCTCGCGCGCAGAGCTGCTTCGCGGTGGTGTCACGGGAATCTTCAACAACTTCTCCGAGGTCATTCTGTCCGATGGAGTGATCCCCGGACTGCTCATCCTGGTGGCGCTGGCGGTGGGAAGTCTCCGAGTCGCTGCCTTCGCGTTGGCAGCAAGTGTGCTGAGCATTGCGGTGTCCCTGGTGGCCAATGTGCATATGGAGCAGATCTCTACGGGCATGCTGGGCTACTCCCCAGTGCTGGTAGCCATCGCCCTCGGTGCCGTTTTCCTCGTCGATCGTTCGTGGACCGTGAGAGTGGGAGCTGCGACCGTAGGCGTGCTGGTCGCGATGGTGGTACACATTCCCATCAACAAGCTGCCGGTACCGCAGTACACCTGGCCATTCTTGGTGGCCATGTGGCTCGTTTTGTTGGCCATCAACGCACCCCGTGCCCTCCGAAAGCGACGTACTGGCGCGAGCGCACCCGCTCCAAAAGCGGCCGGCTAGGCGCACTAGTGCTGGCGACCGTGAATCTCATTCTGAGCCACCTGGACGCCATGAGTGGTCATGAGTTCCACGGCATCACTGGCGTCCCCAATGGCAACGGGCAACCACTCGCGCTCGGCCTTTGTGAAGTCCTTGAGCACGAAGGCGGCGACATCCATCCGACCGGGCGGGCGCCCGATCCCTACGCGAACGCGAATGTAATCCCGGGTGCCCAGCGCCTGGCTGGTTGATTTCAGGCCATTGTGCCCGTTCTCGCCTCCGCCCACTTTGACGCGAACGGTGCCGGGATCGAGGTCCAATTCGTCGTGGATGACGATGATGTGCTCCGCGGGCACCTTGAAGAACGCAGCCAGGGCGCCGATCGAGCCGCCAGAAAGATTCATATACGCACGCGAGCGGGCGAAAATCACTGGGACATCACCCAGTGTGGTTTGGCAGATGAGGCTCTGGGTCTTCTTGTGCTGGCTGAGGGTGCCGGGGACGGGGGAGAGCTCGGACAAGAGCTCATCGATCACCATGTACCCAACATTGTGGCGATTGTGCGCGTACTTGTCTCCCGGATTTCCCAGGCCGACGATGAGCCAGGGGGAGCGACCGGTGGAAATGTCTTGGTTTCCCTTCTTGCCAAACACGCAGACCATCTTCGCACATCCGTGGTCGGAACATTTTGTAGCCCGAGGATCTCAAGGGCTGGGGTAGAGCCGCGTTGCCACCTGTAGTTGGTTGAGGTCCAACAAAAATCCCCGCCACCCAGCGTGAAAAACTGGGTGACGGGGGCAGCCGGCGCGCCCGGCAGCGAGTTCTGAGTCTTAGGACTCGTCGGACTCTGCAGCCTCGGTGGCCTCTGGCTCCTTGGCCTCGGCCTCAGCGGTTTCCTCGCCGTCCTCTTCGCCTGGCTCGGGCAGCTCTTCCTCTTCCGGCTCAACAATGTTGATGAGGAGGGTGTCTTCCTCGGCTGCCAGGGAGCAGTTGGATGGCATCTTCAGGTCGCCGGCGGTGATCTGCTCGCCGATTTCCTTGCCCTCGATGTTTACAACGATTTCTTCTGGAATGTCCAGCACGTCGGCCAGCACCAGAACCACGTCGGCTTCCTGGGTGACCAAGGCGCCTGGGGCTGGGTCGCCTTCGAAGGTCACTGGGACCTCGACCTCAACCTTTTCGCCGCGCTTCACGTTGAGGAAGTCAACGTGGTCAACGTCCAGGGTCAAGACGTTCTGGTCGACGTGCTTGATCATGACCAGGTGGTCCTGGCCTTCAACCTGCAGCTCCAGCACGGCGTTGACGCCTTCGTTACGAAGGATGGCCTGCAGTTCCAGGATGTCAACGTGGACGTGCATGGGGTCCAGGTGGTTGCCGTAGACAACGCCTGGCACGCGGAAGTCACGGCGCAGGCGACGGGAAGCGCCCTTGCCGAATTCATTTCGAGGCTCGCCGAACAGGCGGGTCAATTCTGCCATGGTTTTCTCCTTCTTCGGTGTCGAGCTCCTGCAGCGGTCACCGAGAAGTGCCGCGGAGGAGCCCAGCGCTTGCGCGCTGCGGGTGGTCGTTGATCACGAGCGCTCGCGGCATAAAAATGCCGCGACTTCTCGCGGCGTGTGACAACCCGCGCACGCACCGGAGTTGCCGTGGCACCGCCGGAGGGACGGGTTAACGTCGCGCCGATAACGGCCAGTCTAGGTAAAAGTTTGATGTAGACCAGCCCTCGCCGAGATCGATAAAAGAATAACAGCCAGCGCCGGCCAAACTCAAAACTCGCGAGCTGGCACAGCGCTGGCTGGGCGGCGGTCGAAGCCGGCCCCTCGATCGACGACGCGACCTATTCGAACAGGGTGGTCACGGAACCGTTTTCGAAGATCTCGTGGATCGTCTTGGCCACGAGGGGAGCAATCGGCAGCACCGTGAGATTGTCCCAACCCTCGGTGGACTGGGGGAGAGTATCGGTCGTGATGATCTCCCGGGCACCGCACTGGCTGAGGCGCTCACGGGCAGGGCCGCTGAACACACCGTGGGTCGTGGCAATGATGACATCGCCGGCACCGGCTTCACGCAGCACGCCGACCGCGCCGGCGATGGTTCCTCCGGTGTCAATCATGTCATCGAGCAGGACACAGGTGCGGCCCTTCACATCGCCCACCACGCGGTTGGCGGTGACCTTGTTGGCGACATCCACGTCGCGGGTCTTGTGGATGAAAGCCAAGGGGGCATCACCCAGCTCGTTGGCCCACTTTTCGGCGACCTTCACGCGACCTGCATCCGGGGAGACCACGCAGATGTTGTCCAGGTTGTAGTTTTCCTTCACGTAGTCGGTGAGGATCGGCATGGCGTGCATGTGATCCACTGGACCGTCAAAGAAGCCCTGAATCTGATCGGTGTGCAGATCAACCGACACGAGGCGGTCCGCGCCCGCGGTCTTGAACATGTCTGCGATCAAGCGAGCGGAGATAGGCTCGCGCCCGCGGTGCTTTTTGTCCTGACGAGCGTAGGGGTAGAACGGCAGGATCGCGGTGATGCGCTTAGCAGAGCCGCGCTTCAGCGCATCAATCATGATCAGCTGTTCCATCAGCCAATTGTTCAGAGGCTGCGGGTGCGCCTGCAGTACGAAGGCATCGGAGCCACGGACCGATTCCTCAAAGCGGACGAAGATCTCGCCGTTGGCGAAGTCGCGCGCCGTGGTGGGGGTGAGCTCCACACCGAGCTCACGAGCGACGGCTTCACCCAGCGCTGGGTGTGCTCGCCCGGAGAACAGCATCAAGTTCTTCTGATTATCGATCCAGTGAGTGGTGGACACTAAATTGAGCCTTCCAACGATTTTTCTCTGGTGATGTGTGCCCCACAACTACGTAGCGGGGCTCGCGCTTACATGATAAATGTAATTCTTCCGCTTCCAACAATGAGGAGCGACGCGGGGCCGAAACAGCCTGCCATTCTACTCCTCGGGCAGCTCCGGATCGGAGGTCGGAGAGCCGCCGTCGGCCATCCGCTTCTGCGCTTCTGCCGCCGCCTCGGCAGCCGGGGTGCCGTAGCGCTTGTTTTCCACCCAGGCCTCGATATTGCGCTGGCGCCCGCCGGAGACGGCCAGTGCACCTGGTGGCACATCATCCTTCAACACCGTGCCTGCGCCGGAATAGGCACCGTCACCCACCGTCACTGGGGCGATGAACATGGTGTCGGAGCCTGTGCGGACATGGGAGCCTACCGTCGTGTGGTGCTTGTTGACGCCGTCATAGTTCACAAACACACTTGAGGCGCCGATGTTGGAGAAGTCTCCAACGGTGGCGTCCCCAATGTAGGTGAGGTGGGGGACCTTCGAACCGCGACCGATGGTGGCCTTCTTTGTCTCCACGAACCCTCCGAGCTTGCCCTGGGGTCCAAGGACGGTGCCGGGGCGCAGGTAGGTGAAGGGGCCAACGTCCGCGTCGTCCCCAATGACGGCATCCAGGGCGTGGGTGCGGATGACCGTGGCGCCGGTTCCAATGCGCACGTTGGTGAGGGTGGAATCCGGGCCGATCGTGGCGCCATCGCCCACGCGGGTCGTGCCCTTGAGCTGCGTGCCGGGGTGGATGGTGACGTCCTGGCCGATCTGCACGTCCACGTCAATCCAGGTGGTCGCGGGGTCCACGATGGTCGCGCCCCCGCGCATTGCGGCCTCCACATGGCGCCGATTCATCGCCGCGCCGGCGGCCGCCAGCTGCACGCGATCGTTCACGCCCGCCAGTTCCGAGGGATCCTCGGCGATGAAAGCGCGGACGGGGTGGCCCTCCTCCCGGGCAATCCCCAGGACATCGGTGAGGTACAGCTCGCCCTGAGCGTTGTCGGTGTTCAGCTGGTTCAGGGAGGAACGCAAGATGTCCGAATCAAACGCGAAGACCCCGGAGTTCACCTCGGTGATCCGCTTTTGGTCTGGGGTTGCGTCCTTTTCCTCCACAATGGCGGTGACGTTGTCGCTGGAATCGCGCACAATGCGGCCATAACCGGTGGGATTGTCCTGGCGAACACTCAGCACGGTCACGGCTGTGGGGGATTGGGTGTGTGCTTCGTAGAGGTCGCGCAGGGTATCAGCAGTAAGCAGCGGAACGTCCGCATTGGTCACGATGACGGTGCCGTGGAAATCCTCCAGCGCGGGCATAGCGCACTGTACCGCGTGTCCGGTGCCGTTCTGCTCCTCCTGGACAGCGGCGTGAATGGGGCGCCCCAACTCCTCGGCGACGTGATCCACGGCGGGTCCGACCTGTTCCCGACCGTGCCCGATGACGGCAACGATGCTCTGCGGGTTCGCCCCGGCGGCGGCGTGGAGGCTGTGGCTCAGCATGGTGCGCCCGCCGATGGAGTGAAGGGTCTTCTGGGTCGCCGATTTCATCCGCGTGCCAGCACCTGCAGCCAGCACGATGAGCGCGAGCTCCGCGGGCTGGGGGGTGTTCTCCTGCTTGCTGCTCACTGTTGTACGTGCCTTTCCGTTCTTTATTGGGGACGCCACCTCGTAGCGCGGCCCGGTGGGTCTGAACATGCTAAAAACGGCTGTTCAGAGGTACATCGGGGAGGTGCTAACGAGGGTTGAGCTTTCCGTTTCGCTGCAATCCAGCATAACGGGCACGGCACTTTGGTTAGAGCGTGGTGCGCGTGCGTGTCTTGGTAAGGCGTTCGGCAGCTGCCCAGATTGTCGGGGTGCCGGGAAAATAAAAAAGCTCTCCCACCAGGACTCGAACCTAGAATGACGGTACCAAAAACCGTAGTGTTGCCGATTACACCATGGGAGATCACACGCGTACTCGCGCGCTCAGACAAAGACTGTACCGCACGTGACGGGATTACCCGAAAAGGGCTGGGGTGTGCACGCGGTTGAGGTGTTCAGGCTCCCCGATAGAGCTCCTCCAAGCCCCCGTTAGACTGGTGCACCATGAACGCGCCCTCGCATCACAGCTCCACCTCTGCACGTCCAGATCCGATCTCAGAGGCCGCCCGGGCCAAGATTCCCGCACTTTCCGGTGTGCTTCGGGCCGCGGTGCAAGATTCGAAGCTGACGGGGCTCGCAACCCACATCGGCGAGGCTGACCTGCACGTTCAGGGGCCAGATGCTGTGTGGCCTTTCGTGGTGGGCACGATTGCCCAGCGCGCGCCCGTGCTCGTCGTGACCGCCACGGGACGGCAGGCCGAAGATCTGACCGCCATGCTGCGCCATATGATCGGCGACCAGGTGGAGATGTTCCCGTCATGGGAGACCCTCCCTCACGAGCGTCTTTCGCCCGGGGTCGAGACCGTGGGCACGCGGATGAGGGTCCTCCGGCGCCTGCAGGAGGGAGGCACCTCCGATGTGCGTGTGGTGGTTGCCCCGACGCGTGCGGTCGTGCAGCCCATCCAAAAGCACTTAGGTGGCATCGAACCGGTTCACGTGGCGGAAGGCGAGGAGCTGGATTTCGAAGAGGTCCAGGATCGCCTCGTGCAGCTCGGCTACAGTCACGTGGACGTGGTGGGCAAGCGGGGGCAGTTTGCTACCCGCGGGGGCTTGCTGGATATCTTCCCGTCCACCGCGGAACTGCCTATTCGCGTGGAGTTCTGGGGCGACGAGGTCAGCGAGGTGCGTTCCTTTAGCGTGGGTGATCAGCGGACGATCGCTGGTTCAGGCCCTGGTGCGGAGCACCCCAGCGTGGTTGACATCTATCCCTGTCGGGAGCTGCTGATCACTGATCAGGTCGCCAGGAAAGCGGCGGACCTCGCGAAGGAAGCCGCAGGGAATGCGGAATTGGCGGACATCTTCGACAAGATAAGCCAGGGCATCGCCGTGCAGGGGATGGAAAGCTTAATACCCGTGCTGGGGACCAGTGAGCTGGTGACTTTACCTGCACTGATGCCAGAAGGCACTCATACTTTGGTGGTGGCCCCGGCGACCGTGGAGCGCCGTGCACACGACCTTCAGGAAACCGGACGGCAATTCATGGAGGCTGGCTGGGATACCGCAGCCATGGGGGGACAAGCCCCGGCCGAGGGCGTGTCCTATGTATCCATCGACGCTGTCCGGGCAGTTCAGAGGAAACTGGATCGACCGTGGTGGACTATCTCGCCCCTCGGTATGTCGGACCATGATGAGGGAATGATCGGGGATGCTCTGTCACTGGACTATTCCCCAGCCCCGCGCCCGCATGGCGACATGGAGAGCATTGGGAAGATGATGGCGGACATTCGCCATCGTGTGGAAAAGGGCGGCCGCGTGGCCTTCGCTGCCCCGACCCGAGCGGTGGCAGCTCGCATGCTTCGCCGTTTCAAGGAAGCGGGCATCTCCGCCGAAGCCGTAGGGGTGGACCTGCGCGGTACCAGGGGAGAGGGCAGGCTGAAACACTCGAAGAACACCCCGGACCAGGAGCCAGCCCCCGGTACAGTCAGCGTGTACCTGGCCAGCGCCCACGATGGGCTGGATTTTCCGATGGCTGGAGCCGAGCACCCCTCGCTGTTGTTCATCACTGAAACAGATGTGACCGGCAATCGGGTGGAAGCCACGGCCACAGGTAAGCGAAAGCCCGCAAAGAAGCGCAACCGGGTGGACCCTCTTGCCCTGGAAGAAGGCGATTTGGTGGTCCACGATTCTCACGGCATTGGCAAGTTCGTCAAGATGGTGGAGCGCACCATCGGCAAGGGCGAGGAAGCGTCACGCCGGGAATACCTGGTCTTGGAATACGCGCCCAGTAAGCGCGGCGGCCCAGGTGACCAGCTCTACGTCCCCATGGACCAACTGGACATGCTGTCCCGCTATGTCGGCGGCGAAAAGCCCGCACTGTCCAAGATGGGCGGCGCGGACTGGAAGAACACCAAGCGCAAGGCTCGTGGCGCTGTGCGGGAGATCGCTGGCGAGCTGGTGCAGCTCTATGCCCAGCGCCAGGCCGCGCCGGGTTATGCTTTCGCGGCCGATTCCCCCTGGCAGCGGGAGATGGAGGACGCCTTCCCGTTCACGGAGACGGAGGATCAATACAACGCGATCGAGGCCGTCAAGGCGGACATGGAAAAACCCGTCCCCATGGACCGAGTGATCGTGGGCGATGTGGGCTATGGCAAGACCGAAGTGGCCGTCCGCGCTGCTTTCAAGGCCGTGCAGTCCGGCAAGCAGGTCGCCGTCCTGGTGCCGACCACCCTTTTGGCCCAGCAGCACCTCAAGACGTTCAGGGAACGTATGCAGGATTTCCCCACGACCATCCGGGAGCTCAGCCGTTTCACCTCCCCGAAGGAATCCAAGGAGGTCCTCAAGGGGCTTGCCGAAGGCACGATCGACATCGTGGTGGGTACCCACCGCCTGCTGCAAACGGGCGTGCACTGGAAGAACCTGGGGCTGATTATCGTCGATGAGGAGCAGCGCTTCGGTGTGGAGCACAAGGAACACATCAAGTCCCTTCGTTCCCACGTTGATGTGTTGACCATGTCCGCCACCCCGATCCCCCGCACCCTGGAAATGTCCATGGCGGGGATCCGCGAAATGTCGACGATCCTCACTCCGCCGGAAGACCGCCACCCGGTCCTCACGTACGTCGGCGCCCAGGAAGATAAACATGTCGCCGCGGCCATACGCCGGGAGCTCCTGAGAGACGGACAGGTCTTTTACGTGCACAACAAGGTAAAATCCATCGAGCGCGTCGCCGACCACCTGCGCACCCTGGTACCCGAAGCGCGCGTGGTGGTGGCTCACGGCCAGATGAGTGAGGAGCAGCTGGAAACCACCGTTCAAGGCTTTTGGGACCGCGAGTTCGATGTGATGGTGTGCACCACCATTGTCGAAACTGGCCTCGACATCTCCAATGCCAACACACTGATCGTGGAAAACGCTCACCACATGGGTTTGAGCCAGCTGCACCAGCTGCGTGGCCGCGTGGGGCGCTCTCGCGAGCGCGGCTACGCTTACTTCCTGTACCCCAAGGGGGAGGTGCTCACCGAAACCTCCTACGACCGGCTGTCCACCATTGCATCGAACAACGACCTCGGTGCCGGCATGGCCGTGGCCATGAAGGACCTCGAGATGCGCGGCGCGGGAAATGTCTTGGGCGCCGAGCAGTCTGGGCACATCGCCGGAGTGGGCTTCGATCTCTATGTCCGACTCGTGGGCGAGGCCGTGGAAGCATTCCGAGCCATGGCAGACGGCGAGGTGGTCGACGGGCGTGAAGAAGAAAAGAAGGAAATCCGGATTGACTTGCCGGTGGATGCCCACATTCCGGCCTCCTACGTGGCGTCCGAAAGATTGCGACTCGAGGCCTACCGCAAGCTCGCGGAAGTGACCGACGAAGACGGAATTCAACAGGTGCTGGATGAGTTCCGAGACCGCTACGGCGAGCCGCCAGAGCCCGTCGAGAACCTGGCCGTGGTCTCGCGGCTGCGGCTGTTGTGTCGCGATCTGAAGGTCCACGAGGTGGTCACCGCGGGAACGAAGATCAGCTTCAGCCCCATCGACTTGGCCGACTCCGGTCAGGTTCGGCTCAAGCGGCTTTTCCCCGCTGCGATGTACCGGGCCACCACCAAGATTGTCCTCATACCTATGCCTAAACAGGGAGCGGGCATGCGCGCAAAGCCCTTGCGCGACGTGGAATTGATCCAGTGGTGCGCGGATGCCATCACGCAGCTGGCGGGCCTTCCATCCCGTGACATGCGCGGGAGGCAACCCGCGACGACGTGACGTGGCAGGTAGGGTGATTACTTATGTCAGTCGTTCTACTGGACCCACGATTCCCAGCGATGATCCCCGTGGACGCGGTCGCACTCCTCAGCGGTGACGTGTCCTACACAGAGGAAGTACCCGTTCGCGTGCGATGGGTGATCGCTGATCTGGGGGGCCATGTAGTCGAGGAATCCGACATTCTCGTCACGACGGATCCCCACAACGAAGACGTGCTCATGCGCCTCGACGAGGGAGCGAAGCTCGTGGCTGCGCCCTCCCTGCTCGTGCAGATGTCCGGTGATCGGGAGATCGAGGCAGGAGGGATGAAGGCGCTGGGGTCCCTCCAGGAGTTGGAGGCGTATACGCCGGGTTCGGACGCCGCCAATGAGGCGGAAAGTCGGCGCCAGGAAGAATTGCTGCAGCATCACGCGCCGGAAGCGCGCCTGCAGGGGCAGGATGTCTCCGGCGGCGGGGTGGTCGATGGAGAGATCGTCGGGACCGATGAGCACACTGCCGCGGTCGCGGGAATGCGGCGTACCAGTCGGACGGAAGTTCCCAGCTCCGTGATCGACGAAGTGGAGGACGCGATTGCGCTCATGGCCCGGGCGCTGCGACAGGGGGAGTGGGAGCAGTCAATGACCCACACCAGCTTGATGGCCTATCTTCAAGAAGAATCTGAGGAGCTGGGCCGCATTATCGATCTGATGAAGCAGCTGGTGAATCGGGGCGAGGAAATCCCGCGGTGGATGGAGCAGGAGCTGTGCCAGGAGCTTTCTGATGTGCTGCTGCAGGTCCTGTTCCACGCGGAGATCGCCAACCGGCGCGGCTCGTTCGACATTGGGCATGTCGCCGGTGCCTTCGTGGCGAAGATGCGCTCGCGGGCGCCGTATTTCTTCGAAGACGTGGAGCGGGCAGTCTCGAAGGACGAACAGGATCGACTGTGGGGCGAGGCGAAGAAGCGAGAGACGCGGGAGAAGATCGAGTCGATCGGGCCCGACTACGAGGAATTCCTCGCAGCCAAATCCGCGTCCGCTTCCTCGAAGGCATCACAGCCCACCCAGGCTGAGCCCTCGAGGACACCAGCTGACGAGGTGCAGCCAGAGCCCGCAAGCGACCAGCAGTCAACGCACAATGGCTCCGCCCCGCAATCGCCCATGTCCGGACTGGCCGCGGCTGAGGCCGTCATTCGGGAGGCGCGCCACGCGGGCCTGAATGATTCGCAGATCCCCACCGAAATCCGCTATCCGATGGTCGGCCTGGAGTTGGACAAGCCCGGCCAGGCTGATCAGCGGCTCATGGATGCGGTGATTAAGTTCCAGCAGTCACTGCGAAGCCAGGGTTAGGAGGCGCTCATCCGGCGCCGCCGCAGCGCCAGCGTCACGATTCCCTCGCGCTTGCCAAACAGCCACACGAGGGCAAACACGCACGCCTGCACCAGGACGATCATGCCGCCGGTGGAGACGTCCATGCGGAAACTCAGCCACATCCCCGCCACCGAGCTCAACCACGCCACCGCCGGGGCGAGCAGCAGCATTCGGCGCATCCGCTGGGTCAGCAAGTAGGCAGTCGCCCCGGGCGTGATCAGCATCGCCACAACCAGGATTACGCCCACGGCTTGCATCGATGCCACGACTACGAGCGCCAGCGTCAGCAGCACCGTCCAACGCAGGACGGTCACGTTCACCCCCACAGAGCGGGCATGGGCGGCGTCAAAGGCCCACAGGGTGATGTCCTTCTTCCGAACGAGCATCACCAGCAGCGCCAACCCCCCGAACACTGCGACCTGCACGAGCGCGCCGCGAGTGGTTCCCAGCAAATTTCCGAAGAGGATTTCCTGCAGATTCGTGCCCGCAGGGGTGATGCTCACCAGCACGAGCCCCAGGGCGAACATTGCGGTGAACACGATGCCGATCGAGGTGTCCTCCCGCAGGGTCGTTCGTTCCCGCACGGTCCCGACCAACCCCACTGCCACTACCGCGGCGGCCAGTGCACCCAGGGCGAAGGGCACTCCCGCGATGTACGCGATGACCACACCGGGCAGCACTGCGTGAGAGACCGCATCTCCCATCAGTGACCATCCGATGAGGATCAGCCAGCAACTGAGCAGCCCCGCGACGACCGCCGTGATCGATGCGACCAGGAACGCTCGCTGCATGAAGCTATAGGTAAACGGTTCCACCACCCACTCCAGGTTGTTGCGGATGGTGTGGGCGCTGAAATCCAGCTGTGCAAGGGTCATGGTGGGAGGGGTGTTCATGACGCCACCACCCCGGCCTCAATGCCGAACGTCTTCAGCACATTGTCCGTCGTCATGGTGGATTCAGGGGTGCCATGCGCCACGACCGTGCCCTTCAGCATGATCACCGAATCGCACAGGTCTTTGATGCTGCCGAGATCGTGCGTGGCCAGCAAAATGCAGCAGCCTTCATCGGCCAGCTCTCGCAGCAGGGTAGAGATTGTTTCCTGGCTGACTGTGTCCACTCCGGCGAAGGGTTCGTCGAGCAGGATGGTGCGGGCCTGCTGTGCGATGCCGCGCGCTACAAAGGCCCGCTTCTTTTGCCCGCCGGACAGTTGACCGATCTGGCGGTCTGCGAGGTCCGCCAGTCCGCTGCGCCGCAGTGCGGCGTCCACGCTCTTCTTGTCATCTGGGTGGCGTCTAAATCCCCACGCGCCCTGGTGGCCACGGCGACCCATGGCGACCACATCGCGGACGTTGACGGGGAAATTCCAATTCACGTGTTCCGACTGGGGCACGTACGCGGGGGACTCTACGTTGATATTCCCGCGCACAGTAGCCCCGTCGTCCTTAATGGCCCCGGTGAGCGACTTGAACAAGGTGGATTTCCCGGAGCCATTCATCCCGATGAGCCCTGCGATGTGGCCATAGGGGATGTCCAGGTGCACGTCGTGGAGCGCGTGGACCTCTCCGTAGCGCACGTCCAGGCCATCGACGTCAATGGCGCTGGCTGCTGCGTGGGGCGCAAGCGGTTCGGTCATTACTGTTCTCCTTCCTGTGTTCCTCGCAATCCATGAACGATGGTGTTCGTGTCGTGGCGCAACAGCCCAAGGTACGAATCGGCTTGCCCGCCCGGCTCCGTGAGGGAATCAACGTAGAGGGTGCCGCCGTCACGGGCGCCGGTTTCGCGAATGAGCTGCTCCTTCGGGCCGGGCTGGACCGTGGACTCGCAGAACACCGCGGGGGTGCGGTGGTTGCGCACGAAATCTGCCGCCCGCGTGATCTGCTCGGGAGTGATCTGTTCCCCGGAATTCACCGGCCAGATGTAGCCCTCCGCCAGGTGCTGGTCTCGAGCCAGATAACTGAAGGCTCCTTCGCAGGTCACGAGGGCCCGCGAGGCGGCGGGCAGGGCGCTGAGGCCCTGGGTCATCGTGTGCGAGACTTTCGTTAACTGCTCGCGATATGCCTCGCCGCGCTGCGTGATCTCCTCACGGTGGTCGGGAGCCACATCGATGAGCGCTCGTACCACGTTATTGACATACGTCTGCCCAGCTTCGGGGCTCATCCACGCGTGCGGGTTGGGGTGGTCGGTGCCCTCGATCATCATTGGTTTCACACCGTCCGAGGCAGTGACCCGCCGTCCGGAGGCGTCCTCGGTGAGCTTATCCAGCCACGTTTCCAATCCCAGGCCGTTGGACAGAATCAGGTCCGCGTTGGCCGCGGCCTGGATGTCGCTGGGGCGAGGATCGTACCCGTGGACCTCCGCGCCGGGCTGAGTCAGCGAGCGGACCTCCACCGCATCGCCCCCGATCTTCTGGGCGATGTCCGCCAGAATGGTAAAAGTCGCCAGCACCTGGGGTTTGTCGCTGCGCTCCCGGGTCGGCTTTACGTCTGCGCATGAGGCTAGGCCCACGATCAGGCAGGTCCCCAGCACGCTCGCCAGGACCCGCCGAGTGTTTTTCAGTGTCAATGCACCATCGCCCTTCCTATTAGTTCAAGTTGTTCTCTCTAAAAGTTCAATGCCTTGAACTTCAAAATACACGCAAGGAATCTTGAAATTCAATCGCCCTGTACTCTCTGCTGTGGATCGAAGAACCCATACAATGACCTTCATGCGTACCCCTGAGCATGTCTCCGACCTCCCCGATCGCTCGCAGGACTACCTGAAAAAGATCTACGACCTGCAGGAATGGGGTAGCTCTGGGGCAGCACTGTCCGACTTGGCCGGCGCTATGGGCCAAAAGAATTCCACCGCCTCTGAGGCGGTGAAGCGCCTCGGGAGCCTCGGGCTTGTCGATCACAAGCCCTACAGTCTGATCACCCTCAGTGACGCGGGGCGTGCCCTCGCACTGTCCATGGCCCGGCGGCACCGCCTGGTGGAGACCTTCCTCCATCGCGAACTGGGGTACGCCATGGACGAGCTCCACGAGGAAGCCGACCGCCTCGAGCACGCTGTCTCCGATAGGTTTATCGATCGAATCGACGACCTCATGGGCCATCCCACGCGAGATCCGCACGGGGACCCGATCCCCTCCGCCGCTGGGGATGTTGAGTCCCCCCAGGTCTTTCCCCTTTCAGACGCCACCGCCAATCACACGGTGGTGATCGATCGCATTTCAGACCAGGATCCGGCCCTCTTGCGTTATTTGGAAAGCCAAGGTGTCCTCCCGGGTGCCCACGTGTTGGTCAAGGAACGCCCATACCCGGAGATGGCTGAGCTCACGGTGGTTGCCGCCGAGGGAGATTCCGCGGGAGGCGATGGTGAGGCTGATAAGGATGTTCAGATCAGCGCAGCCTCGCTGAAATATATTCTG
The DNA here is from genome assembly GCA_001054945.1 of Corynebacterium falsenii. GTDB lineage: Bacteria > Actinomycetota > Actinomycetes > Mycobacteriales > Mycobacteriaceae > Corynebacterium > Corynebacterium falsenii_A. Next base: position 604,594 of record JVKJ01000005.1, on the reverse strand, counting down.
TGTTCCAGCCGAGACCCGCTGCAAGCACGGCGGTCCGGGAAAAAGCGTGCGAAGGGGACGAAGTGAATCAACCATATGGGCGACCACGCAGGGGGATTGGAGCCGGATGCGGATGCATCGTAGTTCTGGTGACGCTCGCTGCGATCATCGTCGTGGTGGGGTTGTTCATCGCTGGGGTGGCGTCCAACTTCAAAGAACAGGAACACAAGCCCCGGGTGGAGGTGCCGGATAACGTCCCACCCGCGGCGGCCCCGGCGGCTCCGAATATCAACATCCACGGCGAGGGGCGCACCTCCCTGCAGCTCAGAGACTGGGCGACCCCCTTGTCGAAGGACACCGGCATCGCGCGGACCGCGCTGATGGCATACGGCAACGCAGAGGTTATCGCGAGACAAACCCGGCCCGGTTGCCACGTGACGTGGAACACCCTCGCGGGATTGGGGTACGTGGAAACCCGACATGGAACATATGACGGGAAGACTTTCGGCGCCGCCCGCTTAGATGAAGCGGGCAATGTCACGCCACCGATCATTGGGCCCGAACTCAATGGGAAGGGATTCGCCGAGGTCCGCGATACCGATGGCGGTGAGCTCGACGGGGACAAGCAGTTCGACCGTGCACTTGGACCGCTGCAGTTTATTCCGGAATCGTGGAAGCGCTACGGAGTGGACGCCAACGGGGATGGCGTGGCGGATCCTCAGAACATCGACGATGCCGCGGCTTCCTCGGTGCGCCTCCTGTGCGATGACGAGAGAGACATGAACACGCCGGAGGGGTGGACGCAGGCGATTGCGGCCTACAACCTCTCAGGCGAATACGTACGCAAGGTGCGCGACGCGGCGGCAAACTATGCGGTGGGGCAGCGGCCCCTGGATTAGCGAGCCGAAGAGTGAGTGCTGCAGTGGAACGTGTCACAATGGGTGCCAAGGTTTCACCTGACATTCCTTGACCCGCCTGAGGAGGCACACACATGGCCGATATCATGCAGATTATTGCCCGCGAGATCCTGGACTCCCGCGGAAACCCGACCGTTGAGGTGGAGGTGGGCCTGACCGACGGTTCCACCGGGCGCGCGGCAGTTCCCTCTGGAGCTTCCACCGGTGTGCACGAGGCGCACGAACTGCGCGACGGCGGAGATCGCTACCAGGGCAAGGGTGTCACTAAGGCCGTCGACGCCGTCTTCGACGAGATTGATGACGAGCTCACTGGCCAGTTCGCCGATGATCAGCGCGAGATCGACCTCGCCATGATCAAGCTGGACGGGACCGAAAACAAGTCCCGACTCGGCGCCAATGCCATCTTGGGTGTGTCCATGGCAGTGGCTCACGCAGCCGCCGAGTCCGCCGGGCTGGAGCTTTTCCGCTACGTCGGCGGCCCGAATGGCCACGTGTTGCCCGTCCCCATGATGAACATCCTCAACGGTGGGGCTCACGCGGATTCCGGTGTGGATGTTCAGGAGTTCATGATTGCCCCCATCGGCGCGGAAACCTTCTCCGAAGCGCTGCGGATGGGTACCGAGGTCTACCACTCCCTGAAGAAGGTCATTAAGGACAAGGGGCTGTCCACTGGCCTGGGTGATGAGGGCGGCTTCGCCCCCTCCGTCGATTCCACCAAGGATGCGCTGGACCTGATTGTGGAGGCCATCAAGGCTGCCGGCTATGAGCTGGGTACCGACGTGGCACTGGCGCTTGACGTCGCAGCATCCGAGTTCTACGAGGACGGCCACTACAACTTCGAGGGTGGCAAGCACTCCGCCGCGGAGATGGCCGCAGTGTACAAGGACCTGGTGGAGAACTACGCGCTGGTTTCCATCGAGGATCCTCTGCATGAGGATGACTGGGATGGCTGGCAGACCCTCACTGCCGAGATCGGCGACAAGGTCCAGCTGGTCGGCGACGATCTCTTCGTGACCAACCCGAAGCGTCTGCAGGAGGGCATCGAGAAGAAGGTCGCGAACGCCCTGCTCGTGAAGGTCAACCAGATCGGTACTCTGACCGAAACCTTCGATGCCGTGGAGCTGGCCCACCGCAACGGCTACCGCACGATGATGTCCCACCGCTCTGGCGAGACGGAGGACACGACCATCGCCGACCTGGCTGTCGCGCTCAACTGCGGCCAGATCAAGACCGGCGCTCCCGCCCGCTCCGAGCGCGTGGCCAAGTACAACCAGCTGCTTCGCATCGAGCAGATGCTCGGCGATGCTGCCGAGTACGCTGGTCGTTCCGCCTTCCCGCGGTTCAACGGCTAATTCGCACCCAGAATCTGCCGACCTGCTCCCGGTGTGCCCCTCTATCCCGAGGGAACGCCGCGGGGTAAGGTCGTCTTATTATGACCGCGCCTAATGATCGCTCTCGCCGCCCGCGGAGGGGAATGGCAGTACAGCAGGATGACAGCGCCGGGGACGAAGGCCAGGTTTCCCGCGCGACGTTGCCGCGTTCCCGCTCCCTGGAGGCGCGCGATCGCCGCCGCGCTCGGGCTCAGCAGGCGCCTCGCCGCATGGCGCGGTCGTTCATCCAGCTTCCTAAGCAGATGAATCCGCTGGTCACCCTGGGTGTTGTGCTGCTGGTGATCTGCCTTGCTCTGTCCATTGCGACGCCGCTGCGGAACTACTTTGAGCAACGAGCCACGCTTGCTCAGCTGAACGCTGATATTGCCCAGCAACAGCAACGCAAGGGCGAGCTCACGAAGGAACTCAACAAGTACCAGAACGAGGACTACATCAAGGAGCAGGCCCGCACCCGCTTGGGGCTTATCGAGCCGGGGGAGTCCGCGTTCCGCATCATGTCGCCGAAGATCCACTCCGGCACGCCCGGTTCAGACTCCATCGGCCAGCACGAGGAACCCACTGAGTCCAAGCCCTGGTACCAGGAACTGTGGGATTCGATCGCGATTCCGGAGAAGGCCCCGGAGACCAGCCCAGCACCCGATCATGAGTTGCCCGTGCCGACGGTTCCCAAGGCCGACCAGGGCCAGCCCGCCCAATAGGACACGAGGCCCTGCGACCCCTTATGGTGGTACGCATGCTTATCGCGGAAAAAGTGTTTCTGCTGTTTACCACCGACAGCGGAAAGGCGTGCACGGGAGCTTACCGACGCTCCCGTGCTTTGTCTTTGGCCGTCGTCATGGATCTTCTTATCGGCGGCATCGTCCAGGTGGAGGGGCAGCGCGAGCTATCCACCGACAGCTTGCCAGAGTGGCTGGAATCCGAAAGGGAATCCGCAGACCCCATCATTCGGGTCCACGGGGATGTTCCCACCGACCACTATGTGTTTGGCGCCAGCGGCGACCAGATCAGATCCCTCGACGGCCGCCGGCTCTCGGACTGCACGGTCAAGGAAATGAGCCACATGGATCAGGTGGTCAATGCGCTGTCCCAACAGGGGGTTATTGAAAAGCGACCTGGCATTCTGCGACCCAAACACCCCGCTTTGAACCCGGCTGCCGAGTTAGAGATGCGCCAAAGGCTGCAGGCGGTGTTGGAGGAGAACAAGGCGCCCACCACCGTCGAGGCCATTCTGCTGGCTATCATCCTTTCTGCCGGCGCTACCGGAGATGTGTTCAAGGCGGAAGCTGCCAACGCTGGAATGCGGAGCATTTCGGGCCAGCAGCTCATTCAGGCCATTTCCCGGCAAGTCTCCCGACAGGTGGCGAAGCTCGGAGCGGAGAGCGGGAATGCACGGCGCGCTCTGTCTGCCGCGGAGGTAGCACTCGTGGTGGCGGCGCTGCACATGGGGTTAAACGTTGGCGTCCGAAAAAGGCAACCTGTGGGGGAACACTAGAATGAGTGCGGACGAATCAACCGCAACCCCCAGTACGGGCGATGGAGGAAACCACATGGGCGTGAGTGAGCAGGATCTGGATCGCATGGGTGAGCAGCTGGGGCGCCGGCCACGAGGGGCCGTGGACGTCAGCTACCGCACCCCGGATGGCGAGCCCGCCGTGGTCAAGACGCAGCCACGACTGTCCGATGGAACTCCATTCCCCACGTTGTACTACCTGACCGACCCGCGCCTGACTGCGGAGGCCAGCCGGCTGGAGGTAGCCGGGGTGATGAAGACCATGCAGGACCGGTTGGGTGAGGACGAGGAACTGGCAGCTGATTACCGCGCCGCCCACGAGCACTACCTGGACGTGCGCAACGCCATGGAGAACCTGGGAACGGATTTCTCTGGCGGGGGTATGCCCGATCGTGTGAAGTGTCTGCACGTCTTGATGGCCTACGCCCTGGCCGAGGGGCCACAGCGGGTGCGCCTGGGCACGGAAGCGGTCGCGTTGGCCGTCGAGCACTCCCCGGAACTGTCGGGCACGGCGATTCCCGTTGACTGGCCAACGTGCGCTGACCTGGGGATCACGCTGCATGATGCGACGACAGAGGAGGGAGCAGACAACGTGGGAATGGACCGGAAGCTCGGGCCTCGCTACGCAGCGATCGACTGCGGGACCAACTCCATCCGCCTTTTGATTTCCGAGGTCAAGCCCGATGGCTCGCTCAAGGAACTGAACCGGGACAATATCATCGTCCGCTTGGGGCAGGGCGTGGATGCCCACGGCCGCTTCGCCCCGGAGGCCCTCACGCGTGTGGATCACGCGCTGCAGGTGTACGCGGACCGCATGGTGGAATTTGGGGTGGAGGACGTCATGATGGGCGCGACCTCCGCTACTCGGGATGTCGCCAACCGCGAAGAGTTTTTCGATATCACGCGGAAGCACCTGGGCCGAGTCAAGGACGGCGCCGTGGCCGAGGTGATCACCGGAGAGCGTGAGGCCGAGCTGAGCTTCGCGGGCGCGGTAGCTGATCTGAAGAAGGCAGGCCAGGGTGCCCAGGGCGAGGCGAGCGCCACGGGGAAGGTGTGCGTGATCGACCTCGGAGGGGGATCCACCGAGTTCGTGGTCCAGGGGGTGGAGGAGGACGCCACCGGCCAGGCGTTTTCCGCGAATATGGGATGCGTGCGGCTGACCGAGCGCTACCTGCACAGCCAGCCCCCGGCGCCGGCGGAGATCGACGCGGCGCGCTCGTTCGTGAACGAGATGATGGCGAGCGTGGAACGGCACGTCGATCTGACTCACGTTGCTCGCGTGGTGGGGGTGGCCGGCACCATGACCACAATGTCCGCCCTCACGCAGGGGCTGTCGCGCTATGAGCCCGAAAAGACCCACATGTCTGTGCTGTCGTTGGAGGACCTGCGTGCTACTGCGCGGAAGCTGCTGGGGATGACGGCGGCGGAGCGGCAGGAGCTCGGGGTCGTTCATCCAGGCCGTGCGGACGTGATCGGCGGCGGCGCGATCGTGGTGGAGGCGATCACGGATCGCTTCCTAGAACTGGGGCTGAAGGAAATCACGATCAGTGAGAAAGATATTCTGGACGGGACCTTGGCTGAGGTCATCGCGCGGAATCACTAGGTTCTGCCCGGCCCGGCCCCCATAGCCCAATTGGCAGAGGCAGCGGACTTAAAATCCGTCAAGTGTCGGTTCGAGCCCGACTGGGGGCACCCAATACAGTCTGCATCACGCTGAGAAGCGCGCATAGAAAAATCCCCCTGCGCAAGTGCGCGGGGGGATTCTCGGTGTTATGGCTAAGCGCACTGCTCAGCCAGTGAAGCCCGAATTAGTTGAACAGGCCTGCGAACAGGTCAGCCAGGCCCTTGATGCCGGAGTTCAGCAGGGTAACGATGCCGGAGAAGAAGGTGGAGATCTCGTTGATCATGGTCATGATCCTTTCGGGAGAGGTTTGCAGTGGATCGACGGCTTTTCCGTCGCTGCTTCAACCACTCAATCGCTAGCCAAAAGTTTTCGTTACAAGACTTTCGAAAGTTTCTTTTCAGCGGCTTCTACGGGGGTGTTTCGCTGGAGTTAATCTTATTGCCTATGCCGCTGTACCTGCGGGTACCTGTTCGTGGATCCCGGGAGGCATGGGGGTGGGGTGTGGGGAAGCTGCGGGGGTAGTGCGAGTGGGGAGTGAACAATCACATGGCATCAATCAACCACGCCCTTCGCGATGCCCCTCGGAAAAGTGGGAGGCAATGAAAAACCCACCCGGAGCATTGCTCGGGGTGGGTGGAGACCTTCGGAGCGCTTAGCGCTCCCAAAGCCTGATGCTTACTTAGCCAGGTTAGCGAACAGGTCAGCCAGTGCCTTAACGAAGGTCTGGACGCCCTCAACCAGGCCGGTCAGGAAAGTAGAAGAGGTCTCGATCATGATGATGATCCTTTCGTTCTTGACGTGTGCAGTGAGTCGACGGCTTTTCCGTCGCTGCCAAAAGTGATCATAATGAGGGCGACAGCAAAGTGAAACCTTGGCCGCCAAATATTTTTCATCCGGCTACGTGGGGCTGGGGTAGCAATGACGATGCTCAGCTTTGAATCTGCAGCTTGGGGGCATGGTGAAGCAAAAAGATCTTCACTGAAGCGGGGGAAAAACTAGTGAAAATAGGTTCACGATAGTTTTATTTCTACCCCCGTACAGGGTTATTTGGTCTCAGGTGGTTTCGCTTTCTTTCGCGATACGAAGATGGCTGTGCCAGGGAAGATCGCTCCCCGCAGAGGGGACCACTGTCCCCACTCCGGGGTTCCAGTGGGCCAGCTCGGCTCGATGACATCTTCCAAGACAAGGCCAGCTTGGGCATGAGCGCGAATCCAGTCGCCCACGCTGTGGTGGAATTCGACATAGTCCAGGGTTCCGTCTGGGCTCGTTTCCGTATACGCGTGCTCGAAGTAGGGGATCGCAGCTAGCAGACCCAATTGCCCCGGGTCGTCGGGGAAGACCCAGGCCATCGGATGATTTGTTGCAATCACACACCGGCCCCCAGGGCGGAGTACGCGATGCACTTCCGATAAAGCCGCGCCGAGATCCTGGATAAAAGGGAATGCGCCAAATGAAGAAAACGCCTGGTCCGCGGACTCGTCGAGGAGCGGGAGGCCTAGCGCATCTGCCTGAAGAAGAGTCAGATTCGAGGAGGCATGACCAGGCACTTGGCGGGCCCTGTGCAACATGCCCTCGGAAATGTCCAGCGCCACAGCCTCCGCGCCCTGCTGAGCCAGCCACCGGGAGCAGGGAGCGGACCCAGCCCCGATCTCCACGATGCGTTGCCCGGGAAGGTTCTCGGGGGAGCCCAACAGGTGGGCTTCGTCTTCGCGGAGCCGCTCGGGGCACCAATAGAACGTGTCGAAGTAGCCCTCGTGTTCGTGGTGATAGCGATCAGCATCGTGGTCCCACCAGCTGCGATGTGCCGCTGCAGCTTGCGTATCTGTCGGCATGCTGTCGCCTTGTGGGTGGGAGATGGCGTCCTCAAATGAGCTCATGGGCCCCCAACCTACGGCAACGCCCCCACCAGCCAGGCGGGGCGACGGGCGATGGGCTGTGGCAGTCAGCAGGTCAGACTACGGAAGGATGCGAAAAGTTTTGCCCAAACGGAGAGCATTCACAAGGATGTTCGAATAGGCCTTGCGCCCCAGGCCTTCCGGACCGCGAACGGACATGAGGCGCTGCTCCGTGACATTCTGTGCAGCGGTGTACTTGAGCAGCCCAGATTCACCGTGACGCGAGGACATTCCAGATTCCTTCATTCCACCCATCGGATTGTCTACGGCAGTCCAGGCGGCCATGTAGCCATCGTTGATCCCCACGGTGCCCGACTGGATGAGGGGAGCGATCTGTCGAGCTGTGCTGGGGGCGGCGAAAATGCAGGCGTTAAGGCCATATGCCGTGTCATTGGCCCTCGCTACGGCATCGACCATGTCGTCAACCGGGTCAATATAGACCACCGGCCCGAATACCTCCGCGTCTCGCAGGTCGGCATCCTCTGGGACATTGGTAAGCACCGTCGGCTCGTAGAAGTAGGGGCCCAGATCGGGCCGGTGCTTGCCGCCAGCAACGACGGTGGCGCCCTTGGATACGGCATCGTCGACGAAGCGCTGGACCGTGCGTAGCTGATCCTGGGAAATCAGCGAGCCCATGTGGACATTCCAATCGAACCCCGGCCCGATTGTCATGGCCTTCACGCGGTTCGTGAACGCGGACACGAACTCCTCGTAGACGTCCCGGGCGACATACATGCGCTCGATCGACACGCAGAGCTGGCCAGAGTTGGAGAAGCAGGCCTCGATGGCATCTCGCGCGCTGTGATCTACATTCGCGTCGGCCGCGACCAGCAGGGGATTTTTGCCACCGAGCTCCGCCGAGTAGCCGATCAGGCGCTTGCCTGCGGTTTCGCCCAGAATCTTGCCTGTCTTCGTGGATCCGGTGAACATGAGGTAATCGCATCGTTCGGCGATGGCCGTTCCCACCACTCGGCCAGGCCCGGTCACGATCTGTGCCAAATCACGAGGGAGGCCGGCCTCAAAGAGGAGAGAGAAAGCCAGCAGGGCGGTAAATGGGGTCGCGGAATCTGGTTTCGCGACCACCCCGTTGCCTGCGAGGAAGGCGGGAATCGCATCGGAAATGCCCAGGGTGAGCGGATAGTTCCACGGGCTAATTTGCCCCACGACGCCCAGCGGTTGGTGGTACTGCCGAGAAGAGGAAACACCGAACATGGGGGTCCTCTTCCGCTGTGGCTTGAGAATTTTCTCCGCCCGTTGTGCGTAGTAGCGGGCGTTATTCATCACATCGAGAACCTCGTCCATGGCAGAGGTTCGGTTCTTCCCGGTCTCCAGTTGGACCATGTCTGCCAGTAGCTCTCGGCGGCTGGCGATCAGGTCGTGGAAGCGGAGGAAGATCCGCTTGCGTTCGGCGTGAGGAACATGAACCCAGGAGCGTTGTGCCCGGCGGGCTTTTTCGAAAGCGACGTCTACGTCCGATTCGGAACCAGTGCCCACCCACCCGATGGTCTCCCCGGTGAAGGGAGCTTCGATGTTCAGGTTGTCGCCCTCGGGGGAGAGGTTGGAGACCTGGGCATTGGTGGTCAGATTTCGAAGTTCGGTGGCGAGATCTGCGGGGAGAGGTCCAATGGATAGTCGCTTCGGAGTCATGAACAGGATGTTATCGAAGCGAAACAGTAACCGTGGCAGAACTAAATATGGGGCCGCAGCCTGAGATTTTCTTTAGCTCAGCGGGAACTTTTCGGGATATAGTCGCGTTGTAGGATTGACAGACCTTTCACAGACTTAACACCAACTCAATGGAGTGGAGAACGAATGCAAAAGCGTAGTTCCAACCCGATCATGGGTTCGTTGACCCAGATGGGTCAGCACAACGCGCAGGGACAGAACGGTCAGCCGGGCCAGCAGGGCAACAACCCCTACGGAAACTTCGCCACCGCGCAGGGCGGGGTGGCCACCGCTACCTCCCACCAGGGAATGCCGCAGGCTGCCAACTACGGCCGCACGGCCGCGAATGATCGCCCCATCACCATCGATGACATCGTCACCAAGACGGGCATCACCCTCGCGGTCATCATCGTGTTCGCTGCGCTCAACTACTTCCTCTACAGCACCAACCCGGGTGTGGGTACCGTCCTGACCTTCGTTGGCGCGATCGGCGGCCTCATCGCGGTGATGGTCTCCTCCTTCGGCAAGAAGTACGATTCCGCCCCGGTCACCCTCACCTATGCCGTGTTCGAAGGCCTTTTCGTGGGTGGGTTCAGCTTCCTCATCGCAGGGGTCACCGTTCAGGGTGTGGACGCCGGCGCGCTCATCGCACAGGCGGTCCTGGGCACCATCGGTGTGTTCATCGGGATGCTGTTCGTGTACAAGTCCGGCGCTATTCGGGTTACGCCGAAGTTCACCCGCTTCATCGTGGGCGGCCTGATCGGTGTGCTGGTCTTGGCGCTGGGTAACTTTGTCGCCAGCTTCTTCATGGATGGTGCTGGCCCGCTGCGCGACGGTGGTCCCATCGCGTATGTGTTCTCCCTGGTCTGCATCGGCCTGGCGGCTATGAGCTTCCTGCTGGACTTTGATCAGGCCGATCGCCTGGTCCGCTCTGGCGCGCCGTCGAAGATGGCCTGGGGTGCTGCACTTGGCCTGGCTGTCACCCTCGTGTGGCTATACACCGAAATTCTGCGCCTGCTGTCCTACGTCAACCGCAGCTAGTGTGCTGCATCGTCGTCGATATAGTGGCGACGAGAAAACCGGCCCCTCCACCGTGTGGTGAAGGGGCCGGTTCTTTCTATTGGGCCGAGCGGAGAAGCAGGGTGGGTACGTGGATACGCAGATCGCCGTCTGGCGTCCGCGCAAACTTCTAGTTCCGCGGGCGATCCAGGTCGGGATCGTAAGGCTCTGCCTTCACAATGGTCACGGAAACGGTATCGCCATTGGGGGTGGAGTATTCGCGGGTTTCGCCTTCCTTGGCGCCGACGATGGCGGCACCCAAGGGAGCGTCCGTGGAATAGGTCTCGAGGTCCGGGTTGGCGGATTCCAGGCCGCGGGTACCGATGAGGAAGGTCTCCTTGTCGTCCTCATCGCCGTCGTAGTAAACGTGAATGACGGACCCGACCAGGGCCACGCCGCTTTCCTGCGGAGCCTCGCCGATGGTTGCGTTATCCAGCAGCTCTTCGAGGTACGCGATGCGAGCTTCTTCTTGGCCCTGCTGCTCGCGGGCGGCGTGGTAGCCGCCATTCTCCTTGAGGTCACCCTCTTCGCGGCGCTCGTTAATTTCGGCAGCCAGTACCGGTCGGTTTTCCTTCAGGGAAACCAGCTCAGCGTTCAGCCGGTCATATGACTCTTGGGTGAGCCAGTGGGTCTGGTTGTCAGCCATAGCGCCTCCACATCCTCCTTAGAGTGGTCAATTATCGGCGCTAGTGTACCACTCGTGGAAGGTCTCAAAAGCTACTGCTGGGGAACTTTCAAGTGCTCCGGGATGGTGGCCGAGCAACCGTAGACCTTGCCGGCATGCGCTGCGGCGCGGGTATTGACGTCCACAGTCATTCGCTTGACCTTGTCGCCGCCGGCGGGAACGACGAATTCACGACGGCCAACCTCTGCCTTGTCATAGTCGAGTGCTTGAACAATGCAGTATGAGGCCGCATTGGGATCTTCCCGGGTGACGTCCACCCGCATCTGCATCCGGTGGTTGTTCACCACCTCGCCACCGGACTCGACAGCGGTGACCTGCGCGGAGGTTGTGGTGCGGAATTGGCTGATCATGTATGCCACGGTTCCGAGGAGCAGGACAGCAAGCGCGATGACGAAAATCTTGCCCGTGAAGTTGCGATTCTTGTGAGTTCCGTATCGCTCTGACATCGAGCCCCCGCGCGCCCGAGAGGCACGAGCTGCACGCCCACCGTCCATGGTCGAGTTCGGGGACGCATCCTGGCGAGCAGCGCCAGCTGAACGAGCCGAGGGGCGGGATTCGCCGGGCTTCGGGGCGGGGGCGGAGGAGTTATGTGCAGGGCTCATGATGAATCCCATGGTAATTCTTCGCTGGCCACTCGCACCAATTGCCGTTACCCGGCCAGCCCCTGTGGATGGGCGGCAGGTTGCGTTTGGCTAAACGCCCTGGGAGGCCACTAGGTTAGAGGGAGTAAAACAATGAAGGAACGTGATGGGAACAGCCGAAACGATGTCAGACGAGAAGTATCGTGTCTTGGCAATCCATGCGCACCCCGATGATGAATCCAGCAAGGGTGCTGCCACGATGGCCCGCTATGCCGACGAGGGCCACCGCGTCCGGGTTGTGACCTGTACGGGTGGTGAACGCGGGGACATTCTGAACCCAGCCATGGACCGCCCCGGGGTTCGGGAGAACATGAACCAGGTGCGACGGGAAGAGATGGCTCGTGCTGCGGACATCCTGGGCGTCGAGCACGTGTGGCTGGGGTACGAGGATTCCGGGCTTCCGGAGGGCGACCCACTGCCACCGCTGCCGGAAGGGTCGTTTGCTCGTGCCGATAAGGACGAGGTGGCCCAAAAGATCGTGGCTGAGATTCGGGAATTTAAGCCCAACGTCATCATTACCTATGACGAAAACGGCGGCTACCCGCACCCGGATCACATCATGGTTCACGAGGTCTCCATGCTGGCATGGGAAGCCTCAGCACAACCGGATTACCACCCGGAATTGGGCGATGCTTGGGCTTCCGCCAAGCTGTACTACACCCATGGATTTGTTCGACGTCGATTCGAAACCTTTGCGGAAACCCTGGCGGCCTCTCGCGCGCAATTCCTCGCAGCGCAGGCAGAGACGGAGAAACAGGAAAACCCCGGGGAGGAATTCGACCAAGAGCGCTATGACACGGTGATGAGTCACATTGAACGCTGGCGAAAGCTCCCGGACATCTACCCTCGAGTCACCACCAGAGTGAATGTGGGCGAATGGTTTCAACGTCGGGACGATGCACTGCGTGCGCATGCCACCCAGGTGGACCCGGAGGGCCCGTTCTTCACAGTGGATCTGGATATGCAGATGCAAGTCTGGCCCACGGAGGAATTTGAGCTAGCCAAGTCCCGGGTGGAGACCACCTTGCCGGAAAGCGATTTGTTCCAAGGGCTCGGCCCCGCTGACGAGCAGCCCAGCGCCACCGAGGTCGACCTAGTTCGGCCGGACGCCGCGACCTCTGAGCCCGTCTCTGAGGACAATCAGGAGAAATAGCGATGACCATCATCTCTGCAGCTGCAACCACCTACAACCAGGCGGTTATGTTCCTCGCCGACGGCGCCGTGCTGGCTCAGGGCGACGGGCATATCCGGGATGGCAACCCGGCGCCGGGGCCGAAAGGCGAGGAGTTTGGCAAAGCCTCACCCCTGGGCCTGTTGATCATCCTGGCTTTGCTGTTGGTCATCCTCACGATCGGCTTCGGCATGAACAAGCGCATCCGTCGTATGGAGCGTCGCCGCGCCTTTGCTGACCAGCACGGCATCGACCTCTTCGACACCGAAAAGCTCGAAGCCAAAATGCGTGAGGAGGGCTACACGGACATGCGCGCAAAAGATTCCATGTATGCCCGCACCGAGGTGCCCGTGACTGATGAGCGCTTCCAGCCAGCCTCGGGTGTCCTCACCGGCCCGGAGGCGATCGAAGCGGAGCGTAACGCCCGCGCCACAGGCGGCGACGCTTCTGCGCCGAACGCCCCCGCAGAGGAGCCATCACAGCCAAAGGATTCCTAGTCAAGCCCGTGATGCACTGTGGCGTTCCGTGCACTAAAAATGCGGCGCAACTCCCACGGTAGGATCGTGACCGTGACCTACATCCCCAAAGTGCTGTACCCCATCTACGAGGCAAACCTTGCGCGCCAACTCAAGGATCTGCCTCGCCCTAAGCATGTCGCGATCATGGCTGACGGCAATAGGCGCTGGGCACGGGAAAATGGATTTACCGATGTGTCGCATGGCCATCGAGTCGGCGCGAAAAAGATCGCCGAGATGTGCAATTGGTGCGATGAACTGGGGATTAACACCGTCACGGTGTACTTGCTCTCGACGGAGAACTTGCGCCGCGAGCCAGAAGAGCTCGACCTCCTCTGCCAGATCATCGGCGATGTAGCTGACGAGCTCGGCCATGCCAAAGCAAACTTCCAGGTTCGCCCGGTTGGCCACCTTGAACTGCTCCCAGCTCAGCTGCGCCGGAAGATGGAGGAGAACTCCGAACTCACGCGTGGGAATAATGGGGTTCGCGTGAATATTGCGGTGGGCTATGGCGGGCGCCAAGAGATTGTGGACGCCGTCCAGTCGTTGGTGGCGGAAAAGCAGAAGCACGGCGTCCACGGCCGCGAACTGGTGGAATCCATCACTGCCGAAGCGTTGGGTAACTACTTGTACACCAAGGGCCAGCCGGATCCCGACCTGGTGATTCGCACTTCTGGCGAGCAGCGCCTCTCCGGGTTTTTATTGTGGCAGTCCGCGTATTCAGAGATCTGGTTCACGGACACGTATTGGCCGGCATTCCGCAAAACGGACTTCCTGCGTGCCCTGCGCGATTTTTCGCAGCGGCACCGGCGATTCGGGCTCTAGATTTTCCGCATGCGAACGGATTCCACCAAGTGATTCGAACCTTTGTGAAGCACCAGTGAGGCGCGCACACGCGTGGGGAGGATGTTCTCCATCAGGTTGGGGAGGTTAACCGTTTGCCAGATTTCCCGCGCGACCGCGGTGGCTTCCTCGTCCGATAGGTCAGCAAAGTGGTGGAAGTGGGCGTCTGGATCCTGGAATGCGGTGTTCTTCAAACTCAGGAAGCGATCGATATACCAGTCCTCGATGTTCTCGCGCTTGGCGTCCACGTAGACGGAGAAATCGAAGAGGTCGCTGATCATGAGGGTGGGGCCGGTCTGCAGCACATTTAACCCCTCCACAATGAGGATGTCCGGCTGGTCAACCACGATTTCCTCGCCGGGAATCCTGTCGTAGGCCTCGTGTGAATACACGGGAGCTTTAACATTGCGCGTGCCGGACTTCACCTGGGTCATGAAATGGAGGAGGGCCGCCTGGTCATAGGACTCGGGGAAACCCTTGCGGTGCATGAGGCGGCGTTCTTCCAGAACTCTGGCTGGGTAGAGGAAGCCGTCCGTCGTGACGAGATCTACGGATGGGCTGGATTCCCAGCGCTGCAAGAGCATTTGCAGTACACGGGCCGTTGTCGATTTTCCCACCGCGACCGAACCGCACACGCCGATGACATAGGGAATGGGCGGCAGCGGTTCGTCCAAAAATGTCTCCGTGACTTGGTTGAGGCGACGGTGTGCCTCGACGCGGAGACTGATTAGTCGGGACAGCGGGAGATAGACCTCGCTGACCTCTTCGAGATCGATTTCCTCGCCGATGCCTCGGATTTTTTCCAGCTCGTCGGCGGTGAGCACCTGGGGCATCGACTTGCGCAGTTTCCGCCACTGAGACTTGTCCAGCTCGATGTAGGGGCTGGGGGTCAATCGCTCAGCCAACGGTCCATTCATGGTGACCATTGTGCCAATTGTGCCTGGCCAATTTGGATAATTGAAAATCCTCACGTTGCACGGGTCATCGAAGAATAGGGGTGAAAACCGTCAAGGCGAGCACTTAGGGAACGAGCGTGCACTGGGCGGGTTAGGATGACTGATGGTTAAGAATGAAAAGCATTCCACCGTAGTCGACAGAGAGGACCTGCAGCTCATGACCAAGTCCACCCAGCACAACACCGCGTTAGTTGACCTAGATCCAGAGGTCGCAGAGGCCATTGCAGGTGAACTTGGGCGGCAGCGTGACACCTTGGAGATGATCGCCTCCGAGAATTTCGTCCCCCGGGCCGTGTTGCAGGCGCAGGGTTCGGTTCTCACGAATAAGTACGCGGAGGGCTACCCCGGTCGCCGCTACTACGGTGGTTGCGAACATGTCGATGTGGTCGAGGACCTGGCGCGCAACCGTGCCAAGGAGGTATTCGGTGCGGAATTCGCCAACGTGCAACCGCACGCTGGTGCTCAGGCGAATGCTGCGGTGCTGATGGCACTGGCCAACCCCAAGGACAAGATCATGGGGCTGTCTTTGGCGCACGGCGGTCACCTGACACACGGCATGCACCTGAACTTCTCCGGCAAGCTGTACGAGGTGGCTGCCTACGAGGTGGACCCGGACACGATGCGCCTGGACATGGACAAGATCCGTGAACAGGCGCTGAAGGAAAAGCCTGCGGTACTGATTGCTGGGTGGTCTGCGTACCCACGACACCAGGATTTCGCAGCGTTCCGTTCCATTGCCGATGAGGTTGGTGCGAAGCTGTGGGTCGACATGGCGCACTTTGCCGGCCTGGTGGCCGCCGACCTGCACCCGTCTCCGGTACCGCACGCCGATGTGGTGTCGACCACGGTGCACAAGACGCTGGGTGGACCGCGCTCTGGCATGATCCTCGCGAAGCAGGAGTGGGCCAAGAAGTTGAACTCCGCGGTGTTCCCTGGTCAGCAGGGTGGCCCGTTGATGCACGCCGTTGCTGCTAAGGCCGTAGCCATGAAGGTGGCGCAGACCGACGAGTTCCGCGACCGCCAGGCTCGCACCTTGGAAGGGGCGAAGATCTTGGCGGACCGTCTGATGTCCGACGACACGAAGAAGGCCGGAGTGGATGTCATCTCCGGAGGCACCGACGTGCACCTGGTGCTGGCAGATCTTCGGAATTCGGACATGGATGGCCAGCAAGCGGAGGATTTGCTGCACCAGGTCGGGATTACCGTGAACCGCAATGCCGTGCCGTTTGACCCGCGCCCGCCAATGGTGACTTCTGGCCTGCGTATCGGTACCTCTGCGCTTGCCTCCCGCGGACTGGACGCAGAAGCTTTCACGGAGGTCGCGGATATCATCGGCACGGCATTGGCCGGAGGAAAGAACGCCGATGTTGATGCACTCCGCGCGCGTGTGTCCAAGCTCGCGAAGGATTTCCCCTTGTACGAGGGGCTTGAGGAATGGAAGTTGGCTTAATGAATCACCCCGGGACCGCCTTCGTTGTCGTCGATGTCCAGAATGACTTTGTCAACGGATCCCTGGCTACGGCCAGGGGAGAGGTCGTAGCCCGGGGAATTAACACCTTCCTGAGGGAAGCGGCACCCATGCACGTTGTGGGTACCAAGGACTGGCACATTCAGCCTGGGGACCACTTTGCTCCGGAGGGCGAGGAGCCCGATTTTCAGCACACATGGCCTGTGCACTGCGTGGCGGGAACTCCCGGAGCTGATATCCATGAAGCTCTGGAAGAAACCCTCATTCCCGTGTGGTTCCACAAAGGCGAATATTCGGCTGCCTACTCTGGGTTTGAAGGAAGGCTGGCCGGCCAGGCCGAAGCTGACCAAGAGGGCAAAACCAATGGCCGGGGCCACCGCAATGGTGAGAGCCTGGCGGCCTGGTTACACGCCGAGGAGATCAGCAAGGTCGTGGTGATGGGAATCGCCACGGACTACTGCGTGAAGGAAACGGTCATGGATGCCCTCGAGGCGGGGTTTGAGGTCGAGGTGTTGGCCGATCTGTGCTCACCAGTTACTGAGGAGACTGGGACCGCAGCGTTGGACGGCATGGCCCGCGCAGGCGCGAAGGTCTTTGACTTCCAGCCTTAGAGCTGCGAATCGATCTTTGCCCCCGGCACTCCTAGAATCCGGCCACTGAGCCCATACCGGCCAGACTGAGTTCTTCTGGGGTGATTCTTCTGGGGGAGAGTGTGCTGAGAGCGCGCTCGTGGTGGAGGGGGAGCTCGCTCATAGTGGAGCCTGGCCCTCAGTAGTCAGGCCCCAACCCCAATTGACCCAGGCCATATCCCTTAGGAGCCAAGCCGCACAACGGCAAGGCGCCCGCACCGGAAGGTCCCGGTGCAGGCGCCATTCGCGTGCGGCCTTAGCGCGGGTTTTACTGCCCCTTGGCCAACTTGCGGGAGATGATCTCGATCATGATCTCGTTCGGACCGCCGTAGATCGGCTGCACACGAGAATCCAGGTAGTGGGTGGCAATCGGGTATTCCATCATGAAACCGTAACCGCCGTGCAGCTGCAGGGCCTTATTAACAACCTCGATCTGAAGCTCGGTGGTGTGGTACTTCGCCATAGCGCCGGTGACCTCGTCGAGGTTCCCCTCGACCTTTTCCATCATGGCGGCATCCACGAAGGACTGGGCTGCCTGGATGGACGTGGCCATCTTCGCCAGCTCCCAGCGGTATGCCTGGTGATCCACCAGGCGGTTGCCGAAAGTCTTTCGGTCTTGGGAGTGCTTGTAGACCAAGTCGAAGGCGCGGCGGGTGGTGGCGATGGAACCGACGGCGATGGAGAGACGCTCCTGCGCAAGGTTGGTGCGCAGGTAGCCGAAGGCGGCACCGTCTTCGCCCAGCAGGTTGGCGGCGGGGATCTTCACGTCCTGGAAGGACAGCTCTGCCGTGTCCTGCGCCTTCAGACCAACCTTCTTCAGCGGCCCCGTCTTGGTGTACCCCTCCATGCCGTCCTCAACGATCAGCATGGACACGCCAGCGCGGCCAGCCTCCGGGTTGGTCACGGCGACGACCAGCGTGAAGTCTGCCTGCACGCCATTGGAGATAAAGGTCTTGGAACCGTTGAGAACGTAGTCGCCGTTCTCGTCCTTCTTCGCGAAAGAGCGGATGCCAGCAAGGTCGGCGCCCGCCCCCGGCTCGGTCATGGCCAGTGCGGCGATCTTGTCGCCAGCGCACAGTGGCTTGAGGAAACGCTCCTTCTGCTCCTCGTTGCCAAAGCGATCGAGGTAGGGGATGACCAGGTCATTAATGGTCTGGATGCCGACGATGACAGAGCCGCAGTCCGCATTGGCCAGTTCCTCGGACAGCACCGCATTGAAACGGTAGTCGTTGGCCATGCCGCCGCCACCAAACTCTTCAGGCGCCATCATGCCCAGCAGGCCCATGTCGCCTGCCTTCTTGAACATCTCGCGGTCGCAGTATCCCTGCTCGTGCCAGCGATCTACGTTGGGTCGGATTTCGGATTCAACAAAGGAGCGACAAGCATCGCGGAACATGGTGTGTTCTTCTTCGAAGATTGTCCGAGGCAGGTAGTTCTTCATGGTGCCCTCTCTAATCGCAATTGGGAGTCGTAGATCGCACACGTGGGTTAGATGTGATGCACGCCTCTACGAGTGCTTATATCGATATTACAATGAGCAATCTCCACAGGTGGCAATACTCACTTTTTCTTCATTGGTCGCTGTGTTGAAGGCTCTGTGAAGAGGGGGTGAATAGAGGTTGCGGTGGTCGGGGAGTTAGTAAGGGGTGGACGCCACAATGTGCTCCTGATGGACAACGGGCGCATGCTGGAAAAGCATGCTGCAAAGAGCGTTTGATGGAAATAAGAAACAAATATGTTTCCTAATGGTTGACACCATTAGTGAGGGTTGGCTAACCTGACAAATGTGTCACAGGCTAGTCACCTGAGATGCATTGCAGTTGTGGATCAACGCACCGTTGAAACTCTGTCCTCCTGAGTTTCTCGGGGATCTGGTTCTCTCTTCTCCCAGGCCCCGGAGGTGCATGTGGGTGTCCTGCGGGGCGACTTCGTCACTCGCCTCGCAGTGCCCAGTCCCAGGCTCGTCACCTGGAAACAGAAGGTCCCCGGTAGCGCACGCTACCGGGGACTTTTGTGCCGCTAGTGCTTCTGCTGGTTTTCGCGCTCGGCCGCCAACTGTCGTCGCGCTTCCCGCAGCCATTCAGGCTGGTTTTCCAACAACTCCTTAATCTGGGCAGTGGTGAGGTCCTCGCTCAGTTCGGACTTCTTGAGCGCGGTGATGGTGATGCCCAACTTTCGTGCGACTTCGGCGCGTGGGTGCGGTCCCTCCCGGCGCAGGGTTTGCAGCCATTCCGGTGGGTTCTTTTGTAGCTCCACAAACGCCTCGTGGGAAAGCGGGGTGTCCTGGAACTCCTGAGGGGTCGCAGGGAGGTAAATGCCCAGCTTCTTCGCTGCCGTCATGGGCTTCATGGGAGGCCCGCCACTTTCGCGACCGGATGTTGTGCCGGGGCTTTGCGGGTTCGCGTTTTCTAACTCGCTGTTTGTACTCACAACCAGACAGTTTACGCGCCGTAAAATACACTCATGCCTCCGAAGTATTTGCGTGTTGTGTTCAGCCCTGGTGTGAATCCCGACAAGTGGTTCGGGAGGTTTGACGATCGAATCAAGGGGTGGCGTGCCGCCGGAGCGCAGGCCGATGACCCATTGCGGTGGATCGATTCGGGGAAGGCGGATGTCGCCATTGTTCGAATGGGGAGGGATGGCGTCGATAAGAACACGCACCACGAGGTGCGCCTGTACACGGAGACAAAGGGAGTCGCCGCGCCCAAGGAGCACCCCATCAAAGTTATGGACGCCATCGATCTGGCGGAGTTGGGGGACGAAACGGTCATGTACTGCACACCCGAGGACGGTCTGGACAATATCGCCTCACTACGTGAGGGCCTGGAGGTCGTGGCAGCCAACGTGGGTATCGTCCTTGCACCCCGGCCGCTGCTGCGAAATATTAACCAATCGGGGGTGGTTCATCGCGAACTAATAGGAGACACGTCAACCATAGGTGAAACCCGCATTGCGCTGGTGTGGAGGATTTCTCGAGACGACGACATTGTCCAAGATTTCGTCGGTATTTGCAGGGGTAGGAAAGCCGGAAGTTCGCGGCAGAGTCGCCGATAAGCGCAAAAATTCTGGTAAGCAGGGATGTGACGTTAAGGAATCTAAGGTTTCTCTTAGGACTCTTTCGTCCTGCTATGTGGAAGAACTACGCATAAAGCTCGAGACGTAGCGTCAGTGCTTTCGTGATTGCCCTGCGCTGTGTCTCAGAAAAGGAACTCAACATGAAGATCTCTATGACTCGTCGTTCGGGCCGCGCAGCTTTGGCTACCTTCGCAGCCGCTTCCCTGACCCTGGGTGTCGCGGCGTGCTCCGACGCGGAAAACGGCGCCAAGGACGCCACCGGTAAGGCCGGGGACGCAGCCGGCTCCGCTACATCCGCGGCGGGCGACGCCAAGGATTCGGCGACCTCCGCAGCAGAATCCAAGAAGGATGAGCACGATAACAAGGAGAAGTCCGAAGGCGCATCCGAGAGCGGCGCTGCGGGCGCTCAGGGCGACATGGTCGAGGTGAAGGATAAGGAAGGCAATCCTGTCCAGATGCCGAAGGACGTCCACGACACGTGGGATCAAAACGGTGGCGAGTCCGGGGAGATGGGGGCTTTCGAGAGCACCGAAGAAGGTGACAAGGGCACCATCTACAACTTTGCCGATGCCATGATCGTTAAGGCTAAGGATTCCGGTGCGGCGGTCCCAGTGATCGGCAAGATCGCCGAAACCTGGAAGAAGGATGGCGGCCTGGATAACAAGGTCGGTCTGCCGAAGGCCAAGGAAGAAGGCGACGCTCAGCAGGGCTGGACCCAGCCTTTCGAAAACGGCACCATTGAGTGGAAGAAGAACGACGCGGGCGAGTGGGCTGCCAATATTCTGGACGGCCAGCAATAGGGTCAGTGGGTTAGACCCTCAACCTAAACTCGATAACCCCGGGTGGGGTGGCTGAGACGCTGCCTCACCCGGGGTTTTTCTGCATTAACCAAACGTTCATCTGACAACAATGTAATTTCCACCGTCCGGGCTTAGCGTCGGAAGTACACGGTCGACGATTGATAAACGCCGAAAAGGAATCCCCACCTGGGGTTTCCGGTCGCCGACCCCGACCACGCCCGAGGAGCCCAAACTCCAATGACGTCCACCACTCGCATCACCACTGCCTCCACTGACAATTTCGAACGCAACGCACTGGCTGCTGTTGACCAGCACTTCGGCGAGGGGGATTACACTCCCGCCGTCGAGTCCTCCACCGACTCCACCATCGGCGTGAGGACGTATGTCCTGGACACCTCCGTTCTGCTCTCTGACCCGTGGGCACTGCAGAAATTTGCCGAGCATCGGATCATCCTGCCGGTGGTTGTCGTCAGTGAATTGGAGGGCAAGCGCCATCACCCGGAGCTGGGTTGGTTTGCCCGCCAAGCTCTGCGGATGTTGGAGGATGTGAGGCTCGACAACGGCCGCCTCGATGAGCCGTGCGTCATCAACGAGGACGGGGGCACCGTCCAGGTGGAGCTTAACCACTCCGATCAGTCCGTCCTCCCTTCTGGTCTTCGAGGAACGGAGAACGACCACCGCATTCTGGCCTGTGCCTTGAACCTGCGAGACGAGGGCAATGCGGTCACGCTGGTCACCAAGGACGTGCCTCTGCGCGTCAAGGCCGGCGCTGTAGGCCTGGATGCCGACGAATACCACGCCCAAGATGTTGTCCTGACCGGATATAACGGCATGGCTCGCGCGGAGGTCCCCTCGCACATCATCGACACCCTGTACGAGGATGGCGAGGCCGATATCTCTGGTATGCAGACCGTTGACGGCGAGGAGATAGACGACCTGCCCATTCACTGTGGCCTGCAGCTCACCGCTGGCAGCCAGGCGGTACTCGCCCGCGTGGCCGGCGACGGCTTCGTCCGCCAGGTCCGTACTGATCTCAAGGCCTTCGGAATCCGTGGCCGGTCTGCACAGCAGCGCGTCGCCCTCGACCTCCTGTTGGACCACGAAGTCGGGATTGTCTCCCTGGGCGGGTCCGCCGGCACCGGCAAATCAGCCCTTGCCCTCTGCGCGGGGCTGGACGCCGTGCTGGAAAAGAACCAGCACAAACGCATCGTGGTTTTCCGGCCTCTTTACGCCGTTGGCGGTCAAGATCTGGGCTACCTCCCGGGCAATGAATCGGAAAAGATGAACCCCTGGGCGCAAGCTGTCTACGACACGCTTGAGGGCGTGGTGAGCGATAACGTGCTCGATGAGGTGGACGATCGAGGATTGCTGGAAGTTCTTCCGCTGACCCACATTCGCGGTCGCAGCCTGAACGACAGTTTTGTCATCGTGGACGAAGCGCAGTCACTGGAACGCAACGTGCTGCTGACCGTCCTCTCTCGGCTGGGGCGAAATTCTCGGGTAGTACTGACTCACGATGTGGCTCAGCGGGATAATCTCCGCGTGGGGCGCCACGATGGAATCCAGGCAGTCATCGAAAAGCTCAAGGGGCACCCATTGTTCGCGCACATCACACTGAAACGTTCCGAGCGTTCCGAGATCGCGGAGTTGGTGACCAACCTCTTGGAAAAGGGCTAGCGGAGCTGGGTTGGGGAAAATGCCTGGTCGTGGCGTCCTTACCTGGGTAACAACCCCCTGCCTACGGTGACATCGCCCACAAACGCTGGGGACTCGCCCACGGGCAGGTGGCGCGGTGGGGCGCTCGTAGGGCACACTTCTTCCATGACTTCCGCTGAGAAGAGCGCGGTGACGCGCACAGAACGGAAACCGAACACTATGAGGCCAGCAATACTTGTCCGGCACATGAAGGAATCGGACTACTCGGCTGTGCAGGCGATCCTGCAAGCGGGGATGGACAGTGGCAATGCGACCTTCGAAGCAGAAGCTCCGAGTTGGGAGAGCTTCGCGGCGAACAAGCTGCTGGAGCTGACCTTCGTGGCGGAAGCGGACAATGGCGAGATCCTGGGATGGATCAGCGCTTCGACCACCAGCCATCGGGAAGTGTTCCACGGGGTGATCGAAGATTCGATCTATGTCGCGCCCGACGCCGCGGGCAAGGGAGTGGCCGGCATGTTGCTGGACCACCTAATCGACGCAGCGACGAAAGCTGGTTGCTGGTCCATCCACAGCTCCATCTTCCCAGAAAATAGTGCCTCGCTGAGGCTGCACGAAGCGCGCGGATTTAACACCGTCGGGACGTTTCACTGCATGTCCAGAATGAACTATGGCCCCCACGAAGGGAGCTGGAGGGATACGGTGATCCTCGAGCTCATCCTCCGCGGGGGCCCAGCGTGGGACGATTTTATTCGACGCTTTCCTTCAGACGCTCCGAGCGCACGAAAGCAAGGATAAGCGCGGCCACGACAGCAGCTGGAGCCATCCAGCCGAGGACGGGCACGAGCGCGTCATTGTAACTTCCCACGATCACCTGCCTGAGCGCATCGGGCAGGTGCTTTACTGCATCTGGGGTCAGGTGACCTTCTCCGCCGCCACCGGCGAAGGCCTGTGCGTATTTTTGGCCGGCCGGGCCCATGGACTTCAGGGCAGCTGGAAGGCGCTCACCGATGAAGTCGGTGAGGCGGCCGGTGAAGATGGATCCGACCACAGCGGCACCCAAGGATCCGCCGATCTGGCGGAAGAAGTTGTTGGACGCGGTGGCGGTGCCGACCATCGTGATGGGGAAGGCGTTCTGCACAATCAGCACCAGGATCTGCATGACCATGCCCAAGCCCACTCCGAACAGTGCGAGAAGTAGACCAAGGTGAGTCAGCGAGTCGGTGGAATTCAGCTGACCGATGAAGAACATTGCCGCAGCGGTGACCAGCAGTCCGACAACGGGGAACCACTTGTAATTGCCGGTCTTGGTCACATATTGACCGGAGACGGTGGACGTCACGATCATGCCCGCCATCATGGGGATCATCATGAGTCCGGCCCTGGTGGGGGACATGCCGTGCGTCATCTGGATGTAGGTCGGCAGGTACCCCAGGGAGCCGAACATCGTCATGCCCACAATCAAGCCCGCGGCAGTGGTCAGGACGAAGTTGCGGACCTTGAACAGGTGCATTGGGATCAAGGGCGACTCGGCGCGGTTCTCGATGAAGACAAACAGCACTGCGGAAACGACGGCGGCTGCAATCAAGATCAGGATCGTCGGGCTGGTCCAGTCGTACTTTCGCCCACCCCAAGTAGCGGTGAGGATGATGGCAGCGGTGGCCACAGCCATGGTGATTGTGCCGCCGATATCGGCCTTGGCGCCGGAGCCGCGCTTGGGCAGCTTCAGGAAAACACTGGTCATGATCAATACGATGATGCCGATGGGAACGTTGAACCACAGTGCCCAACGCCAACCGGGGCCATCGGTGAAGAATCCGCCGAGCAAGGGACCGAGAACAGAGCTCAAACCGAATACGGCTCCCATGAGGCCCATATACTTGCCACGCTGGCGAGCCGGGACCACGTCGGCGATGATGGCCTGGGAAAGCACCATCAGGCCGCCGCCACCGACTCCCTGAATGCCGCGGGCGACAATCATGGTGGTCATGTTCTGCGCCAGGGCGCCGATGATGGACCCGATAATGAAGACCGAGACCGCAAACAGGTATAGCGGCTTACGGCCAACCTGGTCGCCCATCTTTCCGTAAATCGGCATGCCGATGGTCATCGCCATGAGGAAAATGGTGATGACCCAACTCATGTTTTCCACGCCGCCGAGGTCGCCCACCAGGGTGGGCAGGGCCGTAGAAAAGATCATTTGGCCCAGGGAGGACAGCAGCATGCCCAGCATCAGGCACGCAAAGACGAGAGGCACAGAATTATGGGGCTCGGACCCCTCAGGCTTATCCGCACGTACGGCTGCGCTCTGGATGTCCTCGACGGACGGGGTTGGTTCGACATGGGCGTGGTAGGTCCCCGATTCCGATGCTTCGGTATCGACCTTGCGCCACGACCCCGTGTCGGCCGACCCGGTTCCTTTCTCTGACGACATAGAATTCCTTTCGATCAATAATTAACAGTGAGATCCGTTGACGTGACTTATCCTTTGGCAGTTTGCTTTAGGGTTCGCTCTTACGGCTGTTCAGCAGGGCAAAAACCTTGCTCAGGGATTCGCTGGTGTGGTGAATGTCCTCGACCGTGACCCTGGTGGGGTCGCACTTCGAGGTCATCGCGTTTGCCCACAACGTGGTGACAATTGCAGTGACGATTAATTGAGCCTGGTCTTCCACGGGATCATCGGAGAATCGATTCTCTTCGAAGGTCTCCAGATTTGTGGCCACCGCCTCAAGGAGCTTGGAACGGACGTTCTCAAAAGCCTTCAGGCGTGAGACGGCGACAGCGGGGTTGTTCTGCAGGATGAGTTGCCGCCGCTGTTCGATTTGCGCGCTCAGCTCCGGGTCATACGAACTCAGATCGAGCTCTTCGAGCTTCTTGATCCTCCGACGTGCCACGAGATCGAGCAGCTGGCTCAAAAAACTCCTGTCGTCGTCCTCGGAAGGGGCAAGGTTGTGAACCACCTCGATGTCTTCCGCGGTCAGTGAGGAGTTGCTGATCCCAGCAGCTACGTGATCCTTAGAGGGGAAGTAGTTGAAGAAGGTTCGACGACTCACCCCGGCCGCGTGGCAAATTTCCTCGAGAGTCACGCTCTCCACCGAATGCTCCACGAACAATCGCGTGGCATGATTC
The DNA here is from genome assembly GCA_001054945.1 of Corynebacterium falsenii. Taxonomy (GTDB): domain Bacteria; phylum Actinomycetota; class Actinomycetes; order Mycobacteriales; family Mycobacteriaceae; genus Corynebacterium; species Corynebacterium falsenii_A. Next base: position 578,989 of record JVKJ01000005.1, on the reverse strand, counting down.
TCGATGCTTAGCCGAGTTTCCTGGCGCTTGCGCTCTCGAAGTCCCATGTCTTGGTGGTTGGACACACAGGGTGTTCCAGTCTCACCGGGCTCAATACTCTGATCACTCACAGATACAGCTTATACTGAGTGCAAGTTTGCCCGCAATGTAAAAATATGATTGATACGTCACATACTTTGCGATGATGTGACCCCCGCCACTACTATCGGGCGACCCTGACTTTTTACCCCGCCAATCATGACCGATTCGAGCAAGTTTCCTCTTCCCGTGAAGGGCCATCAACAACTCTACACCTCCATGCCAAAGCCCCCACTCCTCGATGAGGAGTAGGGGCAATTGTTCTGGGCCAGGAAGGTTATTCCTCCGGAAGCTGGGACTTTGGCTCCGGATTGTCCTTCGCCGGGAAATTCTCCAGTGGGAACCCGGCATCCGACAGGTGGTTCTGAACGCGCTCCACGTCTTCCTGCGTGGGGCTCTGATCCATCATTTGACGGATGTACTGCTCGATTTCATCGTCGGTGATAGCCGTGCTGGCGTCCTCATCCTCCTGGCGCGCCTGAACCTTGCGGTCCGCAACAATCTGGGACATGACCGAGGCGATGTCCGCCTCCGTCAACTCACGGCGCAGAACGAAGAGCACGGCGGGAGTGTCCTGCGGGGGGACGCCCGCTGGGTACCCGATCCGCAACCAGTCGATCACCCGCTGCAGCCAGTTGCGGTGCTCGGTCTGAGGGTCCACCGCATCTGCCGACGGCTGAGGGGAGTGGGACTGGACATTGTGGACGCCACCGTGGTCGGGAGTCGCGGTGGCCTCAGGGTTTTGGGTTTCCGGGGTCACTGAATCCTGGGACGAGTTCTGATCTGACATGAGGTTCGACTCCTATGAGGTTTCGATTCGTGATGGCCGAGAAACGGCAACTACTTCTTGGAGGCAGTTCCGTAAATATCCAGGCCGGTGTAGTGAGCAATCGTGTCGTTGGTGATCCACAGCAGACCAGCAATGATGGCTGCCAGGCACAGAGCATAGAAAATATAAGCCAGGAACTTGGCGCCAGAACTGGTGGTGCCTTTCCCGTCCGCATTGCCGGTGGCTTCGAGACGAACTCCGATAGCGAACAACATGGGCAATCCAGCGCCCAGGATGATGGCTACGAGCAGGACCGTGAAGAGATTCGACAAAATGTCCATTTAGACCGTAGCCCCCTTCGGGTGAGATTGTGCGGGACTATCTTCAGCTGGAACAACGGAGTTGCTCTCGTGATCCCAGTCCGCATTGACGTTGCTGTGGTCAACCGGAGCCTTCCGGGATTCGCGGAAGATCATTCCGGCGAGGATGACAAGGATAGCGAAGGCGATGAGGACACCCACGAACTCGGTCGTGAGCTGACCGGCAAAGTGTGCGACGAACCAGGTTAGCGCGCCGACAACGGCAGCACAGGGGAGAGTGATTACCCAGGCAGTGGCCATGCGGCCAGCCACGCCCCAGCGCACCTCCGCGCCCTTCCGGCCGAGGCCGGTACCGAGGATCGAGCCGGTGGCCACGTGGGTGGTGGACAGGGCCATGCCGGCGTGAGAAGACGTCAAGATGATGGCCGCGGAGGAGGCCTCTGCTGCCATGCCCTGTGGGGAGTCGATCTCCACCAGTCCCTTGCCGAGGGTGCGGATCACGCGCCAACCGCCGGTGTACGTACCCAGAGCAATGGCAGCCGCACATGCGAAGACGATCCAAAATGGCATGTGAGTATCTGGGGTGATCTCGCCGTAGGCAACCAGTGCTAGGAAGATGACGCCCATGGTTTTCTGAGCGTCACCCGTGCCGTGGGCGAGCGAAACCAGGGAAGCTGTGGCGATCTGGCCCCAACGGAAGTGGTTGTTCTTATTGTGTTCCTCGACGCGAGCCGTGAGCTTGTACACGAGCCACGTTCCAATGGCAGAAACGATGCCGGCCACGAAGGGGGCTGCCACCGCGGGAATAATGATCTTTTGCAAGATATTCGGCCACGCAACGCCACCCATGCCCAGGGAAGCAAGCGCAGCACCGATGAGCCCGCCGAACAGGGCGTGGGAAGAACTGGACGGGATGCCCAGCAGCCACGTGAGGAGGTTCCAAACGATACCGCCGATGAGCCCGGCGAAAACCACGAGCAGGAGCTTGTGGGCGTCACCATCATCGGCAAGATTGAATTTGTCGAGGTTAACGATTCCCTTACCCACGGTTTTGGCGACCTCGACAGAGAGGAAAGCGCCGACCAGATTGAGGACCGCGGAGAGGGTCACAGCGACCTTGGGGGACAGGGCACCGGTGGCGATGGATGTCGCCATGGCGTTACCCGTGTCATGGAAGCCGTTCGTAAAGTCAAATGCGAGAGCTGTGGCAATGACAATGAGGAGGATGATCAGTTCTGTCACACCACCATCATGGTTGTGCTTTTCCTCCACGGCAACGTTGGGAAATGAAAATTAGGGGTGTTGACAACTCATGTTCACGTGAACTTCATTCACGCCACCTGGGCGTCCATAAAAAACCAGTCCCCCTCGCGCGGCGAGGGGAACTGGGAGGATGACGCCCACACCTACCAGGTGGGTGACAAGCAAAGGGCATCGCGCGAGCAGGTGAAGCGCGCCAGGGGGGAGCGGCGCTTGCGTTAGCGGTTGTCGCGGTCCGTGTTGCACATGGCAAGCACGTCGAGGCGCTTATCCAGCTCTTCCTCAGACAGCTTGTCCGGGACGAAGCCCATGTCCAGCACGGTCTGGCGAATCGTCTTGCCTTCCTTGAGCGCGGTCTTGGCGACCTTCGCAGCGTTTTCGTAGCCGATGGCCGAATTCAGGGGGGTGACGATGGATGGAGAGGATTCGGCCTGCAGCTTCATGTGCTCAGCGTTGGCCTCCAAACCATCGACCAAGCGCTCCGCGAAGACGGTAGCGGTGTTTGCCAGCAGCTTGATGGATTCCAGCACGTTGCGAGCCATCATCGGGATGAACACGTTGAGTTCGAATTGGCCTTGCGTGCCCCCGAAGGCGATGGCGGCATCATTGCCGATGACCTGGGCGGAGACCTGCGTGGCGGTCTCGCACAGGACCGGGTTCACCTTGCCCGGCATGATGGAGGAGCCCGGCTGCAGATCGGGCAGGTGCAGTTCTCCCAAACCGGTCAGTGGACCGGAACCCATCAGACGGATGTCATTGGCGATCTTGTAGAAGGAGACCGCGATGCCGCGCAGCGCGCCGGACATTTCCACCAGACCATCGCGGTTGGCCTGAGCCTCGAAGTGGTTCTGCGCCTCAGAAAGCTCATCCAAGCCCGTGAGCTTCTTCAGCTCGTCGGTGACCTTTGCGCCGAAATCGGCGGGGGTGTTCAAGCCGGTGCCGGTGGCGGTGCCGCCGATAGGCAGCTCGCCGACGCGTGTCAGCGTGCCCTGCACGCGCTCAATGCCTGCCGCGATCTGGCGAGCGTAACCGGAGAACTCCTGACCCAAGGTGACTGGGACGGCGTCCATCAGGTGAGTGCGGCCGGACTTGACCACGTTCTCCCACTCGGAGGACTTCGCTGCCAGGCTCTTCTGCAGCTTCTGCAGCGCGGGGATCAAGTCCTTCACAGCCGCTTCGGTGGTGGCCACATGCGTTGCAGTGGGGAAGGTGTCGTTGGAGGACTGTCCCATGTTCACGTCATCGTTGGGGTGCACCTCAACCCCCTTGGCCTTGGCCAGGGAGGCGATGACCTCATTGGTGTTCATGTTCGAAGACGTGCCGGAACCCGTCTGGAACACATCGATGGGGAATTGGTCGTCGTGCTTGCCTTCAGCGATTTCGGTCGCTGCTTCGATGATGGCCTTGCCCTTGGCATCGTCCAGCAGGCCACGATCGATGTTCACGGTGGCGCAGGCGGCCTTCAGCAGGCCCATGGCACGGATCTGGGCGGACTCTAGTGGCCGCCCGGAGATTGGGAAGTTCTCCACGGCACGCTGGGTCTGTGCGCGCCACAGGGCGTCCTTGGGCACCTTCACTTCGCCCATCGTGTCGTGTTCAATGCGGAATTCTTGATCGCTCATGCGCTTCCACTTTCTGTCAGAGAGGAAATTATTGGGGGAAAACAGTGCTTTCCCACATCAGTTGTTTTTCTGGTGACGAGTCTAATAGCACCCCAGCTGGGTGACAGCTGGTGGTGCGCGCCGCGTTGCTGCCGGCCGCTTAGTTCGAGGTGTAATCCAGCACGGAGTACTCCTGCAGTTTCTGCAGCTGGTGGACGGACTCGATGAAGCGGGTGGTTCCGGACTTGGAGCGCATAACCAGGGAACGAGTGATAGCCGAATTTGCGCGGTAGGAGACGCCGCGAACCATATCGCCGTTGGTTACGCCGGTCGCGACGAAGTAGCAGTGGTTGGAGTTCACCAGGTCATTGGTGGTCAGGACCTTGTCCAGGTCGTGTCCAGCATCGATGGCCTTTTGCCGTTCAGCGTCGTCCTTGGGCCACAGCTTGCCCTGGATTTCGCCGCCCATGCACTTCATGGCAGCGGCTGCGATCACGCCCTCCGGCGTGCCGCCGATTCCCATCATCATGTCCACGGCATTCGTCTCATTGGCCTGCGCTGCGGCGACCGCGCCGGCCACGTCGCCGTCACCGATCAGCCGCACCTTGGCGCCTGCTTCGCGGATGTCGCGGATCAAATCGGCATGCCGCGGGCGATCCAGCACCACGACAGTCAGGTCGCCGGGATTCAAGCCCTTTGCCTTCGCGACAGCATCCACGTTGTGCTTGACCGGGGCTTCGATGTCCACCACACCGGCGGCCTCCGGGCCCACGGCCAGCTTTTGCATGTAGAACACAGCGGATGGGTCATACATGCTGCCGCGCTCTGCAGCCGCGATGACGGAGATCGCGTTGGGCCGCCCCTCCGCCATCAAGGTCGTGCCGTCAACCGGGTCCACGGCAATGTCCACCGCTGGGCCCTCACCGGTTCCGACCTCTTCGCCGTTGAACAGCATGGGAGCTTCGTCCTTCTCGCCCTCACCGATGACGACCACACCGTTCATCTGCACGGAGTTAATCATCTGACGCATCGCATCCACAGCGGCGCCGTCGCCAGATTCCTTCTGTCCGCGGCCGACCCATTTACCGGAAGCGAGCGCTGCGGCCTCGGTCACACGAACCAGCTCCATGGCGAGGTTACGGTCAGGTGCCTGGCGGGTGCTCTGTGATGCCTGCGGGTTGTCGACGGTCATAATCACTCCAGCTTGGTCGGTATTCTTGGTCGAATGTGGTTGCGGTGGCGTGGCTCCCGCGACCGAAATTTTTGGACGCCACTATTATGGCCTACTTCATTAAAACGCCTTTATCCAGTCCCACGTCACCCGGACACGCTGGGTTATTTAGTTGGATGGGAGTCTGCGATAATGGCCACCGTGCGTATTGAAAAGCCGAGAGCCTTCCAGGGAACCAAAGACATTGTTCTGACACTTCTGGTCCTGCTGGTGGTTACCTTCTTGACGGTTGGATTCACCGGCTTGTGCTCGGTCAATCCAGGAAAGCCGGCTGCAAAGGGGCCGGTGCAGAGGGTTGACGAGGCCACATTCTTGAAGATGGAAGCTCGGGGTGTGAACTACCCGGTGCGAGATCCGAAGATGCCGGAGAACTGGATTCCGAATTCCGCTCGCCGTGTCCAGACCGGGGGAGAGACCGGGACGTTAGTCGGTTGGGTGATCGACGGGGAGAACTATATTTCCCTTACCCAGACATCCGCTCCCCTGAAGAAAGCGGAACACCCAGATGACAAGGCGCGAGAAGAAGTGGGAACCGAAAAGGTCGGTGGTCAGGAGTGGAAGGTTCTCAAGGGGGATGAGGCGAGGACCCTCTGGGTGGCAGACATGCACGACGTACGTCTGATCCTGGAGGGGATGGCACCTGATGATCAGATCAGGACAGCCGCGGAGAAAGTCACGCAAGCTCAGCCCATCGACACCAAAAAGCCGATCACCGGCTAGTTTGCACGAGCACCTGGATTCCCCACACCAGTCCCTTCAGTGGTTGCGTTGCCCTCTGCTGATTCGCGCTCAGGCGCCTCTTCTCCTTCAGATTCTCCCTCGCTGTCCCCGCCAGACTCCCGGGCAGCGAGGGCTTTTTCGATCCTGCTGGAGGCGCCGTCGAGGTACTGCTCGCAATAGGCGGAGAGTTCCTCGCCTCGCTCCCAGTAATTGAGGGATTCGTCCAAACTCATCTGGCCCAGCTCGAGGATACGAACCACCTCGATGAGCTCGTCACGAGCTTGCTCGTACGACATCTCGTCCACGGGACGGAATCGCTGTTGGGCATTGTTTTGCTGGGAATTGTTCATGGTTTTTCTTCCTCGAAGGGTGGGGAATTGGTTCAAATGCTGCCGATCGTGGCTGTCCCCGCGGGGATTCAGAGGGCACAGCCCGCGATGGCACGCTTCTGCGAGATCACGGTGCTCGGTCCACGGACATGGCGGCCGCAGTGACAGAACCGTCCGCCACGCGGATTCGCAGCTGGGACCCCGGCTGCACACCATCGACCGAGGTGACGACGGACGGCGGATTGCCATCCCGTGGTATCACCTGCATGACTGAATAACCGCGTGCCAATGTCTGTGACGGCCCCAGCGCAGTGACCTGAGCCCGCAGCGAGTGGATCTGGTTCCTCATGTCGCGGACGATGCTTCCCAGGGCACGATCTTTCCTTTCCACCGTGGTGGCTAGGAGGTCACGCTGCTGGGTGACCGGCAACATGGGGTCTGCGATGACCGGTCGGCTCCGGATCGTGGACAACTGACGCTGCTCATTCGCCAGCCATCCGCGCAACGCTCCAGCGGCACGTGCCCGTAGTTCGCGGATTCGCTCGTATTCTGCGGAGACATCGGGTACGGCCCTCTTCGCCGCATCTGTCGGAGTCGCCGCTCGCACGTCCGCCACGAAGTCCAACAGCGGGTTGTCGGGCTCGTGGCCGATCGCGCTAATCACTGGCGTCCGAACCTGTGAGACCCTGCGGATGAGGGCCTCCTCAGAGAATGGCAGAAGATCCTCCACGGACCCACCCCCGCGAGCCACGATGATCACGTCCACGCTGGGATCGGCATCGAGTGTGTCCAGGGCGTCGAGGACTTGGGTGACTGCCTGCGGCCCTTGGACTGCGGTGTTGATGACCTCAAATTGGACAGCACCCCAGCGGTCCTTGGCCACGCTCATGACGTCGCGTTCGGCGGCGGATCCGCGGCCGGTAATCAAACCGATCCGGTGGGGGAGGAATGGGAGGGGCTTTTTCAACCTGGGGTCAAAGAGGCCTTCGGCGCCCAGAGCCTTTTTCAGCATCTCGATCCGCGCCAAGAGTTCCCCGATTCCGACCTGGCGGAACTGGGTGACCCACAGGGAAAAAGAGCCACGTCCGGCATAAAATGCGGGCTTGCCGTACACCACCACACGGTCGCCGTTCTTTAGCGGCGTGGCCAGGTTCCGCAGCGTGGAGGTGCTGGTGGTGAGCTGGACGGACATCTCCTTATCCACGTCCCGCAGGGTGACATAGGACAGCTTCCACGTGGGCTTCATGTTCACCTGGGTGATCTGCCCTTCCACCCAAATGAAGCCCATGCGCTCGATCCACTCTTTGACCTTGGAGTTGACCTGGGACACCGCCCACGGTGTGTCGGCCGAGTTCGGCGCCGCGGACCCGTTCGAAGTAGCCATGCGTTCCAATATAAGGGGAGGCCCAACACGTGTTCGGATCTGCAACGCCTGACGTTCGAAAACCTGCAGCTCCTGGGGCGCCGCCGCAGATGAGAGCTGGGTTTAAGCCTGGGGAGTGGTGCATTAAGGTGGGGAACATGACGACCTCCACTGAACCGTTGACCCCACACACGCAGGACGAGAACTCCGATAGCACTGGCCAGAAGAAGGTTTTTCTGGCCGCTCCTCGCGGGTACTGCGCCGGCGTGGATCGCGCGGTGGAGACCGTGGAAAAGGCTCTGGCCGTCCACGGGGCGCCGCTGTACGTGCGCAAGGAGATTGTGCACAACAAGCACGTGGTGAAGACCTTTGAGGATCAAGGCGTGATCTTCGTGGAGGAGACCGACGAGATCCCGGCCGGGGCGAACGTTGTCTTCTCCGCCCACGGAGTATCTCCCGCAGTGCGCGATCAGGCACTTCAGCTGGATCTGAAGACCTTTGACGCAACCTGCCCGCTGGTGACGAAGGTGCATCACGAGGTCACCCGCTTCGCCAAGCAGGGCTACCAGATCGTGCTGATCGGTCACCACGGACACGAAGAGGTGGAGGGGACCGCAGGTGAGGCTCCGGATGTGGTCCACCTGGTCGATGGGAAGGACGACGTGGATGCGCTGGACTTCCCCGAAGATCAGAAGCTGATCTGGCTGTCTCAAACGACCCTCAGCGTGGATGAAACGATGGAGACCGTGAACCTCCTTCGGGAGAAGTTTCCGCACATTCAGGATCCCCCGTCCGATGACATCTGTTACGCCACCCAAAACCGTCAGGTGGCGGTGAAGGCCATCGCGCCGAAGGTGGAGCTGATGATTGTGGTCGGGTCTCAGAATTCCTCTAACTCCAAGCGCCTGGTGGAAGTTGCTCTGCAACACGGGACCAAGAATGCCTACCTCGTGGATTATGCAAACCAGGTGGAGCCGGAGTGGCTAGATGGCGTGGAGCACGTCGGTGTGACTTCGGGTGCGTCCGTCCCGGAGATCCTGGTCCGGGGCGTTCTCGAGCTACTCGCTGACAAGGGCTTTAAGGATGTGGAAGAAGTCACCACGGCAACTGAGGACCTCGTGTTCTCCCTGCCGCGCGAACTGCGCCCCGCCCGCAATCCCCGCTAGGAGAACTCCGGGGTTCTCAACACGGGGGTAGAGAAAGGAAATCCCCGCGCCGGGGAGAGGGCGCGGGGTGGGGGAGTCGCATGTTGACCTAGTCGTCGAGATAGTGCCGAGCGCGTCGCAGACGCACAGGTTCCTCGTCCCGATTTTTCCGTTCTTCCTGTGCTTCCCGGAGGTCGCGGACCCGATAGGTGGATTGGGAAGAATAGGGATCGCGCTCATGTCGGCCCGCAGGGGAGGACGCCAATTCGTAGCCATGGGCACGCCGAGTCGCTTCGCGATTGGCGCTATCGGCCGAGGAACGTCGAAGGCGTTCGTGATACTCCCGGACCTGCTGTCGTTGCAGGGCTTCCCGGTAGATCATCCAGCGCAGCCAGCCAATGATGGCGGCGATGACGAAGGGGATAATGAGCCACAGGTAGTTCTCGATGGCGGGGTAGATTGCCGTAATAATCTTCGTCTTCCGCCCGGCATTACTCGCCGATTCAGGGACGATGAGGGAGCCAATGAGGAGAGCCCCAATGAAGAAATAGAGGGGCAACGACGCGATCGTGAGGAAGAGGGCTCGGGCTTCTACCAGCATTGCCAGGACTATCGAGGCAATGGCGAAGAGAACGAAGTAGCTCGTGGGAACCTGCTTGTTGTCCAGCGCGAGCACGATGCCCGTGATGATGACGGCGAGCATAACGAGCAGGGGCGCCCACACAGGAAGGATGCCGGTATACCCCTCGGGCTTTCCGGATTCCTGCGTGGGCGCCTGAGCTACCTGCCTATTGCGCGAGCGATTGGATTCAAACACAAACACCAATCTACTTGCACTTAGGGGGTGCAACGAAGTTGCGACTTGCCTACTTGCCCTTATTGTCTTTGTTGTCCTTGCGCAAGGGGTTCAACAACTTCGTGAAATTGATGCGCTCGCCGGTCTTGGACCCAGCATGTGCGGACTGCCCGCCGCCCATGGCAGCGCGGAGTTCCTGCCAGCGCTCGGCGGCGCGTTGGGATTGTGCGCCAGTGAGCGTCCCGGCGGTGGTGACGAAGTTGATGTCGTCCGACGTGCGCTCGCCGGTTGCCAAGTCCGTCAGGTCGCCCATGTACCGCAGCACCACGGCGATGACCGCAGCCGCGGGGACGGCCAGGAAGGCACCGATGATGCCGAACAGGGTGCCGCCGATGGTCACGGCCAGCAGGACCACGACGGGGTGCAGGTCCATAGCCTTGGACTGCAGCCACGGGGACAGCACATTGCCCTCGAGTTGCTGGACCAGGATGACAAGACCCAGCACCAACAGGGCGGTCGTGAAGCCGTTGGCCACCAGGGCGATCAGCACCGAGAGTGCGCCGGCCACGAAGGCGCCGACCATCGGGATGAAGCCTGCGGCGAAGGTCAGCACTGCCAGAGCGCCGGCCAGTGGCACATTGAGGAGGAACAAGCCACCACCGATGAAGATGGCGTCAATAGCGGAAACCATCGCCTGGGCCCGGATGTAACCACCCAGGGTGTTCCATGCGCGGGTGAGAACCTCGGTGAGGTGCCAGCCCACGCGGCGACCCGTGACACGGCGCACCATCGGCAGGAACTTCTCCCCATCCTTCAGGAAGAAGAAGGTGAGGACCATCATGACGACGAGGGTGACCACCGCGGACGCCGTGGCGGACGCGCCGCTGGCGACCTGGGAGGCGATCTGCCCGGAGCGCTCCTGCACCCAGGCATTGCCCTTATTCAGAGCGTCATTGAACTGACCGTCCTTGAGGTTAACCGGCGGACCTTGGAGCCACTCTTGGATCCGGTCGAGGCCCATGTTGCCCTTGTTGACCAGGGCTGGGACTTGGTCGACCGCGCTGGTCCCGATGAAGGCGAAGATGCCCACGAGGACAGCGAAAAAGCCCAGGATCGTGGAGACGACAGCGAGAGCGTTCGGGATGTGCCACTTGCGGAGGGTACGAGCGACGGGCCACAGGACCGTGCACATGATCAACGCGAGCAGAACCGGGAGGATGCCGGCCCACAGTTTGCCCCACACGCGGGCCAGCACGTAACTGGCCACGGCGATGATGAGGAACCGCAGGCACCAGCCCGCGAACCAGCGCACCGAGGTGCCAATGACTTCGGCGCGGTCACGTTGCTCGGGGTTCAGCCCATCGGCCGGGCGCTTCTCTAGACTGTCATCCCACGGGTTGGCCTTCTTTTCGCGAACGGCCTTCTTGGCGATGCCGGAGGTGCGGGGGTCCATATGTTCGGTGCTTTCCCCGTCGTCTTCGCCATCGGCGTTGAACCCCTGGGGGATGGAGGGGGCGGAGCCGTTCTCCATGGCTTCTTCCATTTCGACGCGCTCAGAGGTCGTCTTGTACGCGTCGCTATTGACGATGGAGCTCGAGTCGTTGGACGCATGCTTACCCGCGCTCTTGTCTTGGCTGTCGGGCAGAGGCAGTGTTCTTTCCGTATCGAGCCGGTCAGAGCCGGCCAGGAAATCTGCGAAGTCGCGACCGTTGCGCTGATCGTCGTTGACGCGCTCCGGTTCGTCTGAGGAGTGGTCTTTCGAATTCATTTTTCCGATCTTGCCTTAAAAATTCTTAAGGTGTTGGTGAAACTGGGTTCGGGGCGAGTCTAATAATAATTCGGTCTCGTAGAACGGGGCGGACCCGAGCTGCGGGCGAGTGAGTCGGGCGCGGGGCGAAACGATAGGATGGCGGGCGTGACTCTTACTCTCGGAATTGTCGGATTGCCAAACGTGGGCAAGTCCACCCTGTTTAACGCTCTGACCCGCAACGATGTTCTCGCCGCGAACTACCCCTTTGCGACGATCGAGCCGAACGTGGGCCTGGTGGAGTTGCCCGATCCGCGCCTGAATCGGCTGGCGGAGATTTTCAGCTCTGAGCGCATCCTGCCGGCGACCGTGTCCTTCGTGGACATCGCCGGCATTGTGAAGGGCGCCGCCGACGGGGAGGGGATGGGTAACGCCTTCCTTTCCAACATTCGGGAATCGGACGCCATCTGCCAGGTCGTCCGTGCGTTTGACGACGATAACGTGATCCACGTGGACGGCCGGGTGGATCCGAAGTCGGACATCACGGTGATTGAGACCGAGCTGATCTTGGCGGACCTGCAGACGGTGGAGAAGGCGCTGCCGCGCCTGGAGAAGGAAGCGCGGAAGAACAAGGAGCTGGCCGAGCAGGTCGAGGGTGCGAAGAAGGCGCAGGAGATCCTGAATGACGGCCGGACCCTCTCGGGGGCCGCGAAGGACGGAGAGATCGACCTGGCTACGGTGCGGGATCTGCATTTCCTGACGGCCAAGCCTTTCCTCTATGTCTTCAACTCCGATGAGGCTGTGCTGACCGACGAGTCTAAGAAGCAAGAGCTCCGGGACCTGGTGGCGCCAGCGGATTGCGTCTTCCTGGATGCGGCGACCGAGGCGGAATTGCTGGAATTGGACGACGAGGAAGCGTCCGAGCTGCTGGCTTCCGTGGGGCAGGAGGAGCCCGGGCTGCAGACGTTGGCGAAGGCCGGTTTCGCGACACTCGGCCTGCAGACGTACCTGACCGCGGGGCCGAAAGAATCCCGCGCGTGGACAATCAAGCAGGGCTCCACGGCGCCGCAAGCTGCTGGTGTGATCCACACGGACTTTGAGCGTGGCTTCATCAAGGCTGAGATCGTCGGCTTCGACGACCTGGATGCCGCTGGCTCGATGGCGGAGGCGCGCGCGAATGGCAAGGTGCGCCAGGAGGGCAAGGACTACGTCATGGCTGATGGAGACGTGGTGGAGTTCAAGTTCAACGTGTAGGGGCGCTATCTGGGGGGGGGGAGCTTTAGATAGTCGGCTGCGGGTCGGTTGAAGAGTTAGCTCTAGGAGCTAAGTACTCCGCATTGAGACTAGGGGGCTGGGGTGGAATGCGCCAACCTGCGCATGTCGAGTTAATTCGTGTAACGGTAGGCCAAAACTTCAACGTTTAGGTCATTGGTTAGGACGCGCCGGCCCATTGTGGCCCGCCCTCTGGATCACATTGAGGGCGTATCGCTTGTGAATATTTAACAGATTCCCTTGCACGGTAGCTGGAAAACTTTGCTGCGTGGGTATGGCCTTTACCAACAAGAGTGGGGGTGCCCAGCGTCACCGTGAATTTCACGCATACATCGGAGCATTCTCATCAGGGAAGCGCATTAGTTTTCCATTGCATGGTGGGTTGCGGGATGTCAATGCTTTGATTTACCCCAACTTGGGCTCGTCACTCTTGCATGTATGCACAGTGAGGGCAAAGGCGGTATTAGAAGTCTATTTGAATGAATTTCAGACTATATATTTTTCGGTAAAAGTAATAATAGAAAAATCGTGTGCGAATAGGAATCTCAAGAATGAATAGTCCATACATGGGTGGAGCGGATCCGGGTGACTTCAGTGGGGGAGGGTTCAACCACCACGGATCAAGTAAATCTAATGCTCAAGTAGGCTCGGATCAGACAACAGCTGTGAACAGGAAAAAAGGCGCCGATAAAGCTTCTGGCTGGTCGTTCGGATGCGGTCTGTTACTTGTGATAGTACCGCTCGCCTTCGCCTTGAGTTCATGTCAAGATGATAGATCGGAGAAGTCGTATGAAGCAGCCGACAGTGCGACAGTGACTAAAACAGAAACGACTACTGCGACTATGACCACAACTGTGACTACCACGGTCAATGCGGAAAAATCGGCGTCCAATTTATTTAGTGCTGATGAAATCGCAAGTACCTCAAGTATCAGCGCAACAGAAGAGAGCTCGGGTGGTTACTACAACGACAATTCAGAAAATGATCTGAACTATCATCCAGCGCCGTTGCGCCAGTCGTCTCCGTCCCGAGCGTCATCAGTTCGACCGTCTTCTGCCTATGCAAATTGTAAAGAGGCAAGGGCGGCAGGTGCAGCTCCCGTGTATGCGGGTTCGCCCGGATATGGCCCCCACTTGGACCGAGACGGAGACGGTATCGGTTGCGAATAGCGCCAGGGATTTATAGGTCCCAATTTGAACCGACCTTTCAATTCGGATTGCAACGCTGCGGAATACGCTCTTAATCTGTGAGAGCACACCGAATGGAGGAGGACAGTGACGTCACCAGATAACATCCTCCTCCATCTCGCCCCGCAGCAGGAGGCCCAGGTCCGAGGCATTTTCGATCGCCTTGAAGCCCGCGGCTTCCCCAAGCAGAATCAGACTCCCCACATCACCATCACTTTCGCCGCCACCATGCCCCAGGCGGCGGTGGATGTGGCCGCCGAGCTCCTGCCGCCGCTGATTCCCGCCACATTTTCCCGCGTCGGAACTGTCATTTTCGGCACCCGCCGTAAACAAACCATTGCGTGGCTGCTCGAAACCACCGATGAGCTTGAGATCGCCGCCCGCAAAATCAGCGCGGCGAACCCAGACGGCCGCGGCCCACGCTGGACCCCGCACCTCACCATGGGCCTGCGGATCCCCCGCACCATGATCGGCGACTACCTGCACGCCCTCGACGAAGAGACCTCCCCGCACTTCCGCGAGCTCACTGCAGAAACCGCCGGGCTGTGGGTGCCGCGTACCCAGGACTGGACGCCATTGGCAGGCGAAAATCTCAAATCACGGTAGCGTGTTGGGGTGACTGAAGTACTGGAACTTGCCGATGCCCGAGTTTGGAAAGACGGCACATGTATAGCTGACCACGTATCGCCTCAACAGGTGACTGAGGCGCTGTTGGATTCGAGCACGATTGTGTGGGTTGATCTGCTCGACCCGTCTCCGGAGCAATTGAATGCGACTGCCCACCAACTCGGCATTGGTGAAACCGCCGTCGAAGATGCCCTGGAGCCCTATGAGCGTGCAAAGGTCACGCGCCACGATTCTCATCTATCGTTCACCGTCTACGGGGTGGGGCTGGACAAGTCGGGAGCTCGGCCTGACCTTGACCTGCAGAAGGTAAGCGGTTTCGTCCTACCTCGCGGGCTCGTCACCGTGCGCAGCACCACGGAGGGGCAGGCCTACGACATGAGCGAGGTGGTCCGGCGATGGGAGGCGAACCGAACCCTGCTCAAAGATGGCGTGGGGGCATTGGTGCATGGCCTCATGGACACCATCGTGGACGGCCACTTCGAGACCATTCAGCGGCTCGATGATTCCGTCGAGGACCTTGAGGATGTCCTCTTCGCTGAGGAACGGACTGGCCGCGAGTTCGCCGAAAAGGTCTACGGCCTGCGGAAGAACTTGGTTGCGCTGCGCCGCGTGGTCCTCCCGATGCGTGAAGTGGTCAATGCGCTCATGAGACATCGCGGACGTTCCGGTGGCGAGCTCGATTCCTGGTATGAGGATCTCTACGACCACGTGCTGCGAGCCTCGGAATGGACCGAATCACTGAGAGACATGATCTCAAGCGTGTTCGAGACAAACCTCTCCCTCCAAGACGCGCGTCTGAACTCCATCATGAAGAAGCTGGCGGCCTGGGCCGCCCTGATCGCCATCCCCACGGCAATCACAGGCTGGTTTGGACAGAATGTCCCGTACCCCGGCTTCGACAATCAAACCGGACTGTGGATCAGCATTGTCCTCATCGTCGGGCTGACGTTTGGCCTCTACGTGGTGTTCCGAAAGAAGGGCTGGCTCTAGGCGCTGGCGCCAAGGTGGCCTTCCGGCAAGAGCCCCAGAAGCGCAACAGCCCTAGAAGCTCAGCCCAGAAGCCACGGCGAGATCCTGCCAGGACATGCCGGTGCCCTTGAACACGTTCGGCCGGTCTTCTGCCCGGCTGATCTTGGAATTCACCAGGTCGCTGAGGGTGTTGAGGTTGTCTCTGTCCAGTTTGCCTTCCTGAACTGCGAGCACGACGTCACCCGCCTCGCGCATCGCCGTTTCCTCGTCCTCGACGACCACGAAAGACCGTCCCACCAGATCGCCTGGCAGCTCCCGACGATCCGGCTCGTGCGATCCGATGGCTGCCACGCACGCCCCGTCAGCGATCAAGGACCCATCGAACAATGGATCTGGCGCCGAGGTCGCACACATCACGATGTCGGCCTGTTCCACGTCTTCCGGCGCGCCCCGAGTGACCTCGCGACCCTTCTCTCGCAGCGTCTCGATGGCGGCCTCGATTTTCTCCGCATTCCGCGCGACCATCCGAATATCCTTCAGTTCGCGGATCTGCGCGATCGCATCAATGTGGTCGATGGCCTGCGGTCCGCTACCAAAGACCACCAGTCGGGAGGCATCCTTCGCCGCCAAACGATCGATCGCTACCGCCGAGGTCGCGGGAGTGCGCAAAACCGTCAAAGCCGAGCCCTCCACGACCGCCTGTGGAGTCAACGTCTCCGAATCCATCAAAATGTACAGCGCCTGAATACGAGGTTTGCCCTTTTCCGGGTTATCCGGGGCCACCGAGGCCACCTTCATCCCGACCCACCTCCCGAGGGTCGACGGCATCAACAGAAGGTGACCAGACCCGGCTGCCACGTTGCCGCGGTCAGGATCGGAGGCCACGTCGAACCCGTCCTTCAACGGAGCCTCGATCAGTTCACGCGCCCGATCTGGGCCGATCTGCCGGCGAACCTCATCGGCGGTGATGAAGGGGAGAGCGTCCTGCGTGTTCTTTTCCTTATTCTCAGCCATGTCATCCGAGCGTAGTAGCCACCTAGACAGGTTTGTTCACACCCGTTGGGGGAGGAGCGCGTTGGCGTCCGAAAATGTGGGATCCCCAACCCGTGCCTACGGTGGGGCCTATGACTACCTACGTGAAGCGCAATCCGGGGCGCGCCGGGAAGTGGGAAGCAGCGGGGCTGCGGTGGCTCTCAGACGCGAGCGAGGGGGTCGCGGTGGTCGACGTCCTCGATCAGGACGAGGAGACGCTGACCCTTGAGCGCGTGGACGAGGGCGCACCGTCGCCGCAGGTCGCCGAAGATTTTGGACGCCACCTCTTTCACACCCATGCCGCCGGTGCGAAGGCCTTTGGTGTGGGCCCACCGGGGTGGCACGGCGACGGGTACCAGGGGCCAAATGATGATTTGCGGGCGCTCCCGCTGGGAGCGTGGGAGCAGTGGGGCGAATTCTATTCAGAGGCGATCGTGGAGCCTTTGGTGCGCCAGGCGAAAGGGCAGTTCGCGGCGCAGGATCTGCGCGATATCGAGGCGCTGTGTGAGCGTTTGCGAGCGGGGGACTTTGACACGTGCGATAAAGCGGCGCGGATTCATGGCGACCTGTGGGCAGGGAATGTGCTGTGGCGCGCAGATCCAGCCGAGGCCGTGCTGATCGACTCCGCGGCGCACGGGGGACATCCGGAGACTGATTTGGCCGCGTTGGCTCTATTTGGGGCGCCGCACGTAGACCGGGTGTTCGCGGCGTACGAAGAGATTGCCGGGTGGGATCGGTCGTGGCGTGAGCGGGTGCCCGTGCATAAGCTGCATCTATTGCTACTGCACGTTGCTGTCTTTGGCGGAGGGTACGTGGGACAGGCGATGACCGCAGTGCGACGAGGGCTGGCGCTGTAGGGGATGCCATCGCTCACATCCAGAGCAGATGCACAGCAAGCTACCTGCCCAGTCAGCATCCTGCACTCGCGGGGAAGAGGACCATTGCCGAGTTAGACAAAAGGGCGTAGGACGGGGATATGAGTACTTTTGCATTGAACAATCCATCCACCGGTAAGACCGAACAAGAATTTCAGCGCATCGACGATGCTGATCGGGATCGCATTCTCGACGCTGCCGTTAGCGCCCAGAAGAGCTGGAAGAATTCCCCCATTGAGCAGCGCGCGTCGGTGCTGAACAAGGTTGCTGACCTGTTCGAGGAGCGCAAGTCCGACCTCGCCGACATCATCGGCCGCGAGATGGGCAAGCAGACCCGCTGGGCCGAGGCGGAGGTCCAGATTTGCGTAGACATCTTCCACTGGTATGCCGAGCACGCTCACGAGCTGCTGGCACCCACTTACCTGGGCGCCCAGAACGCCCTGAAGACCTACGTTGCGAAGGAACCTCTGGGTGTGATCCTCGGTGTCATGCCCTGGAATTTCCCCTTCTACCAGGTTGCTCGCTGGGCAGCGCCGAACCTGCTGCTTGGCAACGGCCTTGTCCTGAAGCATGCCTCCATTTGCCCTCTGTCCTCGCAGGCGTGCCAGGATCTGCTCGAGGAGGCGGGTCTCCCGGAGAACGTATTCCAGAACATTTACGCTTCTGGTTCCCAGATGGACCCCTTCGTCGCCGACAAGCGCATTGCCGGCGTCTCCCTCACCGGGTCTGAGGGCGCTGGCGCCGCTGTGGCGAAGACCGCCGGTGAAAACTACAAGAAGTCTCTCCTGGAGCTGGGCGGCAACGACCCATTCATCATCCTCGACGATGAGAACCTCGATTGGGTCCTAGAGCAGTTCGTCAAGATCCGCATGTACAACACGGGCCAAGCCTGCAATGCCCCCAAGCGCCTGATCGTCCAGGAAAGCTTCTACGACCGGACGGTCGATAAGCTCAAGGAGCTCATCAGCAACCTCACTGCTGGCGAGTACAACGAGAACACCGATATCGGCCCACTGTCGTCCATCGATGCCCGTGACGAGATCGTTGAGCGCCTCGAAAAGGCTGAAAAGGATGGGACCGCCACCATCGCCGTGGGCGGTAAGGCAATCGACCGCCCGGGTGCATATATGGACGCCACCCTGCTGACCGATGTCGACCGCAGCTCCGATGTGGGTTGCAACGAGATCTTCGGCCCCGTCGCGATCGTCTACAAGGCTTCCAGCCCGGAGGATGCCGTCGAGATTGCCAACGAGGCTGACTACGGACTGTCCGGCTGTGTCTGGGGCCATGACCTGGACAAGGCCGAAGAGGTTGCTCAGCAGCTGGAGGTCGGCATGGCCTTCGTCAACGAGTCTTCCGTCACGGCGGCTGGCCTGCCCTTCGGCGGTGTTGGGCGTTCCGGCTATGGCCGTGAGCTGGAGCGTTGGGGTGTCGGTGAATTCGTGAACGACAAGCTGTACCGCGTGCGTGAACAGGATGGCACCGCAGGGCTCTCCCCGGCGTTGTAATAAGACCCAAAACCTGGCGCTTGCCTCTTGCTGCTCCGCGGGAGGCAAGCCCACGGTGAACCGCCGCGGGGTTCGTTCCGGCGAGGTGCTCGGCCTATCGTCCAGTAGGCGGGAAACCTCGCCGGATTCTTGTATCTCCAGGCAGTGTTAAAGTTCCCCATGTGACATCTCAAAACTCCCTGCCAGAACGCCGGTCATCTCCAATCGGCCAACCCGAGGGCATGGAGCAGAGCGAGTGGCGGGAACGCCTGAGACGGTCCGCCACGCTTGGCCCCAGCCGGGTGGACCACATCCCGAGTTTTCGCATTGCGCTTGGTTTGGCCCTGCCGTTGACGGTGGTCCTCTTACTGGGACACCCAGAGTGGGCAATGTACGCCTCCTTCGGTGCCTTTACGGGAATCTATTCCCGTTACGAGACCACCAAGATGCGAGTGCGCCGACAGCTGATCATGGGCGTCATTCTTACGGTGTGCGTGGGGATTGGAGCGACAGTCTCACATGTCCGGCCCCAATTGACCGGTGCTTGGCACGAATGGGTGCCCATGGTTGTGTCCGCGTTGGTGACGGCAGTGGTCGGCACCTTCGTCATGCGGTCCCACCTCAAACCACCGGGAGCCATTTTTCCGCTGTTCGCCGTGTCTGCGGTGAGTTTCGCACCATCGTTTGGACCCGTGTGGTTGGCACTTCTGGTAGCAGCATTGTCCGCGGGGTGGTGCGTGTTGTTGGGATTTCTGGGCCACTGGGTTGGGGAAAACCACTCCGCGCCGGGGTCAGAGGTGCGCGCTTCCACGTATTCGTGGGCTCAATTGCGTCGCGAGTTCATGCTCTTCTTGGGTGCTGCGCTCGTGGCTGGGGGAGCGGCCACCATCTTCGGGTTGCCATACCCGTACTGGGCACAATTGGCCGCCATTGTTCCCGTCCCGGTCATCGGCCGTGGTGCAAAAATTGAACGGGGCATCCACCGCATGATCGGCACCTATCTGGGTGTGGGAGTCGCGGCGTTCTTGCTGTCATTCCCAACCCAGCCATGGCAGTTGGTGGTGTGGGTGGTTGTGTTGCAGTTCTTGACGGAGATGTTCGTCCTGCGAAATTACGCCTTTTCCCTGGTGTTCATTACCCCACTTGCTTTGCTCATGATCCAGTTGGCGCACCCCGTTGAGGTTGGTGCCTCACTCCAAGCACGCGTGTTGGAGACCACGATTGGGACATTCTGTGGATTAGGTTTCCTCCTGGTCTCTTCCGCCATGCACCCGCTGAAGCAGATCGAGAAGCTGGGCGATCGAGTCGGCTGGCTCCAATCCAACGAAGGCGGCCCGGGCACTCGAAGCTAATTGGGGCGAGACAACCCCGCCCGCTGGGCTCAGCCTTCCAGGAACTCGAGCCACGATGGAAAATCCCGCTTCGTCTGCTCCATGCCCAGCCGGTAATTCTCCTGGAGCTTGCTCAACCTTCGTTCCGTGTTCTGCACCAGCATGTTCTCCGGATAGAAGGTGAGCGCCTTGCCCTCCTTCTCCAGCTCCGCCATCTTCTCTCGAGTCTTGTTGTACCGCAGGTGGCGTGTCTCCGCGGCGTCAAAAACTGCGGGCCACTTGCGCAACACTGCCTTCAGCAGCTGCGGTGAGCGCAATGGCGGCCTCACCCAGCCGCGCGGCTTGGTGCCTAGAATGAGGAACTTCTCGAAGCCGTCGTCGATCGCGGCATCCAAGGGGATCCCGCCTGATTTCCCCATCGCGCCATCCACATAGGGCACGCCGTCGATCCATGGAATTGGCATCAATCCTGGCAAGGTCGAGCTCGCGCGCACCCACTTCATCAACAATTCTGGGGAGGGATCATCATCCCGCCCCCAGTACACGGTTTCGCCCGTGTCCGCCCGGAGCGCTCCCAGTCGATAGGGGGTCGGGTTGGAGAAGAAGGCATCGAAATCGAAAGGCAGATCATTGCCGGCTTTCCCCGCGGTCTCGTAAATGTATTCGGCGTTGAACATTCCCGTGCCCTTCAAGAAGGACTTGATCCCGCCACTTTTGGGATCGGCGCTGAACTCCACAAAGCTGCGCCGAGTTCTGTCGCGATCTCCCGATAGGAAGTTCAACGTGTGAGAGCTGCCTGCGCTGATCCCGCCGACCCATCCGAAGTGGATGTCGTGGGCCAGTAGTTGGTCAATGCAAGCCGCCGTGTAGCTGTTGCGTGTGCCGCCGCCCTCGATGACGAGGGCTACATCTTTTGCCAGCAATGAAGCCTCCTCAAACTCACCTTGGGCCATGCTAGTGCCTATGCGGCGCCCAGGGGCGGGTGCGTCGGTCGGAGGCGCCGTTAGGGTGGGGGTCATGACCTCTTTTTTGGACGCCACTGATCAACCCTCATCCACTTCCGATGACAACATGCGCTCCACACGTAGGCCGAGCGTCCTAGTGACGGGCGGCAGTCGTGGGATCGGCGCCGCCGTGGCTCGCGACCTGGGGCGGGACTTTCACGTCTACGTGGGCGCGACCTCGGAAGAGAGTGCGCAGGTTGTTGCCCAGGCGCTTCCATCTGCGGATGTGTTCGTCGCTGATCTTTCGTATGAACAATCCATCGCTGAAGCCGTCGAGCGACTGCGGTCACGCGCAGAGGGGAAATTCCAGCTCGATGCGCTGGTTCATTCTGCCGGCATCGCCCCGATGAAGACGGTGGAGGAGGCTACCTGGCAAGACTGGGAACAGATTTTCCGCATCAACCTATTCGGGGTTGCGGAACTGACCAAGCAGCTGCTTCCAGAGCTTCGCGAAAACCACGGAACGATTGTGGCTATCAACTCCGGCTCTGGCTTCCACTCCGGGGAGTACTCAGCGTTGTACTCGGGTTCGAAGTTCGCGCTGCGAGCATTCACGGATGCCTTGAGAGAAGAAGAGCGCGGTGACGTCCGCGTGAGTTCCGTGCACCCGGGCCGAGTAGATACGGAGATGCAGGTCAAACTCCAGGAACAACTTGGCAATCACAATTACGAGGGTTCCAAGTACGTGCGGCCCGAATCCATTGCCGCGGCAGTCCGGTTGGCACTGACCACTACTCACGAAGCGATGGTTGAAGAGATCAGCGTTCGGCCGGTGGTGACGTAGCTGCACCGAGATCCACGTCGATCCTTGTATGGTCGGGGCATAGCGCCGGGCGTGACCGTAGCTTCATCACCACAGCACAGGCGGCATGTTCCGGGTTTCACAGAACACCACGACACGACAAGTTTGTGAGGAGCAGAAATGGGTACAACTGTTGGTGAACTCATGGTCCGGGCACTGTCCGATCATGGCGTCAAACACATCTGGGGAGTGGTGGGGGACGCACTCAACCCGGTGGTAGACGCGATCCGCAGGCAGGACGGTATGGAATGGCTGGGGGTCCGCCACGAGGAGGCCGCGTCTTTCGCAGCGAGCGCAGAGGCACAGCTGACCAACCGGTTGTCCGTGTGCATGGGCACAGTGGGGCCCGGCGCGATCCACCTGCTGAATGGGCTCTACGACGCGAAGAAGGCGCACGCGCCCGTCCTCGCCATCGTCGGCCAGGTTCCCACCCCATCGATCGGGACGGCTTTCTTCCAGGAGGTCAATAACGATGTGGTCTTCGCAGACGTCGCGGAATTCACCGCGACTGTCACCAGCCCCCATCAGATGCCCCATCTGTTCGAACAGGCCGTGAATGAGGCCATTGCCCATCAGGGCGTGTCCGTGTTGTCTGTCGCTGCAGACATCGGTGGCCAAGAGCTCCCAGATGAGATCCGCGTGCCGAGTTTTGCGCCCGCGCCGGGGGAGTTCACCCCCTCCGATGACGCCATTGCGGAGGCTGTTCGCGCACTCAAGGAAAGCAAGAAGACAACCTTGCTCGTGGGACGTGGTGCCCAGGATGCTCGCACCGAGGTGTTGGAGCTGGCGGAGATTTTGAAGACGCCCATGGTTGTCACCTTGAAGGGCAAAGAAAACTTGGAGAAGGACAATCCGTGGGAAGTCGGGCAGTCCGGACTGATCGGTAATCCAGCAGCCGTGCATGCCATGGAGGAGGCCGACACGATCTTCATGATCGGTACGGACTTCCCGTACCGCGAATGGATCCCAGAAGGCAAGCACGTCATCCAGTTGGACCGGAGAGCCGAGCACATCGGACGTCGTACGCAGGTCAATACGGCGTTGGTGGGTTTCACGCGGCCCACACTGATCCGTCTGCTGGATCGACTGCGTACCGAGGGCGCGGGGAAGACCTCTGACAAGTGGGCAACCGGGCTGAAGGAAAAGTACAACAAGTGGATGGAGCGCCAGAAGAAGCTGGCCGCACCGCAGCATGACAAGTCCCTGCTGGGTAAAATCCGAAGCCTGGGGGACAACCCGGAGAAGCGGATTCGGCCCGAAGGCGTGGCTGTAGCGCTGGACAAGGTTTGCGCGCAGAACACGATCTTCACGTCGGACACCGGAATGTCCACGGTGTGGCCTGCGCGATTGCTGTACCTGAGCGGGGAGCGGCGACTCATCGGTTCCTACAACCTCGGGTCCATGGCAAATGCCATGCCTATGGCGCTGGGCGCCCAAGCCCTGGATCGCAGCCGCCAAGTTGTGGCGATGTGCGGTGATGGTGGTCTGATGATGTTGGCAGGTGACCTCCGCACGGCGGTCACCCACGATCTGCCCATTACGGTGGTGGTGTTCAACAACGAGAAGCTGGGCATGGTCAAGCTGGAGCAAGAGCAGGTTGGCCTGCCAGAATTCGGCACCGGACTGGATAACCCCAATTTCGCGGAACTAGGCAAGGCGATGGGCTACGAGTCCGTGCGAGTGGACGACCCGCAGCAGCTGGAGGACGCACTGCGCACCGCAGTGAATACTCGGCGCCCCTACCTGGTGGAGGTGCTGACCAACCCAGATGAGGTCTCCGTCCCGGGTGAAGTTGAACCCTCCCAGGTATGGGGCTTTGCTAAGGCCAAGACCATCGAACTAATGCCGGGAGACTAATCCCCGAAAGGCTGCTCATGGGAAAGAACTCAATTCTTCCGATTCCGGAGCTCGCCTGGGCGGGTATTGCCGTGAATTTGTCAGCGATGATCGAGAGCGTGGATGGGGTGAATCACTTCGTCCACGAGTCGTGGTACCCGTTTCAATACGGCTTCCTCCTTCTCGTCACGCTGGCATTCGCGGTGTGGAATGCGAGGAAAGTCGATCAGTTCGGGGCGCAGATCTCCAGGGTCATCTTGTTCTTCCTCGGGACCGCCGGATTGGCAATGACGTTTCATGGGGACCTGTCGCGGCTGGTAATCCTGGCCTTTGGTCTCATGTATTTGTTCGTCCCGATCTCGCGGAAGCGCGTGGCCTCACATTTGGGAGGTCCGGAGACCGCAACGACGGGAGTTGCCTGAGTTCGTTCGTCATTCGGAAACCGGTGTCGCTTCGTCGAATTTCCCTCCGCGGGGGACGTGGTCTTTGGGCTCGACAGGCCGAGTGTCGGCACCGCCTTGGCGGGGCGCAGCGCGGTGCTTAGCGCCTCTGTGGGAGCACCCGTCCAACCAGGTACACCACCGCCGTCACAATGAGCCCCACGATCAATCCGAAAACCATGCTGCAGAATGTTTCGGCGATCCACGTCACGGCACCCCCGAGGTGTTCCACCGCGCCGGTGACGTGATGAGCTATGTCGTGCGGGGCGTGCCACCCCAGCTCTGCCAGGCCCGACAACAGGATGTGTCCACCGACCCACAGCATGGCCGCAGTGCCAATAACACCGATGGTGTTCAGTACCTTCGGCATTCCGTTCACTAGGCCACGGCCCAGGGCTTGAGTCGGTTCGCTACTCGACTTCGTGAGCTTCAAGCCAATATCGTCCATTTTCACGAGCGCGCCAACGAATCCATACACGCCGAAGGTGACCACCAACGCGACCACGATGAGGATCAATGCGCGCTGCACAAATGGCTCCTGCGCGACCTCGTTCAAAGAGATAACCATGATTTCGGAGGACAGGATGAAGTCTGTCATCACCGCCTTCTTGACCAGCGAACTCTCTGATTGCTGGCCCTCTTCGGCGGCTGTCTCCTCCGGGTCATGCCCGCTGATTTTCTCAACAATTTTCTCTGCCCCCTCATAAGAGAGGTACGTGCCTCCAATCATCAGCAGCGGAGTTAATGCCCACGGAGCCACCGCGCTGAGCAGTAGGGCCAGCGGAAGAATGATGAGCAGTTTGTTGATCAGCGAGCCTCGCGTGATCTTCAGAATGATGGGAAGTTCACGGTCCGGGGTTACCCCTTCGACGAACTTGGGAGTGACGGCCGTGTCATCGACGACTACGCCCGCAGCTTTTGCGCTGGTCCGACCTGACGCAGCGGCCACGTCGTCCACACTGGCAGCAGCTTTCTTGGCTATCAGTGCAATGTCATCGAGGAGGGCGGCGAAACCTCCGGCCATGTCTGGGGTCTCTTTCAGTCGGTGGGACAAACGAGCTGTTTGAAATTGTAACCACACTCCGCATCGTCACAGCCTTTTTGCAGCTCAATGCTATACTTTGCCGGACATTAAAGTAGTGCTAATTCGGTAAGTATTTATTGGAAGAGGCGCTCGCTGTAGCTGACCCATGGAGATATAACCGCCGTGAATTTCCGATCCCTGTCTCACGCAGTTGCTAACTGTGCTTTTGCCATCGGATGTGCTGCGTCCATCGCTGTGGCCCCGGCCGCGACAGCGGCAACCACCGGTGCACCGTCAGACCCCGTGGCTGGTTCCGTCGACGACAGTCGCTTGCCTGTACCAGGGCACGGCGGTTGTGCAGACAACATCGTCATTTACGTGCCTGGCGGCGCCAATACAGCTACCTTCATGCCGCGGAATCTGCCCCATGGCGCCTACACGGAGGACGTCGGTGTGAGTGTCCGGGCCGCTGCGCATTCTCGGGTCGCCGATCGCTTCGTTCCTTACATGGCTGCACCCGGGGCTTCGGTGAATTACGAACAGGCCAGGAATACAGGACTCAATCGCGCGCGTTCCGTGCTGGCGCAGGAGGCCAGCGCGTGCCCTCAAGCCAGCTTCAGCATCTTTGGCTACTCGATGGGTGCGGACATCGCTTCCCGCCTGGCAGGCGAGATCGGCAACGGCCATGGACCGATCGATGAAAAGCGCTTGAATTCGGCGGTACTGCTCGCCAACCCCAACCGTGGAGTACACGGTGTCGACCAAGCCGGCGGTGCTCCCCGGGAGTCCCACGGTGCGTTCGGTCCGCTGAGCGGCGGTTATGACAAGGTCACCGACCGAGTTCTGGATATCTGCCAGCAAGGCGACTACGTCTGCGACTCTCCAGATGGCTCGGATATCCTCGCCCAGGCCTTCGCCAAAACCGCGGTTCTCTCCGGCGGCCTGCCTCTTTCTCAAATCGCTTCTGAAGTCAATGCCCTCCCTCCGGCGAAGCAGGCCCAGTTCTATGCCGGGCTGCCCAAACTCATCCCCGGCCAGATGAAGCACGTCTCCTACTACGGCGTCAACGCTGTCGGGGTGTCCTCCGACTATCTCGTCTCACACCTCAGTTAAGGGATTCCGGAGTCTCCGATCCCACATCGAGATCGGTCGACGTTCATCATTTCGGAAGCAGCGGGCCAAACCTTCCTGCCCCAATGCACACCTGGCCATCCGAGCCGCCATCCGTGGGGCGCGCGTGAACTTCGAGGAATTCCCCGCCTCCGCTGACGCGTACGTATTGGGTCGCCGCCCCCTTCGGAACCGTCACGGTCGTTGCGCGCGCCTCCGAGTCCGCGTGCGTCTCCAGCCCATTCGGTGTGAATACGGTCAATTCCATCTCTCGGTCCGAGACCGTATGCAGCTCCCAGGTCCATTCTCCAAACTGCATCGGCTTGGCCAGCTTCACCATCGCAGTTCCCTGGTTTTTGGAGCCATCAATGCGCACTCCACATCCGGGTGCGTCCCCCTGCTCGCTCATGGACGTTGCGTATACGTCCGCCGGTAGCAGGTGCCCGTCGTCAGTGATGAACACCGGCTCCGGAGTGGACAGGGCTTGACCTGGCCAGTTTCTCATCGCCTTGGCCACGTCCCCCAGCGTCGAGTGCCCGCCCATGTTTTGCAGCACGGTCGCGGGTACAGGTTGCGGCAACAGCGGCGCATTCGCCCGCGGCAGCTCCTCCCGGATCGTTCGCAGCCACGCCCCCGTTGGGTCGCCCTTCCACGCGGTCACATACCCGTGCGTGGTCACCGCCGCGCTGAGTGCAAGGAGGGGAAGGGCCAGCCATTTCTTAGGGACGCCACCTTTCCCACTCGAGCCTCTACTCTCGCCAGCGTGGGGGACAACTGTAGCGAGGATCAGCACCACCGCGGTGAACCAATCCGCGTAGTAGTGAAGCGTGCGGGTAATCAGGTCTGTCGTTCCAGCGCCACTGCGTCCCTGGCTGAGGAACACGAAGATGAGCCCCAGATAGACCGCACAGCAGGAGAGGGCGAGGAGAACGTAGAGGCGGTGGCGTCCGGAAGAAAACACCCACCAGGCAACCACCAGAACCAGGAGGGCTACCGCGGCCCACGCCCACGGTGCGGGCGCCGTGGCGAAAGTATTGGCAGGGGTCCAACGATCGAAGTGCCACGGCCCTCCCCACAGGCCGGGAACGATGCCGTCGAGGAGGGCTGTCGGGATTGAATCGAAGATGACGGAACGGGTCGACTCGGTCGAATCGACGAAGGAAAAGTCCGCGCGCGTGGAGAAAAAATATGCCCATGCCAAGGTGAGGGCCCAGAGTGGGAGCAAGACGAGTCGGTGATGGGCGAGGCGACCGGCGGCACCGAGAAAACTCTTGGTGATCGAGGGAGATTCGGCGGGGAGGGGCTGCTCGTTTCTCAGAAAATGGGTGGCGCTCGTGGAGGGCTGGAGGAAATCTGCGTCCAGAGCGAGAAGGGCAGTGGTCACGGCGGCGATAGTCATCGCCTTTTCCGTGAAGAGCAGTCCAACGAGAAGAACCAGCAGCGCACCAATGACAGACACAAGGCGGGAAGCACCGTGGGCTTGGGATGCACGGCGGACGCATAAGAGAACTAGTGCGCACGCGACCTGCCAAGCGAGGGCATTGACCGCGGCCGACCACCAACCCATGGCGACGCCGAGAAAGGGGGACAATGCAATGAATCCGAATGCGAGGGCCCGGTGAGGAAGGAGGCGTGCCCACAACACCAATGAAAGGGCGTGACCGGCGACGATGAAGGTGGCGGGCAGCCACCATTGCAGGGGAGCCCAGGCATTAGTGGCGATTTGTAGAGCAATGGAGGCCGGCATCATATGGCCGTCGTGAGAGGCGAAGAGGACGGAAAGCGACGGGATGCCGAATGCGTGAGAGAGACCTGTTCCCTCGGAATAATCTGCATACAGGGCGGGGATCAGAAGGTCATCCCAATACAGGGTGCGCCCAGTCACTCGCCATAAGGTGAGCCCCAAAGAGATCGCTGCAACTGCAAACATCGCGATACCTGGCAGCCGGGAATGTTCGGCTGATCCGCGGGGAGCGCGTGTTGAGCAAGAGTGAGCAGGGGAGCGTTGAGCTGCGGGCATACACAGTAAGGGTAGGCGGTCTGAACTCGCGCGGTAGGGGAAAGACCGCTTCGGAGTGAGACCGCGGTGGGGAAATTAGGCCACTGGGCTGACCGTCAAGATCGATTTTTCCGAATCGCAGCCGGTTACCTCAAGAGGGATATACACAGCGTGCGTTTCATTCGGCGGGTAGACCCGCAAGCCGTCGGCCTTCGCTGGGTGGCATTCTTCCTTTGGATACTTCCCCGCTGCGGAGATGCCCACGCTGGCGGTTGCTGATTGGCCAGGTTCGAGGTGGATCTCTTGGTAGTCCTTCTTTTCTCGTTTAGCTGGTTCGCCCAGCTGGGTGCCATTGTGATCCACAACCAGGGACACACCGGGGAATCCACGGAGGTAGCAGGGCTGCCCGTTGTTCTTAAATTCAATTTGTTGATGCGTGGTTCCAGCGGCGCCGTCCTGGTGGCCCAGCGTGATGCTGAGGTCTTTTGTCGCGCAGCTGGCCTCGCCCTGCTTCCCATCGGCCTTGGGCTGGCCTGCCATTCCCGATCGTTGTTGCATACCGCCGCTGCTGGACGTCGCGCTGTCTTGGGATGGGCCCTCGTGAGAACTAGCTGCACTAGATCCTTCAGGATCGTTCGCGGAAGTGCCAGCGCAGGACGTCAGGCTGGCGCAGAGAGCAAAGGCGGCCGATCCAACGAGCACAGTTTTGTTCCATGATTGACGAGGGCGCATGCACACAACGCTATCGTGACAACCAGAAATTTCTCACACTGGGCTGGGCAACGATGCAACATTGGTGCCTAACTGTGATCAAAGAGAAACAATGCCGAATCACTACCTCTTTCTCCTCGCTCGAACCCCACGCATCGGACCCCGAGGGTTTGCGCTTGAGGTTTTCCGCAAATCCCGCCCGAGGAAGATGTAACTTTAGACCTAGTGACCAGCGTTCCCGATGTAGCAAAGGTGAAGACCATGGGCGCCAACCCACAATTCGATCTGTTCCAACTCCCGGATGAATACCGCGAGCTCCGCGCCTCGATTCGGGCCCTGGCTGAAAAGGAAATCGCCCCTTATGCCAAGGACGTGGACGAAAACGAGCGCTTCCCCGAAGAGGCCTTGGCAGCTCTGAATGCCTCGGGATTCAATGCAATCCACGTCCCAGAAGAGTTTGGTGGGCAGGGAGGAGACTCCCTGGCCGCAGTCATTGTTATTGAGGAAGTTGCCCGCGTGTGCGGATCTTCTTCCCTCATCCCTGCGGTTAACAAGCTGGGAACCATGGGGCTGATCCTGTCCGGTTCAAACGAGCTGAAGAAGGAGGTCTTGCCTTCGATCGCCCAGGGTGAGATGGCTTCCTACGGACTGACCGAGCGGGAGGCGGGATCGGATGCCGCATCGATGAAGACCCGGGCTGTGCGCGACGGGGATGACTGGGTCATTAATGGATCGAAGTGCTTCATCACCAATGGCGGCCGCTCCACCTGGTACACCGTCATGGCGGTGACGGATCCGGAGGCCGGCGCGCGCGGCATCTCCGCATTCATGGTGCACAAAGATGACCCGGGATTCCGCGTGGGCGCATTGGAGCACAAGCTCGGTATCAAGGGCTCCCCGACAGCCGAGCTCTACTTCGAGGATTGTCGTGTGCCCGCCTCCCGCATGATCGGCGAGGAAGGGACGGGTTTCAAAACCGCTCTGCAGACCTTGGATCACACCCGCCCCACGATCGGTGCGCAGGCGCTGGGCATCGCTCAGGGTGCCTTCGACGAGGCCGTCGCGTATGTCAAGGAGCGTAAGCAATTTGGCAAGGCTATCGCCGACTTCCAGAACACCCAGTTCATGCTGGCCGATATGAAGATGAAGATCGACGCCGCACGCCTGATGATCTACACCGCTGCCTCCAATGCAGAGCGAGGTGAGGCTGAAGGAGGGGAGAAGCTGGGACTCATGGCCGCTGGGTCCAAGGCCTTCGCGTCCGATGTGGCCATGGAGGTCACTGTTGACGCCGTCCAGCTGTTGGGTGGTTACGGATTCACGCGGGACTTCCCGCTCGAGCGCATGATGCGGGATGCCAAGATCACTCAGATTTATGAGGGCACCAATCAAATCTGCCGCATGGTCATGGGGCGTCAGATCCTGTCGTAGGAGGCCCCATAGCGGGGGCCATATTGTGGGTTGAGCGCCAATGCGCTAGTGAGGCTGGCGTCCCACTTAAGGGGGGGGAGAGTTACCCACCTCACTCAAAAATGTTCAACGAAACTGAAATCACACGCCTCACCTGGGGGGATAGGGGGCTGTGGCGCAGGTGAACCCGCGGTGAAAAGGTGGCCAAAAGTTTTGATACTTCGGACATGTGCCCTGGATCGCACTATGGTAGTTACCGCTTCATAAACAACAACGAAAGTGGGAACATGACTTCTACGAGTTCCGAAGAGCTCGAAATTCATCCCCATCACGTACATGTGGTGGACCAGAAGTCCATGAAGCAAGCGCTCCGCGCGACCCTGATGGGTAACTTCATGGAATGGTTCGACATTGGCGTGTTTGCCTACGTGATGGTCTACATCACGAAAAACTTCTTTCCTCTACCGGATCCGTGGGGCAATCTCGCATCCTTCGCGACCCTCGCTGTGACCTTCCTGGTCCGTCCGGCCGGCGGCCTCGTCTTGGGCCCACTGGGGGACAAGCTGGGGCGTCGTAAGATCCTGGCCTTTACCATTGTGATGATGTCGCTGGGCACCGCTCTGATCGGTGTGCTGCCGACCTATGCGCAGGTCGGGATCCTCGCGCCGATCCTGCTGATCCTGCTGAAATTCGTGCAGGGCTTCTCCACCGGTGGCGAGTACGCCGGTGCAGCTACCTTCATCGCCGAATACTCCTCCGACCGTCGGCGTGGCTTCTGGGGATCCTTCTTGGACATGGGCTCTTACCTGGGCTTCGCCTGCGCAGCTGCGCTGGTGTCCGTCCTGGAAATCACCCTCGATGATGGTCAGATGAACAGCTGGGGCTGGCGCGTGCCATTCCTCGTGGCTCTGCCCTTGGGCCTGATCGGTGTGTGGATGCGTTCCCGTATTCAGGAATCCCACACGTTCGAGGCGTCCCAAGAGAACCAGGACGAAGACGCGGACATGGGCATGGGTGCTCAAATCAAGGAGCTGACCCGGAAGTACTTCCCGCAGATCTTGATCGGCTCTGCCCTGGTGATGTGTGCACAGGTCGTGGGTTACGCAGTGACTACCTACATGCCGACCTACCTGACGGAGACCCTGGGCTACGACTCGGTCCACGGCAACGCACTGCTGGTGCCGGTGCTGGTCATCGTGTCCCTGTCTCTGCCGCTGTTCGGCTATGTTTCGGACAAGGTCGGCCGCCGTCCAGTCCTGGCGACCGGTTGCATCTTGGGCGTTTTGGTCGCTATTCCGGCGTTCAAGCTGCTGATGGACGGTGGCACCTGGCCCGTGTTCTTTGGCCTGCTCATCATCGGCTTCGTGATGATGTTCGAGGTCTCGGTTCAGGCGTCCGCGCTGCCGTCACTGTTCCCCACCGATTCCCGTTACACGGCGATGGGCCTGATGTTCAACGTGGCCGTGGCGCTGTTTGGCGGTACGACCGGCTTCGTGATCTCCGCGCTGCAGGCTTGGCTGAAGTCTGATATGGCCGGCGCCTACTACATCATGGTGGCCAGCCTGATCGGGCTTATCGGAGTGTACTTCATGCGCGAGACCTCCGGCCGCAACCTGCTGGGCTCGCTGCCAGCGGTGGATGACGAGAGCGACATCGAGGAAGTCGTATCTGCTGTCAATGAATCTGACAAGTACGACATCGAAACGATGCCAGCTGATCAGCTCCAGAAGAGCGAGGAAGAAATGGAAGCAGATCGTCGCAAGAGCGAAGAAGCTGCCTCCTCTGAATCCTCCAAGGGGTCCAAGGGTGGCGACGGCTTCGTCGCGAAGCCAGCCGACCACCGTTAGATCTACTGCTGTGCAGCCTGCTGCACAGCCTGAGAGACCGGGGTTTCGCCCTGGTTGAATTTAATGACTCGGCCAATGGTCGAGTCATTTTCTATTGCCTCCACGATCACCGCCGCTACGGATGCGCGAGACACCTGCGTGGCCTCGGTGGCAGCGACGTCGATGCCGGTATCTTCCTCCAACGTGAGGGTGCTGGGGCCCAGAATGGTCCAATTCAGCCCAGACTTCTTGAGGTGATCATCGGCAATGGCCTTCGACTGTGCGTAGGAGTAGAAACTGTGATCTTCCGGCACTCCGTGATCGAAGCCTGCGCCGAAGTAGCTGACCATTACATAGCGTGGCACGCTAGCCCGCTCGGCGGCGTCCATGGAGCGGATCGCCGCATCGCGATCGACAGTCCAGGTGCGCGCAT
The DNA here is from genome assembly GCA_001054945.1 of Corynebacterium falsenii. Taxonomy (GTDB): domain Bacteria; phylum Actinomycetota; class Actinomycetes; order Mycobacteriales; family Mycobacteriaceae; genus Corynebacterium; species Corynebacterium falsenii_A. The sequence goes on along the minus strand of JVKJ01000005.1, from coordinate 546,255 downwards.
CATCGCCTCCGCCGGCGCCTGCGGACCACACGATCACGTCTTGTCCGGCTAGGGCTTCTGTCAGGTCTTCTTCGCTGGCAGAACTCAGATCCAGAACCTTCGCGGTCGCGCCGAGGGACTCGACTTCTTCGACCTGTTCTTGTTTCCGAATGACCGCGGTCACAGTATGTCCGCGGTCGATGAGCTGAGGAATGCAAAGGAGGGCCACTTTTCCGTGGCCTCCGAGAATGGTGACAGTAGACATGTCCCCATTCATACACTTCTCGCGCGAAAGTCTATTTCCCGCGCGCTGAAGAACCGAGTGCGCTGGAGCTGAAGGATCCCGAACCAGAGCCGGAACCCAGGTTGGACCCTGGCAAAGAAGAAGCAGCGTGTGCCCCGTCACCGACGACGCCGCGCAAGGACACTCCGTTAGCAGCGCCATCGTCGGCGAACATCAACACGTCGCCGCCGTTCTTCCCGTGGTAACGCCCGAATCCCTCATTGGCGAAATTCTCGAACTGCGACGGCCGGGCATGGATCTCACCTGGTACTACCTTCGTGGAGGTACCGTCGATGCCACCGTCCTCGAAGTTCAAGCTAATCGAACGTCCGTCGCACGCGTCATCGCAGAGGGCCAGGAGGGAGCGATTGTGCTGGTCATAGTCCAGGGCCATGACCCCGGTGAAGGGGGACTTGTAGCGATCCTTCAGCTTCACGGTCCCGTTCTCGGTCTGGACGAAGAGGATCTCCCCGGTGCTTTCAACCCCCACGGCATACACGCCTCCCATTACCTCGGGAAGCCATTCGATGGCCTCGAGGCCGCCATTGGGGTCGAGCTTGCCGGTGAATTCCTCCAGGTTAATCTCGCGATCAGCCTTGAGCTCGCTGCCATCGGTACTCAGCTGCGCGGGAAGCGTGTACTCGACCACGGAGGGGCGAGAGACCTTCTTCTCGGAATTGTCGCGCTCGGTGGCTACAGCGATCTTGCCGGGCTCGCGCACGGTGACGCCTTCGGTGTCCAACTTTCCGGAGCCGTCGGGATACTTCAGGGTGAAGTGACCGCGGATGTTCCAGGTCTTATTGCCCGCATTCTCCAGGATGAAAAGCTCTCCGTTGTCATTGTTAACGACGTATGCATTTCCCTTGTCGTCAAAGTCCACTCCGGACATGTCTTCACCGGAAAAGGCTTCGGCACCGGGCCCGGTGACGGTGAAATCACCTGCGCCGTCCGTGGGGTAGGGGAACGCACTGTCCTTACCACCCGTGTTATCCCCTGTGTCGCCAGCTTCATCGGTCCCGACGTTTGCGAGATCGCGAGTTGGCTTGGCCGTGTCAGTGAACTCGCCGGTCATGTCCGGCACGCGGCCCCAGGTTTGCTTCGCGTGCTGGGTCCACGAGGTGGTGTCGACCTTCTTGCCCGAGGCATCGCGCAGCGTCACCGAATCATCGCTACCGAGACCAAAGCCTCCATCGCCATCGGTGCGGAAGCTCTTGTATCCGCCAGACTCGATCGTGGTGCCCTCAGGGAAAACGATGGGCGAATGCTTGTCGTCGTTGTCGATCACACTCCAGCCCGAGATGTCGATGTCCTGGGAGGGGTCGGTGTTCGCCAATTCCACCCAGTCACCGTTGGGATCACCGTTGCTTTCCACTTCGTTGATGACGACGCCACTGTCTGCCGCCTGTGCCGCTGGCGCAACCAGCGGCACAGTTCCCAGCCCTACGGCGATTGCAGTGGCAGCGGATAATCCGGAACGGATTTTCATATGGGACTTCCTTTCACAGTGTGGGTGGGCGCGCCGGGAGCGCAGATGCCCGCAGAGATCTCTGGAGCAAAGACGGCTGCAGATTAGCCGCACATGGTTAGAAACACTTGGCGGTGATGTGAACAGCTGTTAAACAGTGGCGTCCACAAGAAACCCCACCGGCCCCGGGAGAAGATCTTGGGGGCGGTGGGGACGTGCGCGGGCTGAACAGTTATGGAACTGGGATGACAGCGGCGGTGGGGAGGAAGTTGCAGTTGGCGGTGCCAGCCTCACCTTCGTCAGTGGACACGCCACCTTCGAGGACGGCGAGTACGGTGCCCTTGCCTGTGGCTGCGGGGCCGTTGACGGTGGCGGGACCTTCGGGGTTAATGCCGTTAAAGCCCAGCTGGGTCTGGCCGATCTTGCCGGTATTGATGTTGATCCAGTGGACGGTCATTTTGGTGTTCTGCTGCTGGGCGACCTTGCCGGTGCCCATGGCGGTGAAAACGAAATTGGCTTCACCTTCCTTCACGCCCGGCAGAGGCAAGGCGGCGGGGCCCGGAACGGCCATGGCGGTGCCAACGGCCTTGTCCTTTCCGCCGATGCAATTGCCAGCAATGGTGGGCCAGCCAAATTGAGTGAAGGCTGGACCGTTTTCCGGAACCTCTACGCCGGGCTTGCCGTCCCCGCGGAAGAAGCTGACTACCTTCTTCATGACGGTGGAAACCTGTTCAGGTGTTCCGGGTGCATTGGCGACTGATTCAATCTGATCCAGCACCTGGGGTGCTGGGCGGCCGAGGCTGTCCAGAGAGCCGATGGGCTGCGCGGAAGCGGGGGAGAGGGCGGCCGGAACCGCCATGGTCAGTGCAGCGGTTGCTGCCAGCGCCGCGCGCGAAATGCGAAGACGCGCGCGTCGTGTGGTTTTCGCGGTGGTACGGATCATGGCCACGGTCGCCCTTTCAGGTCTGTGTTGCTCGGAGATGATGGGTTGTCGGGGATGTTGCGTTAGAAGATGAGAACTCGGCTTGTGGCGGGCTCCCACATGGTGCGGGGTGGTGGTCTGCTGTGAATCCCTCAGGTATGAGTCCCAGGATAGGGAATTCTTCTCAGCTATTCACAATAACCACAACAGTAACATTAGTCACATGAATTGTTACTTTTGAATACAATAACACCGAGGAAATGGGTGCGTAGGGTTTTGCTGAAAGTGCTCGGCCGCGGGCGCCGTTGGATCGGTGTCGCGACAGGTGCAACGACAACGGATTGCGAAGAATGCCCGGTCGCTACCGGGTGGTATTCGGTCAGACTCGCGTGAAGGGGGTATTCTGAAGAACTGCAAATAAATTGCGCCATATACCTTCAGCGATATACCTCGGTGTATCTAGACGAAAATCCCAAACCCCAACAGGAAGTTTAGGTTCTGTGACCCATACTGAATTCCGAAATGTCGCCATCGTCGCCCACGTTGATCACGGCAAGACCACCCTCGTGGATGCGATGCTCCACCAGTCCGGCGCTTTTGACACCCACGGGGATGTCGAAGAACGTGTGATGGATTCGGGTGACCTGGAAAAGGAAAAGGGCATCACGATCCTTGCGAAGAATACGGCTATCCGCCGTAAGGGCTTGGGTAAGGATGGCTCCGACCTGATCATCAATGTGATCGACACTCCCGGACACGCCGACTTCGGCGGCGAGGTTGAGCGTGCACTGTCGATGGTCGACGGTGTGGTGCTCCTCGTGGATGCTTCGGAGGGGCCACTGCCACAGACTCGCTTTGTTCTGGGCAAGGCACTTGCGGCCAAGATGCCCGTCATCATCTGCGTGAATAAGACGGATCGCCCCGATGCCCGCATCGACGAGGTTGTGGAAGAGTCTCAGGATCTTCTCCTCGAGCTCGCCTCCACTCTGGAGGACGAAGAGGCCGCAGCCGCCGCCGAGACTCTGCTGGACCTGCCCGTTTTGTACACCTCCGGCCGCGAAGGCAAGGCCTCGACCGACAACCCGGGCAATGGCAATGTCCCGGATTCTCCGGACTTGCAGCCACTCTTCGACGTGCTATATGAGGTCCTTCCGGAGCCATCTGCTGACCTGGACGGACCGCTTCAGGCTCACGTCACCAACCTGGACTCCTCCTCATTCTTGGGGCGCATCGGCCTGGTTCGCGTGCACGCCGGCAAGCTGCGCAAGGGCCAGCAGGTGGCGTGGATTCACTACGATGAGGACGGCAATCAGCACACCAAAACCGCGAAGATTGCGGAGCTGCTGCGCACAGTGGGTGTGACCCGCGTCCCCGCCGAGGAGATCATCGCCGGAGACATCGCGGCCATCTCGGGCATCGATGACGTTATGATCGGCGATACCCTGGCTGATCCCGAAAATCCGGTTGCCCTGCCCCGCATCACCGTCGATGAACCAGCCATCTCCATGACCATCGGCGTGAACACATCTCCGATGGCCGGCAAGGGCGGTGGCGACAAGTTGACCGCCCGGATGGTTAAGGCCCGCCTTGACCAGGAGCTGATCGGTAACGTGTCCTTGCGCGTGCTGCCCACCGAGCGCCCAGATGCCTGGGAGGTCCAGGGCCGTGGTGAGATGGCGCTGTCCGTCCTGGTGGAGACCATGCGCCGAGAAGGTTTCGAGCTCACTGTGGGCAAGCCCCAGGTGGTCACCCGAACCGTTGATGGCAAGCTGCAAGAGCCCTACGAAAACCTCATTATCGATACTCCCGAAGAGCACCTCGGCGCGATCACCCAGCTGATGGCTTCTCGCAAGGGCCGCATGGAGGGCATGGACAACACGGGAACCGGTTGGATCCGCATGCGCTTCACGGTCCCAGCACGTGGCTTGATCGGCTTCCGCACCATATTCATGACCGAGACTCGCGGCACCGGCATCGCCAATACCTACTCCGCCGGTTATGACGAGTGGGCCGGCGAGATCAAGGGCCGCCCATCCGGCTCCCTGGTGGCGGACCGCACCGGCCAGATCACCGCCTACGCGCTGACGCAGCTTGCCGATCGTGGCACCTTCTTTGTGGAGCCGGGCGCTGAAGCCTATGAAGGAATGGTCGTGGGTGCCAACAACCGTGATGAGGACATGGACATCAACATCACGAAGGAAAAGAAGCTCACCAACATGCGCTCCGCCACCGCCGATGCAACGGTGACCCTGGCAAAGGCACGCAACCTCACCCTCGAAGAAGCCATGGAATTCTGTGGTTTCGATGAATGTGTCGAGGTCACCCCGGATGTGGTTCGCGTCCGCAAGGTCGAGCTGAATGCCACCGAGCGCGCCCGCGCCCGTTCCCGCGAGAAGGCTCGCAACAAGAAGTAATCCGCTGGGAAGCTTTCCCAGGGTGTGTTCGGGTCGATCTCGTGAAAGGCGTTGACAGTGCTCGTTGCTCGGAGGTCTCGTGCCGGTTCCCGCTGGTCGCGGCCGATATTGTTATGGACGCCAGCGCTGAGCGCTCTCCTGCTCGCCGGATGCCAGGCCAATCCAGGTGATGCACCCACCGTCGATCCCAAGACCCAGACGAGTACTGTCACAGCCACGCCGACTCCCACCGAGAAAGAACGGCGGGAATTGAACATCGGCATGGACGGGTTTACGGGAAACCTGAACCCTCACATCGTCGGCAACGTCGACCAGGTCACCAGTGCCGTGGCGGACCTGACGTTGCCCAGTGCCTTCAACCCCGCGGACAAGAATCCCGACGAATGGGTGCAAAACGACGAGCTGGTGGCGTCCATAGATACGAACAACCACAGCGCCCCGACGAAGATCACCTATCACCTGAACCCGGCAGCGCAGTGGTCCGACGGAACCCCGATCACCGGCAGCGACTTCGAATACCTGTGGCGTTCGATCAAGGGCACCGAGGCAGCGGTGGGGACCGAGGCCTACGAGAACATTCAGTCCGTGAAGACCTCTCAAGGCGGCGCGACAGTGGAAGTCAACCTGCGAGAGCCGATGGCGGAATGGCAGAGCCTGTTCCGCCACTTGCTGCCGAGTCACATCTATCAGGCCGAGGGGCAAGGATTCCTGGGAATCATGAACGGCTCGAGTGCGGCCAGTGGTGGGCCTTTTAGCGTGGGGCAGGTAGATACTGGGCGTGGTCTGGTGGAGCTGAAGCGCAACGATCGCTACTGGGGGAAGCAGACGGCCCAAATGGATCAGCTGAACCTGCAGACCGTCCCCAGTGTGCACACCGGAGCCCAGATGTTGCGCACCGGGCAGATCCAAATGTACGTATCTCGACCGGGCGCGGTGACTCAGGCGGCACTGTCGGGGATCAAGGGCGTGAAGATCCGAGAGGGGCAGCGGGATGTGTCTCTGAACCTCACACTCAATACCCGATCCAAGGCGATGAGCGGGGCTGCCCAGCGGCGGGCGGTCATGGGGGCCGTAGACGTGAACTCGGTGGCGCAGATCGCCAGCGGGCGCCCGATGGTTAAGCCTCTTCAGTGGCCCGAGAATGTGTGGCCCGCGGAAGAAAAGGACGCGTCGTTGCCCGGAGTCAGCGAGAAAAATCCGCTGGTCATTGCGGCGCCTGCCGAGGACCCAACCGCGCTGGTCGCAGCTCGAACTGTGGCGGATCAGCTGCAGGCGGCTGGGTTCACTGCGCATTCGCAAACGGTGGATAGCCCCGAGGAAATGCAACAAAAGTTGCAATCCGGTCAGATTGACGGGGTTGTGCAGTGGCAGAGCAACCCGAATTCAACCATCGCGATGCAGTCACAGTTTGGGTGCTTGCCGAAGGACGTGAATCAGGACGCGGGCCAACAGACAGCGCCGCAGGAGGGCAGTGAGCCTAGCGCGTCCGTCACGCCGAAGAAGCCCACTCAAGCCGGTTCGGCTGGGGCCAGCATCTCCGGATTTTGCGATACAGAACTGGACGATGAATTGCGCCGCCTCATGATCGGGGCGGAACCCGTTGCAGAAGCAAAGAAGGCGGTGGCTGCCAAGGCCCACGAAGAAGCGCTGTCACAACCACTACTCAGGGAGGACTACGTGGTGGCGGTCAATGAGGAATTCAGTGGGCCTAACGGCGCCATCGAATCCTGGCCGGTCAGCTCTATGAGTGGGATCTTTGCCACGGCGCCGAGCTGGCACCGCCAGGAGGCAGCGACGGAGGAACCAGGGGCTGATAGCTCCGCCGACCCGAAGGATGATACGCCGCGAGGGCAGGAGAACCGCGGGCCGAATGATAAAGGAGGAAGAAACAACCCGTGACCACGAGTCGACCCGCAAGGATTTTGGCCGTTCATGCCCACCCCGATGACGAGTCGGTGTGGACTGGGCTCGCGTTGACCCGCTGGGCCCGCGAGGGAGCCGACGTGCACGTTCTCACCTGCACGCTGGGGGAAGAGGGCGAGGTGATCGGGGAGAAGTACCGCTCCCTGATGACCGACAAGTCTGGACTTTTGGGCGGGTATCGCGTTGCGGAGTTGCAACGGGCGCTGGGGTGCCTTGGAGTGAATCGAGATCCGGGCATAGGGGAGTCCCGGCCGCACCTGCTCGGTGGGGTGGGGGCATGGCGAGATTCCGGCATGGCTGGCACGCCCACGATTGAGCGGGCCGAGGCGTTTGCGGGTGGCGTCCCCAATGACGAACGGTTCCAACTGCAAACCGCGCAGCTCAAGGAGGAGATCAACAGGCTGCGTCCGGACGTGATTGTCACCTACGGTCCGGACGGGGGCTACGGTCATCCCGATCATATCCGTGCTCATCAGATCACCCATGCGGCTGTCACGCAGATGCAGGGGGAGGGGCTGAGCGCGCCAGCGGCAATTCTGTGGGCGGTGACCGAGAGGCAGAAAGTGTTTGCAGCTCTTGACAACGTGGAGCCACCAGAGGGATGGCGCATGCCTCAAGAAGAGGACATCGCAGCGGTGGATAGCTCCGATGTGGACGTACGGGTGCGCGGCGAATCCGAGGACGTTGCGGCGAAGGCGGCAGCGATGGTGGCGCACGCGACCCAGCTGTGGGTTAGCAATGGGAGCGTGACCGACGTCAACCCTGCGCCTCGCGTGAGCGGACCTGGCGAGCCCACACTCTGGGCGCTATCCAACCTCTTCGCTCAACCTTTGCTCGACACGGAAAGTTACCGCATTGGATGGCTCAACCCCGTCCGTGAGGCCAGTCGCGATGTTGTCAACGGGTTGCCCGGCGTGGCGACTAATGAGCTTCGCTAAGGTATTGAGAGTGAGTTCTCAGCAAGAGGTGAATACTCCGGAGCCCCATTGGGGGCATCCGGAAAAGAGTCAGGTGCGGACTGATACCTCCCGCGGGGAGCGCATCGCCGGAATTACCTGGTTGACCGTGGGATCCCTGTTCTGCCTGTTCATTTGCGTGCTGTATGTGGGGGCGCGGGTGGAGGTCTCTGGGCGTAGTATCCCCACGCCGTGGCCGGTCTTGTTCGCTCCGTGGTTCAACCTGAAGATCACGCGTACGGCGCTGCTGTGGACGAAGAATATCGCGGTGGCGGGGATTCCGATCGTGGTGTGGTTCCTGGGCTTCCTGCTGCTGATCATGTGGCCAGAGTTGAGCGGAGGCGCTGGGCCGACGTTCTTGCCGGCCACCATCTGGACGATGCTGATGCTGATTGCCGGCATGGCCTTCGGAGCGTGGCCACTGCGGCCGAAGTTTGATCTCAGCGGGCCCGGTGCCACTGCCTAGGGGCGCGTTGCTCGGCTGGCGATCGGCGGACTAGACGGGTCGGTTCACTTTCCCGAGCCTAGCCGTGTAACAATAGTGTGTTGAGAAGAGACTTGCTATCGGATTCACTAAGGAAGTGCGGTAGAAAATATGACGTACACAATTGCGCAGCCCTGCGTTGACGTCCTCGATCGGGCGTGCGTTGAAGAATGCCCCGTGGACTGCATCTATGAGGGCAAACGCATGCTGTACATTCACCCAGACGAGTGCGTGGACTGCGGTGCGTGTGAGCCGGTGTGCCCGGTGGAGGCAATCTTTTACGAAGACGACGTTCCAGACGAGTGGGAAGAGTACAACGACGCGAACGCCGCCTTCTTCGACGACCTTGGGTCCCCCGGTGGCGCAGCCAAGACGGGGCCACAGGATTTTGACGCGCCATTGATTGCCGCGTTGCCACCACAGGGCGAATAGCCTACTGTTCCCGAGCGAGCGAAAGTCGACATCATGCCTCAGCACCGTGCCCGAGTAAGCGATCGCCTCCCTGACTTCCCATGGGATTCCCTGGCCGGGGCGAAGAAGACCGCGGGTGCCCATGGCAAAGGCATGATTAATCTCTCCGTGGGTACGCCCGTGGATGATGTATCGCCGACAATCCAGTTGGCGTTGGCTGAATCTGCTGCCGAGCCGGGGTACCCGCAGACCAAGGGGACGCCAGAGTTGCGCCAGGCGCTGACGAGTGCCATGGAACGCCGCTATGGGGTGGAGGGGCTTGATCCAGAGTCGAATGTGTTGCCGGTAGTCGGCACGAAAGAGGCCATCGCTTGGCTGCCCATGTTGCTCGGGGTGGGCGAGGGACACACGGTCGTGATCCCGGAATTGGCTTATCCCACGTATGAGGTCGCCGCCCAACTGTGCGGTGCTGATGTGCTGCGGTCAGATTCCCTGCTGAAATTAGGCCCCCAAACCCCCTCTTTGATCTACATCAATTCGCCAGCTAACCCCCACGGCAAAGTATTGGGCGTGGATCACTTACGGAAGTTTGTGGAATTCGCCCGCGAGCGCGATTGCGTAGTGGTCTCAGACGAGTGCTACCTGGGCTTGGGCTTTGAGGGAACGGCACCGGTCTCTATCTTGGACCCCGAGGTGTGCGGCGGGGATTTCACGAATCTGATCGCCGTCCACTCCCTGTCCAAGACTTCTAACATGGCCAGCTACCGCGCAGGTTGGTTGGCGGGCGATACCGCCCTCATCGCCGAGCTTCTCGAAGTCCGGCGCCATGCCGGGCTAATGGTTCCAGGTCCGATTCAGGCTGCGATGACCACCGCCCTCAACACGGACGAACACGAACAACTGCAGAAAATGCTGTATGCCGGCCGCCGGACAGTACTGAAGGCTGCGCTGGAAAAGTCCGGATTCACGATCGAGGATTCAGAGGGCGGCCTGTACCTATGGGTCACTGAACGTGATCGGCTGCAGAAGGAAGCAACCCCCCACAGCGAGAGGCAGAACTCCAGCGGTCAGGGTTCCGAAGGGCGCCCCTTCGGCCGCATCACTGTGGATCGCCTCGCTGAGATTGGGATCCTCACCGCCCCAGGAGACTTCTATGGTCCGCGGGGCAGGGACTTTGTCCGAGTCGGGTTGACCGCTAAGGACGAGCAGATCCAGGAAGCCGCAGACCGCATTGTTGAGCGGTTCGCAGCTTCCTAAGCCCACATCAAGAGCCCGTGCCACCGCTTGAACGCTGGCGCCCGGAGCCGAGGGCAGGGGTTTCGGCTCAACGTGTGGTTCTCCGCCGCATCGTTCCCGACGATGGAGTGGAGTACCTGGCGGCCGCCGCAGGGGATTCGCCATTTGCTCCTGGCACGCATCTTCCTCCAGGAATGCCGCTGGCTGGACCGACACCCGCGTGGTTCCATCCAATTCTCGGTCCGGAGCCGCCTGCTCTTCTCGCCGCGCCCACGCCGATTATCGCCTCAGACGAGCACATCATCGTCATGAACAAGCCTCACGGCCTGCCCTCCACCCCGAATGGTGGGCTGGTCCGAGCCACCGCGCAGACATTATTGCGCCAGCGCACGGGAGAGCCGGATCTCGTCGCTGCCCACCGCCTCGACCGCGCCACGGGAGGCCTTCTTGTCTTTGCGCGTCGCCCCAGTTCACGTGGGCTCATTCAAACGCAGTTTCAGCGCCGTGAGGTCCGCAAGGTGTATCGCGCATGGGCACCGGACATCGAAGGAATAGGGGTGGACGCCACTGGAGCCGCGCCAGTGCGTTTCGATCTCCGAATGCAGAAGGTCAAGGCAGATCCCCAAGTCAAGGTGTTGGGGAGCGCTTTGCCTTCGCAGGCCACTCACGGCGGTGATGGGTGCGCGCCCGCACGGAGCGTGCTGACGTCGACATTGTTGAGCAAGCTGGAGGTTGCCGAAGGGGGCCTGGCCCAATATGAATTGCAGCCTCTTACGGGGTTTACACACCAGCTCCGGGCGCTGATGAATCACCTGGGCGCGCCCATCGTCGGGGATGACACGTACCCGGTGTACCAGCCCCGCTATCGGCACGGGTCGACCAGTTCCCCAGGCGTGGTTCTTCCGGATGAACTGCCCGGTTCGCCGGCACACCTCCATCTCGTCGCAGTGGAAATCGAACTCTTATTGCCAGGTCGAGGGCGGGCGGCCTTCACGTTATAGCGCTGGCGGGGGACTGCGCCGAGCAAGGACCTAGTTCTTGTGAAGATCCTCGTTAAGCTCGATTGCGCTCTTATTTTCCACAGCCTCAACCGCGCCACTGACGGAATTGCGGCGCAAGACAAAGCCAGACTTGCCGCTGAGCTCAGAAGCCTTCACCACGTCACCGTCGGTATGCCCGAGCTGCTCAGCGATGGTGCCGCGCAGCGTGACCTTGGTGCCGAAGGTGACGTACAGGCCAGCCTCCACGATGGCGTCATCCCCCAAAGAAATGCCGACTCCGGAATTAGCTCCCAGCAGGCAGCGCTCTCCAATGGAGATGACCTGCTTCCCGCCACCGGACAGGGTGCCCATGATAGATGCGCCACCTCCGATGTCCGAGCCATTGCCCACGACAACCCCGCCCGAAATGCGGCCTTCGACCATGGAATTGCCCAGGGTTCCGGCGTTGAAGTTCACGAAGCCCTCGTGCATGACCGTGGTGCCTTCTGCGAGGTGAGCACCGAGGCGGACGCGGTCGGCGTCCCCAATGCGAACCCCGGAGGGCACCACGTAATCAACCATGCGGGGGAACTTGTCAATGGAAAAGACTTGGACGGGACCGCGATGGGCAGTGAGTCGCAGGCGCGTGTCTTCGAACCCTTCAACCTGGCATGGCCCGTGATTCGTCCAGACCACGTTGGAGAGCTTGCCGAACACCCCGTCCAGGTTGCAGCCGTGGGGCTGGATCTTGCGCCCGGATAGCAGGTGAAGACGGAGGTAGGCGTCGTAGGCATCTGCCGGGGCGCTATTGAGATCAGCGATGACGGTTTTCACTGCAATGCGACGCACACCGCGCAGTTCATCCTCGCCCACGAGGTGGGAGAACGGGCTGTCACCGTTGTCGTTGATCTCCTCCGTTCCTGTCGAACCGGGATTGCCCGACAGCTCGAAGGTGGGGAACCAGGTATCCAATACGGTTCCATCGGAGGTGAGAGTTGCTAGTCCTTGTCCATAAGCTCCAGTCATAGACAGGGAGTCTACCCGAGAGCCTCTTCACGCTGTGGGCGGTTCTTAGTGCCAGCACTCCGCCGCGCGTTGGCTTTTGTGATCACAAGACCTAACAGGGACAGCGCAAGGAAGAACCCGGCGACGGTGATCACCTGGCGGGCCGCGGTCTCATCGGTGAGCATGAGAATGCCCAGGCCCACGATCATGAGGAAAGTGATCCAGGGCAGGACGGGATAAGCCCACATGCGCACCTGAAGGGAGCCCTCACGTTCTAATTGGGGACGCAAACGAATCTGCGACAAGACGATCATGCCCCAAATGACCAGGAGCGCGCCGCCGACTGCATTGAACAGGATTTCAATGAGGTTTTCTGGGCCCCACACTTGGAGAGCAACCGAAATGAAGGCGAAGACCAAAGAACACAGCACCGCGTAGATCGGGACCTGACCACGGCTGACCTTCGTGAAGACATGGGGCGCGTAGCCGTTGTAGGAAAAGCTGTACATCAGGCGGCTCGTGGCATAGATCTGCGCATTGAATGCCGAGAGTAGGGCCATGACAATGATGAATTCCATGAAGGTGGCAACACCAGGAATGTGGGCGAGGGAGAGCACGCGCGTGAACGGGGACTCAGCGGCGGATTCAGCCTCGCCGAGGGAATCCAGCGGCAACAGCGCGGTGATAATGACAATGGCGCCGATGTAGAAGATCGAGATTCGCCAGATCACGGCGCGCACGGCGGATGCGATGGAGTGCGAGGGCTCCTCAGATTCCGCGGCAGCAATGGTGATGATCTCGATGCCACCGAAGGCAAAGGCCACCGCCAGAAGGCCAGCTGCAATGCCAGAAATGCCCTTGGGGGCGAAGGGGGAGAAGTTCGACAGCCCCGGGGTATCGAATTGCGGGAACAATCCCAGCCAAAGCCCCACGCCGATCACCAAAAAGCCGATGATCACGGCCACCTTGATAAACGCGAACCAATATTCGAATTCACCGAACCCGCGGACAGCAAACAGGTTCACCACGCTGAATGCAACCACCGCGATAAGGCCCGGGATCCACGGCTCCACCCCGAACCATTTGCCCATGATCCCCCCAGCGCCGGTAATTTCGGCGCCCATCACCATGATCAGCATGAACCAATACAACCAACCGAGGGAAAAGCCAGCCCAATCCCCGAAGGCCTGTCGGGCGTATGTCGCGAAAGTACCGGAGGCTGGCCGCGCAGCAGCGAGCTCGCCCAGCATCCGCATCACAAAAATGACGAGGATGCCCGCCACGACATAAGAAATAAGCACGGCGGGCCCCGCAGCCTGAATCCCCACGCCGGAACCCAAGAAAAGCCCGGCACCCACAGCGGAGCCCAGACCCATCATTGTGAGATGTCGAGTTTTTAGGCCGCGACCTAGGTCGGAATCGGCCTGAGAAGAAGTGTGCGTCATAGATATAAATTCAATCACACGCCCACAAACACTCAGCCACAGATAACAAAAATCCGGTCTACGATAGCCCTGATGGATCCCAATAACTTAGACCTCACGTCCTCCCCAGTGTCGCTCACAGAGCAACTGGTGGACATCTACAGCGAATCCCACCACGAACAGGACATTGCCGATCAGCTCGAAGTAGCGCTGCGTGACATCCCAAATGTCACCGTTACCCGTCACGGAAACACCTTGGTAGCCCAGACGAGCCTCGGGCACGACGAACGGGTCATCCTTGCCGGGCACATTGATACCGTCCCTCCCGCGGACAACGTCCCCGGTCGTAGGGGCCCCGATCCAGAGTCCGATCCTCCAGGGCAAGACACGATCTTTGGCCTGGGCTCCGTGGATATGAAATCAGGGGCCGCGTGCTACACCCACGCCTTCGCCTCGCTGGCCAATGATCCACACCTAGCCAGCGACCTCACCCTCGTCCTCTACGAGGGCGAGGAGGTCGCCACGAAATACAACGGGCTCAATCATCTGGCGCACAATCACCCTGAACTGCTGGAGGGGGACCTGGCCCTGCTGGGGGAGCCCTCTGGCTCCATGATCGAGGCCGGGTGCCAAGGCACCATCCGCGTAAAGGTTACGGCGCACGGTCAGCGCGCTCATTCCGCGCGGGCGTGGCTGGGTGACAATGCGCTACACAAGCTCGGGCCCGTGCTTGTTCGCATCAGCGAATACCACCCGCGCGAGGTTGAGCTCGACGGCTTGACGTACCGCGAGGGGCTCAACGCCGTGATGGCGGATGCCGGGGTTGCCACGAACACCATCCCAGACGAGGCATGGATGTTCGTGAACTATCGGTTTGCGCCAGGCCTGTCCGTGGACGAAGCCCTCGAGCACGTTTGGGAGGTACTTGAGGTAGGAACTCCAGAAGATCCAGCGGAAGGCTTTAGCTTGGAGATCGATGACACCGCCGACGCAGCCCATCCCGGGTTGCACCAACCGGCAGCCGCGGCCCTGGTCGAGGCCACCGGCGGAAGGGTGCGCGCCAAGTTCGGTTGGACCGACGTCGCTCGCTTCACCCAGCTGGGGATTCCCGCGGTCAACTTCGGCCCCGGGGACCCAGCGCTGTGCCACACCCCTAACGAGCGTTGCCCCATCCACCAGATTGAGACCGTAAGTGGGGCACTCATTTCCTTCCTCACCCGTTAGGGACCCGACAGGTCTTTGTGGGGACGCCACCGACGTGAGCTCGGGCCACCCTGCATCACACTGACAATTAACCCTCACGCCCATCGCACAGGAGTGATCTTGAACTCTCAACAACCACAGCCCTCCACAGATCGCAATGGCTTCGGCCTTCGCGGTCCAGTCGTCCTTCGAGGCTCGCAGCTCAAGGGAAAGCAGGAATCCACCACCGACCAGCGTTTGCTGGATGAGCAGGCGGACACCAACTGGCTGCATACCGATCCCTGGCGTGTGATGCGGATTCAGTCGGAGTTTGTGGACGGGTTTGGTGCTTTGGCGAAGATCCCGAAAGCTGTCACCGTGTTCGGCTCAGCGCGCGTGAAGCCGGGGCACCCGTATTACGAAAAGGGGCGGGAATTGGGTCGTCGAATCCACGAGGCCGGGTATGCCTGCATCACCGGCGGCGGGCCAGGCCTAATGGAGGCACCAAATCGGGGCGCGCATGAAGCCGGCGGCCTCTCGATTGGTCTTGGCATCGAACTGCCCATGGAACAAGGCCTCAACGAGTGGGTGGACTTGGGACTGAACTTCCGCTACTTCTTTGTGCGCAAGACGATGTTCCTGAAGTACTCCCAGGCGTTCATCTGCCTGCCCGGCGGCTTTGGCACCCTGGACGAGCTCTTCGAAGCGCTGGTCATGGTGCAGACGGAAAAGATTAACCGATTCCCGATCATTCTCATTGGAAAGGACTTCTGGGGCGGGCTCATCGACTGGATCAATGATCGACTGATTGACGAGGAGATGATCTCCGCCACCGACCCAGACTTGGTGCTCGTGACCGATTCCGTTGAAGAAGCTGTTGATCACGTGGTCAAGGCCCACCAGGGGCACCTGGAGAAATTGGAGGCTCGGCGCGAGGCCCTGCAGGTCGAGCAGACCCGACTGGAAGAGGAAATCAACACGCTGCGCGACTAGTTGTCGTGGGCATGACACGGCGCCGGCGCGGTGGCGTCCCTACCCCTAGACGAGCTGCCCCCCACCCACCGGAACATTTCGGCGTGGGTAACCTAGCAACCATGTACTGGTTCTTCTCCATCGCGGTCGCGGCGATCGCCGGTGCGCTGCTCATGGTGACCATGAGCGCTATTTTCGGCCGCGGCGAGGAGCTGCCGCCCGTCTCCGCGGGACTGGCCAAGCAACGGCACTGGGACTACATCCACAATTCGGAAATCACCTCTCAATCGATTGGCGACGTGGCCTTCTCTCAGTCCTTGCGGGGATACACGCCGGCCGAGGTGGATGCCTACCTGGAGCGGGTTGCGCAAAGAGTCTCTCAGCTGGAGGAAGAACTTGGTAAATATAAGGAAGTTTCCTAATTTGCGATCCCGCAGGAGAATGTCGCCTTGAGTACCCTCTCACCTAATTTCGTGCCGTCCATTCCGCAAGCTGTCCCTACCGTGACCTTCGGGGATCCCATCGAGGGGACGGAAGTTATCGCAGCGCGGGTAGTCCCGGGGAAGCGAGGCGCCGGGGAACGCGGGGCAGGCGAACAGAGTGCGAAAGAGCTCCGCGGAACCGCAGATCGCTCCACGAAGGCTGCGACCGTGGATTTAGCTGCGGACGGCACCTGGGTGGCAACCCTACCCACCGAACCCCAACGAAGAATCGACTTGACGGAGGGAAAGGACTTCCTCGACGACGGCTGGCGCACCGCAGGTGCACACCTGGTGCGACGCGTGAATACTGTCATCGCTGGGCACCCCGTGAAGGCGAAGAAGCACGTGCTTCAAGTTGAACTGCCGGCGAAAACGAGCGCGTCGCAGATTAGATCCCTGGTCATCGGCCTCACCGTGGGCGGGCACACCTTTGTGTCCTCTAATAGACGCCAACCCGCTCGGACCAGGAACATCCACCTCTCGATTGCTGGTTCGACGTCCGCAACCAAGAGCAGCCATGCAAAGGGGCTGGCGCAGGCCGTGGAGTACGGTGCGGTATTGGGCGCGGCGACCTGCCTGTCCAAGGACCTGGCGAACATGCCGAGCAACGTGAAGACACCGGAGTGGCTGTCGCAGCAAGCCAAGAAGCTGGTAGGCAGCATCGAGGGCGTGAAGGTGAAGATCCGCGACGCCGAGTGGCTCGAGGCGAAGGGCTTCGGCGGGATCTTGGCAGTGGGGAAGGGCTCGGAAAATCCACCGGCGCTGATCGAACTTGTCTGGGATCCCGAGAAAGCTGGGATCGCCCGGAAGAAGGATTCCCTTGTTCTCGTGGGCAAGGGAGTGACCTTCGATACCGGCGGGATCAACGTGAAGCCCGCGTCCAACATGGCCTCGATGATGACGGATATGACCGGCGGCGCTTCGGTGATCGCTGCCTTTCGAGCTGTGGCGCAGGCGCAGATCCCGCGGAAGGTCGTGGCTTTGATTCCGACGGCGGAGAACATGGTCTCGGGTCGCTCGTATCGACCGGGGGATGTGGTCGAGCACTTCGGCGGTATTACGTCGGAGATTGGGAACACAGACGCCGAGGGGCGGCTCCTGCTGGCGGATGCGCTGAGCTATGGAGCGAAGAAATTTAAACCAGCCATGATGGTGAGCTTGGCGACCTTGACGGGCGCTGCGAAGGTCGCCCTGGGGCTGCGCACTGGAGCGGTTTTCACCAGTGAATGGTCCAGCGCGGTCAAGCTCGCGCGCCGGGGCGCGGTCGTAGGGGAGAACTGGTGGCCCATGCCGCAGCCGGCCTATCTGGAGGACTCCATTAACTCGAAGGTTGCGGACGTGAAGCAGACCCCATCCGGTCCAGGGGCGACCACCGCAGCGATGTTCCTGCGCCGATTTACGCGCAACGTGCCTCTGATGCACCTGGACATCGCGGGGCCGGGGCGCTCCGAAACGACCTTCGACGAAGTGACACCGCTGGGCACCGGTTTCGGCGCTCGCACCCTGGTGCAATGGCTGCGTAGCTAAAACGAAGCCGGGCCCTGCTCAACGGTGGTGCTGGTGCCCGAAGTCCGTAGGTTATTGGTTATACTAACCACTGTTTTTGCACTCCAATCAGGAGGTTTCCGCCTCATGCTGTCCGACGTCATTGATCTGCTGGCCGATCCCAGTGATGGAACTGCACTGCGAGCTGGAAGTGACCAGTGGCGCACGCTCGTCTCCGAGTCTGGGCACTCCTATGACATCGCCCGACAAGGCTATGTGACACTCGCTGATGGCTCAGGGCTGCGGTATTCCGGCGACTCTGCGGACATGATTGATGCTCGCGAAACATTCCTTTCGGGTGGACACTTTGCTCCCTTTGTGGAATCTGTCACCCATCACGTGGAACAGGTGTTGGATGATGCTGGGGTCGCAGAGGATGCCGGTCCCGGAATCGTCGAGATCGGCGCCGGTACTGGTTACTACCTGTCCCACACCCTGGATACGATTCATAATTCCCGAGGCGTCGGGATCGACGTGTCGACAGCTGCAGCAAAGCGGTTGGCGCACGCTCACCCGAAGATCGGCGCCGTTGTCGCCGATGCCTGGTCTCGGCTGCCCATCGCCGATGAAAGTGTAGATGCCATCATGGTGGTCTTCGCACCTCGAAACGCTGCCGAGTTTGCACGCATCCTGAAGCCTAAGGGCCAGGTCGTTGTGCTTACCGCTAGCGTGGGCCACCTCGGGGAACTGCGCGAGCCGCTGGGCATCATGGACGTGGAGAGGGGAAAGGTCGACCGCATGATTCAGCAGGCCTCCGGCCACCTCAGAGTGGTTGAGGAGCCAGAGCAGCTGGCGTTCCCCCTGTATCTTGACCAGGCATCTATCGCCGCTCAAATTGGCATGAGCCCATCGGCGCGGCATATTCACCCAGAGGTGCTCCAGGAGCGGATTGCACGACTTCCAGAGACGATGGAGGTCACCGCTCGAGCAACAATCACGCGCCTCGAGCGGGCTTAACTGTCTGAATCGTTTCGCTGTGCCGCCATGGCATGGTCGGCCTTGAGCGCCTCGGCCATGAATTCCTCCTGGCCTTCCGGGGTGGTCAATCCCGCGTGCGCCCTCTGGATTTCCTTGCCAGCGGTGAACATGCTGGCGACCACCCGTGCCTCACCGGTGGTTCTCACATTCACCTCGTGGATCTGATCCTGCACAGGCAAAGAACTAGTCAGGGTGGCAGCACCGCCATCCGCGAAAACCTCACACATCGGCCCATCGAGGAAGATCGTTAACGTGTCGGCGTCCTCATTCGTAAGCTCTGCGGACTTCGTCTCGCTATCTTTCCTGGTCAGGGAGACCCTATCCTTCTCGTAATTGATCTGGACGATGGAGTTGCCCATTCGATCCGTCACGTTCAGCTCAATGCTGCCATCCGCAGCGTCCAAACGCGCGGCCCACAGCATCGCGCACCCGGAAAAGCTCTGCACGGCGGTCGGAGTCCCCACGATGTGCTGATAGAGGAACCCATTCTCTAAGGTGAGGAACCTTGGCGAGCTCAAGCAATTCGCCCACTGTCCACCAAAATCAGGGTGAGCGCCGACGAGCCCGAACATCACCGGAGTGTCTGCCTGGATTACGCGGGGCCGGGTGAAGTCATGGCCGTGATCGAGCACCGTGAACCCACGGTCGACGTGCAAGGTCGTTCCCTTGATCTCGCCGACGAGGTATCCGGCGATCTCGTGTGGCTCCTCATCGGTGCCCGGGTACGTAATGAAAATGACGTCCTTAGGCGCGTCAGTCCCCTTATCAATCATCCGCGCGAGGCGGGGCGCGAAGGGGCGAGCGTCGGGGAGGCCAGCATCTCCCTCCGTGGACAGCACGCCCTGAACAGTCCAAGTCTGGCGGTCCTCTGAGCGAAGAATGACGATCTCCGCATCCGTCTCACCCAGGAGGTTGAGCGCGATCATCGTCCAGGAATCGTCGTCATCCTTGATGACTGACGGGGTCACCAGGGAGTTGACCAGTCCCTCCGGGTCGATGATGTCGATGGGTCCTAGGCGCTCGACATGCTTATCCACGATCTTGGGATCGTCGGAGATCTCATCTTGAACCTCTAAGTTCAGGATGCGCGCCCGTTGGATGGTGAAGCTTCGGGGTCCGCGCTCGGAATGGAAGATCGCGCTGCCAATTGGTTGATCTCGGTTTCGTTGCGCCGCGAGTTCGTCGTCGCGGTCCTCCCACGAGCGACCGGGCTTGCCGCATTCATCGCAGGTGCAGCCATTGGCATGCTTTGGGGCCTCGTACCCGGTGAGCTGGCCCGATCGGTCCTGGTTTCCAGGCAACTTTTCGTCGAAGTTCTTGGTGGAGTCACTGGTCTGGCGTTCGTCGTGCGCAGTGCCGTCGTCGGGGTCCTCCACGTCTGCCGTCCCCGGCTGGGCTGCGTGACGGTTCGTTTCGAAGACCTGGTCGTTCAAGGATGGGGTCGCGGTCGCTGTTGGGGACGCCATTGCCGTGTCTGCACCGCGCTTCGACGTGGAATCCTGCTGGTCAGGGTGAACCGAGCGTGGCGCCGCACCGTCTTGATCGGATTGCCGCTGACCATCGGCAGTGGTGGAGACGAAGTAGAATTCGACCCCTTCGGTGCCGTCCTTGTCCATGATCGGTAGGGCAGAACCGGCGAGAACGTCGAGTTCATCGCCCTCGGGAGCGAGGACGTCGTCCTGTATGTCCCAGTCGTAGGGAACGTCGGAAGCGAATTGGTGAGCCCACCGCGCACCTTCGTGTGGGGTGGGGCGGAACTGGTGGAAAACATGGAGCGCGCCGTCGGCGAGAATGGCACCTGCTGGAGCCTCCAACGTGCCGGTCTCGGCGGTCACGTGCAGCTCCGGGCGAATGCCGGCGCACAGGGTATGTGGTGCGGGCTGTTGCATATGCCCATCTATACCAGTGGAAATTACATGACCGCGCTGTACACTTTGAGAGTTTGGGCTGCAATATTGCTCCAGCTAAAGTCCTCAACTGCACGGATGCGTCCGGAACGGCCAAAGTCGTGGGCTTTGTGCCGGTCTCGAATTAGTTCATTCGTGGCCTCTCCAAGTCCTTTTTCGAAGTCGGCGATGTCGTTTTCGTCGTAATGGACCAGTATGCCGGTGCGCCCATCCACGACAACCTCGGGGATACCGCCTACGTCGGAGGCCACCACTGCGGTGCCGCATGCCATGGCTTCGAGGTTCACAATGCCCAGGGGCTCGTATATGGAAGGGCACAGGAACACGTCGGAGGCGCTCAACACCTCTTGAATCTTGGGTTTGGGGAGCATCTCCTTGACCCAGAAGATTCCATCCCGGCTTTCGCGAAGCGTACGAACAAGCTCGGTGACTTCGTTTTCAATCTCTGGAGTATCTGGTGCCCCGGCGCACAAGATGACCTGGATCTCTGGATCCATGTGTGCAATGGCCTTCAGGAGGTGGGGGACCCCCTTTTGGCGCGTGATTCTTCCGACAAAGCTGATGATGGGCCGGGTCGGATCTACGCCCAGCGCTTCAAGGAAGGACGTTCCCAGCTCTTCCTTGGCGGCCTCAAAGGTGGGGCGCGGTTGCCACAATTCGCTGTCGATACCGTTCAGAACCACGTGAATTCGATCCGCGTCGATGCGGGGATAGGCATCCATGATGGATTCCTTCATTTTGGCCGAGACGGCCACAACGGCGTCGGCGTTTTCCATGGCGTTCTTTTCGCTACAGGAGGACACCTCGTAGCCCCCTCCCAACTGCTCGCGCTTCCACGGGCGATGCGGCTCCAACGAGTGTGCGGTGACCACGTGGGGAATGCCATGGAGCAACCCTCCCACATGCCCGCCGAGTCCCGAATACCACGTGTGCGAATGAGCGACGTCGGCTGTTCCCACAGCGTTGGCCATTCGCAGCCCCGTGGAGAGGGTCTTCAGAGAGGCATTCGCATGCTCTAGTTCCGCATCCACGCCGTAGGTGTAGACGTCCTTTTCGTCTCTCGGTGCCCCCATGCAGTGCACATCCACTTGGGTGAGTTGACGCATGTGACGGACCAGCTCAGCGACGTGCACGCCGGCCCCGCCGTAAATCTCCGGAGGGTATTCCTTGGTCAGCATCGCGACATGTGGATTTCCGCTGTGTGGATTCGTCTGTGCCGTCGTGCCGTCGGCGTGTGGTGAGGAGGTCATGGCAGTTACTGTAGCGCTGGGAAGGCAGACGCGCTGGTGGAGTGCATTCCACGTGAGTTCGTGCACCCGGGCACGACTCGGCAAGTCGGGCTCAACGGTCCGGGTAGCGCTGTTGCCCGGCAGGCGGAACGTTTTGTGGCTACCGTGAAAGTGTGAAGCACAACCCGAATGTTCTCTCCATTGTCCTCGCCGGCGGTGAGGGTAAGCGGCTCTACCCGTTCACAGCCGACCGCGCAAAGCCAGCCGTGCCGTTCGGAGGCAACTATCGCCTCATCGATTTCGTCCTGTCCAACCTCGTCAACGCGGGGTACTACAAGATCTGCGTGTTGACGCAGTATAAGTCCCACTCTCTCGATCGCCACATCTCGCAATCGTGGCAACTTTCCGGCCTGGCGGGCCAGTACATCACGCCCGTCCCAGCGCAGCAGCGCCTGGGAAAGCGGTGGTTCACCGGCTCCGCGGATGCGATCCTGCAGTCACTGAACTTGGTCTACGACGAGAAGCCGGATTACATCATTGTTTTCGGCGCTGACCACGTCTATCGGATGGATCCCAAGCAGATGGTGGACGCGCACATTGAATCTGGGGCGGGAGTCACGGTGGCGGGCCTGCGGGTTCCCCGTCACGAGGCCACTTCATTTGGCGTGATCCAGGCCAACGAGGACAACAAGATCGAGGAATTCCTCGAGAAGCCCGCGGACCCACCAAGCGTCCCGGATGATCCGGACGTCGCCTTCGCATCCATGGGCAATTACGTGTTCACGGCGGAAACTCTCATCAACGCACTTCTGGAAGATTCTGAAAACGAAGAGTCTAAGCACGACATGGGCGGAGACATCATTCCCTACCTCGTCGGCAAGAATGACGCCTTCGTCTATGACTTCTCGCAGAACTATGTCCCCGGCGAGACTGACAGGGATAAGGGCTACTGGCGGGACGTCGGTACAGTTGACGCGTTCTACGAGGCACACATGGATCTCATCAGTATCAACCCCGTGTTCAACCTCTACAACCAACAGTGGCCCATTCACACCGCAGAGAATGGCAATTTGCCACCTGCGAAGTTCGTCAAGGGCGGAATTGCTCAGTCCTCGATGGTTTCGGCGGGCTGCGTGATCTCTGCAGGCACCGTCAGGAACTCCGTGCTCTCCGAATCCGTCACCGTGGAAGAGGGGGCCACAGTAGAGGGTTGCGTGCTGATGCCCGGGGTGCACGTGGGAAAGGGCGCCGTCGTTCGGCACGCCATCGTGGATAAGAACGTCCACATTTCCGACGGGCAAATTGTCGGCGTCGATTCCGCGCGCGACCAGGAACGCTTCACTATTTCGCACGGCGGCGTGGTCTGTATTGGCAAGAATGAGGTCGTCTAGCGGCCTCGGTGACTCTAACAGCCGCTCGGTAGAGACTGAGGTTGATCCTCCAGTGGGTTGATGTTCCGGTCGGCGCGAGCGATCGCCGTCAATCGCGGGGTGTTCGCACGTGAGGGCAGGGGTTAAAGCTTGGTCACCAGGGTCGAGCCCGCACCAAGAGGCAGCCGGGACACGGCCGCGCCGGGGAGACGCCGAATCGCCTCATCCGCTTCCCGGGCCGACGTAATCTGGCGGTCCTGGCGGTCTCGATCGCGAACCGTGCCGTCCATCAACGAATCCAGGAGCATCAAGATGCCACCAGGGCGGAGCGCCGGCAAGGTGGCCTCCACGGTGGTGGAGAAGTCTTCAACTGAACATTCCACAATGGCGATGTCGTAGCTATTTTGGGCCAGCCGAGACACGACATCCAAGGGTGCCGAGGGGAGAAAACGATACGCATTGTTCGGGATTCCATCAGCTTGGAAGGCCGAGCGGGCGAGCTTTTGGTGCTGAATTTCCGGTTCGATGCACGTGATGTGGCCGGAACCGTGAGCCCGAGGATGTGAGCCCGCACTCCCGCGGAGCATCCCGTCCGTCGTCTTGGGAGTTAAGTCCTCGCCAGCTTCTTGGGCTTGGAGGATGGCGCTGTGCATACCTCGGAAGAGGTGAAGTCCGATGACCCCGCAGGCGGGGGACATGATGATCGCGGTAGGAGTGGAGCCGGTAAGAGCGGAATTTCCCGCGGCTCGAGCACCTAAGAATTCCATGAATTCGCCCGTCATCGCATCAGGGGCGGGGAGTCCGAATTCCTCTGCAGCTTCCAGTGCGGCATGCACCACGCGAGCGCTGGAAGGCGTGCGGGTCGTCTCCGCCACGTAGGCGCGTATTGATTCATAAGCCGAAGAAGTTGCTGAGTTCACGATGGTCAGCCTAAGCGCGAGGAGTGAGCAAGCGGGGCATATCCTCGGCGCGTCAAGACGGTGGCGTCCAAAATAGAAAGAATAGTTAACCGCTGTGGCAAGAGTGATCGTGACAAGGCGCCTTTCGTACGCCCGCGCCCGCAATCGCTTTTCACAGGAACTCAGCAGGGCGATGGCATGCGGGCGCAATACTTATGGGGAACAATGCTTCCCATGACCGTCGACGTAGCAAAGAACTCCACGGTGCGATTTGATGAAGGCACCGGCGACATGCCTTCGTGGGGGGAGCTCGTCGAACAACATGTCGATGACGTGTACCGGCTGGCCTATCGCTTGTCGGGCAATCAGCAGGACGCTGAAGATTTGACCCAGGACACCTTCATGCGTGTCTTCCGCAGCTTGAAGGATTACAAGCCCGGCACCTTCGGCGGGTGGCTTCACCGCATTACGACAAACCTCTTCTTGGACATGGTGAGACGGCGGGCCAAAATCCGGATGCAGGCCCTGCCCGAGGACTATGACCGGGTGGAGGGTACGCACGATGCCCCGGAAAAGGCATTCGAATTCCGGAATCTAGACCCGGCTCTCGAGCGGGCTTTGAACGATCTCTCACCAGATTTCCGAGTCGCGATCATCCTCTGCGATGGCCTGGATATGAGCTACGACGAGATTGCGCAGACTCTGGGCCTGAAAATGGGAACCGTGCGCTCCCGGATTCACCGTGCTCGCGCGCAGCTCAGGGGAAGCCTGGAGCGGCACGGCGGCGAGCTTCGATATGTTGGAGACTGATCGACTGACTCGAGAGAAGCACTCGAAGGGAAAGGAGCTGATATGACGATTCCGGCGCAAGATTCGGATACGTCCCTATCTGTCGAGCACTTGTCCCTGGAGTCCGTGGCTGCGTTGGTTGACGGCGAGCTTTCCCGTCGCGCAGAGCACCGCGCGAAGGTGCACCTCGTGCACTGCCACGAATGCCGCGAGGAAGTGCACCGTCAGCGCCAAGCATCCGAATACGTGCGTAGCCACGAGGCCGATGTTCATCCGTCTGGAGACCTGGTGGCCCGGTTGGCTCGCATTCCGCTTGAGGTCGCGGCGCAGCAACTCGAACAGTGCGGGGACGGCCGGCGATCGGGGGCGGGGGACCGTTTCGGGGTGGATGGACGCCGCCGACCCGAGACATTGATCGATGCCGTGGACTTGCTGGTGCGGAAGCTCCACAAGAAGAACAACTAGCGGCCTTGCGCTAAGGTATTAGGGTGTTTTCATCCTTAGGCTTCGGAGAAATCCTCGCGGTTCTGGTCATTGGGTTTCTGATTATTGGCCCCGAGCGAATGCCAGCATTGATTCGTGAATTCCGCGCTATTCGCCTGGCGGTTCGAAATGCGATCAACGACGCGAAAGCACAGCTGGACGGAGAATTCGGAGAGGACTTCAAGGAGCTCAGTAAGCCTCTGCAGGAATTGAATTCCGTGCGTCAGATGGGAGCCCGGGGACTCATTAAGAAGACTCTTTTGGATGACGATGACTCGCTGCTGACGAGCTTCGAGGACACGAAGCGGGATATTCGAGAGACCGTGGATACCGTGCGGAAGCCCAACTTGCGAGACTATGCCCGTGGAGCTGCGCAGCCACAGGGACAACCGGTGAGCGCATCGCGTGAGCACCAGAGTGGGGGGATGGAAGTGCCCCAGCAAGACCAGGCCGGCGAGTCTCGCCAGGATGTCCAACCGAGCAATTGGGACGACGTTACCTAGCGGGAGTAACGAGGTCGACATCACTGAGCCCGAGCTGCGGGGGGGCGATGGGGTGGGGCGGGGAGAATACGCCAAGAAAAAAGCGCCTGGTGTGGGGCCCAGGCGCGGGGAAGCGATGGGCGCCTCCCTAGATTCGGCGATTACTTGCGCTGAACTCCGAGGCTCAGTGACTTGCCGGCCAGCGAGCTACGGCGAAGCGCCAGGTGATCGGCGATCGCGTTGAACTCGATCGCTGCTGCGGAATTGGGCTCAGACATCGCGATGGGATTGCCAAGGTCCCCGCCGATGCGAAGGTTGGGATCGAGCGGGATCTGGCCAAGCAGTGGAACATCGGTGCCCGCGAACTGCTTCAGACGGTCGGCGACGAGCTGGCCACCGCCGGATCCGAATGGTTCGGTGCGCGAACCATCTGGCATCTCCATCCAGCTCATATTCTCGATCACGCCGCCAATGCGCTGGCGCGTCTGCTGAGCGATCGAGCCTGCTCGCTCGGCGACCTCCGCAGCTGCTGCTTGGGGAGTGGTCACAATGAGAAGCTCCGCATTAGGTACCAGCTGAGCCACAGAGATGGCCACGTCACCAGTTCCCGGTGGCAAGTCGAGCAAGAGGATGTCTAGGTCGCCCCAGAATACGTCCGCCAAGAACTGCTGGATTGCCCGGTGAAGCATGGGGCCGCGCCACACCACTGGGGAGTTATCGCCCACAAAGTGGCCGATGGAAATCAGCTTCACTCCATGCGCCTGCAGCGGCATGATCATCTCGTCGACCTGGTGGGGCCGGTCGGTGGAACCCATCATGTGGGGCACTGAGTGGCCGTAGATATCGGCATCCACCACGCCGACCTTGAGTCCGCGTTTCGCGAGAGCGACGGCAAGGTTGACGGTGACCGAGGACTTGCCCACTCCGCCCTTGCCGGAGGCTACCGCGTAAACGCGGGTGGTGGAATCTGGTTGAGCAAAGGGGATAACTGGTTCGGCAGCATCGCCGCGGACGATCTGGCGTACTTCGCGACGTTGCTCGTCACTCATGACGTCTGTAGTGACGGTTACATTGTCCACGCCAGGGACGGCAGCCACGGCCTTTTGGGTGTTTTCCGTCAGGTGATTCTTCATCGGGCAGCCGGCAATGGTGAGATAAATTTCCACGGCCACATTGGAGCCGTCGATTTCGATTGACTTCACCATGCCAAGCTCCGTGATTGAACGGTTGAGCTCGGGATCCTCTACGCGGGATAGCGCGCTGCGGACAGCGGATTCAGTGAGTTGCGACATGACTCTTCTAGTCTAACGCTGCGGGTTTTCGTCATGTTGTCGGTCCTCCAGCTTGTCCTCAATTCGCTGCAGCAGGTCAGTAATGTCCTCCAGCTCGCGACGGAGGTAGTCGCGAGTGACGTTCTCTCCGACTGCAACGCGGACACTGGCCAACTCCCGGGCCAGAAACTCCGTATCGGCCTTAGTTTCAGCTGCACGCTGTCTGTCTTCGGCCAGAGCGATACGGTCTCGATCGTCCTGTCGATTCTGAGCCAGCAGAATCAGAGGTGCTGCATAGGCCGCCTGGGTGGAAAAAGCCAGGTTGAGCAAGATGAAGGGGTAGGGGTCCCAGCTCCACACCATTCCGCCGATATTCAGCGCGATCCATACCACGACGATGACGGTTTGCCAGAAGAGGTATTTACCGGTTCCCAGGAATCGCGCGACCTTTTCAGCCCCCACGCCAATCGCGTCGCCGTCCATATTGAAACGCCGGCGACGGGTCGCATCGGTGGGAGTATCCAAATCAGCGCGCTTGTAATTGTTAGGCATACGTTAAACCCCTTCCTCGGTGCGCCAGTCCTCCTCGCGCCAATCTTCCGGCAGGAGGTGATCGAGGAGATCATCCACGGCCACCGCCCCCAGCAGATGCTGGTCTTCATCCAAAACCGGACCGCACACGAGGTTATACGTGGCGAAGTACCGGGCGGCTGTCTCCTGAGAATCCTCCGCAAACAAGGCAGGAAGATCCAAGTCCAAGATGCCGCCTACCAGGGTCGAAGGAGGTTCCCGCAGCAATTTTTGCAAGTGCACGCAGCCTAGATACTTGCCTGTAGGCGTTGCTTGGGGAGGCCGGACTACGAAGACCATCGAACTGAGAGACATGGGGATCTCGGGGTTTCGCGCATGTGCGAGCGCTTCCGCCACCGTTGTTTGAGGAGTCAGGATGATTGGTTCCGGGGTCATCAATGCGCCCACGGTGTCTGGGGAGAAGGTCATCAGACGCCGCACCGGTTCAGAGTCTTCCGGATTCATCAATTCCAGCAGCACGTCGGAGGTATCGTGTGGCAACTCCGCCAACACGTCCGCTGCGTCGTCCGGGTCCATTTCCTCCAACACTGTCGCGGCGCGCTCAATGGCGAGGTGATTAAGAATCTCGGTCTGCTGGTCGTCGGGCATCTCCGCCAGAACATCGGCAAGGCGGTCATCGTCCATCTCCGAGGCGATTTTGATCCTCTTATCCTCAGAGAGCTCGATCAGGGCGTTGGCAATATCGGCATTGCGCATGTCTGTGAACGAAGCCAGCAGCTCGGCGTCTGGATTTTCCATGCCGGTGCCGCCCGCGTGAAGGCCCTGAATGTGAGTGAGGGGAATGACACGGACGTTGGTGCGGCGTCCCAAACGGGTGCGCTGGGACACGGCGACGCGGCGCACTGACCAGTCCCGCGTGCGCTCCTGCTGCAGCTCCACATCGACGATCTCCACCGGGCGACCGTGAAGGTCCTCGTGCTCGGGGTCGTCGGTGTGGACCTTGGAACTGACAAGCTCGTCCATGACGGAAACCTCGCCAGCTCGGGACTTAAAAGGACGCAGATTCACAGAACTGGAGATCATCGTGACCTCGCTGGGGTCAATCTGCGCGATGCGGAGCATGGGGAGGAAGATCTTGCGCTTATTCGGTAGTTCCACCACTAAGCCGAGAGCTCGGGCTCTGTGGAGACGAATGTTAATGACGACATCCCTCACGCGCCCCACTGATTCGCCGTCGGGGCCAAGGACCACCATTCCTGCGAGCCGACCCGCAAACACCCGTGTTTCGCTCATGGGTATCAAGATTACTTCAAGGGACCGCTGTCTCCCCATCCATCCCGTGTGAGAGTGGGAACGGTAGAGTGTGTGAAGTTAGCGCTCGGTGGCTGATACTCCGGGTCAGGCTGTGTCGAGCGGAAAGCGAGGCTTTCGACGTGGTGATTGTGAGCCGGCTCCTTGCCGGGGGACTGTGCGGGTTCGCACTCCTTCTGGCATGGCTGGGGAATCAGGCGTGGCCTGTGCACGCTGCTGCAGCTGTGATCTCCGTCGGGGCGGCCTTGTTGGCACATCGATCCCGCTGGTGGACCCTGGTGCCGATAGTGGCCGTGGTCGTCGTTTTCCTCGTGGAGTGGATGTAGGTGCGCACCAGTCAAAGAGCGAGCAAGATCGCTGGTGGGGTCCTCACGGCCGCGCTGGTAGCTACGACGTCAACGGCCTGCGGGCCCGAGGAAACCGAGAAGTTTCCCATCGGCATTTTGAGTTCCTCTCCAGGCCAACGGTCGCCTCAAGCGGCGGCGCAATCCGCGTCCACCTCTCAAGGGGCCTCGGTCACTGTGCGGGAGAAGCTGCCCATGTCCTCGGCAGTGAACCGTCAATTGGCTCGACGGTATGAGGACGCCATCCACCGCAATGGCCGAAATACCGAATCTGTGGAGACCGCCCCGAGCGAACGGATTAATGACTTGCGTTCAGGGCGGATTTACCTCGCCTACGGCTGTGTTGGGGAGCTACTGGATCAGCTGGATGCGAAGAAGGGGCAACAGCTGAGGGCGTTGTACAAGAAGGAAAAGAGTCCCGATAGGGACAAATGGCGAGATATCACGCACTCGACGATGTTGGCAGCGCTCCCCGCGGACTTGGGAGCCTCTGACCCGGGGATGGCTTCGGTGTGTGATGACGACACCCTCCCGCAGAACATCGTCGCGATCTATCTAAAACCGCACATCGACCGCGACGATCGGCGCGAGCTAAATAACCTGGCCGGAGGAGTCAGTGCCTCCCAGCTGGATTTCACGCCGCGTGGAGCTTCGGGGGAATCGGGTTCCTCACAGTAGCGACAAAAATGGGGCTGGCCGCGAGCTTGATCCTCGCGACCAGCCCCATCTAGCGTCAATGGCGGGGCATTGCCGGGCTACTTCTTGAACGCCTCTTCGATGAGCTGCTTCTGCTCCAGCTGATGCACCTTGGCAACGCCGGTGGCAGTGGAGGACTGTGCACGGCGAGACACGCGCTTAAACGTGAACTCCGGCAGATTCTCCATCATCTGCAGGGCCAGGAATGGCCAGGGGCCCTGGTTGGCTGGTTCGTCCTGCACCCAGCGGAACTCCGCATTCGGGTAGTTGGACAGCGCTTCGCGCATGCGGTTGTAGGGAACGGGATGCAGCATCTCCAGGCGGACGATGGCCACATCATCACGCTTGTCCTGCTGACGCTTCTTCTCCAGCTCCCAGTACAGCTTGCCGGAGCACACCAGGACGTACTTGATGTCCTCGTTCTTGCCGTTCTGGTTCGGATCGTCGATCACGGACTGGAAGCGCTGGGTCTTGGTGAAGTCCTCGATGGAGGAGACCGCAGCCTTGTTACGCAGCATGGACTTTGGCGTGAAGACAATCAACGGACGCTTCAGATTGCCCAGCGCGTGACGACGCAGCAGGTGGAAGTAGTTCGCCGGCGTGGACGGCTGCGCCACGGTCCAGGTGCCCTCGGCGGACATCTGGAGGTAGCGCTCGATGCGAGCGGAGGAGTGGTCCGGCCCTTGGCCTTCGTAGCCGTGAGGCAGCAGCATGACGAGGGGAGACAGCTGGCCCCACTTCGCTTCGCCCGAGGAAATGTACTCGTCAATGATGGTCTGACCACCGTTGGCGAAGTCACCGAACTGGGCCTCCCAAGCCACCAGGGCATCATTGTTGCCCACGGAGTAACCGTATTCGAAGCCGATGCCCGCGTACTCCGTGAGTGCGGAGTTGTAGGCCTCGAAGCGTCCTCCGTTGCCGGCGTCCTCTGCTAGCGATTGCAGCGGGCTGTAGCGGTCGTGATCCTCGTGATCGAACAGCACAGCGTGACGCTGGGTGAACGTGCCACGGAGGGAGTCCTCGCCAACAAGTCGCACAAGCTTGCCCTCTTCTACCAGCGAACCGAAGGCCAGCAGCTCGGCGAATCCCCAGTCGATGTTGCCGTTGCGGGACATCTCCAGACGGCGTTTGATCAGGGGCTTCACGCGCGGGTGAGCCACGAAATCCTCGGGCAGGTTCGCGAACTTGTCGCCCACCTTCTCGATCAGATCGGCGGAGACAGCGGTGTTCAGGCCGTGGGGCAGCTTCTGGGAAGCCGTGATGCCCGACTGCTCCTTTGGTGCCTGGCCCTTTTCAGCCTTGCGGACCTCGTTAAACACCGTTTCCAACTGGTCGTGGAAGTCGCGTGCCACGCGCTCAGCGTCCTCTTCGGAAAGGTCGCCGCGGCCGATCAAGGCCTCCGTGTACTGCGCGCGAGAGGTAGGCAGGTTGGCAATGATGTCATACATCAGTGGCTGGGTCATCGATGGGTCGTCGGCCTCGTTGTGGCCACGGCGACGGTAGGTAACCAGGTCGATGAAGACGTCCTTGCCGAAGCGGTTGCGGTAATCCACCGCGAGTTGTGCGACCCACACGACGGCTTCTGGATCGTCGCCGTTGACGTGGAACACCGGGCAGTCGAAACCCTTGGCCAGGTCGGTCGCGTAGTGAGTGGAGCGACCGGAATCCGGGGTGGTGGTGAAACCAATCTGGTTGTTCACGACGATGTGTAGCGTGCCGCCAACCTTGTAGCCCTTCAGCTTGAACAGGTTGATCGTTTCCTGCACGATGCCCAGGCCAGCGAAGGCAGCATCGCCGTGGAGCAGGATCGGCATGATCGGGCCCTCGCCCTTGTTCAGCAGGTCCTGCTTAGCTCGCGCCAACCCCTCCATCACGGGGTTGACGGCCTCCAGGTGAGAGGGGTTGGCAGTCAGCGAGATATCGATCTCACCGTCGCCAAACATGGACATGTACTGGCCATTGGCACCCAGGTGGTACTTCACGTCGCCGGAGCCGCCAGCTGCTGCTGGGTCGAGGTTGCCCTCGAACTCCGTGAAGACCTGAGACAAGGGCTTGCCCACGATGTTGGCCAAGACGTTCAGGCGACCACGGTGTGGCATACCGATGATGACCTCATCCAGATCTGCTGCCGCAGCGCGGTCGATGGCGGCGTCCATCATGGGAATGAGTGTCTCGGCACCCTCGAGCGAGAAACGCTTCTGCCCGATGTACTTGGTCTGCAGGAAGTTTTCGAAAGCTTCTGCAGAGTTCAACTTCTGCAGGATGTACTTCTGCTGAGCGGGGGTGAACTTTGGCTGCCCGGCTTCAATGCGATCTTGCAGCCAGGCTCGCTCCTCGCTGTCCATCACGTGGGTGTATTCGGAGCCGACCTTCAGCGTGTAGGCCTTACGCAGGGTGGCGAGCACCTCGCGAAGCGTCATGGTCTCGCGACCGGCGAATCCGCCCACGGAGAAGGTGCGGTCGAAGTCCCACAGGGTCAGACCGTGGGATTCGATGTCCAGGTCAGAGTGATCGGGGATGGGCAGACCGGGCTGGTGCCAGTGCAGGGGGTCCGTATCGGCGATGAGGTGACCGCGGGAGCGGTAGGCCTCGATCAATTGCATGACGCGAGCTGACTTGTCCACGCCCGTGTTGGGAACGTCTTGGCTCCAGCGCACGGGTGCGTAGGGCACTCGCATCTGCTTAAAGATTTCATCCCAGAAGTTGTCATCGATGAACAGGCGGCTCATCGTGCGCAGGAACTCACCGGATTCCGCGCCCTGGATGATGCGGTGATCGTAGGTGGAGGTGATGGTCACCAACTTGCCAATGCCCATCTCACCCAGGCGATCCTCAGATGCGCCTTGGAACTCTGCTGGGTATTCCATTGAGCCAATTCCGATAATGGAGCCCTGGCCCTTGGTCAAACGGGGAATGGAGTGCCGGGTACCGATGCCACCCGGATTGGTCAGGGAGATCGTCACGCCCGAGAAATCATCGTTCGTCAGCTCACCCTTCCGAGCGCGATCCACGATGTCTTCGTACTTTTCCACGAAATCGGAGAATTCCATGTTCTCCGTGTTCTTAATGGCCGCGACGACGAGTGAACGGGACCCATCCTTACCGGGGGTATCGATAGCCAGGCCCAGATTGATGTGTTCCGGAGTCACAACGGTGGGCTTGGAATCCACCACGTCGTAGTGGGTGTTCATCACCGGGTGAGCCTCGGCGGCCTTGACCAATGCCCACCCGATCAGGTGGGTGAAGCTGATCTTGCCCTGGCCGCGCGCCAGCAGTTGTTCATTGATCATGCTGCGATTCTCAAAGAGTAGCTTCGCAGGCATGTCGCGCACGGAGGTTGCGGTGGGGATGTCCAGGGACGCTTCCATGTTCTTTGCGATCGCCTTATTGACGCCACGGAGAGGCGCTTGTCCCGGCTCCGGCATGGGCTCCGGCTCCTTCGGCGCTGGTGGTGCCACGCGCTTGGGCATAATTCCCCCGTTGATGTCCCCTGGAGAAGCCTTCCGTGCCTGGTCCGTCTTTTCCCCCGCATGAACCTCGGTGGACTGCGCCGCAGATTGTGCTGTACCGGGTTGTGGCGCGTCTACGCGCTTGGATTCCTGGTTGGCCTCAGCCTTCTCGTCCACGGTGGAGGTGTTCGAGTCATCCTGGCTCTTCTGTGAAGAGGAAGTATTTGGTGCGGATGAGCCTTCCTTTTCGAAGTAGGAACGCCATTCGCTATCCACGGACTGTGGATCCGACTTGTACTGCTGGTACATCTGATCTACCAGCCACTCATTTTGACCGAACTTCGCGCTGCTCACAGCAGGTCCTCGCCTCTTTTCTAAATGACTTCAGTCTCGACGTTCCACCCTACACCAAACTACTTTCGCCCCAGGTAAGATGGGTAGCCGCGTTTAGACAGAAACACGCACTTAAAGGCCGGTTTTTGGGGTGGGGTGCTGGTGGCCTTCAGGATGGGTTCCCACGCACGTCACGGGCAGTTTTGTTGAACGATCCACTAAAATTTTTACCGTGACGCCAGCCGCGCAGGGGTGTTGTTAACCACCCGGTGCGGGCTCTATGGTCACGTGGATGTCGTGTGGTTTCTGAGTTCTTAATGATGGGTTGTGGAGCCCGGGAACCCTTCTCCCCGCGTCTATTCTTCTGACCCGGCTACTGAATCAGTGGTGGAGGCCACCGTCTGCGACGCAGAGACTGCCTGGGACTCCTGCTTGTCCACCGGATTGTCGGGAGCTCCCAACGTGTTGTGGACGTGCTCGATCATCATGTCGGCAATCTTGCCATTGGCCTTGCCGCCCAGGTAGGCGCCAATCCCGAATGGCATGAGCTTGCCCAGCATCGCCTTGCCAAAACGCTTCTGGATCTGGGAGAACGCCAGCCTGCCCAGCGTGCTATTCACCTTCAAGATTTGCCCGGTGGGCATGGACTTCAGCCCCCGCAGCCCGGTCACGCCCTTAATGGAGCTTTCCTGCGTGAAGGCCTTGATGACATCCTGGCCAGCCGTTCCCGAGACAGCAAGCAGCACGATGGCCCTCCGCTGCTCCTCGGTGGAGATGTCCAATTCACGCAGCCGTGCCGAGGCGAGGGTATACAGCGCGGCCAGCTCCAGCAGCGCGAAGCCTTCGCCGGTGACCGTCGCAAGGGAGACCATCGTGCCCAGCCCGGGAATGGCCGCGATGCCACCATTGCCCACGCCGGACGCGGTGGCAATGGTCTTGAACTGCTTATCCAAGATTGCCTGCAGCTCGCGCTTGGAGGAGTTGGGGTTTTTCTTCTCCACGTTGGTCACGTACTTGTCCACGACGGGCGCTTGGACCTTAACTGCCTTGTCCACGGCAGCGAAGAAGCGGCTGGCGAGAACCCCGTCTGGGTAGTCTTCCCGGTTGGCGAGGTCGTGATCGATCCCGCTGTTCTGCGCGTCCCCTTCAGGTTGATCCTTCTTGAACGGGTTAAACATCTTTTCCTCCGTCGTCATCTATGTGGGATGCACGCCATCTTTTTCAGCGCATCCGAGTGGTTGCCACGGTCTTGACTTCACTGTTGTGTTTAATGCCCCAATATGGCCTCGGTCTCGGGCGAGCCTGTGAGGAACCTAAGTACGACCCACGTTACGGGAAAACTTCTGAACACTGGGGTGCCTCACGCGCGCATCACGCTCGAGTCGCCACGTCATGATCCTCGCGCCAGTTGGTCCAGCGGCCCCAAAACGGCGACCAGCGGGGGCTAATATATGGACGTGGAATTTTCCTTTGACCCTTGCTGCGAGCATCTCGTCGTGGAGACCTCTGGGGGCAAGGTGGTTGGGGGCCGCGCGGATGGCGTCCTCACCTGGAAGGGGATCCCCTATGGGCGCGCGCAACGATGGCGACGTCCTCGGCCCGTGTCGTGGGAGGGGGAGTGGGACGCCACCCGTTACGGTCCGGTGGCTCCGCAGACAACATATACCTGGAAAGATCAGGTCATTGGGGATGAAGAGTGTCTCAACCTCGACATTGTCCGGCCGGCGACATCGGATCGTCTCCCTGTTGTGGTCTATTTCCACGGAGGTGGCTACTTCGCGGGAGCCTCGCACACGGCAGTATTGCGTGGTTACTCGTTCGCACGGGAACTGGATGTGGTGTACGTCGGATTGAACTTCCGGTTGGGTTCGCTGGGATATGTCGACCTGACGTCAGTGGGCTCGCGCGGTGGTTTTGAAGAACTGGAACCGAATCCGGCGATGCGAGATCAAATCCTTGCGCTGCGGTGGGTGCGGGAGAACATCGAAAGCTTCGGGGGCGATCCCGATCGGGTGTGTTTGATGGGGGAATCCGCGGGAGGCGCGGCGATTGCTTCCCTGATGACGGTGCCCTCGGTCAAGGGGCTGTTTCATCGGGCGATCTTGCAGTCAGCGCCGGTCATGAACGTGCATTCGGCCCGCCAGTCTGAGCTTTGGGCTCGGCGATTTGTGCAGTACGTGGGCTTTCGTCCGCGGACGGTTCAGGTTTCGGACCTGCTGAAAGTGCCAACTGGAGAGGTCGTTCGAGCAGGTCAGCACATGCTGTGGCAGGGGCGGGGAATGTGGGAACTCAACGCGTGTTTTGGGAACTCGATCGATGGGGACGTGCTGCCGGAACACCCGATCGATTGCTTCGGTGCTGGGGCGCAAGCGGCCGTTCCACTTCTGATCGGAACCAATTCCGACGAGCTGTCTGTGGCACACATGCTGTTCCTGACCCGGCGTGCCCGGGCGGCAACCGCTCGGAAGATGCTGGAGGCGTACGATCCGGAAGGTGCTGACCAGGTTCTGGCAGCCTACGGAG
Organism: Corynebacterium falsenii; assembly: GCA_001054945.1. GTDB lineage: Bacteria > Actinomycetota > Actinomycetes > Mycobacteriales > Mycobacteriaceae > Corynebacterium > Corynebacterium falsenii_A. Next base: position 509,997 of record JVKJ01000005.1, on the reverse strand, counting down.
GGGCGGGTAGTCGGAGAGAGTTTTCGGAGCTGCTGACAGACGCAGTGTTCTGGTCGCAATCCGTGCGATTGGCGGAACTCCACAGCCAGTTGTCTGGGGTTGGGACCTGGATGTATCGATTTGATTATGCACCAGCAGCCCTCCGGCGGCTGGGGATTGGCGCCATGCATTCGATGGAGCTGGCGGCCCTGTTCGGAGATGCTCGGGCATCCAAGGCCAGGCTCCTGTTGGGGGCGGAGCTGGACCAGGTCACACATCTGATGCAGGCTGCATGGCGCAATTTCATTTGGGATAGTGATCCTGGATGGGCGGAATACCGTACCCCAGACCGGGTTACTCGCATCTTTGAACGAGAGCTGAGAACTGTGCGCGACCCGCGAAGCGAGTTTCGCGAGGCGTGGAGCAACTTTCACATGCACGGTTGGAATGGTCTGGAGAGTGCGGTGAGCCTGCCGAGGCCGGGCCGGTGACATGATTGCGCGATCTCGCTAGCATGGGTTGCGCCGGTGCTCACCGGGCCACCACTCAACTATTCGGGTTCGATCCCGAAGGAGGGACCTGCCGTGGGGTTCTACGAAGATATTGCAGAGGCATTGGACAACGAGGGCATCGAGTCCCGAGTGAACGACGACACCCTGTTTGTCCCCATCACTCCAGAACTGGAGGTCCAGTTCAAGGACATCGGCGTGGAATCCGAGAGCAAGATCAACGCAGCCAATGTTTTCCTAGCCATGGCCGATGTGTCCGAGGAAGATGAGGACTTCGATGCTGCGCTTGTCAGCGTGGTGTTCTCCGTAGATGCAGCGGTGGCCGAGGTTAATAAGCACATCGCGACAGACCAGGTGGTGACCGTACTGCACGACCTGCTGGAGGGGACCGATGATCGCATCAGCGATATCGAATTCGAACAGAGCCATGCAGAACCCATGTTGGTGTACGCAGAGGTGGGCGATGACTCTCAGCTCACGGTGACGCTCGATCAGGATGGCGGGGAGCCCAAAGCCACGGTGGAGTTCATCACTTATGGGGAGGACTTCGAGGAGCTTCTGGAGAAAGCTACCGAGGAGTTTTGGGATACGGACATGGATGTCAGCGAGGAAGAGCGGCAAGCCATGTTCGCCGACATTGTGTCCAATGTCAGCGAGCTGACGCAGGAAGTTTTAGATCTGGGCACGTACACCGACTTTGATTTGCTGTTCGATGCCCTCAGCGTGGCTCAAGAACAAGCACGTAATTGGGAAGAATTACTTGTCCCACTAGACGATGACTTCATTACCTGGGGCGATGAAGACGAAGACGTTGAGGACATCGAGTATTTCGACGAATTCGATGACATCGACGATCGCGAAGGGGATTTCGACGAAGATGAGGACTTCCCCGAAGACGTCGACGGTGACTCCGCGGAAGACATTGACGGGGGAGATGAGGACGACCGGATTCACCACGAGCGCTAATCGGCGAAACCCGGCCGTGAATGTGAACACAGCCGCACATCAAAACTCTGCCGCACATTCCAGACGGTCAGTGCTATGCGGCCTTGTGCGCAGCTGGGGACATGGATTCCAGATCTGCCTCAGTCATCAAGCTATGCTCCATCCAGCGATATTGCCCCTGGCGATTGAGCTGACCTGATTCCATCTCCATCGCCCAGGAGTGCCCCCGCAATTGCTTGAAGAGGGAACGTACTTCAGAATCCAGTGTCCTTTCCACCCCCTCGGCGGATTCTGCACTGCATGTGGCGCACAATGTGATGAAGAACAGTGGTTGGCCACTGGGGGCGGGAGTTTCGCAGGCGCGCTCCCAAAACGCGGGGGAGACCCGGCGACGAGTGACGTGAACATCGATGAGCACCCCTCCCAGCACGTCCATCACGTGTGGGGGCCTCCACTGCGGCGTGATCCGGATACGGCTGCGAGGGTGTCGGAGGATGGCTCGGGCGCGTTCGGCCAGACGTGAAACGTCGCGAGTGGGGGACAAGTCGCTCAAGGGGAAGCGTAGGCGCAGTGGTCTTGTGGGATTCAGGTCGGTCATTGTTGCTCCTCAATTGACGTGAATGGACTATCCGCATCACATGCGAGCGGGGTGAGTTGCTGCTTCTGTCTTCTTGACTGGACAGCACGTAACAGTACGGGGGCAGTTCGGCACAAAATGGCGTCTCAGATAAAATATAGAACACGCGTTCTAATTAGGCTGCATGTGACTCCCGGGGTTGCGCAACGGGCGGTGGAAACTGCGTGGGATACTATGGCCGGGAACTCGAGGTGCTGGCAGTTAGAGAATTTTTCGGAGGGGCAACGTGGCCGAGGTTGCAATCATTGGCGCCGGAATGGCGGGGCTCGCAGCGGCTCGAACCCTGCGAAAAGCGGGCGAGAGCTGCGAAATCTTCGAGGCTTCGGGCGAGGTCGGCGGCTGTGTACGCTCTGAGAACATCGGAGACATCCGGGTGGACAGGGGATTCCAGGTATTCAACTCCTGGTACCCCGCGGTCAAGGAGATTCTGTCTCCGGGGGAATATTCGAGCCTGGAAATCAAGAGTTTCAAGCCCGCTATTCGTACGCTTACCTCCGATGGGCTAGCCCTCATCGCCGACCCCATCCGAGCCCCGCACCTCATTCCGGCCTTCCTGCGCACCAACTTTGGCTCGGCATTGTCGCTCAAAGACGTGTACTACCTGCAACGATGGGTGCGCTCCGAGCTCTCGCACCGCTCGAGCTTGGAGCTGCGGACCGTCAAAGATGCTCGCCTGCGCAAGGACATCAGTGTGCGAGAGAGCCTGGATCAGGCACGGGTGACGGGATCTCTCCGGAAAAACGTGATCGACCCGTTGCTCAGGGCGTTTACGTATGACACAGACGGGGAAACCTCTGCCTTCTTCGCAAAATGGTTGATTGTGACCTTGCTGCGCGGGACCCTTGCGGTGCCCGAACAGGGGATGGGCGAGCTGGCCCACGTCATGGGCAAGATTCCGGGCGTGGATATCCATCTGAATTCTCCAGTCGAGGACGTCCGCAGTGTGGAATCGGCCACGAAAGGGCGAGTGAACCTGCAGGTCAATGGGGAGAAAAAGACTTTCGATTATGCCATTTCCGCCCTCCCGCCACGCGAGGAAGCTCGCCTTCTGGGCTTTCGGGAACGTCGCATGCGAGGGGTGAGTACATGGTGGCTGGTGGCACCGGAAAAGTTGGACGGGCAGCCGGTGATCACTGTGGATGGCTGTGCGAACACGGCACTGAGTTCGGTGGCGGACATTACTTCAGCCTCGCCGACGTACGCGCCGGGGCGCGGGCTCATCGCTGCCAACGTCGTGCACGGGCCCGCCGGGGTTGAGGGACTACCGGGAGATTCCGAGGTTATGACCGGGGCGGGGAAGTTGCTGGGGGTGGATGCGTCCGGGTGGGAGGTGTTGACGCGCCACGATATTCCCGACGCCATGCCTGTCCTCTCTCCGACCATGACGATCAAACGCGGCAAGGAGTTGGAGCTGCTCGGCGATCGACTGGCAGTGGCTGGGGTTCAGCACGCGACTCCGACTGTTGATGGCGCAATCCGGAGCGGGCAGCGAGCAGCGAAGCAGATTATCGAGCAGTTGCAGCGCTAACCGGGCTGCCGGAGCTTCCCAGGGGTAATTGTGGGTGGCACCCACGGTTGTGGAAATCGCTTTTAGTGTGATGTGCGCGTAAGCTCGAATTCAATGAGTGATACTGAGAACGTCACCGGCGACGTAAACCAGCCGGACAATGGCGAAAAGTTGGTATCTCAGGACAATCTGCACGGCGCTAACCAGGGCGATCAGCCGCTGGGCGTCAAAGATGTGTTGGGGGAAGTTCCCATTGCTGCAGAGGAATCTGAGACGACCGAGCATGAGAATTCCGAACCCAACACCGACCACGAGCCCCAGAGGAACTCTGCACATGAGCCTGCCAATGGGGAGACAGACTCCGAGCAATCGGGTGACTCCACCGAGTCCGCGGAGCGCACCGTGAACGGATTCGACGGGCTGGGGCTGCCGAGCCAGGTCTTGGAAGCAGTGAAGAAAGTCGGCTTCGAGCAGCCGTCGCCGATTCAGAAGGACACGATCCCGGTCCTGATGGCGGGGCACGATGTCGTGGGCCTGGCGCAAACGGGTACTGGTAAGACGGCAGCGTTTGCCCTGCCGATCCTTTCCCAGATCGACGTCAAGAGTCGCCATCCACAAGCGCTTGTGCTGGCCCCCACGCGCGAGCTAGCGCTCCAGGTCGCAGAATCCTTCCAGTCCTTTGCGGATAACTTGGGAGGAATCCATGTGCTGCCGATTTACGGCGGTCAGGCATATGGTGTCCAGCTGTCCGGATTGCGCCGGGGCGCTCATATCGTTGTGGGCACGCCTGGACGCGTCATCGACCACCTGGAAAAGGGGAGCTTGGATATCTCTGAGCTCAAATTCATGGTGCTCGACGAGGCAGACGAGATGCTCAACATGGGCTTCCAGGAGGACGTGGAGCGAATCCTTGCGGACACTCCTGAGGACAAACAGGTTGCACTGTTCTCCGCGACCATGCCCTCGTCCATTCGCCGGCTGTCTAAGCAGTACCTGCACGACCCGCAGGAAATCACGGTCAAGGCCACGCAGCGCACGTCTGAGAACATTTCGCAGGACTATTTGCTGGTCAACCACCGCAATAAGTTGGATGCCCTCACTCGGATTCTCGAGGTGACCGAGTTTGAGGCAATGATCATGTTCGTGCGCACCAAAAATGAAACCGAAGAGCTCGCCGAGCGTTTGCGTGCTCGCGGCTTCAATGCGGCAGCGATCAATGGCGATATTGCCCAGGCACAGCGTGAGCGGACCGTGGATCAGCTCAAGGATGGACGTTTGGACATCCTGGTTGCCACGGATGTGGCTGCGCGTGGTCTCGATGTCGACCGGATCACTCACGTGTTCAACTATGACATTCCACACGACACTGAGTCCTATGTGCACCGGATCGGCCGCACGGGCCGGGCTGGACGTTCGGGCCGCGCGATCCTTTTCGTTACCCCTCGGGAGCGCCGATTGCTGAAGGCGATTGAGCGGGCAACGCGATCCAAGCTCAATGAGATCGAACTGCCGACCGTGGATGCGGTGAACGATGCGCGCAAGCAGAAGTTCCGCGATGCTCTTCAGGAAAGCCTTGAAGATTCGCAGGTCCCTGTCTTCCGGGAACTGGTGACCGAGTACGCGTCCAGCCACGATGTTCCATTGGAGGACATTGCTGCAGCCCTTGCGGCACAGCTGCAATCGGGCGCGGAATTCCTCATGAAGGAACCGCCGCCGTCGGAACGCCGTGGTCGGGATGACCGTCGCAGGGGCGATCGCTATGGTGACGACCGTCGATCTGGCGGCGGAGCTTACCGAGAGTTCAACGAGCGCTTCTCCAAGGAAGCACCGCGCGTGACGGACAAGAACGGCAATGAGCTTGCTGTCTACCGCCTATCAGTTGGGCACCGCCAGCGCGTCCGCCCGGGCGCAATTGTCGGTGCATTGGCCAACGAGGGCGGACTGAACTCCAAGGACTTCGGTCGCATTAGCATTTTCTCCGAGCACAGCCTGGTGGAATTGCCCGCAGACCTGCCCCGAGAGGTGTTCGAGCAGCTGGACAAGACTCGCGTGTCCGGCCAGTTGATCAACATTGAGCCCGATCCTGGCGCGCCAGCTGGGCGCCCTGCCAACCACCGACGCGACCGCGATGATCGTGGTGGGCGCTTCGATCGGAGGGATGATCGCCGTGGTGGTCGCGGAGGTCGGAACTTCCGAGATCGCGACGACCGGCGGGGTGGTCGTGGCGGCTTCCGCGATGATCGTCAAGATGACCGTCGCGATGGCGGGCGAGGCGGAAGAAACTTCCGCGAGCGCGATGATCGTGGTGGGCGCTTCGATCGGAGGGATGATCGCCGTGGTGGTCGCGGAGGTCGGAACTTCCGCGATTAACTACCATTGTTCGCAGTCATCTACAGCAGTGATTTAAGGCCACACTAATTACGTCAAGAGCCTGGGCACTTACTCTCGAGGAGTAAGTACCCAGGCTCTTGGCATGCTAGAGGTGGAGAGCCGGAGCTCGCCGCACCGCCTAGAAGTGCACGAACATCAGGATGGCAGTGAGAACCCACAACAAGTTGAAGATCCCGCCGAACATTGCCAGCTTGCCGGGAAGCTTGGACGCATCCTGAGTCTGCGCACGCGCAGCCTCAGCATCGGATACAGGGTTTTCACTGGCCTCCACCGCATTGGCCGCGACCAGCGCGGAACGCTGTGCAGGGATCACCAGCAGCAGCAACAGCAGCCAGGCGCAGATGGACAGGACGATGGCTGCGTGGAATGCGTGATTATCGAATCCATTATCCAGGGTGAACAGGGTGATCAGCCCCAGCACTGGCACGATCAGGGACAAGAACCCATAGGACCGGGTGATGCGGGCGAGCATTTGCAGCTGTGGCGCAGCGTGTGCGTCCCCGCCGATCACCTTTCGGAAGGTGGGGCCGAACATGGAGGTCGAGACAGTGATTGGTCCCAGGAACAAAATCGCCGTCAGGACGTGAAGTGCAGTCAAGAATGTGGTCATATCTCAACTTTCGCAGATTTTGAACTCATTGTCACAGTTCACAGCATTTACCGCCCGCCACAGACATGCCGTGCAGCCTTCGCATCCGCGGCTGTGATGGAAAGCTCGTAGCGCACGGCCACGGTGATGTACCGAAAGGCGTAGGAACACTGCGCCTCGCGCGCTGGTGGAAGCCATTGGCCAAGAGTTTGATCCGATTTATCCTGATTGACTTCAGCTGCCGTCACTGCCAAATTCCACGTCGCATCGTTTGCAAACTCTCTCCGCCGCTCCGCAGTCCAGGAGTGAGCCCCTAGGTCCCACGCCGCAGAGAGGGGGATGATGTGATCAATTTCGACGTCACTCGGGGTCAGGGGTTTGCCCGTGTATTGGTCGACGCCAGTGCCTGCCGCTCGTGGACACGTCGACGCAGAGCGTGCTGCCCCAGGGGCTGGTTTAGGAAGAGGCGCTTCTGCGGGAGTGAAGACGGTGAGAAGCACATGTTCTCTGGTGGTGCAGTAATGGGTACTGCCCGCCACCTCCACGGATGAAGATGCCCAGCCGCCACCGAACTTGTCGCGGCTGTATCCCAGGATCCGCGTCCGGTCTTCAGCCACGGAGACCTTCGCCAGGAGCTCGCTGATGGGCAAGGAGGAAGGTGGTGGCGTCCGAAAATAGAACAGTAACAACCCTAAAAGCGGGAGGACCGTGCCCCACGCGACGACCCACGGGTGCCGCAGATGGAACCCTTGTCGGGGAGGGCGAGGAAGTTGGGCAGAGAAAAACCGTCTCACATCTGGAATAGACCTGTGAGACGGTGATCCGGTTCAGACTTTCTCGGAGAGAGCTGGGTTAGACGGTGCGTGCGGCCTCGGAGAAGTCTTCGTCGGGGTTGCGTTGAGCGACGTGAGAAAGGCGCTTGGCCTCATCGAACATCGCGGTGACAGTCGGTGACGGGGCCTTGGTGAGGAGGCTGACCGTGACCATGGCGATGATGTTGGCAAGAACGCCCGGGATCATCTCGTAGAGGCCGAAGGGCTTCTCCATGACACCGAAGTTCGCCAGGCCACCCCAGAGGAAGGCGACCACTGCGCCAGCGACGATGCCCGCGATCGCGCCGGGAGCGTTCAATCGACGCCAGTAGAGGGCGGCGACGATGATCGGACCGAAGGCAGAGCCGAAGCCTGCCCAGGCGAACTCAACCAGGGAGAGCACGCCGGAATCTGGGTTGCGGGCGATGAAGAAGGCCAGTAGAGCTACGGCGAGGACGGCGAGGCGAGAGAGCATCTTCAGCAGGCTGTCGGAGGCATTGCGATTGAACAAGCCCTTGTAGATGTCCTCGACCAGAGCAGAGGAAACAACCAGCAGCTGGGAGGAGATCGTGGACATGATGGCAGCGAGGACCGCAGTCAGGACGAGACCGGCGATCAATGGGTGGAACAGAATGCGGCCCATGTCCAGGAAGATCGTTTCGTAGTTGGTTTGATCGGTGATGTGGAGGTCGGGGTTCTGCTCGAAGAAGGAGGGGCCAATGATGGCGACGAAGACGGCACCGAGCATGGACAAGCCCATCCAGGACACGCCGTACCCAAAGCCAGCCTTTGCATCCTTCGGGGAGCGCAGCGCCATAAAGCGAACGATGATGTGTGGCTGGCCAAAGTAGCCCAGGCCCCACGCAAGACCGGAGATGACGGTGATGAATACCATCGTGCCCGAATCACCCGAGAAGAGGGAGAACCATTCCGGATTGGGCTCGATGGACCCGCTGCCGTATGAATGATCCGTCTGGAAGTTCCAAATGGTGGAGGGGTCGTCCAAGGACAGGACTGCCATGACCGGAACAATGAGCAGGGCGACGAACATGATGCAGCCCTGCACGGCATCGGTGTAGGAGACAGCGAGGAACCCGCCGACGAAGGTGTAGACCACGGTCACGCCAGCGATGACCAGGATGCCCATCATGTAGCTGGATTCGAAGGTGGACTCAAAATAACGGCCGCCGGCGACCATGCCGGAAGCAACGTAGAAGGTGAAGAAGAGCAGAATGACAAGGCCCGAAATTACCCGTAGCGCGTGAGACCGGTCTTCCAAGCGATTCTCCAAGAAGGAAGGCACGGTAATGGAGTTGTGGGCCAGCTCGGTGTAAGAGCGCAGCCGCGGCGCGGTGATAAGCCAGTTCACTCCACCACCAATAACGAGGCCAATGGCGACCCAGAGCTCCGAGAATCCGCTGAGGAAAATCGCAGCTGGGAGGCCCATCAGCAGCCATCCGGACATGTCTGATGCGCCGGCTGACAGTGCAGCCACGAACGGATGGAGGCTACGACCGCCGAGCATGTAGTCCTCGTATTCGTCGGTCTGCCGGAAGCTCCATAAGCCAATGGCCAACATCGCCAACAGGTAAATCACCATTGCGGTGATGAACCATGAATGCTCAGTCATGCATTCTCTCCTAGTTCCATTTCCCGGCCGCTCAGTTCACGCTGGGCGCGAGCTGTGGGATTCATGTACCCATACGCAGCTTTCTTAATCCAGGCTTATTGTTGTGTGAAACGAAACACTTGTCAGCCGAATGGAAATAATTGCAGTGGCTGGGGAGGTCGTAGTCGGAAGCTGGGGCATGCAAAAAGGTGTTAACGTGCTAAACCCATAGGTATGAATGACACTCACCGGTTGCACGCCCTGCTGCCCGCGGAAGGTGGTTTGCAACTGTGGGTGGAAAAGGTGGAGGGCAGGTCAGTGGTCACCTCCTTGGGAGATGTTCCGTCCGAAGCTCTGCCACCGGAAGTCTGGGAGATCCTCCGCCAGCGCCCGCTGCGCTCCCGGGGCGACGTTGCCGTGGCGACCCCAAAGGGGAGGTTGAAGCGACTGCCCATCCCCACGGCGGCGTGGACTCCACGGGAAAGCCTGCCGATTCTCTCGAGCTTGAACACCGTCATCACCCGCCACGACAACGCTCCGGGGCTCAGCCCCGAAGTTGGCTTCGTGACGTCGATGTACCGACTGTGCTTGGACATCGTTCGCGCCGGGCGCGTGATGATCCGGTTGGACATGATCGACGGGGAGTACTTCCCGCGCTGGGTTGTTTCTGCCGCCGGAAGCCACCACCTTGTCCTCCAGAAATTCCGTGACGCACTTCCGGAGGTGCTGCGCAGGAACGGCAGCGAGGATGTGGTGGCTGATTTTGCCAACGATCTAGTGCATGCCATCGCCACCGAATGGCTGCAGGCCAGAGAGGGAGCCGGCGAGGGCGTCCCCGCGCTGACCTCCGCTTTCGTGACCGACCTCATTGCTGGAGACCGGCCGACGCGCGCGACCCACAAGACGGTGAGCAAGCTCAACGAGTGGAGGAAGAAGGCCGAAGTTTCAGCGACCGCGCTGGTCCTGATGTTGAGCTCGCCCGATGAGGCCGTGGAGCCAAGAGAAGATCGCCATACGGGAACGGATGAGCCGACCCAGCGTGAGCCCATGCCGATTCGGTGGCGACTGGAGCTAGCCAGCAGCGTGAATGATGGGCCTGTGCAGCCGCTCGTCGCCGCCGAGGTGAGCGATGATCTGAAAGACAAGCTGAGCGAAGCTCTCAAGGTGGTGAGCCGCGCTTTCCCACCGCTCCGAGAGGCACTCCAGCCGGTGCGAAACTGGCTGAACTCGGACGTGTGGTTTCCGCCGGCAGAAGTTCTCACTGGGGACGCCACAAAGGATCGCCTTCTGGCTGCGTCGCTCACGAGCGATCAAGTCGCAGAACTGTTGGGCGGTGGCGTCCAAAAACTTGAAGAAGTTGGAATCACCGTGATGATCCCGCGCGGGTGGGCTCCGCAGCGACCTAAAATCGCGGCCCATGCCACTCCGGTCGGGCAAGGGCCCGGAGCTGGGAAGATGGGGATGAAGCAGCTGATGCAATTCAGCTGGGAGGTCTCCCTGGGCGGTCAGGTGGTGGACCCTGCAGCACAACAGCAGTTGCTGACCGAGGCACAGGGGATCGTGCGCGTCAACGGGCAATTCATCTATGTGGATAGAGCGGCTCTGCTCCGCGCGAGGCAGTGGTTCGCTGCAGTAACCGAGGCGGCGGAAAGAGGCGCGGATGCGAACCAGAACGCGGAGCCGGCAGGTCCAAAACTGACGGGCGAGGTAGATGCGGTGTCGGTGCGCGAGAAGAATTCAGTCCACCTGACCGCGGCGGACCTCTTCAGTATCGAGGCGCTGGAGTTTCAGGATGAGGGGGACGCCAGCGAGGGCGATGATCCCGACCACGAATTCACCCTGAGTACCGAGGGGTGGATTTCGAAACTCTTCAACGGGCAGATGGAGATTCACCCACCGCAGCAGGTGGACGTTCCAGCAACCGTGCAGACGCCGCTGCGCGAGCATCAGCGACGTGGTCTGAACTGGTTGGCCTGGATGCATCGGCACCGCATCGGCGCACTGCTGGCCGATGACATGGGGCTGGGGAAGACCCTGCAGATCCTAGCGCTGCTGGCCTGGGAACGAGAGCACGGCGAGGTGGATGGGCCCACGTTGGTGATTGCGCCCACCTCTGTGATCGAAGCCTGGAAAAGAGAGGCTGCCACCCACACCCCGGGGCTGAAGGTCCTCGTCGACCACGGCGCGAATCGGCTGAAGCTGGCAGACTTCCGCGAGCGTGCGACGCGGGTGGATCTGGTAGTGACAAGCTATGGGACCGTGGCTCGTAACGAGCAACGCTATGGCGACATCGCCTGGGGGAGAGTTGTCGCGGACGAGGCGCAAAACATCAAGAATCCCCAAACTAAGCAATCGCGTGCAGTGCGGAATTTACGCGCTAGTCACGCTGTGGCACTGACTGGGACCCCGGTGGAGAACCGGCTATCCGACCTGTATGCGCTGATGGACTTCGCCAACCCGGGGATTTTGGGCAGCCCCGCAAGCTTTCAGAATCGGCTGGCCATACCTATCGAGCGGTACCAGGATGAGGACGCCCAGGCGAGGCTGAGGCGACTGGTGCAGCCCTTCATTATGAGGCGACTGAAAACCGACGAGAACGTGGGCCTGGAGCTGCCTGCGAAACACGAGCACATTGACCTGGTGCCGTTGTCTAGGGAACAGGCCGCACTGTACCAAGCGTTCATTGACAATCTAGAAGCGGCGCTCAAAGACAAGAATGCCAAGCGACGGGCTACGATTCTGGGCGCATTGGTCAAGATCAAGCAGATCTGCAACCACCCGGCACACTACTCGGGTGATATGTCCGGCCTGATGCGGCAGGGTAAGCATCGGTCGGAGAAAGTGCGGCGGCTTTTCGAGTTGGTCAGCAGGGGGCGTGACCAGGGGCGGAAGATCCTGATCTTCACGCAATTCCCATCTTTTGGTCGCATGCTGATCCCGGCACTATCGGAGCTACTGGACGAGCCGGTGCCGATGCTGCACGGCGGATTGAGCAGGGAACAGCGCTCCGCTTTGGTCCGCGACTTTCAGGATCAAGAGGGTGGACCGAATGTGATGATTCTCAGTGTCCGTGCTGGCGGTACGGGGATCACGCTGACCGAGGCCTCCCTCGTGATCCACGTGGACCGGTGGTGGAACCCTGCCGTGGAAGATCAAGCCACCGACCGGGCCTATCGCATCGGACAGTCCCGCGATGTGGAGGTCCACAAGCTGGTAACCCGGGGGACTCTGGACGAACGCATCCACGATGTGATCGCCTCCAAACGCGAACTCGCGGACAGCATCGTCGGTGCCGGCGAAGGATGGATTGCGAATCTGGACGACAGCGACCTACACGAACTATGGACACTGCGTGAGTCTGCAATGCAGGCGGCGATGGCCGTGGATCAGACTGCCACGAGCGAAGGAGAGTGGTGATGGATAGGAAGGACCAGCCGGCGAGCGGGCCTCGTGCGCAGCGCGGAAAGACCTTTGCTCATTGGGGTGACAACGTGGTTGTCGCGGACTTTGGGGCGCGGCGCAGAGAAGAATCGGTGTCCAAGCATGGGCGGAAAGGGAGCTCCTCCACCCTCGCGGCGGCGGAGGCGGAGAGCTGGGCAGCGGCTCGGTTGATGGAATGCGTGACCTCCAACGTGGATACCAATCGGCTGGGCCGAGGCCGCGAATACTTTCGCGCCGGGCGGGTGCTGGAGGTCGACATGGACACCAATCTCATCTCCGCCGTGGTGAGTGGGAGCCAGCTTGCCCCTTTCGACGTGCAGATTCGTGCGCGGAAGCTCCGTGAAAGCCGCCGCGCGTTCATCCGCGAGTCTGTATTTGAGGACGGGAATATTCTGCGGACGATGTTGGAACGCCACGCGCCGCCGTTGGACATCGCTGCGATGCTCTTCCCCAGCGGGAGCATTGAACTGATCCGCTGTAGCTGTCCTGACCCCGCGCCCGTGTGCAAGCATGCGATCGCGGTGACGTACCGCGCGGCCAGCATCTTCAATGACGACCCCCTGCGGATTTTCCGTTGGCGCGGCATCGATATTTCGGACGCCATCGGCGCGGCTCGGAAGGGATGGATGGCACGTGTGGGGGAGCGCCCGGACGGCTTAACACACGACACTGAGGGGAGAAGGAATGCAGAGGCGGAGGTGACCGTCGATCCGGAGAAGTTCTGGGGCGACCCGGGAACGAGTGTGACGTGGGAGCGCTTTCCCATCGAAGACGGTTTGCACACGGGTGATGAGCAGGCTTTGAAGGACGCGATTCGCAGCGTGACCTGGACCAGCGTGGATCAGTTGAGGGTGCTTGATGAACTAGAGCAATGCGTGGAGATGCTGTACTCTAGCGAACGTATGTTCGATATTGAGCCATGGGTCAATAGGAAATGAAAACTACTGTAGAGCTGTACTGCTAAAGGTTGAGGCGCAGCCATGTCAACTGCACCAATCTCGTTCACTGCGAGATCGACGTGACAATACAGACGAGGGAAAATGGATCAGCGAGCAGAATCGAGCGCGGTCATTACACGATCTGAGCCCCGTGGGGGCAAAGTGAGAATTCTTCACACCTCTGATTGGCAACTGGGGATGACTCGAAAATTCCTTGGGTCGGAGGAACAAGGAAGATTCGGGGAGGCCCGCCTGGCCGCAGTTGAAAAGATCTTTGACCTCGCAGAGGAACATTTTTGTGATGCCATTGTGGTGGCTGGGGATGTGTTTGATGACAATCTCTTGGATTCGAAGACATGGCGACGAGCAGTGGATGTCCTCAAGCGAGCACCCGTGCCCACTTATCTTTTGCCGGGGAACCACGACCCACTTGATGCTTCGAGCATCTTTTCCAAGTCGGAGTTCACTGCCTTGAACCGGGCCAACGGGGGAAATATTGAGGTGCTCCGAGACTCCGCGCCGCGAGAGTTACGCCACGGAGTGGAGATTGTGGGGGCTCCACTGTTGAGTAAGAAACCTGCGGAGGACGTTGTCGCTCGGGCTTTAGAAGGTTTACAACCGCAGGAGCGCGGGAACGTTCGAGTATTGGTTGGGCACGGCAATACCCGGCAGTGGGGCGGCGGCGATGCCATGGACTTCGCAGCGATCGATGTCGAACGAGCAGAGGAAGCGTGCAGACGCCGAATAGTCGACTATGTGGCGCTCGGTGATACCCATTCAGCCTTGCAACTGGGCCATGAGGGGAGGGTGTGGTATTCGGGATCGCCAGAAGTGACGGATTTTCTGGAGCCCCATGGCGGGGGAGAGAACAATTCCGGTAAAGCTCTGGTGGTGGATATCGAACCCGCCTCGGGCGATGCAGATGAAGCTTCTCGAGTCGGTGTCGAAGAGGTCTCCGTAGGAGAATGGAAATTCTTGGCTGTTGAGGCGGAGGTGAACACACGCGACGATGTTGAGCACTTCGTTGCTGAGCTGAAAAGCATACCGCGACCTCGCAACACGGTGGTGAAATATGCACTGCGCGGGACTCTCTCTTTGGAAACCTCCGCCGCATTGGAGAAGGAATTAGAGGAATTAGCGCATTCCTTCGCGGCGCTATATCGCCGCGAAAGCAAGACGGATTTCAGGACGGTACCCGATGATGAGGAACTTGCTGAGTTTTTCCAGGGTGCGGGCTTTGTCACCGACGTCGCCCGAGAACTCGGTGAGCGAGCACACCACGACAACGTCGCAAGCGATGCGATCAAGCTGTTGTACCGGATCACAATGTCCGGGGAGGACTAGAGATGTTTGAACTCCATGAACTTCACGTCAGGAACTTCGCGGGCATCGAAGAAGCACGTGTGCGCTTCCCGTCCTCGGGTGTCATCGTCATTTTCGGTCCGAACGAAGCGGGGAAAACTACGATTCTCAATGCGTTGGAGGCCGTATTGAGTGACATACCGGTCGGCACCAAGAAGAGATCCTTCGACAGGTTTCGTCCCATTACTCGCGATGTGGATCCCGAAATCACTCTGCACTTCACGGCCGGGGACGTTGAAGCCAAGATCAGCAAACTTTTCCGGAAGAACTCCGGTAAAGCCACACTGAGCGAAATTAAGCCTCACGTGCGAAACCTGACGGGCAGAGACGCTGAGAATGGCCTCCAGGAGATCCTTTCGGAGCATATTGATCACAGCCTGAAGGACGCGATGATTGTTCGGCAAGGTGAAAGCCTCGCGGAATTTGCCGCAGCGGATGTGCAATCGCTTTCTGCTGTCCTCGGACAACGGTCTCCCGGGGATGTGCCTGATGTTCCACTGTGGTCTGATTCGACAATTGACACGATTCTGCAGCGCGTGTTCGAGGAACGCGGCCGATTCTTCACTCCCAAAGGGAAGCCCCGTGGAGAGCTGCAAGAAGCAGAACAGGATTACCGTGATGCTGAGGCCGCGGCAAAGGAACTGGGCGAAGAGTACAGAGCTGCACAGTGGTACATCACCGAAGTCGAAAGGCTTCAAGAGGAGGCAGCGCAGGCTAGTGAAAAGATTCCCGAAGCCGAAGCGGAGATCCAGCAGCTCCAGAACCGGAAGAGCCAGGCCGAACAGGAACAAATGAAGCTTCGTGCCGCCACTGCCGCGATGAACGAAGCGCGCAGCGAGCTGGAGATCGCGCAGATGAAGGCCGATCATCGGCAGAAGGACCTCGACAGCCTCAGAGAGCTGGAGAAAAAGCTGACAAGCCAGCAGGAAGCGTTGACAGATCTGCGGAAACAGGCAGCTGAAGAGGAATCTCAGCAAGAGGCTGCCAGGAACTCGCTTGCCGCATTGCGTCGCGAAAGAACGCAGGTCGAAAACTTTGAGAGCTTGGCCGAGTGTGGGTGGCGTCTACAAAAAATTGACGGCGAACTCAACGAACTAAGGAAGCAGTTTCTCGAGGGTGAGCGACTGCAAACGACCATCGATCGGGAAACGGAGCGGGCTCGCGCTGAGTCGCTGACTGAGGACGCGGTGGAGGCGCTCCGGGATGCCCGGGCCGAGCTACAGCGATCTGAAGAAGTACGGGATGCGGCGGCGGTGTCAATCGAAGTGAGGTCGCAGGAGGCCAAGACGTTCCGTCGGTGTGGAGAGGAGCAGAGGCTGGGTGAGGGGCCCTGGGAGTTCAAGGCGACCGGCCCGGTGGATTTCGACTTTGAGGACTTTCATGTGGCGATCACGCCGGCTCATGACCTCTCTGCGGCCGATGAGCAGGTCCAAGCTGCCAGGAGAGCTCTTGAACGGCTAGTGGAGAGTCACCATGTGGAAACCTCCAATGGTGATGAATGGGGAATCGGCGCAGCGCGTACGCGATTACGTGAAAAGCAGGGCATTCAACGGCGCATTGATGAGGCTGAATTGACTCTGAAGACTGTGACCGGTGGGCGTGATCTGAAAGCGCTGAAAGACGAAGTAGAACATGGCGAGGTTGAACGCGAGCGCCTCGCTGAGCGCTTCGCCGACGTCCAGAAGGACCGTCCGGCGACATCGGAAGATTGGGTGTGCGTGCCCGAAGAATTGGATCTGGAGCGGACCGAATTTACAGAAGATGACCTCGCTTCGATTCGCGTGTGGGCGAAAGACTGCGATGAGCAGATTCATCGTCAGCATGAACTCCTCGAAGGAATGGGGAGCGGAAAGATTGAGCAGATGGCCGTAGCGAAAAGCAACCTCGCGGCGCTGGAAACTGAGGTTGCTGACAAAGCTGAGTTCATCTCCGATCAAAGGGAAAACTGCAGTGACGAGGATCTGAGGCGAGCTCAGCACGAAGCACAGGAAAGGCTTGCGAAGCAAGAGCGGCTGGTCGGTCATATCGAGCAGGATTCGACGGCGGGGTCGGTCGAGGACATTTCCCTAGACTTACAAGGTGCCGAGACGATGCTGCGCAATGCACGAAAGGTCCGAAGTGAGGCTCGAGAGCAATTGGCGCGGGTGCAAGCGCAGCTGTCGACCAAGGAAGGCATCGCGGAGGATCTAGCAGAGGCAGAAAACCGTTCCGAACGGGCGCGCCACAAGCTTTCTAGAATCCAAGCTCGAGCTGCGGCCGCGCAATTGCTGTATGAGACGCTTCACGAAGCTCAACAGCGTCAGCGCGAGCGGTATCAAGCTCCCCTGCGTAGTGCCTTCGAATCATTGTCATCGCAAGTATTCGGCTCAGAGTATTCCTTCACATTCAACGAGAACTTGGGACTGAAGGAACGGATCGTGGGGGAGAGGGCTATCAGGCATGACTGGCTATCCGGTGGAGCCAGGGAGCAAACTCAACTGATCGCCAGGCTCGCCATCGCGTCAGTGGTGGGGAAAGGCGGAGGCGCGCCGATATTGATCGATGATGCACTGGGATTCAGCGATCCGAGGAGAGCGCGGGCCATGAATACTGTCCTGGGGATCCTGGGGCGAGAACACCAGGTCATCGTGTTCACTTGTGACCCGGCGAGGTACGAGCGAACTCCGCAGGCTCACATGCTGTCGATGGATGACATCAAGTCCTCGGGGAACGCCAGTGCAACCTAGCTACGGTGGCAGGCAAATGAGCTAAAAAGTCCAGCACTACAAAACCCCGCTGAGCACCACATTGCTGGGTGCTCAGCGGGGAGCGGGAGTGCCCTCGGCGAGATTCGAACTCACGACCCCTGGTACCGGAAACCAGTGCTCTATCCCCTGAGCTACGAAGGCGCTTTTGTGCGACCCCAGCAAAGTTCAATGGGTCAATAACCAATCAGCCTTTGCGAGGTTCGAACTGTGAGTCTAGCACCAGGAAAACTCCGTCCATAACTGGCCCGTGTTTAGGCACTTGATACCCTTTATCACTGTGACTCCAGCAGAACTATCCTCCCTCATCACGTCCACAACCCGCGCCGTTTTAGAGGCGCACGACCTCGATGCATCCGTCGTGCCCGAGACTGCAACGGTGGAGCGCCCACGCAACCCGGAGCACGGTGATTACGCGACGAATATCGCAATGCAGGTAGCCAAGAAGGCAGGCACCAACCCCCGTGAGCTGGGCGGGTGGCTCGCCGAAGAACTCGCAGCCGACTCAGGTATCAACGAAGCCTCCGTGGCGGGGCCAGGGTTCATTAATATCCGGCTCGCAGCCGCTGCTCAGGGCAAGATCGTAGAAGATGTTCTCCAGGCAGGTGACAACTTCGGGAAATCGGAGGACCTCAAGGGCCAGAAGATCAACTTGGAGTTCGTCTCCGCCAACCCCACCGGCCCAGTTCACCTGGGCGGAACCCGCTGGGCTGCCGTGGGTGATTCTCTCGGTCGCGTTTTGAGTGCTCAGGGGGCAGAGGTTACCCGCGAGTACTATTTCAACGACCATGGTCGCCAGATCGATCGCTACTCCAGTTCGCTCCTGGCATCCGCCAAGGGCGAGCCCACCCCAGAGGACGGCTATGGCGGTGACTACATCCACGAGATCGCCAGCCAGATCGCTCAGGCCAATCCTGAATGGCAAAACCTCCCGGACGATCAGGCTCAGGAGCTCTTCCGCGAAAAGGGCGTCGAGCTGATCTTCGCGCACATCAAGCGCACCCTGGCTGAATTCGGCACGGAGTTTGACGTCTACTTCCACGAAAACTCCCTGTTCGAATCCGGGGCGGTCGACCGTGCCATCGACAAGCTCAAGTCCAACGGCAACCTCTACCAGGCCGATCAAGCGTGGTGGCTGCGCTCTTCCGACTTTGGCGACGACAAGGATCGCGTGGTCATTAAGTCTGACGGTGATGCCGCCTATATCGCCGGCGACATCGCCTACATCGCCGACAAGATCGACCGAGGGCACAATCTGTGCATTTACATGCTCGGTGCCGACCACCACGGTTACATCGCGCGTCTGAAGGCCGCGGCCGCGGCGCTGGGATACGACCCAAAGCAGGTTGAGGTGCTCATCGGCCAGATGGTCAATCTGGTGAAGGATGGTCAGTCCGTGCGCATGTCTAAGCGCGCTGGCACTGTGATCACCCTCGATGACTTGGTGGAGGCCATTGGCGTGGATGCAGCGCGCTACGCCCTGGTGCGCTCGTCAACAGACTCTTCGTTGGACATCGACATGGACCTGTGGACCTCCCAGTCCAACGACAACCCAGTTTTCTATGTCCAATACGGCCACGCCCGCTTGTGCTCGCTCCACCGAAAGGCGGCAGACAGTGGCGCCCAGAGTGACAACCCTGATCTGTCCCTGCTGACACACGACCGCGAGGGTGACCTCATTCGCACCCTCGGGGAGTTCCCCGAAGTGGTGAAGGCTGCGGCTGAGCTCCGCGAGCCCCACCGCATCGCCCGCTACGTCGAACACCTCGCGGCGACCTTCCACCGCTTCTACGATTCCTGCCAGGTCTTGCCAAAGGGCGAGGAGCCCACCGGAAAGGACACGGATCCGATCTTCGTGGCCCGCCTGGCACTGACCGAGGCCACCCGCCAGGTCATGGCGAACTCGCTGCATCTGCTCGGTGTCAGCGCTCCCGAAAGGATGTAAAAACCATGGATCCGGAGACACACCTGCACACCACTCCGCTGCGACATCGCGTAGGTACCACCGCGGAATTCAACGATCTGCCTGGCCATGTGTATCCGGCTACAGCGGCGCGGGAAGCGAACGGTGAGATCAGCGTGGGCGGCGTGACCCTCACCGAGGTGGTCCGGGATTTCGGCAGCCCCGTGTTCGTCATCGATGAAGAGGATTTTCGGCGGCGCTGTCGCCGCATGGCCCGGGCCTTTGAGGAGGGCAGGCGCGTCCACTATGCGTCCAAGGCGTTCTTGTCCCGGACCGTGTGTCGGTGGGTCGCGGAGGAGGGGCTGTCACTGGACGTCGCCAGTGAGGGCGAACTTCGCGTGGCGCTGTCTGCCGACTTCCCGGCAGATCGCATTACGGTTCACGGCAACAACAAGTCTCCGGAATTCCTGTCGTTGGCCGTCGAGTCTGGCGCCGAACTCATCGTGATTGACTCCATGCAAGAGCTCGAGACATTATCCGAGGTTGCCACCCGCCTTGGGAAGCACCAGGATGTGCTCATTCGGGTCACGCCTGGTGTCCACGTGGACACCCATGAATTCATCGCCACCTCGCATGAGGACCAGAAGTTTGGCTTTTCGCTGGCCACGGGGCTTGCCGAAGAAGCCGCTCGTGCGTGTATTCGCGCGGAGGGTCTCCGGTTCAGGGGCCTGCACTGCCACGTGGGCTCGCAGGTGTTCGAGGCCGCGGGGTTCGCGCTCGCCGCCGAACGCCTGCTTGAGCTGTGGTCTCGGTTGCTCACGGAGGTGGACGCCACCGCCGCGGCGGAATTGAATGTCCTCGATCTCGGTGGTGGATATGGGATTGCGTACACGGCCGATCAGGAAGCCCTGGATGTTGAAACGGTAGCTGGTGACCTGTTGGCTCAGGTGCAGGAAGCCGCACAGGAGCTAGGTGTGCCGTGCCCCGACGTCAATGTTGAGCCCGGTCGTGCGATTGTCGGCCCCACCATGGTGACCGTGTACCGCGTGGGCACAGTCAAGGATGTGCGGACCAGCGACCGGACCACCCGCCGCTATATTTCCGTCGACGGGGGAATGAGTGACAACATTCGCCCAGCCCTGTATCAGTCTGAGTACGACTGCCGCCTGGTTAATCGTCGGGCAGAGGGGGAAATGATCCCCACTCGGGTGGTCGGATCCCACTGCGAATCGGGCGATATCCTGCTGAATGACGTGCTAATGCCGGGCGACATTCGGCCTGGTGATCTGCTGATGCTGGGGGCCACTGGCGCGTATTGCTACTCCATGAGCTCCCGCTACAACATGATGTGCCGGCCACCGGTGGTTGTGGTTCGTGACGGGGAGGCTCGAATCATGTTGCGGCGAGAGACCATCGAGGATTTTTTGAGTCTCGAATTGCTGTAGGGGAGTGCCCCGCTGGCCGGGGTGAGGTGAATCACCCAGAAATTGCAGGGGTGATCTGCACGATATTAGAAGCCTGATTTAATATTCAGGTGAGGAAAAAGAATAAGAAAAAGCTTTTCCGGGACGTCAACGTCAATTGTTAACGAGTCAAGGTCGATGGCAAGTGAACGTTGATGTAACGACCGCACGATACACAGATAGGAGAGACATGACTGAGTCAGCGCAGACGACATTCAGCCCTGGGAAGGGAGCCGGCGCCACTGTCGGCGTCGCACTTTTAGGATTGGGCACCGTCGGCGCTGAGGTCATGCGTCTGCTCGAGGAACGTGCAGAAGAGTTCTCCGCCCGGGTCGGTGGGCCGATCGAGGTTCGGGGCGTTGCCGTCAGCGACCTCGCCAAGCCACGCGAGGGCGTGTCGAAGGACCTGCTTACGGACGATGCCCTGTCGCTTGTCAAGCGCGACGACATCGACCTCGTCATCGAGGTCATCGGCGGCATCGATTATCCGCGCAAGGTGGTCCTGGAAGCTCTGAAGGCAGGCAAGTCCGTCGTCACGGCCAACAAGGCCCTGGTCGCCGCCCACGCCGACGAGTTGGCTGCCGCGGCGGACGAGTCGAATGTCGATTTGTTCTTCGAGGCTGCGGTCGCCGCTGCGATCCCCGTCGTCGGCCCGCTGCGCCGCTCCCTGGCTGGCGACAAGGTCGATGCCGTGATGGGCATCGTCAATGGCACGACGAACTTCATTCTGGACGCCATGTATAACCGAGGTGCCAGTTACGACACGATGCTGGCCGAGGCGACGGAACTGGGCTACGCCGAGGCTGACCCCACCGCCGACGTCGACGGGCTGGATGCCGCCTCCAAGGCAGCCATCCTGGCCTCTCTCGCCTTCCACACTCGTGTGAACAGTGAGGACGTCCACACTGAGGGCATTCGCCAGATCTCTGTGGAAGACATCAATGCAGCGAAGGCGGCGAACTCCACGATCAAGCTGCTGGCCATTTGCGAGCGGCTAAAGTCAGAGGACGGCTCCGAGTCTGTCTCGGCTCGTGTGTACCCCGCTCTCATTCCCACGAGCCACCCGCTGGCCAGTGTCTCCGAGTCCTACAACGCGGTCTTTGTGGAAGCGGAGTCTGCCGGGCGCTTGATGTTCTACGGAAACGGCGCAGGCGGGGGCCCTACGGCCTCGGCAGTGTTGGGCGATGTCGTGGCTGTCGCTCGCAATATCGTGCTGGGTGGCCGCGGACCGGGTGAAAACACCTACGCGAGCCTGCCCATCGCCCCGTTTGGGGAGATCGAGACCTGCTATCACGTGGACATGGAAGTTGACGACCGCGTGGGCGTGCTCGCTGAGGTCGCGAATGCCTTCTCCGAAAAGGGAGTCTCTTTGAAGACAGTCCGGCAGCAGGGGCTGGACAGCGGAGCCCGGCTGGTGGTCATTACACACCGGGCAAAGGAAGCCGATCTCCACGACACCGTGGAAGCACTGAAGAACTTGGACGCGGTGACGAACATCCGTTCCGTCATCCGCATGGAAGGTTAAGGCGTGGTAGACAACTCAGCTCCCCACAATCCCACCCCCCACCACCCCGTCCTGGGGCACTGGCAGGGTTTGATCAACATGTATCGGGATCGCATGCCTTTTGCGAAGGATTGGGATCCGGTGACCCTCAACGAGGGCGCGACACCCCTGCTTCGGGCCAATTACGTTTCGGAGCTGACCGGTTGCGATGTATACCTCAAAATCGAGGGAGCCAACCCCACGGGATCCTTCAAAGACCGAGGGATGACCGTCGCTGTCACCGATGCGGTGCACAACGGGCAAAAGGTCCTCATGTGTGCGTCCACCGGCAACACGTCGGCGTCCGCGGCTGCCTACGCTGCTCGAGCCGGCATCTCCTCTGCCGTCCTCATCCCCGAAGGCAAGATTGCCCAGGGCAAGCTTGCCCAGGCGGTGATGCACGGCGCGCAAATCATCCAGATTCGCGGCAACTTTGACGACTGCCTTGAGCTGGTCCGGAAGACTACTGCAGAATTCCCGGAAATCGCATTGGTGAACTCAGTCAACCCGATGCGCATCGAAGGGCAGAAGACTGCGGCCTTCGAGATCGTCGATTGCCTGGGCGATGCCCCGGACCTGCACTGCCTGCCAGTGGGAAATGCCGGCAACATCACGGCCTATTGGAAGGGCTATTCCGAGTACGCGACAGACGGAGTGTCCAGTCAGCGCCCGGTCATGCTCGGGGTACAGGCCGCTGGCGCAGCTCCACTAGTCACCGGGGAACCGGTGTTGGAGCCGGAGACCATCGCGACCGCGATCCGGATTGGCAATCCCGCCTCATGGGACCAGGCAATGGCCGCAAAGATGGAATCCAAGGGGCGGTTCATGTCCCAGACCGATGAGCAGATTCTCGCCGCGTATCACCTCATCGCGGAGCGAGAGGGCGTGTTCGTGGAGCCAGCTTCCGCCTCCTCCGTCGCCGGGCTCTTGGCCGCCCATGCAGAAGGCAACGTGAAACCTGGTCAGCGTGTGGTCTGCACTGTCACGGGACATGGTCTGAAGGACCCGACCACCGCCCTTCAGGAGATGCCAGAGCCAACGGTGGCCGACGTAGATACTCACGCCGTGGCTGAAGCGCTCGAGCTTCGCTAACCCCGTTTTGCCCGCTCGTGAGGCGGGTAGTTAAGGAATGACAGTGAGCACCGAAATCCCCGTGGGGACCACCGTGGACGTCAAAGTCCCCGGATCCTCTGCCAATCTCGGCCCCGGCTTTGACACCTTGGGGCTGGCCCTGAGCATCTATGATTACGTCACCGTCGAGGTCATTGAGACTGATCTCGAGGTGCATGTCACTGGCGAGGGGGCAGGCGAAGTTCCGCTCGACGAGCGCCACCTGGTGGTTCGAGCACTTCGCGCTGGACTGAACGAGGCGGATGTTACCGTCCCGGGCATCAAGGTGACGTGCCACAATTCCATTCCGCAATCTCGAGGGCTCGGGTCTTCCGCATCTGCTGCCGTCGCCGGTGTTGCTGCAGCCAATGGTCTTGCTGGAGGAACGCTATCGGATTCCACGCTTATTCAGTTGGCGTCCACTTTCGAAGGACATCCGGACAATGCGGCGGCGTCCATCCTGGGACAATCGGTCGTCTCGTGGACCAACGTGCCCGTCGATGGGCACACGGCTCCTCAATATTTTGCGTCCAGTATGGCCGTGCACCCAGATATTGAAGCCACGGCCTTTATCCCAGAGATTCACGCGTCGACGGATGCCGTGCGACGCGTTCTGCCCTCGGATGTCAGCCATACGGACGCGCGCTTCAACGTTTCTCGCACCGCCGTGATGACGGTGGCCCTGCGGGATAATCCGGACCTTCTCTGGGAGGGAACTCGGGATCGACTGCATCAAACCTATCGGGCAGAAGTTCTTCCCATTACCGCCGAATGGGTGAATCGCTTGAGGAACCTGGGTTACCCCGCGTTCCTTTCTGGGGCCGGCCCAACAGTTTTAGTACTTTCCACAGAACCGGTCGATGTTGCGCTTATCACAGAAGCACAACAAAGAGGCATCAGAGTAGAAAAACTGCAGGTCGCAGACGGGGTAAAAATAACAGTTCGATAGCGGCGTGGCAGTTGACTGCAAATTCACGTGGACATTCTCACGGGTTTGCCGTACGTTACCTTCCGTGTCGCAGCACAGAACCCTCACAAAAAATGTCCATGCCCGCCGTCGCTATTTTCGCCCTGAGTCGAAGAAACCTTTCTTCGCCTGGGTGTCTTTGGTCTCGGCTGTCGGAATTGGACTTTCTGGCTGTGGGGTTGTTGACGATGTTGCGTCACTCGGCGATAACGCTTCTTGCGAAGCCCCGAACAATTACGCCGCCTCCCAATTCATCGACAATCAGCAGGCTTTCGATCCAGCGTTGAGCGCCGATGCGAAAAAGGGCGATTTGATGGTCGCCACCCCCTCTCCACAAGCGACTCAAGCCGCATGCCAAGTGATGGCTCACGGCGGCAATGCTGCAGATGGCTTGGTCGCCGCTCAGCTGGCATTGGGGTTGGTGGAGCCACAGTCTTCCGGACCTGGGGGAGGCGCACTCGTGACTTACGCAGACGCAGATTCTGGAAAAGTCGAATCGTGGGATGCCACTGTCCACGCACCACGTCAGGACACGGTGAAACACGATGACGTTAAGAAGGCGAAATCCAGCTGGAAGGACTCCGCGGAAAATGTAAAGTCCGTCGGAGTTCCCCGAACGACACGCCTGCTCCAGGACCTCGCTAAGGAACACGGCTCCAAGTCTCTGCAAGACCTTGCAGCGCCAGCGCGCCAGCTGGCGTCCGAAGGATTCACAGTGACCCCGGAGCTGTCGAAGGCGACGGCGGAGCGTGAGGAACTGCTCAGGGCTGAGCGCGGAGCGCAGTACCTATTCCCAGGGAATAACCTGCCAGCGGCAGGGGACACCCTTCGGAACGGGGAGTATGCAGAGTATCTGGACCGGCTCGCAGGGGACGAGGAACTCGATCCCGGGTCGGTTGAGGACCAGTTGAAGGGGCAATCTTCGGATGCGGTGAAGGCCCTCATCGATGACTGGTCGTGGTCGAAGGATCAGCACGTCAATCCCGAGGAGCCACTGTGCGTGGACTACTCCGGGAAAAAGGTGTGCGGTTCGAAGAGTACGTCCACCGGAATGATGATGTTGGGCGAAACACTGGGCATCCTGAATCATCTCGACCTCGGCCGTCTGGCGCCCTACCAGGCGGGGGAAGGCACGGTCGCTCGTGCAACGGCGGCCCACCTCATCATGGAGGCCGAGCGCATCGCCATGGCCAATGGAAATACGTGGATGAGCGATGCCCAAGCAAATCAGACCCGTTCGCGGGAGTACTTGGATGAGATTGTCACCGACAGCAAGCACCTGGAAGATGCTGCGTCCAAGATTAAGCAACAACAATCTATGGACACCCCCGAACCGAAAAACTTGAAAAACAACAAGGGTCACTACTTCGACTTCGCGGAAGAGGGGACTTCGCAGATCTCCGTCCGTGATGCCGACGGGAACATGGCCAGCATGACGACCACGCTGCAGCGCAAGTTTGGCAGCGGACTGGTGGTCGATGGCTATTTCCTCAATAACTCCTTGGACAATTTCAGCGCTGATTCCGCCTCCGATGAGCCCAATGCTCGCGAGAAGGGGATGCGCCCGAAGACCACGATGGCACCGACCGTCGTGATGGACGGCGACACCCCGACCGCGGCAGTGGGCTCACCCGGCGGCAACAAGATCTTGTCCTATAACACAAAGGCAATTGCCGGCCTACTGAACTGGGGGCTCAATCCAGGGCAGGTGGTGCGCATGCCAAACTTTGGCGCCACCAGTCGTGATTCGACGTACGTGGAGGATGACTCCGAGTACGTCAATGCGGTTCCTGACCTGGAAGATCCCACGCGGAAGCAGGCCAAATTGCTAGAGAAGTGGGGCCACAAGCTCGACAGTGGCAACTTCAACTCCGGAACCGCGATCGTCAGCCGGCAGGATAATGTCATCCACGGTGCTGCCGATCCCCGGCGAAGTGGCTTGGTACTTGGCGGTCCAAGTTCTCGCTTCTAAAAGAAGAAAAACCCTCACATAAATCCCTCACATCCATCTAGAGAATCGGAGTTTCACTCACCATGTTGACCGCTTTGGCCATGGCCGGTGGATTCGCAGCCACCGGTCTTGGAATCTTGAATTCAAAGGAAAAAGCTCACCTCGAGCGCATGGACTCCTTGTCCTACAACATTCACGTCAACGGAATCCGCGGTAAGTCCACCGTGACCCGCATGCTCGGTGGCATGCTGCGCGAAGCCGGGATCCCCACCATCGCTAAGACCACCGGCACCTACGCCTGTGTCATCGACACCGAGGCCGGAGAGCACCCGATCCGGCGCACCGGCCCTGCCAACATCAACGAGCAGTACAAGTTCATTGCTCAGTGGATCGATGGCACCCCTGAAGCACTTGTCGCCGAGTGCATGGCTGTCAAGCCCCGCTACCAGCAGATCTGCCAGCACGCGATCCTGCGTTCACCCATCTGCGTGATCACCAACGTCCGCCTGGATCACCAGGAGGAGATGGGCGATACCTTGGAGGAAATCGCTGAGTCCCTGTGCAGCACGGTTCCGGATAACGGCATCGTCGTCACCAGCGAGCGCAAGCCAGAGATCGTGGAGGTTCTGCGCCAGCAAGCAGAGGCTCGCAATTCTCGCCTGATCGTCTGCGAGAAGACCGATCTGTCCGAATCCCTGGTGAAGCGCTTCAACTACCACCAGTTCGAAGAGAACATCGCCATCGCACTGACCATCGCAGAGCTGCTGGACTTGGACATGGACGCGGCCATCCGCGGCATGATCAAGGCCAACCCAGACCCGGGCACCACCCAGGTGACCGAAGTGGTTGCCGCTGACGAGTCCTCCCTGTTCTGGGTCCCCATGTTCGCCATCAATGACTGGGAATCCACCACCAAGGTCTTCCGCTCAGTGTGCGACCAGTCCCTGAACGATGACTGCAAGCGCATTGTTGCCCTGAACAACCGTGCCGATCGCACCGACCGTGCCCAGATGTTCGTGGACCTGGTGTCCACCGATATCAAGGGTGAATTCGACCGCATCGTGCTCTACGGAGATATCCAGGATGTGATCCGGAAGCAACTGGTCACCAATGGCGTCGACGATTCCGTGATTTACTCCTCCGACGACGTGGACGAGACCGACGGCGGCGCCCTGCTCGACCGGGCGTGCGAGGGCTATGGAAAGCAGGACGTGGCGATCTTCGGCATGGTCAACATCCACACCGAGGGCGTCACCGCAATGCGCCGCCACGTGGATGCCATGCACGAGGGTTCCCTGGCTCGCAGCATCGAGCAGTCCGTTCCCACTGCAGAGAAGCAGCACAACTCTGCGTCTGAGGATCAGGAGGTGCGCGTCTAATGCAGTCGCTTGAAATTGGTGAATACGGCTTTGTCGCGGACTACCTGCACATCGCATTCCTGATCGGCCTGACCGTCAGCTACATCTACTTCCGCCGCACCCACGTGTCCGTGGGCGGCAGCCTCGCCGTGGGCTACCTTGCCTCCGGCATGCTCATGCCACTCAACGTGGCGATGACCATCCTGATCTCCCTGCTGGGCTACGCGTTGATTCACTTCGTGGTGCTGAAGATTTGGCTTCCGCGCCCCCGGCAGATCTTTGCTATCGGGTTGTTCATTGGCGTGACCTTCGGCTTTATTTGGCTGATGGTCTCCACCCTGTTGTTTGACCAAAATTCAAAGATCAGCTCCCTCGCCCTGGTGGGCGTCATTGTTCCAGGCATGCTCTGCAATTCTCTGAATAAGCAGGGCTTGAAGCGAACCCTGATTCCGATGGCATGGATGGTCCCCGGTTCTGCCGCCCTGGCCTTCCTGCTGACCGTGGTTTTCTCCCACCTGGTTCCGGGCAGCCTGGCCGCCAGCCTGTACGATTCCCGCGAAGTCAATCCGCTGTTCCTGTTCGCTGTCAGCGCGTTCTCCGTGCTCATGGCAATCCTGGTGCAGGATGGCTTCCTCAAGAACCGCAATCTGCGCACGGGCGGCTACGTCACCGCTGGCCTGCTGGTCGTCGCAGTCGGAGACTGGCGCTACCTGGTGTTGCTCGCCGTGGCGGTGCCGGCGGTGTACGGTGCCTTCAAGCTCGTCACTCGCAACCTGCCTCTGTTCGGCAAGGACCGCTTCTTCGTCCTCGTGATGACGTCCTTCTTCTTCGTCTTGATCGCGGAAATTGTGACCGTGCACTTCACGGACCGCACCTTCTTGGGCGCGGAGAACCTCGTGTTCTGCATCCTTCCAGCGATCATCGCGAATGACCTTATCCAACATGGCTTCCGCCGCACCGCAGGCGGCATGACCATCTCCTTGGCTGGCTGCGCGGCTTTCGCTGGCGCAGCAAGCATGATCGCAAGCTAGGCGCTCTTAGTCTCGCCCTGGCTCCTGCCCCGGCTCCTTGGAGAGCCGGATGATATCGAAGGCTCCGCGCTCGAAACGGGCGCGGAGCTCCTTTTTGTCTATTTTCTCCACGCTGGTCTTCTCCAACGACGGCACGAAAGTCCAGTTCTCTGGCGCCATCCATCGCGGAACTTCCCGCAGAAGCCCCTCGTACAGTGTGCGCGCGGTCGTCTCGTTCGCCGCAATTCCCGCGGTGAGCGCCACGACCGCTAGAGGCCGCTGCCCCCACTTGTCGTCCGGTATTCCAATCACCGCGGACTCAGCGACTGCCGGAGCCTCCAACAAGTAGGATTCCAGCGCGGCGGAGTAAATCCACTCTCCACCGGATCGGATCACGTCGCTGCGCCGATCGTGGACGCGCAAGAAACCGTCTTTGGATACCGTCCCAATGTCGCCGGTGCGTAGCCACCCATCGCTCGTGAATCTTTCCTCGATCAGCTCCGGGCTGGGGGATTCGAACGCGGGGGAGTCGTAGTAGCTCGCCGCCACTGTGTTCCCTCGAACCTGCAGCTCACCCGAGTTCCGGTCGTTGTTTTCCAGTACCTGGCCGTCGTCATCCATAATGCGGTAATCGAGGCTCACCGGGAAACGCCCCTGGGAGTAGCGATAGTTCGCGCGCGCTTCGCCAGAGACTCCCGCTGGCGGGTGCGCCACCGTTCCCACGGGTCCGGTTTCGGTCATCCCCCACGAGTGGATCATGTCCACGCCATAGCGTTCTTCCCACGCATCAATAAGCGCTGGGGGCACGTTGGAACCACCGGAGTAGATCTCCTGCAGACTCATCTTGGTGGGTTTGTGCTTTTCGTAGTGAAGGATCAGGCTGGTCCACACCGTTGACGACCCGTGCGCTTGACGGGGCATTGCATCCGCAATGACGTGGGCCAGGTGCTCGGGGGTGGCCGTGTAGCCGGTGAAGATCATGGGTGCGCCGCACATGTATGCGGCGAGGGGAACGCCCCAGCTCAAGACGTGGTAAATGGGAACACAGCAGAGGAATGGGGTGCCGTTTCGAACCCCAAAGCTGTCAGCAGTGCGTAGTCCCATGGAGTGGATCCACAGGGATCGGTGGGAATAGACCACTCCCTTGGGAGGACCAGCCGTGCCCGTGGAGTAGCAGATGGCCGCCGGCGCCGTCTCTGGGAGTTGGGGCCAGGGGTAGGTGGTGGGTTTTCCGTTCAGGAGGTCCTCGTATCCCAGGAGTTGGACGCCACTGCTGAGCTTTTCCTGGGCATACTCCTCGATCTGCTTGTGAGCTTGGCTGTCCACCCCGGTAAGGATCAGCGTTTCCACGGTGGGGCAGTCCTCGAGGATGTCGATCAGCCGGCTGGCATACCGCGGTTCGCACACAATGACCTTATCCTCGGCGTGATTGATCACGTAGGCGATCTGCTTGGCGGTGAGTTGTCGATTCAATGGGTGAAAAATGGCTCCCATCGAGGCCGCGCCCAGCAGAACTTCTAGGTGCTCTGTCATGTTGGGCAGGAAAGTCGCGATGCGGTCCTCAATCTCAACCGAACAATCGTCTCGGAGTGCATTGGCCACAGCTGCTGCCCGTGCACCGATGCTTTCGAACGTGCTCGTATCTGGCTCTTCGCCGAGGTACGTGGTCACTGTGGAATTGCGGTGAGCAGTGGCCCCATATTCGAGGATTCGGGCCACCGAAAAGGGGATCTCCTGCATCGTCGACTTCATGGTGTCTCACTCTACCGTGGAGCTAAAGGCGCAAATTTTCCCCATTGCACCGGGATGTAGCGGGACCGTGGCGGGGTGGTGCTACAGTGATGAGGGTCTACGATAGACGGAGAGATGCTGAAGCGTCCTCTGATCGTTGATGTCTCACGGATAGTAGCCCTATCTCCTTTAAAATTCTTCGCTCGCAGTGAATTGCGGCGAAGGGGGGCTGACCGAATCGAACATCCGCCACTTTGGCTGACAAGAGCACTGGGCGCGATTGTTCACTTTCTATTCCTAGCGCTCATTTCTTCCGCGCTTAGGGGCAACAAGACTTCCTACAATTGCACACTTCCGCGTATGGATCGCCGCTGGCACAGCAGGCCGTCGCGGAAAGTTTTGAAAGGACTCACGTGAGCCTGTCCGATATTCTGACCCGGGCTAATGCCAATGGACTGGCATCCCTGAAGATGGTCGAGCTGCGTCAGATCGCAACTGCTCAGGGGATGAAGGGAACCTCCGGGATGCGGAAGGGGGACCTCGTGGCTGCCATCGAGGCCGGCGGCCGGGATCAGCGCCCACAGCGGGCGCAGCAGGGGGAGAACGACCAGCGCAGTGGAGGCCATGAAGATACGCGGCCACGCCAGCGGGGTGATCATGACGACCAAAATCGTGGCGATCAAAAGCGCGAGCACCGCAATCGCGACGACCAAAATCGTGGCGACCGAAATCACGACAACAGTAAAACTGACCGGGATCGAACTGACCGGAATGGCGAGGGTGATCAGGGCCGAGAAAATGCCAACGACCGGGGTAGGGACCGCGATGGCGATCACAAGGATCGCTCCGGGGATGCGGACTCCGATCAACATGATGACCACCACGATCGAGGCCACGGACGGCACGGCGAGGGCCGCCGGGGGCGCCGCAACCGTCGCAACCGCCGAAACCGGGGCGACCGTGGCGATCGGAATCCTCGGAATAATGATAGAGGAGACCGGGGTCACCGCCGCGGGCGCAACAACGCGCAGGATGACAACAACCAGGGCGGCGACAACCAGGGCCACAATAACCAAGGAAATGATCAGCCAGAACAGTTAGTTCCAGTGGCTGGCATCTTGGATTTTGCCGACGCAAATACGGCGTTCATTCGCACTACTGGTTACCACGCGGGGACAACCGACGTGTATGTCCCTGTCAACACGGCCCGGAAGCACGGAATGCGCCACGGTGATGCCATTACCGGTTTCATCCGCCCGCGAAACAACAACGGCAACAATCACGGCGGCGGCCGCGGCCGTAATCGCCAGAAGTACACGCCGATTCACTCTGTGGAGACGGTCAACGGGCTCACCCCGGATCAGGCGGCCCAACGTCCGCACTTTTCCAAGCTAACCCCGCTGTACCCCAATCAGCGCCTGCGCCTGGAGACAGAACCAAAGGTCCTGACAACTCGTGTGATCGACCTGATCATGCCAATTGGTAAGGGTCAGCGTGCCCTCATCGTGTCCCCTCCGAAGGCCGGCAAAACCACAATTCTGCAGGACATCGCCAACGCGATCTCCGCGAACAACCCGGAATGCTACTTGATGGTGGTGCTGGTTGATGAGCGTCCTGAAGAGGTCACGGACATGCAGCGCAGCGTTAACGGTGAAGTCATCGCGTCCACTTTTGATCGACCACCGGGAGAGCACACCGCGGTCGCAGAGCTGGCGGTCGAGCGCGCCAAGCGTTTGGTGGAGCAGGGGAAGGATGTCGTCCTCCTGCTCGACTCGATCACCCGCCTGGGCCGTGCGTACAACAATTCCTCCCCAGCATCCGGACGAATCCTCTCCGGCGGTGTGGACTCCAATGCCCTGTACCCACCGAAGCGATTCCTCGGTGCTGCCCGGAACATCGAAAATGGCGGGTCGCTGACGATCATCGCAACGGCCATGGTGGAAACAGGCTCCGCTGGCGATACCGTGATCTTTGAGGAATTCAAGGGCACGGGCAATGCCGAGCTGAAGCTGGATCGTCGCATTGCGGAGCGCCGTGTGTTCCCCGCTGTGGACGTCAACCCCTCAGGCACGCGCAAGGATGAACTCCTCCTGGCGCCGGAGGAGGCTCGGCTGATGCTGAAGCTGCGCCGCATCTTGGCGGCGCTGGAACCCCAGGCGGCCATTGACCTGTTGATCAAGCAGCTCAAGAAGAGCAAGACTAATCGGGAATTCATGATGCAAATCGCCAGTTCCGCACCCTTGGCCGGCGACGAGGATGAGGATTAGAAACGAAGAGCACCGGAACTCTTATTGACGAGGACTTAAAGGAAAGCCATGAGTAATTCACCATCGATGGTCGATGACATCCTCTCCGAGTACCAGGGGCTGGAAGCTCAGCTCAGCGACCCGGAACTCCACAACGATCCAGCCGCCGCCCGCAAGGTAGGTAAGCGGTTTACCCAGCTGCAGCCGATCATCCAGACATACAACAAGCTTCAGAGCGCCCGCGAAGATCACGAGGCCGCTCAGGAGATGGCACAGGAGGATAGCGAATTCGCCGCGGAGGCCACGCGCCTCGAGGGCGAGATCGAGACGCTGGAAGAGCAGCTCACTGACCTGCTCGCTCCGCGTGATCCTCACGATGCGGACGATATCGTCATGGAAATCAAGTCCGGCGCCGGCGGCGAAGAGGCTGCTTTGTTCGCTGGCGAGCTGGCTCGCATGTACCAGCGTTATGCAGAGCGCCACGGTTTCACTACGGAAATCTTGGGTCTCAATGAGACGGACTTGGGAGGCGTCAAGGACATGACGCTGTCCATTCGCGCCAAGAATCCCGGACGGGACGGCGCCTGGGCGGATTTCAAATTTGAAGGCGGCGTTCATCGTGTGCAGCGTGTCCCCGTCACCGAGTCCCAAGGGCGCATTCAAACCTCCGCCGCCGGCGTGCTGGTCTACCCAGAGCCAGACGAAGTCGAGGACGTGGAGATCGACGAAAAGGACCTCCGCGTGGACGTCTACCGCTCCTCCGGTAAGGGCGGCCAGGGCGTGAACACCACGGACTCTGCCGTCCGTATTACACACCTTCCTACCGGCGTGGTGGTGACCTGCCAGAAGGAGCGTTCGCAGATTCAGAACCGCGCCCGCGCCATGCAGGTGCTAGCTGCAAGGCTGCAGCAGATGAAGGAAGAACAGATCGAAGCCGAGCAAGCCGAAGGGCGCGCTGCCCAGATCCGCACGATGGACCGCTCGGAGCGCATCCGTACGTACAACTTCCCGGAATCTCGAGTCTCTGACCACCGCATCGGCTACAAGGCCAACAATCTGGACGCCGTCCTCGGCGGCGATCTCGAAGCCCTCTTCGGGGCATTGAAGGAAGCTGAACGCGCCAAGCGCCTTGAAGCGGAGGGGTAATACCCTGAGCTTGTCGACCGAATCGCAGACCGTTTCCCAGGCCATACGCAGTGCCGTGTGGGAACTCGGTGAGGCTGGCGTCCCCACCCCTGAGGCGGATGCGCGGCTGCTCATGGCCTACGCCCTGGCTCCGGAACCCACGCCCTCCCTCCCACGGGTGGCCGCAAGCACGATGGACCTGTTCATGGCGGGGCCCGAGCCCGCTCCTGCGTGCTTCGAGGGCTGGGTGCGGCGACGTAGCAAACGCGAACCCCTGCAGCACATCACGGGATCGGCGCACTTCGCGGGCATCGACTTGATCTGTGAACCCGGGGGATTCATCCCACGCCCAGAAACGGAATTGCTGTTGGATTGGGCTCTTGGGGAAAGTCGCCCGCTCCTATCGCGCCGGGGAGAGGTGCGCGTTGTGGATGTGTGCACCGGGCCCGGAACACTCGCACTCGCCGTGGGGTGCGCGCTCGGGGGGTCGGACGCCACTGCGGAAACCCCCATTCGCATTGACGGAATCGAACTGTCGGAAGCAGCGGTTTCTGTCGCACGGAGGAACGAGGAGCAATTGCGCCGGCGGGAACTCCTGGCTTCTCACGTGACGGTAGCCTTTCAGCGCGCAGATGCGCTGACCCCTGATGGGCTGGTGGCGATCGGGGGAGCGGACCTAGTGCTGTGTAATCCGCCCTATGTGCCGGTGAATGCGGAGGTGAGTACCGAGGTCCGGGCTGACCCTCCGGAGGCAGTGTTTTCCGGCGGCGACGGCATGGACTTTATTCAGGCGTGGGTGCCGCAGCTCGCGGCGATGATACGCCCAGGAGTTTCCGTGGCGATTGAGCACGATGATGCGACGGGAGCTCAGGTGACCGAGGTGCTGGAACAGCATGGATTCGCCAATGTGATACAGCACCATGACATGGCTGGGCGGGACCGGTTTGTCACGGCGCGGGCGGGGAGCGCGGCGAAGAGTCCGCAGTGATCGGCTATTCTGTCACAAACACGCTGGCTGTCGTGGGCGGTATCTTTTGGGCGAATGCCCCTACAATTCTTTAACCACTTCACGACTTTGAGGGAAAGAAGCGATTGAACAATGCCACAGAAGGTAGATGCGACGGACCCGAACAACCGCGGCCATGTCATTGACCTGGCGACCAACGCAGTGAAAGCAGGCCGGCTGATCGTGATGCCGACCGATACCCTGTACGGGATTGGTTGCGATGCCTTTGATAATCAGGCCGTGGAGTCCCTGCTACGCGCGAAGCACCGCGGGCCGGACATGCCGGTGCCTGTCCTGGTGGGCTCCTGGCAGACCGTAGAGGGGCTGGTTCGCGAGTATTCCTTCGATATGCGCAGGCTTGTCGAGGCGTTTTGGCCCGGGGGACTGTCTGTGATTGTTCATCAAGCCCCGAGCCTTCCCTGGAATCTGGGAGACGCCCGCGGCACCGTGATGCTGCGGATGCCGCTGCATCCGGTGGCCATCGAAATCCTGCAAAAGACTGGTCCCATGGCGGTCTCCTCCGCCAATATCTCCGGCCAGCCCCCCGCAACGTCGGTCGATCAGGCGGAAAACCAACTCGGTGCCGACGTCGCCATGTACGTGGACGGCGGCCCGGCGACGATCGGGACGGCGTCCACCATCGTGGACCTTAGCTCCGGAAAAGCTCGCATTTTGCGTGAGGGCGCGATCACCGCTGAGCGGGTGGGCGAGGTCCTTGGCATGAGTGCGGCGCAACTACGGGGCGAGATCTAAGGCTGCGTCGTCGTGTCGTACGTGTGGGCTCAGACCGGCAGCGCCGGTGCCGGTGTCCCCTTACGCGAACTCGGGCTCGTCCTGCTGATCGGAAGTGCCGTCACTTTCATGGTGACGGGCATCGTTCGGAGTTTGATGCTGCGCTTCGGTCGGGTGGAGGCACCCCGTGACCGCGATGTGCACACGGTGCCCACCCCTCGCCTCGGGGGAGTGGCAATGTTCACCGGGGTCGTCGTGGCGGTTGTCATGGCCAGCCAATTGCCAGCTCTGACCCGAGGATTTCCCCCGATCACCCCGGACATGGCTGGGGTCTTAGTCGCGGCCTTCGTGATCGTCGTGGTGGGAATCATCGATGATCTCTATGACATTTCGTGGATGCTGAAGCTGGCCGGGCAGGTCGGTGGAGCAATTATCATGTCGCTGATGGGCCTATCCTGGTACCTCTTTTATTGGCCAGTGGGGGATGGCACCACGCTCGTTCTGGATCAAGTCCAGTCCACGGTCTTGACGGTGATCCTGACGGTAACCATTATCAACGCGATGAATTTCGTCGACGGGCTGGATGGGCTGGCCGCTGGGTTGGGTCTCATCGCCGCCGGGACCATCCTTATTTACTCGTTGTCTATCCTGCACGACCAAGCTGGAACGGTGTCGGCGTATCCACCGGCCATCATCTCAGCTGCCCTTGCGGGGGTGTGCCTGGGATTCCTGCCGCACAACTTTTCACCAGCCAGGATTTTTATGGGCGATTCCGGCTCCATGCTGATCGGCCTCATGATTTCCGCCGCCTGCGTGTCCGCCTCGGGCCGCATCAACATGTCCCTGTACGGTGCCGCAGACCTCCTGGCCTTGCTCTCGCCGGTAATTGTGGTGCTGGCCGCGCTATTCATCCCACTGTTGGACCTGCTGCTGGCTGTCTTTCGGCGAGTCCGGGCAGGCAAGAGCCCATTCGCTCCGGATAAGGAGCACCTTCACCATCGCTTGCTCCGACTAGGGCATTCCCAGAAGCGGGTGGTGCTGGTGCTGTACACCTGGGTGGCCATCGCCGCCTTTGGTGCGGTCGGGGCTGCCATTTTCCCCCTCACATTCACGGCAGTGGTCTTCGCCGTTCTACTTGCCTGCGGCACCGTGATGACGATCGTTCCATTGTGGAAGAGCCAAGATGAACCAGTACAGTGATGAGCCGTGAAGAATTCGGAAAATCTCAATCCAGAAGCACATTCCTCGTCCGATTCCGGCCCGGCTGATGCTGCGGAGCACCACGCAGAACTTCCCGAGCTGAACGAGTCGCAGGATCTGGAGGATCCGCGGCGTCCCCTCCAGCGAGCCCTGCGCGGCGGAGTGATCGCCCTTGTAGCGGTGACCGTGTTCTCCCTTGCGCTGTGGGGTGGCGTGCGTGACCTCCCCGGAATCTGGGGCGCCCTGATTGGTGCAGCCATCGGAGGCGGGTTCCTGCTGCTCACGGTGATTTCCGCACTTGGTACCTCGAATACGTCCCCGGCCACGACGCTGGGTGTGGTACTCGGTTCGTGGATCCTAAAGGCGGCTGTGTTGCTGGGAGTGATGTTCTGGCTGAAGTCCATGGACTTTTACGACGCGACAGCGCTCGCGGTCACAGTGATTCTGGTGTTGGTGGTCGTCCTGGCGACCGAAACCATCGCCATCCTGAGGACCAATCAGCTCTACGTGCACCCCGCGGGGTAAGTCGCGGGCTTGGTGTTGCCCTGACGTGGGAATCGGGGGTAGGTGTGGGGGTAACGCCCGGGGAGGGGGTTTCAGGGCCTCTTGCGGCGCTTGGGTGCTCACGCTCAGGGGAGGGGACGCCAGCTATCTCGGCTGTGAGGTGGGGAATTGCTGGTAATGACGGGAAAACATCGGGCGCCCAAAAGTGCTTGGAATTGGCCGTGTGTTTGCTGTGGTCGACACGAAGAAAATGCCCCGAGAGCGTGTGAAGTCAGTGGTGTGCCACTTAGCAGCCAGGGCAAGTGACCTGATATTGTCTATTCGGGCTGTCTAGGCTGTGGGTGCATGAGCGCCACCAGCACGATACGGCACCTACCGACCCCGAGCGGACGTGCGACGGAGTCCACGGCTGGTCGGTACAGCAAAACCAAGACCTCCATCGCACCGCCTGATTTTGTTTCAAGCGGCCCAATCACGGGAGAGAACGCTGAGCGTAACAACCTTGGCCATGAAGGGCGAATTTCACAGCCCTTCATTGGAACACGAATTCTTCCCGGGGCAAGTGGATCCGAACGACCTGTGGTTTAGCGATTTCGCTAACGGGTGGTTCGCACTGGATCGGCTGATGCTGATCCGCATCCTGATGATTGCGCTGGTGAGCGCCTTCTTCTTGATTGCGATGCGGAAGCCAAAGCTGATCCCGAGTGGCGTGCAGAACTTCGCGGAGCTCGCGTTGGACTTTGTGCGTATCCACGTTGCGGAGGACATTTTGGGGAAGAAGGAAGGGCGTCGCTTCCTTCCGATCATTGCGTCGATTTTCTTTGCCGTGCTTGCGGTGAACCTTCCGACGATCATTCCGTTCCTGAACATTTCTCCGAGCGCCCGTATCGGCTTCCCGCTGGTACTGGCGGTCGTTGCGTATGTGGTGTTCATCTACGCGGGTGTGAAGCGTTACGGTTTCGGCAAGTTCGTGAAGTCGTCGCTGGTAATTCCCGGCCTACCCACTTTCCTTCACGTCATTGTGGTGCCGATCGAATTCTTCTCCACCTTCATCCTCCGTCCGGTAACCCTGACCATTCGTCTAATGGCCAACATGTTGGCTGGACACATCATCCTCGTCATGCTGTTCTCTGCCACGAACTTCTTCTTCTGGCAGATGAATGGCTGGACCTTGCTGTCCGGTGGCACTCTGCTGTTCGGCATTGCATTCTCCTTCTTCGAGATCATGGTCATCTTCCTGCAGGCGTACATTTTCGCCCTGTTGACGGCCGTATACATCGAGTTGTCGTTGCACGCTGACGAGCACTAGTCACTGATCGAGAGCAAGAACAAAAAGACACGTTCCGGCCGGGCACAAAATTCAAGGAAAGCCTGGTCGGTCACCAGAAAGGTAATGGAAAACTCATGAACGACATCCTGGTACTGGCTCAGGACTCCACCACCACCCTCAATGGCCTTGGCTCCATCGGCTACGGCCTGGCAGCAATCGGCCCAGGCATCGGCGTGGGTCTGGTCGCAGGCAAGACTGCTGAGGCAATGGCACGCCAGCCCGAGATGGCCGGCCAGCTGCGCACCACCATGTTCCTGGGTATCGCCTTCACCGAGGCTCTGGCCCTGATCGGCCTGGTCGCCGGCTTCCTGTTCGGCTAGTTCTGGGAAAACTGATTTCGGTCAGTTTGATCCCGTAACGAATGAAACCGTTTAAGAGCGAAAGCTGGAGACTATGACGAATATGTCTTTACTGGCGGCCGAAGAGCTGCCAATGGAGCAGAAGGTTAACCCTCTTCTGCCACCGGTGTACGACATCGTCTGGTCCCTCATTGTTTTTGCAGTGATCCTCTTCGTCTTCTGGAAGTTCGTGCTTCCGAAGTTCCAGGAGGTCCTGAATCAGCGCGAGGACCAGATCGAAGGCGGCATCCAGCGTGCGGAAGCAGCTCAGGCTGAAGCTAAGGCTGCCCTCGAGAAGTACAACGCTCAGCTTGCTGAAGCACGTACCGAGGCTGCACAGATCCGCGATGATGCCCGCACCCAGGGCTCCAAGATCATCGCTGACATGAAGGCCCAGGCGACTGAGGAATCCAACCGCATTGTCGAGTCCGGCAACAAGCAGCTGGAGGCTCAGCGCGCTTCTGTCGTGAGCGATCTCCGTAAGGAGATGGGGGAGAACTCCATCAACCTCGCGGAACGCCTGCTCGGTGAGCAGCTGAGCGACAACGTGAAGCGTTCGGGCACTATCGATAACTTCCTCGCCGATCTCGACGGCGTTGGCACGGCGAGGAAGTGATTGGTATGCACGCAGCGAGCCGAGAGGCATATGCACGACTGAACGAGACCCTGGAACAGGGGTTGCGTGAGTCTGCTGACACGGTGGGCACCGGCGCCACCACCGGCACCGAGCTTTTCGATGTCGTCGATGTGCTCGATGGGGAGCGAAGCCTGCGCGTCGCATTGGTCGATGCAGCTTCGAGCCCCCAGCAGCGTACCGACATTGTGAAGGCCCTGCTGTCCGGCAAGGTATCGGCCTCCACTGAGGAGATCGTGTCCGCTGCTGTGTCCCAGACGTGGTCCAGCTCCCGTGACCTGCGTTCCGGCCTGGAACAGCTGGGGCGGGTGGCCCTCCTGCGTTCTGCAGAAGCCCAGGGTCAACTTGACCGCGTTGAGGATGAACTATTCCGCCTGGCTCGCATCATGGAACGTGAGCCCCAGTTAGAAATGCTGCCGGCTGATCGCGCTGTGTCCTCCGACCAGCGTCGGGATCTGCTGGCAAAGGTGCTGTACGGAAAGGTGACTGCCACTACCGAGGCACTGGCATTGCAGGCGGTTGGTCGCGGACAGGAACGACCAGTGGAAGCGCTGGACGCCCTGTGTGACGACGTAGCAGCACTCAACGGACGCGAGGTTGCTCGGGTCCGCAGCGCAGCTGAGATGGACGACTCCCAGGAGCGTGCACTGGCTGACAAGCTGGAGAAGATTTACGGTCGCAAGATTGCGGTTCACTCCGAGGTTGACACCAGCCTCCTCGGTGGTGCCGTGGTCCGAGTCGGTGACGAGGTAATCGACGGCAGCACAGCTGGAAAGCTGGAACGGCTGCGTCGCTCCCTCGTCTAAGACGAACCGAAGCAGAAAACATTGCTGGAAGACGAAACCGAGAGCAGGAAGAACATGGCGGAGCTGACGATCTCCTCCGATGAGATCCGTAGCGCGATTGCGAACTACACCTCGAGCTACTCCCCGGAGGCCTCCCGTGAGGAGGTCGGCGTGGTCACGACGGCAGCCGATGGCATTGCCCAGGTAAGCGGTATGCCATCTGTTATGGCCAACGAGCTGCTCGAGTTCCCCGGCGGCGTTATCGGCGTCGCACAGAACCTCGAGACCGACAAGGTCGGTGTCGTGGTCCTGGGTAACTACGAGTCCCTCAAGGAGGGCGACGAGGTCAAGCGGACCGGTGAGGTCCTTTCCATTCCGGTTGGGGAGGACTTCCTCGGCCGTGTTATCAACCCACTGGGTCAGGCTATCGACGGCCTGGGCGACATCAAGGGCGACGAGGACCGTGTCCTCGAGCTCCAGGCGCCATCCGTCCTGATGCGCCAGCCCGTCGAGGAGCCGATGCAGACCGGCATCAAGGCTATCGACGCAATGACCCCCATCGGTCGTGGTCAGCGTCAGCTGATCATTGGTGACCGTAAGACCGGTAAGACCTCGGTCTGCATTGACACCATCCTGAACCAGCGCGCCAACTGGGAGTCTGGCGACCCCAAGAAGCAGGTGCGCTGCATCTACGTCGCGATTGGTCAGAAGGGCTCGACCATCGCTTCCATCCGTAAGACGCTGGAAGAAAACGGTGCGCTGGATTACACCACCATCGTGGCCGCACCCGCATCCGACTCCGCAGGCTTCAAGTGGCTGGCGCCCTTTGCCGGTGCCGCTTTGGGCCAGCACTGGATGTACCAGGGCAAGCACGTCCTGGTTATCTACGATGACTTGACCAAGCAGGCTGAGGCCTACCGTGCGATCTCGCTGCTGCTGCGCCGCCCACCGGGCCGCGAAGCTTACCCAGGCGACGTCTTCTACCTGCACTCCCGCCTGTTGGAGCGTGCTGCAAAGCTCTCCGACGATCTGGGTGGCGGCTCCCTGACGGCACTTCCGATCATCGAGACGAAGGCTAACGATGTGTCCGCCTTCATCCCGACGAACGTCATTTCCATTACCGACGGACAGGTCTTCCTTGAGTCCGACCTGTTCAACCAGGGCGTTCGACCGGCTATTAACGTCGGTGTTTCCGTCTCTCGTGTCGGTGGTGCCGCTCAGACCAAGGGCATGAAGAAGGTCTCCGGTAACCTGCGTCTGGACCTCGCCGCTTACCGCGACCTCGAGGCTTTCGCAGCATTTGCCTCTGACCTGGATCCGGCTTCCAAGGCTCAGCTGGAGCGCGGCAAGCGCCTGGTTGAGCTGCTGAAGCAGACCGAGACCAAGCCACAGTCCGTTGAAGATCAGATGGTATCCATCTACCTGGCCGGCGAGGGTGAGTTCGATAACGTACCTGTTGAGGACGTTCGTCGCTTCGAATCCGAACTGACCGAGTACCTGCATGCCAACGCTTCGGGCGTGTACGAGCAGATCAACGGCGGCGTGCCATTCAGTGACGATTCCAAGTCCGCGCTGGCCCGTTCCGTGGACGAGTTCAAGCGCGGTTTCCAGACCTCCGACGGTTCTCGCGTTGTGAACGAGCCCGAGGCCCGCACCATGGAGCAGGACGAAGTAGAAAAGTCCCAGATCACCGTTACCCGCAAGACCAAGTAGGGTTCGGAAGGATCAAAAGCACCATGACCAATTACGGACAAGAAGGGAGGCGATAGCAGATGGCCAGTCTTCGCGAACTGCGGACTCGTATTAAGTCCGTGAATTCCACCAAGAAGATCACCAAGGCACAAGAGCTCATCGCCACCTCGAGGATTACGAAAGCTCAGCAGCGTGTCGAGGCTTCCCAGCCTTACGCTAGCGAGATCACCAAGGTGATCCGCCGGCTGGCTTCCGCAAGCTCTTTGGATCACCCGATGATCAATGAGCCGGAGCAGGCAGAGCGCGCAGCTGTCCTCGTGATCTCGAGTGACCGTGGTATGTGCGGCGGCTACAACAACAACGTCTTTAAGACCACTGCTGAACTGCGCAAACTCCTTGAGAGCCAGGGCAAGGAAGTAGTGCTGTTTGTGGCCGGGGCCAAGGGCCTGACCTACTACAACTTCCGAGGCGAAGAGATCGCTGGATCGTGGACCGGATTCTCGCAAGACCCGGACTACACTGCGACCGAAGATCTTCGCCGTCACCTCATCGATGGCTTCTCCGCCGGCTCCCAGGGCACCACCGAGTGGCGCCAGGGTGTGAATGGTCCCGAGGGCCAGGAGATCCAGGGGTTTGACGAAGTGCACATGGTCTACACCAAGTTCGAATCCATGCTTACCCAGACGGCAACTGCCTTCCGACTTCTCCCCATTGAAACGGTGGAGGAAGAAGAGAAGATGCACCTGGGCGAGGACATGGTTTCGGATAAGCCGGGTTCGGCACACTCCGAGACGGAGTTCGAGCCTGACGCGGATACCCTGTTCCACGCGCTGCTTCCGCAGTACGTATCCAGTGGCATTTTCAGTGCCATGCTGGAAGCCGCCGCATCCGAGTCTGCTGCCCGTCGTACTGCGATGAGTGCTGCAACAGACAATGCAACAGAGCTGGTCAAGGACCTCTCCCGCATTGCCAACCAGGCTCGCCAGGCGCAGATTACCCAGGAAATCACAGAGATTGTCGGTGGCGCTTCCGCGCTCGCCGATGCCGGAGAAAGTGACTAGATATGACTACAGCTATTAAGGCGGAGCGCCCAGCTGCGTCGACTGCTGCCGGCCGCGTCGTGCGTGTGATCGGCCCGGTCGTCGACGTGGAGTTCCCACGTGGCCAGCAGCCAGCTCTGTTCAACGCTCTGCACGTCGAGGTTTCCCTCGAAGCAGTTGCTAAGACCATCACGCTCGAGGTCGCTCAGCACTTGGGCGACAACCTGGTTCGTGCCGTCTCCATGGCTCCTACGGACGGTCTCGTCCGCGGTGCCGAGGTGACTGATACGGGCAACCCAATTTCCGTTCCCGTCGGCGATGTCGTTAAGGGCCACGTGTTCAACGCACTGGGCGACTGCATCGACGAGCCCGGCTTGGGCCGCGACGGCGAGCAGTGGGGTATCCACCGTCAGCCACCAGCATTCGATCAGCTTGAGGGCAAGACCGAAATCCTGGAGACGGGCATTAAGGTCATCGACCTGCTGACCCCTTATGTCAAGGGCGGCAAGATCGGCCTGTTCGGTGGCGCTGGTGTGGGTAAGACCGTTCTCATTCAGGAGATGATTACCCGTATCGCGCGCGAGTTCTCCGGTACGTCCGTGTTCGCGGGCGTCGGTGAGCGTACCCGTGAGGGCACCGACCTCTTCCTCGAAATGGAAGAGATGGGCGTGCTGCAAGATACCGCCCTCGTGTTCGGCCAGATGGACGAGCCACCGGGAGTTCGTATGCGCGTGGCACTGTCCGGTCTGACCATGGCGGAGTACTTCCGCGATGTGCAGAACCAGGACGTGCTCCTGTTCATCGATAACATCTTCCGTTTCACCCAGGCAGGTTCTGAGGTGTCCACGCTGCTGGGCCGCATGCCGTCCGCCGTGGGTTACCAGCCGACCCTGGCCGATGAGATGGGCGTTCTGCAGGAGCGTATTACCTCCACCAAGGGCAAGTCGATTACGTCCCTGCAGGCCGTGTACGTGCCGGCCGACGACTACACCGACCCGGCTCCGGCAACGACCTTCGCCCACCTGGATGCCACCACGGAGCTCAACCGTGCGATTGCTTCGAAGGGTATTTACCCCGCAGTCGACCCGTTGACCTCCACCTCCCGCATCCTGGAGCCAGGCATCGTTGGCGAGCGTCACTACGCTGTTGCTCAGCGCGTGATCAACATCCTGCAGAAGAACAAGGAACTGCAGGACATCATCGCCATCCTGGGTATGGACGAGCTGTCTGAAGAGGACAAGATCACCGTTCAGCGCGCACGTCGCCTCGAACGCTTCCTGGGCCAGAACTTCTTCGTGGCGGAGAAGTTCACGGGCCTGCCGGGTTCCTACGTGCCGCTGAAGGATACGATCGACGCCTTCGAGCGCATCTGCGACGGCGAGTTCGATGCCTACCCAGAGCAGGCCTTCAATGGCCTGGGTGGCTTGGACGACGTTGAGGCTGCCTACAAGAAGCTCAACGAGAAGAAGTAAGGGGAATCGCACATGGCTGAGATTGCCGCTGAACTGGTCGCCGTCGAGCGGGCGCTGTGGTCTGGAAAGGCAACGTCCGTCACCGCTCAGACGACCGAGGG
This sequence comes from Corynebacterium falsenii, assembly GCA_001054945.1. Classification (GTDB taxonomy): domain Bacteria; phylum Actinomycetota; class Actinomycetes; order Mycobacteriales; family Mycobacteriaceae; genus Corynebacterium; species Corynebacterium falsenii_A. The sequence continues at coordinate 465,293 of JVKJ01000005.1, read as the reverse complement.
CGAGATCGGCGTGCTCCCCGGTCACGAGCCACTGCTGGGCCAGCTGGTCCACAATGGTGTGGTGACTATCCGGACCACCGAGGGTGACAAGCTCGTGGCCGCAGTGCAGGGCGGGTTCCTGTCTGTGTCTTCCGAGAAGATCACCATCCTCGCAGACACCGCAACGTGGGCCAAGGAGGTCAACGAGGCGGACGCGGAGGCTCGCGTCCGAGATGCTTCTTCCGACGAAGAGGCAGCGAAGGCGGAGTCCGAATTGCGCGCTGTTAGGCGACTGCAGGAGAAGTAGACTCTCCTCCATTTCACAGCGGGGTCAGGTCAGCACTCTTCGTGTTGGCGGGCCCCGTTTTCTATGCGCAAAAGTTGTTGCTTCTGGATAAAAGATTGTAGATTCTTCAACTAAGACACTCGGCATTGCAGCTAGGAGCGCAGATTGAACATTGTGGGAATTCTCCTCCTGACAATCGTGCTCATCGGCCTGTGCCTCATAGCCTGGCGGTTCTTTGGAATTCGCAGCAAGGGCTACCCCGTGGTCATTCGCCGCCTCCCCGCCGCCGAGGGAAGGCATTGGCGACACGGGGTCCTTTTATATTCGGCGACCTCCGCCCGTTTCTTCAAGCTCCGCAGCGTGCGCCCGGAGCCGGACCTCGTCTTCACCCGCCTGGCTACTCGGATTGAGTCGCGCCGCGAAATGTCCGGCAGGGAGGCACAGTTTATGGAGAATGATCTCCACATCGTTCACATCACTCACCGTGACCAGCAATTCGAACTCGCCGTCGACAGCCGGGGAGATACCGCCTTGGTCTCGTGGCTGGAATCTGCCCCAAGCGAGCGTCGCGTGCGCTACGAATAGCGCGCGAACCCAGCGGTGATAGTCTGACGCAATGCGACTTCTGATTGCCAGCTGCAGCGTGGACTATGTGGGGCGGTTGGAGGCCCATCTTCCCCGGGCCGACAGGCTCATCATGATGAAGGCCGACGGCTCTGTATCCATCCACGCGGACGATCGCGCCTACAAGCCCCTCAATTGGATGTCGCCGCCGTGCAACATCACCGAATTTGAGAGCGGGCAGCAGCATTCGGATTCCTCGGACGGGGACCTTCTGCACCCGGAATTGGGCGAGGAGGGCGTCCAAAAACTGTGGGTGGTGGAAAATCCCAAAGGCGAGCAGCTCCGCATCCGCATCTACGAGGTCTACGCGCAGTCCGAATACGACCTGGGGGAGGACCCAGGTCTGGTCAAAGACGGCGTGGAGGCGCACCTGCAGGAGCTCCTGGCCGAACAGATCGAGGTGCTCGGGGATGGCTACTCGCTGGTTCGGCGCGAGTATCCCACGCCAATCGGACCGGTGGATATCCTCAGCAGGGACGCCACCGGTGCAACGGTGGCGGTGGAGATTAAGCGTCGCGGCGGGATCGATGGGGTGGAACAATTGACCCGGTATGTCGAATTGCTCAATCGGGACGAATTGCTTGCGCCGGTGACCGGAGTGTTTGCGGCACAGGAGATCAAACCGCAGGCACGGACCCTCGCCGAGGATCGCGGCATTCGGTGCGTGACGCTGGATTATGCGGCCATGCGGGGCACCGACGATTCCGAGTTTCGGTTGTTTTGACCTCGTCGGGCACCGCGGGGGCCGGCGGGCAGTGAAAGCATGCAGCGTTAAGATGGTGCCATGACGGCACCGATGAACCCCGGCTCTTCTTCCGCACGTTCCAGCGCTGACCAGCGCAATTCCCATTCCGCGCAGCAGGCGTCCGCGCCACCGCGTTTCGTTGCCGGAGCTATTGACCTCGGCGATGTGAAAGCCAAAGCTCAGCAGCGCACTGGACAGGGGCATGCGGGCGGCGCAGCCCAGCAGTCACCAGGCGGACAGCCCACACCTGGAGTTTCCGAGGGTGCCTCGGCAGGTGAGACGGTGGAGCGCGTGGCATCAGTCACTCCAGAGACCTTTGAGGCGGACCTCGTCCTCCGCTCGACCCAGGTTCCCGTGGTACTGCTACTCGGATCCTCCACAGATGAGGCGAGCGCGCAATTGCATACCGCATTTTCTCGGCTCATCCAGGCGGTCGATGCACCCCAGGAGCAGCTGAGTTGGGTGTTCCGGCACGTCAATGTCGACGAACAGCCGGAGATGGCTCAGGCGCTTGGCGTTCAGGCCGTCCCTACCGTGGTGGCGCTGGCCGGTGGTCGCCCCCTTGCAGACTTCCAGGGCGCCCAACCAGAGGACCAGCTGCAGGCCTGGGTTGATGCTGTGGTCCAGGCAGTGCAGGGTAAGTTGCAGGGTCTGCCGACCGAGGGAGACGGGAGCACCGAGCCGGAGCAGGACCCGCGCCTCAGCGAGGCCGAAGACAAGGTTCAGGCGGGTGACGTGGACGGTGCGTTAAAGATTTTGGACGCCATCCCCTCAGGCGATCCCGCCTATAGCCAAGCGCGTGCCGCACGGGCACAGGCGCTGCTCATTCAACGCGTGGATCACGGCGAGGCAAGCGCAGAGGGCCATGACGGGGAAGAAAAGATCGCCGCAGCGGAGGCCGAACCAGCGAATGCAGAAAAGGCCAGCGAGGCGGCTGATTACCTGATCCTGATGGGGAAGAAGGAGCAAGCGTTCGATGCTCTGATTCGTGTCATCCGCAATGATGTCGGGGATGAGCGAGCCGCGGCCAAGCAACGGCTGCTGGAGCTATTCGATCTGTTCGACGCGGCTGACCCGGAGGTCATCGCTGCACGCACCCGCATGGCCAGCGCACTGTTCTAGTCTCCCTGCCTACCCCTTGACGAACCAGCGCGCGCTGTGTGCCGGGATTTCCAGTGCAGCGCTGAACTCCATGCCATGGGAGGCAAGCACATCGGCGTGGATGTCTCCGCCGGTTCGACCGGCGCCCTCAAAGGCGGGATCGTCCGTGTTCAGCACCTCGCGCCACACACCTGAATCATTCAGCCCGATTCGATAGTCCCGGAGAGTATTGCCAGAGAAATTGATCACGCAGGCGACCTTTTGATCGCCGTGACTGCGGATGTAGCTCAACACGTTATTGGTGGCGTCATCAGCAGCGATCCACCGAAACCCGGCAGGGCCATGATCTGATTCGCCCAGGGCGGGGAACGAGCGGTACAACTCATTCACCCGGGCGGTGAGTGCGGCGAGTCCACGGTGGAACTCGCCTTCCCAGCCCTCCATATCGCCCCAGTCGACACCCCGGGATTCGTTCCACTCGGCCGCTTGGCCCCATTCCTGGCCCTGGAATAGGAGTTTCTTTCCGGGGTGGGACCACATGTAGGCCAACAGGGTCCGCACCATTGCGGCGCGATCCCAGCTGTGGCCTGCGGGCATGCGGGACCACAAGGTCCCCTTGCCGTGCACAACTTCGTCATGGGAAATGGGGAGGATGTAGCGCTCAGAATAGGCGTAGACCATGGAAAACGTGATCTCGCCGTGATGGTAGCCCCGGTGAATCGGGTCGCGTTGCACGTATTCCAACGTGTCGTGCATCCAGCCCATGTTCCACTTGAAGCTGAAGCCGAGGCCGCCGTGATCGGTCGGCGCAGTAACACCGGGCCACGAGGTGGATTCCTCGGCGATGGTCAGGGCGCCGGGAGCATCGCGGTGCAGGGTGGCATTGGTTTCCTGGAGGAAGTTCACCGCCTCCAAGTTCTCGCGGCCACCGTGGATGTTCGGCAGCCACTGGCCCTCGTCGCGGCTGTAATCGAGGTAGAGCATGGAGGCCACGGCGTCCACTCGGAGGCCATCGATGTGGAATTCCTTGCACCAGTACAGGGCATTGGCGACAAGGAAATTCCGTACCTCCGCACGACCGAAGTCGAAAACATAGGTTCCCCAGTCCGGTTGTTCGCCGCGGCGGGGATCGGGGTGTTCGTAGCAAGCCTGGCCGTCAAATTTGCCAAGCGCCCACTCATCTTTGGGGAAGTGGCCAGGCACCCAATCCATGATCACGCCGATGCCGGCGGTGTGCAAAGAATCGATCAGAAAGCGAAGATCCTCGGGTGAGCCGAACCGATTGTTGGGCGCGTAGTAGCTCGTCACCTGATAACCCCAGCTTGGTTCGAAGGGGTGCTCAGAAACACCCATCAGTTCTACGTGGGTGAAGTTCTTTTCGCGCACGTAGTCCACCAGCTGCGTTGCCATCTCGCGGTAGGACAGCCCCTTGCGCCAGGACCCCAAGTGCATTTCATAAATGGATATCGGGGTTCGGTTCCAGTCGGTGCGAGCCCGAGCAGTCATCCAGTCATCGTCTGACCAGCGGTACGTCGAGTCTGCCACCGTGACAGAGGCGGTGCCTGGGGCGCGTTCAGCGAGTCGTGCCATCGGATCTGCCTTTTCCACTTGCGCCCCGTCGGCGGTGGCGATGGAGAATTTATACAGCTCGTCCGGGCCGACCCCGGGAATGAAGAGCTCCCAAATACCCGAGGAGCCCAGTGCGCGCATCGGGTGCTGACGGCTATTCCATCCGTTGAAGCTGCCCACAACCGATACGCCAGCTGCATGAGGTGCCCACACGGCGAACGCCGTCCCCCGATCTGACACGTGGGCGCCGAGCACGTCCCACAGCCGCTCGTGACGGCCTTCACCGATCAGGTGCAGATCCAGGTCTCGTACGGTGGGCAGCTCGCGGTACGCGTCCATTGTTTCCACACCTTGGCCAGCGTCCCAGCGGATGAAGAGGCGGTAGTCCTCGATCTGTGGATCGCGCGGCAGCTCGAGCTCGAACACATCTTCCCCCGTGTTCACCATTTCCCAGACCCGACCCCCACTGTGGACCTGCACGGAATTGGCGCCGCACTGGATCGTGCGAATGACATGCCCGGTGATCTGGCCGGCGTCACCCCTTGTGGCGTGGAGGCCCAGAACGTCGTGAGGCGCGTGGTGGCGCCCCTCGAGCAGGCGTTGGCGGTCGTGATCGGAAAGGCTGGAGGAGTTCGCAGTCATGCTTGAATTCTCATTCGGGTTGGCGGTGTGACGGGGGTGAGCGGGGCTATCCGCGGGGGTCATAGGATTCCATCGTGCCCTCGGTCACCACCCCGCGGTAGGCGAGGGGCTCGCGGCGCTCCTCGGGAACATCGGGAAGGCGCAGGATGTGCGCGACCTGGTGCTCGGGATCGAGGCGTACGAAATTCTCCGCGCCCCACGTGAAGCGTTGGGACGTGGGGATATCCTCCACCTCGAAGGATTCGGTCGTGCCCAGGCCGTCTGGGAAGCCCTCCGCTTCCGCCAGGCCGAGGGCAGCGAGGTCGAGGTACACCATGGACTCCTGGATGTGGTGGGGGTCCAGGTTGATAACGATCAGCACGGCGTTGCCGGTAATGGGGTCAATTCTTGAGTACGCCAGAACGTCGTCATTGCTCGTCGGGTGAACATGGAGATTGCGCTGCTGCTGGAGAGCAGGGTTGTCCCGGCGAATGTGGTTGAGGGTGCGGAGCCACGGTGCCAGGGAATCTCCCCGCTCCTCAGCGGCGCGAAAATCTCGGGGGCGCAGTTCGTATTTTTCGGAGTCCAGGTACTCCTCCGAGCCCTCCCGCACCGGGGTGGATTCAAACAGCTCGAATCCGGAATATACGCCCCACAGTGGCGACATCGTTGCGGCGAGGGCGGCGCGCTGCGCAAATGCCGGACGCCCACCGCGCTGTAGCGATTCGTGAAGGATGTCCGGGGTGTTCACAAAAAGGTTGGGGTGGAAGACATCGGCGCCCTGTGCCACATCGATGGCGAACTCGCTGAGTTCCGATTTGGTGGTTTTCCACGTGAAATAGGAGTAGCTCTGCGTGAACCCCAGCTTCGCGAGACCGTAGAGGCGCGGCGGCCTGGTGAAGGCCTCTGCGAGAAAGACCACGTCCGGGTCTGTGGAGTGGACTTCCCTGATCAGCCAAGCCCAAAAGTTGGAGGGCTTGGTGTGGGGATTATCCACGCGGAAGATTCGCACACCATTGTCGATCCAGTGCCGGACCACGCGTAAGACCTCGTTGTAGAGCCCTTCGGGGTCGAGGTCGAAGTTCAGTGGATAGATGTCCTGGTATTTCTTCGGCGGGTTTTCCGCATACGCGATGGTCCCGTCGGGCAAAACGGTAAACCACTCGGGATGCTCCTTCGCCCAGGGGTGATCCGGTGAACACTGCAGCGCTAGGTCGAGCGCCACACTGAGGCCGAGGTGACGGGCGGTCTCAACGAAATGCCGAAAGTCCTCGAGCGTGCCCAGCTCTGGATTGATGGCATCGTGCCCGCCCTCCGTAGAACCGATCGCCCATGGGCTTCCCACATCCTCCCGCGTGGGGGTCAGGGAGTTGTTCTTTCCCTTGCGATTTGTCTTCCCGATGGGGTGGATCGGCGGGAGGTAAACAGTGTCGAATCCCATGTCAGCGATGCGAGGCAGCTCGTCCTCAGCGGTCGCGAAAGTGCCATGGACGGGGACCCCTTCAGCATCCCGTCCGCCCGTGGATCGGGGGAAAAATTCGTACCAACTGCCGGTGGCGTTTTCCAGGGGGTCCACCATGACGGTGAATTCCCGCCCCTTGGTCCGAAGGTCTCGGACCGGCCGGCGCTCCAGGGCGCGCCGCACGTCCGAGCTTAGAGCGGGAGCAATGCGTTGCTGCAGGTCCAGGGTCTCGTCGCGGAGAGCAGCAACTGCTTCCTTCAGTTTCTGGACGTCGGTACGGGCAGCCTTTTTCACGGCGCGCTCAAAGAAACGAGCTCCCATTTCGAGATCATTGGCCAGCATGGTGGCATCCTGGCCCGCGTTGACCTTCTTCGTGATGGCGTTAAACCATGTGGCGGCTGGGTCAGACCAGGCATCGACCCGGAAGGTCCACAGCCCTGGCACGTCCGGGGTGAATACGGCGTGCCGCAGGTCAGGATCGGCCGCAGGGCCAGATTCGGCGGTCATCGTGATCTTTCGTTGACCGCCCTCGGTCCCTGCGGGGCGGCGCACCACGAGCGTGGCGGACACGACATCGTGGCCCTCCCGCCACACGGTCGCGGACACGGGGAACATCTGGCCGACCACCCCTTTAGCGGGGTAGCTGCCAAGGCTGATGACGGGGGAGACGTTATCGATTCCGAGTCGGCCAGTCATGAGGGGAGCTCCTATGCGGGAGAGAGGCAGTTGAAGGTGATGTGACTGCACCCAGACTAAACGGGTCCGACAGAATCGGCAGTGAATCTATCCGCCGCGGGTTGCGCATCAACGATCGGCTCGACGTGAGGCAAGATGGGGAGCGTGAATGAGCGCGAGGACTTTAAGTCGACTAAAGAGGCATCTAACTTGATCTCTTCTCCGGCCACGGCACCTGCTGCGGAGGAGGACCTAGTCATTGACATGAGCGGTGTCAGTGTCGTCCGCGACGGTAAGACGATCCTGGCTCCAATGAATTGGCGCGTTGAATTGGACGAGCGGTGGATCATCATCGGCCCGAACGGGGCAGGCAAGACGACGCTGATGCGGTTGGCCGCAGCGCAGATGTTCCCTACCACGGGAACGGTGACACTGGTGGGCGAAACAATGGGCACGGTGGATTTGCGGGAGATCCGCACGTCCATCGGCATGTCCTCATCCGCCATGGCGCACCGGATACCGGGCGATGAGAAAGTGGCGGACATCGTGATTTCCGCGGGATATGACGTCATGGGGCGGTGGCGCGAGGAATATGATCACCAGGATCACGAACGAGCCATCGACATTCTGGAATCCGTTGGCGCATATCACCTGGCTGATCAGACCTGGGGGACTCTCTCCGAGGGAGAACGCAAGCGGACGATGATTGCCCGGGCCCTGATGACCGACCCAGAGATCCTGCTTTTGGACGAGCCAGGGGCAGGCTTGGACTTGGGCGGCCGCGAGGACCTCATCGCACTGCTCAGCGAGCTGGCATCAGACCCAGATTCTCCCGCGATCGTCATGATCACCCACCACGTGGAGGAGATCCCGCCGGGATTTACTCACGGCCTTTTGCTGGATGAAGGCGAGGTGGTGGCGCAGGGCATGTTGGAGGACATCATGACCGGCGAGAACCTCACCAAGACTTTCCACCAACCGATCAATCTGACCCAGATGGATGGACGCTGGTTTGCGCGCCGGGTACGTCGTGGGGGCTCCCACCGCTCCCGCGGCTAACCGGATCGAGCCGTGTAGCGGATCTCCGCGGCGCGTCGTTGCTCATCGTTTTGCCTAATCTCACTCGCGCCCACGCTGGTTTCACTAGGCTAGCCACCGGAAGAAAAGTGAGGTGAGCCGAGTGGGCGACAATCCCGATGTTTCCGAGGATCAACTGGCACGGGTGGGACCGGTCACACCACGACACGCTTCAACTGTCATCCTGCTAAGAAACACCCTTTCTGGCCCGGAGGTTTATGTTCAGGAACGCGCCTCCACGATGGCCTTTTGCGCGGAAATGACCGTGTTTCCGGGCGGGGGCGTGGACTCCCGCGACATGCCAGGGGACGTGGATCAAGACGGGCATGACTCGCCGCAAATTCCTTGGGCCGGCCCGAGCGTGCGCTGGTGGAGCGAGCGGCTGCAAAAAGACCCCGCCATCGCCCGCGCCCTCGTGTGTGCTGCCGTGCGAGAAACTTTTGAGGAATCTGGGACACTGCTGGCGTCCAACTTTGAGGACGAGATTGTCGCGGACACCGTCGTGTACCAATCCCAGCGGGAGCAACTGGAATCTCACCAGCTGGCCTTTAGCGATTTCATGAGCGACAACGATCTCGTCCTGCGCTCCGACCTGCTGCGCCCGTGGGCCAACTGGGTGACCCCAGAGGAACAGCCGATCCGCTACGACACGGCCTTCTTCGTCGCCGCCATGCCCCAAGGGCAGCTGACGTGTGGAAAGACCCGTGAGGCAACTTCCACTGGCTGGTTCCGCCCTTCGACGTTGTTGGACGGGTGGCGCAGCCGAAAGATCAGCTTGATGCCCCCGACCTGGGCGCAGCTTAAGCTGCTGGACACCTTCGGCAGCGTGGAAGAGATCATGGAATTTTCCAGCGGGCTCTCCGTCGATCCCGTCACCGTGGAACCAGTTGATGAGCCCTACATGGCCGAGTACTACCTCATGGAAACCCAGATGTACGGCCGTCCTAAGCGCCAGTTCGCGCCGGGCATGAAATTCGCGGTGGACCCCGAGGACCTTCCCGAGCACCCGTTCAAGAACACCCCCGGCTCGTTTTTGCAGTAGTTGAAGCGACTCGCAGACCGCAATGAAGGGGATCGACACACCGCGGAAAACTGCGCGAGGGGAGGGAACTCCCGCCGTGTCGGGGAGCGACCGGTGCGCCCAAGTAAATTAGGTGAACATGGCTTTCTCTCCCGACGAGCTGCGTTGGCTCATGCAGTCTCCAGATTCCTCACGAGCCATTGAGCAGGCCGAGCGGATGGAGCTGTCCAAGAAAACCGCCGTTTCGGATCTGTCCGCACTCCGGGCAGCTTGGGGCGAGCACGCTCGAGCGATTGCCGAACTCGTCGAAGCCCGTCGCATTGCTGCCCGCAAGTCCCCGGACGCTCGCGGCTGGTGGACCGATAAGGACGCCGCGCAGCAGGCCACCCCGCACGCCGTCGCCGAGTTCCGAGCCAAGTACCTGCGGTCTTTGGGCGCCGTAGCTGCCATGGACGTCACGTGTTCCGTGGGGACGGAGGTCCGCGCGCTTCACGCTGAGGGCTTCAGCGCCCTGGGAGGAGATATCAGCCGAGAGCGCGTCACCATGGCCGCCCAGAATGTTCCCGGGTGCTCATTCATTGTTTCGGACGCCACGGCTCCGGCACTTTCGCCCTCGGAACGCCAACGCGTGATCATCGCCGACCCCGCGCGACGGAATTCATCCGGGCGCATCCACAACATTCGAGATGTGCAGCCCTCTCTGCCCGACCTTGTTACGTCCTATCCCGGTCACGAACTGGCGGTGAAATGTGCTCCGGGCATCGATTTCGCCGACGTGGCCGACTGGGCGGGGCAAGTGGATGTCATCAGCGTGAAAGGGGAGGTCAAGGAGGCGTGTGTATACACGCGGGGCTTGGTAACGGAAGACGGGGGCCAGGCGATGGCGTCTGGAATCGTGCGGCGCGCGGTGCTGCTCGATGAAACTGGAGTGACCACCTTGACCTCAGCAGACCCCCACATAGATGAGGAAGAGCGGGGCATTGCGGGTCACGGTGACTACCTCATTGACCCAGACGGTGCGATCGTGCGCGCCGGGCTGGTGCGCCACTATGCGGCGCGGCACGGGCTGTGGCAGTTGGATCCGCGCATTGCATACCTCACCGGAGACTCTGTACCCGCGGGCGTGCGCGGTTTCCGGGTTGTGGAGCGCGTGCCGCTGAAGAAGCTGAAAGCCGCTCTTGTGGCGCATGAAGCGAAGTCCGTAGAGATCCTCGTGCGCGGGGTGAATATCGATCCGGATCAGCTGCGCAAGAAGATGAAGTTGACGGGGAGCCGGGCGTGGAGCGTGGTCATTACCCGGGTGGGGAAACAGGGGGTCGCGTTTATCTGCGAGCCCTGTATGGGGGAGTAAAAGGGCTCTGTGCGGGGCTTTTGTTCATGTGGGGGTAGTGATAAAAGAATATGAACCCTTTGTGGTCGAGGTCACGATGAAGCTAGTAAAGTGTGAGGAAATCACATTACCCAAGCACGAAAGGCCAACGTATGTCGAACATCGTTGTTCTGGTCAAGCAGGTGCCGGACACGTACTCTGAGCGGAAGCTCACGGAGGGCGATTACACCCTGGATCGCGAGAACGCTGATGCTGTCCTGGATGAAATCAACGAGAACGCAGTCGAGGCGGCGTTGCAGTTGAAGGAAGCGGACGATTCCCGCAATGTCATTGTGCTGTCCGTCGGGCCTGATCGCGCAACTGAAGCACTGCGCAAGGCATTGTCCTTGGGTTGCGATGAGGCCATTTTGGTCTCTGACGAGGTGCTGGCCGGCTCTGACGTTCTGGGAACGGCGTGGACCCTGTCCAACGCGTTGAACCAGATCGAGGATATCGAGCTCGTTATTTGTGGCAACACCTCCACCGACGGTCGTGCAGGCGCTATCCCTGGCCTGTTGGCCGAGTACCGCCAGATCCCGGCGCTGACCCACATGGAAGAACTCAGTGTTGAGGGTGGCAAAGTCACCGGCAAGCGCGTGACCGATGAAGGTGTCTTCGGTCTGGAGGCCCCGACCCCGGCCATCGTTTCCGTGACCGAGAAGTCCAATGATCCTCGCTTCGCGGTCTTCAAGGGCATCATGGCCGCGAAGAAGAAGACAATCAAGGAGCTGTCTCTGGCGGATATCGGCGTGGACGCTGCGAACGTCGGCCTGTCTAACGCCACGACCTCCGTCTCCGACGTGGCTGCGAAGCCACCGAAGACCGCCGGTGAAATCATCAATGACGAGGGCGACGGCGGTAAGAAGCTGGTCGAGTTCCTCAAGAAGGAAAAGCTGATCTAATTCAGCCCATCTAATCCATCTCCGACATTTCGCATCTCTCAAGGAAAGAGGTAAGTCCATGACCAACGCATTGGTACTGGTTGAACACGGTGAGGGTGAGCTGAAGAACACCACTCTGGAGCTCATTACCGCCGCTCGTGCTCTTGGCACCGTGGGTGCCGTGGTGGTCGGTGCTCCAGGCACCGCCGACAAGCTGAAGGATGCTCTGGCGCAGGCCGGTGCAGAGGACATTTATGCCGCCGAGTCCGCAGAGGCGGAGGAGCTGTTGATCACTCCTTCGGTGGATGCGCTTGCTGGTTTGGCAGCGCACCTCCAGGTGCCAGTCCTGGTGTCCGCTACGCAGTCCGGCAACGAGATTGCCGGTCGAGTGGGTGCCCGCGTGGCCTCCGGAGTTGTGTACAACGCCGGTGAGATCGATGCAGATCGCAACTCCAAGGTGGCTATCTTCGGCGGCGATTACACTGTGACGACCACCGCTGCCGGCGCTTCGCCAGTGTTTACCCTGGCCCCCGGTTCTGTGGATCCTGAGCCACAGGCTGCTGCCGGCAACCTGCAACAAGTAGAGCTGCCCGCTGCAGGTCCGACCGCAGTGAAGATTACGTCCTTCGCCCCAGCAGAGCAGGGCGACCGCCCAGAGCTGACCGAAGCGAAGATCGTGGTCTCCGGCGGCCGCGGTGTGGGCTCTGCAGAGGGCTTCGGTGACGTGGTCGAGCCGCTGGCCGATGCTCTGGGCGCTGCTGTTGGTGCGTCCCGCGCCGCGGTCGATGCCGACTACTACCCGGGCAAGTTCCAGGTCGGTCAGACCGGTTCCACGGTCTCCCCGAACGTGTACATCGCCCTCGGCATCTCCGGTGCGATCCAGCATAAGGCTGGTATGCAGACCTCCAAGACCATCGTTGCGGTGAACAAGGACGAAGAAGCATCCATTTTCGAGATCACCGACTTTGGCGTGGTTGGCGACCTGTTCGATGTCGCTCCTCAGGCGACCGAGGAACTCAAGAACAGCTAACTCGCTGACCGTCACCGAACGGAACCCGTCCGGTGACGCGCAACGGAGGGGCTGCCTGGACTAGGCAGCCCCTCCGCCTTTTTATGGCTAGTGGCATCTGGCCGATGGGTTGGTCCACGCGGTTGGAATGGACCCCGTCGTTGATGCGCGCAGCATCAGTGGCTCAGAATGTATTCCTCCAGGTAGGGAAGGGTGAACGCGAGGTAACCAAACCTCGGACTGCAGATGAGGTCCCGTCGCATCAGTCTGGAGCGCCGGGCGGAAATCCCGTTCGGAGCGATATTCAGCTGGTGAGCGATGGCTGCTGTCGGAGCCATGCGGACCGTGGCTGTGATGCCCTCCGCGTCGGCTGCACCTGGGTTGCCACTCGGTTTTTCCGATGGCACGTCCTCCATGAGCTCTGCCATCGCCCGGAGCAGACGCATCTCGCCATCCGGCACCGTCATCAGCGCCGGCCGATGGACCTGTTGGCCCATGCGCTTCACCACCTCATCTTGGATTGATCGCACATGCTCCGACACGATGGTCTGCGCCCCCGTACGAGAGGCCACAGCCCACATCAGCGAGCCCACTACTTGGATGAGATACGGATAGCCGTGACACAGAATGACAGCGGCTTCAAGCGCGTCGGCTTCGATGTGGCGGCCAGAATCCTCGATCGTGTTCAGCAAGGCGGCGCGCGTATCCGCAACGCTCACATTGTGCAGGTCCACTCGCTGAGCTCGCCGGAGAAAGGTGGTTCCTTCGTGCTGCAAGAGCTCATCGACCCCGTGGGGTAGCCCGGCGGCGACAAACGCAATGTCGTATTGATCCCTGATCAGGTCCTGCACGGCCGTAGCCAGCTCGTGAATGACGGTTGACTTCACCGCCTGTACCTCATCGAGCGTGAGTAACACACCCACGCCTTGAGGCCTCAGTTCCTCGGTCAACTCCCTCAACCGGGTGATCAGAGTCGGACGTGGGGAGCGCTTGTGTGCCTCCGGGTTGGACTCCGTGCGCACGCTTCCCATGCCCATGATCGAACCTCCGGAGAGTCTGCGGCGAGGAGTCGGGTTCAGCTGCTCCAGCAGCTCCGGAATGGAGGTATGGACAAGGGTATCTACCAGCTGGTCATCGGGGTAGCACCTGAGGACCACCCACCCTTCCGCCTTGCCCGTATCCTCCAGCTCATTGAGAAGGACAGTTTTTCCTACGCCTCGGACGCCACTGAGGAGCACAGCTCGGTAGGGCGAGCCCACTCCTTCTAGGAGCCCGAAGCTGAAGCTAGAGACCAAGTCATCGCGGCCTGCGAGATGGAGCGGGGACGCGCCAAAGCTGGGACGGAAGGGATTGCGAGCAGGCTGGGAACTCATGGCTTAAAAGTGTAGCGGAGCACGTAGACGCGGGATAGAAATGATAGATCACGGCAGGAGTGAAAGATTTGATAGAAGTTTAGAGCGTCGATAGATGTGATAGAACAACAACCCAATCGGACTCACCCGGTGCTTCCCCGCGTGCCCGTCGCCCTGCGACACGCCCGCTGCTCTCTTAATGTTGTCCATGAAAGGACGATCTTGGCGGAGCACTGGCGTTTCGCTGCTCGCTAACTCTAATAGGCACGAGAGGATTCCATGTTTCTATCACTGGTCGGAGGCCGCATGACGGGGTCTGTCATTCGCGCATCCCTTGCAGGGGCAATAGCCGTGGCCGCGGTTGCTGCCACCCATTCGACTGTGGCGCCCGCCAACGCGCTTCCATCGTCATCTGGTCTTCAGGGCTCTGTCGATCAGCATGGATCCCAACAGCTAGGCTCCTTTGATCCCGCACGCCCGTTGGGCTCTGTGGCGTCCGGAAACGAGGCCGGGATGGCACACGAACAGGTAGTGAACGCGAACACCAACCCGGCCGCCGCGCGTAAGCTACCCGAAACCTTTGACCTGGAGGCTCACCGCGGGGGACGCGGGGAGAATACGGAGGAATCTCGGCAGGCCTTCGAGCACGCCCTGGATCTGGGTGTGACCACGCTGGAACTCGATGTCGTGATGACGAAGGACGGCGTGCCGATGGTCTGGCACGACCCGAGCATTCAACCGGACAAGTGCAGCGATACCGAACCCGTGCAGGAAGGCGATCCGCAATTCCCATACGTGGGAAAGCTGGTGAAGGATCTCACGTGGGAGCAGATCCAGACCTTGAACTGCGATAAAACGCTCGAGGATTTCCCTAAGGCCACACCCGCGAAGGGCAACAAGCCCTTGCAGCTCAGCGATGTCTTCGAACTGGCCAAGCGCGACCCGAATGTGCATTTCAACATCGAGACCAAGGTGGAAGGCGAGAAACGAGAGCAGTCGAAGGAGCCCATGGAGTTCGTCGACGCGATCCTTCGCGACGTGCGCGCGGCGGGAGTGCAAGATCGAGTGATGATCCAGTCATTCGACTGGCGCACCCTGCCGATGGTTCGCGATGCCGAGCCCGACATGCCGCTTGCGCTGCTGTGGGATGACACAACTTGGAAGCAGGGGACGCCGTGGAGTGGGCCCGTGGATTATGACGCGGTCGGCGGCGATGTGGTGAAGGCGGCGCAGCAGCTGGATGCGCAGGTGCTGTCCCCGGGCCACGCGGTGCCTTACGGGAGCTCGCCGGAGGATGCGGATTACAAGCCAACGTTCACGCCCGAACTGGTGGACAAGGCGCACGCGGCCGGGCTGTTTGCCGTGCCGTGGACGGTGAACGAGGAGACCACGATGAACGAGCAGATTGACGCGGGCGTGGACGGTCTGATCAGCGACTACCCGACGTTGTTGGTTTCCGTTCTGAAGTCCAGAGGGGTCAGCTTTCACGCCTAGATCCGGGGGCCCGCTCCCCACATGTAAGACTGAGAAGTATGAATCAGCAGTCTCGCATCTACGCCGACTACGCCGCCTCCGCACCGCTGCGTCCGGAGGCAGCTGAGGCCATGGAACGCGTCGCAACGGAACTCAACCCCGCTGGTCAGTACAAGACGGGCCGCGACGCGCGCCGCATTCTCGAGGAATCCCGCGAGCAGATCGCCGATTTACTGGGCGCAGACCCCGTGGAAGTGGTGTTCACCAGCTCCGGCACCGAGGCGGACAATATCGCGATCCAGGGCCAAGCCCTCGCTGCCGCCGCCCACCGAGGCGCACGCACAATCGTGAGTACGAACACGGAACACCCAGCCGTCCTGGAATCTGTGCAGTGGCTCTGCGACGGTCCCCTCGACTTCGGATTTCGCCACCGCGAGCTTCCCGTCGATGCGTATGGCCGCGTGGACCCGCGCGACCCAGACACGGCACAACTGCTCGCTGAGCTCCGCGATAATCCATCAGATACCGCTCTGCTGACCTGCATGTGGGCGAACAATGAGACGGGCAACATCAACCCGGTAGCCACCATCCTGGACGGTCAGGACTCGATCGCCACCCACGTCGACGCGGTGCAGGTCGTAGGCCACCTGCCCATTGACTTCCACAGCCTGGGGGCGAAAACGCTCGCTGCCAGCGCGCACAAATTCGGCGGCCCACGCTCCACCGGATTCCTCCTGGCCAGCCGGCACGCCGACATCCTCAGCCCCATACGCGGGGGAGGCCAGGAGCGCGGGCTGCGCTCGGGCACCGTCAATGTCCAAGGTGCCGCAGGAACGGCAGCAGCGTTGGCGTCCGCAATGGAGAACATGGAACGGGAAAACCTGGCTGTCCGCGCGGCGCGCGATGCGATTGCCGAGGTTGCGCGCACCCTTGATGACGTGCGCATATGGACTGAGGAACCTGCCCTGCCCGGCCACCTTCACATGTCCCTCCCGGGCGCGGAGGGCGATAGCCTGATCATGCTGTTGGATGCGGCCGGGGTGGACGCGTCGACCGGGTCGGCGTGCAGCTCCGGGGTGAACCGGGCCAGCCACGTGCTCACCGCGATGGGCGTGGACGTCGCCGTTGCCCGCGGTGCGCTGCGGCTCACGGTGGGCAAGGGAACATCAATTCCGGACGCCACCCGCATCGCCCAGCTACTTCCCGGCATCGTGGAGCAAGCACGGACGGCGGGAATGGCATAGTTCGCCGGGGTAGCTGGCAGGGGCTGCACTGATGGAGGCGTGCGGTGAGCGAGGCGCCCACGCTAGCGACTTCAGGAATACCCGCAGGTGGGTGTAGGGTGCACAAGTGGAATTCGGGGGAATAGTAGGAAGGACGAAGCCCATGCGAGTCGTCGCTGCAATGTCCGGCGGAGTGGATTCCGCCGTCGCTGCCGCCCGAGCACTGGAGGCGGGTCACGAAGTCATCGGAGTGCACCTGGCGCTATCTCAATCACCGGAGGCGGTGCGCGCGGGGTCGCGGGGATGCTGCAGCCTGGAGGACTCGGCAGATGCCCGCCGAGTGGCGGACAAGCTGGGGATTCCGTTCTATGTCTGGGACTTTTCGGACCGATTCAAAGCTGACGTGATCGACAACTTCGTGGATTCCTATGCGATTGGCGAAACTCCGAACCCCTGCCTGCGGTGCAACGAGAAGATCAAGTTTGAGGCGCTGTTGGAGCGGTCGATCGCGTTGGGATTCGATGCCGTGGTGACCGGGCACTACGCCCGGCTCCACGACGGGGTGATGCGGCGCGGAGTGGACTCCAACAAGGACCAGTCTTACGTGCTGGGAGTGCTGACTGACGAGCAGTTGAAGCACTGCATGTTCCCAGTGGGGGATACGGTCAAGCCGGAGATCCGCGAAGAGGCGGCGAAAAATGGCTTCGGTGTGGCTTCCAAGCCCGATAGCCACGACATTTGCTTCATTCCCGATGGGAAGACCCAGGCGTTCCTGGGCAACAAGATTGGTCTGCGCCCCGGTTTGGTCCGCGACACCTCCGGTGAGGAAGTAGCTGAGCACGACGGTGTGTACGGCTTCACGGTGGGGCAGCGCAAGGGACTCGGTTTGCCACGCGAACAGCTGGACGGGCAGCCGCGCTATGTCACCGACATCAACGCGCATACGGGCACGGTCACGGTCGGGACGCGCAAGGACCTGCGTACCGGGACCATCGTGGCAGATCGTCTGAAGCGCTTGAGCCCGGAGATTCACGGCCGCGAGTTCGACTGTGAGGTGCAGGTGCGCGCGCACGGAGGTGTGGTGCCGGCACGGGCGCGCATCGTTGACGATCCCGAGGCGGTGACTCCCGCTGGCCGGACGAAGGAAGCGGATGAGCTGCCGTGGCGCCTGGAACTGACGCTCCTGGAACCGCTGGAGGGTGTGGCCCGAGGCCAGGCGGCGGTGGTGTACCGGCCGGACAACGACGGTGACATCTTGCTGGGATCCGGCACGATCCGTGCAACGGGGGCGTGGGAGGACGCGCAGGGTTCGGATAAGACTGCGAACCAGGAAGATCAACCGCAGTCCGCGAGCGCGTAGATGCTCCGATTCGGCTGGTGGGAATCTGCCGCGACCACCCACCCTGACCTGCCCTCGGCGCTGAAGGCTGCCCTGCGGCGAAGCGTCGATGTCGATGAGGACACGGGTGCGCCAGGAATGCTTTCCCTGCCCAGGATTCAGCCAGCGGGCGAGCCGGGCCGGAAGGACATTGCCCTGGATCTGACGGCCATCACAGCCTGCTTGGGGCAACTAGATCTTGCTGCGAACACCCGCGGCTGGGAGCTTGTAGGGGGCAAGACCTTGGCCGCGCGACACACCCGATCTTTCATCTCTGAAATGCGGGACCTGGTGGAGGCTGAGCTCCGGGACGGGCGGGCCCCGCGGATCTTGGTTAATGTCCTCGGGCCGTGGAGCTTTGGCGCGCTGGTGGAACTCGCCGGTCACCCCATCGTGGCCGATCGACCGGCATTCCGGGACGTAGCGCTGTCACTCGGCGCGGGCTTCGCAGAGTACGCCGCGTGGCTTCGAGCGGCCTCCGGAGCTGAGGTGGTGCTTGGGGTACACGAGCCCGTTGTTGGGGACGTGCTGAGTGGGCTGCCAGGGCCCACCCGTTGGTCCAATCTGCCGCCCGTGGATCGGGAACATGTGCTGGGGGTGTGGAACCGCATGCTGGGGCAACTGTCGTCGTCGGTGCCGGTCATCCTTCACGATTGCCCGCCGGAGCTTCTGGGAGATATCTCTGCCGTGGGGTTTGCCCGGGTCGGTGTGCCGTATCGATGGGTATGCGGAGCCGAGGCCACGACTGCGAGGAAGGATGCCATCGGATCCGCCGTCGGATCGGGGCAGGGGATCGGGTTGAAGTTTGCAGACTCGGGTGCGCGGACTATTCAGGAGATCGACGAACAATCCGCGCATGTCGCGCGCGCCCTGAGTCAGGTGTGGTCAGAGTGGAGTTTCGATCCGGGGACGTTGGCTGAGCGAGTTGACGTGGCCGTGGTGGATCCGGTCGTCGGGCAGCATGTATCCACACCGTCCGAGCTCGCTGCCCGCGCAGCTGTGGCGCGAGGCGTTGCCCGAAACCTCCACATGGGGTGAATATGCGGGCCCGGAGTTTCGGTGCTGGGCCCGCACATCGCCTCCTGGCAAAAAGCTGAAAACTTTGTGATGAACTAGTGCGATATATCGCCCAAGCCAGTAGCATCATCATTCGAGAAAAGTTCTCAATTCAGCACTACCGACTGAAAGGTTGTTCACCATGGGTTCTCTGGCAACTCTCTTCGCAGATTTCGACTGGATCGAAGCTATCAAGGCATTCGGCGAAGGAATCAAGGGCGGGGACACCTCCTCCCAGGCCGGCTCTTCCGCTCTCCTTAACGGCTTCCACCTCGGCTCCCTCGAGGGCTCCCTCGACGTTGCCGGTGAAGGCGGCGCTCCTGCTGGCAGCTCCAACGCTAAGTAAGGCAAACCCCCAGTTGGGGGTTCTGCAGGGATAGCTTCCCACCAGGGCTGCTTCCCCTGCATGTGCAAGGGCCGGGGCGCCCGTACCCAGCTTGAGGTTCTAGGCCCAGCTTCTGGTCCTAGGCCTCAGACTGCGCCTTTAGCTCCAGCCCATCTGGCCCGTCCTCCAGCAACCGCTGAAACTGTTGCTCGTTGAGGACGGGCACTTCCAGTTGTTCGGCCTTGGTCAGCTTGGATCCGGCTTTCTCGCCAGCAACGAGGTAGTCCGTGTTCTTGGACACAGATCCCGTTGCCTTTCCGCCGCGATCCTCAATGGCTTCCTTGGCCTCTGTGCGATCAAAGTTTTCCAGCGAACCGGTGACAACAATCGTCAGGCCCTCCAGAGTCTGATCGGGGACAGTGGCGTCCCCCTCCCGAGTATCCCTGCCCGCAGTCGCGGCGTCCCCCTCCGGCGATTCCATTCGGACCCCGGCCTTGGCCCACTGCTCGACGATATTGCGATGCCAGTCGACCTCGAACCAATCGTGGACAGACTCCGCGATGATTCCGCCCACGCTGTCGATCGAGCTCATGTCCTCCACGCTGGCCTCGCTGATCGCCGCGATGGAGCCGTAGTGCTTCGCCAACGCCTTCGCCGCGGTCGGGCCGGCGTGGCGGATCGAAAAGGCAACGATCACACGCCACAGGTCGACGGACTTCGCGTCGTGCAGGCGCTCGAGAAGGGTCTCGCCGGCCTTGTTGAGCTTGCGCTGGCGCTCGGGGTTCTCCTTGCGCTCCGCGGCGGAGGTGTTGCGGGAGTAGACGGTGGTGCGGGTGAGGTCATCGGCGGTGAGATCGAACAACGTCGATTCGTCGGCAAGCACGCCACTGTGAATGAGGTCGAACGCGCCCTTTTCGCCGAGCGCATCGATGTCGAAGGCGCCGCGGCCGGACAGGTAGGTCAAGCGCGTGTGGAGCTGGCCGGGGCAGTGGCGGGTGTTGGGGCAGCGCCAGTCGGCGTCTCCCTCCTTCGAGGGAGCTAGGCGCGTGCCGCATTCCGGGCACAAGGTCGAGTAGAGGAAGGGGACCTGCGAGCCGTCGCGGGCATCCTCCGAGGGGCCCAGGACTTCGGGAATGACCTCGCCCGCCTTCCGGATCATGATGCGATCGCCGAGCATCACGCCCTTGCGGTGGGTTTCGGTCGGGTTGTGGAGGGTCGCCATCGTCACCGTGGAGCCCGCCACGTACTTCGGTTCCATGACCGCGTAGGGGGTCGCTCGCCCAGTGCGCCCAATGCCGATGCGGATGTTGTGGAGGGTGGTCAGAGCCTCTTCAGGGGGGTATTTGTAGGCGATAGCCCAGCGGGGGGCACGGCTGGTGGTGCCTAATTTTCTTTGGGACGCCACATCGTCCACCTTGATGACGAGTCCGTCCATTTCATGCGCCGCATCGTGGCGGTGGGAACCCCAGTAATCGACCTGATTGAAGACCTCCTTGGTCGTATGAACCTGTTTGGTATACGGGCTGACGGGTAAGCCCCAGGTTTCGATGGCCTTGTACGCGTCGTGTTGCGAGGCGGGCTCGAAGCCCTCGCGGGCACCAATCCCGTGGCAGATCAGGCGGAGGGGGCGCTTGGCTGTGTCGGCGGCATTCTTCTGGCGCATGGCACCGGCAGCGGCGTTGCGGGGGTTGGCGAACATCTTCAGACCTTCGGCCTGGCGCTGGGCGTTCATGGAGTGGAAGTCGTCGATGGTGATGAAGACTTCGCCTCGGATTTCCACGAGGTCGGGGACCGGGTAGTCGTCTGTGCCATGGAGCTGGCTGGGGATGTCATTGAGGGTTTCCGCATTGTGGGTGATGTCCTCGCCGGTGGTTCCGTCGCCACGGGTGAGGGCCAGCTGTAGCTGGCCTTTTACATAGAGGAGATTGATGGAGGCGCCGTCGATCTTGAGTTCGGTGAGATAGGTCTCCGCAGGGGTGCGGTTCAGCCACGTCTCCAATTGCTCGGTATTGAAGACGTTGTCGAGGCTGAGCATTCGCTCCCGGTGGTCCACATTGCGGAAGGGGCTGGACTGTGGGGGAGCGGGCGAGACCTCAGTTGACGGGCTGGTTTCCGTGACGACTTCTGGGTGGGCTGCTTCGAGGTCCTTGAGCTCGCGGAGGAGGCTGTCGAATTCCGCGTCGGAGATTTCCGGGTCCGCGTAGTAGTACTTTTCGCGGTGATATCGAACCTGGTCGGCGAGGTTTTGCCAGCGCTGGGCAAGATCGGAGTCTGGCGCGCTGGGGGTGGCTGTCCCTGCAGCCTTGGCCGGGTTCGAAGGGGCGGCTGGGGTTGAAGTGTTGTCCTCGGAAGTGCTCACAGGGTGCGATTGTAGTGACGAGGGCGGTTCGCCTTCCGTGATGCGAGATGGCCTATAACCCGTCCTGGGGTTTTGTGGGGGTTTTGGTGGTGTGATGTCGAATCGCGGAAGGCTTTACTGGCCGCGGGAGTGATTGAGGGCGAAGAGTGTGCTGCTTGGAGGTAAATGCCGGCCGGTAGGGGTGCTTGTTGGCAATAACAAAAAGGACATTGGTCAGTTAATAAAACTGTATAACTACCGCTAAATAATGAAATGATGATGTGTGGTGGATCACATGATCGCAGGTAAAGCGACGATTTTCGGGGGTAAAAGTATTCATGGGAAATATATTTATGTGCTCGGTTTACGCCCCGTGCTACCTGCACACGGTCCAGACCCTTTAAAAAAGTAGAACTTATTTTCCGACCCACCCAGTCATATTTCTCATTCCAAAGAATGAAGAAGCTTTCTTAGTCTTCCTCTCGCGCCTGCACCGCCAACAGACGCCGCTGATTGTAGAACCGTCGAGAGGATCTAGATGCTAAGGAAAGTCCTGGTTGCCAACCGCGGGGAGATCGCTGCCCGCATCATCAGAACCGTGCATGACATGGGACTCGAGGCCGTCGCCATCTACGCCCCGGCAGACATCGACACCCCCGCCGTCACGTTGGCCGACGAGTCCTACTCCCTCGGCGACGGCCCGTTGACCCAGACCTACCTCAACCTGGACAAAATCCTGGACATCGCCTCTCGTTCCGGCGCGGACGCGATCCACCCCGGCTACGGCTTCCTCAGTGAAAACGCCGATGCCGCCACCGCCGTCTCCGAAGCAGGATTGACCTGGATCGGACCCTCAGCCCACACCATCACCCAGCTCGGCGACAAGATCCGGGCGAGGCGGACTGCGCTAGACAGTGGCGTCCAACCTGTGCCGGGAACTAATGACCCCGTCACCTCCATGACCACCGTGCGCGACTTCATCGCCGAGCACAACCTCCCCATCGTGCTCAAACGCGCAGATGGCGGCGGGGGTCGCGGAATCCACATCCTCCGCACCCCGCAGGATGTGGAGGACTTCGCAAAACGCCACGACACCCCAGGAGGCGACTTGGGCGCGTATTTCGTGGAGAAGTTCATCGAAAACGGGCGACACGTGGAAACCCAGGTGATGGCGGACGCGCACGGCAATATCGAGGTCGTTTCCACGCGAGATTGCTCGGTGCAGCGGCGAAACCAGAAGCTGATCGAAGAGGCTCCGGCGCCCTTTCTCAGCCAGAACACCGTCCAGACCCTCGTGAAATGGTCCACGGCCCTGTTCCGGCACACGGATTACGTGGGGCTGGGGACGTGCGAGTTCCTCGTCGCCGAACCCGCGGGGGACGAAGGGGACGGCGGCCGCCCCGAGGAGGCAAACGTGTACTTCCTGGAGGTCAACCCGCGCCTGCAGGTCGAGCACACCGTCTCTGAGGAGGTCACCGGGCTCGATTTGGTCATGGAGCAGATCAGAATCGCTGCGGGCTATGAGCTAACGGCAGTGCCAGAGGTGCGCGGTCACAGCATCGAATTGCGCATCACGTCCGAGGACCCGGGGGACGACCTCACGCCAACTTCTGGCCGAATACACGCCCTGAACTGGCCTTTGGGGCACGGTATTCGGATCGAAACCGGAGTGCGCGAGGGCGACGAGGTCACCTCCGACTTTGACTCCATGATCGCCAAGCTCATCGTTTCCGGCCCCACCCGCGCCATCACCATCGCACGGTGCCGACGTGCGCTCGCCGAGTTCCACATCGCCGGGATTGCGACTCCCGCCAGCGTCCTGGGGCAGATTCTGGCGCATCCGGATTTCACCGGTCCGGACGCTATCGGTCCGGGCTCCTACAGTACGGACTCCTACGGGGCGGACGGCTTTGGCCAGGTGGATAGCCAGCCCAACGGCGAACGCTCGAGTGCGGGGGGAGCCAACTTCGCGGTGGGAACGACGTGGTTGGAAAAAGAGTTCCTGCCCAATGCCGAACTCCCTGCGGCGTTCGAGGAAGAGAGCCTGCCACCAACCGCCTCCGGTTCCGGGCAAACGGGACTGCCAGCAGCGCCCCCGGGAGGAAGCACAACGCCCGCCCTCCACGCTGGGTCGGCGCGCCGAACCCTCACCATCGAGTTGGACGGGCGCCGTCACACCCTCACCCTCCCCGCAGACGCACTCGCTCCCGCCGTTCCCGCGGCGGGATCCGCGCGCCCGGTGCAACCTCGCAGGGGGTCGCGAACGAGGTCAGACGCCACTGCAACACGCGGTACCACTCACCGCCAACAAGATGACGGGACCGTGACGTCGCCGATGCAGGCCATCGTGGTTCGAATTCCGGTAGAGGCAGGTCAGGAGGTTGCCGAAGGGGACGTCCTGATCGTCCTGGAGGCCATGAAGATGGAGAAATACATCCACGCACCGGCCGCCGGAACTGTCGAAAACGTGCTGGTTGCGCTCAATCAGAACGTCAATGCGGGGGCGGCACTGGTCACCTTGGCCCCCGCACGTGGAGCGGATGAACGCGCCGCAGTACCGCGCACTCAGGGTGCATCCGCCGCAGAACCACGTGACGAGGATGCACCCAACCCGATCACCTCCAACGCAGAAAGGTCCTAGCCGGCATGAGTATTCGAACGCTTCGTTCCGTGGCCACCGCAGTGTTCCCCAATCGGAAGAAGACTCGCAGCGCCGCCCCCATTGATGGCGCCAGCGTGGACAGCGAGACATTGGCGCCCACGCCAGAGCAACACGAACAAAACCGGATCGACTACGCCGCCGTGGAAAAACTCGCTGAAAGCAAGGCTGCGAAGTTCCAGCATGGCAAGGGGAAGAAGACCGCCCGGGAACGGCTGGACTTGTTCTTGGATGAGGACTCCTTCGTGGAGTTCGGCCGGTTTGCTGGCGGCGATGCTCGCGACGGGTTCCTGGGCGCTTCGGTCATCACCGGATTCGGGGAGGTGCAGGGGCGCAAGGTCGCCGTGTATGCCCAGGACTTTTCCATCAAGGGCGGCACGCTCGGCGCCGCCGAGGGGGCCAAGATCTGCGCATTGATGGACAAGGCGATGGCGCTGCGGATCCCGATTATTTCCATGCTCGATTCCGGTGGGGCTCGCATCCAGGAGGGCGTGGTCGCCCTCGGACAGTACGGCCGCATTTTTAAGCGCAGTTGCCAGGCATCTGGGCTGGTCCCGCAGATCTCCATCATCCTCGGGCCATGCGCAGGTGGGGCCGTCTACTCACCAGCCTTGACCGACTTCGTCATCATGACCCGCGAAAACTCGCACATGTTCGTGACCGGGCCGGATGTGGTGCGCGCTGTGACGGGCGAAAATGTCTCCCCAGCCGAACTGGGTGGTGCGGAGTTGCACAACGTCCAATCCGGTGTCGCTCACTACCTCGCCGATGATGAAGACGATGCCTTGGACTACGTGCGCAGCCTGCTCACGTACCTGCCCAGTCACTGCGATGAGCTGCCCCCACACTATGACTATCAGGCCAGCCACAGCGACGAATCGGCGGCGTCCACCGTGGGCGATCTCGTCCCCAAGGAATCCCGGCAGCCCTATGACATTGTCGAAGTGATTGAAGCCCTTGTCGATCACGGCGAGTTCGTGCAGGTACAGGAGTACTTTGCTGCCTCCATCGTCGTCGGCTTCGCGTGTGTGAATGGGCACTCTGTCGGTATCGTCGCAGATCAGCCTAACCACAATGCTGGAACCTTGGACGTGGATGCCTCGGAAAAGGCAGCCCGGTTCGTGCGCTGTTGCGATGCCTTCGGCCTCCCCATCGTCACCCTGGTGGACGTCCCCGGCTACCGTCCCGGTACCGATCAGGAACAGGCGGGCATCATTCGTCGCGGGGCCAAGCTCATCTTCGCTTACGCGAATGCCACTGTCCCCATGGTGACGATCACCCTACGAAAGGCGTACGGCGGTGCCTACATCGTCATGGGCTCCAAGTCCATCGGCGCCGACCTCGCCTTCGCCTGGCCGGATGCGGAAATCGCTGTCATGGGGGCCGATGGCGCCGTCAATATTCTGCATCGTCGCGACATCAAGGCAGCCGGCCCGGATCCCGCTGATATGGCCGCCGTAGCCCAGCGACTGTCCGCCGAGTACGCCGCGAAAAACATCAACCCGAATCTATCCATCGCCTCCGGAGAACTGGATGGGCTCATTGAGCCTGCAGATACTCGCCAGACGATCGGAGAAGCACTGGAGGTATTGCGTTCCAAAGATCGCACCCATCCCGGGCCGAAGCGCCATAACAACGGGCCCCTTTAGATCATCTGCGCCCCCTCTGGTGAAACGGCGATTCTCGCCGCGCCCAGAGGCCTCCACTCGCAACAAAGACACCTCAGTTCCCGATAGAAAGGCTCGCTACCTCGATGAATAACCCCACGTCACAGGCTATCTCGGACCCCTCGGTCAGCTTGATCCAGCAACTCGCCCACGGCACCGATTACGCGCTGGTTTTCGCCGGTCAGTCCACCCCTTGGTTGCGTACGCTCAAGCAGCAACTCACGGACCGCACGATTGCTGGCGAGCTCTCCACCCTGGTTGCCGAATCCGACCGCATTCTCGCCCCCGTCGCCGCCCCACTCGCCGCGATCGGTGCTGGGAGCATGGACCTCGAACAGTGGGCCCGCGCTACTACCTCGCGCCCCGCCGCCTGGGAGCACAACGCCGTGCACTCGGTGCCTGGCATTGCCGCAGTGCAGTATGGGCAGGTCATCGCGCTGCGCGAGGCGGGTCTGGACATTCGTCACTCCACGCCCCTTGCGATGGCTGGTCACTCTCAAGGCGCTGTGGGGTGCCAGTTGGCCACGGACATCATCGAGGGTGAAGGAGCTCCCGAGACTCTCGCGATCGCACGATTGATTGGGGCCGCCGCCTCCCGCCTCGCCTTCAGCCGGACGCCACGCTCTGGCGACGGGGCGCCCATGCTCGCACTAAGCGGCGCCACCGTGGAGCAGGTCAAACAGATCCTCCAATCTGCATCGACCAATGCCGAAATCGCGCTGGTGAACGGGCGCACCCGCGTGGTCATCTCCGGGAGCATGAGCGACCTTAGCCAGGTCGAGGCCGCTGTAGATAGCGCAGTCCAAGCCAGTGCGAAGCAGTCTGCCGAAAAGACCGCAGGTGGACATCCGCTGCAGATCAATGCCACCTACTTGGATGTCAGTGTGGCCTTCCACCACAGCATGATGGAACCTGCAGTGCAACAAGTGCTCACCTGGGCGACGGCCTGCGGAATTAGCGAGGAAAAGGCGGAAAGGCTCGCCCGCGCGGTCCTCACAGACACCGTCGATTGGCCGAATGAACTGAGGACATGCCTGCATTCGGGGGTGCACAGGTTCCTCAATCTGGGACCGGGCACCGCTATGGGGACATTGTCCGTTGAAGCACTGGAAGGCTACGGCGTTGGCGTCCACAACGTGAGCGACCTAGAAAGCATCGACCGGGCCGCTGCGCGCGGGCAGCACCACCCAACTACCTCCCACTGGGGGGAATGGGCCCCGCGGATCGTCAACCTTCCCACGGGCCCCGCAGTGGAAACGGCATTCACTCGGCTGACGGGCAATGCCCCGATCCTGCTGGCGGGGATGACCCCGACCACCGTGGACCCCGAGATCGTGGCGGCCGCTGCGAACGCTGGCTATTGGGCCGAGCTCGCCGGCGGAGGGCAAGTGACCGCGGAAGTGTTCGATAAGAACGTGAATGAACTGAAACGGCAGCTGAAACCCGGGCGGACCGCGAAGTTCAATGCGATGTTCATGGATCCTTATCTGTGGAACCTGCAGTTCGGCGGCCAGCGGATCGTGTCCAAAGCCCGCGAATCGGGGGCGCCACTGGACGGTCTGGTGATCTCTGCGGGGATTCCAGAGGTGGAGGACGCACCGGATCTGATCAATGAACTCCAAGCGCAGGGATTTCGGTACATCGCCTTCAAACCCGGAACCGTCGCGCAGATCCGACAGGCGCTGACGATCGCCAAGAAGGTCAGCACTCCGATCATCCTGCATGTGGAAGACGGCCATGCGGGTGGGCACCATTCGTGGGAAAACATGCACGAGCTGCTGCTCAACACCTATGCGGAGATCCGGCGCGTACCGAACGTGGTGCTGTGTGTAGGCGGCGGGATCGGCACCCCGGAGCGCGCCGCAGACTTCATCACCGGCGAGTGGTCGGCAGAATTCGGCATGCCCGCGATGCCCGTTGACGGCGTGCTGATCGGCACCGCGGCTATGACTGCGAAGGAGGCGAAGACGACCGAATCAGTGAAGGACCTCCTGGTCGCGACTCCAGGCATTCCCGACGAGGACAACAACGGCTGGGTCGGTGCGGGACAGTCGGCGGGCGGCATGACCAGCGGGCTGTCCCATCTACGCGCAGACATGTACGAGGTGGACAATGACGCGGCTCGGTGCGCCCGACTTATTGCCGAGGTAGAGGGCGACCGTGAGCGCGTGAACGCCCGGCGCGAAGAGATCATCGAAGCGCTCAATAAGACTGCCAAGCCTTACTTTGGGGATCTGGGGGATATGACGTATGCCGAGGTAGTGAAGCGCTTTGTCGAGCTGAGCTACCCCTGGGTGGACGACTCCTGGACCCAGCGCTACCTCGAACTTTTGCAACGAGTGGAGGCACGGCTTGCTGAAAAAGATCACGGGGACGTGGAATCCCTGTTTGGCAGCGTGGCCGATGTTGAGGACGCTCCAGCGGCTGCCGGGAGGCTATTGACCGCGTATCCGCATGCGTGTGAGGTGACTCTGACCCCGTTGGACGTGGCCTGGTTCATCGCCTTATGCCGCAAGTACCCCAAGCCCATGGGCTTCGTACCCGTCATTGACGATGACCTGTTGCGCTGGTGGGGGCAGGATTCACTGTGGCAGGCGCAGGATGATCGCTACGATGCGCAGGCGGTGCGTGTGATTCCCGGCCCCGTGGCGGTGCGCGGCATCACCACGAAGAATGAACCGGTCGCGGACATTCTCGGTCGCTTCGATCAGGCGTGTGTGGAACGCGTGTCCACGATGTCGAACAGCCCGGCTGACAGCACCCGCGAGGCCGTGTCCCTCCGCGGCCACGCAACGACGACCGAGGAATTTCTGCGCTCCGTGCCCTTTATCTCGTGGATGGGGCACCTGATGGATAACCCCGCCCACATACTCTCGGCGGAGCAGTGTGCCATTCGCATCGAACCAACTGACCGCACGGAGGCCAACTCCTCCGGCGCTGACCACTCCACGGCCCGAACCCAACAGCGCGTCACCCTCGCAATCGCCTTGGACACGTACTGGGATTCCACCCCGGCCGAGCAGCACGGCGATAATCCGGTCCACGCGGTCCGTCACCTCGACATCCCGCTGGTCCTCGACGCATCCCTCGCCAACGGCGCGGTTCCCGTCGTCGACCCAGATCGCTTGCCAGAAACCATGAATGCCCTGCTCGCCGGCACCGCGGGCGTGGGAAACACTGCAGTCACCGGCGACGAGATTCACGGCTTGCCGACCATGACCGACTCCGACCGTTCCCCATTCGGCCAGGCCAACTACCACTTCACCTTGGCCCCCAACGTGGGGGCTGACCACACCGCCGTCACGGGGGAAGCCCTCCCAACCCACGCAGGCATCGTCCCCGACGCGCTGCTCGGCCCCTGCTGGCCGGCCATCTACGCCGCACTGGGATCTGCACAAGTCAACCACTACCCGGTGATCGAGGGGCTGTTGAACGCGGTCCACCTCGACCACCAAATTCACCTGCACCCAGGCTTCGACGATCTCACGGATCTCGCCCGCGGTCAGCGGGTAGACGTTACTTCCTGGGCTGATCCGGTCCAGGAATCCAGCTCCGGGCGAATCGTCCAGGTCAACCTGGTACTGCACATCGACGGCGCCGAGTTCGCCACAATGACCGAGCGTTTTGCCATCCGCGGACGCGCCTTTGGTACCGGCACTCCAGATGACCCAGCTCAGGCTGGTGGCGCGCTCGCAGAGGTGATCGATACCCCGCGCTCCACGCTGTCACGGCAGACCGTCACCGCCCCCGCCAATATGACCCCCTTCGCGTGGGTGTCCGGGGACTTCAACCCGATCCACACCAGTCAGGCCGCCGCCACGGTCGCAGGTCTCCACGCGCCACTCGTGCATGGAATGTGGCTCTCCGCCGTCGCACAGCACGCCGTTTCTGGACGCCACCGCCTTGTCGGTTGGACCTATCGCATGTTCGGTCTGGTCGATCTTTCTGCGGAGGTGGAAATCACGGTCGAACGTGTGGGCCGGATCTCCGGCGGCGGGCTGTTCCTCGAGGTGACATGCCGCTGCGACGGTGAGCTGGTATCACAAGCCACGGCGGCGACGGCAGCTCCCGTCACCGCGTATGTGTACCCAGGGCAGGGTATTCAGTCCCCGGGCATGGGGCTGGACGAACGTGCCGCCTCCGCTGCCACTGCAGAGGTCTGGAAGCGGGCGGATGCCCACACACGAGAGGCTCTGGGCTTCTCCATCGAGGCCGTGGTCCGCGACAATCCCACGGAATTGCATGCTCAGGGCCAGACGTACCGCCACCCGGACGGGGTGCTGTACCTGACTCAATTCACCCAGGTCGCGTTGGCGACCCTCGCCTTCGCACAAACCGCACGACTGCGCGAGGCGGGTGCGCTGAACGACGGAGCGTATTTCGCTGGCCACTCCTTGGGTGAGTACAACGCCCTGTCTGCCTATGCGCAGACTTTTGACCTCGAGACCGTGCTGGAGCTGGTCTTTCATCGCGGCTCCACGATGCATAACCTCGTACCCAGGGACGAGCAGGGCCGTTCCAATTACCGGATGGGAGCGCTTCGACCGAACCAGTTCGGCGTGGGCGATGGCGGGGTCCAGGACTATGTCGCCGAGGTTTCCGAGAAGACCGGCGAGTTCCTGGAGATCGTCAACTTCAATCTGAGTGGGCAACAGTACGCGGTGGCGGGGACGACCGCTGGGATGGAGGCGTTGGAGAAGGATGCCAACGCACGAGCGGCGGCTGCTGGAGGCCGTGGCGCCTTCATGCTCATCCCCGGCATCGACGTGCCATTCCACTCTGCGGTCCTGCACGAGGGTGTCCCGGATTTCCGCCAGCGCCTGCAGGAATTGCTGCCCGCACAGGTCGACTACCAGGTTCTTCAGGGGCGCTACATTCCTAACCTCGTGGCTCTGCCCTTTGCCCTGACAAAGTCTTTCGCCGAATCCATCCTCGCGGTTGTTCCCTCCGAGCCAATTCAGGACGCATTAGCCAACTGGGAGGCTTGGGAAGCCAAGCCTGCGCAGCTGACCCGATTGCTGCTCGTGGAACTTCTCTGCTGGCAGTTCGCATCCCCAGTGCGTTGGATCGAGACCCAGGAACTGCTGTTCACGC
This sequence comes from Corynebacterium falsenii, assembly GCA_001054945.1. Taxonomy (GTDB): domain Bacteria; phylum Actinomycetota; class Actinomycetes; order Mycobacteriales; family Mycobacteriaceae; genus Corynebacterium; species Corynebacterium falsenii_A. Next base: position 434,309 of record JVKJ01000005.1, on the reverse strand, counting down.
CCACTAACCAGGGCGGACTGGGTACCGAGCACTACGTCGAGGTCGGCTTGGGAACCTCTCCGACCTTGGCGAACCTCGCCGCGAAGACCCTTGCGCTGCCAACCTTCGCTGGCGCGACCGCGGAGGTGTACAACGTTCAGCGCGACGAGAAACTGGTCTATCACGAGGATGTTCAGATCATCCAGAGCGCAGAGGAGGACCTAGACGAGGCGAGCCCGGCCGAAGCCAGTGCAGAAATCGAGGCACCTTCGTCATCGTCGGTCGAGCCCGACGCTTCCACTTCGGTCATTTCTGCTCCTTCTGCTTCTTCAGTACAGTCAGCTCTGACAGATTCACCCAGATCCGCCGGGGCTGACACCCCAGATCTGCCGTATCGCGCTTCGGATGCCATCAAGACACTGCTGGCCTTCTCCACCAAGGTCCGGCTGGACCAGATTGGCGGGGCTGACACCACCAACACGCTCACCAATGGCGTCTCCTCCCGATTGAATCAGCTCCTCATGGACATGACTGCAGAGCTCGGCGTCTCCAGCGTCGAGGGCGCTGCGGAAGCGGACGTGGACGCCCTGTCTGAGACGGTGAACTCAGCAGCTTTCAATTACCGTGCGTTCGGCCCGGTGCTGGGAGAAGCGGTCAAGGACAGGATCCGCAAGCTGTTCGGTCCCGCTGGGGTGAAGCAATCCTTCATCGGGGACTACCTGGCTTCCGACTGGGGTCTGGGCGATGGCTGGGTCGATCACGTCACGGCGGCGGTGTTGCTCAGCACCCGTGACGGTGCCTCTGCTCGCGGCGGAGATCTGGCTACCCTGCCTGCGGAGGTAGCGAATAAGACTGCCGTCAAGGAACTCCTGGACCAAGCAGTTGCTCAGGTCGCGGCCGAGCATGGAATCACCGTGGCCAAGCCGGCCGCCGGAGGCGGCGCAACTACTGCCGTGGATTCTGCTGCCCTGGAGGACTTCGCCAACGCCGTCACTGGAGAGTCCGGTGTGTTGGCCACGACTGCCCGGCACGTCTTGCGCGCCCTCGGAGTCGACGAGCCCGAAGCATCGAGCTTTGGTGATCACAGTGCCGACGGCGAGGAAGACGCGTTGATCCAAGCCGTGTCAGCAGAGCTCGGTTCAGGTTGGCTGGCATCTGTCACCCCCAGCTTCGACCCGCGCCAGGCCGTGCTCATCGATGACCGCTGGGCGACTGCCCGTGAGGACCTCGCTCGTCTGGCTGCAGGCAGCGACGTTCGCTCGAACTTCACAGGTGCTGGCGAGGAGGTCGCAGCCCACGCCGAGTGGTGGGCCGGCACGGTCGAAAACTCAGAGCTGGCGGCACGGTTCCGCGATATTGCTCACCAAGCCCGTACCAGCGAACCCGGTGAGTTTGCAGGCAAGGTAGTCGTGATCACCGGAGTGGCCCCGAAATCCATCGCCGGAGGCATTGCCGCGCGGATGTTAAGTGAGGGAGCGACGGTCATCGTTACCGCCTCGAGAATCAACGAGAAGCGGCTGAGCTACGCCAAGCAGCTCTACCGGACCCACGCCCGCCACGGTGCAGCCCTGTGGCTCGTGCCCGCCAACCTCTCCTCATACCGTGACGTGGATGCCCTGATCGAATGGGTCGGCTCGGAGCAGACCACCACCGTGGGCAGCGAGGTCACTGTCACCAAGCCGGCGTACATTCCGGATGTCTATTTCCCGTTCGCCGCGCCCTCAGTGACCGGCACGATGACAGACGCAGGGGCTCAGGCGGAAATGCAGGCGCGGCTGCTGTTGTGGAGCGTCGAGCGTTCGCTCACCAGTCTGGCGGCGCTGGGATCCGAGACTCATGTTGACCACAAACTGCACGTCGTCCTGCCCGGAAGCCCCAACCGCGGCACGTTCGGCGGCGACGGGGCCTATGGCGAAACCAAGGCGGCGTTCGATGCGATCGTCAACAAGTGGTCAGTGGAACCGTGGGGCCGACGGGTCACGCTGGCTCACCCGCGTATCGGCTGGGTCGCGGGGACTGGCCTCATGGGCGGCAACGACCCATTGGTCACGGCAGCCGAAAGCGCTGGCATCCGCGTGTGGACTCCGGAGGAGATCGCGGTCGAGCTGGTGGCGTCCGCAAACGACGATGCCCGACACCGGGCACACCAGCAACCGCTGACGATCGACCTGACCGGCGGCCTGGAAGGCATCAACTTGGCCGACCTGCGAGCCCAGGCTTCCACGACCGCGGCGACCGACGAACCCACCGCATCGCCTGCCACCGTGCAGGCGCTGCCCAGTCCGGCACGCGCCACCCAGCCCACCTTGGACGACTGGGGCACAGTGACCGCCGACGTGGAAGACACCGTTGTGATCGTCGGGCTCGGCGAAGTCGGTGCGTGGGGGAGCGGTCGCACCCGATTCGAAGCAGAATACGGCCTCCAGAGCGACGGTTCCGTCGACCTCACGGCGGCGGGCGTACTGGAACTGGCGTGGATGATGGGCTTGTTGACCTGGAAAGATAGCCCGAAGGCCGGGTGGTACGACCAGGACGGCACCATTGTTGCGGAGGAGGACATTTTCGATCGCTACCGGGACGAGGTTGCGGCGCGTTGTGGCGTGCGTACCTTTGTGACCGATGCAGCGATCCACAACGAGGACCCCATTGGCGGCGCGGCCCCTCACAGTCCCCAGTCCGTAGAGGTGTTCCTGGACCGCGACGTGGAAATCTCCGTCGACTCGGCCGACGCAGCTCGAGCCATGGTGCAGCAGGACCCGGACTTCACCCAAGCCATCGCGCCGGGCGCCCGTGGAAACGAAAGCAGCGAAGGCGAGTGGCTGGTGCTCCGAAAGGCCGGGGCGCGCACGCGGGTGCCACGTCGAGCGACACTAGCCCGCGCGGTTGGTGGGCAGTTCCCCACCGACTTCGACCCCTCCCGCTGGGGCATCCCGCAGGACATGGTGGAATCCATGGACCGGATGGCGCTCTGGAACCTGGTATCCACGGTGGACGCGTTCCTTTCGGCTGGATTTACCCCCGCGGAAATCCTCCAAGCCGTGCACCCCACGGAGGTGGCTATGACTCAGGGCACCGGATTCGGTGGCATGACCAGTATGCGGAAGCTATTTGTCGACCGCTTCCTCGGCGAGGACATCCCCAGCGACATCCTGCAGGAAACCCTGCCCAATGTCATCGCGGCCCACACCATGCAGGCTTTCGTAGGCGGCTATGGCTCTATGATTCACCCAGTCGGAGCGTGCGCGACCGCGGCGGTCAGCATCGAAGAAGCCATGGATAAGATCGCCTGCCAGAAAGCGGACTTCGTGGTGGCCGGGGCCATCGACGATATCTCGGTCGAATCGATCACCGGCTTCGCCAACATGAACGCGACCGCTGACTCCGCGGCGATGGCCGCCAAGGGCATTAACGAACGCTTCTATTCGCGGGCAAACGATCGCCGTCGCGGCGGCTTCGTGGAAGCCCAAGGCGGCGGGACGGTGCTGCTGGCGCGTGGTTCGGTCGCTGCGAAGTTGGGCCTGCCGGTATACGGTGTGGTCGCTTTCGCGCAGTCCTATGCGGATGGCGCGCATACGTCAATCCCCGCGCCGGGGCTGGGGGCGCTCGCCGCGGGCCGGGGAGGGCAGCGGTCTCGGCTCGCTCGCAGCTTGGACTCGCTGGGCGTGCAGCCGGATGACATCCGCGTTATCAGTAAGCATGACACGTCCACCAACGCCAATGACCCGAACGAGTCGGATTTGCACACCAGGTTGGCGCGGGCCTTGGGGCGACAGGACGGGAACCCGATGTTCGTGATCTCGCAGAAGACTCTGACGGGGCACGCCAAGGGTGGCGCGGCGGTTTTCCAAGCCGCCGGGCTGTGCGATGTGTTTCGCACGAACCGTGTGCCCGCGAACCGCTCGCTGGATTGTGTTGATCCCGAGATGCGCTCCGCCGAGCACTTTGTGTGGCTGCGCGAACCACTCGAGGTGCCGATACCCGTGAAAGCCGGTCTGCTCACATCGCTCGGCTTCGGGCACGTCTCCGCGGTGGTTGCGCTGGTCCACCCCGCCGCCTTCTTCGCAGTGGTCGCCCGGGGTTGGGGTCAGGACGCCGCTGCGGATTGGCTCAAGCGCGCCCAACGGCGACTGGTGGCCGGTGCGAAGCATCGCCAGGCCGGGATGCTGGGGCATCGCCCGCTGTTTGAGCGGATCGAGGATCGGAGGTTCGGCGATGACAGCGAGCAGGATTTAAAGGAACAAGAGGCAGCGATGCTCCTAGATGACAGCGCCCGGCTGGGCCGGGGCGGAAGGTACGGGGAATGATTCTGGGCATCGGCACCGACCTCGTGGCCATTCCCGAATTTGCCCGGCAAATGTCAGCCCCGGGCACCCAGTTTGGGAACGCGTTCTCCCCGGCCGAACACCGCGCCGTGGCCCGGCGGGCTCGGGAAACGGGCGACGAAGGGCAACATTTTGCGGCCCGGTGGGCGGCGAAGGAGGCTTTCGTCAAGGCATGGTCCGCGGCAGTGGCTGGGAAACCGCCGGTGGTTGATCCTGCGACGTTTCCGTGGGGCCAGGTGGAGGTGAGTTCCGACGCTTGGGGCCGGCCTGCATTGCGGGTATCGGGGCAGCTGTGGCGACAGGTGGTGGCGTCCACCCTCCCGGGCGAAGTGAGCGGAGTGCGGGCGCACCTGAGCTTGTCCCACGACGGCGCGATGGCGACCGCGGTGGTGATCCTGGAACGAGTGGAGTGATCCCGGCGGGATCAGTTCTGTTGTATTGAAAATGGCTATGGACGGCCCTCACAGCAGCAATAGATGTGAAAGTATCGCTGCTGGTAGGGCCGTTTTTGTGGGGTGAGTCACATGGAAAGGTGGCGAGCCTGATGGAGCGGGGGTGAGGGTGTCTCCGGTCAATATAAATATTCGGAAATTTTGTCGGGCGCTGACCTGCGAGGGGTGTCAAAAAGATATGAACTTAATTGGGGTGGTTTGCGACTTTCTGCAGGTCGCGTGCCTTTAACCGTCGGAGTGGAGTGTCATAGCGTGTGTTTCGCACGCGACACGAGCCGAGCGCGATCCCACGGACGCGTTGTTGAGCTGCAACACCACGTTGTTGGGTAGCAACACGCCCCTCGGGCTCGGCAATTTACAAGGAGGTTTCTCATGTTCATGACCCGCAACAACCACGACATCGACGCACATGCCTACATCTTCGGTGATGACGAGTCTCTGTTCCTCGTCCCGGACAATTCTGATCGCCTGTCTGATGACATGCTGATCTAACCAATCAGCTCAGAATGCCGACGCCCCGCAGACCTGGAAAGCGTGTCGGGGTCGAAATATAGAGTGTGACTATGCCTGTGACGCCACACTTCAACTCAGCCCACATGCTCTCCTTTGATCTGGAGACCACTGGTACCAATCCTTTCGAAGCAAAGATCGTGACCAGCGCGCTGGTCACGATTAACGGCCGTCAGCGCGATGAAGTTGAACTTCTCGCCGACCCTGGGATCGAGATCCCCAAAGAGGCTTCTGACGTGCACGGGATCACGACAGAGTACGCGCGTGAACACGGGCGACCGCATGATGAGGTTCTTCGCGAGACCATCCAGCGCATTCGCGATGGATGGGCCGACGGGGCGACGTTGATTGTGTACAACGCAGCCTATGACCTGACCATTCTGCGGGTCTTGGATCCCACATTCTCTGTGGACGGTCTGGTCCTTGATCCCTACGTAGTGGATCGCGCAAAGAACCGTTTCCGAAAAGGTAAGCGCACCCTGGAGAGTGTGTGCGCCGCGTACAACATTGAGTTGTCCAAGGCGCATGAGGCGACAGCAGATTCCGTCGCTGCAGCGCGGGTGGCCTGGAAGCTCGGCCGGGAATACCCCGAATTGGGGACGATGAGCGCTGATGAGCTGATGCTCGCCCAGGCTCGATGGCACTACGAGGCCCAATCAAGCCTGCAGAAATACTTCGATGACAAGAGCAAGGACGTCCGGGTCGATACCGAGTGGCCGCTGAGACCACGGTGATTCCCTGTGGTCCAATTTGGTGAATCCTGGGTGAAGTGTGCAAGATCACAGCAAGATAGTGCCCATCCACACTTCTGCCCGTGGCGGAAGATGCTCGTGAAATGAGTAAAGGAAAATCCCATGTCCTCACCTGTGAGCTCCTCGTCGGGGCCAGCGATTGCCGAACGGAAGAAGCCTCGCCGGGACAATACCCACTGGCTTTACATCGCCGTGATCGCAGCGGTCATCGGCGGCATCATCTTCGGGCTGGTCGCTCCTGATCTGGCCAAGAGCTTCAAGGTCCTCGGAGATTCGTTTATTCGGCTGATCACCATGCTGGTCGGCCCGATCATTTTCTGCACCATCGTGTTGGGCATTGGCTCGGTGCGCAGTGCTGCTTCCGTGGGTAAGGCAGGCGGCATCGCCCTGGTGTACTTCATCACCATGTCCACGTTTGCCCTGGCGATCGGGCTTCTGGTGGGAAACCTCATTCAGCCGGGCTCTGGGCTTCACGCCGGGGTGGCAGCCAAAGCAGAGCCGGGCGCTGTCCAGAAATTCATCAATGAGATCGTCCCGCCCTCCTTCTTCGGAGCCTTCACCGGTGCGGACAAAAAGGAACAGGTCCTCCAAGTCCTGTTCATCGCCCTACTCGTGGGCTTCGCCACTCAATCCATGGGCAAGGCAGGGGAGCCCATTCTGAACTTTGTAGCGCAGATGCAGAAGCTGATGTTCAAGCTCCTGGCTTGGATCCTCTGGCTCGCACCCATCGGCGCTTTCGGCGCCATCGCGAACACCGTGGGCCAGTCTGGCATCAGAGCCGTGCTCCAACTGGGCTTGCTCATGTTGGCCTTCTACATCACCTGCCTGCTGTTCATCTTCGTCATCTTGGGGTCAGTGCTGAAGATTTTCACGGGCTTCAACATCTTCAAGCTGCTGAAGTACCTGGGCGGCGAGTTCCTTCTGATCTTTGCTACTTCCTCGTCTGAATCTGCGCTGCCGAACTTGCTGCGCAAGATGGAGCACCTGGGTGTGGACAAAGCCACCGTCGGCATCGTCGTTCCCACCGGCTACTCATTTAATTTGGATGGAACGGCCATCTACCTGACCATGTCCGCCATCTTCGTGTCCGATGCGATGAATATGCCCATGAACATGGGCGAACAAATCGGCCTGTTGTTGTTCATGATCATCGCATCCAAGGGCGCCGCTGGTGTTTCTGGCGCGGGCATTGCCACACTCACTGCTGGACTTCAGTCTCACCGACCTGAGCTGGTCGACGGCGTGGGGATCATCGTCGGCGTGGATCGCTTCATGTCCGAGGCGCGCGCGCTCACGAACTTCGCCGGCAACTCTGTGGCTACTCTGCTGGTGGGTACCTGGACAAAGACCATCGACAAGGACCAGGTCTACCGCGTCCTCGATGGCAAGGACCCCTATGTCCCCACCATCGAGGATTCCAGCGTTGACCTGCGATACCCCAGCGTGGAAAACCCGGCGACCGATCACTTGCAGCCCACCCCGCAAGCGGATTTGAACTCCCTGCGCCGTTCGGGTGATGACATGCATTAACATGGCTAAACATGCCTGCTTCCGCCGCTGACTACCTTCGCAATATCGTGTCCGCCCCGGTCTATCAGGCCGCCTCTCACACGGCCTTGGGGGACATGGACGCTTTGTCCCGGCGCTTGAACAACAGAATTCTTGTGAAGCGCGAGGACCTCCAGCCCGTCCACAGCTTCAAGATCCGCGGCGCATTCAATCGAATGGCGCAACTCGATGAGCAGGAACAACGCAGGGGAGTGGTCACCGCCTCGGCTGGCAACCACGCGCAGGGCGTTGCACTGTCTGGCCGTGAGCTCGGCATCCGCACGATCATTGTCATGCCTCGCGCCACCCCAGATATCAAGGTCAATGCCGTCCGCGGATTCGGCGGCGAGGTCCTCTTGCACGGAGCTAACTTCGACGAGGCCAAGACCAAGGCGCAGGAGCTCTCCGAAGAAGACGGAATGGTCTTCGTCCCGCCATTCGACGATCCAGCAGTCATCGCCGGTCAGGGAACCGTGGGGTTGGAAATCTTCCAAGACTGCCCCGAGGTCGACCGTGTATTCGTCCCGGTCGGAGGCGGCGGGCTCGCGGCCGGGGTCGCCGTGTTGTTGAAGCAGCTCAACCCATCCACCCAGGTCATTGGTGTGGAACCGGAGGAGTCCGCGGGGCTCACCGCCGCTCTCGACGGCGGCGCGCCTGTGGAACTCGGACACGTCAGTCTTTTCGCGGAGGGGGTCGCCGTCAAGAAAATCGGGTCCGAAACCTTCCGCCTCTGCAAAGAATTTTTGGACGCCGTGATCACCGTGTCTTCGGATGAAATCAGCGCGGCAGTCAAAGACATTTTCGATGACACACGTGCGATCGCCGAGCCCTCGGGCGCCGTATCGCTGGCAGGTTTGAAGAAATATGTGGTGGCGCACGACGTCGAGGATGAAGTCCTCGTCCACGTACTCTCCGGCGCCAACCTCAACTTCCACTCGTTGCGATACGTCTCCGAGCGAGCGGAGCTGGGCGAGGGCGGCGAAGCGATCTTCGGCGTGAGCATCCCCGAAGTGAAGGGGAGCTTCCTTGATTTCGTCAAGGTCCTTGGACAACGGGCGGTGACGGAGTTCAGCTACCGTGTGGACTCGCGCGCTGAGGGAGAGCCGGCACGCATTTTCGTTGGCGTCCAACTGAAGGGAGGGGAACGGGAGCGGCGCGAAATTGCCCAGGACCTGCGCAACGCGGGATACGGGGTCGTGGACTTGTCTGATGACGATGTTGCGAAGGAACACGTTCGCTACATGGTCGGCGGGCGGCCCATGGAGTCAGTCACAGAGAGTGTGTTCTCCTTCGAATTCCCCGAGCACCCAGGCGCGCTGCAGCACTTCCTGACAGTGCTGGGGACGCAGTGGAACGTCACGACGTTCCACTACCGGAGCTTCGGCATGGACTATGGGCGTGTGCTGGCGAGCTTTGAGAATGTCGCTGGGGACGAGGACTTTTCCCGGCACCTTGGAGAGCTGGGATACCACTGCTCCGATGTGAGTGATAGCCCAGCATATGAGTTCTTCGTCTCGCCAGCGGGCAAGGGAGCCAAGTAGCAGCGGGGGAAGGCTACCTCAGCGCGAGAGACAACCAGGGCGGGCCGCCACCAGACCTGGAGAGGTCTGTGGTGCTTGGGACTATCAGAGGATAGCTGAGGCTAGCTGAAGAAGGCGCCCACAATGGTGCCCAGCTGGCGAAGGTGCTCGACCTCACCCAGCAAGAAATCGGGGCCACCCGGGCGCCCAATGACCAGGAGCAGATCCGTTCCCTGAATGGGCGTGGCCGCCAGGGCAGTCTCCAACACACTCCAGGAATCGGGGATCCACCCCTCTCGCTCGGGGTTGAGAACGCGGGCTTCCGTCACAGGAGTGACGTCTAAGGTCTCGCCGTTGTCCTCCGGAGCCGCGGTGGAGGCGGTGACGCGGCGCACGCCATTGTTGTCCTCCAACACGATGGCCCAACCGACGGTCATCGACTGAGGGAGCGTTTCCATCATCTTGTCCAGTGCGGCGTGCCCATCGCCTCGCCTTGTAGCCACATCGGACAACATCTTGACCTGCCCTCTCCGATCGATGGTGCCGGAATACGGGCGGATCGAGTCAACGAATACTCCGTCGAGCTCCTGGGCTGCGGTGATCAGGGCATCGGGAAGGCGGCCCGAGGGGATGATGACGACGATGTCATCGACCACGGTGCCGTCCACTTCATGGGCCACGATGTCCACTCCGCGGATGTCGCCATCCACCGCTCCCAGAGCTGCGGCCAAGAGGCCAAGGGTGCCGGGAACGTCGGGAAGGCGCACGCGCATCAGGAAGGACATGGCAAATAGTGTAGCCCTGGCCTCCTCACAACGGGACGGGATCGCTTGACTATTGTGGGGGCATGTCTGAAATTTCCCGCGACGATGTAGCCCACTTGGCTAAGCTAGCCCGCCTGCAGCTGTCCGATGACGAACTGACGGAATATGCCGCCCAGATCGACGGGATTGTCGATCACGTGGCTGCCATCCAGGAAGTGGACACCTCCGATGTCAAACCCCTCAGCCACCCGACGCAAAACGTGGACGGCGAGGTGTCAGTGATGCGCGAAGATGTGGTCGTCCCCACCTTGGACGCCGAGCAGGCACTCGACCAGGCCCCGGATAGCGAGGACCAGCGGTTCAAGGTGCCGCAGATCCTCAGCGACTAGCTGTCGCGGCCGACAGCGGTGGAAAACAACATTCTCAAGTACTGACCGAGGGGACACAAGGACACTTATGACTGCACCAGAACGCTTGACGGTGGGCGAGCGCACAGACGACGACTACACCACCTGGACCGCCGCGGAACTTGTGGAAAAGATTCACTCGCGGGAGATTAGCTCCGTAGAAGTGACCCAGGCGCATTTGGACCGCATTGGCGAGATCGACGGGAAGATTAATGCCTTTTTGCACGTCGGGGCCGATGAAGCCATCGCCGCGGCGACGAACGTGGACGAAGCGCTGGCCGCCGGGGTTGAGCCCACGAGCGCCTTGGCTGGCGTCCCCCTTGCGCTGAAGGATGTCTTTACCACGACCGATGCGCCCACGACCTGCGCCTCGAAGATGCTGGAGGGGTACCGCAGCCCTTATGACGCCACGGTGACCATGCGCCTGCGCGCCGCAGGGATCCCGATCCTGGGGAAGACCAACATGGACGAGTTCGCCATGGGCTCCTCAACGGAAAACTCTGCATATGGGCCGACCCGCAACCCATGGGATCTGGACCGGACCCCAGGCGGATCGGGTGGTGGCTCCTCCGCAGCATTGGCTTCCGGGATGGCACCGCTGGCTATCGGCACGGATACCGGCGGCTCGATCCGCCAGCCCGCTGCATTGACGAACACCGTGGGCGTGAAGCCCACGTACGGTACCGTGTCCCGCTACGGACTGGTTGCTTGCGCCTCTTCCCTCGACCAGGGTGGGCCGACTGCCCGGACCGTGCTGGACACAGCGCTGTTGCACCAGGTCATCGCAGGTCATGACGCCAACGATTCCACGTCGTCCCGCCGAGAGATCCCTGACGTTGTCGCGGCTGCTCGAGACGGCGCCAACGGCGACCTGAAGGGCACGAAGGTTGGCGTGATCAAGCAATTCGAGCGCCCCGAGGCCTTCCAACCGGGCGTTCTTGAGGCATATCGCAGCAATCTCAGCCAACTGGAGAGCCAGGGGGCGGAGCTCGTGGAGATCGATTGCCCCAACTTTGACCACGCGCTGAATGCCTACTACCTGATCCTCCCGTGTGAGGTGAGCTCAAACCTCGCCCGCTTCGATGGGATGAGATACGGCCAGCGCCAGGGCGACGACGGCACCCATTCTGCCGACGAGGTCATGAGCTTGACCCGTGCGGCAGGCTTCGGACCCGAGGTGAAGCGCCGCATCATGCTGGGGACTTACGCTCTGTCCGTGGGGTACTACGATGCCTACTACCTCCAGGCACAGCGCGTACGCAACTTGATCGCGCAGGACTTCGCAGCAGCGTATGACAAGGTCGATGTCATCGCTGCGCCCACGACCCCGTCTACGGCGTTCAAGCTGGGCGAGAAGGCGGAGGATCCGCTGGCGATGTACATGTTCGATCTGTTCACCCTTCCGTTGAATTTGGCCGGGGTCTGTGGCATGTCCGTGCCAGGTGGCTTGGCCAGCGACTCCAACCTCCCGACCGGCCTGCAGCTGATGGGGCCGGCGCACGGTGACGACCGTTTGTACCGGGTGGGGGCTGCTTTTGAAGCAGGGCGTGCCTAGCGCCACGTAGCGCGAAACGCTAGAGTACTCAGGCGCCCGCCGGGGTTTGGTGGCGGGCTTTCAGCGTAGGCTGTACTGCATGACCACTTCAGGGGATGGATTTGCAATAGGAGAAGATGGTTCTCGGCGCTGGGGAACACTCGGCGCAGCGGGACTGTTCCTCTTCACAACGGAAGGGGCAGATTCGCCCTTGTCCCCGCTGGTGCTGATGCAGCATCGCGCCACCTGGACTAATCGCGGCGGAACGTGGGCTTTGCCTGGCGGAGCGATTGACGGGGGCGAGACGCCTGAACAGGCTGCTGTCCGGGAGACCTGGGAGGAAACAGGGATTCGTGGTGCGGACCTGGAGGTATTGGACACCATGGTGACGTGCCGGGTGCCGATTGATCATGTGGAGCGGCGCCAGAATTTCTCCGAGGACGACCTGAAATATTTGGAGCCGATCAGCGACGTGCTCGGCGCGGGCGGAGATGTGCGGAAAGCCCTACGCGAAAGGCCGATTCACCACCCGCAGCACCAGGGCTATGCCATTTTCGGCCTCGGCGGGACATATTGGTGGGCAGTTCCCGATCACACGGTGAAGGAGTGGACATATACGACGGTATTGGCGCGTGCTTCTCGTGCCTTGGAACTGGACCCCACGGAAGAGTCTGCCGATCTTGAGTGGCGGCCGTTGGATCGTTTAGAAGAGCTGAACCTCATGCCCGAGTTCCAAGCATCATTGCCCGATGTGAAAAAACAGTTAGGAAAACTAATTTGAAACAAAAGACGTACCCGCAGATGCCATTGCCAGCAGGGGAGGCGTGGCGAGCACTGATTGCTTTGTGCATCGGTTTCTTCATGATCCTGTTGGATCAAACAATCGTGGCTGTAGCGACACCAGCCTTTCAGCACGATCTCGAGGCCAGTTACAGCCAAGTCGTGTGGGTAACGTCCGTTTATCTCTTGTTCTTCGCCGTCCCACTGCTGGTCACCGGCCGGTTGGGCGACCGTTATGGTCCGAAGAATGTCTATATCGCGGGCATGACACTCTTCACAGTCATGTCCCTGGCCTGCGGCCTGTCCAGCTCCATCGAGATGCTCATCATCAGCCGCGCGCTGCAGGGGCTTGGTGCCGCACTGCTCACGCCGCAGACGATGAGTGTGATTAACCGAATCTTCCCTCGTGAAAAGCGCGGTGCAGCCTTGGGCATTTGGGGAGCGACCGCCGGGCTGTCCACCATGTCCGGACCGGTTGCAGGTGGGGTGATTACGACGTTGTGGAGTTGGCAGTGGATCTTCTTCGTCAACATCCCGATCGGAATCATTTCTGTGATCACGGTGGCCGCGTGGGTTCCGCGCTTTAAGCCACTACCTCGGCCGATCGACGGACAGTCGATGATCCTGTCCATGCTCGCCATGTTTGCGTTTGTTTTCGCAATTCTGCAGGGCGAATCGGCGCACTGGGCGTGGTGGATCTGGGTGATGCTCGCGGCCGGCGCGATCATCACTTACCTTTTCCTGCGCCGCCAGAAGCACCTCTCCGGGAGCGGCAATGAACCATTGCTTCCCTTGGAGCTGTTCAACCACCGGGACTTCAGCTACGGCAACATCGGAATCGTCGCCATGGGCTTTACCTCGGCGGGAATGAACTTGCCAATCATGATCTTCTTGCAAGAAGTTCACGGCATGAGCGCCCTCGCCTCCGGCATGGTCATGGTGCCCACCTCCATCATTTCCACCGTTCTCGCACCCTTCGTCGGGCGACTGGTGGATCGCATCGATCCGCGCCCGGTGGCCACCATCGGATTCCTTACCATGGCGACCGCCATTGCTCTCCTGGTTGTCGTGATGCGGCCCGGAGTGGGGCTCGCGTGGATTTTCGTCCCCATGGTTGTGATGGGACTGGGGCACTCCGGGGTGTGGACGCCCAATTCGACCATGACCCTGCGCGACCTCCCAGCCCGGCAGGCAGGCGCGGGCTCTGGTGCATACAACACGATGCGCCAGCTGGGCGCCGTGACCGGATCCGCCGTCATCGGCGCTGTGATGCAATCCCGCGTGGTGGCAACGAACGGCAGTGCGTCGGCGTTCGGTGAGGCACTGATCCCAGCCGTCATCGTCCTGGTTATCGGTGCGGTAGCTGCATGGCAGGCTCGCCATGGTCGGGCTAAGCTTTGACCCATGCGTATCGCAACCTTGACCAGTGGTGGAGATTGCCCAGGGCTGAACGCCGTCATTCGAGCCGTCGTGCGAACCGCCGCGGGCAATGGCTCCACGGTGGTGGGGTTTGAGGACGGGTGGCAGGGCCTGTTGGAAGATCGTCGCGTACAGCTGTATGACGATGCATTCATCGACCGGATCTTGCGCCGGGGCGGCACCATCTTAGGAACGGGTCGGCTGCACCCTGACAAATTCAAGGCTGGAATTGAGCAGGTCAAGGCCAACCTCGCAGATGCGGAGATCGACGCACTGATCCCCATTGGCGGCGAGGGGACCCTCAAGGGCGCCAAGTTCTTGCATGACAACGGCGTGCCAGTCGTTGGCGTCCCTAAAACAATTGACAACGACGTCAACGGCACCGAATACACATTCGGGTTCGATACCGCAGTAGCGGTGGCCACCGACGCCATCGATCGACTGCACACGACCGCCGAATCTCATGACCGGGTCATGATCGTCGAGGTCATGGGGCGGCACGTGGGGTGGATTGCGCTGCACGCGGGAATGGCTGGCGGGGCGCACGACATTTTGATTCCCGAGGAGCCCTTCGACATCTCGGAGGTGTGCCGCAAGATGGAGCGGAGATTCCAGCTGGGGGAGAAGTACGGGATCATCGTGGTCGCTGAAGGCGCAGTGCCGAAAGAGGGGACCATGCCTCAGGAGAAAGAAGAGGTCGACCAGTTTGGTCACGTCAAGCTTCAGGGCATGTCCCACAAGATCGCGAAAGAGATCGAAGCTCGGATGGAGATCGATGTGCGATCCACGGTGTTGGGGCATATTCAACGCGGCGGCACCCCGACAGCCTTCGACCGTGTGCTCGCCACCCGATTCGGTGTGAACGCCGCCAAGGCGGCGATGAATGAGCAGTTCGGAACCGTCACTGCGTTGCAGGATGGCCACATCGAGCTGATCGGTTTCGATGAGGCCGTCGGTGAGCTCAAGCGGGTACCGGAACGTCGCTATGCGACGGCGAAATCCATGCTGGGGTAGCGAGGGGGTACATGGGCGCTCGCAGCGGGCTCCCATTAGACTGTTGGCCATGACTGCCCCGGTGTACGACTACTCAGATGACGTAATGGATTTTGATGACGTGTTGGAGCGCTTCGACCCGGTCATGGGTATGGAAGTGCACGTCGAGCTAGCGACGAAGACGAAGATGTTTTCCGCTTCGTCCGCAGAGTTTGGAGACGCCCCGAACACGAATGTTGACCCGTGCAGCCTGGGCTTGCCGGGAGGACTGCCGGTGGTGAACAAGCAGGGGGTGGAATGGGCCATCAAGATCGGCCTGGCGTTGAACTGTGAGATCGCCCCCTACTCCCGCTTCGCCCGCAAGAATTACTTTTACCCGGACCAGCCGAAGAACTACCAGATCAGCCAGTACGATGAGCCGATTGCCCACGACGGCTACCTCGATGTGGTGCTGGAGGACGGCACGGAATGGCGCGTTGAGATCGAGCGCGCTCACATGGAGGAAGACACGGGCAAGCTGACCCACCTGGGCGGTGCCGATGGCCGAATCCATGGAGCGACGACCTCTCTGGTGGATTGCAACCGCGCGGGCGTGCCATTGATCGAGATTGTCACCAAGCCGATTGAGGGCGCCGGCGAACGGGCTCCGGAAGTGGCCAAGGCATACGTGTCTGCCCTTCGCGACTTGGTCAAGGCATTGGGCGTGTCTGATGCTCGCATGGATCAGGGTTCCATGCGCGTGGATTCCAATCTCTCCCTGCGCGACAAGGACGCGACCGAGTTTGGTACCCGGACCGAGACGAAGAACATCAATTCCCTGAAGTCCGTGGAACAAGCGGTGCGCTTCGAGATGCAGCGCCAAGCCGCATGTCTGGTCAATGATGTCGAGATCGTCCAAGAGACGCGCCACTATCAGGAGACGGACGGCACCACGTCGAAGGGGCGTCCCAAAGAAACGATGGCGGATTACCGCTACTTCAATGACCCGGACCTGCCCCCGGTCTTGGCGCCGGAGGAATGGGTCGAGGAGATCCGCGCAACCCTGCCAGAGATGCCGTGGATCCGTCGCGCGCGCATTCAGGAAGAGTGGGGCCTGAAGGACGAAGAGATGCGCGACCTGGTCAACGCAGGTGCCCTGGATGTCATCGTGGACACGGTGGAGGCCGGAGCTACCCCGTCGGAAGCACGCTCATGGTGGGTTGCCTACTTGGCCCAGAAGGCGAATGAAGCCGGTGTGGAACTGGATAATCTGAACATTTCCCCACAGCAGGTCGCGCGGGTGGCTGCCTTGGTGAAGGAGGGCAAGCTGACGAACAAGCTGGCTCGAAAGGCAGTGGACGGCGTGCTCGAGGGCGAGGGCGATGTCGATGAGGTCGTGGAGAAGCGTGGCCTCGAAGTCGTGCGCGATGACGGCGCCATCGAGGCAGCCGTGGACGATGCGCTGGCTGCAAACCCCGATATTGTGGAGAAGTATCGGGCTGGAAACAAGAAGGTGACCGGTGCCATCGTGGGGGCAGTGATGAAGGCAACGAAGGGTAAGGCTGACCCGGGTCAGGTCAACCAGCTGATAGCCAAGAAGCTGGGATAGTAGAGGTTCCGCATTCCAAGCATTCCCCCCGAATAGGTGCACTGCTAAGCACCTTTTCGGTGGGAAGGCTTTGGGAAAAGTCCAGGATATAGCCATGTGTGGCGTCTGATCCGCGATGCGGCAGGCTGAGCGCCACATTACTTTTGTCTGAAAATATGATGCATATTGCCGTATAGCTATATCTGTACGGTTTTCAGACTTCGCAGCATAGACAGGACTTTCCTCGTGCGGAAAAAGATTTTTCAATTGGCGGCCGCGACGTGCGCGCCAGTCCTTATGGGCGTCAGTGTGCTCACCCCGGTTGCCAACGCTCAGCCCATCCCCGGTTCTGATCTCAATGGTCCTCACCCCGGCGCCCCATTGGGTGGCTCATCCATGACCCGCGACGACAGCGGCTTCTTTGAGAACACCGCTGACCTCTCTGGCTTTAAGCCCGGCGAGGTCATCGCAAAGCGGCACCTTCCGTATCACGCTCTGGGGCTGTCAGCTCCGGTCGACGTGGTCCAGATCAAATTCCGCACGACCGATGCGCAGGGCAACCCAACGTTTGGCATCACCTCAGTGGTCAAGCCGCTGGTGAAGCAGAACGGCAACCTGGTTTCCTTCCACTCCGTCTACGATTCGCTGGATCCGGCGCATAGCCCCTCCCGCGCCATCCAGGGCGACGTAGCGCTGGGCACTGTGGTCGCTAGCGCGGAATCTGCGCTGCTGCTGGATTCCCTCGCGCAGGGCACCACCGTGGCCGTCACAGATATCGAAGGCCAGAACGCGAACTTCGCTGCCGGTCCGGAATACGGCACCACGACCTTGGACGGTATCCGCGCCTCGCTGGCTGAGCCCGACACCGGTCTGGGCGACAACGCCAAGGTCGGCATGATGGGGTATTCGGGCGGGGCTATCGCCTCCAACTGGGCCGCACAGATGGCTCCGGAATATGCCCCCGAAATCAACGACAAGATCGTTGGAGTGGCGACCGGTGGCCTGCTGGTCAACCCGCTTCACAACCTGGAATATGCCAACGGTTCCATGAACTGGGCTGGGGTCGTCCCCATGACCGTCATCGGCCTCGCCCGCGCCTACAACTTGGACTTCGACAAGTACCTCTCCGATTACGGCCGGTCGATGTTCCAGAAGCTCGCCCACGCATCCATCTCCGAGATCACGGGCTCCTATGGCGGCGTGACGTGGGCCTCCCTGGTCAAGCCGGAATATCGCGACCCGGCATCCATCCCGGAGCTGGTAGATGTCGTGAAGAAGACGAACCTTGGCGAGGCTCCCATGCCTACCGTCCCGTTCTTCTTCGGCGAGGCCAACAACGGTGTCATCGATGGCACGATGCCCCACAAGCAGTGGGGTACCGGCGACGGCATCATGGTCACCGGCGATGTTCAGGACTTGGCTAACAAGTACTGCCAGGCTGGGGTGCCCGTTCACTACGAGGAATACCCGTTCCTCCCGCACACCGTCGCCTTCACCCGGTGGTTCCCGGGTGTGAGCCAGTGGATGAAGGATCGTTTCGCTGGCCGCCCAGCGCCGAGCAGCTGTGGTTCGATCCCTGCAGGGAACGACATCAGCACGCCGAACGTCGTCCCACCCGCTCCCGCAGGCGCGCCACAGGAGCTCCCACAGGGAAGCGCCGGCGCGCGCAATCTCTTGGGGTCCTAGTCCTGGGTTCTTAGGGACGCCATGCAGTAACGCCCTTCGGGATGTCGAGACTTGCTTCAGGTTTCGACATGCCGAAGGGCATCCCCGTATCCGGGTGTATGCCACCCTACTGTTGGGATCGTGAGTACATCAGCGAATAATCCATCCCAGCCGAAGAAGCCGAAGAAGGGGCTCTTCAGCCGCAATGATGAGCCCTTCGACGATGTGGACGTGCCCGTGTACCGGCGCGAGGCGGAGCAAACAGCCAAACCAGGAACGGAATCGACGCCTACTGAACAGCCCGAGCAACGCGAGCAGCACGAGCCCCGTGTGCTTCGGCGAGCCAGCGAAACACACGCCGAGAAGTTGACTGACCAGTCAAATAACCAGGCACAGCCCGCCGAGAGCGATCCGGGCACCACGGAGTGGACGGCTCAAAAGGCGGCAGAGCGTCCCGCCGACAGGCCTGCAGCGCGCTCTGGCGAACGCGCTCCGCACACGGACGTGTATGACTGGGCGGGCCGCGCCCGCCCGCAGCGCATCGAGGCCCCGAAGGAATCCCCGAAAGAAACCAAACGCCGCGGCTCCCGCGCAACCGAAGCGCCCTCGCGCGAGGAGATGCCCGCTGAACCACAGTCCGATGCACAGACTGAAGTGATGCGCATGGACTCCCCAGCGCGCGCGGAGGCTCCCACCACCGTGGCGCCGATCCCGGAAGTGCAGGACGATCGGGGAGTGGAGCCACGCGGTGGCGTCCAGAATCCAGAGGACACGGACCCCCAGGTATCTCTGGCGGAAAACCCGGCGCCCTCGGCCGATCCCCAGGCCACAGCTACACGGGATCCGCGTGTGACCACTGATCAGGCCGTGCACAACGGTCGTGGCACGCTGGACTTCGGACTGCTGATCTTGCGTGTTGTCGTGGGAGCGCTGCTGCTGGTCCACGGCCTGCAGACCCTCTTCGCCTTCGGTGGCGACGGCGGCATGAATAACCTCGAGTCCCGCTTGAGCGAATACGCCATGCACGACTGGTTGGCCATTGGCATCCCCGTCGGTGAGGTCGTGGCTGGTGGCCTGCTGATTCTCGGTCTGCTGGCACCGCTCGGTGCGGCCATCGGATTCATCGTCACCGGCTTCTTGGCTTTCCACTACCTGTCCACCTACCAGGGCTCGATGTGGCCCTACGCCATGAATCCAGTGGTGTACATGTGGGCGATGCACGCGCTGGTGCAGCTCGTCCTTATCTTCACCGGCCCGGGCCGACTGTCTGCGGATCGCGGTCGCTCCTGGGCCACCCGCCCGCGGGCGTCCTCATGGATCTTCGCGGTGCTGGCCATTGCAGGTCTGGTGGGCCTGTGGTTGGTCGTGGGCGGAGGTAACCCGCTCAACTAACCCACGACCTTAGGCGTGACGCAGCGGCTAAATCGTGGTCAGCAGCTTCACTGCGAGGAAGAACATCATCGCGGCAATGCCGAGGTTGATCCACTTCCACACCTTGGGCTGGGAAAGGGGGCCGGCCAGCCGCTGAGCGCCATATCCAATGGCGGGGAACCAGACCAACGTTGCGAATAGCGCGCCCAAGGCAAAGAACCACTTTTGCTCGCCGTACTGGTTGGCCACGCTTCCCAGCATCACGAACCCGTCCAGGTAGGCGCTGGGATTGATCCAGGTCATCGCGATGGCTGCCAGCACTGGTCCTCGCAGACTGCGCACGCGCCGCTTTTCCTGTAGCGGCTTTTCCATGAGCGCCACGCCACCGGTTCCATTGTCGTTGAGCTCATCCCGGTATCGCAGTTGTGCCTCACCAGCGGGACCGTCAGAGCTTTCGATCTCGTCTTTGGTCATCCCCTTGGGGCGGATGGCGTCCCGAAGGCTCATCAGACCGTACCCCACTAGATACAGGGCCCCGCCCCACTTGAGGATCTCCAACAGCCAGGGCATGCGGTCGACTACAAAGCCGACCCCCAGGGTGCCGCCGAAGATGAAGAAGAGATCGCTGACAATGCACACGGCAAGCACAGCGCCCACCGCATGGCGGCGCAATCCCTGTTTGATGATCAGGGCATTTTGCGGTCCGATTGTCGCCACGAGGGCGATCCACAGCGTGAATCCCTGAACCAGTGCACTCCCCACGTTTTCCATGGCCTTCAGGTTAGGGAGCTGCGATTTTGAAGGCAATCTAATGATTCTTCATTTGCTTTAGAATTGCTTCATGGAACTGAGGCACCTGGACACACTCTTGGCCGTGATCGATCACGGCAGCTTTGACGGCGCCGCTGCGAGCCTGGGCATCAGCGCCTCGGCGGTGAGCCAGCGCATCAAATCATTGGAGGGAGCCGCTGGACGGGTGCTCGTGCGTCGCACCTCGCCACCAGTCGCCACAGAGGCAGGGGAGATTTTGGTGCAAACCGCCCGCCGGCAGCGCCTTCTGGTGGCGGAGGCGACGGCTGAACTCAGCGGGCGATCGGCGACCGTTCCGCTGCCGATTGTGGTCAACGCCGACTCGCTGGGGACCTGGTTCCCCCGGATATTTAAGGACGCCAACGCTCAACTCTCAGCGGGACTGCGGATCGCTGTGGAGGACGAAAGGCACTCGCACGAAATGCTGCGCCGCGGCGACTGCGTTGGAGCGATCACGACGGAAGCGGCGCCCGTGCCGGGATGTCAGAGCGAATACCTGGGTGCGCTGACGTACGTGCCGGTGGCTGCGCCCACCCTCGCCGCGGGCTTTCGCGAGGGGACGTGGGGCTGGGCAGATTTTCCCACAGTGCGCTTCGGCGCGAAGGACAGGATGGAAAAGGAACTGTTGGAAGCGGAGCTGGGAAGGTACGCGCCATCGAGTTCGCGGGTGGAGACCCACATTCCAGCCTTCGATGCCTTCAACCAGGCGGTGGTGGCTGGGATGGGGTGGGCGATGTTGCCGAAGGTCACCGCGCGGGGGCTGTTGGACTCTGGGCATGTGGTGCTGCTCAGTGATTTCGAACTGGAGGTAGGACTGTACTGGCAGCACTGGCGCATCGGGTCGAGCGTGCTGGAGAAGCTCGGGGACGCGATCCATGCGGCAGCCGCACTGGAGCTACAGTAGGTGCCTTCTGGCCAAGCTGGTCAGCGTGGCGGTCTGGCGCCGCACTGAATTGTCCAGAGGCTTGGGGTGCCAGACGACTAGGAGGTCTAGGCAAACAAGTTTCGGTGCGGGGCTAGACCTGAGCTGCGCGGTCAGCGAGAGTACGTCCGGTGGGCGTGTCAGCTGTGGAAACCTGCGATGGCGTGCCGTGCGCGATGATCTCACCGCCATTGGCGCCGGCACCTGGACCCATTTCCACGACGAAGTCGGCGCCGGCGGCCACTGACATGTCATGCTCAACGACGACGACTGTGTCTCCGTCATCGACCAACCGATTGAGCTCGCTGAGGAGCCGTTCGATATCAGCGGGATGCAGCCCAGTGGTGGGCTCGTCCATCAGGTACACCGTGCGGCCGCGGCGAGCCCGCTGCAATTCGGTAGCCAACTTGATGCGCTGCGCTTCGCCCCCGGAAAGCTCAGGCGAGCCCTGGCCGAGACGGAGATAGCCCAACCCGATCGCTTCCAGTGCGCGGAGAGCGCGATCCACCACCTCCGTCCCCTCGAAGACCTCGCGTGCCTGGGCGACCGTGAGGTCGAGGATCTGCGCGATGGTCAGGCCCTCCCAAGTGACCTCCAGGGTTTCCGGGTTATATCTAGCGCCGTGGCACTCGGGGCAGGTGGTGGAGCTACCGGGCAGGAACACGAGCTCCACCTCGATGGAGCCCTCGCCATGGCAGGTGGCGCAGCGGCCCTGGGCATTGTTGTAGGAAAACCGGGACACGCCCCAGCCGCGTTCCTTCGCTGCAGGCGTTGCAGCGAACAGCTTCCGCACGTGGTCGAAGAGCCCGGTGTAGGTGGCCAAGGTGGAGCGTCGGGTACGGCCGATAGGCTTCTGCGTGATCTCGACGAGCTTTAGTTTGTCTTGTTCCACGACATGGTTATTCACGGCTGCGAGCAAGGTGGTCTTCCCGGAACCGGATACGCCCGCGACACACGTCAGGGCGCCCAACGGGATGTCCACGTCCACGTTTTTGAGGGTGCGTGCTGATAGTTTCCGGAGCTCCAATTTCCCCGAACCCGCCCTCGGCGACTCCTTTAAGCTCAGTGGACCTCGGGCCAGGGCCTGCGCCGTGGCAGAGCACTCTGGCCCTGCCTCGCGCAGCTGATCAACCGGACCGGACCACAGGACAGCCCCGCCGTCCTCACCTGCCCCTGGGCCCACGTCCACCGCCCAGTCTGCCTGCGCCACCAGGTGCATGTCGTGTTCGACCAGTAGGACAGAGTTGCCCGCGCGGATAAAGTCGCGAACCAGCTCCACCACGGCCTGCCGCTCGACCGGATGCAACCCGGCGGTGGGTTCGTCCAAGACGTAGGCCACGCCGAAGAGCCCGGATCGCAATAGGGAAGCCAGGCGAAGCCGCTGCAGCTCCCCAGCCGACAGGGTTGTCGCCGCGCGGTCCAACGACAGGTGTCCCAACCCCAGCTCCACCACAGACCGACACGTGGGCACCAGCTGTTCCAGCAACATCCGCTCGGCTTCCGAACTGCCATCGTGCCCGCTGACCTGCTCCATTCGCTCCTCAGTCAAACCCAGCACGTCCTCGAGAGACAGTCGCCCCAGCTCATCGATGGCGTACCCAAGCCACGTCACCTGCAACGCGTCCGAATTAAGGCGGCGCCCATCGCACGTCGGGCAGCGGGAGGCCTCCATGAAAGACAGCACCCGTCGGCGGGTGGAATCTGAGCCGGTCTCACTGAGAGTTTGGCGAAGATACACCGCCACGCTGCGCCACGTGCCCTCGTAGGTGCGCTGGATCTGGTCCGCCCCGCGTTGCGGGTGCACCGTCACTACCGGTTGCTCCTCGGTGAAGAGGATCCAGTCCCGGTCCTTTTGGGGGATGTCCTTCCACGGGGTATGCATGGGATAGCCGAGAGTCTGCACGATGTCGTGGAAGTTTTTGCCCAGCCAGGCTCCTGGCCACGCGGCGATCGCGCCCTCGTCGATGCTCAGGGAGGGATTGGGCACCATTGTCTGCTCGGTGGGTTCGTGCACGGTTCCCGTGCCCTGGCAGGTGGGGCACATCCCTTCCGCTGTGTTGGGTGAAAAGGAATCGGAGTCCAGGCGACCGCCGTTTCTTTTTCGGACGCCATCCGGATAGTCGCCACTGCGAGAGAACAACAGCCTAACGGTGTTCGACATCGTGGACACGGTCCCAACAGTGGAACGGGCGCCGCCGGCAGTCGTAGATTGCTGGAGAGCAACCGTTGGGGGAAGGCCATCTACGCTGCCTACTTGCGGGTCTACCGCGGATCCGATGAGCCGGCGGGCGAAAGGGGCGATGGATTCCATGTACCGGCGCTGGGCCTCGCCGTGCAGTGTGCCGAAGGCGAGGGAGGACTTTCCGGAACCGGAAACTCCGGTGAAGGCGACGAGGCAATCGCGGGGAAGATCGACATCTACGTGGCGGAGGTTTCGCAGGTGGGCGTCGCGGACGCGGATGCCGTTTGCGGGGGAGCTCTCGCCTCGAGAGCGGTCACGATGTGTTGGGGGAGTGTGGTCTTGTGCCGCCGTGTCGTGTAGAGCCATGAGGCCCCATTATGTCACGGGAGTCACTGGCATGATGAGCCCGTGACATCCTCATTCACATGACGCGGCGATTTATTGTTGTTGCTGACGGATCCAGTGTGTACCGAAAGATAGGACAAGGGCGAAAACCAAAAACCCGAGGCCAGCCCACACACTGGAATGATTAGCTGCCAAGGTCACGGCCGTGACAGATCCGAAGAGAAAAACGATGACGGCGTTTGCGTCAATCGAAAGCCTCGTTGGTCTTTTGCCGTGGACTGAATCTTTCACAGCATCCACGCTATCGAACTTCGCGCACCGCGCCCTTGTCAGCGGAAGTCGCCATGGAGGCATAAGCGCGCAGTGCCTTGGTCACAGTGCGACTGCGAGTGGTGGGGTGCCACGGACGTTCGGATTGTTCCATCTCGTTACGACGCCGTGACAGCTCCTCATCATCGACCTTGAGCTCCAGCCGGCGGTCGTAGACGTCGATCTCGATGGGGTCGCCGTCCTGGACCAGCCCGATCAGGCCGCCCGCGGCAGCCTCGGGGGAGATGTGGCCTACAGAAATTCCAGAGGATCCGCCGGAAAAGCGACCGTCTGTGATCAGTGCACACTTCTTGCCAAGCCCAGCGCCTTTGAGGAAGGCCGTGGGGTGCAGCATTTCCTGCATTCCCGGTCCGCCGGCGGGTCCTTCGTAGCGAACCACGATCACCTCGCCTTCCTGCACCTTCTTATCCAGGATCACGCGGACGGCGTCTTCTTGAGACTCGACCACGCGGGCTGGTCCAGTGAAGCGCCAAACATCCTCCGGGATGCCCGCTGCCTTAATGACAGCACCGTCCTCGGCCAGGTTGCCGCGCAGCACCACCAATCCGCCGTCGGCGGTGTAGGCGTTATCCACGTCGCGGATGCAGCCCTCGGCAGCATCTTTATCCAGAGATGACCAGCGATTGGATGTGGAGAAAGGTTCAGTGGTTCGCACCCCGCCCGGGGCTGCGTGAAAGAGCTCCACCGCTTCCTCGCTGGGGCTGTCGCCGCGGATGTCCCATTCCTGCAGCCAGTCAGCCAGCTTCTCGGCGTGCACTGCACGCACGCCCTCGTTCAGTTTCCCACCGCGCCACAGCTCACCGAGGATAGCGGGGATGCCACCTGCGCGGTGCACGTCTTCCATGTGAAAATCGGAGTTCGGCGAGACCTTCGACAGGCACGGCACCTGCCGAGACAGCGTATCGATGTCCTCCAGCGTGAAGTCCACCTCGCCCTCTTGGGCAGCGGCCAGAATGTGCAAAACGGTGTTGGTAGACCCGCCCATCGCCATGTCCAAAGCCATGGCGTTTTGGAAGGCCTCGCGAGTGGCGATGCTGCGGGGGAGAACAGAGTCGTCGCCATCGCCGTAATAGCGATTACACAGCTCGACGATGGTCGAGCCCGCCTTGGAAAACAGTGAACGGCGGAACTCGTGGGTGGCCAGGGTGGATCCATTTCCAGGCAGGGATAGCCCCAGCGCCTCCGTGAGGCAGTTCATGGAGTTGGCGGTGAACATGCCTGAGCAGGAACCGCAGGTGGGGCAGGCTGCGCTTTCGACATCCAGCAGCCCCTGCGCATCCACCTTGTCATTGGCCGAGGCGGAGATGGCGGCGATGAGATCCGTGGGCGCCTGCACCACCCCGTCTACTGCAACTGCCTTGCCAGCTTCCATCGGCCCACCGGATACGAATACGACTGGGATATTCAGCCGCATGGCCGCATTCAGCATGCCCGGGGTGATCTTGTCGCAGTTAGAGATACACACCAGAGCGTCCGCGGCGTGACCGTTCACCATGTACTCAACGGCGTCCGAAATCACCTCTCGAGACGGCAGTGAGTACAGCATCCCCGCGTGACCCATGGCAATGCCATCGTCCACGGCGATGGTGTTGAACTCGCGCGGAACACCCCCGGCCTCGCGCACTGCCTCGGCGACGATATCCCCGACGTCCTTCAGGTGGACGTGCCCCGGCACGAACTGGGTATAGGAATTCGCGATGGCGATGATGGGCTTGGAAAAATCTTCATCGGTCATCCCCGTGGCGCGCCACAGAGAACGGGCGCCTGCGGCGTTGCGACCCTGGGTGGTGACCGAGGACCTCAATGGGATCGTGGGCATGGCTCTCTCTCACTCTTCTCTGTCAGTGGCAGCGTTCGTCGAGCGTTCCGCATGTTCGGCTCGGCGCTGCTTTTCGTATTCGGAATACTCCTCGGTGTCCATGAGCACGGCATAGCCGTCCTTGTGGACCACCTGGACCTTTTCGTCGGCGCTCCTCCGTGCCGGGGTCACCGGGTCTGGGATGAGGCCGTGAGTCTTCTCACTGAGGGTGATTAGCGAGTTAAAGCTCACTCCGGGCAGGTAAAACTGCCGATCGTGGGTGTCGGCGGCGAAGGCCTTTCCTGACTTCGCGAAGCGAATCCCCGTGAAATCCTCCCATGACAGGCGAGAGCTCTTGCGGAAAAGATACTTCGCGGAGATACCCTGCGCGGTGATATCCGTTCGCGCGCGCAGGGTCCACAGGATGAAAACGAGAGGGAGGAGGGGAACCCAGAAGAGGTATTCCACCTTGTGACCTGTGAACATCAGGCACATCAGGAACATCACCGCGGCAGCGAGGATGTGCTGCTTGCTGGGGCGAAAGCTCGCTGGCTCGATGTTGCGTCGTGGATCGCCGTTGCTTTCGTTGGACATCCGTGCGGGTGAGCTCATGTGTGCCATTTAATCAGGTCACGTGTTGCAGAGGCAGACTGGCACCGCAGAGCGTCACCCCGCGAGCTTGCTAGGGGGTTGCGGTGCTCGTCGTGCCCCCTGCGTTGGGCTGGGTTGAAGGGGAGGAGGTGGACGCCGCCCCGTTGTCGTTGGATTGCGAGTCGTTACCTGCAGTCGTATCGGTCTGCGATCCGCCGCTATTGGAGTTCGGCTCCGCCGTGGAGCCATTGCGCTGACCGCCGGATCCGGAGGTGCTGGAGTTGCCACCGCGGGGTGCTGTGCTGCTGACGTTGGTGGAGCCAGAGTTGTCCGCATCTTCCGAGGTGGTGGGCTCGGTGGAGGTTGGGGTCTCCGACTTTTCGGTGGTCGATGGGCTGGAAGACGGTTCGGGGGCAGATGAGCTCACCTTGGCCTTGAGGCGATCGGGGGCAAGCCAGCCCGCTTCTGCCTGGTCGGGGTTGGAACTCATTAGAGCGAGGCTGCCGATGATGAGCAGCGCGAGGAAAAGCAAGGTCGTGGAAACCCGGACCCGGCCGCCGAAGCTGAGCCACTGCAAAACGCGTTGCTCGTAGTTCAGCTCGGGCTTCTCCAGTGCTTCGTCGAGAATGTCCTTGGTCTCCACCTTGTCGGCGGTGGAGGTGGAAGGATGCCCCGGGCCGTCGTCCTTGTGGCCCGAGTTCGCGGAGGCAAGTTCGACTGTGTCTTCGGTGTCTCCGTCGTCCGCGTTGTCTCCGTCGTGCGCGGTGGAGGTGTTGCGCGGGGATAGCGCATTGTGGCCATGTGAGTCGAACACCTCGGTGGGCTGGTCGCCAGCACGATCGCCGTCGGCGGCAACTGCTCGGGCTCCGGCAGAACCGGGGGCGCTTTGTCCGATATTTTGGTTCCGGTCCGACGTTGGTTCGGTGGCGCTATCCAAGATG
Source organism: Corynebacterium falsenii (assembly GCA_001054945.1). GTDB lineage: Bacteria > Actinomycetota > Actinomycetes > Mycobacteriales > Mycobacteriaceae > Corynebacterium > Corynebacterium falsenii_A. The sequence continues at coordinate 406,807 of JVKJ01000005.1, read as the reverse complement.
GCGCCTAGCGTGTCTGGATTCTCGTGCCAGCGATCCCAGAATTCGTTGATGATGGCAGCGCGGATGGCGCGTTCCACGGCCCACTGCCGGGCAGGGGAGACCTCGACAATGACGCGGAACGTCACGGCCCATGGGTTGCCGGCAGCCGTGGGTTGCACGACATCCATGGCGGGCAAAACGTCGAGGGAGCCGGTGACATCCTTGGAGATCGCCGGGTCATCACTTTCGGAAATCGCGTTCTTGGCAGCGCCCTCCACTGCCTTGGTGAGGTCAGCAACGGATTCGTGCGCACGAAGTGGGATGGAAATGTCCACAAGTGCGCGAGCCCATTCCTGCGAATAGTTGGTAATCACGCCTGCTGAACCGTTGGGCACCGTGACGACCTCACCGGCTGGGGTACGAACCTGAGTAGCGCGCAGTGTCAGCTTCACTACCGTTCCGGCCACCGTGTTGGTGGTGCCGTCGAAGCTCACAAAGTCGCCCACACCGAATTGACGTTCGGAGATGATGAAGAACCCGGCAAGGAAATCGCCGATGACCTTCTGCGCGCCGAAGCCGATGGCGGCCGAGACCACGGTGGCGGGGATTGCAGCGCTGGTAGCCGGGACCCCAAACAGCGTGAGAGCTCTGATTGTGATGATGAAGAAAAGAACGGCCTCGAACACGTAGACCAGGGCGCCGATGAGGGCCAACTTTGATTTTGTGGCCTCCTCGGACTCGTCCAGCCGTCGAGTGAACATTCGCACCGTGAGGCGCCCGAGGCGCGGAATAAGAATGGCGATGATCAGGAGCGCGGACACGGGAAGACCGACGTGCACGATCCATGACCACAACTGGATCAAGTAAAACCTCGTCTGCATAACAATCCACGCTAGCGAATGGGTTATTGAATTGAACCGATCCCGCCTGTGATCTTTCTTTGCACTCTATGCTTTTAATCGTCAGATCACAGCTCTCGGCGGGGGAGAAGTGACCAGTACGTGAGACACGATCGATCACCTATCGGGAAAGCAATGGTCAAAGCGTTTGACAACCGGCGTGACCTAGGCTACATTTCATAACTATGACGAACGTAGTGATTCATCGAGTACTAATTACCGAGGGGCGCCACTAGCTCACCCAGCTAGGCTCCTTCGTCGCTCGATGAACCCACGGCGCCCCCGAAACTGGTCACCAAGCCAGCCACTTCGGGGGCGTTTTTCATTGCCTGGAAACCCTGCGAAAGCGTCCGTCTTTGGAGAGAGTCCACTGCCGTCCACCGCGGCACGAACCAAGGAGCGAATGACACGTGACTGACACCTCACGCTCGCGACCCACGCCGGCCATGCTGGCACAGCAAAACGAAGCTAGTGCTCCGGAACGAATTAACGGTGCCCAGGCGATCGTGCGTTCCCTCGAGGAATTGGGCACTGACGTGGTATTTGGTCTTCCAGGTGGTGCTGTTCTTCCACTGTATGAGGCCTTATATGAATCCACACGCCTGCAGCACACGCTAGTTCGCCATGAGCAGGGCGCGGGCCACGCCGCGACCGGTTACGCCCAGGCCACCGGGAAGGTGGGGGTGTGCTGTGCCACCTCTGGACCGGGGGCTACCAACTTGGTCACCCCCCTAGCGGACGCCAACATGGATAGCGTTCCCGTCGTGGCCATCACCGGACAGGTGGGCAAAGACCTGCTGGGGACGGACGCATTCCAAGAAGCTGACATCCGTGGCGTGACCATGCCGGTGACCAAGCACAACTTCATGGTCACTTCGCCAGAACAGATTCCCGCGGCTATCGCGGAAGCTTTCCATGTCGCCTCCACCGGGCGCCCGGGCGCGGTGCTGGTCGATGTCCCGAAAGACATTCAGAACATGGAACTGGATTTCGTATGGCCACCGAAGTTTGACCTGCCGGGCTATCGACCGGTGACCAAGCCGCACCCACGTCAGATTGAGGAAGCGGTCAAGCTGATCGCGGAGTCCAAGAAGCCGGTTCTGTACATCGGTGGAGGAGTGGTCAAGGCTGAGGCTCATGAGGAGCTTCGGGAGTTCGCGGAGACATATGACATTCCGGTTGTGACCACTCTGATGGCTTTGGGAGCCTTCCCCGAGTCCCACCGTTTACATATGGGGATGCCGGGAATGCACGGCACAGTGCCCGCCGTGGCCGCAATGCAGCGCGCTGACCTGCTGATCGCCATCGGTACTCGGTTTGATGATCGTGCTACTGGCCACGTAGAAAGCTTCGCTCCCGAGGCCAAGGTGATCCATGCGGACATCGATCCGGCCGAAATTGGGAAGATCCGCGCGGTCGAAGTTCCCATTGTGGGAGATGCTCGCGAGGTCCTGTCTCGGATGCTGAAGGCGTACCGACGAGAGGAATTGCCAGCACCGACAACAGGGAAGTGGCTGGACTATCTCGAGTCGCTCCAAGAGGAATTTCCTCTGGGCTACCAGGAACAGCCGAATGGCAAGTTGGCCCCTCAATACGTCATTCAGGCCCTGTCGGAGGAGGTGGGGCCAGACGCAATTTATTGCGCCGGTGTGGGACAACACCAAATGTGGGCTGCGCAGTTCGTGATTTATGAAAAGCCACGAACCTGGCTCAATTCCGGTGGCCTGGGAACCATGGGGTACGCGGTGCCAGCAGCGATGGGTGCCAAGGCAGGCGCTCCGGAAAAGGAAGTCTGGGCCATTGACGGTGATGGGTGCTTCCAGATGACCAACCAGGAGCTGGTGACCTGCGCGGTGGAAAACCTTCCGATCAAGGTTGCACTCATCAATAACGGCAATCTGGGAATGGTGCGGCAGTGGCAAACACTGTTTTACGAGGGGCACTACTCTCACACCAATCTCAAGCCCAAGGAGTCCTACCTCCCGGACTTCCTGATGCTCGCCGAGGCGATGGGATGCGCCGCTTTCCGTGTGACGCGGGAGGAGGACGTGCTTCCCACCATTCGAGAGGCTCGAAAGATCAACGACCGGCCGGTCGTCATCGACTTCATCGTGGGGGAAGACGCTCAGGTATGGCCCATGGTCGCGGCGGGGACGTCGAATGACGAGGTCCAATACGCCCGCAATCTTCGGCCCCTGTTCGATGAAGACAGTGCCGGAGAAGAGCCCGCCGAGATACACGAAGTGATGCAAGACCAGGAACAAGCAACCACCCCTACGGCACCTGAGGAGCAGAACTAATGTCGAGCATGCACACGTTGTCAGTCCTGTGTGAGGACGTCGACGGCATTGTTTCCCGCATCGCCGCGATGTTTACTCGCCGTAGCTTCAACATCGAGTCCATCTCCTCCGGGCGCACGGAGGTTCCTGGCATCAACCGCATCACCATTGTGGTTAACGGCGAGGAACGGGTAGTCGAGCAGATTACTAAGCAGCTCAACAAGCTGATTCCTGTGATCAAGGTCAGCCGCTATGACGCTTCTTCGCTCGTCTCCCGCGGCCTGCTGATGGTCAAGGTCTCCGCCGACAACTCCAATCGGACGCAGGTCGTAGAGGCAGCCAAACTGTTCCGCGCTCACGTGGTGGATGTGGGGCCGGATTCCCTGATCATCGAGTCCACGGGATCCCCATCCAAATTGCAGGCGTTGCTGGACGTCCTGGAACCATTCGGAATCCGGGAACTCGTGGAGTCCTCCGTGACTGCGATGAGTCGGGGGCCGAAGGCCATGTATCTCAGCAAGATCTGAGCACCCCAGCAAGATCTGAGTGCTTCGGTGAGATCTGGTCTCCCCGGTCGCGACGTGCAAGGTTTTGCCGCGAGCGCGTCCATGAACCGCTTGAGCCAGGTGGCTTCGAGACGGCGGCCTTTTTGACCGTTCATCAGATACCCCTTTAACAAGTCCGCTGTTTCATTCGGAAGCGCGGCAATGTCAACATATGGACGGTCATGTCTCATATGGTGGTATGTTATCTTTGGATTCAAAGTTCACCACAACAAAAATTCGGACCAACGAAAGGAAAACATCATGGCCATCGAGGTTCTTTACGACAAGGACGCAGACCTGTCCATCATCCAGGGTCGCAAGGTTGCGATCATCGGCTACGGCTCCCAGGGGCATGCCCACGCGCAAAACTTGCGCGAGTCCGGCGTTGAAGTCTCCATCGGCTTGCGCGAAGGATCGAAGTCCCGGGGTAAGGCCGAAGAGGCTGGATTCCCCGTCAAGTCCAATGCTGAAGCATCCCAGTGGGCTGACGTGATCATGCTTCTCGCCCCCGATACCTCCCAGGCGAAGATCTTCAAGGAGGATATCGCTCCGAACTTGAAGGATGGAGACGCCCTGTTCTTCGGGCATGGGCTGAATATCCACTTCGATCTGATCGAGCCTGATGAGAACATCACGATCGGCATGGTCGCGCCAAAGGGCCCAGGTCACCTCGTGCGACGCCAGTTCATCGACGGCAAGGGCGTGCCGTGCCTCATTGCTGTGGATCAGGATCCTAAGAACGAAGGCCGTGACCTGGCACTGTCCTACGCGGCAGCCATCGGCGGTGCCCGCGCTGGGGTCATCCCCACGACCTTCGAAGCGGAAACCGTGACCGATCTCTTCGGCGAGCAAGCCGTGCTCTGTGGCGGTACCGAAGAACTGGTGAAGACTGGCTTCGAGGTGCTGGTCGAAGCTGGCTATGCGCCCGAGATGGCCTACTTCGAGTGCCTGCACGAGCTGAAGCTGATCGTGGACTTGATGTTCGAAGGCGGCATCAAGAACATGAATTACTCCGTGTCTGACACGGCCGAGTTCGGCGGTTACCTCTCGGGCCCGCGTGTGATCGATGCGGATACCAAGAAGCGCATGAAGGACATCCTGTCTGATATTCAAGATGGCAGCTTCACGAAGCGCTTGGTGGCCAACGTTGAAGGCGGAAACAAGGAGCTCGAGGAGCTGCGCGCCTCCTTCAACGACCATGAGCTTGAGAAGACTGGCGAGCGCCTGCGCGATCTGATGAGTTGGGTGAAGAACCCGCTGAATGAGACTGCCTAACGCCTGTTAGCTAGCCGAGTACCCGCTGGGAAAACTCTTCCCGGTGGGTGCATTTTTCTTGCACTGCGAGTGGGGTGAGCCTGTGGTTAAGTTGGATGCGAGCACCGTCTCCCATCACCCCACCTGAAGGAATATCGTGAAATTCTCCCGCTCTTCTGTGGCTGCAGTTGCGGTCGCCAGTGCATTGTTCGCCACCGCCACTCCCGCCTTTGCCCTCACCGACGAGGAAAAGGTCGCTCTTTACGATCAGACGGATCACGCCACCACGGCTGAGTCCATGGTGATCAAGGAGCTCATCCTGAATCAGGGTGCAGACGAGCATGAGGTGAACCTCAATTGGTTCAGCAAGTCTGGCAAGGATGAAAAGGTCGAATTCACGAAGGCCTCCGGGGGTTCGGCTGGGGCTGTTGATCAGATCCAATCGCAGCCGGCGTTCAAGGATGAGCCGTACACGGTTCACCGCACCACCGTGCGCGACCTGCAGCCGAACACCGAGTACCGCTATCGCGTGGGTTCCGACGAGGGTGGGTGGTCGAAGTCCTACACCTTCAAGACCGGCGATGGAGACGGTAAGTGGGACTTCACCTTCTTTGGAGATCCCCAAGTGGGCGCCAGCGGCAACGCTGAAAACGATGGCCAGGAGTGGCGCAAGACCGCTGACCACGTGATGCAGCAGAACCCTGATAACGAGATGATGCTCATTAGCGGCGACCAGGTGAACCTCAATGATCAGGGGAACGGCACCGATTGGACGCGGGAATACCCCGAGTTCTTCAGCCCCGACCAACTGCGTCGGGCGCCCATTGCCGTGGACAACGGTAACCACGATGATCGCGCCCCGGAGCGGTTCGACGACCACTACTACCAGCCGAACCGCAACAGCAATCGAGAGAGCCGGGACTTCGCATTCCGCCGGAACAATGCTGTGTTCGTGGTCCTCGATACGAACGGCGTAACCGCCACCGGCGCCGGCGATCAGGACGCTCAAATTCAGAATATGCAGAACTTCACCCGAGGAGCCCTGGGTAAATTGAAGAAGGAGGGTGACTGGGTCATTGTTTCCTTCCACCACTCCATGTTCAGCCAGGCGGGTCACCGTATCGATGGCAACGTTAAGAAGCTGCGTTACACCATGTCGCCCTTCTTCAGCGAACAAGGGGTCGACCTGGTCCTCGCCGGGCACGATCACAACTATTCCCGCAGCAAGTTGATCAACGGCAACCAGGCCTCCGATGTGGACCAAGCTGCACAGGTTGTGGAGCCGGAAGCCGAGCCAGCTTTCGGGGACGTGCTGAAGCCGAAGCAGGGAGAGGTGTTTCACGTTACGGCGAACTCCTCCACGGGTTCCAAGTACTACGCTGAGCTGCCACCAAAGCAGGTGTACACCGCGGTGACTAACCAGGACAACACCCCGGACTATGCCCAGGTTTCTGTCTCTCCGACGGAGCTGACGGTTCACACTCGCAACGTGGCGGACGATTCCGACGTGGACAAGGTAACGATCACCCGAGATGCACCGGCTACCCCTGAAAAGCCCGGTAAGCCGGGCGGCTCGCTGACCCCCGGCAGCTCCGAGAATTCCGCTGGCTCCCTGAAGCCGATGTCGAGTCTGGGCTCTGCCACGGGCAGTCTCGGTTCATTGTTCCGCGATCCCTTTAAGCCCACGCGCTAGTCCTCGCGCTTCTTGTTCAGCCAGGGGCTGTACATCTTGGTAACCGCGGGCAGTACGAAGTACACCATCAGTGGCATGACCAGCACGATGGAGGACAGGACCCGCAGGACCAGGGGAGTATCGGGCGGCAGCACCAGGCTCAGCACGTAATTTGCCAGGAGGCTCATCGGGAAGAATCCGGTGAAGATGACGATCATCTGTTTCCAACGCGGGGGAACAGGTGACGCCTCTGGCCGTTCCTCAAAAGGGGCGAGCTCGAACCACCCTTCCACTCCGGTGCGCTTATGCCGCTCCTCCTCATGGATGTGGTGGGAGAAGTTATCCTTCCATTCCTTGCGCTCGGGCGAGTGTTCCCAGTGCTGTAAGGCTTCCTCACTGGCAAATCGATAGTGCATTCGCCAGGTGTGCGCTTCGGGGTCGCTTCTCAGGAACCCGGAACCCAGGTATCCAGGAAAGGACATTGCTGCAGCCTGTCCCTCCGCAGCCCATTCAGCGACCTTTTCGTTCATGTTCGGTGTTATATGCCGCACCATGTGGACGGTGACGGTGCTCAAATGATTACTCACCGAGAACACCATAGTAGGGCTATGCAACTGAGGCGATTCGAGGTGGCGTCCCCCTCTTCTTTAGTCCCCCTCGGCCCGCGCAGAAATACTGGGTGACTGAGATTCTTCGGCCATATCCTGGCGTAGAACCTCGCGATAGCGCTGTTCGCTGGGTGCGGTGCCGCGGATGAGGCGAGAGATTTTCAGCGAGTCGCGTTTGTGAGCGGTGCCCGGTGCCATGAGGAGGCTCCACAGGGCGGACCGGTTCCGTTCCTCCAGCTCGATGCGCCGCGCGGATTTGATACGCCACGCAATGAGCGCGATGCCGATGAGCATGCCAATGTAGCCGAGGATGGGGAATACCACGGCGGTCAGGCCACCGAAGCCAACGAAGCTGACGGCGAAGCCTCCGGCCACGCCGGCGAGGAAGACCGGTTTGAATTGGCGGGGACGTGGGGCGGTGAGACGACGACCCAGGGCGTAGAACATGCCCAGGGCGGTGTTGAAGATCATCAGGAGAACGATGACACCCGCCAGCCGGCTGAACCACGGCGCGACGTGATCGGAGAGGGTCAGGATGGGGACGTCGGAACCCGCCACGATCGGAGCGGCGATGACCAAGGTGAGGGTTTCCACGATCATCATGCTGCCGAAGATCATGCCTCCGACCACGCCGCCACGGGCGGCATTTCGCATGTTTGTGCTGTCGCCGCCGATGACCAAGATCATGCTGATGCCTGTGGCGAGCTGCATACCGGCATAGTTCACAGCGGAGAGAAACCACGGCTTGACGGGGGTGTCGGTTTGCTTGGCGACGGTGAGCCAATCGCTGAAATTGCCTTCCGGGCGGTTCGCCACTATCCAGATGAAAAGCACGCAGATGAGGAGGACAATCAGCGGGGTGACCGCGCCGATGATCTTGCTCACCTTGTCAACATCGAGCAGCCCCGCCAGTGCGACCAGAATGGAGATGGCCAGCGCCCCGACCCAAAGATCCACGTGGAATTGTTGTTGGGCTGCGGCGCCGGCTCCGGCGATCATGATGAACCCAATCGCAAATTGAGTCACGGTCGCGCCAATGTCCATCACTTTGGAAATGATGGGGTGGGAGATTTGTCGGAAGACGGTGGCGTGTTCCTCAGCAAGGAAGTAGCAGCCAGCTGTGAGGGCGAACATGGCTGCCAGGCTGGTAACGACGGCCGCGAGGACCACGCCCCACAGTCCGGGGAGACCGAAGCCGATGAAGTACTGGGTGACTTCTTTGCCGGTGGCAAAGCCAGCGCCGACGAGGAGGCCAACTAGGGCGAGCCCTGTTTGTAAAGCTTTCATGAATCCTGAGGTTGGTCTTCCGACCGTAGTGGAGCAGTGACCCAACCAATATAGGACGAAAGTTCGGCAACTCGGGGGAACCTGGATCTAGACGGGGAGCCAGGAACTGGAAGGGGAAACCGGAACTGGAAGAAGTGTCGGCTCCAATTGGGGTTCTGAAAGTTCGAAGCGGTCTTCCCATGATGGCGCCGAGCCTTCTTTCGGTAGTCGGCGGTGCGGTGACTGCCTCCTATTGGGTCACTCCAGTGGGAGTGCGAGACCAGTAATGAGATCCTCCGGGTTCATGTCTGGAGTTGGCTCCGTGTCGTATGCCTCCCAGTACGGCATGTGAGGCTTTTCACCTGCAGCTTGCACAGCCTGAACCAATGCGGTCCAGCTTTCCCCGAGGCGATCGTAAGGACCGCGGTGCTTCGCGATGGCAATGCGGCGAGCTGGGAGTTGGGAGACACGTGCAGTGCCAAAGTCCGTGCGAATATCGGCGAGGTCCTCGTCGCTGGGAGTATTGGGGTCCTCGAGGGATCCAATGGGAAAACCAGCTTCGAGCGTGACGCTAGGGGAGAAGGGCGCGTCGTAGCGAGAAAAGGCGGGGCCAGTCGGCGTAAAGAGCGTGCCGATGTGTTGCCCAAGCGCCTGGAACGTGGAGTCCATGAATTGTGGGAGCTGGTCCGCCGGGACGTTTTCCGCGCGGATGACCAGTGTGGTCATCCCCGGAAAATCAAAGGACTCCCACTGCAGGTCGCCAGCGTTATTGGAGTGTCGATCTTGGCTTCCGCCGGCGTTGGGTTGAGGGGCGGGGACGTTGGATTCGTTCGGTTGTGGGGTGGTCACGGTGTTCTCCTTTGTGACGCAGTGGATATCGAGAAAGCTACTCTTCCGATCATATGCGTGACGCGGTCCGGGTGAGGTTGCGTTGCGGTCCGGGCGGGGCTGCGTTGCGGTCCGGGTGAGGTTGCGTGGCGGTGTGGGCGGGGCTGTGTTGTTGGACCGCGGGTGGCTGGCGAGGAGACATGCTAGGTTCGCACACTATGGGCGCTTGGAGCTATGGACCATTTGACAATGACGATGCGCTGGATGCAGTCGAGGACGTAAAGTCCGGAGACTTTCCAGTAGAGGAACTACTGCCACAGCCAACTGACAACTACATCGATGCTGACCAGGGCGCCATTGTGGTGGCTCTGGCGAAGCTGGCGACCCTCAATGAGGATGAGCTCCCCGAAGGTGTCACGGCTGACCATGTGTCACAACTCCGTGAGCCGGGTATGAAGGATCGGCTCCGTCAAGCGCTCGATGCAGTCCTGATGGATGCTTCCGTATCGGAGCTCTACGACAATTGGGCCGAGGCTGGCGAAGGTGAGTTGTTGAAATGGAAGGCCGCTTCTCACTGCGACTTTTAAGCTGATTTGTGTTCAGCCTCTAGCCGGCTGCCGCATCTGGTCGGTGGCCACGCCGGGCCGACTGCCGTGCCTGGGCGATGGCCACGTCTCGTTAGATGCTTTGTCCGGCCGGTGGCCACACCTGTGTGAATGTCTCGTCTGGCCGAAAAGTCATGACCGTCGTCTTGCCGGTCCAGCTTGGTGGAGCACACCGTAAAAAGTTCAGACCTGAGCCGGCGGGTGTGCTTGCTAGCTCTGAGGCGTCCCCACCGCCACGGGTATTGAGCGCGAATGCATCTCGGTCTGACGTTGGCACATGAATTAGTGGGCCTGCCGACCTGAATTTCATGTTTGGTCGGGCCGCGACTGCATTAAATCGGGATCGACAATTCAGCCCCATCTTTAAGCCAACCTCATTTTTGGGATGGCTCATTCTTGAGTCGGATGTGAGTGATTTGATTTGTGCCGATGGGCGGCGGCTCGGCCGTGTGCCAATTCCGAGGCTCGGATCCAGGCCGAGACCGTAAGCGTTCTAGGGATTTATGCAACTGCCATGTCGGCAGCAGGCTTCGACCTCTCATCCATCGGCAGGCTTCGATTACTCATCCCCCGAGTTTTCGGTGCCTTGCCGGAGGCGTGCCGCCAACGGAATCTCGGTGCTAAGTCGGGTGTAATTCCGCCATCGAGTATTCAATGCAATACTCAGCGTGTTCTGCCATCGGAACTTGCGGCGTTTGGAGTCGATTTTCGGCCGATTTCTTGCAACTAACGCCGCAGGTTTGAACGGCTGGGAACGGTGAGTCGCCTGAGAACCCATCGCCGGGGTCAATTGAGGAAGTGGTGCGTCAGGGGGGATTGTGCGGGGACGTAGTGACTGGTGAGGCGGCACCGTCGGCTGAGGCGGCCCTGCCTACCCTCACTCCACCAACCTCACCCCACCAGCCCGCGCTCACGGAGTACCGCCCGTACCAGCCGCTCTACCTCGCGATTCGCTTTCAGGTGTTCGGCGGTGAATCGCAGTACGGTCCACCCCACGCTCGCCAGCTTCGTGCTGATGTGCACGTCCTTGCGCCATTGCGCCTCACCGCTATGGTGATTGCCGTCATAATAAAAGGCCAGTCGCCATGCCAAGGACGCGAAGTCTGCCCTGGTCACGATCCTGTGCCCAGACGCCTTCGCTTCTCGCGCTGTCTTGAAAGCCGCACCCTCCCCAGTGATCGTCACCTGTGGAACCAGATCCGGCACCAGCGACTTCAGTTGCAACCTCAGGACTGTCTCCATCGGCGACTCGGCCCCACTGCTTGCGTTGATGCGCACGAAGTCTGCCAATTCTCGCGAATCTATTCCTCCCGCGACACCGCGCAGCGAGTTCGGCTTCGCCATTCCAGGTTCGACAATATGCGCAGGTCGAAGGGCGTCGGCGAGAGATGATGGCGTCCAATTCCAGAAATTGCACAGCGCATCCGCGACCTGAAGCGTGCGAACGCGCGTCGGGGGCAAGCCCGCGCAATCCGGGACTCGCCACGTGTGGTGACCACGATGGACCCCGGCGAGGAACTGCCCCGATGCCGCTGTCCCATGGACCAACCGGCCGCCGCTCCGCGCGTCGACGGTGACCGACGCGGCCAGCGCCGCCGGGAGAATCCGGAGCTCAGGCGTGTGATTAGAAGGCCCTTGCGGTGCGTCTGAGATGCCTGTGGCGTGTGCCAACCGGCACGATCTGCGAGTCGAGTGCGTGTACATGTGCACCGGCAACTCGTGAAACCACGGAAAACCTCGCATGACCAGGGCGGAAATGTCACCAGCAATCCATTCAGGGTGGCGCGCCCAATGCCCACGGACAAGAAGCTCGTGGGTGATTGGGGTTCCCATCGGTGCGTAGGTGCCGTGGGTCACACTTCGGAATTTGGACGCCATCCCGTTTCGCCCAATCCCGTGCCCACGCAATTGAGCCGCTGTGAGAGGGGTGCCGTGGAAGATACTCACACTAGATTTGACTGGAATTCGTGAGACTTGGTTCGCAGCAATTGAGTTCTGGGCTGGTGAAGCCAGGGTTGCGGCGTTTGGTGTCAATTTTCGGGCATTTTCTGACGTCAAACGCCGCAAGTTCAGCGAACGCCGCAAGTTTGGACAGATGCGACTGGTGTGGCGGCTGGGACCATCGAGGCGGCCAGTTCTAGGGCACGAGGTGCATGCAGTGGGACAAGGCCGATGAACAAGCGCGGGCTGGACGAATATTTAATAAGGACCAAAGTAGATGCCCAACAGTGGCAAGGCAGGAGAATCACAAGGGGGCAAGTCCTGTGATCAAGCCCAGGAGAATTTCGCACCCAAGGGTGTGAGCGAAAACTCATAGAAGTATATTGAAATGCGATGCACGCCACACTCGGAAGGCGTGATCGCTCTGCGTCACGGCGCGGTCGTGTCGGGCGCCGAGCTCGCTCCAAATCCTTGAGGAGACCATTCCCGTGAGCACCACCCGTCCAGTTGTTCTCATCGCAGACAAGCTCGCCCCCTCCACCGTCGAAGCCCTTGGCGATTCCGTCGAGGTCCGCTGGGTCGATGGCCCGAATCGCCCAGAGCTGCTCAAGGCAGTCGCCGATGCCGACGCCCTCCTAGTCCGATCCGCGACCACCGTGGATGCCGAAGTCCTGGAGGCAGCCCCCAAGCTCCAGATCGTCGGTCGTGCCGGCGTGGGCCTGGACAACGTCGACATCGAAACGGCAACGTCCCGCGGGGTCATGGTCGCCAACGCACCCACCTCCAACATCCACTCTGCCTGCGAGCACGCCATCACGCTGCTCCTCGCCACGGCTCGCCAGATCCCCGCCGCGGACAAGACCCTCCGCGACCACGAGTGGAAGCGCTCCTCCTTCAAGGGCGTCGAGGTGCTGAATAAGACCATCGGCATCGTGGGCTTCGGCCACATTGGCCAGCTCTTCGCGCAGCGGCTTGCCGCCTTTGAGACCGAACTGATCGCCTACGATCCATACGCCAATCCCGCCCGAGCTGCCCAGCTTGGCGTGGAACTGGTCGAACTAGAGGACTTGGTCGCCCGCGCTGATTTCGTCACCATCCACCTCCCCAAGACCAAAGAAACTGCCGGCATGTTCAATGCCGATCTCCTCGCCAAGTCCAAGAAGGGGCAGATCATCATCAATGCTGCTCGCGGTGGTCTCGTTGACGAGGAGGCCCTCGCGAACGCGATCAAGTCGGGTCACATCCGCGGCGCGGGAATTGACGTCTACAATTCCGAGCCCTGCACCGATTCCCCCCTCTTCGAACTTGATGAGGTCGTGGTCACGCCCCACCTGGGAGCCTCCACCGTGGAGGCGCAGGATCGCGCGGGTACGGATGTGGCTGCCTCTGTCCTGCGAGCCCTGGATGGTGATTTTGTTCCAGACGCCGTCAACGTTGCAGGTGGAAAGGTCTCTGAGGAAGTTGCGCTGTGGCTCGGGCTGGCCACCAAACTGGGCAAAGTCGGCGGAACGCTGCTTGGTGCCGCGCCTCATTCCGTGAAGGTCACTGCGCGCGGTGAGCTGTCTACAGAGTCGGTCGACGCGCTGGGGCTGGCGGCTCTTCGCGGCGTGTTCTCTGGGGTTCTGGAGGAACAGGTCACGTTTGTGAACGCACCCAGCATTGCGGAAGAACGTGGCGTTCAGTTGGACGTGGAGACTCAGGGAGAGTCGGTCACGCACCGTTCGGTGCTCGAGGTGCAGGTCGCTTCGGGGGACGGGCGCCTCGCCGTGGTGACCGGCGCACTGACAGGGCTGGAGCGCGTGGAGAAGATCGTGCGCATCAATGACCGCGGGCTGGACCTTCGTGCGGAAGGCAACAATCTCTTCCTGGTGTATGGCGATCAGCCGGGTGCACTGGGCAAGGTCGGCACGGTGCTTGGCAGCGAGGGGATCAACATTGACGCCGCGGCGCTGTCTCCCAATCGGGAGGATGGCACGGCGACGTTGGTTCTGCGGACTGACCAGGTGCTCGACGAGTCGCTGCTGGAGAACGTCCGCGCAGAGCTAGAGGCGGAATCTGCCTTCCAGCTGGAGTTTTAGCGCTGCATTGAGTCGCTGTAATCCCTTGTAGTAGGGGACCCCGGGTCACGCCTCGGGGGTGGACGCAGGGGTCGCGCAAAGGGGGGGAGGGCGCTGGGGTAGGGGCTGAAAGGCGGGAGGCAGAGCATTGGGGGCACCTGCCTGTTAGTGAGGTGCGCTCACCGGCGCACCTCACGAGCTAGGAGCGGGTGAACGCGGGCTCCTGCCACTGGAAGTGACCACGAGATTGCATGTCCTCGTTCTCGGGCCCCAGCGGAATGCCAGTCCTGTCGCGCAGGCACAACACCGCCACGAGCCCGATGAGGCTGGCAGCCACCAGATAAGCGCTCACCGCGGTCGTCGAGCCAGTCGCCTTGATCAGCGCCGAGGAAATCATGGGGGAGAAGGCGCCACCCAGGATGGATCCGATCGCATAAGTTATGGACGCACCGGAGCCGCGAAGCGAGGCCGGGAAGAGTTCAGCGTACATGGCGGACTGCTGGCCATAGGTCATACCGAGCCCGATAGTCAGGAACAGCAGAGCCAGTACAACCATCGTCATGCTGCCCGTATTGATCAGGGGGAACAGAGCTGCAGCGCCAATCGCCTGGAGGACAAAGCCGATGAGATAGGTGGTGCGGCGTCCTAAAATATCGGACAGCCACCCCGTGGCCAGGGTGAACACCATCCACGAGGCGGCGGAAGCAGTCACAGCTAGGAGGATCGCACCGCGCTCCATGGCGAGGCCATCTGGCTTGGTCGTGTAGTTCTGCACAAAACCGCCGGTGGTCATGTAGCCGACGGTGCCATTGGCTGCGAAGCACAGCGCGCCGATGAGAACAACCGGGGTGAAACGCGCAAAGAGGTTGTGCAGCGGCTTCGGCTTGCTGGGTGCGTTGCTGGTGTTGAATGTGTTGCTGACGCTGGATGAGTCCGTTGTGGCGGCTCCGGTTGTCGTGGTGGCGTCCACCTTCCGAGCTTCCGCGCGCTGCTCGATTTCAGCAAAGACAGGGGATTCCTCCACCCCGCGGCGAACCAGGTAGCCGATCACGACGAGAGCGATGGAGAGGAGGAAAGGCACGCGCCAACCCCACTGCATGAACTCGTCGCCGGGAGCGACTTTGTCCATGATGGCCAGGACTCCAGAGGAGAGCAGCAATCCCAGAGGGACGCCGACCTGTGGGCCTGCGCCGAAGAAACCGCGCCGGTGCGTGGGGGCATGCTCGACGGCGAGGAGCACCGCGGAGCCCCATTCGCCGCCAGCGGAAAAGCCCTGGATGACGCGCAGAACGATTAGCAGGATCGGTGCCCATGCGCCGATGGAGGCGTACGTGGGGAGTAGGCCGATCAGTGCGGTGGCACCGCCCATGGCGATCAGCGTGATCATGAGGACCAGTCGGCGCCCGAGCCTGTCGGAGAAGTAGCCCGCCATCATTGCGCCCAACGGGCGGAAAAGGAAAGAGATGCCGACGGTCAAGAAGCTGACGATGGTGGCGACGTCGGCGTCCAGGCCGCCGAACATGGTCTTGTTGAACACGAGGCCCGCGACTGCAGCGTAGAGGAAGTAGTCGTACCACTCGATGGCGGTTCCGATGGTGGTGGCGGCGATGACTTTGCGCTGCTCTCGACGACTGGTCGGGGCGCCGTGTCCATCAGCTGAGGCGGAGCTCCGCGATTGGGCGCCGCTTGGTGTGGGGCGGTCGGGGGTGGCTGTGGGCAAGGGATTCACTCCTGATGGGGTAAAGCGAGTTGGTTTTGTAAATATATCGTTCTCGGGGGGTGCAGTTTTACATTTCATCGATCTCGCGGCTTCAAACGTTCCAACTTACAGCCACCCGTTGGCCATTGCTGTCTTCGCAGCTTCAATGCGATTCGTCGCGCCCAGCTTGTTCATCGATGCGGAAATGTAGTTCCGGACGGTTCCGGGGGCCAGGGAGAGGATCTGTGCGATGGCTGCCACTGTTTTTCCTTCAGACGCCATCGCCAAAACCCTCGCCTCCTGTAGCGACAACGGGTTGCTTCCCACTTTGGCGCTGGTGGAGGCCAGTTCTTCATCAATGACGGTTTCTCCGCGATGGACGCGGAGGATGGCTTCGACAAGCGCATTCACGGGGGAGTCCTTGACGATGAAACCGGTTGCTCCAGCTGCCTGTGCACGTTCTAACAGGCCAGCTTTCCCGAAAGTTGTGACAATCAGTACCGAAGCATTCGGGTGGTGGGTGAGAATTTCCCGTGTTGCAGCGATCCCGTCCATTTCAGGCATGTCGATATCCAAAACACACACGTCTGGTCTCACGAGGTCAGCTTGTAATAACGCTTCACGCCCATTCGAACACTCGGCTGCGACTTCTAGCTCTGGGTGAGAGGAGATCAATAAGCTCAGCGCACCGCGAACCATAGATTGATCTTCAGCTAAAAGAATCCGGATCATGGGTCCTCCGGCCAGGTGGCATGGATTGTGGTTCCGAGTGGGGAAGAATGGATTTCAAGTCGACCCCCGCTGCTTTCGGCCCGAAATTGCATATTTTTCAGTCCGTTATTGAGTTGGCGTCCGGAACCAATTCCCACCCCATTATCGCTAACTTTCAGGTTTTTGTTGTCGATGACGATCTGACATTGGGACGCGTGCGCGTGACGAATGATGTTGGTGGTGGCTTCGCGCAGAATCCAAGCCATCGGAACCCGTAATGATGTGTCAATGTCTGGATTTACCTTGGCGTCCACGGAGATGCCAGCCTTTCGCAAATTATCTTCGACTTGGCGGATTTCTGTGTCCAAGTCGGGAACGTGAAGGTCAGCGACTGTAAGCCTGAGATCTGACAGCGTGTCGCTGGCGAGCTGTTGGCACTGCTTGAGCTCCTCTTTTGCCTTGTTGGGGTGCTGCTCGAACAATTGCTGAGCTACTTGCAGGCGGAGGTTTAGGGCAGTGATCGATTGGCCAACCGTGTCGTGGAGGTCGCGAGCCATCCGATCACGGTCGGCTGCGACCAGGGATTCTTTTTGCAATCGATGAACAATTGTGGCCTGCTTCTGAAGTCGACGGCTGGCAAAGATCATGACCACCGTGGGGACATAAATGGCGATTCCCCCGCCCGTCAATCCCCAAAATGCGATGAGGAAAAGACCACCCACCGTGGCTGTGAGAAGCGCGAGGGGCAGCGGCGAAAAGAACGCTGCCCAGATTGCTATGAAGAAGATTGTGCCCAGGGTGTCGCTACCAGCTAGTGCGTAGGCAACGACAGCCAGTGCAATAAGCAACATGAGAGTGGTGTGGCGCCAATGCCGAGATTGATCGAGTCTAAGCGCGTGGAATCCGTGGAGGTATACGCCCCCAAAAACACCGAGAACCGCTAGCGCTGTAATCGTTCGCAGGTCGCTCAAACCAGAACGATGAGCCTGGATTGTTCCAATTATGGGCAAGACCAAGAACAACAGGCCAGCCAGGGGGAGGAGCAGGCGAGAGACTTTAGTTTGCGAACGGCGCATAGTGACTTATCTTGCCAGGCCCTGGCGATATGCTGCGCGGGCAAGGACAGCGAAAATGATGCTCCAGACGGCGATGTTGAGAAGCGGCTGCCACAGGGGGAGCTGAGTACTGCCATACAAGACGTGGCCGCCTTCGACGCCCGGGAAGCGAATGAGCATTCCGGGGCCGAAAAGAGGAGTGAATTTGGCAAATTGAAGCAGGAACCCGTTGAGCGGGATGAAGAGATTGCCAAGAAAAGAGCAGATGACGGTGATGAAACCCATGAGGCGGGTGATCATTTCCGAATCAAACTTCAAGCCAAGGGTGAGGCCAAGAAGACCGAATACAAGGGAGCCGGTGAGGGCCAGTAAAAAGCTGGACGGCCACACCCACCATTCGGCGCGGGCTCCGGTAAAGCAGGCGATGAGGCAAACCGCGGCGACGGGGACAAGTGAAAGGACAATGGCAGTGATTGCCTTTGAAGCAAGGTATTGCTTGGGGCTGAGCCTGGTCAGCGCCAGGGTTCGCATCCACCCCGCGCCGCGTTCGGTCGCGATTTTGGCGCATTCGGTTCCTGCAACCGTGACGGTTCCGTACATGGCCATGGATACAGCGATGAGAAATCGAACATTGGCGTGTCCGACGTGGGAATCCATGGTCGTGTCATCATTCGTGCCACCAATGACCAGGTACATGAATACAGGAACTGCAATGGACAGAATGAGCACTCGTCTGTCGGTGAAGACACGCTTTAATTCCAACCCTGTGTATTTTCCGAATGCTGACATTAATTTCCCTCCTGGGTGAGAGACATGAAAACGTCCTCTAAGCTTTCGTGATGAATTGCGAGATCTCGAGCGGTACTTAAATTGAGGATGAGGCGAGCCGTGGCATCAGAGCGTTCGGGAGCGACAGTGAAGACATGTTGACTTTCGCCGTTGATCTGGCTCGCCTTCACGTGGCCGTCGACCTGGGATGCAATGCGTGAGGCATCGGGATCTTCCAGGCCCGTGACTGTCAAAGTTCGTTGGCCTGCGAGATTTCGAATGTCGTCAATGGAACCATCGGCAATAACTTTCCCTCGGTTCATGATGATGACGCGCTCGGCATATTCTTCTGCCTCAGCAAGATAGTGCGTGGCAAAAACTGTGGTGCGGCCCTTTTGAGCCCTTTCATGGATGGATTTCCAGAAATTGTGACGGGCCTGGACGTCCATTCCGGTGGTTGGTTCGTCCAAAATGATCAAAGCCGGGTTCGAAAGAAGGGCAATTGCGAATCGGATTCTTTGCTGTTCGCCGCCGGAGCATTTCCCAACCCTCTTGGAAAGGAGATCCTGAATTTTTGCGGTCGTTATAGCACCCCGCTGCGCAGATCTGCCCAACCGGTGAGCGGCAGTTATGAGGTCGAGTGTGTGTTGAACGGTGAGTTCCGGCAGGAGTCCACCATTCTGAGGTACGACCCCAATCTTGCCGGAGTTCATGAGCTCTTTAGGTGTGTGGCCAAAGACCTTGGCCTCTCCTGACGTGGGATCGGAGAAGCCGCAAATCACATCAATCGTTGTGGATTTTCCTGCGCCATTGGGGCCGAGAAGTGCGACGATTTCCCCTGGATTGATGTGGAGATTGATTGAATCGACGGCTGTGAACGAGCCAAACTGCTTGCGGAGTTGTTGAAGTTCGATTGCACTGCTGTAGGGCATAGACACAATCTGGTCTGTAGAGATTGGCAGTGCCATAGCTGCCTTGAACAGCATGACAATTGTCATCACCCAGTGGGTACCCCGTACCGTTCACCGAATGCGCCCGCGCGGCTATACGAAGGCGCAGTTCAGACTAAGAATGCAGTAACACGCATTCAGACAGCCAATTCAGGTGTCCCACCCAGGCAGGAATACTTATCGTTTGCCGGCGGGGCTGACATGTCACCAGGGCCCTCGTCCGTGCAGCTCCCTAGATGGCAAAGATCGCAAACTTGCGGCGTTTGACGTCAGATTTTGGCCGTTTTCTGACATCAAACGCCGCAAGTTGAAGCTGGAGGCGACACCAAACGCCGCAAGCTGGAGCTGGCAGTGACGCCAAACGCCGCAAGTTGGAGCCAAAGGCGACATCACATGATGCAGACCTTAGCCGGCAGCATAATCACCCGCCTCAAGTTCGAAATTCCGGGCGTCTCGCGCCGGAGGACTGTCGAATGGCTCGGTTAAACCCACAAGCTGAGAACAATTCGGTGGGGAGTTAAGGAGCGTACGAAATCATCGTGCTCTGACGAACGGGCCGTGGTCATATGGTGCCGAGGTTGTCCTCTAGCAGTCTGGCCGAGCGCTGACGGGAGGGGTACGTGGTGCAGCGCCGAAAAATCCCTGAGGCAACAATTCTTGGGCCAACAAACCTTGAGCGACAAACCTTGGGGCGACATACCAGGGGCCAACAATTCCTGAGTTGAAAAGCCTTGGGGCGCTGGAAGGCCTATCCGAGGTGTGCCGTGTTATCCTCATAGAATCCATATAGTGAGACGAAGGAGTCCAACTGATGAAACTCGCTGTGATACCAGGCGACGGAATCGGCACAGAAGTTACCGCCGAAGCCCTGAAAGTCCTCACCGCGTTGAGGGACGACATTCAGACCACCGAGTATGACCTGGGTTCCACTCGCTATCTCCGTAATGGCGAGCTGCTCACCGAGGAAGACCTCGCCTCACTCCGGACTCACGATGCCATCCTGCTCGGTGCAATCGGCGACCCGCGCAAAGTGCCCGCCGGTGTATTGGAACGCGGCCTGCTGCTGCCCCTTCGCTTCAAGTTGGATCACGCCGTCAACCTGCGTCCGGCGAAGCTCTACCCCGGAGCCACGTCACCGCTGCGCAATCCGGGCGAGATCGATTTCGTCGTCGTCCGAGAAGGTACCGAGGGTTTGTACGCCGGCAACGGTGGCACGCTGCGTGAAGGCACCGAAAACGAAGTGGCGTGTGAGGTCAGCCAAAATACCTGGCACGGCATTTCCCGCGTGGTGCGCGACGCGTTCGAGCGTGCTCAGCAGCGGCGAAAGAAGCTGACCTGGGTGCACAAGACCAATGTACTGGTCAATGCTGGCTCACTGTGGCAGCGGGCCATTGAGACCATCGGCAAGGAGTTTCCCGATGTAGAGGTGGACTACAACCACATCGACGCCGCCACGATCTACATGACGACTGATCCGCAGCGGTACGACGTCATCGTCACCGACAACCTCTTTGGCGACATCCTCACCGACCTCGCGGGTGCAGTAACCGGCGGTATTGGCCTGGCAGCCTCTGGCAATATCGACCCCACTCACGCCAACCCCTCGATGTTTGAGCCGGTCCACGGCTCCGCACCTGACATCGCAGGCCAGGGCATTGCGGATCCCTGCGCGGCCATCCTTTCCGCCGCCCTCCTTCTGCGCCACCTCGGCGACGATGAGAACGCGGAAAAGATCGAAGCCGCCGTCCTCCGCGAGGCAACTTCTCGCGGTGAATCGGAGGTCAAAACTGTGGAGGTCGGCGATCGTATCGTCGCTGACCTCACCCGCGACCTGTAAGGATCCTTAGCGCAGGGTAGGATTTTTGTCATGCGAATTGCCAGAATTGCCCATCCAGAAGGAATGACGTTCGCCGTCCTCGAAGGCGGCCAACCAGACGGGTCCGGCGCCACCTGCCGGGAAATTAACGGCCACCCCTTCGGTGAGCCGGAGTTTAGCGGCAGGGAATGGCCAATTGAGGATGTCCGGCTACTTGCCCCAATCCTCCCATCCAAGGTGGTCGCCGTCGGCCGCAACTACGCTGATCACGTTCAGGAAGTGTTCAAAAAGGGCGCAGAGCACCTGCCTCCCACACTGTTCCTGAAGCCACCGACATCCGTTGTCGGTACCGACGCGCCCATCCGCATCCCCGAGTGGGCCACCAATGTGGAGTTCGAAGGCGAGTTGGCTGTAGTTATCGGCCGCCCCTGCAAGGATGTTCATCGGAACAATTGGAAAGACGTGGTGCTGGGGTTCACCATTGTTAATGACGTCTCGTCCCGCGATTTGCAGTTCAAGGATGGCCAGTGGTCTCGCGCGAAGGGGCTCGACAGCTTCTGCCCGCTCGGACCCTGGATCGAGAGCAATGTAGACAGCGTGGACATTGAGAATCTTCCGATCAAGGCTCACCTGACCCACGAAGGGGAGAAGGAGACCAAGCAGGATTCCAATTCACAGCAGATGATCAAGTCCATTCCTGAGATCATCGAGTGGGTTTCCGAGGCCTTTACACTGCTGCCTGGCGACGTTATTTGCACGGGATCCCCAGCTGGTACTGCGCAGCTGGTGCCGGGGGATCGCATCGATATCGAGATCCCGGGCCTGGGGACGCTGAGCAACCCAGTTGAGGAATACCAGCGAGGCCCCAGCTTTGCCTAGCACTTAGGGCTGCCGGGGAGCAGTCGAGCAAGAGCACGCCGGGGCTTCGGCCACCGCCGGTGGTCAGCTACACCGCACGAAGCGCTGCAGGGACATTGAGGGCCCGCAGCGCTGTTTGCAGCTTGGCGGAGGTTTCCGCTGCCTCTGCCTCCGGATCGCTGGAGCCGACGATCCCGCCCCCGGCCCACGCACGGGCGCAGTGGTCCTCCACGACACAGCAGCGGATCGCCACCATGTACTCGCCGTCCCCGTTGGCATCGCACCAACCCACGGCGCCGGCATAGAACTCGCGGGGTTCTTCGACCTGAGTGATGATGCCCAGCGCGTCATCGGTCGGGGTCCCGCAGATCGCTGGCGTCGGGTGCAGCATGAGGGCCAGGTCCAGGGCTGAATAGTCCGGATCCAGCAGGGTGCCCTCGATCGCGGTGCCCAGGTGAATCATCTCATTGGTTTCATGCACCTCAGGGGTGTCTGGGATGCTCAGGTCTTGGCACAGTGGAGTCAGGATCCTGCGGTAGTGGTCCACCACCAACTGGTGCTCAACCTGGTCTTTCGCGCTGGACGCAAGGCGCCGGGCGGTGGCGTCATCGACTGAGGAATTCCCTGTCCGTGGCGCGGAACCAGCGAGCGGGAACGCCGAGACCTTCTGGCCCTCCCTGCGTACGAGCATCTCGGGCGAGGAGCCAACGAACATGGCGCCGCTGTCCTCGTCGCGCCCGGTTGTGGTGAGATCCACCGCGAATCCATCGCGGTTCGCTGACAGGTCGATGAAGCGGGCGGCGATCAGTAGGGGGTCGATGTCCTCTTCAAAAGTGACGTCCACTGCGCGGGCGAGAACCACCTTCTCTAGGCGCGTGGTGTTAATCGTGGCGATGGCCGCAGCCACTGTGGCCTGGTGTTCCTGGGGTGTGGCGGTCGCTACCACGTCGCGCACCTGGAGGCTCTCCGCTGCGGATCGCCCGCGGTAATAGGCCGGCGGTTCCAACGGCCCTTCCGCGCGCGTGACAGTGGCGGGCACGGACAGTGCTGCCCGAAACGACGTGTCGAAGGGGATGGCTCCCACGATCAGTTCCGCCTCGCCATCGTGCAAAGCCTGAGCAGCGATAAACGGGTCCGGGTACGTGGCCTTGACCCCCTGCGTGCGAATGCTGCGATCCGGGCGGGAGAGCAAAAAATCCGGGGCGCCCGCCGGCCTCTGCTGCTCAATCATGAATGTCATTCTACGAAAGCACCGCGTGAACCGTGAAAACCCGTGAAGTAGGGTAAAACCCATGAGTGAAGTTCGCGTTCGTTTCTGCCCATCTCCCACCGGAACTCCCCACGTCGGGCTGGTGCGCACGGCCCTGTTTAACTGGGCCTTCGCCCGCCATATGGACGGCAAGTTGGTGTTCCGCATTGAGGACACGGATGCCAAGCGTGACTCGGAGGAGTCTTTCCAGGCCATCGTGGATGCCCTGAAGTGGCTCGGCCTGGATTGGGACGAGGGCATCGAGGTGGGCGGCCCGCACGAGCCCTACCGTCAGTCCCAGCGGATGGATATCTACGCGGACGTGTTGGAGAAGTTGAAGGCATCTGGCGATGTGTATCCGGCTTACTCCACAGCGGAGGAGGTCAAGCAGCGCCACATTGAGGCCGGCCGCGACCCCCAGCTGGGCTATGACAATTTCGACCGCGATCTCACCGAGGAGCAGATCGCTGCGTTCCAGGACGAGGGCCGCGAACCCGTGTGGCGCCTGCGCATGCCCGAGGGGCGCACCTACGAGTGGCACGACCTGGTCCGCGGAGACATGAGCGTGGATGGCAAGACCGTCCCGGACTTCGTTGTGGCCCGCTCCAACGGCCAGCCCCTGTATACCCTGGTCAATCCGGTCGACGATGCGTTGATGGAGATCACGCACGTGCTGCGCGGTGAGGACCTTCTGCCGTCCACGCCTCGCCAGATCGCGCTGTACGAGGCTCTGGTGCGGATCGGGGTGGCCAAGCAGGTTCCAACCTTCGCGCACCTTCCGTTTGTGATGGGGGAGGGGAACAAGAAACTCTCCAAGCGCGACCCGCAGTCCGATCTGTTCAACCACCGCGAAAATGGGATCATCCCGGAGGGCATGCTCAACTACTTGTCCCTGCTGGGCTGGTCTCTGTCCGCAGACGAAGACATCTTCAGCACCCAGCAGCTGGTGGACAACTTCGATGTCGCGAATGTGAAGCCCAATCCCGCCCGCTTCGATCAGAAGAAGCTGGAGGCCATCAACGCCGACCACATCCGCCTGTTGGACCTGGAAGATTTCACCCAGCGCCTGCGCGCGTACCTAGAGGAGTTCCACGGGTTCCCGGCGGATTACCCCGCCGATAAGTTCGCGTTCGCCGCGGAGTTGGTGCAGACGCGCATCAAGGTCCTCAGCGATGCTCAGGGTCTGCTGGGGTTCCTCACCACTGAGGACGCCAACCTCAAGCTCGATGAGAAGTCCGCGCGCAAGAACCTGAAGGAAGACGCGGTGGCGGTCTTGCAGGCGGCGATTGAGGAGCTGCAGGGCATCGACGAGTCCAACTTTGTGACCGAGCCTGTGGAGAAGACACTGCATGGGCGGCTGATCGAGCAGATGGAGCTGAAGCCTCGCAAGGCCTTCGGCGCACTGCGCGTGGCGATCTCCGGCGCGGCGGTGTCCCCGCCACTGTTCGAGTCGATGGAGCTGCTGGGCAAGGAGTCCACGCTGAACCGGTTGCAGAGCGCGTTGGAGCAGACGCCTTGGCAGAGCGCGGAGGGCTAAGAGCCTAGGCGGCTTCTGTGCTTCGAGCCAAAAAGCGGGCGTCCGGACGCGAACTTACATTGCTGTGATTTACCCGGTTTGACCTGCTGATTTGTTATCAATCCGGGTATCTGGTTATATTACTTCTCGTTGCACAGCGGATCGGGCAGCTGCTCGATTACTTCGCAATGCAATGGCCTATGGTGTAATTGGCAACACAGCGGTTTCTGGTACCGTCGTTCTAGGTTCGAGTCCTGGTAGGCCAGCGCCCCGTTCGTCTAGCGGCCTAGGACGCCGGCCTCTCACGCCGGTAACACGGGTTCAAATCCCGTACGGGGTACAAAATTAAGCTCCCAGTCTTGTGACTGGGAGCTTTTTCTATATCAGGATCTGTAATCCGATTCCATTGCCGTGCAAGGCAACGCCCAGCGCGGAACGCATGGGCCCACCGGGCACGGAGAGATTCACACGGAGAGATTCAGCAGGTTCTAGTGCTGCTCGTTGGGATCGTTCTTGGCGTCCTCAAGAGTCTTGTGCACGGTGCCAGCGACGTGATCCGGTGCGGCGTAAATGGAGTACACCTTGAAGGGCTCGTCGGACTCGTTGACGAAGTTGTGCCACTTGCCGGCGGGGACGAAGGCAGCCCAGTCATCCTCGATGATCTGGTCAATTTCCAGGTTGTCTGGGGACTCGCCGATTTGAACGCGTGCCTTGCCGCCTTCGAAGCGGAGGAACTGGTCGTGGTCGTCGTGGACCTCCGCGCCGATCTCTCCACCGGCGGGGATGGACATCACGGTCATCTGGAGGTACTTGCCGGTCCACAGGGTGTCGCGGAAGTTCTCATTCTCCAGGGTGGCCTTTTCGATGTTCAGGACGTAGGGGTTAGGTCCATGGTCCTTGAGAAGATCTGACATGATTTCACTCCTAGCTGTTGCGTAATCGCTGTGGATTCCACTGTACGCGAATCCACGTCGTCAGGTCTCTGACCAGCGGATTAGGTGGCGGGAGGGGGTCAGGGTAGAGTTTCTTCTCGTTCACGGCCCCGTTCGTCTAGCGGCCTAGGACGCCGGCCTCTCACGCCGGTAACACGGGTTCAAATCCCGTACGGGGTACTCTTCTGCCGCGCTGGTTCATTCGCCAGCGCGGCTTCTGCATATGGAGAAAGAAGACCGCTAGGGCAGCGACTCGATGTACTCCGGAAGCTGGTCAGTGATCAGCTGGCCGGAGTAGAACGGAGTCTCCTCAGACACGTGATTGCGCGCATCCGTATAGCGCATCTTCCACATCAGGTCGACCACGTCCTCCATCGTGGGAGACTCGAAGGCCAGCATCCACTCGTAATCGCCTAAGCCGAAAGCAGGGATGGTGTTTGCACGCACCATATTGAAGGCCCGCGCCTCCTTACCGTGTTCCACCAGCATGCGCCGGCGCTCCTGGTCATCCATGAGGTACCAATCCGGCGTCCGAACGAAAGGGTACAGGCAGATCCACCGCTTCGGCTCTGGGTTGATCAGGAAGTCCGGCACGTGGGACTTGTTGAACTCCGCGGGCCGGTGGAGGGCCACGTTGGAGCGATCCACCGTCGCCGCTCTTCCCAACTGAGTCTTGCGCTGGAAGGCACGGTAGAACGCCTGCAGCTCCGCCAGGTCGGACCCATGGATCCAGAACATGATGTCCGCCTCCGGGCGCAGCCCGGAAACGTCATACACCCCGCGGACGGTCAAGGAACCCTCTGTGGAGTCACTCTTGTAGCCGTCCAAGAACGCCTGGAAATCCTCAGCCACAGCCCCGCGATCCTCAGGCAACTTCGTGCCGTCGATCTTGAAAGAGGACCACATCGCGTACACCAGGGTGCTGTTCAGCTTCTCGAAGTCGATATTCTTAGCCATACCCTGACTCTACTTCCCCCGCTCAAACACGCCAGAGTGACGTTGCGCACTTTCGAAACGCCGGCAAAGGTTGCTAAACATTGCAGGGTGAACATTATTTCCAGACGCGCCGAATCTCGATCTTCAGACAAGCCGACAGGAAGCACCCGCGTGCGTCATAAGCTGCAAAACACACGATTCTTCCCCCGCCTCGTCGGTACGGGCGTGTGCGCTTACGCCATCCTGGGCTTGCTGATGATCGTTTCCGCCCCGCTGAGCCGGGAGCTGCGCGTGTTCCGCCACTTCATGGACAACGTGTTCCTCCCGCTTCCGGGCTCCTCGATCGCGTGGACCGTTGCGATGTTCCTGCTGGGAGGGGCACTTCTGGCCGGCAAGCGAATGGGCTGGGGGATCGCCGTGGTCGTCCTGGTGACGATCAACGTCGTGAACGTCATCCTCCTGGTGCTTCCGGAATCCTTCGAACTCGATACCCGCACCGCGGTATTGGTTCGAGCTGGGGCTGTCGTCCAGGCCATTGCACTCGTTCTCTTCCTCTTCACCCGCCCGGCATTTAACGCCCGCACTCGCCCCGGCTCCTTCCGCCAGGCCATCGCCGTGTGGGCGCTGGGATCCATTGTCGTGTTCGCCATCGGCTGCGCCCTGACCACGTCCTATCCCGGGACACTCATCGGGGCCGACCGGTACAAGTGGGTGCTGAACCACGCGGTGACCCTGTCCCTGGTTGATCCGAGCCAGTACAACGGCCACGGAGTGCGTTGGGTCGCCTTTGTCATCTCTGCCCTCTCCGCCTGCGTGATCATCGCCGCCGCATGGACACTGCTGCGCTCGCAGGCGCGCGCGGATGTGATCAGCGAGACCGACGAGGGGATCATCCGCACCATGATCGCCCGCTTCAACAAGGACGATTCCCTGGCGTACTTCGCCACTCGCCGGGATAAGTCGGTTGTGTATTCCCCCGATGGTCGCGCCGCCGTGACGTACGCCGTGTTCTCCGGGGTGTCGCTGGCCTCCGGAGACCCCATCGGAGATCCCGAGTCCTGGGATGCCGCGGTGCAGGAGTGGTTGTCGCGTTCCCGGCGCTATGGGTGGACGCCAGCCTGCATGGGAGCATCCGAACGAGGCGCTCGCATCTTGAAGAAAAACGGCATGTCCGTGCTGCGCCTGGGCGACGAGGCCGTGCTGCACTCCGACCGTTTCCGGCTGTCCGACCCGGAGCTCCGCGGTGTCCGCCAATCCGTCAATCACGTTCGGCGCGAAGGCATGACCTTCCGAGTTCGCCGGCACTCCGAGCTCACTGCTGAAGAAATGCAGCAGGTGGAGGAACGCGCCGACCGGTGGCGCGACACAGCCGACGAGCGTGGATTTTCCATGGCGCTGTCCCGCCTCGGCGATCCCCGCGACGGCGATTGCCTGCTGGTCGAGGCGCTCATCGACGGCGATGTCGTGGCCGAATTGTCCTTCGTCCCCTGGGGGCCGAGCGGTGTCTCCTTGGACTTAATGCGGCGTTCGCCTTCGTCTCCCAATGGCACGATTGAGGCGATGGTCGCGGAGCTGTGCACCAACGAGTCTCTGGGCATTTCCAGGATCTCGCTGAACTTCGCCGTGTTCCGCCAGATTTTCGCCACCGAGTCCAAGATCGACGCGGGACCGGTGACCACGCTCACCCGCAAGATCTTGGTGTTCTTCTCTCGCTGGTGGCAGATGGAAGCCCTGTACCGCTCCAACGTGAAGTACAACCCGGAGTGGTACCCCCGCTACCTCTGCTACGCAGAATCGAGCTCGCTGCTTCGGACCAGCATCGGCTCGGGCATGGCCGAAGGGTTCCTGCCGGCCTTTTTCCGCGGTGATCCGGCTGGCAAGTACGGCAGGGAAGCGGACACCCCCGGCTCGCGAGCTGCCCTGCAGCAGGTGCCGGAGTGGCAGGATGACATCGCGCATGGCACGCAACGGCGCCGGCCCGTGTCCGAGCAGGTGGCGGTACGGCGCGACCGCGCGGAGAAATTCCTGTCCGAGGGGATCGACCCCTGGCCAGAAGCAGTCGCGCCCACAGGCACCTGCGCGAGCGTTCCGCAACTGCCGAGCGGCGAGGAGACCAGCATCGCCGGGCGCGTCGTCGCCCGGCGCCGCTTCGGCGGCGTCACCTTCCTCGAGGTGCAAGACCACAGCGGGCGTTGCCAGGTGGTGTTGGAAAGCAGCAATATGGGAGACGGTGGCGTCTGGAAAAATATCGACCTGGCGGACCTGATCCGGGTCAGCGGGCGCGCGGGCGCCTCCCGCACCGGACACCCGTCCCTCATCGCCGATTCCCTGGAGCTCGAGGCGAAGTCCCTGCATCCGCTGCCGACCAAACTGGAGAACCCAGAAGTTCGACTGCGTGACCGACACCTTGACATGACGGTGAACCCCCAGGTCAACAAGGCTCTTCGCGTACGGTCTGCCGTGCTGCTGGCCTGCCGGAGTGTGCTTCGTAACCGTGGCTACATGGAGGTGGAAACGCCCATCCTCCAGTCCGTCCACGGCGGAGCGAACGCGCGACCGTTCACCACGCACATTAACGCCTATGACATGGACCTCTACCTGCGCATCGCGCCGGAGCTATACCTCAAGCGGCTGATGTGTGGAGGCGCGGACCGGATTTTCGAGATCGGGCGGAACTTCCGCAACGAGGGTGCATCTAATAAGCACAATCCGGAGTTCACGGTGCTAGAAGCCTACGAGGCTCACGGGAACTACCGAACGATGATGGATTTGGCGATCCAGGTCATTACCGAGGCCGCCACCGATGTGCATGGCCGCCCCGCGATCACGGACCCGGCCACAGGAGAGCTGATCAGCTTGGACGGTGCCTGGCAAGTCAAGAGCGTGTACACGGCGGTATCCGAGGCAGCGGGGGAAACCGTGACACCAGATACGCCACGTGAAGAGCTGCAGCGGATCGCACGTGAGCACGAGGTACACGTCAACCCCACCTGGGATGCGGGCAAGACCTTGGAAGAGCTCTACGGGGAATTAGTGGAGGAAAAGACGGTCCTCCCGACGTTCTACATCGACTTCCCTGCGAGCGTGTCCCCGCTTACCCGACCGCGGGTGGATGATCCGCGCGTGTGCCAGCGGTGGGATCTCGTGGCCTTCGGCATGGAGCTGGGGACCGCGTATTCGGAGCTCACGAATCCGTTGGAACAGCGCGCTCGACTGGAAGAACAGTCACTTCTGGCAGCTGGGGGTGACGCCGAGGCGATGGAGGTCGACGAGGACTTCCTGCGGGCGCTCGAATTTGGCATGCCCCCGACCGGCGGGATCGGGCTGGGGCTCGACCGGATCATCATGTTGATCGGCGGGGGAAGCATTCGCGACAACCTGGCTTTCCCGATCGTGCGCTAGCCGCGGGGTGCCCCTCGAGTTAGTGGGGCAGCCCCGACCACGTGATCACAGAGGGGAAGGAACGGTTGAAGGCCTCCGCCCACGTGGTGTAATCGTGACCGGAATACGGGATAGTGAGGAAGCTCGTCTTCATGCCGGCCTTCTGAGCACGATCATTCAGAGGCGGCAACTGCGTCATGGAGGTGGCGTCCTTTTCCCCGCTCACAAAGAGACCGTGAGTGTCTGGGAAACGTCGGTGCGCGAGGACGTCCTCCGGGTTCGCGTGCTTGAAGCGCTCCTCCGAACCGCCGAAGTACGTCGTTACGGTAGTTGCGTGGGTGTTGCCATCGTTGAGGGTCCGCTCGCCGGAGAAGTCCAGGAAATTGCTGTACACATCCGGGCGTTGCGTGGCCATTTGGAAGGCACACGTCCCGCCGTAGGACAGACCCCCAATGGTCCACTGCGAGTGGTCTGGCGTGGCCGCGAATCGGTCCTCCAGCCACGCGGGCACGTCCTCCGTGAGGTAGGTCTGCACGTTACCCAGCGGTGAATCTACGCACAGGGGATTTCCGAACTGACTGCCAGTGGCATCGACAGACAAGATGATTGGGGCGATGCCTCGGTGGGTCCGCTGGTATTCATCCACAGCCTGCAGCGCGCGCCCTCGGTCGAACCAATCCGTGGGGCTTCCCGGGGTCCCGGCCATTAGCACCAGCACGGGGAGCTGGGGCGTGGGAGTCTGGTAGTAGGCAGGTGGCAGGTAGATCTGGGAGGGCCGAGCTTTAAAGGAGGACGCCGCGTTGGGCACGCTGATCGTGGACATGGAACCAAACCGGGTGGGGAAGTTTCTGGTCTTCCACTCGCTGAGCGGAGTGGGGTCCTTCGGCTCCGGGAGCTTCGTATCCACCACATAGCGGTAGGTTTCCGGCGGGTCGATTGAGTTCGAGTTGGGGTACAGACCAAACACTCCGTTGGCCACCAGGAGCGAGACGACCACGGACACGCACAGTGGCAGGATGACCCAGACTCTCCGGAAATTCGAAATGACCGCGCTGGTGCCAAGGAGCACGCTCAGAATGGTGAGCGAGCACGCCACGACAATGGCCAACGGAATTTCGCGCATGGAGATATGCAGCCCCCAGACCGCCACTCCCAGCGCGGTCGCAGCCAAGATCACGGTGAGTATTACTCCGATGACGACGGTTCGCCAGCGGCGCGCCCGAGGTTGAGCGAGGGCCAGGATCAGGACGATTGCGGCCCCAACTACCCACAAGACGGCCATGAAAGTGCTGCTGATAAAGCTGATGTTCGGCATTAGCGAGCGTTTTTCTCAATTAACTTCTGCAGCCATCGGTAGATGCCCAGGATCGTCACGGCGAAGAGGATGATCCCGAGCCACTGCGCAACGGGAGCGAAGGATTCCGGCACCAGAGCCAGGGCGTCGCCATCACCGAGAGCGCCAATGAGGCCGGCATTGACCACGCCGAACAGAGATTCACCCACGATCAAACCTGTGGCCAGCAGCACGCCCAAGCGACGGGAGAGCTCTGGCTTCGCCTGTCGGTCGGCCCATTTGTTGTAGATCATGCCCAGCAGGGCACCAATGGGGATCACCAAGGTGAGGGCGATCGGAAGGTACATGCCCATGCCCACGGCCAGCGGGGGCAGGCTGTACTTCTTCTTGGTAGCTACTTGAAGTACTTCGTTGATCACGATGACCACGGCACCGATCGCAGCGCCCAGCCCAATCAGGCCCCAATCCAGCGAATTACCAAAGATGCCCTGAGACACGCTGGACATCAAGGCGGCCTGAGGAGCTGCGAGGGCCTCCGGTCCGGCGCCCGGCATGCCCGCGAATCCGAACCCATTCATCATGAGTTGCAGAACCGGGGGAATGATCGCTGCGCCGAAGAGCACGCCAATGATCAAGGCGACTTGCTGCTTCCACGGGGTCGCGCCAACCTTTTGGCCGGTCTTCAGGTCCTGAAGATTATCGTTCGAGATCGTCGCGATACCGAATACCACCGCCGCCGTGAACAGCGTATAGGCCACCAAGGCGGTGGGATT
Organism: Corynebacterium falsenii; assembly: GCA_001054945.1. Taxonomy (GTDB): domain Bacteria; phylum Actinomycetota; class Actinomycetes; order Mycobacteriales; family Mycobacteriaceae; genus Corynebacterium; species Corynebacterium falsenii_A. Next base: position 374,936 of record JVKJ01000005.1, on the reverse strand, counting down.
GCTGCCGGAATCGCCATTGACGGCCAGCTTGATCAGGAGGGCTGCGGTGAGGACCACGATGATGCCCACACCTGAAACTGGGGAATTGGAGGCTCCAATCAGACCCGCCATGTACCCGGTGATGGAGGCTACGACCAAGCCCACGAGCAGGACATAGACGATGCTGATGGCGATCAGGGTGGGCATGTGGTGGGTAATGTCCGTGTCCTTCACGAACAACCACAGCAGGACACCGATGGGGAGCATGGAAGCGAGGGTCACGCCGACGACCACGGGGAACGGGATGTCTCGTTCGGAGATATCAATGGCCTCGCCGGCCTTGCGATGCCGACCAGCGGCTAGGGATTCCTTGATGCCGCGCACGACGGGACCGATGATCTTCAGTAGCGTCCACACGGCGGCGATGGCCATGGCCCCGGCGCCAATGAAGCGCACGTCGTGGGAGAAAATCCCAGAGATCGTCTCTTCGAGGTCAGCGCCCCCGGGGATGTTCCCCGCGGACTTCATGGGCAAGAGCACACCATAGGAAATGATCAGCCCTACGATCATGGCAATGCCCACGGACATTCCCACCAGGTGGCCCACGCCGATGAGGGCCAGTGACATGCTTCCGCTGATCATGGTGCCGCCGGCTCCGACGCGGAACACGGTGGCCACTTCTCCGGCGACGACCTTGATAGCGGTCAGGATTGCCATGCCAGCTGAGGCGACCGAACCCCACACGATGGTCCGCAGGCCCAGCTTGTTCTCCTCGTCCGACCCCTGCTCGTCACCGACTTTGAGCACTTCGGCAGCTGCCACGCCCTCTGGGAAGGGGAGGTCGGATCCGGTGACCAGGGCGCGGCGCAGTGGGACGGAGTAGGTCACACCCAAGATTCCGCCGACCGCGCACAGGGCAGCGGTGGTCCAGTAAGGAAATCCGCTCCACCAGCCGATCATGACCAGGCCCGGCAGGACGAAAATGATGGCGGACAGCGTGCCCGCCGCCGAGGCAATGGTCTGCACCACGTTATTTTCAACGATGGTGTGGTGGGAGAATCGCCGCAGAATCGCCATGGAAATGACGGCTGCTGGAATGGAGGTGGCAAAAGTGAGGCCGACTTTCAAACCCAAATAAACATTGGCGGCCGTGAAAACCAGGGTGATGATTCCGCCGAGGATAATGGCGCGAAGGGTGAGCTCCCTGATTGGTTTAGTTCCCGAGGTTGGGCTCGTCATAAGACAAACTTTCTAGCGATCGTGTCGCAGGACACAATGAGGTAAAGACTATGGTGCACATTATGCACCCCTGCCTCGGAAATTAAATAATCAGAATTTCAGGTTTTGCGTGAATTTCTCAGCCGTCGCTCGCAGCGCGTCTCCGAATTTTTCGGTGGGGCTCGGGCTCATTCGATCCACAGGCCCGGAGGTGGATAGCGCCGCAATCATGGCACCGTTGGGGTCGAAGATGGGGACGGTTGCGGACGCCAGGCTGGCATCTCGCTCCGCCACCGATTCCGCGATGCCAGTTTCCTTGATCTCTTCAAGGTCAGCGACCGTGAAGGCGGCACTCTTGAGCACCTCCTCTTGCAGGCCGGGGGAAGCGTAGGCCATCAAAACCTTGGCGGCACTCCCGGCAGCGAGGGTCATTCGTGTGCCCACCGGCACGGTGTCCCGCAGGCCGCTCGCGGGCTCGGCATTGGCAATGCAAATGCGCTCCCTCCCGGACAGCCGGTAGACCTGCACAGATTCCCCAACGGTGTGCATGAGGTCGGGGAGGAGGTTGGCGGCCGTATCTTCCAACTTGCGATCGGTCCGCGGGGCGAGTTCCGCCAGAGCGGGCCCGGCGACCCAGTGTCCGTCTTCTTGGCGCTCAATCAGTCGGTGCTTCTCCAAGGCGACACTAATGCGGTGTGCCGTGGCTCGCGGCAGTCCAGTTTCTTCGCACAGCTGCGACAGGCTGCGGGGTTCTTTGGCGATGACCGCCAGGATGAAAATGGCTCGATCCAGGACTTGAATGCCACTCGTGTTTGGTACCTCTACTTCTTGTCCCATGGTTTGGTACTATACATTCCACTCTTTGGAATCGCAGTGAAGGAGGAGAGTGTGACGAACTCACCTAAGACCCTGGCCGAAAAAGTATGGCAGGACCATGTTGTCACTCCAGGTCAGGATGGCAACCCAGATTTGCTGTACATTGACCTCCACCTGGTCCACGAGGTGACCTCCCCGCAGGCGTTCGACGGCCTCCGCCAGGCGGGCCGGCGCGTGCGTCGCCCCGATCTAACCATTGCCACTGAGGATCACAATGTACCGACTGTGGGTGTAAAGAGCGGAAACCTGTTGGATATTAAGGATGAAACCTCGCGACTGCAGGTTTCCACCCTGCGTGATAATGCCAAGGAGTTCGGTATCCGGCTGCATTCGATGGGGGATATTGAGCAGGGCATCGTTCACACCGTGGGGCCACAGCTGGGCTTAACCCAGCCGGGCATGACGGTGGTCTGTGGAGATTCTCACACCTCCACTCACGGTGCCTTCGGTTCCATCGCCATGGGTATCGGAACGTCTGAGGTAGAGCATGTTATGGCCACGCAGACGCTGCCACTGAAGCCTTTCAAGACAATGGCGGTGGAAGTCTCCGGTGAACTCCAGCCGGGGGTGACTTCCAAAGACTTGATCCTGGCGATCATTGCCAAGATCGGAACCGGCGGTGGCCAAGGACACATCATTGAATACCGTGGCGAGGCCGTGCGAAAGCTGTCCATGGAAGCACGTATGACCATGTGCAACATGTCGATCGAAGCGGGAGCTCGAGCGGGCATGATCGCACCGGATCAAACGACCTACGACTACCTCAAGGGGCGCGAGCACGCACCACAAGGAGAGGAGTGGGATGATGCCGTTGAATATTGGGATTCCCTTGCCACGGACGACGGCGCCGAATTCGATACGGTCGTGCACATCGATGGCTCTGCCCTTACCCCCTTCGTGACGTGGGGAACCAATCCGGGGCAAGGGAGGCCGCTGGGAGAAAATCTTCCGGACTTGGAGGACTTCACTGATGACGAAGCCCGAGCCTCTGCAGAGCGCGCCTTCGAGTACATGGGCCTGACCCCGGGCACGCCGATCCGCGATATTGCTGTGGACACCGTTTTCCTCGGTTCGTGTACCAACTCCCGCATCGAGGATCTACGCCAAGCCGCGGAAGTACTCAAAGGGCGAAAGGTTAATGAATCAGTTCAGATGCTGGTCGTGCCCTCGTCTGCGCGCGTCAAGGCGCAGGCCGAGAGTGAAGGCCTGGACAAAATCTTCCAGGCTGCGGGTGCGGAGTGGCGCACCGCGGGCTGCTCCATGTGCTTGGGGATGAACCCTGATCAGCTCCAACCGGGAGAGAGGTCGGCCTCCACGTCCAACCGCAATTTCGAAGGCCGACAGGGGAAGGGGTCGCGAACCCACCTGGTTTCACCGCCAGTCGCTGCAGCTACTGCCGTGGCTGGCCACCTGGCATCTCCAGCGGACCTCTAAAACGTCGTGTTTAGGATATCTCAGAAAGGGCTTTAGCGATGGAAAAATTCACTACGCATACGGGTGTCGCGGCACCTCTGAACCGCAGCAATGTGGATACTGATCAAATCATTCCCGCGGTATACCTCAAGCGCGTGACACGAACCGGATTTGATGATGGGCTTTTTGCCGCCTGGCGTAAGGACCCTAACTTCGTCCTGAACCAGGAGCCCTACCGCAACGCCTCAGTGCTCGTCGCCGGTCCGGACTTCGGCACAGGTTCCTCTCGCGAACACGCCGTGTGGGCGCTCATGGACTACGGTTTCCGGGTTGTATTCTCTTCGCGATTCGCGGATATCTTCCGCGGCAATGCGGGGAAGTCCGGGCTGCTTGCCGCACAGCTCGATCAGGCGGACATTGAGCTGATGTGGAAACTTTTGGAGCAAGACCCGGGGGCGAAGATCACCGTCAACCTAGAGGACCGGACCGCAACGTTGGGTAATCACACGTTCCACTTTGACGTGGACGATTACACCCGCTGGCGGCTCATGGAGGGCCTTGACGATATCGGGCTGACCCTCCGGAACGAAGAGGCGATCACCAACTTTGAAGCCACGCGCCCCTCGTTCAAGCCTGTGACAACCGCGCCGTCTACTTCACCGGCAGCGGACTAGCCAGGTAGTCCACACCGAGCAACGTGTCGCCGCGGAAGTGCAGCACCCACGTGCTGGACTTCTTGCAGCGAATGTCCTCTATTTCCATGCCGGCTTCACCAGCCAACCGGGCCAGTACCCCGGGGATCACAGTTCCCTGACCAACGATCATGCTGACCCCCTCACCAGCGGCAGACCGGAAGGCGTCAATGGCCGTCTCTGAGGACTTCAGCCACCCTGCATCGCCCAAATCTTCATTCGTCACAATGGGCAGCCCCGAATCCTGCGACAGGGGAGTGGCCGTATGTACACAGCGATCTGGAACCGCGGAGTAGATGGACGAGGGTCGATACCCCTCGAGTGCGGAGACCAATATCTCTGACTGCCGCCGGCCCTTCTTGGTCAGCGGGCGAAGGTCATCATCCCCAGCCCATCCTTCCCGCGCGTGAGCCTTGGCGTGGCGCACATACAGCACCCGGCGGTCACAACCGAGTTCCAGCATCGCCAGGCCGGCGTCCACAACCTTATGGTCGAGGTCGTAGCTCAACAGTGAGTGTGCCTGCTCGGCGGTGACCCAACGCAGCTCATCGACCTCGTCATTTTCTTCGAACTCGCCCTCGGTGGCCTCTGCGGTCCAGTAGTAAACCACTTTGGTGCGGGTGCCCACCGCGTAGTGGACATATCCCAGGAACCAACCCAGAGTGGCTCGGAAACCGGTTTCTTCCTCGATCTCCCGGATGGCGGTTCCCGGCAGGTTTTCACCGGGATCCACCTTGCCCTTGGGCAGTGACCAATCGTCGTAGCGCGGGCGGTGGGCGAGGGCGAACTCGAATTCGCCACCCTCACCACGGCGCCACAGCAAAGCCCCGGCCGCGAACGTGGGTCGGGCAAACTCCTCGGCGGGACGGGAACCGATGCGGCTCACGTGCCCTTCGCCATGGTGCGATAGGGAGAGGGAGGTGGACAGGTCGCCGGTGCCGGTGTGCGAAATCACGCGAGATGAAGCCTTCCACTTGTAGATTGGGTTAGTCGATATCGTATAACGAGCAAGCGGAAGGCGTAGTGCATGGTTCAGGTCGCGGTAATGGGCGCGGGGTCGTGGGGAACCACTGTCGCCAAGGTTTTTGCAGACGCCGGGAACCAAGTCACGTTGTGGGCACGGCGCGCAGCGGTGGCGGAGGACGTGCAGAATAACCATCAGAACAGCGCCTACCTCCCGGGATTGGAACTCCCGGAGGCGCTCAGCGCGACTCAGGATGCGGCGGCAGCGCTCGATGGCGCGGCGATCGTGGTGCTGGGGGTGCCCTCGCAGACATTGCGGGAGAACCTGGCTGAGTGGAAAGACCATATTTCTCCCAACGCCTCCGTGGTGAGCCTTGCCAAAGGCATCGAGTTCTCAACCGGGATGCGCATGAGCGAGGTCATCGCGGACGCGGCCGGCATCGAACAGCGTCGGGTGGCTGTGCTGACCGGGCCCAACCTCGCCAAGGAGGTGGCGCAGGGGCAGCCGGCGGCGACCGTCGTTGCGTGCACAGATACGGACCGGGCGCAGCTCATTCAGGCAGCGGTGGCGGCCCCGTATTTCCGCCCTTATACCAACACGGACGTGCTGGGATGCGAGATTGCCGGGGCTTCTAAGAACGTCATTGCCCTCGCTTCCGGGATCGCAGCGGGGCTGGGCTTCGGCGATAACACTGCAGCTACTGTGATCACCCGAGGTCTGGCGGAAATCACCCGGCTCGGTCTGGCCCTCGGGGCGGATGCGCGCACGATGTCCGGTCTCGCTGGGATGGGCGATCTCGTCGCCACCTGCACCTCGGAGCTTTCCCGCAACCGCAGCTTCGGCGTTCACCTCGGGCGTGGCAGTACGCCGGAGGAGGCCGCGACGGCGACGAAGGGACAGGTGGCGGAGGGAGTAATCAGCTCCAAGTCCATCCTGGCCCTGGGCAAGAAAGTCGGCGTGGAACTGCCGATTACCACAGCGGTCGTGGGGGTCTGCCACGAGGGCGCTGATCCATTGGAGATGATCCAGGGCCTGCTGGGCCGCAGCCGGAAAGCCGAGTAGGCACCCCCTATACTGGCTGACGTGATTGAGGCTGAAGACAAAAAGCGCACTACCGTCGCCGTTCTCTATGGTGGCCAGTCCACGGAACATTCCGTGAGCTGTATTTCGGCCGGTGCGATTATGGACCACCTGGACCCTGAGAAGTATGAGGTCGTCCCCATCGGGATCACCCGCTCCGGGTGCTGGGTTCCCGGCACCACGGAGACAGAAAAGTTGCGTGCCCACGGGGAGTCGCTACCGGAGGTCTCAGACCACGAGGAACACATTCACCTGGTCCTCGGCGGTGAGCCCGGGCAGTTCAACTATCTCAGCGGGCCACAGGCAAGCGAGCTCTTTGCACAAGTCGACGTGGTCTTTCCGGTATTGCACGGCGTCAACGGGGAAGACGGGACCGTGCAGGGCCTGTTGGACCTCAGCGGGGTCCGCTACGTGGGCAACGGGGTCCTCTCCTCGGCGGTGGGAATGGACAAAGTTTTCACCAAGCAGATCGCCAGGGAAGCTGGATTGCCGGTCAGCCCCGAAGTGGTCCTCACCGAGCCGCGCGACCTCACCTCGGAGGAGCAGGATTTTCTGGGATTGCCCGTCTTTGTGAAGCCCGCCCGCGGCGGATCCTCGATCGGCATTTCCAAGGTTGACGACTGGGCTGCTCTCCCCGCTGCCATGGATTTGGCCTGGCAGCATGACAATAAGGTCCTCGTGGAATCCATGGTTCACGGGCGAGAGGTGGAGTGTGGCGTGCTGCAGTACCCCGAAGGGTCGCTGCTCGCGTCCGTTCCCGCGCTCCTCAAGGGCACCGAGGATGGGGACGAGGGCTTCTATGGGTTCGACGCCAAGTACCTCGATGACACGGTGACCGCAGAAATCCCTGCCCCGCTGGATGAGGAGACCACAGCGGCGATCCGTCGTTGGGCGGTCAAGACATTCCAAGCCCTGGGATGCGATGGGTTGGCCCGCGTGGACTTCTTCGTCACTGATCACGGCCCGGTGCTCAATGAGGTCAACACCCTCCCTGGGTTTACCCCCATCAGCATGTTTCCCCAGATGTTCCAGCACTCCGGCCTGAAATACGGCGAGCTGCTGGACATCCTGGTGGCACGCGCCCTCACCAGCTGGCTGTAGCTAACTTCCGCGCTTGTCCATCGTCTTGGCGATGGCATCGGAGACCTGCGTAATCACCGAATTGCCACTATCTCCGGGCATCCGGAGCGCCACCACGTCTTCGTGCCCCACCGCATACCACAGACCCGCGGTGGAACCCTGAGCCAAGGACGCGTCCTCGAACCAAGGAACCTCGTTGACCTGGTTGATAGTGGCGCCCGGTTGGTAGTCCTTCGGCATGGCCACGCCGCACCGGATCACGATCGGTTCCAGGCCATCGTCATTGAGGTAGACCGCTGTTCCACGTGGAGCATCGGCCACCTGTTCACGGTGATAGCCGCCCTCAAAGCGTGGGGGAAGCGTGCCCAAGAACGGTTCGCACTTGTTCGCCTTCGCTTCCTTCAGATCACTCAGTGGGAACGGACGCGGAGTTGGGGCGTCTCCGGGCTTGTCTTTCACGCTCGCGCCCAGGTCATCAAGCAATTCTGTGGAGCCCGCCTCTCCGGAAACCGCTAACACCGGGCCCCCGCCCACCTGGTACCACGAGTTGAGGTTGGATCCCGGGGTGGCATCTTTGACATGCATCCACTTCCCACCGCCGTGATCTTCCAGCGTCGTCAGCTTGGTGTATTGATCCGGAGCGTCGACTCCGCAGCGGACGGTCAGTTGCTTGCCCTCGGAATTGCGGTAGGCCGCAGCGCCTTCGGGCGCGGGCTCCAGCAGATCCACGCGGCGGAATTTTCCGCTGGAATTGGGCAACGCATTCACGACATCGTGGCATTGCTGGCTGTTCGCCTTCGGAGCGTTCACAGGGCTCATCCCGACGGGCTTGTACACGTGGCGATCCACCAATACGCGTGCCCCGGCAAGCACGGCCGCCACGAAGATTATGGCCAATATCAACGCTGCGATTTGTGGTGCATTACTCTTGGCGTTGCCCGAAGAACTCATGGTCAACAAGTGTATAAGGAGCCAGTGGATGAGGGATCAGGCAGGCCGGACAGTCTCGGAGGCTGGCGAGGCTGCGACCATTGCCACGATTCGTCGAGCAGCACCCAGCTCGGTCAACGGTGATGATGCCGCCGTCTTGGAGGAATCCTCCCCGAACTCCCGGCAGGTGTGCACGACGGACATCCTGGTCCGCGACCGCCATTTCAGCTTCGAGTTCTCCACCCCGTACGAGGTCGGCCAGAAGGCCGTGGCTCAAAACTTTGCGGATATCCAGGCCATGGGTGGCCGCCCCACGGCGATCTTGCTGGGCATTGCCACCCCCGGGGACGTAGCGCTCAGTGCGATCGGGGACATCGCACGGGGGATTCATGACGCCGCCGGCCCGTGGGGATCCGAGATCGTCGGTGGCGACGTGGTGATGTCCAAAGACCTGGTAATTTCCCTCACCGCCATCGGTGAGCTGGCTGGCCCCTCTCCAGCGATGACCTTGGACGGGGCGGCGCCAAGCCATCGCCTGATCGCCGCGGGGCCGATCGGCTATTCCGCCGCGGGACTCGCCGTGCTGCAGCATTACGGCTCGCGGAAGGCGGTGCCGACCGATGACCCCAAGCTGCAACAGTTAGTGGACTGGCACTGTGCGCCTCATCTCCCCGCGGGGCGCGGCAGCGTGGCACGCGCGACGGGCGCCTCGTCGATGACGGACAACTCCGATGGGCTCGTTGTCGATCTCTCGACCATCGCGGAACGCAGTGGCGTCACCATCGATGTGGACCCCGAGGCGATCGCACCTGATGAACTCCTCACCCACGCGGGGGAATGCGTTGGCATGGACCCGTGGAAGTGGGTGCTCACTGGAGGGGAGGACCACACACTCCTCGGAACCACCGGCGCGCGGCTGCCCTCCGGGTATCGCGTCATTGGCACTGTCTTGGAATACGACGGGGAGCACGATTTGACCGTCGGGGGGACGGCTCCGGCGTACTCGGGAGGATGGGAGTCCCTATGATCACGATCCACCCTGACTGGAACCTCCCCAACGTGGAAACCGTGCTGAAGAAGGCACTTCAGGCCCCAGGGCCGGTGCTGCCGCCCGCCAATTACATTCTGCGAGCGTTTGAAGTGGATCCACGAAGCGTCAAAGTGCTCATCGTGGGGCAGGATCCCTATCCCACACCCGGGCACGCCGTGGGCTTGTCGTTCAGTTCCGAAGGCCAGCAGGTTCCCAAGTCGCTGCAGAATATCTTCACCGAATACGAACATGACCTGGGACTACCACGGCCCGCGAGCGCGGACCTCAGCCCCTGGATCGACGAGGGCGTGCTGCTTCTCAACCGGGTGTTGACCGTGCGGGCGGGACAGGCGAACTCTCACCAGGGCATCGGGTGGGAGGCCATCACCGAGGCTGCGGTGAAGCAGGTCGCGAACAACGAGCATTTCGCCGCGATTCTGTGGGGTTCGAAGGCGCAACAGTTGAAGAAGCTCATTGGGGCCGAGCGCTGCGTGACCTCCCCGCACCCGTCGCCGCTGTCTGCGTACCGCGGTTTCTTCGGTTCCCGGCCGTTTACAACCGCCAATAAAATCCTGGAGCGACAGGGAGCACGTCCTGTCAATTGGGATCTAAAACGATAGAGTTACACGCATGGAAGACAACCTTGATGGCCCGCTAATCGTCCAGTGGGCGCGGCGCGCAGCCGCGGGTTTGAGGGAGAAGCAGACGGAAATCAACAGCCTGAATGTGTTTCCCATTCCGGATTCAGACACCGGCTCCAACATGGCGCACACCATGAGCGCCGCCTACGCCTCCAGCCAGGAGGTCGATGAGGAGAACGTGGTGGAGCTGACGGCCGCCCTCGCCGGAGGTGCGGTACGCGGCGCGCGTGGCAATTCGGGGGTTGTGCTCAGCCAGGTGCTGCGTTCCCTGGCGGATACCGCTGCTCGCGGGCCCGTCAACGGGGAGGCCATCGCGGCGATGCTGGGGCAGGCGGTGGAGTTCGTGAAGAACTCCATTGCCAGCCCAGTGGAAGGGACGGTGCTCACGGTTCTTCGCGCCGCCGCCGACGGGGCACACGAAAGCCGCGCCACGCTCAGGGACGTGGTAGACCGAGCTCTCGTCGCCGCCGAAGAGGCGCTGAAAAAGACCCCGGAGCAGCTGCCTGCGCTGGCCAAGGCGGGGGTTGTGGACGCCGGCGGTCGGGGACTGGTCGTCATCCTTCAGGCCCTGCAGGATGTCCTCACCAGTTCGGACGCCACCGGCGAGCCCGATGTCGAGGAATCGGCCCCGGATGCGCCGGAGCTGGAAGTGATGTTTTTCTTCACCGGCTCCACGGAGGACATGGCCACGTTGAACAGCTACCTTCGCAAGCATGGCAGCAGCGTGGCGATTGCGCGAGCCGACGAGCGCTCGGCCACGGTGCACGTGCATACGACGAGCGCTGGGCAAGTCATCGAAAAAGCGTTCGCGCTGGGGCAGGTCACGGACCTGCGACTGGAGGTCCTGCCGGATGCTGAGGACGATACCCGGGTGGTGCACCCGATACTGGTCCTCGTGCCGAACCCGTCCGCTGCCGACATTTTCGAAGGCGCCGGTACTGTCGCTGTCCAACCCGACGCAGAGCAGCACGAGTTCGAAAGAGCACTGCGGCGACTCGAACACGGCCCAGTGGCCATCTTGACCAACGGTTTTGATCCCTCGCGGTTACTGAGTTCCGGAGTGGTCGATACCGGTGCGGTAGACGTCATCGACACTCATTCCTTGGTCGGGGGCCTGGCTGCCATCGCCGTCCACAATGATACGAGCGATTGGGAGGATGACCTGGCGGATATGGCCGACGCTGTCTCTGCCCAACGTTGGGAAAATACGGACATCGAGCACCTGCCCCAGGCCCTGAGTGGGCTATTGGCCACCGGGGGTGAATTGGTGACGATCCTGTGGGATCACACTGACGGGGAAGCGGACCTGGACCGCCTGAGGGAGAGTCATCCACACGTCGAGATTGACGCCTACCAGGTGGAAGGCCTGATACCCCGGGTGCAAGTGGGTGTCGAATAGTGCTGGGGTGGACGGATACCCGCCCCCTGTCTGTGGCCGTTGGCACCGAACGGGCTAGGAAGCTCGCCGACAAGGCCGGCTTGTCCACCCTGAACGATGCGGTGCTGACCTTTCCAACGACATACGTCCCCACAGGTTCACCATCTTCATTGGACACCCTTGCGCTGGGGGAAATGTACTCCTGCGTGGGGGAGATCCTATCTACGGAGTTACGTGACAACAACTCCATGAGGGGGCCCCGCCGTTACCTCCGAGTAGTGTTCAGCGACTCGGCTGTGCAGTGGGAAACGACGTTTTGGGGCAATGTGCACGAGCACAACAAAGTGCTGACCCGAGGTGCGCGTGTCCTGATCATGGGGAAGGTTGACCAATTCCGCGATCAGCTGCAACTGAAAAATCCCAGCTACATCACCGTCCAGGCAGAACACTTCGGCGCCTTCGGGCCTCTCGCCACCATTGTGGACATCGCCGGATCACAAGAGCAGGCGCAGCGCTTGCTGAGCATGCCCTGGCTCCCCGGGTACAAGCGCCGCGCGGGCACCAGCACCTCCGAAACGCTGGGCGTGATGGATCACGTGCTGCGCCACCTGCGTTATCCAGAGGAGGTGCTTCCCTCTGAGCTGCCCTGGCCCACCGATGAGACAGGGGAGTCGATGGTGGATTTCGCCACAGCTATTCGACAGGTGCACCAGCCGCCTCCGGAGGGGCCCGATCCAGCACGGGCCCGACTGAAATTCAATGAAGCGCTTGAGCTGCAGCTCGTGATGGCTCTCCGGCGGGCGGATGCCGATAAGCGCACGTCTCGTCCGATTGCATCGGGCGAGGCGGTGGCGTCCTTAATGAGGGGGCTGCCCTACACTCTGAGCGAGGGGCAGACGGCGGCCCACCAGCAGATCACCCGGGCCTTGGATTCTGACCACCCCGCGAGCCTGATGCTGCAAGGAGACGTGGGTAGCGGCAAGACCGTCGTTGCACTTCTCGCGATGGCGGCGGCGGTGGATAGCGGGATGCAAGCGGCATTCATCGCTCCCACGGAGGTGCTCGCGGCCCAGCATGCGCGGAGCATGAGCAACCTTTTAGCGGGCACAGACCTCAAGCTCACTCTGCTGACCGGTTCACAGAAGACGCAGGAAAAGAAGGCCGCGTTGCTGGACATCATGAGCGGTTCGACGGACATCATCATCGGGACGCACGCGGTGATCCAGGAATCCGTAGAGTTTTACAATCTGGGCCTGGTGATCGTGGATGAGCAGCACCGGTTCGGGGTGCAACAACGTGACCGGCTGCGGGATTCCGCACCGGCGGAGGCAACCCCGCACATGATCGTCATGACCGCTACGCCCATTCCCCGAACTGTGGCGATGACGATGTTCGGCGACCTCACCTCCGTTCGGTTGGAGGGACTGCCCGGCGGGCGCGGGAAGATCCAGACCGCCGTGGTACCGGCACAAAAGCCGCGCTGGGTAGAGCGCATGTGGGAGCGTGTGCGCGAGGAAGTGAAGGCGGGACACCAGGCCTTCGTGGTCGTACCGCGGATCGACGGGCCCGACGGGGTCGAGGCGTGGGCGGATCGGCTGTCGCAGCGCTTCCCGGAGCTCGCAATCGATGCGCTCCACGGCCGGATGCCCGGCGAAGACAAGGACGCGGTGATGCGCGACTTTGCTCAGGGCGCGGTGGACGTTCTCGTGGCGACGACGGTGATCGAGGTCGGGGTGGATGTGCCCAATGCCACGCTGATGATCGTACTCGACGCGGAGCACTTTGGGGTTTCGCAGCTGCACCAACTGCGCGGTCGCGTGGGCCGTGGTGCGGGCGATTCCTGGTGTTTGCTGCACACCTCCGCACTTGAGGGGACGCCGAGCGCGATGCGCCTGGAGGCCGTCGCTGCGACAACCAACGGTTTCGCTTTGGCGGAGCTGGACCTGCAGCAGCGCACAGAGGGCGATGTTCTGGGGCAGGACCAGGCCGGGGCACGAGCGCGCCGTGCGCAGCTTCTGGATCTCACCACCGATGGCCACATCATCGACCAGGCACGCCGGTATGCCGACGACTTGGTCGCGCACGATCACAAGCTCGCCCGGGACCTGGTCGTGGATATCGACCTGGAGGACCAGGAGTTCATTGAGCGTTCCTGATCTCGTAATACAATGCTGGACATGAAAATTTATGCACCGTTCGCAGGGATAGTGCGCTTCGAGGTGGCTGACGGGGAGCGTGTGGAGACTGGCCAGGTCCTCGCGGTGGTTGAGGCCGTGAAGCTCGAGGCGCCGGTTCTGGCCCCCGGTCCCGGCGCCGTCGCCCGCGGATCGGTACAGGATTTCGCCGATGTACACGGAGGCGACGAGCTATTGGAGGTCCAGAAGTGACGCGCATCATCGCAGGCCACGCTCGGGGCCGCACGATCAAGGTCCCTCCCACGGGCACGCGACCTACTGCAGATCGCGCGCGAGAGGGGCTATTTTCCAGCCTGCAGGTGCGTTTCGGGTTCGAGGGCGAGACCGTCCTGGATTTGTTCGCAGGGTCAGGGGCACTGGGGTTGGAGGCCGCCTCGCGCGGAGCCGATGAGGTGGTTCTTGTGGACGCCAGCGACAAGGCCGTGAGCGTCATCAAGAACAACATGGCCGTCGTGGGGCATCCGCGCACCACGATTGTGGAGGCTAAGGCATCGACCTACTTGGCGCGCGCTCCTCGCGAGTACTTCTCGATGGTGCTGGCGGATCCGCCCTATGAGCTCGCTGACGAGGCAATTGTGGAGATGCTGAATGCACTGATCCCGGCGCTGCAGCCTGATGCCGTTGTGGTGGTGGAACGGCCCAGCGCTGGGCCAGAGACCGCGTGGCCGGAGGGATACGAGCCCACGGGGCAGAAGGTCAAGAAGCGGACCTACGGAATCGCCCGCTTCGACATGGCTATTTGGCGAGGAGCCGCCTAAGGTCCCGCGCTGCCTCTTCGGGGTTGGCAGCATCGGCAATGGCCCTCACGACCACGATTCTGTCCGCACCGACGTGCTGCACCTGTGGCGTCCTGTCCTGATCAATGCCCCCAATCGCGAACCAGGGCTTAGTACCGGCGACCTCGCTGGCGGCGCGGACAGTATCCAACCCAACGGCGGGGCGACCGGGCTTGGTGGGGGTGGGCCATACGGGGCCGATCACGGCGTAATTCAAACCCGTGTCGGCGATGGAACGCTGAAACTGTTCGATGGTGTTATTGGATCTTCCCATTAGCATGTCCGGCCCGATGATCTCCCGGGCTTGCTCGGTGGTTAGATCCCCCTGGCCGGCATGGAACACGTCAGCTCCCACAATGGCAGCCACGTCTGCCCGGTCGTTTACGGCGAAGAGCTTGTCGTGTTGCCGGGCTATGTCCCTCAGCAGTTCCAGTTCGCGAATCTCTTGGCGGGCCTCCAGCTTCTTATCGCGAAGCTGAATAATATCCACCCCTCCCTCGTACGCGGCGTGCAGGAATTCGGCCAGGTCCCCTTTGTCACTCCGTGCGTCCGTGCACAGGTAGAGGCGGGATTGTGCCAACTGGTCGATCTTGTTCATGAGGTGCATTCTACGGGGAGTACGGTGAATTGAATAAGGAGGAAAACTTCGGTGGAACATATTGCAGTGGTGGGAGCTGGGATCATCGGCGTGGCCACCTCCCGCGAGCTACTCTCGCGCGGTTATCAGGTCACCCTGGTGGATCCGGAACCGTTGTCCGGGGCGACTCGAGCGGCCGCCGGAATGCTAGCGCCAGTGGCGGAAGTAACCTATGACCAGCACGAACTTTATCCGCTGATGGCCACTTCTGCTCGCATGTACCCGGAGTTCGTCGCAGGGTTGGACGCCGGCTACCGGCAGACGGAGACGCTGGTTATCGCCGGTGATGCTGCCGATAGGGAATTCCTGCAAAAATTGTCGGTGTTCCAGGCTGAGATTGGTTTTATGGCCGAACCGATGACAACCCGGCAGGCACGAGCGCTGGAGCCTTCCCTGGGGGCTGGCATCGCCGGCGCAGTTCGGATACCCACTGACCATCAGGTTGACCCGCGAAGGCTGGGAGCTGCGTTGTTGCGTCAGATTAGCGGCATGCCGAACTTCCGTCTTGTGAAAGATCGCGCCACCTCCAACGACCATCCGACAGTCGAACTCGAGGGTGGGGAGGCCATCCAGGCTGACAAAATCCTCATCGCCACGGCCTCTGGAAGCCTTGCTTCCAACTTTGTCCCCGTCCGACCGGTGTATGGGGATGTCGTCCGACTGCAGAGCCACCGGCACATCGTGGAGCGCACAATTCGCGGTGTGGTGATGGGCCGACCGGTCTATGTGGTTCCACGCGAGGACGGAGAAATTGTTCTTGGAGCTACCACACGCGAGGACGCCGTGACTGGGGTCACTGCGGAAGGAGTTTTTCACCTCCTCCGCGATGCGCAGAGGATCGTGCCGTCTATTCTCGAGTGCGAAATCACCGAGCTGATTGCGCGGCCTCGGCCTGGCTCTCCGGACGACATCCCGATCATTGGCGAGGTGAGCCCAGGGGTTCATGTGGCAACGGGATTTTCTCGCCACGGAATCTTGTTATGCCCATTGGGGGCGCAGATGGCCGCCGATTCCATCGATGGGCGCCCCATCTCGGAGTCGGTTTCGCCCCGACGATTTAAGGAGCATCATGTGCAGCGTTAATGGTGAGGAATACACCCCTGCGGAAGGGGAGACGATTGCGGACCTGGTGGAGAAGATCACGGGCGGCAGCCCGCGTGGCATCGCAGTGAGCCGCGACCTCAGTGTTGTGCCGCGCAGCCAGTGGAGTGCCACTCCCGTTACTGGCCAGATCGATATTCTCACTGCCGCGCAAGGAGGCTAGTTCGTGCCACTAAGCATTGGTGATTTTTCCCTCAACTCCCGGCTGATTATGGGAACGGGCGGGGCTACGAGCATGGAGACCCTGGAAAAGGCGCTGGTCGCCTCCGGCACGGAGATGACCACCGTGGCAATGCGGCGATTCACACCAGAGGGCTCCACCAGCCTGTTCAACCTCCTTGAGAGGCTGGGAATCCGCATCCTGCCCAACACTGCCGGTTGCTATACCGCGTCCGATGCCATTCTCACGGCAGAACTTGCGCGCGAGGCTCTGGGAACGAATGTCGTGAAGCTGGAGGTCATTGCCGACGAGGACACCCTGCTGCCCAATCCGGTTGACCTCGTCGATGCCGCGGAAATCCTCGTCGGTAAGGGCTTCACAGTCCTGGCCTATACGAATGACGATCCTGCAACAGCAAAGCGACTGGAAGAGGTCGGCTGCGCAGCGATCATGCCCGCCGGCTCGCCCATCGGCACGGGATTGGGGATCCTCAACCCACACAACATCGGTCTGATCGTCGAACGGGCACACGTGCCGGTGATCCTCGATGCCGGGATCGGCACGGCCTCTGATGCCGCTCTTGCCATGGAGTTGGGATGCGATGGAGTGCTGCTCGCCAGTGCGGTGACTCGCGCCCAGGAGCCAGAGAGCATGGCGACGTCCATGAAGTTGGCCGTCGAAGCTGGCCTTTTGTCCTATCACGCCGGACGGATCCCCAAACGGCGTTTGGCGCAGGCCAGCTCCTCATTCGAGGGGATTGTCACTGGGCCGCGCGAGGAGGATTCGCTGTGAGCATGGGGGCTGGAATGGAACGCTATGCCCGGCACTTGTCTCTCCCCGGTATTGGGGAGGACGGCCAGAGAAAGCTTCTGAATTCCTCTGTACTGGTCATCGGGGCAGGTGGGCTGGGCTCGCCGATCCTGCTGTACCTGGCAGCGGCTGGCGTCGGAAAACTGAGCATCCTGGACGCGGACGTCGTGGAAACCTCCAACCTCCAGCGGCAGGTCATCCACGGTGAAGAAACGGCGGGAACGGCAAAAGTGGAATCCGCGGCAGCCAGGGTGAGCGATCTGAACTCCGGGATCGACGTGCGAATCATCAACGAGTTCCTGACCCCGGAGAACGCGTTGCGGCTGTTCGCCGAGCATGACGTGGTCCTCGACGGATCCGACAACTTCGCGACGCGCTACCTGTCCACGGACGCCGCGGAAATCACTGGCACTCCGCTGGTGTGGGGGACGATTGCGCAGTTCGACGGGCAAATGAGCGTGTTCTGGCCGGGGAAGGGGCCGATGCTGCGGGATCTGTTCCCGGACATTCCATCCCCAGACTCCGTGCCGTCGTGCGCTGCCGGTGGTGTGTTGGGCGCCCTGCCCGGGATGCTGGGGAGCATGATGGCGATAGAGGCTATCAAGGTCATAACCGGGGTAGGAGAACCCTCGATCGGGAAGCTGATTATGGTGGACACGCTGAACATGAGCATGAAGACCCTGCGTTTTGGTCGTGACACGGAGCGGCCCGCGGTGACCCAACTTCCGGGTGACACCATCGAGGCGTGCGCCACCAGTGCCCCAGTCCGGACGGTGTCGGCACAAGAACTCGCTGAACAAGACGCACTCATCGTGGACGTGCGCGAAGCTTCAGAACGGGATGAATTCGGCACGATCCCCGGCGATGTCCACGTGCCGCTCGCCGAGATCGAAAGAGACGGCTGGTCCGCAGTGGGGCGTCCGGCCGAGCAAGCGGTCGTGTACTGTCACGCCGGAACTCGCTCTGCCCAGGCCGTGCGGAGACTGCAAGCTGATGAAAACTCTCCCGAGCTGCGCAGCCTGTCCGGGGGCATTCTTGCCTGGAACGCGCTGCAGAAGTGAGGCGCTACTAAACTAGTGACCCATGCGAGTAGTGTGCCCCGGATCTTTCGATCCCGTGACCAATGGTCACCTGGACATCTTCACGAGAGCAGCTGCCAACTGGGAGGCGGTGACCGTGCTCGTGACGGCGAATCCGAATAAGAAAGGGCTGTTCACCCCCGAAGAAAGGATGGACCTCATCCGCCAGTCCTTGGATGTCCACCCGGGAAATCCCGGCAATATCACCATCGACACGTGGGATTCGCTCTTGGTCGACTACCTGGAAAAGCACAATGTCAAGGCCCTGGTCAAGGGGCTCCGCAGTTCCCTGGACTACGAATACGAGCTGCCGATGGCCCAAATGAACCATCGGCTGAACGGGACAGAGACATATTTCCTGCTCACCAGCCCAGAGTACGGCTACGTATCTTCGACCATTTGCAAGGAGGTCGCGAAGTACGGTGGCGATGTGTCCGGCCTGCTCCCGGAGCCCGTTGCGCAGGCTGTGAAGCGCAAGTTTGCCCCCTAGATGGTGTGTCACGTCTGCACGCCGGCGACCCCTGGTGCCATAGTTGACACTATGTACAAGACATTTCAGGGTATGGACGATCTCCAGCAGATGGTGGAGGAGGCGTATGGGGTTCCCATGACCTCCAATTGCATGGTTCCGCGCCGCGAAGTGCTGGATATCCTCGATGAGATGCGTAATGCTATCCCGATCGAGATGGATGATGCCCAAGATGTCTTGGATCACCGCGACAACATCGTGGCCGATGCGCAGGCCCAGCGTGAGGACATCATCGCTGATGCTCGTGCCCAGGCCGAGGCATTGATTCGGGACGCGGAGGATCGAGCAGCATCCACCGTCGAGGAAGCCGAGGACGAGGCAAATCGGACCATCGATTCGGCGAACCGTGAGTACGACCAGGTCACCTCCCGCGCTTCAGAAGAGGCCGAGCGTCTGGTGCAGGCCGGAAACGAGTCCTACCAGCGATCGGTGGACGAAGGTATCGCCGAGCAGCAGCGACTTGTTGCTGAGTCCGAAGTTGTGCGGACCGCCGAGGCAGAAGCTAAGCGCGTGGTGGATGAGGCCCATGCTGACTCGGATCGACTGCGCACCGAGTGCGATCGCTATGTGGATTCCACCCTCGCAGAGTTTGAAGAGACCCTGACTGCAACACTCCGCACTGTGGGGCGCGACCGCTCCGCTCTTCGCAAGGGGGCGGGGGCCGCCGGTTACCGTACTGAGCGCGATCACGGTAGAAATTAGGGTATGAATAACCCTTTCGTTATTGATGTCACTGACATTCTCCGGGGAGATGTTCCTGAACGAATCGCCGTAGAAGGTTCCGCGCCCCTCAATCTGGGCGGGGAAATGCTGGGGATCCGCGAGGGGGACGAGGTCACCGTGGAGGGCACGCTCAGCAATCTGGGGGAGGCCATCATGGTGGACGCCACAGTTCGCGGCACTGCGACCGGAACGTGCGCACGCTGCCTCAAGGAACTGCATCCCGCACTGTCCATGCAGGTCAACGAGGTCTTCGGAATCAAGCCGGACTTTATCACCGGTGAGGATGATGAGGATGAGACGGAAAAGCCCGCACTCGTCGAGGACAATACTGTCAACATCACTCAAGCAGTCGTGGACGACGCCGGACTGAATATCCCCTTCAGCCCGGTGTGCGAGAACTATGGGCAGGCCTGCGCTGAGGAAACACCCGGGCCGGACGGCATCTCCGGAGAGGAGGAGCCACCGGCCGACCCGCGATGGGCCGGGCTGGAAAAGTTCTTGGACGAAGGCGAGAAGTAGATGGCACGCAAACGCCGTCTGACAGGGGAGCCCGCCCTCCACGCCGCGTTCAACAAGACTGACCACGCCCCTCTGCTCGAAGCGTGGGGTGTGCAGCTCAGCGATGACCTGCTGCGCCTTGCTCTCACGCATCGGTCCTTCGCCAACGAGAACGACAACTTACCCAATAATGAACGCCTGGAATTCCTAGGCGATGCGGTGCTGGGACTGTCCGTGGCGGAGCAGTTGTACCGGCAGTATCCGGAACACTCCGAATCAGACATTTCCAAGATGCGCGCGAGCGTGGTGAATATGTACGCCCTCGCCGACGTGGCCCGAGGCCTGGGGCTCGGCCCCAATATCTTGCTGGGCCGGGGCGAAATGCGCACTGGTGGCGAGGACAAACACTCTATCCTCGCGGACACGGTTGAGGCCATTCTCGGCGCCATCTACCTGGAGCATGGCTTTGACACTGCACGCGCGACCGTCTTGCGGATCTTCGCTGACTTGATTGATAATGCCCCCAACGTCGGCCTGACCATGGATTGGAAGACGGTGCTCCTCACCAAGATCAATGGGCTGGGTAAGGGCGAACCGATCTACAGCAGCAGCGCTGAAGGGCCGGAGCATGACCAGGTGTTCTCCTCAACTGTCGCCGTCGATGGAAAGATTCTTGGTACCGGCGAGGGGCACACGAAGAAGGAATCTGAGCACGCCGCCGCCCGCGTGGCTGTTCAATCCTTGGCCGAGTCCCAGCAATAGGAAGCGAGAGCGTGCCAGAGCTTCCCGAAGTCGAGGTCGTTCGCCGAGGCCTTGAACAACACGTGATCGGGCGACGCTTCGATCACGTCGAGGTCTTTCATCCCCGTGCCAATCGCGGTCATCCCGAACTTGCTCGCACCCTTGAGGGGCGGACGGTCACCGGCGTAAACCGACGCGGAAAGTATCTGTGGCTTGCTTTGGACCGCGATGCACTATTCGTTCACCTCGGGATGAGTGGCCAAATGCTGGTCACCGCTCCTAATCAGGTCACGAGCCCGCACCTTCGTATCCGCGCCCGCATGTCGGCAGCTGGACAGGACTCGGTAGACCTCAATTTTCAAGACCAGCGCACATTCGGACGCTGGTCACCCGCGACGTTGATTCCCGATCCCCACGGTTTGCGTGGGCACATCCCGCAGGCCATCGCACACGTGGCACCGGATCCCCTCGAGGAGGGTTTTGACGCCGCGGATGTCGCAAGCCGACTAGTGACGAAGAAGTCCGAGATTAAGCGGCTGCTGTTGGATCAGACTCTGGTCTCCGGGATCGGCAATATTTATGCGGATGAGGCCCTCTTCTACGCAGGCATTCGACCGATGCGAAGGCCTCGGAGGGTAGGCCGCGGTGGCGTCCAAAAAATCCTGGACTCGGCGGCTGCCGTGATGGTGCGCGCACTAGCGGCGGGAGGGACGAGCTTCGATTCCCTTTATGTAAATGTGAACGGAGCTTCGGGGTACTTCTCGCGAGAGCTGGCCGTGTATGGGCGTGCTGGGCTGGGGTGTCGCGTCTGCGGAGCTCAGATTCAGCGGGTCGTCATTGGCGGGCGATCTGCCCATTTTTGCCCTGAGTGCCAAAGATAGGGTTCGCTAGGAGGGCTTCGTCTGAGCCCCAGGTAATCTTCGCCTAATTAACCTGAGCGCTGAATGCCGAACTGTAACCTAGTCGGCATGGATCAGATCACGGACTTCGTGGCGAATACCGTCAACGAAAATGTTTGGAAAGTCTTAGCCTTTGTGCTGCTCGGTGCCGGTATCTACTTTGGCGTCCGCACCCTGCTGGTGCAGTTTCGCTATATCCCCGACATGTTTCGGGCGATCCGCGAGAAGCCGGATCCGAGTGGGGCGGGGGAGGAAATCTCGGCTTTCAAGGCCTTTTCTATTTCGGCGGCGTCCCGCGTAGGCACTGGCAACGTGGCGGGAGTGGCCCTGGCGATTTCGATCGGCGGCCCCGGGGCGGTGTTTTGGATGTGGGCCATGGCGCTGATCGGCGGCGCCACAGCATTCGTGGAATCGACCTTGGCGCAGGTGTGGAAGGTTCGGGACAAGGGGAGCTTCCGCGGTGGCCCGGCCTATTACATGTCTCGTGGTCTGAACAGTAAGGCCCTGGCGATCATTTTCGCCATCGCAATTTCCATCACCTATGGGTTGGTGTACAACGCGGTACAGACGAACTCCATCGTTGAGGCGGTGGATAATTCCATTGCCACCGCGAAGGACGCTGAAGTCGGTGCTTCCCCGCAGCTCAAGGTGATCATCGGAGTGATCCTGGCTGCGCTGGCGGCCGTGGTGATCTTCGGCGGCGTGCAGCGCATCGCCAACGTGACTCAGGTGATTGTTCCTTTCATGGCGACGGCCTACATCCTGCTGGGCGTGATCGTCCTGGCCCTCAATTTCTCAGAGATTCCCACCATGTTCGCAAATATTGTGGGGTCGGCTCTGGGCTTCCGTGAGGTGGCGGGTGCGTCCTTGGGTATGGCATTTACCTATGGAATGCGGCGTGGTCTGTTCTCAAACGAGGCTGGCCAAGGCTCGGCCCCCAATGCGGCCGCGACTGCAAACGTCTCGCACCCGGTGAAGCAGGGACTTGTTCAAACCCTGGGTGTCTACTTCGACACCCTGGTGGTTTGCAGCATCACCGCCTTCATTGTTCTGTTGGGAAACCCGCAATTTGGCGAAAACGCTCAGAGCGCGTCGCTGACGCAGAATTCTCTGGCTTCCCAAGTGGGCGACTGGGGCGTGCACTTCATCTCCGTGATCCTGTTCTTCCTGGCATTCTCTTCGATCCTGGGCAACTACTACTTGGCACAGGCGAACTTCAATTACTTCACGAAGTCCAAGTCGGCGATGATCGGCTTCCGCGTACTGGTCATCGCCTGCGTATTCGGCGGAGCGATCGGCAAGGTCCCGCTGGTCTGGGCTCTGGCCGATACCTTTGCCGCCACAATGGTCATCATCAACCTCATCGCGATCATCCCCTTGGGCTGGGTCGCCTTCAAGTTGCTGAAGAACTTCAGCGACCAGAAAAAGGCTGGACTGGAGCCCGTGTTCCACCGAGACGACATACCGGGGCTGCGCAATGTGGAGTGCTGGGATGGGCAAGAAGCAGTCACCACCCGCGAGTATTGGGCTAAGCAGTGAGGCGGCTCACCGCGTGGGTCCATGGTCATGTCCAAGGAGTAGGTTTCCGCTGGTGGGTTCGTTCGAGGGCCCTCGAACTCGGACTTGCTGGTTCTGCAACCAATTACGCTGACGGTCGCGTACTGGTCATTGCGGAGGGGGAGACTGCCGAGTTGGAGAAGCTACTGACCCTCCTACGGGAGCAGCCGAGTACCGCGGCGCGCCCGGGCGAGGTGACAGTGGTGGTGGAAAGTTACTCAGAACCCAAGGGAGAATCCGGCTTCGCCGAGCGATAGCGCCCGAGGTTTTTCACTGCGCCCAGAGGCGAGTCACGGGCCTGTTATCCTGTGACAATGCACCTCAAGTCGCTCACGCTGAAAGGCTTTAAGTCCTTTGCGTCTGCAACCACCCTCAAGTTGGAGCCAGGAATCTGTGCTGTCGTGGGGCCCAACGGATCTGGCAAATCCAACGTGGTGGACGCCCTGGCGTGGGTCATGGGGGAACAGGGCGCCAAGACGCTGCGCGGGGGCAAAATGGAGGATGTCATCTTTGCCGGGGCGGGGGACAAGAAGCCTCTGGGGCGGGCCGAAGTGACCCTCACCATCGACAATTCCGATGGTGCCTTACCCATTGAATACTCCGAGGTCTCCGTCACGCGGCGGATGTTCCGCGATGGGGCGAGCGAATACGAAATCAACGGGTCCAAAGCCAGGCTTATGGACATCCAGGAGCTGCTCAGCGATTCGGGCATCGGTAGGGAAATGCACGTCATTGTCGGGCAGGGCCGACTGTCCCAAATCTTGGAATCCAAGCCCGAAGAACGCCGCTCGTTTATCGAGGAGGCCGCCGGTGTGCTGAAGCACCGTCGCCGCAAGGAAAAGGCTCAACGCAAGCTCACCAGTATGCAGGCCAACCTCGACCGTCTGCAGGACCTCACCGACGAGCTACGTCGCCAGTTGGGCCCGCTTGCACGGCAGGCAGAAGCTGCCCAACGCGCATCCACGGTGCAGGCCACCATTCGTGCAGCGAAAGTTGCGCTCGCAGCCCACAACACCAAGCAGCTTTCGGAACAACTCAACACCGCCAATGCCCGTGCTGATGAGCTCAAAGAGCACGTCGAAACCCTCCAGGAGCAGGCGGAAGAACACAGCGCCGAACTGGCGGAAACCGAAGAGGAGCTCCGTACCGCGCTGGAGGAAGCCGAAGCCGCTCGCACCCTGTGGTATCGCCTCTCGGCCATCGCCGAAAAGAATTCAGCCACACTTCGTATCGCTGCTGACCGCGCTCAAGCAGCAGAGGACTCCTCATGGTCCGGGCCTGATCCGGAGGAGCTGGCCGAGCGAGCCGACATGGCCGAAGAGGAACAGCAAGAACTTGAGGAAGCCGTCGAGCTGGCACGCGAAAAGCTGGAAAGTGTGCGTGAGGAAGTCGCGGACAAGGAGGAGATCGCCCGGGATGCCGAGCGCGAGCACATGGCCCAGGTGCGCGCGATCGCAGATCGCCGCGAGGGAGCGGTTCGTCTGCTGGCCCAGCAAGAGGCAGCGGAAGCTCGCGTGGCCTCCACCTCCCAGGAGACCGAGCGTTTGAGCGCGACCGTTGCCGAGCAACGGGAAGCTCTCACGTCTGCCTCCAAGGAGGCGCTCCAAGCCAAAGAGACCCTGGGGGAGACCGAAGCCGACGGGGAGGGGCTGGAGGAATCAGCCGCTCGCGCCGACAAAGAGGCGCATGATGCCGAGACCCGTGCCAACGAACTTCGCGAGAAGGAGCGCGCACTCGAGCGGGACATTGCCACATCTCGCGCCACGATCGCCGCATGGGAAGACCGCCTGCGTCCCGCGGAGGGTGCAGACATCGCGCTGACCGCCGCACAGGACGAGGGAATCGATGCCAAGGCGCTGGATATCCGCGCGGATGCCGGGTGGGGAACGGCGCTCTCGGCTGTGTTGGGGACCGCGGCGACAGCGGGGGTCATCGCCCCTTTTTCGGACGCCATCCTCACCGCTTTGCACGACAAGCACCAAGGTCGTGCCACGATCGTCCACCCCGGGGAGGGGCAGGACTGGCGATTGGACATTTCCCTTCCTCACGGGACGTGGTTGTTGGACTTGGTGAAGATTCCCCAAGAACTGCAGCGGGCTATCCACTCCCTGCTCGTGGACGTGGTTGCCGTGGACAGTGTCCAGGAAGCCCAGGACGTTGTCGATGCCGACGCTCGGCTGCGGGCTGTCACACAGCGTGGCGACGTATTCGGGTCCGGGTGGTTCGCCGCGGGTGCTGGTGGCGCTACCCCCGTGGAATTGAGGGAACGAATTGAGCAGGAACACGCTGGCGTCCAAAAAAAGGAGGCGGAACTCGCGGATCTGACGGCGACCTTGGAGGGAGCGCTGGACTCTGCGGCGGAGCGCCGCAGCGCTGCGGCTGGTGCACGGGCAGCGATGCAAGAGCACCGCGCCCTGTTGAAGGCGGCACGACAGCATGCGCAAGCTACCGAGAACAGCGAGAACGCAACCAAGCGCGCTGTGGAGCGGGCGACCGCCCAGCGTGACGAGGCTGAGAATCGGCACGCGCAGGCGGTACGGGAGTACGAGGAGCTCAAAGACCGTGTGGTGAGGATTGATAGCGACGAGGAAGAGCCCTCCACTCAGGAAAGAGACAGAGCGAGCCAGGAACTCACGCACATTCGTGCTCTGGAAACTGAGGCGCGCCTGGAGCTACGAACTGCAGAAGAGCGCGCAGGTGCTACCAGGGGCAAGGCTGAGAACCTGCGCAGGCAAGCGCGGCAGGAGGAAGCCGCTCGGAAGCAACACGAGATCGCGCGGAAGAGGCGCGCGGCAGCCAGACGCACGGCGGAGTTGGTGCACGCGCAGGCCAAAAGAGTGGGAGAGCGGATTGCCGAAGCTCTGGAACGAGCGAGCGATAACCGCACCTTGACCGACCAAGCTCACAAGCAGTGGAAATCAACCATGAGCCAGCAGCGAGATCGGGTGTCGGCCCTGACGGCACAATTGCAGCGGCAGACGGAGAGCTCGCACCAGGCGGAGCTGGCGCGGAACCAGGCGCAGATCAAGTTAGAGCAGGCAGTGTCGACTGCGATGGAGCAGTTGGGGCTGAACGTGGAACAGCTTCTTGCGGAGGAGCTGGAGGAGGACTTCGACCCGGCAGCGACGAAGGCGGAGCTGAAGAAGGCGGAGAAGGACCTGAACTCACTGGGCAAGGTCAACCCGTTGGCGCTGGAGGAATACCAAGCGTTGGAAGAACGGTACAGCTTTCTGGCTAACCAGTTGGACGACGTGGAACGGGCCCGATCGGACCTGCAGGATGTTATTCAAGATGTGGATGACACGATCCTTCAGCTGTTCACGGACGCTTGGGCGGACGTACAAGAGGAATTCCCGAAGGTCTTTTCGACGTTGTTTCCGGGCGGCGATGGACGGCTGGTGCTCACCGATCCCGATGACATGTTGACGACGGGGATTGAGGTGGAGGCGCGACCGCCGGGGAAGAAGGTGAAGCGGCTCTCCCTGTTGTCCGGCGGAGAGAAGTCCCTGACGGCTCTGGCCATGTTAGTTGCGATCTTCCGGGCGCGGCCCAGCCCGTTTTACGTGATGGATGAGGTCGAAGCAGCACTGGATGATGTGAATCTACGGCGGCTCATTGCGCTGTTCGAAGAATTACGCAAAGATTCCCAGCTCATCGTGATTACGCACCAGAAGCCGACCATGGATGTAGCAAACGTTCTATACGGGGTGACGATGCGCGGAGACGGCGTGACGCGAGTGATCTCCCAGAAAATGCAACCGGTAGGGTAGGTGCCGTGACAGAGAGTCCTATTGCAGATCTTCAAGACACACTTCTACCGTGGGCTTCCTCGACCGAAGCCACCCTGGCAGCGCAGCTGAAAGAGGTGGAACTGTTCATCGACGTTCCTCTCAACGGCGACGAGCTGGAGCGGATGACCCGCTTTTATGGGACCTTCCTTTCGCGCCAGGTCGCGGCCGGGGCGTCGGAGGAAGACTTGCTGAAGGCCTGTCCGGCCCTGACGGCGGCTACTCTCCTGGCTCGCGCGGCGCGTCTCAACGAGGTTACCCAGCTGCCCCAGGAATACTGGGCAGGACTGGGAATGGGGGCCACCGCCCGGCGCGTGGAGCTGATCAACGAAAAGTATGCCGACATTTTGAACGCCGCGGGCTTGGATCCCATGGATGCGGCGGCGTCTGGGCCGGATGGAGAATTGGGACGTTTGTTCGTCCACGTGGGGATCGCGACGGACTGGACGCCGGAGCTCATCGACCTCATTGACGAGCGTCGTCTGAACGATGAGGCCGAGGAGTCCGTCGACGATGAAGCTGCTGCGCTGGTCGACTTACTCGCCCAGCAGGACATCCAGGTCGGGCCGCTGTGCCAGACCATGCCGACTCATGCCCGAAAGCTCATCGCGCCGATCGTGAAACTGGTGCGAGAGGCCGCCGAGGATCCGGAGGGCGCGCTGAAGCCCGAAGGCGCCCAATTGATCATGGAGGACGTGCTCGAAGAACTCCATGAGCGGCCCGTGGGGATGTTGGGCCGCCGGCACCGGGTGGGAGTGGCTCATCGAGAAACGGCACCTCGGCTGCGCATGGACGCCCCGCGCAACCGTGTCGTACTTCGTCTTCCCGGTCAAGAACTGGGCGAGGAAGCGGGCGCTGAAATTCGGTGGCGGCTCGGCTTCGATGGAAAGCCGGGGGCGTTCCGTATTGGGCGTGAGGATCGGCCTGAATCGACCCTTTCTGAGATCGTTGACCTGCCCGTGCGTAAGCCATTGCGGACCATCACAGTCCAAAACAGTGAAGCTGGCCGGGAGTGGACGTTGCCCGTCGTCAACTCCGATGATCCCTGCTTGGTGTTCAATCAGCGCGGGATGAACCTCACTCACCTGTCCTGCATCCACCACGCTGCCGTGTGGGTCGTCTCCCCGGAGGACTCAGTCGCAGTAGACCCCGTGCAGGACAATCAGATTCCCGTCTTGGAAGAGCGACCACTGAAGACATGGGACGGCTGGTGCATGCGCTTGGTGGACCTCTCGGAAGCGCTGTCATTGCACGTCGAGCGCCCGGGGGAGCGCTTGCCAGCCATGGGCACGATCCGCGCTGTCGACCCCCGGCAGCGGGTTCGATTCGTGGAACCGGAAGCACCTGTGGAGGCGGTCGTCTCTGGGGCAGGCAAAACCCTTTTCGGCGACAGCCTCCAGGTGGAGTTCCCACCCACGGTGTCTGGCGCCACCGAAATATGGTTCCTTTCCGTCTCGGCATATGCCGGGCCGGGTGAGGCCGGCGAGCTCGTCGCTGATGAAGAGCCCCTCGAAGTCCCGGCGGAGGGCGGGGCCTTCGACGTCTTTGACCCCGAGGCCTATGACAGCCCCTGGGTCGGTGAATATCTGGTTCGCCTTCGCGGTCCTCGGAACGAATCCTTCCGCCACGAATATGCCCTGGTGGAGGGCTTGCACACTGACATGGACATCGAAGGGGCCTCGAGCCAAACCCGGCTGCCCCTCGCAGCGGGCCTCAGTCCGGTGACAATGCGCCTGTTGCCGGGGGAGAAGCCGTTCGAACGCGTTAATCCCATCAAGCTGGGCCCGGACGACAAGTTTGCGGTGTCTGTGGTGGAGACGGATGCCGGAGATGCATTGCCCATCATTGTGACCCCGCCGCGCGTGCGTTACCAGCTTTCACTGGTCGGAGAAGATCCGATGTGGCGCACGGAAGCCATGAAGATGGCGTCCCACGAAATTGACACCCAGACTCGGTTCCGAGTGCGCCCCGGGGCTCCCATCGAATCCCCTCGGTTGGTTATCCGCAACCACCACGGTTCTCCTGTAAGAACCATGACCCTGACCACCGTTGATGACATCACGTGGAGTGTTGAGCTCGCCGGGGCCGCTCCCTCGTTGTCAGTGATGACCGAGGGCACCTTTGAACTTGAGTTTGTGGACCCCGTCGCCGCTCGCAGGGTGAGCGTGCGTCTGGCCAAGGTCATTCCGTCCCTGGATTGGGGAGTCGAGTACGAGGATGGCGAACTCACATTCACCTCCGACGTGCAGGGGTGGAATGCCTGGGTATGGCCCCTGTCTGCTCCGTGGGAGCAGGCCCGCACGATTGAGGCTGGTGGCCCGCTGCCCGGTGAATTGGTCGGGGCAGGACCGCTCGCGGTGCAGTTGTTCGCCCCGGATCGGTTCTCTGACCTGCGTGCCCCTTTGGGTCCCGGCCCGCGTTCCGTCACGGTCGATGCTCCCGGGTCCTTCGCACTTGAGGACGCCACCCCGTGGGCGCGATTGTCGGAGTTCCTCGCCGGGCGGACTGACGAGTTGCCCAATGACGTGGAGATTCTTCCCACGTTGTGGGACGTTCAAGCGGGCTGGCTGCAGCGGCGGGTGCGGGTATCCGAGGATCTGGCCAAGCAGCTGCGGGCAGCGCTGACTCATCAGCCGAGAGAATCGGTGCACGCGATGTCGCGGTCGTTGGTGCCAACAGCGGATCGTCCAGCACAGTTCATTTCCTCCGGGCTGGTGCACACGGCCTTCCAGCAGGATGGTGACAGCTTTGACCGCCACAGCGTGACCCCGTGGATCGCCGCACTGGAAATCATGGGCGAATGGGAAACCCTGGAAGAGGGCGAGCCCCGTGCTAAGCAGGTGCGTAAGGAACTCGCCGCTATCGCTGGGCCCAATGTGGCACAGACCTTGGAAACTGGGCGCGATAGCTCGCTGGAGACGGCGTGCATCGACAACACGACGGTGCAGATTGCCCACATGGATCCGGCGCAGCAAGCCGCGGTGTTGGAGATGTTCTTCGGTGGCGCTGGGGTGGTGCCGGGCGCGCTGTCTGATGAAAATAGCCGATTGATCGCGGTGTTCGACACTTTCAAGAAGCGTCACGAGCTTTCGGAGCTGCTGGGCGATCCGGAACTAATGCGTACAGCGGTGAGTGTGCTGCGGAGGGTGAAGTCATCCAATCGGCAGCTGTACCTGTCGGCCCGGGTCAGGTTCGATCGCTTGGATGGAGTGGATACCGACAATCCGGATAACCGCTGGGCGCTGGCGCCTGTGATCAGCATGGTGTTTGCCTTGGCGACGCGCATGCACGCCCACGGACACCTGCCGAGCTTGGGTAAGCTGCCGCAGGCATATGACGGGTGGGCGCAGATGGCGCGTTTGGTTCCGGATCTGGTCACCGGGGATATTGTGGCTGCGGATGCGATGGTGCTGGGTGTGTTCGGCCCAAATCTGATTGACTAGGTGCCATGACTGTCACTACCTGGATCATCATTGGCGTTATCGCGCTGGTCATCATCGCGGCTCTGATCATCGCTTTTGGATTAAAGCGGGCTAATCAGAAACAAGTCTCCTTCGAGCCTAAGGACGAGCTGGAGCAGAAGAAGCCAGATTCCGGTAACTACCAGGCCAAGGGGGGATTCAACTTCACCTCGGGCGGTGGGGTTACCCAAGAGGAAGCACAGGCAGCCGCGGCTCCCGCGACGGACAAAGACAAGCCGACGCAGACGGAAAAGGCCCCTGCGACTGGGGCACAGGCAGAGGACAAGCCCGAGGCTCAACCGGCAACCCAGCCCACGCAAACCCCCGACGTCGATCGTCCAACTGAAGACAAGACAACGCCTCAGTTGGAGCCAGAGGCTGAAACAGCTGGCGAGGACGAAGACGCTCAGCAGACTCCTGAGGCTCCGCAGACTGTGCCGTCCCAGCAGACGCCCCAGGCACCGAAGTCTGAGCCAGCCCCTGCTCCCGTTCCAGAGCCAACGCAGCAGTCGGAGAGCACGTCCGATGTTGAGCAGGATTCTGAGGCGCGCCCCGCGGAAGAGGCATCCACGGACGTTCCGGAGGAGACTCGGGCAGAGGACCAGCCCGAAGAAGCACCCCAGCCGGAGGTGCAGCGTGAAGAAATCGCCCCAGTGGCTGGGCGACTGGGCAAGCTGCGTGGCCGGATGTCTAAGAGCCAAAACGTCATCGGCAAGGGCGTACTTGGCATTCTGAGCGCAGGCGACCTGGATGACGACGCTTGGGAGGAGATCGAGGACACGCTGCTCATGGCAGACCTGGGTGCACCCGCCACGATGAAGGTGGTGGATGACCTTCGGGAGCGCATTGCCGTGAACGGCGTGGGTAGCGAGCACGAAGCCAGGCAAATGCTCCGCAGCGCTTTGATCGATGCCTGCAAGCCCGAGTTGGATCGTTCCATCAAGGCGATGCCCTACGAAGGAAAGCCGGGTGTGATCATGGTTGCCGGTGTTAATGGCACCGGAAAGACCACGACCACCGGAAAGCTGTCCCGAGTGCTCATCGGTATGGGCAAGACCGTGGTTCTGGGCGCGGCTGATACTTTCCGCGCCGCCGCCGCGGATCAACTGGAAACTTGGGGCCGCCGCGTCGGGGCGGAAACGGTGCGTGGAAAGGAAGGCGCCGACCCAGCCTCTGTCGCGTTTGACGCGGTCGCCAAGGGCACCGACGAGGGGGTGGACGTCGTGGTCATCGACACAGCAGGGCGCCTCCATACATCGGTGGGTCTTATGGACCAGCTTGGCAAGGTCAAGCGCGTGGCTGAAAAGCGTGCCAAGATCGACGAGGTCCTCCTTGTACTGGACGCTACTGTCGGCCAAAACGGCCTTGCGCAGGCTCGCGTGTTCCGGGATGTGGTGGATATCACCGGTGTTGTTCTCACCAAGCTCGACGGCACTGCCAAGGGCGGCATCGTGTTCCAGGTCCAGGAGGAGCTGGGTGTGCCGGTCAAGCTGGTGGGCCTCGGTGAGGGAGCCGACGACCTCGCGCCATTCGAGGTGGAAAGCTTCGTGGATGCCCTGCTGGGGTAATGCGCTTGTCCGCGCATCGTGGCGGTAAAGTAGGGGAGATTACTGTAAAAGTCGCACTGACCAAGCCATGACGAGGGAGCAACAAACAGCGTGTTTGAGTCACTTTCAGATCGCCTTTCCGGTGCCCTAAAGGGGCTTCGAGGCAAAGGACGCCTGACAGAAGAGGACATCAACACAACAGCGCGTGAAATTCGCTTGGCGTTGTTGGAAGCTGACGTTTCACTTCCCGTCGTGCGGGGATTCATCAAGCGCATCAAGGAACGCGCGAATGGCGTGGTTATCTCTGAGGCGCTGAACCCGGCACAGCAGGTCATCAAGATCGTCAATGAAGAGCTGCAGGCGATCTTGGGCGGCGAAACCCGCCGGCTGAACCTGGCTAAGCATCCGCCGACAGTCATCATGCTGGCTGGTCTGCAGGGTGCGGGTAAGACGACCCTGGCAGGCAAGCTGGCCAAGCACCTCGCCAAGAAGGGGCATACCCCCATGCTGGTGGCCTGTGACCTGCAGCGCCCCGGCGCGGTGCAGCAGTTGCAGATTGTCGGTGAACGCGCAGGTGTCCCGACCTTCGCGCCGGACCCGGGCACGAGCCTGGATTCCCACGAGCACGAACTTGGCACCAGCCACGGCGACCCTGTTTCTGTCGCCGAGCGCGGCATCGAAGAGGCTTACCGAACTCAGCACGACGTGGTCATCATCGACACGGCTGGTCGGCTTGGTATCGACCAGGAGTTGATGACCCAGGCACGCAATATCCGCGATGCCGTCGAGCCGGACGAGGTCTTGTTCGTCATCGACGCGATGATCGGCCAGGATGCCGTGAACACCGCGGAGGCGTTCCGCGATGGCGTCGATTTCACTGGCGTGGTCCTTACGAAGCTCGACGGCGACGCTCGCGGCGGCGCCGCCCTGTCCATCCGCGAAGTCACCGGCAAGCCCATCATGTATGCCTCCACGGGTGAAAAGCTGGATGATTTTGACATCTTTTACCCAGAACGCATGGCCAGCCGCATCCTGGGCATGGGTGATGTCCTCAGCCTCATCGAACAGGCCGAGCAGGTCATGGACAAGGACAAGGCCGAGGACTCCGCCATGCGGATGGCCTCCGGTGACCTCACCCTCGAGGACTTCCTGGACCAGATGATGATGGTCCGCCGCATGGGGCCGCTCGGCAACATCCTGAAAATGCTTCCCGGCGGCGGAGAAATGTCCAAGATGGCGGACATGGTCGACGAGAAGCAGCTCGATCGCATCCAGGCCAT
Source organism: Corynebacterium falsenii (assembly GCA_001054945.1). Lineage (GTDB taxonomy): Bacteria > Actinomycetota > Actinomycetes > Mycobacteriales > Mycobacteriaceae > Corynebacterium > Corynebacterium falsenii_A. The sequence goes on along the minus strand of JVKJ01000005.1, from coordinate 341,874 downwards.
TATCCGCGGTATGACCCCTGCGGAGCGCCAGAACCCGAAGATCCTCAATGCGTCACGCCGCAAGCGCATCGCCAACGGCTCCGGTGTCCAGGTCAGCGACGTGAACCAGCTCGTGGAGCGGTTCTTCGAAGCCAAGAAGATGATGGGCAAGATGGCCGGCCAATTCGGAATGGGCGGAGGCATGTCCGCCACGAAGAAGCAAAAGAACCACCGCAAGGGCAAGAAGGGGAAGAAGGGCCGCAAGGGCAAGGCACAGCGCCGTCCTCAGAAGCCCACCGGGATGCCGGGGATGCCCGGTATGCCCGGGGGTGGCATGCCCAGCATGAAGGAGCTGCAGCAGATGCAAGATCAGCTGCCACCCGGTTTCGAGGACATCGATATGTCCAAACTGAAGTTCCCCAAGAAATAGCCCACGCAGCAAGAAATAGCTCACGCTGCGCCGCGGGATCACCGATGCCGCGGGCGCGTCAGCGATAAAAGCTTCAGCTTTTAGGTCCCGCAGTAGGTCTGGAACCCGGCGATCTCTTCGCCGGGCCCCTCCAGACCACGGAATCGAGCATCGGCAGTGTACGGGTGGGTTACCGCCTCTAACATTGTCAGGTAGGCGGTCATGTCACCGCCCACGGCACGCTCCAGGGCCCGGTGGAGGTGGGCATTGCGGGGGATGTAGGTGGGGGTCGGGGGGATTTCCGGACGCCACCATGTCTCTCCCCACTGCTGAAACGCTTCGGGAAGCTCTCCGGTGTCATAGTAGGTCCTGAACAGCAAGGTGAGATCCGGCCGTTCGCTTTCCATCAGCCGCATGAAGTCGTCCGTTGCCTTCACCTCACCGGGCAGACCTAGAGCGTCCGCGAACTCTTCGGTCAGGGTGTGGGAATATGTCTCGCCCGCCAGCTCGAGAGCGCTGGTGGCCGCATCCATGGAGGGCAGAAGTGGTAAGAGTGCTTCGGCGAATCGCGCGAGGTTCCACATCATGATGCGCGGCTGATTCTGATAGGCGTACCGGCCGTGCGTGTCGATTGAGCTGAAGCACGCCTGCGGTTCGAAGCGGTCGAGGAATGCGCACGGCCCGTAGTCGATGGTTTCCCCGGAAAGGGCCATGTTGTCCGTATTCATCACGCCGTGAATGAAGCCCACGCGCATCCAGGTGGCAATCAGTTTCGCCTGACGGACGGCGAAGGAGCGAAGCAGCTCGACCGTCGAATGATTGGGGTAGTGGCGCTCCGCCGTGAAGTCGAAGAGTCGTTCGAGCAGGTCCTCACTGTGCAACCGGGCCAATTGAAACGTGCCCACGCGAATATGACTACTGGCCACGCGCACCAGCACAGCACCGGGCTCACCGTTGAACCGGGCTCGCCCAGTAGATATGACGGCCAGCGAACGGGTAGTGGGGATGCCCAGTGCATGCATAGCTTCACTGACGAGGTATTCCCGCAACATGGGGCCGAGGCTGGCATACCCATCTCCGCCGCGGGATAAGGGAGTGGGGCCGGAGCCTTTCAGATGAATATCGCGGCCGTGGCGCTCGCCGAGCAAGACAGCTCGGCCGTCGCCCATCGTAGGATTGAACTGGCCGAACTGGTGTCCCGCGTAGGCCATGGCAACGGGCTGATGTCCCGCGCCCAACAGCCATTGCAGTCCGTCGTCACTGCGTAAAAAGTCGGGAGAGAGGTTGAGCTCACGTGCCAGTTGATCGTTCAGTGTGACAAGCTGTGGCGTCTCTACCCTCGAGGGCGTAGCAGCGACCGCGAGTTCGGGGAGAGCATCGGCGAAGTGAGTGCTCAAAACATACATGTCACCAGCCTAGAGGCTGATTTGGGAATCGCGAATCGCGCCAGTACACTGATTCGAGTTGTCTGCGTAACACCGTCACCGACCATGGTCGGCCGGTGGTCACGCGCAGGTAAAAATCAAGGGTTGAACCGGCCCGCGCGGCAAGTGCGCGGGTGACTGAACTGCCCAGTGACCACGAAGGAGCCAGTATGGCCACCAAGATTAAGCTGCAGCGCATCGGCAAGATCCGCAACCCACAGTACCGCGTGATCGTCGCTGATTCCCGTACCCGTCGTTCCGGCAAGGTTATTGAGAACCTGGGTATCTACCAGCCGAAGAACGATCCGTCCATCATCCAGATTGATTCCGAGCGCGCTCAGTACTGGCTGGGCGTGGGTGCACAGCCCACCGAGCCCGTGCTTGCCCTGCTGAAGGTGACCGGCGACTGGCAGAAGCACAAAGGCCTGCCCGGCGCTGAGGGCACCTTGAAGCCACAGCCGGAGAAGAAGTCCAAGCTGGATCTGTTCAATGAGGCACTGGCAGAGGCTGCCGATGGCCCGACCGCTGAGGCCATCACCGAGAAGAAGCGTAAGGCCAAGGAAGAGGCTGAAGCTAAGGCTGCTGCCGAGGCTGAGGCTGAGGAAAAGAAGGCCGAGGAAGAGGCAGCCAAGGAAGCCGCCTCCGACGAGGCTGAGGCTTCCGAGTCCTCCGATTCTGAGGAGAAGGCAGCGGAGTAAACCACTTCGCTTTCTGCGCAGGATCATGAGCCGCACCCCATGCTGGGGCGCGGCTCTTTTTGTGTTGCGTTGACCACTGTTTCTTATGTGATGTGCGCCACGTAAGATGCTGGATGCACCAAAACTTCTATTTTGAGGAGCACTTGTGAACGTCGACGACACCGTGAACAACTACTATGAGCAGATCCTGCAGCGCAACGCAGGTGAGCCGGAATTCCACCAGGCGGTCGCAGAAGTGCTCCAGAGCCTCAAGGTGGTGCTGAAAAAGGATGCTCACTACGCTGAGGACGGCTTGATTGAGCGGATGTGCGAGCCCGAGCGGCAGATCATCTTTCGCGTGCCATGGATCGATGATCACGGTGATGTTCAAGTCAACCGCGGCTTCCGAGTGCAGTTCAACTCCGTCCTCGGCCCCTACAAAGGCGGGCTGCGGTTCCACGCTTCCGTGAACTTGGGGATCATCAAATTCCTGGGCTTCGAGCAAATTTTCAAAAACTCCCTCACCGGACTGCCCATCGGGGGAGGCAAGGGTGGCTCGGACTTCGACCCCAAGGGCAAGTCTGACCACGAAATTATGCGCTTTTGCCAGTCCTTCATGACTGAGTTGCACCGGCACATCGGCAAAGACACGGACGTGCCGGCCGGGGACATCGGCGTGGGTGGCCGGGAAATCGGCTACCTCTTTGGCCAATATCGCCGCATGAATAACCGGCACGAATCCGGTGTCCTCACCGGCAAGGGGCTGAACTGGGGTGGTTCCCTGGTGCGGACGGAGGCCACTGGCTATGGAACCGTGTACCTGACCCAGGAAATGCTCAAGGCGGAAGGTGAGAGGCTCGACGGCGCACGCGTCATTGTGTCCGGCTCGGGCAATGTGGCCATCTACGCGATGGAAAAGGCGCAGGAATTGGGCGCCACTGTAGTGGCCTTCTCCGACTCCTCCGGTTACATTTCCTGCAACGACGGCGTGGATATCGCGTTGCTCAAAGATGTGAAAGAGAAGCGCCGCGAGCGCGTGGCCCAGTACGCCAAGGAAATTGATGGGGCAACCTTCCACGAAGGCGGCAATATCTGGGAGGTGGAAGCGGATGTCGCCCTTCCGTGCGCCACCCAGAACGAGCTCGACGGCGAGTCCGCCCGCATCCTCGCCGACAATGGTTGCCGCTATGTCGCGGAGGGCGCCAACATGCCATGCCAGCCGGAAGCCATCGAGGTCTTCCGCAAGCGCAAGATCCGCTTTGCACCGGGCAAGGCCGCGAATGCCGGAGGTGTGGCCACGTCCGCCCTCGAAATGCAGCAGAACTCCTCCCGAGACTCCTGGTCGTTCGAATACACCGACCGTCGCCTCCGCGACATCATGCGACGCATCTTCGTGACCACGGCTCACACGGCGGAAGAGTATGATCTTCCGGGTGATTACGTCACCGGCGCGAACATCGCCGGGTTCAAGAAAGTCGCGGACGCCATGCTCGCGCAGGGAGTTATTTAGTGGAAGAAGTACAAATCGGCAAAGTCATCAAACCCCACGGCGTGCGCGGGGAGTTGGTGGTGGAGCCGACCACGGACGAACCCAAGTCACGTTTCGCCGTTGGGGAGGTGCTTGCCGGTACTCAGGCGGGCACCCGGCAGGAATTCACCGTCGAGGCCTCCCGCCCGCACCAAGGACGACTGCTCGTCCGAGTTGAGGAGATCACCGACCGCACGGCCGCCGAATCCCTCCGGGGGATGCGATTCATGGCCGCCCCGAGGGAGGAAGCCGAGGGCTTCTACGATCACGAGCTCGAGGGGATGCGCGTCATCCATGATGGCCAGGGGATCGGGGAGGTCACCGGGGTCATGCACACGCCCGCGGGGATGACCCTCGAGGTCCGTATAGATGAGGACGCCAACCTCTCGTCAGCAGGCCGGGATGTGCTCATCCCGTTCAAATTGGCCATTGTCCCTGAGGTCAATATCGAGGCACGAGAAATGGTGGTCACACCGCCAGAGGGATTGCTCGAACTGTAAGGCGGAAATATAAGGTGAGGGCATGCGTTTGGATGTCGTCACCATTTTTCCGGAGTACCTGCAGCCGCTGCGCCATGCACTGTTGGGGCGCGCCATAGAAAAGGGGATCCTGCAGGTGGGGGTGCATAACCTCCGGGACTGGACCCACGATGTCCACAGGGCAGTCGATGATTCGCCCTACGGCGGCGGGCCCGGCATGGTGATGAAGCCGGAGGTCTGGGGGCCAGCCTTGGACGATGTAGCTGCAGGAACCGGACCCGTGGCTGAACAACATGATCTGACAACTGCTCAAGCGCACCGGGATAGCGTCCCCAAACCCACCGAAAGTGCCCCGAACAGTGAGGATCCACTCTTGGTGGTGCCCACGCCCGCCGGTGACCCCTTCACCCAAGACACGGCAGCGCGGTGGGCGAAAGAATCCCACCTGGTGTTCGCGTGCGGCCGTTACGAGGGGATCGACCAGCGAGTATTCGAGGACGCGCGCAACCGATACCGGGTAGAGGAAGTCAGCATCGGCGATTACGTGCTGATCGGTGGTGAGGTAGCGGTGCTGGTCATGGCGGAGGCCGTGGTGCGACTGATTCCCGGGGTGCTGGGGAACCAGGCGAGCCACGAGGACGATAGTTTCCAGGACGGGCTGTTGGAGGGACCCAGCTACACCAAGCCGCGACTGTGGCGTGGGCTGGAGGTGCCGGAGGTGCTGCTCAGTGGAAATCACGCAAAGGTGGATCGGTGGCGGCGTGACCAGGCGCTGTTGCGAACACAGGAACGCCGCCCGGAGCTGGTAGAGCAGCTGCGAGCGGCGGGTGGGCTCAACCAAGCCGACGAGAGGGTGCTCGACGGGGATTAAGCGCGGCGAGTGTCGCCGACGATCGGCGGGGATCGTCAGCGATGGATGCCGGTTGCGGGGACTTTAGTGATCAGCGCCGGGAATGGCGTCAACGTGATCCCGGGCCTTTTCACCCTCCGCATAGAGGGGCATGTCCTTCTTGGCCTGATAGAACGGGGCGCGGATGGGGGCGAGGGGCTGGCGGCCGCGAATCAGGTCGGCTGCCTTCTCCGCCAGCATCATTGTCGGAGCGTAGATGTTGCCGTTGGTGATGATGGGCATGACGGAGGCGTCGACGACGTACAAGCCCTCGGTGCCGTGCACTCTCATGGACTCTGGATCAACGACGGCCATGTCGTCGGATGCAGGGCCCATCTTTGCGGTGCAGCTGGGGTGCAGCGCGGTTTCGCCGTCGTTGCGCACCCACTCGAGGATCTCTTCGTCGGTCTGCACCGAGTTACCGGGGGAGAACTCCCGCGTGCCGTGCTCCGCCATCGCCTCGGTGGACATCAGCTCGCGGGCCTTGTGCACGGCCTCGACCCATTCGCGCCGATCTTGCTCGGTGCGCAGGTAGTTGAAGAGCATCTTTGGCTTGACGTGGGGATCCTTGGACTGGATGCGGACCCAGCCCTTGGTATCCGAAAACATGGGGCCTACGTGCCACTGGAAGCCGTGCTTGACGTCGGCCGGGGTTCCGTCGTAGCGGACGGCCATGGGTAGGAAATGGAACATGAGATTGGGGTACGGCTCATCGTCGTTGGAGCGAACGAAGCCGCCAGCCTCGAAGTGGGAGGTCGCCACGGGTCCTTTTTTGGTCAGCAGCCACTTCAGGCCCATGAGCGGCCAACGGTGCTTCCGCAGGTAGGGCTGGGAGGAGTACGGCGTGTCTACCTCGTACTGGATGTAGACCTCAAGGTGATCCTGCAAGTTCTCACCAACACCGGGCAGGTCTTTGACCACATCAATGTCCAGGTCCTCGAGCAACTTGCGCGGTCCGACGCCGGAGACCTGAAGCAATTGTGGAGTGTTAATGGCACCGCCGCAGAGGATCACCTTGTCCGCGTAGGCGCGGCGCTTCTTGCCCTTCCACTCGTATTCCACGCCGACAGCCTTGGTCCCTTCGAAAAGAACCCGGGTCGTGAACGCCTTGGTGCGGACATCCAGGTTCTTTCGATCCATGACTGGATGCAGATAGGAGCCGGCGGAGGATGCGCGGCGCCCGTTCTTGATATTTCGGTCGAAGGGCGCAAAGCCCTCCTGACGGTAGCCGTTCACGTCGTTGGTGAGGTGGTATCCAGCCTCTTGGACGGATTTGAACAGCGCTTGGAACAGCGGAGACGTCGCGGGGCCGCGAGACAGATAGAGCGGGCCGTCGTGGCCTCGGCGTGGGTCATCCGGCTCTGCAGCCTTGGCGGTCTCCATCTTGTTGAAGTAGGGCAGGCAGTGGGCGTAGTCCCAATTTTCCATGCCGGGGAGTGCGCCCCACTTCTCATAGTCCATGGGGTTGCCGCGCTGGAAGATCATGCCGTTAATCGATCCGGATCCGCCAAGAATCTTACCGCGGGCGTGGGGCACCCTGCGACCATTCATTTCCGGCTCTGGCTCGGTCTCGTACATCCAGTCGTAGCGCTTGTTGCCGATGGGGAAGGAGAACCCGGAGGGCATGTGGACAAACAGCTCCCACGGGGAGTCCATGCGACCCGCTTCGAGCACCAGTACTTCTTGGTTGGGGTCCTCGCTGAGACGGTTAGCAAGAACTGAGCCGGCGGAACCTCCGCCGACGATCAATACATCTCGATGACGGTCGATAGTTACCTCACCGGACGTGTCATTTTTCTTGAAGGTGGAGCGAAGCTTCGCTGCTATGGACAAACCAATTTCCTTTCCACGGGGCATTGTTGCCGTCATTCCCAGTATGCCATTTCGGATATTTTCCTGACCACTTCGCCCACCTGAGACGTGGCCGTGTACCTTGTTGATTGATGGTAGATAAGGAGCAGTCTGTGGCAGAGAGTGACGGAGAGATTACCCCGCGGGTTATTGTAGGGTCATACAAGATGGGGTCATCTAGTTCGTATGATCCACATCATGTGGAGCCCCCGAAGGCAAATTGGCCAGTTTTTATTTTGTCTTCGATAGGAATTATTTTGGTTGCCCTCTGGGCATTTATTGCTCCGGATAATGCCTCGAATACCATTAATTCAATTACCGGATGGTTATCCAGTAATTTGGGCTGGTTCTACATTCTTACAGCCACGGTAGTTGTGGTCTTTGTTCTCGTTATTGCGCTTTCTAAAACCGGAACAATTCGACTTGGGCCCGATCATGCCCGCCCTCAATTTGGACTCTTTTCCTGGGCAGCCATGCTCTTCGCTGCGGGAATCGGAGTGGATCTCATGTTCTTCTCCGTGGCCGAACCGGTAACGCAGTATTTCACTCCTCCCATGGGTGACGGGGAAAATATCGAGGCTGCGAAAAATGCCGTCGTCTTTGCCCTCTTCCATTACGGGGCCACAGGCTGGGCCATGTATGCACTGATGGGCATGGCTTTTGGTTATTACGCGTACCGGCTCAACATGCCATTGGCTATCCGGAGCGCACTGTATCCCCTCATCGGGAAGCGGGCGAACGGTGCGGTCGGGGACGCGGTGGACATCGCCGCCGTGCTCGGCACCGTCTTCGGTATTACAGCCTCCCTGGGCATTGGTGTGGTTCAGCTGAACTATGGCCTGAAGATCCTCTTCGGTTGGGAGGAGGGGCCAACCACGCAGATCGCGCTTGTCGCTGTCGCTGTCACGGTGGCCACGCTCTCCGCCGTATCTGGCGTAGACAAGGGGATTAAACGCTTGTCCGAGTTCAATGTGATCCTGGCGCTCGGCCTGGTGGCATACATCATCATCGTCGGCCGCACGGGATTCCTGCTGGACGCGCTGGTCATGAACATCGGGGATTATGTGTCCAAGTTCCCAAGCATGACCATGGACACCTACGCATTCTCTGATACCCCACAAGAGACCAAGGAATGGATGGGGCAGTGGACACTGTTCTTCTGGGCATGGTGGGTCGCCTGGGCGCCGTTCGTGGGCTTGTTCCTGGCTCGTATTTCCCGTGGTAGGACGCTGCGCCAATTCGTCTTCGGCGTGCTCACGATTCCGTTCCTATTCATCCTGTTGTGGATGAGCCTGTTTGGCAACACAGCTCTGGACCGCGTGCTGGGCGGTGATAGGCAATTCGGATTGGCCACCGTTGAGGAACCACAGCGGGGCTTCTATGACCTGCTGGCATCCAATCCTGGTTCCACATTCCTCATCGGTCTTGCCACGATCGTGGGCCTTTTGCTCTACATCACGTCCGCCGACTCGGGTGCGCTCGTGATGTCCAACTTCACGTCGCGGATTAGTGACTCTCGGCAGGATGGGCCGGTGTGGTCGCGCATCTTCTGGGCTGCTCTGGTCGGCGTGTTGACTATTGTGTTGCTGCAGATCGGCGGCGTGTACACGGTGCAGGCCGCCACCGTGGTGATGGGCCTACCATTCGCCGTGGTGATGTACCTCATCATGTTCAGCCTGGTTCGCTCACTCCGCCTGGAATCCTTCCAAGCCGATGCTCGACTCGTCTCCCTGCACGGCGCTATGTCTGGGCGCAGCGCTTCCGGATCCTGGCGGCGCCGGCTCCAGCGCGCCTCCACATGGCCGTCGGAGGAGAAAGCGGAAGCATTCATCTCCCAGGTCGCCGAGCCAGCCCTCAAGGCCGTGGCCCACGAGCTGGAATCACGCGGGCTGGAGGCTTCACTGCTCCGCTCTGAGGTGCCCGACTGCCCCGTCGAGCAGCTGGACCTCAATATCAACATGGCGGAGGAGCAGGACTTCCGCTACCAGATCTATCCCATCCAGCACGAGGTGCCATCGTTCACCCGAAACACCGGCGCGGGCGAGACCTACTACCGTCTGGAAGTGCACGACTTCACCGGCTCGCTGGGATATGACGTCTACGGGTACACGGAGGAGCAACTCATCGACAACGTTTTGGACTTGTATGAACGGCATCTGGAGTTCCTCCATATGCAGCGCGACTTGCCAGGAACGTCCGATGTCACCGATGGCGCAGAACCTGTCCGCACGTGGATCGACGAATAGCTGAAGGAGAATTCAATGACTAACCCGACACCGACGAACGCAACACTATTTAGCCCTCAGGACAGTGAGCTGCTCCGTGGCGTCCACAAGAATCAGGGGGCACCTGCCTCCCTGTACATCAACGGACAGTGGGAGGCGGCCCGCAGTGGGGAGGTCCGGACCATTATCAACCCGGCGGATGGAAGCGTCGTGGGGGACGTGAGCGAGGCCTCCGAGGCGGATACCGAACGAGCAATCGCGGCAGCACGCACAGCCTTTGATGCTGGAGAATGGTCGTCCACTCCAGCGGTGGAGCGAGGAAGGATTCTGCTCAAGGTGGCGGAACTGCTGCGGGAACACCAGGAGGAGTTCGCCCGCGCCGAGTCAGCGGACACGGGGAAGCGCCTGGAAGAATCCCGCATCGACATGGATGACATCGCCAATGCCTTCGACTACTTCGGCACACTGGCACAGCACGCCTCCGGGCGAGTCGTGGACCCCGGGAACACCGACGTGCGCTCTCGGATCGACACCGAGCCCGTGGGCGTGTGCGGCCTAATCAGCCCGTGGAACTACCCTCTGCTGCAGGTCTCCTGGAAGGTCGGTCCCTGCCTCGCCGCGGGCAATACTTTCGTCCTGAAGCAGGCGGAGCTGACCCCACACACGGCAATGATGCTCATGACTCTCCTCGAACGGGCCGGAGTACCCGCCGGGGTAGCCAACCTGGTTACCGGCGCGGGCGCGACCTGCGGCAACCCGCTGTCCTTGAGCCCGGACGTCGACATGGTTTCCTTCACCGGAGGCCTGGCGACCGGGAAGGTCATCGCGCGCAACGCCGCCGAGACGGTCAAGCGCGTGGCGCTGGAACTGGGCGGCAAAAACCCCAACGTCATCTTCGCAGACGCAGACTTCGACGCGGCGGTGGACAACGCCCTGAACGGCGCGTTCGTGCACTCCGGCCAGGTGTGTTCAGCTGGCGCGCGCTTGGTCGTGGAAGAGTCCATCGCCGACGACTTTGTTGCTGCGCTTGTCGAGCGAGCTCAGAAGATCAAGATCGGTGGACCGCGGGATGAGAAGGCAGAGACAGGCCCGTTGATCTCGGCAGAGCACCTGCAGAAAGTCGCCGGCTATGTAGATCACGCTCGCGAGCAGGGGGCGGAGATCCTCTGCGGCGGGCGCAAGGCCACCGCCGAGGACAATGACGGCAGCCACGGCACCGGTGCGACCGATCTCTCCCAAGGGCACTACTTCCTGCCCACAGTTATTGCCCAGTGCACCCAGGACATGGACTGCGTCCACGACGAGGCATTCGGGCCCACCGTGACCGTCGAGACCTTCACCACGGAAGCCGAGGCCATCAGCATCGCTAACGACACTCAATACGGCCTGGCCGGTGCTGTGTGGACCAGCGATGCCGGCAAAGCCGAGCGAGTCGTGCGTGCACTCCGTCACGGCACCGTGTGGATCAACGACTTCCACCCATACTTGCCGCAGGCTGAATGGGGTGGCATGAAGCAGTCTGGCAACGGCCGCGAGCTGGGGCCGACCGGACTCGCGGAATACCAGGAGCACAAGCACGTGTACCACAACATCGCTCCCGCGGTGACTGGCTGGTTCCAGGGCTAAAATGCCCCACGCTAGACTCACATGAATGAGTCTCAACCAAATTATTGCCGAGGAGCTGGGTGTTTCCCTGACTCAGGTGGATGCGACCATTGCGCTCCTGAACGAGGGGAACACCGTCCCCTTTATCGCCCGATACCGCAAGGAAGCCACCGGCGGATTGGACGATTCCCAGCTCCGTGCGCTGGAGAGCCGGCTGACCTACCTCCGTGAGTTGGAGGACCGAAAGCAGACGATCCTCAAGGCCATCGACGAGCAGGGCAAACTCACCGACGAGCTCGCGGAGAAGATTCGCGAAGTCGATTCCAAGGCTCGGCTGGAAGACCTCTACCTTCCCTTTAAGACCACCCGGCGCACCAAGGCTTCGAAAGCGCGGGACGCGGGGTTGGAGCCCCTCGCTGATGCGTTGCTCGCTGGGGAGGAAGCCTCACCCGAAGACTTCATCACCGAGGAATTTGGGGACGCCAGGGCGGTCCTGTCCGGTGCTCGTGCCATCGTGATCGAACGCATAAGCACGGATGCCGATGTGGTAGGGGAGGTCCGTGAGGAATTCTTCCGCCGCGGTCACGTGCAGGTCGGAGTCATTGAGGGTATGGAGGACGCGGGCAAGAAATACCGGGACTACTTCGAATTTTCGGAACCCTACCGTGACCTGCCGAGTCACCGCGTGCTGGCGCTGCTGCGCGGCGAACACGAAGGTGTTCTCCGAGTGGAGTTTGCCGCCGGGGAAGAAGACGAGTTCTACCAAGGCCTGATCGCAGACCGGACTGGACTGAGCGGCAACAAGTTTCGGGACGAGTGCGTGCGCTTCGCATGGCGCACGAAGCTGTCCGTAAGTTCCGCCGTGGATGCGCGGATGCGCCTGAAAGAGAGGGCAGACGCCGCAGCGGTGGAGGTGTTCAGCAAGAACCTGAGGGACCTGCTGCTCGCCGCGCCGGCCGGCCGCCGGGCCACGCTCGGACTCGATCCGGGTTATCGCAACGGCGTGAAGTGCGCAGTCGTGGATGGCACCGGCAAGGTGCTGGATACCGTCGTTGTCCATCCGCATACCGGTGCGGCGAAGTGGGCGGACGCTCTGCGGATTCTGACCGAGCTGGTCACCCGCCACCAGGTCGAGCTGCTGGCGGTCGGGAACGGCACGGCATCCCGCGAAACGGAGAAGCTCGCCCGCGAGATCGCCTCGGCTGCGGAGGCTGCTGGTTCCACCTCACCGCAGTGCGTGGTGGTTTCTGAGGCGGGCGCCTCTGTGTACTCGGCCTCCGAAGTTGCCGCCGCCGAGTTCCCCGAGATGGACGTCTCACTCCGCGGAGCAGTGAGTATTGCCCGTCGACTCCAGGATCCTCTGGCCGAGCTGGTGAAGATCGACCCCAAGTCCATCGGGGTGGGCCAATACCAGCACGATGTGAATCAGACGATGCTCGCTGCGGGGCTAGAAACCGTGGTCGAGGACGCGGTGAACTCCGTCGGCGTGGACCTCAACACTGCCAGTGCGCAGCTGCTTCGGAGGGTCGCCGGGGTTTCAGAAACGGTCGCAAACAATATTGTGACCCACCGCGACGACAATGGCGCTTTTGCCAACCGCAAAGAGTTGCTGAAGGTTCCTCGGCTCGGCCCCAAGGCCTTTGAACAGGCGGCGGGATTCCTACGCATCACGGGAGGAACTGACCCTCTCGATTCCTCCGCCGTGCACCCGGAGGCCTATCCACTCGTGCGTACAATTACACAATCAGCTGGCATGGGAGTTGAGCAGCTCATCGGTAACTCCTCGGTGCTGTCTGCATTACGCCCGGCGGATTTCGCGGACGAGACTTTCGGCGTCCCTACCATCACCGATGTGCTGGCCGAATTGGACAAGCCCGGTCGTGACCCGCGCCCAGAATTCAAGACGGCGCGCCTCGAAGAGGGCGTGGAGGACATCAAGGACCTTCGGCCAGGCATGATCCTGGAAGGTACGGTCACCAACGTGGCCGCTTTCGGCGCGTTTGTGGACGTCGGCGTGCATCAGGACGGATTGGTGCACGTGTCCGCCATGTCGCAAAAGTTCGTGAAGGACCCTCACGATGTGGTGAGCTCTGGGCAGGTGGTGAAGGTCCGGGTTGTGGACGTCGATGTGCCGCGACAGCGGATCGGCCTCAGTTTGCGGCTCGATGGTGATGCGGCCAGGCAGCGGCGTCCCCAAAAGGAGGGCAACAACCCGCAGCGGCGCGCGAAGACTCGCACGGGCGGAGGGGAACGTCCAGCTGGGGGAGCCATGGCGGCAGCTCTAAAGAAGGCGGGCTTGGGCTAGCGATGTTACCGGCGACCAATTTTGTCGGTGGGGACTCGCGTGGCACAATACATAAGTTATTTCTGTTGTGGGTATGAACCCGTAGGCGCGCTTCGCGAAAAGCCGCGAGGATCCTCTATCCAGACGAGCTAAGGATTTTCCATGCATATTCTTGACAAGGTCGATGCAGCTCAGCTGCGTTCTGACATCCCAGATTTCCGCCCCGGCGATACCCTCGACGTGCACGTTAAGGTCATCGAGGGCACCAAGTCCCGCGTGCAGGTCTTCCGCGGCGTGGTGATCAAGCGCCAGAACTCTGGCATCCGCGAGACCTTCACCGTCCGCAAGTTGTCCTTCGGCATCGGTGTGGAGCGCACCTTCCCAGTGCACTCCCCGAACATCGATCACATCGAGGTTCTGACCCGCGGCAAGGTCCGTCGCGCCAAGCTGTACTACCTGCGTAACCTGCGCGGCAAGGCAGCCAAGATCAAGGAAAAGCGCTAAGACCTTTTCCTTCGCACAGCGCCCGCCCAGCACATTTATCGTGCTGGGCGGGCGTTTGTGGACTCGGGGTTGCTGCCACCTTTTTCGAAGGTGGGCGATGGTAGGGTGATTTCCCGTGACTGAAAAGCAGACGCCGCAGAAAAAGGAAAAGAAGTCCTACCCGTGGTGGGTCGAGGTTCCCATCATCCTCGTGGTGACAATGCTCATTTTGGGGATGTTTAACCTTTTCATCGGGCGGCTGTACTTAATTCCTTCGGCGTCCATGGAGCCAACTCTCCATGGGTGTGAAGGATGCACCGGGGATCGCATTTTTGTGAACAAGCTGGCGTACAAGGGAAATCACCACCCAGAGCCAGGGGACGTGATTGTTTTCGTGGGGCCCGATTCCTGGAACACGCGCTATGTCAGTCAGCGCTCCAGCAATAGTGTCGTACGTGGCATCCAGAACACGGCCTCCACCGTCGGTCTGGTGGCGCCGGATGAAAATGCCCTGGTCAAGCGCGTGATTGCCACCGGTGGGCAGACAGTGCAATGCCAGGCTGGGGATCCCGGGATCATGGTCGACGGCAAGAAGGTCGATGACGAATACATTCAGCGCCCACCGGTGAATCCAATTGATCCGACGATGGGCTCCGAGGAGTGCCAGGGGCCGTACTTTGGGCCGGTAACTATCCCTGATCACCATTTGTGGATGATGGGAGATAACCGCACGAACTCCTTGGATTCCCGTGGACATATGGGCGATGAGCTGCAAGGCACCGTGCCCGAAGAAAACGTGGTTGGTAAAGTTGAGGCTCGCGTGCTGCCATTCAATCGCATCGGCGGGGTGGATGACCTCCAGATCCAGCACTAGTGTGGCCGGTTCGCACTCCGCTGATACGAGTACGACTGGCAAAAGAGGGGCGGCGAGGACAACGGTTGGCTCGCGAGCGAGCGCGGCTAACTCCAGCGGCAGCGAGCGGACGTCCCGAGAGCGGGGAGGCACCGGTAGTGTCACGACCCGCGGTTTGGAGGAGCAGATCGAGTCGTCGGGTCTGGGACCGGTGGCCGGGGTGGACGAAGCAGGCAGGGGCGCCTGCTGTGGTCCCATTACGATCGCGGGCTGCATCTTGCCACCGGGAAAGATCGCTGGCCTGGAGAGCTTGACAGATTCCAAAAAGCTGACGCCGAAGAAGCGCGATATGCTGTATGAGGTCATCAAGAACGTGGCGGTGAGCTGGTCGGTTGTTCACATTGAGGCATGGGACATTGATCAGCGCGGGATCCAGCACGCCAACGTGTCCGGGATGCGGCGGGCTGTGGCGCGTTTAGATCCGCAACCGGGGTATGTCCTCACCGATGCTGTCAAGGTCCCGGGCTTAACCATGCCCCACGTTCCACTGTTGAAAGGTGATCAAGTGTCGCTGAGTATTGCGGCGGCGAGTGTGTTGGCCAAGGTCTCCCGAGATCGGGTGATGTGCGAGCTGGGGGAAGAATACCGGGAGTACGGACTCGGCGGCCATAAGGGATATGGCACCGCAGATCACATGGCTGCGGTGAGTCTGCATGGCGGAACCCCACACCACCGTTACACTTACAAAAATGTGGCCGCGGCTCACGCCGCGTGGCTGGAGAACCAACGGAAGGATTGTCGGACACTGTGAGTGCTGAGGAGCTGGACGACTACGAAGCAAGCGTTGAGCTGTCGATGTACCGCGAATACCGTGACGTCGTTAGCCAGTTTTCCTATGTGGTCGAAACCGAACGCCGTTTTTACCTGGCAAATGCCGTGGAGCTGATTCCCCGAAACTCTGGCGGGGAGGTGTATTACGAGGTCCGTATGTCCGATGCCTGGGTATGGGACATGTATAGGCCCGCCCGCTTCGTGCGCTATGTACGTGTGATCACGTACAAGGACGTAAACATCGAAGAACTGGACAAACCGGAGCTGCAGCTGCCCGAGAGCTAGGGCCGGGGACAAGGGGGACAGGGGACAAGGGGGTGCTTTCCACAACGTCGTGCCCGTCCACAGCGCTCTGGAGCGACTCATTTTTCACCGACGCCGCCGCCTCACGGAGGTCTAGCGTCTCCCCATGAACCAGATGGGGAGGCGGGAACATGTCTGAACACTGCACGGTCGCGGTCGGTGCACGCGGGGAAGCAACTGCTGTTGCTTATCTAGCGCGGCAAGAATATCGGATACTCGAGCGAAACTGGCACTGCCGGTTCGGGGAGCTTGACATCATCGCAGTCGACCCCGATGACACGCTTGTCATTGTTGAGGTCAAATACCGACATTCGGAGTGGTCCGGGGGTGGGCTCGCTGCGGTGAACCGGAGAAAATGGCGGCGCCTCCGCACCGCCGCGGCCCTGTGGCTGGAAAAACATCGGGGAAACTGGCAAGTCCGTTTCGATGTCATCGACGTGGGCCCCGATGGCATCCGCGATCACGCGAAGGGGGTCCAACTGTGACCGTCGGGCAAGCAACGTGCGTCGCTCTGGAAGGGCTAGAGGGGCTGATGGTTACCGTCGAGTGCGATGTCGGCCGCGGATTGCCGGGAGTCAGTGTCGTGGGATTGGGCGACGCCGCGGTAGTTCAAGCGCGGGACCGGATTCGTTCGGCCATGCAGAACACGGGGGTCGCTTGGCCTGGTTCGCGGGTGGTCATGAGTCTGTCACCAGCGGCGATTCCCAAGGCAGGGAGTGGCTATGACGTGGCGATGGTGTGTTCAATCCTGGCTGCGCGGGACCGGCAGGTGCAGCGCCGTCTCTCCGGCGCCGTGCTGGTAGGAGAGCTGGGACTCGACGGAGCGATCCGGGGCGTGCCCGGTGTGCTTACCATCGTGCGAACCGCCAGTCAGGCAGGCTTCCAGCGAGTGATCATCCCCGGGGCAAACCTCGTAGAAGGCCAACGAGCCGCGGTACACTACGACATAGAGGTGCTCTATGCGACGCATTTGACAGATTTGGTGGCGTGGTTGGATGGCTATGACCTTCCGCCAGTCGGGGAAGTCATGCAGAAAGAAGGCCGGCCGCGGGTTCCCGACATGGCGGATGTGGTCGGGCAGCCAACTGCGCGCCGCGCCTTGGAGATTGCGGCGGCAGGCGGCCACGCAATCATGTTGCAGGGGCCACCGGGATCAGGAAAATCGATGCTTGCCGAGCGGTTGCCCGGCATCTTGCCGCCGATGCAGCCCAACGAGCAGATCGAGGCTGCTGAGGTGCACTCGATAGCCGGTGACCAGGGAAACCTGGACGGCATCTGGCATGGCATTCGTCCCTTTGTCTCTCCCCATCATTCCGTCACTACTGCCGGCTTGGTTGGTGGCGGGAGCGGACGGCTGCGTCCTGGCGCGGCCAGCTTGGCTCATCACGGTGTGCTGTTTATTGACGAAGTGGCAGAAGCACGGCCGAGCGTCATCGACTCGCTGCGCGTCCCCATGGAACAGCGGAAAGTGGAGCTGGTGCGTGCACAACGAACGCTCACTTTTCCGGCGCAGTTTCAGCTGGTCATGGCAGCCAATCCTTGCCCGTGCGGCGCGGAGAGAGCCGCCGAATGCCGGTGTCCGAGCAGATCTCGCTCGCGCTATCAGGCACGCCTGTCCGGCCCTTTGAAGGATCGGATTGATGTATTTGCCAGGACGGTGACATCTCAAGATGCTCTGGTTCAGTCCAGCGGAGAGGAGTCTACAGAGGTCGTTGCCGAGCGTGTTCAGGAGGCTGCCATGCGCGCCAGAAGGCGATGGGATTCCCTAGGACTGGCACCGGAGGGCACGATGAACAATTCGACGGTACCCAGCACTCTGCTTCGAACTGACTGGGCTCCACATCCGGATGGGATCTTGGCCCTCGAGGAGCTGCTACGGGATGGCACGCTCACCCAACGGAGAATTGATCGAGCGATCCGAGTCGCGTGGACGATGTGCGATCTCGATGGAGCGGAACGGCCCAACCTGGGCCACGTCATGGATGCGGCGGATATGCGCTCGGAGGAGGCGCTGGCAGCATGAAGCCGGAGTGGGTGTACTTGAGAAGCGTGATCGAGGGATCTAACGAGGCACTCTTGGATGCGCTGTGGCCCGACGGCTGGGAACACAGAGAAGATCTGCCCACGCCAGATGCACGACGTCTGGCGGAGAGGATCTATCAACGCGATGCGACCTTGCCAGAAGAAATCCTAAGAACTACAGAGCGCCGGTTTCGGACAGACGCCAAAGCCATCGCACGCCATGCCGCGGACCTTGACTTACGCCTGCTCGTGCCGGGGGACGGAGAATGGCCCAGCTGCTTCACAAGCTCATTCCGCCGGATCGCAGAATCTGGACCCGACAGTGATTCCATCGTTCGGGGACTCGCCGCGGCTCCTTTTGCCGTGTGGGTGGGTGGCGTTGGCGACGTCGCGGAGCTCGCCTCGCAAGCAGTGACCCTGGTTGGGACGAGGGCTCCATCCAGCTACGGCTCCGAGGTGGCGTCTCAACTGGGTAGAGACTTGGCCAGGGACGGGTACACCATTGTCTCGGGTGGCGCTGAGGGCATTGACAAGTGCGCACACGAAGCTGCGCTCAGCGTTCATTCGCCCACGATGGCGGTACTGGCGTGCGGCGCCGACGTGCCCTATCCCGCAAAGCACGAAAGACTATTCCATCGAATCCGTGCCACGGGCGCGGTGATCACCGAATATGGTCCGGGTACACCACCGGCAAGGCACAGATTCCTTACGCGCAACCGGCTCGCTGCGGCCCTTGGCCAGGCGACTGTGGTGGTGCAGGCACCGATCCGATCAGGGGCTCTCAATACGTTGAATTGGTGCGAAGCGATGGCCAAGATTCCAATGGCTGTTCCCGGTCCAATCACGAGCGCCGGATTTCAGGGGTGTCTCGATCGGTTGAAGACGCAGAGAGCCGAAATGGTGACTTCCTCAGTCGACGTGCGAAGTCAATTGGAACCCTTAGGGCACCAGCTGGAGATGGACTGGGGCAGCCGTACAGGAGAGCGCCCGATGACGCTCAATGAGCTGACTGTGTTTGATTCCCTGCCGACAGCTCCTGGCGAGGGCGGGACAATCGAGATGATTCAGGCAGAAACCGGACTGAGCGGAAAGGTTGTCATGCGTAGCCTTCGGAGCCTAGACAAGGCTGGGATGATCGTGAGGGAGGGGACCCGCTGGGTAAAATCGAGCACATGAGCTCACCGACCCTTAGCGACTTTGTAGGAAAATACGAAGATTATTTGCGTTTCAAGGCGGGTCGGTCCGAGAACACTATTCGCGCGTACATGCGAGACCTTCACAACGCCTGTGAGGGGCTGGACCAGGTAGAAGAATTCACCTTGGACCGGGCTCGAGATGTTCTGGGGTGGGCGGCGGAAAACGGAGCCAGCAGATCAACCTTGGCCAGGCTGGTTTCCAGTATGAAAGGTTTCGGAGAATTTCTAGCCCATGAGCAGGTAGCGGCGTCTAACCCCGTATCTGCCCTGCAGGCACCGAAACCAGAAAGGCACCTACCCAGGGGCCTGCGGCAAGAACGAGCGGCCAAAATTTTGGAAGATGCGGCAGCCGCAGCCAAGACGGGAAGTGCGCAACAGGTCAGAGACTGGGTCATTCTGGAGGTCCTCTACGCGACTGGAGTGCGCGTTTCAGAGCTCACCGCAGCGGACATCAGCGATGTGGACTTCAGTCATCGATCCTTGAGAGTGACGGGCAAAGGCGACAAAACCAGGGTGGTGCCCTTCGGATCAACGGTGGATAAGGCAATGCGCACGTGGCTGGCGCGACGTGGTGAGATGGCAAAACATCCCACGGCACTATTTGTGGGAACGCGAGGAGGTCGCATCGATCCCAGGCAGGTTCGCACCATAGTCAATAGGGCTACCGGTGCGGATGGCGATGTGGTCCTGTCACCGCACGGAATGCGCCACGCGGCAGCCACAGCCGTTCTGGAAGGTGGGGCCGACCTGCGTGTCGTTCAGGAATTCCTTGGTCACAGTTCCCTGGCCACGACGCAGATATACACGCACGTTGGAGCCGAGCGGCTCAAGGCTGTCTTCCAGCAAGCTCATCCGAGATCGGGGAACTAAGCGCATAGGTCCTGACGGCTTATCGGTAGAGGCGCACTCGCGCAGTTCCGAGCAAGTTCATGGGGTCGAGGTAGTGCGGTTGGCTCTTCCCTCCCGAGTCCCAACGGGCACCCCAGCTGAGGGCTGACCCTTCCGCAAGGTGGCCTATCAGTTCACCTCGCCGCACCCGTTGGCCTTTCTTCACAACGGGGTTCACCGGGCCGTACGTGGTACGCAGAGGGCCACGACCGTGTTCGACAGACACCACGGGTCGGCCGGCCACTGTTCCCGCGAAGTAGACAACCCCGCCACTGCTGGCAAAGATGGGGTCCCCGGGGTGGGAGCTGAGGTCGACGCCGCGGTGGCCCGAGAGCCAATCCTGGTCCGGGATGTCTGCTTCACGGGTAACGGCCGAGCGAGGAGAACCTTGCCACGTCACAGGCAGTCGATGAATGCGGGGAAACGAGGGAGCGTCTGCGACAGCAGGTGACGTGACCCCTGATAGGCCGATGATGACGGTGGCTAACCCTGCGCGAAGCATCATGTTGATTCTGTGCATGCCCAAGGTTTTAGGGTGGCGTCCATCCCCTTGGGACTCCTGAGGAGTCGCGCCTGTGAACAGGTGGAGTATCTCCACAGGCCTTCCGATCCGTGAGTTGGAATAGCGCGCCGGGAACGGGTACCCTAAATGATGCAGTGTGCCCGCCCGGAAGGGGACTTAAGTAGGACGGCACTGAGGAGCAATACACGAAGAGCGCTTCGCAGTGACGGACCTGAAGGGTCGGACGGACTGACTTCGCGTAGATACTTCGTGACCCCACCAATGACTCACCGGAACGGTCCCACTTTGGGTCAACAACGATGAGTACAGCCCGGGGGTATCTGCCAGGACGGTGCGCGAGGCGCGAAAGCGACGAGCGGGCCGAAGAGAAAACCGTTGAACCCTAGACTTTTGAAAGCGAGGAAGGGGCAGGAACTCCCACCGAGGTGGTGGCGAGTAATGAAGAATCTGCCCCTGTAACACCATGGCTGTTGTTACTATGCGCGAGCTGCTGGACGCTGGTGTCCACTTCGGTCACCAGACCCGTCGTTGGAACCCGAAGATGAAGCGCTTCATCTTCACCGACCGCAACGGCATCTACATCATCGATCTGCAGCAAACCCTGACCTACATTGACGAAGCATACGAGTTCGTCAAGGAAACCGTTGCTCACGGCGGCAACATCCTCTTCGTCGGTACCAAGAAGCAGGCCCAGGAAGCTGTTGCCAACGAGGCAGAGCGAGTGGGCATGCCCTACGTCAACCACCGCTGGTTGGGTGGCATGCTGACCAACTTCCAGACCGTGGCAAAGCGCCTGCACCGTCTCAAGGAACTGCAGGCTATGGATGCAGCAGAGGACGGCTACAAGGGCCGTACCAAGAAGGAAGTCCTCATGCTGACCCGCGAGCGCAACAAGCTCGAGCGCGTCCTGGGCGGCATCGCCGACATGACGAAGGTTCCTTCCGCTATCTGGATCGTGGACACCAACAAGGAGCACATCGCCGTCAACGAGGCTCACAAGCTGAACATCCCAGTTGTGGCCATCCTCGACACGAACTGCGATCCTGACGTTGTGAACTACCCGATCCCGGGTAACGACGATTCCATCGGCTCTGCAGCCCTGCTGACCCGCGTGATCTCTTCCGCCGTGGAAGAGGGGCGCAAGGCACGCGCTGAGCGCCAGGAAGCAGAAGCAAAGGACGCCGCTGGCGATACCGGCAAGGCTGAAGCTGATGCCGCTGCTATCGAGAACAGCGACGAGAAGGCTGACGCTGACAAGCCTGCCGAGTCCGCTGCTGAAGAGAAGACCGCAGAATAATTTTGAGCCCACGCCCCGCTTGACGGGCGTGGGCTTCGTCTCTCCCTTAGGCTGGGGCAGTGCACGAGCATTGTCTTGGCGCTTAAGCCAGCATTAAAGAAACTTCCACACAAAGGAGGATCGCCCCTAATGGCGAACTACACCGCAGCCGACGTTAAGAAGCTCCGCGAGATCACCGGTTCCGGAATGATGGACTGCAAGAAGGCTCTGGAAGAAGCTTCCGGCGACTTCGATAAGGCCATCGAGATCCTTCGCATCAAGGGCGCCAAGGACGTCGGCAAGCGTGCCGAGCGTAACGCTTCCGAGGGCCTGATTGCCGTGTCCGGTAAGACCATGATCGAGGTCAATGCCGAAACCGACTTCGTTGCGAAGAACGGCGAATTCATCGATTTCGCCAACAAGGTGGCCGAGGCAGCCGCAGCGGCAAAGGCTAACAGCCGCGAGGAGCTGGAAGCTGTGCAGCTCGATGGTCAGTCCGCCAACGAGGCCCTCCAGCAGCTGTCCGCCAAGATCGGCGAGAAGCTGGAACTGAAGCGGGCCGTCACTGTTGAGGGTGACAATGTGGCTGTGTACCTGCACCAGCGTTCCGCTGACCTGCCACCGGCAGTGGGCGTGCTGGTGAGCTACACCGGGGACAATGAAGAGGCTGCTCGCGCCGCTGCTATGCAGGTCGCTGCGTTGAAGGCTCGCTACCTCAGCTCCGATGAGGTTCCTGAGGACATCGTTGCCAAGGAGCGCGAGATCGCTGAAGCTACCGCCCGCGAGGAGGGCAAGCCGGAGAAGGCACTGCCGAACATCATTGAGGGTCGCCTGAAGGGCTTCTTCAAGGACGCTTGCCTGCTGGACCAGCCTTCCGTCACCGAATCCAAGAAGACCGTTAAGCAGGTCATGGATGAGGCTGGCATCACCCTGACCGGTTTCGAGCGTTTCGAGGTTGGTCAGGCCTAGTCCTCAGTTGACCAGGTCTCGTGCTCAGCTGAGCCGCGATTGGCCTACACGACTGGCGACCACAGATCGAGCGTCAGTCACCCCGTCGCCCCGCCCTGACACGGCGGGGCGATTCTTTTACGCCGGTGGGCTTTTATATCCGTCGATATCGTGCGGTAGGGTAGCGCTGAACTGTGTTGCAATGTGAGGATCCCAAGGAGAGCCGTGAACAGCACCGAGGCCAGCGAAAACCGCACCGGATACAAGCGAGTGATGTTAAAACTGGGCGGTGAAATGTTCGGTGGTGGGAAAGTTGGTATCGACCCCGACGTGGTGCAGAACGTGGCACGCCAGATCGCGGAAATCTCTAAGCGAGGTGCCGAGATCGCCGTCGTTATCGGCGGAGGGAACTTCTTCCGCGGAGCCGAGCTGCAGCAGCGAGGGCTGGATCGCTCCCGTTCTGACTACATGGGCATGCTCGGCACTGTCATGAACTGCCTCGCTCTACAGGACTTCCTCGAGCAGGAAGGGGTGGAAACTCGCGTCCAGACGGCAATCCAGATGACTCAGGTCGCAGAGCCCTACCTGCCCCTGCGCGCCGACCGCCACCTCGAAAAGGGGCGGGTGGTCATTTTCGGCGCCGGCATGGGCATGCCCTACTTTTCTACCGACACGACTGCCGCCCAGCGCGCCCTCGAGATCGGATGCGAAGTGCTGCTCATGGCAAAGGCAGTTGATGGCGTCTACAGCGATGATCCCCGAACCAACCCGGACGCGGAACTCTTCCACGAGATCACCCCGCGCGAGGTCATCGAGAAGGGCCTCAAGGTGGCGGATGCGACCGCCTTCAGCCTGTGCATGGACAACAACATGCCCATTCTCGTGTTCAATCTCCTCACCGAAGGAAATATCGCTCGTGCAGTAAACGGCGAGCGTATCGGCACGCTGGTGGAATCCTAAACCCTGACGGACTGGTAAATTTATTCCCATGATTGATGACATCCTGCTGGAATCCGAAGACCGCATGAGCAACTCCGTGGAGCATGCCCGTGAGGATCTGATGACCATCCGCACCGGTCGTGCTAACCCGGCTATGTTCAACGGGCTGGTCGCTGAGTACTACGGTGCACCCACCCCGATCACCCAGATGGCCACGATCAGCGTGCCGGAGCCACGTATGTTGATCATTAAGCCCTATGAGCAGTCGATGATGGGCGAGATCGAGAACTCCATCCGTAACTCCGATCTGGGGGTCAACCCAACCAATGACGGTCAGGTGTTGCGCGTGACGGTTCCGCAGCTCACTGAGGAGCGCCGCAAGGAGATGGTGAAGGTCGCCAAGTCCAAGGGCGAGGATGCCAAGATCGCCATCCGCAACGTCCGCCGCAAGGGCATGGAACAGCTGGGGAAGGTCCAGAAGGACGGCGACGCTGGCGAGGATGAAGTCAAGTCGGCAGAAAAAGAGTTGGAAAAGGTCACGGCTAAGTACGTTTCCCAGGTCGACGACATTGTGGCCGCCAAGGAAAAGGAACTGATGGAGGTCTAGGACTTCCATGGGGAAAGTTGTGGCAGCGCCGAAGCCGAAGAATAATGCAGGGCGCAATCTGAAGCAGGCCGCAGGGGTCGGTGTCTTCCTCGGCGCCATTGTCATCACGGCGCTGCTCACCCCCTTCGCGTGGTACCCACTAGTAGCCGTCGCCATGGCTCTGGCGACGTACGAAGTGTGGCGGCGCCTATATGAGGCCGGCTATGTGTTGCCCCTGGCGGTGTTGATTGCTGGCAGTCAGGTCATTGTGTGGCTGTCGTGGCCATACGGGACGACAGGCCTGATCGCGGGATTCACGGTATCTGTTTTGATGCTCATGATTTCGCGTCTCTTCCACCACGGGAGGAAGGCCCCTCCGCACAATTACGTGCGAGATACAGCAGTGGGTATTTTCGTGCTCACGTGGATTCCGGTGTTTGGGGCGTTTGCGGCGATGCTTTCGCGCATGCAGACGAGCACAGCCTCCGGCGTGGCCTTCATTTTTACATTCATGGCGTGCGTGGTGGCCAGCGACGTTGGCGGTTATTGCTTCGGCGTGATGTTCGGTTCTCATCCGATGGCGCCAGCCGTCAGCCCCAAGAAGTCCTGGGAGGGATTCGCAGGGTCTGTCACGTTTTCCATCTGCGTCGGAATGGCCTGCGTGGTCTTTCTCATCGGAGGCCCGTTCTGGCTGGGGATCCTCTTGGGAATTGGTTTGGCCATTGCTGCCACACTGGGGGACCTGGTGGAGTCTCAGTTCAAGCGCGACCTGGGGATCAAGGACATGTCCGGGATGCTGCCGGGTCACGGGGGGCTCATGGACCGGTTGGATGGGATGCTCCCCGCGGCCATGATCACGTGGGTCGTGTTGAACATGGTGTCGCAGGTCTGATTTCGCGGGGACACGCCCCCTTTCGCGGCGGGGGCACGGCGCCGCGCTGGGGTGCAATGAGGTATGGGTTGAGTTGGGGGAGACGAAATCTGGGTTGGGGAGTTAGGAGTCCCGGATCTGCCTGCGCAGCTGGAGCATTCGGACGCCACCGACCAGCGCCATAATGAGTGCCCCAAGAATGGCTGCGAGCAGCATGCCAACTCCAATGGGGAAAGTCATCTCCAGGCTGAACAGCTGCAGCGTGACGGGTTCTTGGTTCTGCAGGATGAACAGGAGCAGCAGGATGAGAAGTAACGCTCCAACGATCAGCGCCACCCATGTGCTTCCGGCAATGGACCCATTCACATCGCGACTGTAGTGCTCGTGAGAGGGCTCCACCTGATCTGCCGTGCTCGGCTCGCGCACGTCCCCACGCACGTCACCATGGGCCGAGTCAACATGATCAAAGCGCTCAACGCGATCGATCGGATCCACTCGAGTCTGGTCATCATCAAAATTGCTCGGGCTGTTACGTGTGTTGCTCATGCGACCCAGTAAACGCAATATTGGCTCGCGGCGCCACTATGGAATAATGAGGTCATTATGCCTAGTCCTGTGAAACTTCAATTCGCCGCGCCAAAACGTGGAATGCCACCAGCCCACTTTGCCGACATGGATCGCGAACAGATTGTTTCCGCCCTGGGGGATCTGGGGCTGCCGAAGTTCCGCGCCGATCAGTTGGCGCGCCAATACTACGGCCGCTTGCAGGGGGATCCCATGGAGATGTCCGATCTACCCGAAGGGAAGCGCGAGGGGGTTAAGGAAAAGCTCTTCCCCCAGTTGATGACGCCCATTCGAAACGTCGAGGCGGACGACGGGGAGACCCGGAAAACACTGTGGCGGCTCCACGATGGCACCCTGTTGGAATCCGTGCTCATGCGCTACCCCGGGCGTGCCACGCTCTGCATCTCCTCCCAAGCGGGTTGCGGCATGGCGTGCCCATTCTGTGCAACGGGCCAAGGCGGGCTGGATCGCAACCTGTCGACCGGAGAGATGGTGGAGCAAGCTCGCAATGCAGCGGCTGCCATGCGGGATGGAGAGGTGGCTGGCTCGGAAGGGCGCCTATCCAACATCGTGTTCATGGGTATGGGGGAGCCGCTCGCGAACTACAAGCGCGTAGTGCAAACGATACGCAAGATTTCGTCGCCCTCCCCGGAGGGATTTGGCATCTCTCAGCGAAACATCACCGTGTCAACGGTGGGGCTGGCTCCAGCGATCCGCAAGCTGGCCGATGAAGAGATGTCGGTCCGCCTCGCCGTGTCCCTGCACTGCCCAGATGATGAGCTGCGCGATACCCTTGTCCCAGTCAACAACCGCTGGCCGTTGGAAGAAGTTCTGGACGCGGCACGCTACTACGCTGACAAGTCTGGCCGTCGCGTCTCAATTGAGTACGCCCTCATTCGCGACATCAACGACCACCCGTGGCGCGCAGACATGCTGGGGAAGAAGCTGCGGGGTGCTCTGGGAAATAAGGTGCACGTCAACGTGATCCCATTGAATCCGACGCCTGGGTCGAAATGGGATGCATCCCCGCGCGCCGTCCAAGATGAGTTCGTGCGTCGTGTCGAAGCGCAGGGCGTGACATGCACTGTTCGTGATACCAAGGGGCAGGAAATCGCTGCAGCCTGTGGCCAGCTAGCAGCCGAAGAGGACCAAGCGAGCTAACTTCTGCAGTTGCCTTACCGGCTGACCAGAGTTCTTCCCATCTATTGGTTTAGCCTGAGGTACTGAAAATCCCGGCGGTTTCTTCAAACCACCGGGATCTTTGCCTTATGTAAATATGTGCCCTATCAGGGGAGCGGTTGGGCCAACCTGCAGCTCACGCCCCCAATGAGTCCCGTCGGCCAGCGTAAACTGCCAGCCACCGTCATTAGTGGCGTTCCGGCTCCGAGGTGCCCTTGTTCAGTGCGAGGAGTTGCTCTGGGGTGAGATCGGCATAAGCACCGGTCATGTTGCGCTGATCCGCGGCCCAGTTGGGCTCGATGTGGCCCTGCGGCTTATTGCGTGCCGAGACGGTCTGGCGCTGTGTCAACTTCGGCTGGAACGCGTACAGCAGCGTGCCGATGAAGGTGAGGGCGGCGAGGGCAATCAGCCAAATGTTCTCCACGTGGCCGTGGTGGTTGCCGAAGAGGAAGCCCAGCAGGAACAGGCCACCGATAAGTCCGGAGGCAATGATGGGCCCGCGCTTCAGCATGCTCCAGCCCCAGCGAGCGGAAGGAACGTCGGCCTCGGACACACCGTTAAACACTGCAGGAGCCTTCTCTGCGTGATCATGGTGAGCCACTGCGTGTGCGCCATGGTTGTGCGCCGGGACATCCGTGTGCTCCGTGGTCGCAGTTTTGCTGACTGGTTGTGCGTAGCCTGCCACAACATCCTCCTGTTACTCATTCACAGCTATCGCATTCATTTTGTCACATCGTATCGGCAAAAGAGATATTGAACCTCGTCCTAGCCCCGGTTCGGGGTTAGTGGGCAATGTGGAACAATGGGCAAGGTGAATGCAGTCAAGACACGTGTCATCGTTCTGGGAAGTACAGGGTCCATTGGCACGCAAGCCCTCGAGGTGATCGCCGAAAATCCCGACCGCTTCGAGCTCGTGGGCATTTCCGCCCATGGAAGCAAGCCAGAATTGCTCATTGAACAGGCTAAACAGTTCAATCTGGACCCTGCCCACGTCGGGGTCGCAAGTGAGCGTTCCGCCGACCAGGTTGATCAGGAACTCGGTGGGCGCACCATACGAGGCACGAACTCCACCCGTGAACTGGTGGAATCGCTCGCGGGTGAGTTGCGCCCCCAGGATGTCGTCCTGAACGCGTTGGTTGGGTCCCTGGGTCTGGACGCCACGCTTGCCGGATTGCAGAGCCCCGCTAAATTGGCGCTTGCCAATAAGGAATCCCTCGTCGCAGGGGGCGAATTGGTCTTGCGCGCCGCTGACGAGGGCCAGCTGATTCCGGTGGATTCTGAGCATTCCGCGATGGCCCAGTGTCTTCGCAGCGGAACGACGGACGAGGTGCGTTCACTGGTTCTTACTGCCTCGGGTGGCCCCTTTCGCGGTTGGACCCGTGAGGAGTTGGAGCCCGTGACGCCGCTTCAGGCCGCCAACCACCCCACCTGGTCCATGGGGCAGATGAACACGTTGAACTCGGCCACCATGGTGAACAAGGGCCTGGAGCTGATTGAAGCTTCGTTGCTGTTCGACATCCCCGCCGAACGCATTGATGTCACGGTGCACCCGCAATCAATCGTGCACTCCATGGTGACGTTCACCGATGGCTCCACCATTGCCCAGGCCTCGCCACCGTCGATGAGACTGCCCATCAGCTTGGCACTGGGGTGGCCAAACCGTGTGGCGGATGCGGCGCGCCCGCTCGACTTCTCGCAGGCCTCCACCTGGGAGTTCGAGCCACTTGACGATAAGGTCTTCCCGGCTGTCGAGCTTGCTCGGCAGGCCGCAACTGTGGGCGGTGTCATGCCCGCGGTATTCAATGCCGCCAATGAAGAGGCCGCGGTGGAGTTCCTGGCCGGCGGGTTGAGCTTCCCTCGCATCGTGGACTGTATCGGTGAGGTGATGCAGGAATGTAGCCACCTCACTGGGATCCCCAGAGACATGGCTGACGTGGTCGAGACCGAGAAGGAAGCCCGCGCCAAAGCTCACGAGAGGATGCGTCAGTGGCATTCCTAATCGGCGTTTTGCTTTTCGCCGTCGCGATCATCTTTTCCGTCGCCGCACACGAAGCGGGCCATATGACCGCCGCCAGGGTGTTCGGGATGAATGTTCGGCGATACTTCGTGGGATTTGGCCCGACGCTCTGGTCAACCCGCCGCGGCAACACAGAATACGGCCTGAAAGCCCTTCCTCTCGGTGGGTTCTGCGACATCGCGGGCATGACCAAGCTCGATGAGTTGGAGCCCGAAGAAGAGCCGCGGGCTATGTACAACTTTGCCTGGTGGAAGCGTGTCATCGTGATGCTGGGCGGGATCATCGTCAACATCGTGTTGGCGTTGGTTCTGATTTATGGCGCGGCGGTGACGTGGGGCCTGCCTCCACAGAAAGTGGAGCAACCTGCGACGGTGCAGGAACTTGCTTGCGCGCCGGCGTCCCAAAATCACGACGGCACCCTTGCGGACTGCAACGGTGCGGGTCCCGCGGAACGGTCGGGCATTCGACCTGGGGACACCTTCCGCGCGGTGAATGGGCAGGAAGTGAAGGACTTCCCAGGATTCACGAAGGCCCTGGACGAAGCCACGCAGGCGCAGTTGGGCGCCAATGGCACCAAGAGGCCGGGGGATGAGGTCATCGTGCCGGTCGTTGTGGATCGCGGCGGCCAGGCTGTCAACGTGAACCTCAAGGTGGAGGTTGTTGAGCGGTTGCTGAAGAACGGTGACCCAAAGACCACTGGCGCAGTAGGCGTGAAGGTTCAGCGACCCGATGTGAGCCCGCGGACATATAACCCGATCAGTGCTATGGGCGGCACGCTCAAATTCACGGGGACTATGGTCAACGAAACGCTCAAGGGGCTCGCCTCGCTCCCAGCGAGGTTTCCAGGTGTGGTCGCCAGTATCTTTGGCGGTGAGCGCGCAGATGACTCTCCCATGTCGGTGGTCGGTGCCTCCCGGGTGGGCGGTGAGCTGGCGCGGCACAATCAGTGGTTGTATTTCACCCTGTCTCTGGCCAGTCTGAATCTATTCCTTGCGGGGTTCAACCTGGTCCCGCTGCCTCCCCTGGACGGCGGCCATATCGCCGTCATCTTCTTTGAGAAGGTGCGCGACTTTTTCCGGCGGCGGCGCGGCTTACAGCCAGGCGGACCAGCTGACTACACGAAGCTCATGCCACTCACCTATGCGGCGATGTCTCTGCTGGTGATCTTTGGAGCCACCGTCATCGTGGCCGACGTGGTGAACCCGATACGCCTGTTCTAATCTGGCTAGGTAGAGCTCGCTCAAAGTGAAAGGGGATCGTTTCCAACATGTCCGGTATTTCTCTGGGGATCCCAGATGGCCCACCACCTGTCCTGGCACCGCGGCGCAAGACTCGCCAGCTGATGGTGGGGAAAGTAGGCGTAGGCAGTGACCACCCGATCTCCGTGCAGTCCATGACGACGACGAAGACTCACGATGTCAACGCCACGCTCCAGCAAATCGCTCAATTGACGGCATCAGGCTGCGACATTGTGCGCGTGGCCTGCCCGAAGACCGTGGATGCCGAGGCGCTGCCCGCTATCGCCCAGAAATCCCCGATTCCTGTGATCGCGGACATTCACTTCCAGCCGAAGTACATCTTCGCCGCCATCGATGCGGGCTGCGCGGCCGTGCGCGTGAACCCTGGCAATATCAAGGAATTCGATGGGCGAGTCGGCGAGGTTGCCAAAGCCGCCGGGGATGCTGGAATCCCGATCCGGATCGGTGTGAATGCCGGTTCTTTGGACAAGCGCATCATGGAAAAGTATGGAAAGGCGACGCCGGAAGCTCTCGTCGAGTCTGCTCTGTGGG
The DNA here is from genome assembly GCA_001054945.1 of Corynebacterium falsenii. Taxonomy (GTDB): domain Bacteria; phylum Actinomycetota; class Actinomycetes; order Mycobacteriales; family Mycobacteriaceae; genus Corynebacterium; species Corynebacterium falsenii_A. Next base: position 311,255 of record JVKJ01000005.1, on the reverse strand, counting down.
AGGCCAGCCTCTTCGAGGAGCACGGGTATGGGGATATTGCCATTTCCGTGAAGCACAACGATCCGGTCGTGATGGTGGAGGCCTACCGTCAGCTGGCTGCGAAGTCGGACTACCCGCTTCACCTCGGTGTGACCGAGGCTGGCCCAGCCTTCCAGGGCACCATTAAGTCCTCCGTCGCATTTGGTGCGCTGTTGGCTGAGGGAATTGGCGACACGATCCGTGTGTCCTTGTCCGCTGATCCCGTGGAAGAGATCAAGGTCGGCGACCAGATTCTTCAATCACTGAACTTGCGGCCGCGCAAGCTGGAGATTGTGTCCTGCCCATCCTGCGGTCGAGCTCAGGTGGACGTGTACAAGTTGGCCGAAGAAGTCACCGCCGGTCTCAAGGGAATCGAGTTCCCGCTCCGCGTCGCCGTGATGGGCTGTGTGGTGAACGGTCCTGGTGAGGCGCGGGACGCGGACCTCGGTGTGGCCTCTGGTAATGGCAAGGGGCAGATCTTCGTCAAGGGCGAAGTGATCCGCACCGTGCCAGAGGACCAGATCGTGGAAACGCTCATCGACGAGGCCATGCGCATCGCCGACGAGCAGGGAATGGAAGCCGTGGAGGGAGCCTCCGCGGAGGTGAAGGTTACGCAGTAATGCGTCCATCCACCAGCGTGATGGTGCGGTCTAGTGAGGCCAGTTGATCCATGTCGTGTGAGACGTAAAGGGTAGCTGCACCATACTCGTGGGCAATGGAGCGGATCAGGCCGGTGACCTGGTCCGCTGCTTTTGTGTCAAGGGCGGCGGTGGGTTCATCCACCAGCAGCAGCTCGGGGTTGCTCATGAGCGCGCGGGCGATGTTGACGCGGGCCTGCTGGCCTCCCGAAAGATCTCCGACCTTTCGAGAACCCATGCCGTCGAGTCCAACCGCGGCCAAAAGCTCGTCTGCCCGTGCATCCGTCTTGCGCGCCTCCGACCGGGAGAGCGGCAGGATGCGCCCCAGCCGGGGGACAGCACGCAATTGGTCTTTGACCGACAAAGAGGGCAGCAGGTTGGGCTGCTGGAAGACGATGCCGAGGTGGGTGCGCCGGATGTAGGCGGCCTGCCGGCCACGAGCGGAAGAAAGATTGACTGTCTCGCCGTTACGGAGGGTCAAGGTGGCTTGCCCGGATGTGGGTTCCTGCAGGCACCCAGCCACGGCCAGGAGCGTTGATTTACCGGAGCCGGATGGCCCGGTGATGCCGACGACCTCGCCATGGGCGACGTCGAGGGAGACGCCATCCAAAATGAGTCGTTGATCTTTACCGTCTTGGACCCGCAGGCTGATGGAATCCATGTGCAGACCGGACTCGGTGCGAGTGTGGGCAGTCACGGTAGATGCCTCTTGAATAGTCATGTGCTTGTACCTTTCCAATGAACTTAGGCAGCGGCCATGGCTGCACGAGGGGAGACCTTCATCACGGGGCGGAGAGACAGCGCGGCGCCCAGCAGGCCAGAGAGAATCAAAATCAGGGCGGGCTTTGCTGTCGTGCTGGCGTCCACCACGGCAGGCAGTGCGTCCCCAATGAGAGCAACAGACCCAACAGTGACGGCGAGACCACCCACCACACCGACTGCCAGCACGATCAGGGCCTGCCCCAGGGAATCAGCGGCAAGAACCTTGCGCGCGGCGCCCAGCGCGGAGCTGATCGCCACACCGCGCAAGCGCTGGATCGTCCACACCATGAAGAACGCACCAAGTACCAAAGCGGAGATGACGTAGAGCAGGTTGATCATGAGGTTTAGGGACATCTGCTCACCGGCATAAGAGGAGGAAGCTTCCCAGCGCTTCTTCCCCTCGAGGACCTGGGTGCCGGGGACATCTGGGTGCTCGCCGGCGGGAACGATGGCTGCCACGGAGGGACGGGCGAGCTGTGTGGCGTCCTCAGGAGAGATGAACACTGCGGGCAGGTGATCCAGGGAGAGGTTCTCCTTGTCCTCATCTACTTTGAGTTCTTGACTACCGACGGTCAGGGACGGGTTCGCGTGGGCGATGTCGGTCGGGGCGGATGCGTGCCCGTTGGGGACGGAGGGGTCAGTGATGAAGACGACTGGATCCGAGCCCACGCGGTCTCGGGCAATCTTGACTGCTTCGCCCCCTGTTGCTGCGACCTGGTCGTCGGTCAACTGAGACGCGTTCCATGCGGTGCTTCCCGAATCGCTGATCACCAGGGATGAGTCCCCGGTGACCCGGTGCTGGAGGGCGCTCACCGATTCGTGGGACAACCCGCTGGCTAGGGCCGACAGGAAGGTCACCATGACGGTGATCATGCCGACAGTGATGGTTATCAAAAGTGTGCGGCCTTTCGCCGCCTGCAATTCACGAATTCCTTGAAACATACTTTCATCCTGCTTTTTCGCAGGTCATGGCACATCAACCATCAGAGCGGACTTTGAGTCATACTTTCGGTTGATCCGCTGCAGCGGAATGGCGGGCGGAAGCGCGACGCGTGGGCACTAGACTCGACCACCGTGGAAAGTGTCCAGAATCTTGGTCGAACGAGCACAATGACAAGCACCGTGGCCTTAGACAGGGTGTGGATGAGTGCAGCGTGGGCGCTGCACCTCCTGTTCAGTGTGCTGGTGGTGATGGCCGCCGTCCGTGCAGAATCGTGGGCTGTGCTGGCCATGCTCGCACTATTCGTGGCTGTGTACCTGCCGGTATTTGCCATCGAAGATTCGCGACAGTGGGTGATCGTCACGTGGCTGGTGGTGGTCTGCACCGCCTGGCTGGGCACAGCGGTGCTCTCGATGGATGCCGCGTTTATTGTGTTCCCGCTGTTCTTCGTCGTGGTTCGCTTTCTGCCGCCGTGGGGGAGCGCCATTGGAGTGGCAATCCTCACCATCTCCGTGGTCGTGATCCTTGGGCTCAACACGGGGTGGAACATCGGTGGCGTGGTGGGACCAGTCATTGGTGCGGGGGTGGCGTGGGTGTTGGGGGTCGGCTTCCACCTGCTCCACCGCGGCGCGCAAGAGAAAGCCGCTGCGATGGAGGCTCTCGTTGAGGCTCGGGCAGAGGCCCTGCAGTCCTCCCGGCGCGCCGGCGAAATGGATGAGCGCGCCCGCATCGCCGGGGATATTCATGACACGGTCGCGCAAGGGCTATCCAGTATTGGGATGCTGTTGAGTGCCGTTGAGGCTCAGGGGGAACTGTCGGATTCAACGCGCCAGCAGGTCAGCTTGGCCAAAGCGACCGCCGCAGAGAACCTTGCAGAGACCAGGAGGATCATCGCCGCATTTCAGCCCGCGCCGTTGGTAGGGGCCGGGCTTCCGGTGGCTCTTGCCCGCATCGTAAGTTCGACGCCAATGGGTGAGGCGCTGAGCTTCGATGTCGATGGCAAGCCGCGAGAAGTCCGTCCGGAAGTGGAAGCGGCGCTGGTTCGCGCCACCCAGTCGCTTGTTTCCAATATTGTGAGGCACTCGCAGGCCACCGGGGCGAAGGTGACACTGACGTACCACCCGTCAGACATTGCAGTTGACGTAGTGGACAACGGTGTCGGTTTCGACCCGGAGGCGATCGATATTCACACGGGACACACGTACGGGTTGTCAGGAGTGTGCACGCGCATCCAGAAGCTGGGTGGCACCATGGCGATGGAATCTTCCCCGGATCAGGGGGCAGGAATATCCGTGAGCATCCCGGCTCCAACGAAGGACGATGATGATTAAAGTTTTTCTCGCTGATGACCACCCAGTTGTGCGCGCCGGGTTGGAAGCGGTACTGCAAGCCGACAAGGAAAATCTGCGCGTAGTCGGGACAGCAAGCACGGCCGATGAAGCGGTCAGTGCTGTTCAGAGGCTAATGGGCACCGATGACGAGGTGGATGTGGTGCTCATGGACCTGCGCTTTGCCCAGTCGCCGCAGGATGGCGATGTTGCCGGAGGGGTCCAGGCGACGCGGTCAATGCGCAAATTGAGCAAACCACCGCAGGTGTTGGTGGTGACGAACTATTCGACAGACGGCGATGTGGTTGGAGCTGTTTCGGCCGGCGCGGTGGGCTATCTTCTCAAAGATTGCCCTCCAGCGGAGCTGATCAGTGGGATCCACGCAGCCGCCCGCGGTGAATCAGTCATGTCGAAGCACGTGATGGGAAAACTGATGGGGAGGATTAACAACCCTGCACTCTCACTCACGCCCCGAGAGGTGGAGGTGCTGCAGCTGGTGGGGCAGGGCCAGTCGAATCGAATGATCGCTAAGAAACTGATCCTCACGGAGGCGACGGTCAAGAGCCACCTGGGCCACATTTTCTCCAAATTGGACGTCAACAATCGAACCAGCGCGGTAGCAGCGGCGCGGGAGAAAGGAATTATTTAGCTGCGCTGTTAGTTTTGGGGAATGAGTCGGCGACTAACCGCAGCACTGGCAATTGTCGGTCTCACCACGAGCCTGGCAAGTTGCACCCCGCGCCCACAGGGGGCCGATGACACGGCCAATGATTTCCTGCACGCCATGGCTACCCACTCAGAGGCCGGTCATTTCACGGATACTCCTGATCGTGCCAATTCTTCGCTGGATCAGTCATGGAAGTCCATGCAGGCTGACGGGCTAGAGGTGAGCGGGACTCGCGTGCTAACCAAGGGGGACACCGCGACGGCCGATTATCACATGAAGTGGGATCTCCCGGGCGACCGTCACATGGAATACGATTCCCAGCTCAAGCTGACAAAGACGGGCAATTCGTGGACGGTGCGCTGGCAACCATCCGTGCTGCACCCGGAATTGGGAGCCGATCAAACGATGGAACTTCGCTCCGTCCCCGCGAAGACGGCAAGCGTGGTCGGTTCCGACGGTGCCGTGTTGCTAGAGCCCGGCACGAAATTCCGCGTCCTCGTCGATACGAAGGCCGTGGCCGATCTGCACGGCACCATTCGCAGAATTGGCGCAGAAATGGACGCGATGCGGGCTTCGGATAGTACGGTGCCGGCATTTAACGCGGAAGAAACCTTTAAGGACGCTGACAAGGCGAACGGCGAGTTCTCCGTGATGACCATCAATGATCGATGGGGAAAGCAACTGCGCCAGCGGTTGGCCGACGTCAAGGGACTGCGTTTCAACGAAGAGTCCGCTTTGGTGCGCCCGAACCCGGGCTTCGCTCCAGACATCATGAGTCGCGTGTCCGCACTGGTGGAAAAGGATCTACAGGGCAAGAATGGTTGGGAGGTCGTCGCTGCCACACGCGAGGGATCCGCGGTTCAGCAGTTGGATTACGTTGAGCCTCAGGCCGCGCCAGCTGTGCATGTGAGTCTCAGCCGCAAAGTTCAAGAGGCCGCCCAGACGGCGGTGGACACTCGTTCCGATTCCAAGGCGATGATGGTCGTGATGCGGCCATCGAGCGGGGAGGTCCTCGCGGTCGCCCAGACGGGGGAGGCGGACAAGGACGGCGATGTGGCTTTGATGGGTCAGTATCCGCCGGGATCCACGTTCAAGATGCTCACCGCGTATTCCGGCATGGCTGAACAGGGGCTCACTCCGGGGTCCAGCGTGCAATGCCCGGGCACGCAGGACATCGGTGGGCGCATCGTGACCAACTACAACTCCTTCAGCCGAGGAACGACGACGCTGGACGATGCCTTCGCTCAGTCGTGCAACACCACTTTTGCGAAGATCGCCACAGATCTTCCTCCTGGCAAGCTGAAGGAATATGCGTCCAAGTTCGGGCTCGGAGTCGACTTTAAGATCGACGGGCTCGACACGTTCACCGGCTCTGTGCCTCAGGGCGATGTCATGTTGGACCGTACCGAATCCGGTTACGGCCAGGGGCTCGACCTAGTCAGCCCATTTGGAATGGCGATGGTGGCGTCAACCGCAGCGGCGGGAAAGATGCCCACGCCCTACCTCATTGCCAATCACCAGACAGCGGTGAAGGGCGAAAACGCTAATCCGCTGCGACCGGAGGTCATCGATGGCCTCCGCCAGATGATGCGCAGTGTGGTTACAAGCGGTTCTGGACGCGGGAGCACGGCGGCCGGGGAGGTCTTTGCCAAGACCGGTGAGGCCGAAATCGCCAATGGATCTCACGCCTGGTTCACTGGTTACCGCGATGACCTCGCATTTTCCACCCTGATCGTGCGGGGCGGGGGATCCGAGCACGCAGTGTCTGTAACGAACGAATTCTTTAAGAATCTGGACGCGCAACCCGAAGGACAACAGCCTTAGAGGGATCCCCGAGTTCGGGAGCCAAAAGCAGTCGAGCCAAATCCCCCTCCGCTTAGTCCCTCTCCTCTAATACTCGCAGAGCCCGGGCCACTCGAGCCGTCCAAAGACGGCGCCACCTGGTCATCATGCCTCCGTGCGCTGAGCCACTGGTCAGGGTCCAGGGCACCATGGGTGAGCCTGGTCTCGCCGATGCACCCATTCCAGCCGTTGGCCGGCAGCCCATCCCACACCGAAGTGCCCATGATCCACCGGTCGCCGGTGGTGGCCAGCCCCGTTGATCCCAGCTGATCCCGCAGGATTGGCGCGCCATTGACGAACATTTCCACTGTATTCTTCTTCGGGTCATTGACCACGGCAACGTGCAGCCATTCGTCCGTTGGCACCTCGTGGCTCCAGTTCGAGCTCCCGGACGTGTCACCCGTGGACGCCACGGAGGACCACTGCAATTCTCGAAGGGAACTCAGCGCCAGGGTCGCCGGAGGTTCGTCCCCCTCGGGGATATCGGACGCCACATCGCCTCGACGGCCCAGCCGAGAAATCGCTCCCATCCATTCATCCGCCTGGCGGGTAAACGTCTTATCTACCCGCACGAACGTCTCCATGGTGTAGCCATCGGGGAAAGTTTCCCCGTTGATCGGGGCGTCCTTCTCCGTCTGGAACCAGGAGATGCGCTTGTCATTGTCCCCCGGGGCTTGGAAGCACACCGAGCCGAAGTCCGACGACTGCGGATGATGGTCGGAAGTGAAGCGCACGTCCTCCTTCTTTGACCCGGAGGAGACGCCATTGTCGAGCGGGGCGCGGTGCATGTCCTGCCCCTGCGCGATATCGGGAATTGTGTCGCCACGATGTGCACCCGGGCGCCAGTGTGCCGCAGTGCCGGGCTGGTGAGGATAGTCTTCTGCATCGCGAGCTCGGAACTTCTCGGGATCGGCGGGAGGGACAAAGTCCTGCTGGACGATGGACCGCGCCACCTGGGTGTAATCCGCATCGTCCTCTTCTCCCACGGTCCACTCGGGATTAATGGCGGTGAAGCGAGAGCGGAAGTCGAAAGGGGCGCTCCAGGAATCGGTCTCATTGTCGAGGATCAGGTCGTCGAATTGATTCAGGGTCCGGTGGGGCTTGCGTGCGACCCACGGGGAGAGGGCTGTCATGTCCATGCGACCGTGGGTGAGATCAAACTGCAGAAGGCCCAGCAGCCCATTGCCACCCTGGTAGGCCATTTGATAGTCCTGCAACACATTGATGACTTCATGCCCTTTCTGATTCTTGTCAATGCGGTATCCAGCTCCGTGATTGTGCCCCGCGACCGTGAGGAACACCTGGTCGTTCGGTGCGATGAGCTTGTCCCAGAAGTGCTGGCCGTAGTCGGGCGTGAATTGTACCGGGGTATGGCCGTCCTCGGGCTTTTCGTTCATGAGAATCTCGTGTGAGGTGACGATCGTGGGGATGTTCTTGTGCTTATCCAACACACTCTGCGCCCATTCGAGGGTCTCATCGTTGGCAAGGTCTGCCACTGCGAGCATGAGATATTTCTGGCCTTCAGCTTCAAAAATGTGATACTCGGATTCCTGGCCTTCGCCTCCGAACCGTTCTTGAAAGGTGGGTTGCTTCGCGGCGCGCTCGGCGGAGAACGTGGTGCGGAATTCGTCTTTGTTGATGTCGTGATTGCCCGGCAAGATGGAGTAATTCATTCCTCCGTCCTCGAGAACCTTCATGGCCCTATCTGCTACCTGCCATTGCTGAGGGTGATCAGCCTGGTCGACCACGTCCCCGAGTGAGGCCGTGAAGGGAATGTTGAGGTCGCGGGCGTGGTCGACGAGGAAGTGAGTCTGAGTGTCATAGGGCTCGGAACCATAGCGCTGCTGATACAGATTCCCCGTCTCTTCGGTGGCGTATCGAGAATAGAACTGCGTATCGGGCAGGAGCCCCAGGGTGAACCTGGAAGCTGGGCTGGCATCCTTTTCCTGGGGTGTGGCGGACGTGATCCCTACCGTGAGACTCGCTCCGATTGCGAGAGTGGACAGGGCGCTGACACATTTCGTGACCGCACGCATGAGCATCCTTTCTAAGGCTAAGCAGGAGTGTTGAAAACATTCACAATGTAGGGGTTGCAGGTGTACGCAAGGAGAAGGGAAGGTGAATTGTTCAACGGGGGAGCGAGTAGGGTGGAAAGCCATGAGTAGAGCTCCACTAGTTCCAGGTAAGCCGACCCCGATCCGTACCGTCCCAGTCAGCATTGAACGCCCGGAATACGCGTGGAAGGACGACGTTCAGGAAAACGTCGGGGAACCATGGGTGCAAAGTGATGAGGTCATCGAGAAGATGCGGGAATCTTCCCGGATCGCTGCCGAAGCATTGCGCGAGGGAGGGCGCGCGGTCGAACCCGGAGTGACCACGGACGAAGTTGACCGAGTCGTGCACGATTACATGTGCGATCACGGGGCATACCCCTCCACGCTGGGATATCGCGGCTTCCCCAAGTCCTGCTGCGTGAGCTTGAACGACATCATCTGCCACGGAATTCCGGACACGACAGTCATCGAAGACGGTGACATTGTGAATATCGACGTGACGGCATACAAGAACGGGGTTCACGGCGATACCAACGCGACATTCCTGGCCGGAAATGTGAGCGAAGAACACCGGCTATTGGTCGAACGGACGCGCGCATCGTTGGATCGGGCGATCAAGGCTGTGAAACCGGGACGCGAGATCAACGTGATTGGTCGCGTGATTGAGAGCTACGCCAAGCGGTTCGGATACAACGTCGTAGAGGACTTCACCGGGCACGGAGTAGGCCCCACGTTCCACAACGGCCTGGTCGTGCTGCACTACGACAATCCGGGAAACCACACGGTCCTGGAGCCGGGCATGACACTGACGATTGAGCCGATGATTAATCTTGGCACGCTGGATTACGAGATCTGGGACGACAACTGGACCGTCCAGACCAAGGATCACAAGTGGACGGCCCAGTTCGAGCACACTCTCGTGGTGACCGAGGAGGGCTGCGAGGTCCTCACAGACCTGGGAGATTAGCGAGACCTCCGGGGCCTACGGCTGAATTGTCGCGGGCGCCGGGTTGTTGAATTCCAGCCCCAGCAGAGCGTTCTCCACCACCTCGGATAGTGCCGGGTGCGGCCAATACTGGTTTTTCGCCGCTACGCGCGCGTCGATTCCGAAAGTGATGAAAGTGACGAAAAGCTGGATCAAACTGGCTGCCTGCGGGCCCATAACGTGTGCCCCCACAATCTTGCCGGAGTTAGCATCGGCGATGACCTTACACAGCCCGGTGTGATCTTCCATGGCCCAGCCGTAGGCAACGTCAGCGTACTTCTGGGTCTTCACGGTGATGTGCTCGTATTGCCCCCGGGCTTCCTCCTCGGTGAGCCCGACCACTCCGATTTGGGGATGAGTGAAGATGCCTGATGGCACGACCTCGTGCGACACGGCGCGTAGGTCCTCCGGGTGCAGCAGATTGTAAGCAATCACGCGTGCTTCGGCATTAGCGACGTGCTTGAGCTGCAAGTGGTTGGCCACGTCGCCAAGTGCCCAGACCCCTTCCGCGCTAGCCTGGCCGAACTCATTGACCTCGATCACGCCGCGGTGATCGACCTTCACCCCGGTGCTGCTCAGGTTCAGGGTGTCGGAATTGGGAATTCGGCCAGTGGCCACCAACAGCTCCTCCGAGACAACCTCGGTCCCATCGTCGAGGCTGAGTGAAATGGCCTCATGGTCATGCTCACGCACGGACTTCGCATCGACCACGGTCACAGAATTCTTGGTCGTCCACGAATGCGCGGCCGCGGTGTTGAAAGCCTCCGAAAGTGTGCTGTCCAGCTTCCGCAGCAGACGCGGCCCTCGGTTCACCACCGTGACGTCCACACCGAAGGAGCTAAAGACATGAGCGAACTCCACGGCCACAATGCCGCCTCCCAGAATCGTCAGAGACGAGGGCAGCTTTTCCATACGCATGATGTCTTCATTAGTCCGATAGCGCACACCGCTGTCCCGGATCACGTCCGGGATCATCGGCCGGCTTCCGGTCGCAATCACCACCTGATCACCCGAGATCTCCACGTCCTCGGAGTCCCCCGTGATCCTTAACTTCCGCTCACCGATGAAGGCTGCCTCGCCGCTGAACAACGTGATGTTCGGAGTGCGATCACCGCGCCGATAGTCCTCACCTCCAGCGCTGATGGGGTCGACGCGCTGCTCGAACACGCGGGCCTGCAGTTTCTCCCACGACAGTTCTGGCTCTTTCGATTTCAAGCCAAGCCGATCTGCTTCAGCGAACTCTCGCGCCGTGTCCGCGGTGTAAACGAACATCTTGGTGGGGATACATCCGACATTGAGACACGTCCCTCCAAACACGCCTCGTTCCACAATCGCGACAGACTTATCTTCGAAGTTCTCGCCGGGAATGGAATTGCCGGAGCCGGTTCCGATAATGATGAGGTCGAAATGAGTCACCGAATTGTCTACCTATCTGCACGTAATGTCTTTAAGCCATTCCACCGTCGTGTGAAGCGCCCGCTCCCGCACGTGGGGACGGGACAGATACACGTCATGCATGGCGTCCTGAAGAATTTCAACGCGCGCCCCCGGCGCCACATTCCGGATGTTTTCGTGCATCTGCTTTGGTTTCAAGATCACGTCCGCACGATAGGTTTCAGGGGATAACTTCCGGGAGAAGTGGTGGGCGTGTGAGGTGAGCATGAGGGTGGGCCGCCCAGTATCCGTGGGCTTGGCGCGGAGTTGCTCAATTTCCTTGGAGACGCCAACGAGCCACGTTATGTACTTTTTCCGCGGAACAAGTGGCTTTAACGCGAGGTTGTAATCCCATTCACCTGCTTCTGACGCGTGCAAACTGCGGCCGTAAACGGGGTTGATGCCCCCGGGAACTTCCGCTTGTGGGCGTACAGCCGCGATGAGGGGGAAGACTTTTGTAATCACGAATCGGGTGAGGGGGCCGAATTGCAGGCCGAGCCACGGGGAATTCAGAATGATGCCGGCGACGTGAGAATAGATCAGGCGCTCGGCCGGAACGGTCGACTCGTGCATCCTCCCAGCCCAGCGGGCCACGTCGAGGCCGCCGGTGGAGTGTCCCTCGACCACGACGCTGGGGTGCTGGCTAGCGAGGTATGCGACGGCGGCGGTGAGGTCGGCGTCATAAATAGATTGGGCGGTGACGTGGTGCCACGTCTGGCCTTCCCTCCACGAGCGCCCACATTTGCGGAGGTCGAGCCCATAAACGGCGAATCCAGCGCGGCGCAGGTACTCGGCGACATGTTCGTGGAAGAAGTAGTCCGTCATGCCATGAACGAAGACGACGGCAGGGCGCGAGCGAAAATCGGCGGCATTCGCGTCGTAGCGAACGAGCGTGCAGCGCACTGGGGTCTCGCCATCGGGGTCGGGGCCCAGGTCAATAAACGCGTGTTCGAATCCGGGCCCCAATTCATCCGGGTGCCACTCTGAGACATCTGGTTCAGGGAGGTCGGGAGCATGGCCTGGTAGACGCGGCTGCACGGGGGATGAATCCGGGGTTGAGGACGGAGGCGGGTGCGGGATTGAACTACTCACTGTGACGATGATAGAGCTCGGCGCGCGGGGAGGGCATCGATTACGGTGAAGGGTGGCAGGCGTAATGTTGTGGAGGACCTTAGTTAGGGGACACTTTTCTCCGAGCCTGATGTGCGCGAAAAGGAATGAGTCAATAGTGGCAACTACTGGAAATGTTTCAAAGGATTCCGTCGATGTGCTCCTGGTGGGAGCCGGTGTCATCTCGACGACCCTCTCCGTCATGCTGAAGCAGCTGCAGCCGGAGTGGACTCAGATGATCGTTGAGCGACTGGATACGCCGGCCGCTGAGTCCTCTGATCCGTGGAATAACGCCGGCACCGGGCACTCTGCACTGTGCGAGCTGAACTACACCCCATCTGTTGGCGGGAAGATCGATATCTCCAAGGCCGTGGGTGTGAATGAGAAGTTCCAGGTCTCGCGCCAGTTCTGGTCTCACCTGGTTGAGGAACAGATCCTGGGCGACCCGAGCGAGTTCATCAACAAGGTGCCCCATGTGTCCTTTGCCCAGGGCATGGAACAGGTGGATTACCTGAAGGCCCGCTACGAGGCGCTGCGCCAGCACCCGTTGTTCCCCAATATGCAGTTCAGTGACTCGGAGGAGAAGTTCCGCGAGAGCCTGCCGCTGATGAGCGAGGGGCGTGACTTCAATAACCCCGTTGCGATCTCCTGGTTCGATACCGGTACAGATATCAACTACGGCGCGCTGACCCGTCAATATGTGGATGCGGTTAAGAAGGAAGGCGTGCAGGTTCGCTTCGGTACTGAGGTAAAGAATATCGAACGCGATGGTTCCAAGTGGAAGGTGACCACGAAGAACCTTCACACCGGTGATACCTCTGTGGTGGAAGCGAACTTCGTCTTCGTCGGTGCCGGTGGCATGGCGCTCCCATTGCTGCAGAAGGCGGGCATCCGGGAGATCAAGGGCTACGGCGGATTCCCGGTCTCTGGCCAGTGGCTGCGCTGCACCAACGAGGAGCTGATCGAACAGCACAATGCGAAGGTGTACGGCAAGGCGGCCGTAGGTGCGCCTCCGATGTCCGTTCCACACCTCGATACTCGCGTGATCGATGGTAAGAAGGGCCTGCTGTTCGGCCCCTATGCAGGCTGGACCCCGAAGTTCCTGAAGAAGGGTTCGTACGCGGACCTGTTCAAGTCTCTGCGCCCGGACAATCTGCCATCCATGGTGGGCGTGGGCCTGCAGGAGTTCGGACTGACCAAGTACCTCATCGAAGAGGTTCTCAAGGATCAGAAGGCGCGCGTGGAATCCCTCCGGGAGTACATGCCGTCTGCACGAGATGAGGACTGGGAGCTGGTCGTGGCCGGTCAGCGCGTGCAGGTCATCAAGCCCATCGGAGCACCAAAGTTTGGTTCACTGGAATTCGGCACCACGTTGATCAACTCCGCAGACGGTTCCCTGGCAGGCCTGATGGGGGCTTCTCCGGGCGCCTCCATTGCCCCGGCTGCCATGATCGAGCTGCTGGAGCGCTGCTTCGGTAACCACATGGGTGATTGGGCGCCGCGTTTGAAGGAGATGATCCCTTCCTATGGCGAGCGGCTGTCCCAGAACACCGAGCTCTTCAATGAGCAGTGGGAGCGCTCCCAGAAGGCCCTCAAGCTGGGGTAATTGCGGTGATGTAGACCGCATGGTCTACAGTCATCGAATATGAGCGATTCTGCGCACGTTTCCACCCCCACCGGTTCTGTCGTCCTCGTGGGTGGCGGGCCGGGAGACCCCGACTTGATCACTGTCGCTGGCGCAAAGGCGGTCATGGCGGCGGACGTGATCCTGACGGATCATCTAGCTCCCCAGGACTTGGCCGCTGACGCCGGTGAACGGGGCGCTGAGGTCATCGACGTATCGAAGCTGCCTTATCAAAAATCGGTAGCGCAAGAGGAAATTAATCGTCTTATCGTTGAGCACGCCCGCAAGGGCAAAAAGGTGGTTCGGCTGAAGGGCGGGGATCCCTTTGTCTTCGGGCGCGGTTTTGAAGAAGCCGAATACTGCGCGGGCGCTGGAATCCCGTGCCGAGTCATTCCGGGGGTCACCAGCGCGACCGCGGCCCCGGCAGCTGCCGGGCTATCAATCACCCACAGGGGGCTCGTTCACGACGTCACTATCGTCAGTGGTCACGTGCCGCCAGGACATCCGAAATCTTTGGTGGATTGGGGAGCGGTGGCACGGATGACAGGCACCATCGTGCTGCTCATGGCGGTGAAGAACGCTCCGGCGATTGCCGCCACTCTCGAGAAAGAAGGCAAGTCTCCCGATACCCCCGTGGCCATCGTGGAATCAGCATCCACCGCAGCCCAGCGCCTGACGACCATGACTCTGGGAGAGGTGGGCGATAGATTGGACCAATACGGTGTGACTCCGCCTGCCATCATCGTCATCGGACCAGCTGCGGAGCACATCATGCAAGACGACTAACGGCTGCTGAAAGTAGACATATCTTGACCTACTCACCTGAGAAATCCCAGAAGCGCTATCCGGTCACCGGAAAGGCGCTCGGGTTACCACTGGTGGTGCTATGCGCGCTGCAGTTCATGGTGGTGCTCGACGGGACGGTCGTCAATCTCGCCTTGAACCGCATGCAGGTGGAGCTGCAGCTCTCGGATCAGTTGCGTAGTTGGGTCGTGCTGGCCTACGCCCTGGCGTATGGTGGCTTGCTCTTGTTAGGCGGGCGATTGGGAGATGCCTTCGGAAGAAGGAGAATGTTTCTCATCGGAGTAGGCCTTTTCACCTTGGCCTCGCTCCTATGTGGCCTGGCTAGCGGGCCCGTCATGTTGCTGGCTGCACGTGTAATGCAGGGGATCGGCGCAGCAGTGGCGTCCCCAGTCGCGATGGCTCTGATCGTGGTGACCTTTGCACCTGGGAAGGCGCGCAACCAGGCGTTTTCCTTCTTCGCTGCGATGACCGGGTTAGGTTCAGTGAGCGGGCTCGTGATCGGGGGAGCGTTGACAGAGGTCTCCTGGCGTTGGATTTTTTGGATCAACGTGCCGATTGGTGTGCTCATCGTCGCAGGTGGGCTGTTCGCGCTGAGCGTCGTACCGGTGGAGGAGCGCATCGGGCTGGACGTCCGGGGCGCCATTTTGGCCACCGCGGCCTCCACCCTTCTTGTGTTCGGCATGTCCCAGGGCGGCGGAGGACTGTTGAGTCCCGTGGTCATTGTGTCCCTGCTCATGGGGATCGTGCTGTTGCTGTGGTTCTTCCTCGACCAACGAGGGAAGACGGACGGTGTCCTGCCGCTGCGCCTCTTCGCTGATCGCGCTCGTGCGGTCGTGTTCATCAATTTGGTGATCGCCGGGGCTATCTTGATGGCCATGACCGTGCAGGTAGCGCTGTTCGTTCAAGAAGTGTTGGAATATACTCCGCTGCAGGCAGGGGTGGCTTTCATCCCATTCGCTATCGGCCTCGGGGGCGGCGCTGCCATTGCAGGGTGGGCTGTTCAGCGAGTTTCACCCCGGTGGGTGATCGTGGCCGGTGGTGCCCTGATGGTTGCCGCATTTAGTTTCGCCATGGGGATGGGGACGCACGTGTCCTACCCATTGCAGTTGTTGCCATCCATCCTGCTGATCGCCGCAGGAGTGGGGTTGGCACTGATTCCGCTCACGCTGTGTGTTGTTGCCGGTGTGCGTCCGATCGACGTGGGGCCACTGACGGCCACCTCTCTGGTTGCGCAAACACTTGGTGGCCCACTGGGACTTGCGGCGGCGACAGCCGTGGCAGAAAGCGTTACGCGCCATCGGCTGGGCGAAGCCTTGGATGCGGTCGATCGAGCACACCTCACTACCCAGGCGAGAGAAGCGCTAGGCCAGGGGTACACCACGTCGCTGATGGTGTGTGCGGGCTTAGCGCTGGTCATCATCGCACTGAGCGCAGCCTTCATCAACTTCACCCCATCGGACGTGGCCGAGGGCAAAAAGGCCGAAGCCCAGGCCAACGAGGGCCTGGGCTAGCGATAATCGTCTCCGTTGTGAGTGCGGGCTTCTAGAACAGCGCGAAGCCGTTGGCTTCGGTGTCTGCCACGCGAACCGCGTCCTGGAAGTTCACAGACCAGTTCGGTGCGTGGAACGGTGCCGGGAAGGGCTCGTTGCAGAAGGGCAACGGGCCGCCGGAGATCAGCCCAACGATCTTGGTGCCACGCACCACTGGGCCACCCGAATCGCCACCGATTGAGCAAGTGTGTTCGATGACGTAGCTGCCATCCTGGGCCCACACGTGAGCGCAAGTGCGGCCAGTCGAACGTCCTTCCTTGCAGACGATGTCGCCGAAGACGGGCTTGGCGCCCGCCCCATCGATGGTCGTACCACCCACGGTGCGGAGAGGAGTGACCTTGGAATCGTCGAGATCAATGATGGCTACGTCGGGATTGTCCTCGGAGACGATGAAGGTACCGATGGTGCCCGCGTCGGGAAAGTACTCGGAACCGATCGTATCGCCCGGCTGCCCGCAGTGGCCTGCAGTGAGTCCGATGAGGTTACCGGTCTTGTCGTAGCCGATGGCTCCCAGGGAACACAGTCCGTAGTAATCGGTCTCTCCCTGCTTATAGAGGGTAATTCCGGAGCCGCCGCCCATTGCTGCCATGCTCTCGGCATGAGCCGTAGGTGCTGCGATGGAGGTGCCTGCGAGTGCTCCTGCAATCAGGGCTGGCGCGGCGAGGAGGGACGTCAACTTAGACCGTAGTTTTCGCATAAACATACCCTAGCTGTCTATGGGAGTTCTGTCGCCTTTTTCTGCTGGGCAGCTGGGACGATCATCGTGACGCCACGGTTGGACGTCGGCTCGGCTCGGATCGTCTCACCGCGGAATGTGGGGGAGTGGTTAATGACCTCCGCGAGAGCATCACCTGCATCAGCTGCCCCAATATCGTCCTCCAACAGGGCGAGCTCCCGTGCGGCCAAGCCTTTGTAATACTTATTGAAATGACTGACCACCTTGCGTGTGCCGTTTGGATATTCCGTTTCCACGCGCAATTGAACTGCGCCCTGAATCTTTCCCAATGCGGCATAGCCGGAAGATCGGAAATCAAATATCGCGTCCCCGCCCTCTTCCATTGTTTCGCACCACTCCTCGAGCGCGTGGGTAATGCTCGAACCCCAAATATTCTTCAATGTCACCGCTTGCTGCCGACGCGGAAATAGCAACTTGCTTCCCGCGGACAACCGGTAATACGGGATCTGCTCTGCAGCGCCGACCACGCCCCACAGCGCTGAACCCATCGCAATTCGACGGATGGCTGGCTGCCCCAGGGATATGCCCGTGCGAGAACCGGTGGCGTCCAAAGCCTCATAGGCGACCCCGGTATAGCGCTCAATGGCGGGCGACGTGGGGGACGTGCGGACCCGGGCGTTGTAGTCCAACTCGGAATCTTGGGTGTCCTTGAGCCCCAGTAGTGACCGAGAGCGTGCCCGGGTCTTGGCGGACCGGTAAGAACCCATGTGCTCGATAGCTCGAACCAAGCGCTCGCTCGTGGCTCGCACTTCAGGAAAAGGGCAGTTCACGCGCCCGCCGAGTTCTGACAGGGACGGGCCATCGCCTCCGTGGGCTTTGGTTTCGGAAGGGGGAAGCAGAATCAGCATGGGATCAGGCTAGCCTGCGTGCCGATTGTTCAATCCACCTTGTAGGCTGTCCACATGATCACTCGGATGTCCTCCCTTTTCCTGCGAACTCTGCGCGATGATCCGGCTGATGCCGAGGTCCCGAGCCACAAGCTCCTCGTCCGCGCGGGGTACATTCGGCGCGTGGCGCCAGGGATCTACAGCTGGCTCCCGCTGGGCCTTCGCGTTCTGCGCCGGGTTGAGGAGATCGTACGGCAGGAGATGGACGCCATTGGGGGACAGGAGTTGTCATTCCCCGCTTTGCTTCCCAAGGAGCCGTATCAGGTCACCGGCCGCTGGGAAGAATATGGCGATGCCCTTTTCCGCTTGAAGGATCGGAAAAAGGGCGACTATCTGTTGGGACCGACGCACGAGGAGCTGTTCACCTCCACCGTGAAACAGGAGCTCAACTCCTACAAGGACTTCCCAGTCATCCTCTATCAGATCCAGGACAAGTACCGCGACGAGGAGCGTCCCCGCGCGGGTATCTTGCGAGGCCGGGAATTCGTTATGAAGGATTCCTATTCCTTCAATATGAATGATGATGGGTTGGAAATGTCATACCAACTGCACCGCCAGGCTTATCAAAATATCTTCGACACGCTAGGGATCGAGTACGCGATCTGCGCCGCCACTTCTGGCGCGATGGGCGGTTCTGCATCCGAAGAGTTCCTAGCCGTGGCTGACAATGGTGAGGACACTTTTGTCCGCTCGACCGAATCAAATTACGCCGCCAACGTCGAAGCCGTTCAGACGGTGGTACCAGCTGAGAGGCCGGTTGACGGCCAGCCGGAGGCTCAAGAATATGAGACCCCGCATTCCGAGACCATCGCTGCGCTGGTGGACTGGGCTCGCGAAGAAGGGATCGAGGTCGAAGGCCGTGAAGTGACGGCAGCGGATACCCTCAAATGCGTCATCGTGAAGGTCACCCGGCCGGGCACGGACAAGGATGGAGCCGCATTGCAGCCGGAGCTGGTGGGGATCCTGGTACCTGGCGACAGGGAAGTGGATAATAAGCGCCTGGAGGCCGCGATGGAGCCAGCCACCGTTGAATTGGCTGACGAGGCAGACTTCAAAGCCAACCCGTTCCTGGTCAAGGGATATATTGGCCCGCGGTCCCTTAATCGCCACGGCGTGAAGGTCCTGGCCGATCCACGGGTGGTCGCGGGTAGCAGCTGGATTACCGGCGCGGATTTTGACCAGCGCCATGTGGTCGGCCTGGTGGCTGGCAGGGACTTCACTGTAGACGGCACCATCGAAGCAGCTGAGGTCAAAGAGGGAGATCCGTCGCCGGATGGCAAGGGGCACCTCACTCTGGCTCGCGGTATCGAGATCGGTCACATTTTCCAGTTGGGGCGCAAGTACACCGAAGCCTTCGACGTGCAGATTCTGGACGAGTCGGGGAAGCGCGCGGTGCCGACCATGGGGTCCTACGGGATTGGCGTATCGCGTCTGGTCGCGGTGCTCGCCGAGCAAATGCACGACGAGACAGGACTCAAGTGGCCGCAGTCCGTGGCTCCTTACGATGTACACGTAGTGGTGGCGAATAAAGACCCTGAAGCCGCGGCGGCGGCCGAAGATCTGGTGACAGAGCTATCGCGGGCGCGAATGGACGTGCTCTTCGACGAGCGGCCCAAGGTGTCACCCGGAGTGAAGTTCAAGGATTCCGAACTGCTCGGCATGCCGATTGTCGTGGTCGTGGGCCGCGGATTCGCCGATGGAAAGGTCGAGCTGCGCAATCAGCTGACGTGCGAAAAATCCGACGTCGATTACGACTCCGTTGTCACTGCAGTGCAGGAACTCCTTCGCAACTAGTCCTCCGCGATTTATTGCCCCAGCCGGGCAGCCCACTGGACAAGGCATTCGCGAGTGACGGGGGAGCAGTCGCGGTCATTCACGGTTCCAAGCAGGAAGGTGCTCAGCGCGTCCGTTGCCTGGTTCAGGAAGTTCCAGGCTTCGTGCGGCGACTCGGGCTCCTTAGTGACCGGGGAGAACCCGGCTGCGGGGACATAAGGATTGCCGGAGCATTCGTAGATTTGCCGGAGGTGATCCCTACAGTGGCGAAGGGTCGTAGCGCGTTGGGTCATCGCAGTCCGGCGGGACCCGTCGTCCTTTGACAGTGCGATGCCGGAAGCGCTGATCGCCGCTGCCGCTCGATCCGTGGCCATGCCCCACACGTCGGTCGCTTTGAGTCCGTCGAAGACCACACGGGCGTCGAACCTGCGAGAAAGCTCCGATGCCTTGGGAAGGCCCACATCTGCAGTTGTGTGCCCCGACAGGTCAGTGAAGAGCGCACCCAGCAGGTACGCACTATGTCGATCCTCAACATCGCGAATCCCGCGACGAACCCGATCTGCCACGTTCTCAACGGATGGCGCGCTGTTGGGCTTGGGTGGGGCAGCCTGAGTGCAGTGCTCGTCCGAGTGCCCGTTCTCATCCACACCGCACACTCGCACCACTTCCTGCTCCAATTGTGGAAGGAACTTGTTGAAGATGGCGGTCTCTGGAGCCTGGGGGTTGGCGTCCACAAATGAGGAGAGCAACCCACGGACCTCCTGGAGGGAGGGATCTGGCTCCGGCGGGTCATCGAATTCGCAGCCGGCGAGCACCAACCCGGCGACACCCAACCCTGTACCCGTAAGTAGTGTGCGCCGCGAAAATCTGAGTTGGCTGGAAGGCTGAGAAATCATCACAGCCACCATAGTGCCAAAATCACTCATTGCTATTGTGCAAGGCATGGCGTTTCCCACCCCAGACGAATTGCAGACAGAACTCGAGCCACTGGCCGCCCAGTTCGGGTACGACATCGAAAGGCTCGAGGTCAACAAAGCTGGCGCGAAATCCGCGGTGAAGATCGCCGTGGACAGCGACGAACGCCCCGATTTGGATGGGATAGAAGAATTCAGCGGGGCGGTATCCACCCATCTCGATCAGGTCGAAGGGGAAGGGAAGCTGAGTTTCGGTCCCGGCTATACCCTCGAAATCACCACCCCGGGCGTAGACATGCCCTTGACCCAACGCCGTCACTGGGCCCGCAACGTGGGCAAGCTCGTCAACCTGCCTGGGGGCGGTGAAGCTCGGGTCGCTCAAGTCGGTGAAGACGTGGTGTACCTGGCCACGGTGAAAGACCCTGCCAAGAATACGAAGAAAGGGCAGGTTCGCAAGCGAACAACTATCCGAAGGGCCAGCCTGGACGAGGTATCCGGTGCCACGGTGGACGTGGAATTTAAGGAACCTCCGCGGGAGGAATTGGAGTTGGTGGCTCTGCCGGAAAGCGCATATGATGACCGACTGAACGAACGCTAAAAGGAGTTACAAGTGAATATCGACATGAGCGTCCTCCACATGCTGGAAAAGCAGGAGTCTGTGGACAAGCTGGACTTGCTACGGTCCATTGAGCGAGGACTGGAGGCCGCATACCGCGAGCAGACGGGGTATCAAGGGGAAGTTCGCGTCCACGTGGATGCGGATTCTGGCGACGTGGCCGTGCTCCAGATCGAACGTGACGAGCAGGGGGAGATCACTGGCCAACTGGACGACACCCCTTCGGACTTCGGGCGCACCGCCACCCGCGCTGTGCGGGACGCTGTGCGCGCTTCGATCACGGGCGCCCGGGTGCGCAAGAGCTACGACGAGTACGCCCCGTTGCGCTACACGGTGGTCTCCGGAGTGGTAACTAGGGACGCCAAGCAAAACGAACGCGGCATCACCGTCGTCCACTTGGGTTCGGAATTTGATGGCAAGGATGGCCAGATCCTGCCGGCCGAGCACATACCCGGGGAGGCTCCGAAGCACGGATCACGATTGAAGGCGTTCGTGACTGACGTGATCAATAACGGCGGGCGGAACTTGCAGATCAATATGTCGCGTACCCACCCCGAGCTGGTGCGAGGGCTGTTCGCGCTGGAGGTTCCGGAGGTGGCAGATGGCTCCGTGGAGATCGTCTCCATCGCGCGCGAGGCGGGGCACCGCACGAAGATTGCCGTGAAGTCCACCGTGCAGGGCCTCAATGCGAAGGGCGCCTGCATCGGTCCGCGCGGGCAGCGCGTGTCCGAGATCATGCGCGAGTTGGGAGGGGAGAAGATTGACATCGTCGACTTTTCCGAGGATCCAGCGGTCTACGTGGGGAATGCACTGTCCCCGTCCAAGGTTGTGTCCGTACGGGTGACCGATCCGGACATGCAGGTGGCCCGCGCGGTGGTGCCGGATTATCAACTATCCCTCGCGATCGGGCGAGAAGGGCAGAATGTTCGCCTCGCAGCACGGCTGACCGGGTGGAAGATTGATATTCGCTCCGAGTCCCAGGCAGCCGAGGAGAATTCCTAAATCTGCAGGCTTCGGCAGGGCGGTTAACCTTCTAGACACCTTTCGCGTTAAGATGGTGGACGGTCTTGAGCCGGTGATTCATTGGTGAATGCATAGGCGTTGTGGTCTTCACAGCTGAGGACTCGTGGATGGGAGTGATGCGTTAATGAAGTATCCACTCCAGAACGCGGAATCTTTCGCAGAGAAGAGCCAGCGCACGTGCATTGCCACCCGGGTGAAGCGACCTCCCGAGGAGCTTCTCCGATGTGTGGCCGAGGTTGCACCAGACGGGACAGTGCAGATTGTTCCCGATCCCGGCAGGCGCCTGCCCGGTCGCGGTGCTTGGATCACGCCAACGCGGGAGGCTGTGGCGACAGCTGACCAGAGGCGTGCATTTCACCGCGCTCTTCGGGTGGGAGCCGAAGCCAAGACTCAAGCCGTACGTGACTATGTCTGTGCCTTGGACTCAGCTGGTGCAGAGATAGATGACGAACACATGACAAAGGAAAGTAGCCGACACTGATGAGCGCACGATGAAGCAGCATCAGCGATGACTGACCACAAGTACGGGAGTCGTACGTAGCCGAGTTTTCCGGCCTGCGACTCCGCAACCATAAAGGAGAGTAGTGCCCGGAAAGCTACGTGTTCACGAGCTAGCAAAAGAGCTCGGCGTGACCAGCAAGGAACTCCTTGCGACACTGAAGGACCAGGGTGAATTTGTTAAGACGGCCTCGTCGACCGTCGAGCCCCCGGTCGTCAAAAAGATGAAGAAGCATTATGGGGTTGGCCAGGAAAAGGCCAACGCCGGGGCTCATGCTGCCCCGAAGACGGCAGCAGGGTCCATCCCAGATTCCTCGGTGAAGCCCGGTGCCTCCAAGCCTTCCCCCGGTGGCGCTGCCAAGCCAGGCGCGTCCAAGCCAGGAAGCCCGAAGCCGGGTTCGCCGAAACCAGGGGCAACCCACACTGGCACGACCAAGCCGGGTGCTGCTCCAAAGCCCGGTGCCTCAAAGCCGACCCCCGGTAACGCGCCGAAGCCCGGTGCTGCCAAGCCAGGGGCCACACCCAAGCCCGGTGCTTCCAGGCCCACTCCCGGTAACGCGCCGAAGCCAGGCAATGCCCCCAAGCCGGGTGGCGAGCGCCCCTCTCCAGCTTCTGCAGCCAAGCCCGGTCCGAAGCCCGGTGGATCACCAAAGCCCGGTGCTGCACCCAAGCCGGGCGCGAAGCCCGGTCCAAAGCCAGGTGCACGGGCACCACGGGTGGCCAACAACCCGTTCTCTTCGTCCACTGAACGCCCCGCCCCACGTCCACGTGGCGGCAAGGCGGGCCCGGGCGACATGCCTCGTCCCGGCACCAGCAATCGGCCCGGTCCACGGGGCGGTGCTGGCGGTCGCGGCCAGGGTGGACCGAAGCCGGGCGCTTCCCGGGGCGGGGAGCGCCAAGGCGGTGGGCGTCGTCCATCGCCGGCAATGATGCCCAACCACCCGAGCCCCGGGCAGATGCCCTCAAAGTCCGGTGCGGGCTTTGGCGGGCACGGCGGCGGACGCCGCGGCGGCCCGGGAGGTCCCGGTGGCCCAGGCGGACCAGGTGGGCCACGCGGTGGTCGCGGCGGGCGCCGCGGCGGCACCGCAGGCGCGTTCGGTCGGCCCGGTGGTGCTCCTCGCAAGGGGCGCAAGTCGAAGCGGCAGAAGCGGCACGAGTACGAGGCAATGCAGGCCCCTTCCGTTGTGGGCGGCGTGAAGCTCCCCAACGGCAAGGGCGCGAAGATTCGCCTCGCACGTGGTGCCTCTCTGTCTGACTTCGCGGACAAGATTGATGCAGATGCAGCAGCATTGGTGCAGGCACTGTTCAATCTCGGCGAAATGGTCACGGCTACGCAGTCCGTGTCCGACGAGACCCTGCAGCTGCTCGGCGAGGAAATGGACTACAAGGTCGAGGTCGTCTCTCCAGAAGATGAGGACCGCGAGCTTCTCGAGTCCTTTGATCTGCAGTTCGGCGAGGATGAGGGCCAGGAAGAAGACTTGGCTCACCGTCCTCCAGTGGTGACCGTCATGGGCCACGTCGACCACGGTAAGACCCGCCTGTTGGACACGATCCGACATGCGAATGTCGGTGGCGGCGAGGCTGGCGGCATTACCCAGCACATCGGCGCCTACCAGGTCAGCGTTGACATGGAGGGCAATGACCGTCTGGTGACGTTCCTGGATACGCCGGGTCACGAGGCCTTCACGGCCATGCGTGCCCGTGGCGCGAAGTCGACGGATATTGCGATCCTGGTGGTAGCGGCCGATGACGGTGTGATGCCACAGACCGTTGAGGCCATCAACCACGCCAAGGCAGCGGACGTCCCAGTGGTCGTCGCAGTCAATAAGATCGATAAGGAAGGCGCCCAGCCGGATAAGATCCGCGGCCAGCTCACTGAGTATGGCTTGATCCCGGAGGAATACGGTGGCGAAACCATGTTCGTGGATATCTCCGCGAAGCAGGGGACGAATATCGATGCCCTCTTGGAAGCGGTCCTGCTCACGGCAGATGCCTCCCTGGACCTGCGCGCAAACCCAGACATGGATGCCCAGGGTGTAGCCATCGAGGCGCACCTCGACCGCGGACGTGGACCGGTCGCGACGATCTTGGTTCAACGCGGTACCCTCCGCGTCGGCGATTCGATCGTGGTCGGCGATGCGCACGGTCGTGTTCGCCGCATGATCGACGAGCACGGCAATGACGTTCAAGAGGCAGGGCCGTCTCGGCCGGTGCAGGTCCTGGGCCTCACCAGCGTGTCGGGCGCCGGCGACAGCCTCTTGGTCGTGGAGGAAGACCGCACAGCCCGCCAGATCGCGGATCGCCGAAACGCTCGGCGCCGCAACGCGCTGCAGGCGAAGTCCCGCAAGCGCGTGTCCCTTGAGGATCTGGATGAGGTGCTGAAGGAAACCAACACCCTGAACCTGATCCTGAAGGGCGACAACGCCGGCACCGTCGAGGCGCTGGAAGACGCCCTGATGAAGATCGAGGTGGACGACGAGGTCGACCTGAACATCATCGACCGCGGCGTGGGTGCCGTGACGGAGACGAACGTCAACCTCGCCGCAGCGTCCGACGCAGTGATTGTTGGCTTCAATGTTCGCGCCGAGGGCAAGGCGACGGAGGTCGCCAACGCCGAGGGCGTGGAAATCCGTTACTACTCGATCATCTACAAGGCGATCGAAGAGATTGAGCAGGCTCTGCGCGGCATGCTCAAGCCGATCTACGAAGAGCGCGAGGTTGGCAAGGCGGAGATCCGCCAGCTGTTCAAGGCCTCCGCTGTCGGCCTTATCGCCGGCTGCATGGTCGAGACCGGCAAGGTGCGCCGCAACGCTAAGGTCCGCTTGGTGCGGGATGGCAACGTGGTCACCGAGAAGGCCACGATTGAGTCTCTCCGTCGCGAGAAGGACGATGTCACTGAAGTTGCCGCCGGTTACGAATGCGGCATGGTGCTGTCCTATCCGGACATCGCCGTCGATGACATCATCGAGGTCTACGAGCTGGTTGAGGTGCCCCGCACCTAAGCCACGTGCCTCACCCCGGCGCTGGTAAGCGCCTGAGGACCCCCGCGGTACCCCGACAATTCTGGAGAGGGTACCCGGGGGTTCAGCCATTGGGGACGCCACTACACTGGGGTGCTGTTGCTAACCCGCCAACAACACCTTTCGGCGAATTGGAGATTCATCATGGTTGATCATGCACGCGCAGCCCGGATGGCTAAACGCATCCAGACAATTGTCGCTACCGCCATTGAGCGCGAGGTGAAGGATCCCAGGCTTGAGTTTGTGACCATTACGGACACCCGAATGACCGGCGACCTCCATGATGCGAAGGTGTATTACACCGTCCGCGGCCGCTCGATCGACGAAGAGCAGGATTGGACTACCGCGGCAGAAGCTTTGGGCAAGGCCCGGGGACAGTTGCGCAAAATTGTTGGCGAGCAGTTGAGCGTACGCTTCACCCCAACCCTCAGTTTCGAGGTGGATACCGTACCGGAGGCATCGGCCCATATGGAGGAATTGCTGGCGAAGGCCCGTGCACATGATGATGCGATCCGTGCGCAGGCGGCAGATGCGAAGCCTGCGGGTGAGACCAATCCCTACGAATAGGCCGGCTTCGTGGAGGCGACGACGAACGATCCTCAGAAGGGCGAGTCAACTGACGTAACGGTAGGCACCATCATTGGGCTCGCGTGGCCAGCCCTCGTTGTGCTGGCGGCGACGCCCCTTTATCTCCTGTTGGACACGGCGGTAGTCGGCAGGCTCGGTGCTGTGGAGTTGGCCGCGTTGGCGGCGGGCGCCACGGTGCTGAGCACGGTAACGACTCAATTGACGTTCTTGTCATATGGCACCACGGCCCGCTCTGCGCGACTTTACGGTGCGGGAGATAAGGCCGGCGCGATCTACGAGGGATTGCAGGCCACGTGGGTTGCTCTGGCAGTGGGAGCTGTTCTTGCAGCCATCGTGTACTTCGGCGCGCCAACGATCGCCACCTTCCTCGCCTCGGATCCAGTGGTCGCGGGGGAGGCAGCCACATGGCTGCGGGTCACCACCTTATCCATCATCCCCGCGCTGGTCGTGATGGCGGGAAACGGGTGGCTCCGCGGCTTGTCCAACACAAAACTCCCACTGATTTTCACCCTCGCGGGGGTTATCCCCATGGCAGTGTTTGTACCGATCTCTGTGAGGATGTGGGGCCTGGTTGGTTCAGCCTATGCGAATGTTCTAGGCGAGGTTATTGTGGCTATCTGCTTTCTGGCTGCGCTGATTAGCATGTGGATGCGTCACGGGGACGCCCGTTCCATGGCACCGCGCTGGTCGGTCATAGGCCCGCAGCTCGCAATGGGCCGAGACCTAATTGCCCGTTCGCTGTCCTTTCAGGTTGCCTTTTTGTCTGCCGCGGCCGTTGCGGGTCGCATGGGACCGGCGCCACTTGCCGCGCACCAAGTGCTATTGCAGTTGTGGAATTTCCTCACGCTGATCTTGGACTCAGTTGCTATCGCGGCTCAGGCTTTAGTCGGTGCGGCCCTCGGTGCTGGTTCGGTGTCCCGGGCGCGCTTCGTGGGACGGACGGTGCTGAAGTTTTCCGTCGGGGCGAGTGGGTGCCTCGCACTCGCCCTGGCGCTGGGTGCCAAGGCGATCCCTGGTGTCTTTTCCTCGGACTGCTCTATTTTGGACGCCATCGAGACACCGTGGTGGCTGCTGATTGTGCTTGTCCTCATGGGCGGGGTGGTGTTCGCTCTGGACGGGGTGTTGCTTGGAGCGGCGGACGTCTCGTTCCTTCGAAATGCGACCATTCTCTCTGTCGTTGTGGGGTTCATCCCACTCGTGTGGCTATCGCTGGTTTTCCATTGGGGTCTGGTCGGCGTGTGGTGCGGTCTGGTGGCCTTTATCCTTCTGCGACTTCTGGCAGTGGTGTGGCGGTACCGTGGGTCGGAATGGCATCGAGATCGTGACATGGATAGTGTCCACGACGAATGATCGTCTTCAGTCACTTTTGCCACTCTGGTAACATGCTTTCGAACGGGAAAGTTATGCTTGTTGGCAATATCGAGGGAATGAGGCATGGGGACGAGAACTCTGTGGGCGGTGAGTGACCTTCACGTCACCAGCCCTGGAAACAGGGAGCTGGTTGATCGCCACGTTCACGGGGATTCTCCGGATGATTGGCTACTCGTAGCGGGGGATGTCGCAGAGAAAACATCAGACGTCATTGATGTTCTAGGTCAATTGGCGCAGCGATTTGACCAGGTCATTTGGGTCCCAGGAAACCACGAGCTGTACTCTGCTGCCGGCGATGCCCTGCATGGCCGGGAAAAGTATGCGGAGCTCGTGCAGCAGTGTCGCCTCATCGGAGTGTTGACTCCAGAAGACGACTTTCCCGAATTTGCCGGTCACACGATTGTTCCCATGTTTACTCTGTATGACCATTCTTGGCGGGAACTGGGGAGCACACCAGCCGAGGCGATTGCAGCGGCTGAGCGTTCTGGCATCGTGCTGACCGATCACTTCGCAATTGCCCCATTTGTTGACATTCCACAGTGGTGTCGCGAGCGCCTGTTGTATACCGTCCGGCGGCTGGCTAAAGTAAACGGTCCGACTGTGCTGGTCAATCACTGGCCATTAGTGCGCGAGGCGATGAACAATGTCACTCACCAGGAAATAGGTCTGTGGTCCGGGACTCGGCATACCCAGGGATGGCCCGAACGCTATGGGGCGAGCGCGGTCATCTACGGTCACCTGCACATCCCGATTGAGCTTTTTGTCGACAATGTAACGCATGCGGAAGTGTCCCTCGGTTACCCGAGGGAATGGAAGAAAAGCTTGCCGCCGAGGCTCTCGGCGGGAAGGTGGCCATATCGAGTACTGACAGAGGAGGTGAAGGCATGAATACAGGAATGTTGACGACGACAACCGCCGTGGAAGCAATCGATCAGGACGATTTCGCGGTGCCTTCACTCATCGATGGTCGACAGCTTCCCCCGGGCACGCGGTGTGTGGAATTGCACACCAATTCAGTGGACCTCCGGCGATACCTGGAATTGGATTCTTCGGAGCAAGAGCTCGTCGCTGGCGCGGTGGATCGCCGCAAGTCAGATTTCGGCGACTCACGGTGGTGCGCGCACCGCGCGATGTCTCATTTCTCGGTTGACCGTCCCATCCTGCGAGGGGAGCGCGGTGTGCCTGTCTTCCCTCACGGGATCACCGGTTCCATCACTCATACGAACGGTTTCCGTGCGGCGGTCGTGGGGAGAACCCGCCACTGGATGACCCTGGGGATCGATGCCGAACCGGCAGTCACCCTTCCTCGCGGCGTCTTTGACACAATTGCCCGGCGCGACGAACAGCGGCGGCTGGGTACTCTGATGCGGCGAATGGACCAGCCATTGCTCGATACGGTCCTCTTCTCGGCCAAGGAAGCGACCTATAAGGCATGGTTCCCCCTGACCCACCGGTTCCTGGATTTCGATCAGGCAGATATCGACATTCGGCCGGATGGCACCTTTACCTCTTACATCCTCGCGCGGCCGACTCCGGTGCCGATGGTGGAGGGGCGCTGGATCATCAAAGACGGTTTCGTGGTGACTCTGGCTGGGGTAGGGGCTTCTCGCCGGAAATAATCCGCAGGCGCAGCGGCGGCTAGTTCAGATCACGGCTATCTAGCTCAGCCCATCTGGGCGCGCGACGAACACGCTCGCTGCGCGTTTCCCATTCTCGTGCAATAAAGCGATCGCCTTCCCATCGGGTGTCACGGCAGCATGCACCTCCTGAATTCCTACGGGCGAGAGCCATTTGCCCAGCGACAGAGCCGTACCCTGATCCGCAGTGATCTCTCTGGTGGGGAAGCAGTGGACCATCGCTTCGTCCAGATGCATGGACAACGACGGATCGTCCTTTAGTTCGTCGAGCGTGCGCGCCATGGACAGGTCGAATGGTCCGACCGACGTTCGCCGCAGTGCTACAAGGTGTCCGCCAACTCCCAGGCTGTCACCCACATCACGCGCGATGGACCGAATGTAGGTGCCGGAAGAACAGTGAACGGAAATGTCTAGCTCCCAGTGAGCCGGCGCCTGGGCGGTGGCGTCCACACATGAAACGGAATGGACCTCCATCGAATGAACCGTGACGGGGCGCTCGGGAAGGACCACCTCCTTGCCCTCCCTGACCAGCTCGTGCGCGCGACGCCCGTCGACCTTGATCGAAGAAACTGAACTGGGGCGCTGCATTATTTCACCGCGCTGAGCGTCGAAGGCCTGGCGAATCCGCTCCTCGGTGAGTTCGCGAACCTGCTCGGGTGAGGCGGTGGAAAGCACCTCTCCCTCGTGGTCGTCGGTGACGGTAGCGCGGCCGAGGCACACCGTGGCGTCGTACCTTTTATCGTGGCTGACAACATGCGCCAGGAATTTGGTCCCTCGCTCGACCCCAACTACAAGGACACCGGTCGCCATAGGATCCAACGTGCCCGAATGCCCCACTCGACGGGTGCCCATAGTCCGCCGGAGCTTGGCCACCACATCGTGGCTTGTCATTCCGGCAGGCTTGTCAACGATGACGATCCCAGAACGTTCGATGATGGAGCGCGGTCGGTTCGCAGAAGGGGAATCAGTCATGGGCATAGTCTATGGCGTAGGCTGTGCAGACGTGACTATCTGGTACGGACTAGACAGAGTGCCCGACGATCTGGGGGAAACGGTCGTGACCATCGGCGTGTTCGATGGGGTGCACCGCGGTCATCAGGAACTGATGAGGCGCACTGTTCAGACGGCGGAGGACTTGCATGCGGAAAGTGTGATGATCACCTTCGATCCGCACCCCACAGTGGTTTTCCTGCCAGAAGCCGTCCCACCGCTGTTGACCCCCGTGGAAGAACGGGCGCGTCAGGCGGAATTGATGGGGATCGATCATGTGGTGGTCATCGCGTTCACGCCGGAGATCTCCAGCTGGTCCCCGGAGGAGTACATCCAGAAGGCACTGATAGAGACATTGCATGCCCAGGGCGTGATCATCGGGACGAACTTCACCTTCGGGAAGGACGCTTCGGGTACCTCGCAAACGATGAAGGAAATCGGCGAGCGCAAGGGGCTGAAGGTCGACGTGGTCGAATTGTTGGAGGACGGTGATCACGTGGTGTGCTCCACATGGATCCGCGACCGACTGGCCCAGGGCGATATGGAGGCGGTGAGTGCCGCGCTGGGCAGGGCCTTCACTGTGACGGGTGAGGTCGAGCACGGGGCTGGGCGTGGTGGGCGAGCACTGGGATTCCCCACTGCCAACCAGTACTTCCCAGAGAAGTTCGCCCTCCCTGCCGAGGGAGTGTACGCGGGGTATTTGGAAGTTCTCCCTCGTGCCGGAGAGGATGCGGACGCGAAGGTAGGGACCATGCCCGTGGGCCAGCCGCTGCCCGCGGCGATCTCCGTGGGGCACAATCCGACCTTCGGCCACGAACCACTGAGTGTCGAGTCCTTCGTGTTGGACCACGAGGCCGATCTGTATGGCCGGGAGGTGCGGGTGAGCTTCATTCAGCACCTCCGCGGCCAAGAAACCTACGACTCCATGGACGAGCTCATCGCGGCTATCGACCGCGATGTTCAGCACACGCGGGAGGCGTGCGCGCGACGGTAGCGCCGCGGGTGGGCACGCTTTGGTTGGGGACGCCAACTAGTGCTAGTGTTGGCGAATCTGCGACTGTGGTCTGCGGTAGTCGCACGGTGTTTCACCCTTTTCGCGCAGACTGAAATAACCAAAAGGAGATATCCCATGGCACTGTCCAAGGATCAGAAGGCAGAGACCCTCAAGGAGTTCGGCCTCCACGAGACCGATACCGGATCCCCGGAGGCGCAGATTGCTCTGTTGACCGTCCGTATCCGCCAGCTGACGGAGCACCTGAAGTTCCACAAGCACGATCACCACTCCCGCCGCGGCTTGCTGCTGCTGGTTGGTCGTCGCAAGGGCCTGCTGAAGTACCTGTCCGAGAACAACGTTGATCGTTACCGTTCTCTGATCGAGCGCCTGGGCCTGCGGCGCTAAATTATTGGCCACGCTTCGGCCCCGTAGTTGGGGCCGGTGATGGTCGTGCCCCGTTTCATTCGGTACATGAGTGCCGATGGAACGGGGTTTTGCATGTCTAATGGCGTATAGCACTCGTGATAGCCTGGCACACGGAGAAATAAAAAATCCTTCGAACCATTCTCGTGAGGACTGCGAGCACCGATGACTACGTAGACCCTGGCGAGCCTTTCAGCAGGAAAGATGAGTGCATCTGATGAGTCCAGCGCAATCAAAGAAGTCCCACAAGCCCAGCGCAAACCCGAATGTCAACGTCGAACTGGTTGATCCGGATGCCGGGGTGTGGGAAGCCGAAGCCATTATCGACAATGGAGATTTCGGTTCCCGCTCGATCCGCTTTGAGACTGGGTTGCTTGCCCGCCAGGCCGATGGCGCCGTTGCCGCCTACCTTGATGAGGACACGATGATGCTGTCCACCACCACGGCATCGCG
The DNA here is from genome assembly GCA_001054945.1 of Corynebacterium falsenii. Taxonomy (GTDB): domain Bacteria; phylum Actinomycetota; class Actinomycetes; order Mycobacteriales; family Mycobacteriaceae; genus Corynebacterium; species Corynebacterium falsenii_A. Next base: position 279,576 of record JVKJ01000005.1, on the reverse strand, counting down.
CAACCCCCGCGAAGGTATCGATTTCTTCCCGCTGACAGTGGACGTGGAGGAACGGATGTACGCCGTCGGGCGCATCCCGGGCAGTTTTTTCCGCCGGGAAGGGCGCCCGGGCACGGATGCGGTGTTGGCAGCGCGTCAGATTGACCGGCCACTGCGCCCCACCTTCGTCAAGGGCCTGCGCAACGAAGTCCAGGTCATCGTGACGGTGATGTCGCTCGACCCGAAGGATATGTACGACGTGGTGGCAATCAACGCTGCCTCTGCCTCCACCCAGCTTTCTGGCCTGCCAGTGTCTGGCCCCGTGGGTGGCGTGCGCATGTCACTGGTCGTTGACGAGCAGCACAAGGGCGGTCAGTGGATTGCCTTCCCAACCCGTGAACAGCAGGAAAACTCCGTTTTTGAGCTGGTTGTCGCTGGCCGGGTGACCGAACCGGTGAAGAGCGGAGGCCGTGGTCGCCGCAAGCAGCAGGGCCCAAGCGTTGCCGTGATGATGGTTGAGGCTGGAGCGACCGAAAATGTGGCGGAACGCATTGCAGAGGGCGCGCCCGCGCCGACTGAGGCTGTCGTGGCAGAGGGAATCGAAGCAGCCAAGCCGTTCATTGCTACCTTGTGCGAGGCACAGGAATCTCTGGCCAACGCCGTGGAGGCAGAGACCCGCGAATTCGAGCTCTTCCCACCGTTCGACCAGGACGTGTTTACCGCCGTCGAGGCCGAAGCCGCCGGCGACCTGAGCGAGATCATGTCCATCGCCGACAAGCAGGAGCGAGACGAAGCTCTGGCAGAGAACATGCAGAACGTCGTCGACGAGCTGGAGGACATGTTCGCCGATCGCGAATCAGAGGTTCGAGCCGCTCACAACGAAGTGACCAAGCAGCTGGTGCGTCAGCGAATCCTGGAAGAGGGATTCCGCATCGACGGCCGCGATCATACGACCATCCGCGACTTGGGTGCCGTGGTCCAGCTGGTGCCACGCGCACACGGTTCGGCGCTCTTCGAGCGCGGTGAGACGCAGATCCTTGGTGTGACCACTCTGGATATGCTGAAGATGGAGCAGCAGATCGACTCCCTGGCTCCGGCTACCAGCAAGCGTTACATTCACCACTACAATTTCCCGCCGTACTCCACTGGTGAGACCGGCCGTGTCGGCAGCCCTAAGCGCCGGGAAATCGGCCACGGCGCGTTGGCGGAGCGTGCTCTGCTGCCGGTGATTCCGTCCCGCGAGGATTTCCCCTACACGATCCGCCAAGTGTCTGAAGCCTTGGGATCAAACGGATCCACCTCCATGGGGTCAGTGTGTGCATCCACGCTGTCGCTGTATAACGCTGGCGTCCCCTTGAAGGCCCCCGTTGCAGGCATCGCGATGGGACTGGTCACCGGAACCGTGGACGGCAAGGATAAATATGTGCCCCTGACGGACATCCTGGGTGCAGAAGATGCCTTCGGCGACATGGACTTCAAGGTCGCTGGCACGGATAGCTACATCACCGCCCTGCAGTTGGATACCAAGCTGGACGGGATCCCGTCGACGGTTCTCAAGGACGCTCTGGACCAGGCTCGCCATGCTCGGCTGGAGATCTTGGCCCTGATGTCCGATGCGATCGATTCCCCTGATGACATGAGCGAGTTTGCTCCTCGAATCACGACCTTGAGCATTCCGCAGAACAAGATCGGAGAGGTTATCGGCCCGAAGGGCAAGACGATTAATCAGATCACCGAGGAGACTGGGGCCAACATCACCATTGAGGATGACGGCACCGTGTTCATCTCCGCTGTGGGCGGTCAGGCGGCGAAGAGTGCAGAGGACAAGATCAACTCGATTGCAAACCCACAGTTGCCCAAGGTCGGCGACCGCTTCCTTGGCACCGTGGTGAAGACGACTGCTTTCGGTGCTTTCGTGTCGCTCCTCCCGGGCCGCGACGGTCTGCTGCACATCTCTAACCTCGGCGGTGATCGTCGGGTAGAGAAGGTAGAGGATGAGGTCAGCATGGGTGACAAGATTGAAGTTGAAATCGCAGACATCGATAACCGAGGAAAGATCTCCCTCGTGCTGGTCGAGGATTAAGCACTAGCCACAGACCCGATACGAGGTCAGGAAGGGAAGGAAGAGTAATGGCACGGAAAGTTGGCGTGCTCGGATCGGCTGGACGCGTCGGTGCCGCAGTGGTTGCCGGGGTCAAGGACGCCGATGGACTGGAACTCGCGGCGACCATTGATCGGGACGATAGCCTCCAACAGCTAGTGGACGCCGGCGTGGAGGTCGTGGTTGACTTCACCACTCCGGATGCAGTGATGGGGAATCTGGAATTCTGTGTTTCCCACGGAATTCACTGTGTGGTGGGAACCACTGGTTTCGACGAGGAACGCCTCACCCAAGTTCGGAAATGGGCCGACCAAGATGGCGCTGGGCACGTGCTTATCGCACCAAATTTTGCGATTTCAGCTGTGCTGACCATGAAGTTTGCCGAGATTGCTGCGCCGTTCTTTGAATCTGCCGAGGTTATCGAGCTGCATCATCCGAACAAGTTGGATGCCCCGTCCGGCACGGCTGTTCACACTGCAGAGGGGATTGCTCAGGCTCGCCAGCGCGCACAGATGGGGAAGCAACCCGATGCCACCAAGCAGTCCCTCGACGGGGCTCGCGGTGCGGATGTCTCCGGTATTCCGGTGCACGCCGTGCGCATGACGGGCATGGTGGCGCACGAACAGGTCATCTTTGGCACGAAGGGGCAGAGCCTGACCATCAAGCAGGATTCGTACGACCGGGAATCGTTCATTCCTGGCGTCCTCATCGGTGTGGAAAAAATTGGCGATTACCCGGGCGTGACTGTAGGGCTGGAGAAGTTCCTCGGTCTCGAGAACTAGCGCGGGAGTACGAGCACATGGCTGTTCGCGCCCAGCTCAATGTTCAACTCATCGGGCACACGGAGTTTCATGCGCCGGCAGATATCGACTGGGCTACGGATGCAGATTCCGGCTCAGCCCTGGCCGAGTTTGCCGGGCGCGCGTGCTATGAGACCTTTGACAAGCCGAACCCACACACCGCCACCAACGCGGCCTACGTGCGGCACATCCTAGACGTCGGGCATTTGGCCGTGCTGGAGCACTCCAGCGCCACGATGTATCTCCGCGGGGTGTCCCGCTCTTGCGGCCAAGAAGTGATGCGGCACCGGATGTTTTCATTCAGCCAACTTTCGCAGCGGTTTGTGCCAACGGAAGAGGCTCGAGTAGTGCTTCCGCAGGCGATTGCCAAGGATGAGCACCTGAGCGAGCTTTTCTTGCGCGCCGCGGACGTGGCGCATGATGCATATTTTGAATTCTTGGGCGGGCTCACCGAGAATTTTGCCGATGAGCCGAACGCGCTGTTGCGACAAAAACAGGCCCGTCAGGCAGCGAGGGCAATCCTGCCGAATGCCACCGAGACTCGCTTCGTCATGACGGGGAACTACCGATCCTGGCGGCATTTCATTGGAATGCGGGCTACCGAGACCGCGGATCCGGAGATCAGAGCCCTTGCCGTGGCCTGCCTTGAACAGCTGCGAGCTGTCTCGCCGGAGGTCTTTGACGATTTTTCCATCACAACGATGCGGGATGGAACCAAAATGGCGACGAGCCCTTATGTCACGGGAGCATAGTCCCCTCCGTGCGCGTGCATGGGGCAGGGAACATGCGTGGTGAAGCCACGGCGTAAGGCCAATACGATGAAAACTTATCGAGGAAGGTAACCTGGGAAGTCATGAGTACAGGTAATGCAGCGACGCGAGGTGCCGAACACTTCGGCACCATTTCCGTAGCGATGGCCACCCCGTTCACTAAGGACGGTGCCATCGACCTGGATCGTGGAGTGTCCCTCGCCGGGCACTTGGCGGATAAGGGCTGCGATTCTCTGGTTCTCGCTGGCACGACCGGCGAATCTCCGACGACCGGAGCAACCGAGAAGACTGACCTGCTCAGAGCTGTGAAGGCAGAACTTGGAGATCAGGTAAAGCTGATCGCGGGTGCAGGGAGTTACGACACAGCGGAATCCGTCGAACTGGCTCAGGCATCAATCGCCGCCGGTGCGGATTCGCTCCTCGTAGTGACCCCCTACTACTCTCGTCCGAATCAGGAGGGTGTCTACCAGCACTTCCGCACTGTCGCGGATGCCGTTGACAAGCCGATTTGCCTCTATGACATTCCATCTCGGTCCGTGGTGCCCATTGAAAGTGCCACGATCCGGAGGCTTGCCGAGCACCCAAATATCCAGGCAGTGAAGGACGCCAAAGGGGATCTCGGAGCTGCTCTCGAACTTCAGCAGACCACTGATCTTGCGTGGTACTCCGGCGATGATCCACTGAACTTGGCCTTTCTGGCATCTGGTGCCACGGGCATGATTTCAGTAATTGGGCACCTCGCAGCGGATAAGTTGAAAGCGATGCGCGATGCGTTCGACAAGGGGGACTTGGCCGAAGCGCGTCGGATCGCAGTTTCGCTTGTACCACTACAACGTGCCCAGCAACGCCTTGGTGGAGTGGCAATGGTCAAGTCGGCATTGAAGCTACGCGGCATGGACATCGGATCACCACGCCTGCCCATCACAGAACCCACAGAAGCTGAACTCCACGACCTGGAGAATGACCTGCAAGAAGCAGGAGTATAGGAAGAATATGACTGAACAACGTTCCCGGGCACGCAAGGTGACCCGGAAGGCAGCTCCACCGAGCGCCGACAATGCAAACGCCGGCAACGTGTCTAACCAGGATGCCGCGACCACTTTTGCCGATGGATCTGCAGGAAAGGGCGGCGAAACAGGCGCTCCAGCGCAGGGTGACCACGGACAGGGGAAGAACCAAGACAACGGCAGCAACCACGACAACGGTGGAAACCAGGGGAACGGAGGCAACCACGGTCATGGCGGACGCGGCCGCTCTGAAGGTGGAAACCGCAACCGTTCGCGCCGATCCCGCGGCCGCGGACGCAATGGGGGAGGAAATGGCTCCAACAACGGTTCCCACAGCAATGGTGGACACGGTGGGGGAGGACGCGGCCGTGGTGGCCGAGGCCGTGGACATGGGGGCGATCGGCACCAGGGCGCCCTGAAGAGCATGCAGGGGGCGGATCTCACGAAGCGTCTCCCCGCTCCGCCGAAGGCTCCGAACAACGGCCTGCGCATTGTCGCACTGGGCGGTATTTCCGAGATCGGTCGGAACATGACCGTCTTCGAATACAACAACCGACTGCTCATCATTGACTGTGGTGTGTTGTTCCCGAGCTCGGATGAGCCGGGTGTGGACCTGATCCTCCCAGACTTCTCCTACCTGGAGGATAAGTGGGATCGTGTCGAAGCGCTCGTGATTACCCACGGTCACGAAGACCACATTGGTGCCATCCCATGGCTGCTCAAGCAGCGCGCTGACATCCCAATTATTGCGTCCCGATTCACCTGTGCGTTGATTGCAGCGAAGACGCAGGAGCATCGCCAGCGCCCTAAGTTGATCGAAGTTGACGAAAATTCTCACGAGAATCGCGGGCCGTTCGACATTCGCTTCTTCGCCGTGAACCACTCGATCCCAGACTGCCTGGGTATCGCGTTGAAGACCGGTGCAGGTCTGCTGATCCATACGGGCGACATCAAGCTGGATCAGACCCCTCTTGACGGTCGTCCAACCGACTTGCCCGCGCTTTCTCGTTTCGGCGATGAGGGAGTGGATCTATTCCTCTGTGATTCCACCAACGCAGCGACCCCTGGTTTTTCGGGATCCGAAGCCGACATCGCTCCGACCCTGAACCGACTTGTCAGGGATGCGAAAAACCGGGTGATCATCGCATCCTTCGCCTCTAACGTGTCCCGCGTGCAATCCGCTGTGAACGCCGCTGTGGCTGCTGGGCGCAAGGTGGCATTCACAGGGCGTTCGATGATCCGAAATATGGATATCGCCGAGCGCATGGGATACCTCAATGCACCGCGCGGCACCTTCGTCACAATGGACGAAGCGTCCAAGATGGCCCCGCACAAGGTGGTCCTCATCACGACCGGCACCCAGGGTGAACCTATGGCGGCTCTGTCCCGCATGGCGCGTCGCGAGCACCGTCAGATCACGGTGCGCAACGGGGATCTCATTATCCTGTCGTCCTCTCTGGTCCCGGGTAATGAGGAAGCCGTTTTCGGCGTCATCAACATGCTCTCCCAGATTGGCGCGACTGTCGTGACCAGTAAGGACGCCAAGGTCCACACCTCTGGCCACGGCTTGGCGGGAGAATTGCTGTTCCTGTACAACGCCGCACGGCCACGCAACGCCATGCCGGTGCATGGCGAGTGGCGCCACCTGCGCGCTAACAAGGAATTGGCGATCTCTACCGGTGTGAATCCGAACAACATCCCGCTGGCTCAGAACGGCGTGGTGGTCGACCTGGTCAACGGTCATGCCAAGGTGGTTGGACAAGTCACCGTCGGGAACCTCTACGTTGATGGATCGCGCATGGGCGACATTGATGACGAGGTACTTGAGGACCGCACCGCCATGGCTGACGGCGGGCTCGTCGCCGTGTCAGTCGTCATTGATAACCGCACCGGGCGACCTCTGGAGGCCCCCAGCGTTCAGGCGAAGGGTTTCTCTGATGATGCCGGTGAGATCCTTGATGAGATTCGCGAATTGGTTGACAACGTGATGATGGACCTTGCAGGTGAAGGGGAAAATGATCCCTACCGCATGGCCCAGGCAATCCGCCGTCGAGTGGGCAAGGTTGTCACCGACAAGTGGAAGCGTAAGCCATTCATCGTGCCGACGGTCATTCCCATGACCAGCGAAATTGTGGAAGAAGTCGACGAGACCGAATCCCGCCTCGAGCAGTAGTTCTCTCTTTCCCCGAGGGGACGCTCGCCAACGGGGAGCGCGTTCCACGGAAAGTTCGGTATTTTGGGGAGTATGTCGACTCCCCAAAATCCGTTCTCACATTCCAATCAGAACAGCTCTTCGCACCCTATCCGCAAGTCTTCCTTCGCCGACCAGGAGCGGCAGGGGCTTGCGGATCTCTTTTTGCAGGTAGGACCCGATGCGCCTACTTTGTGTGCAGGCTGGAACACCCGCGACTTGCTGACTCATCTTGTCGTGAGGGAATACCGCCCAGACGCCGCAGCAGGGATGTTTCTCAAGCCGCTGGCAGGCCATCTCGATTCGGTAACAGATGGTATGTCTGCCCGCCCATTTGATGAGCTGGTCTCGATGTACCGCCAAGGTCCCCCTTCCTGGAACCCCATGAAACTAGCCGACGCGTTCGTGAACTTGGCTGAAAATTTTGTCCACCATGAGGACGTTCTCCGCGCTCAGCCGGGCGACCCCCAGGTTCGTGTTCTGTCGGAGGATATGCAGGACGAATTGTGGAAGGTGGTCGGACGCATGTCCCGCCTTTTCCTTCGTAAGTCCGACGTGCACGTCATCCTCCAACGTGCTGCCGTGGGCCAGGACGTGCCTCAGAATGACAGCGTGGTCAGGGCCGGAAGTTCGGGAGCAGACGAGGTTCGCGTCATTGGTGAACCCTCCGAGCTTGTCCTATGGCTCTTCGGTCGAGACAAGGTGCAGGGCTTGACATTTGAAGAATCGGTCGATGGTGCGAAGGAGCGAATCAACCTTCAGTCCCTGTAAGGGCCTACGCGAGCCAGGTAGGCAAACACTCAACCGCAAAATCTGATTCCAACGCGTGTTGCAGTTGTTACCCATGTGGCGGTTGCGACTAGTCTGGTGGCATGTCTGTCACCAGTCGAACGCGCACGTCTCCGTCCGGCCCATCTCGTGGGCCGGGGCGGGGCTCAATGCGCAGCAGTAGCCGTGGCGGAAGTCGGGACCGTAAGGGGACTCCCGACATGATTCAGCGCCGGCCGTTCGACAACAGTGACTTCGAAAGGACAGGGAGCGCATTTGGAGCTGTCGGTTCTTCCTTCAATTCCATGTTTTCCGGTGCCGCACGCGGTATCGGTGGGATGACCCGCAAAATCGCAGGAAGGCGCGATGAGGTAGATTATGACGCTCCAACGGAAGTCATAGAAGAGGAGACAGTGGCCAGGCGCGCTTCGCGGAAGAACAGTTCTCGTTCAAAGTCAGCGGCAGCATCACGGGCTGCCGCCAATTATGCGGATGGAACCCAAGACCCGGTTCCAGCCGAAAGGTCAACGCGGCGACTGGACAACTCCAGTTCCGACATGGTGGTGGAACAGCCGGAAGAGCCCGCACGTCTGGGTGGCGGCTACGATGGTGCAGCGCTGGGCGTCTTCGCGCTTGCTCTCATCTTGGGCGGAGCGTTGTGGTTCGATGTCGGCGGCGCAGTGGGGCAGGGGATCGCCGGGGGATTCAGCTTCGTCATTGGTGCTGGGGCGCTCATCGTTCCCGTCTTACTGTGTGGCCTGGCTTGGATTTTGATGGTCGGCGTTCAGTCGACACAGCGTTCCCACCCGCGGTTGGCATTGGGTGTTGCGCTCATCGTCCTTTCTGCCTTGGGCATGATTCATATTTTCGCCGGGCAGCCTTCTACCACTCCCGCCAAGGCAGTGGCGGGTGGAATCGTGGGACAACTCGTGGGGTCACCCATGGCCATGGCTTTTAGCAAGTACCTGGCCGTCCCGTTGCTAATACTCCTCCTTGTCTATGGGGCCCTCCAGGTGACCGGGATGTCGATTACGGAGGTCAGCTCACTCCTCGCCAAGTGGCTCGGGCTCGGTCGCTATGGGTACGCGGACGACGACTACTACGACGAGGAAGACGTGGACGAGGTCTATGGCGACGTCGATCGAGAACTTGACTTGGCGGTTGAGGAAGACCGCGCTCCACGCAGGAACGTCAGGTCCCGCAGGGAAGGCTCCGAGGAATCCGATAGTGCAGCACGCCCAGCGAGGAGGTCAGGGACGCACAGGACTGGCAAGAAAGCTGCAGCCGCGGTACCGCCCCAGCCGGCTGTCGAAGATGATCTGGACGTCCCAGAGACACGAACTCGAGCGTCTGCGCGCACGTCGAGCACGCCGCTACCCACTAGCCAGGCACCACAGGCGAACGCGGGACAATCGACCCATCGCGAGAACGCCGAGGAGGACAACGAGACAAAGGCCTTCACGGTTCCGTCCCAGGGCGCAGACGGCACTGATCAACCATCCGCAAGCCGTCAAGAGCGTTCCGGTGATGCCGTAGATGCCGCACGCGAATCAGTGAAGAAGGCGATCATCGCCCGCTCCGGAATTGACGCCTCCAGCATCCCGGCTTCCACCCCCAAGTCCGAGACGGAACAGCCTGAGGGTGGCGTCTCCCCCCAAAAGACCCCCACCGAGCAACCGGGAAGCGACTATGTCCTCCCCACTCCAGACCTGTTGATCCCAGGGGAGGCACCGAAGACGCGCAGCGAAGTCAACGATCGGATGATCGAGGCGATCAGCGATGTCTTCGAGGAATTCAATGTTGATGCTCAGGTGACCGGGTTCTCACGGGGCCCAACGGTGACACGCTATGTCGTGGAGCTCGGCCCCGGCGTGAAGGTCTCCAAGATCACCAACCTGCAGTCCAACCTGGCCTACGCGGTAGCCACGGACAATGTTCGCCTGCTGACCCCTATTCCGGGGAAGTCTGCAGTGGGTATCGAAGTTCCTAACAGCGACCGAGAGATGGTGCGCCTGGGTGACGTGCTGAGCGCACCCAAGGTCGTCGGCGATCACGACCCAATGCTTATTGGGCTGGGTAAGGACATTGAGGGCGATTTCGTGGCGCACTCGATCCAGAAGATGCCTCACCTCCTGGTGGCGGGTTCTACCGGCTCGGGTAAGTCAGCGTTTGTCAATTCGCTGCTCGTGTCCATCTTGACCCGCGCGACCCCCGAGGACGTGCGCATGATTTTGGTGGACCCAAAGATGGTTGAGCTCACGCCGTACGAGGGCATTCCGCATTTGATCACCCCGATTATCACGCAGCCAAAGAAGGCCGCGGCAGCGCTGACCTGGCTGGTCGAGGAGATGGAGCAGCGCTACATGGACATGAAGGCCAGTGGCGTGCGGCACATCAAGGACTTCAACCGCAAGGTGAACAACGGCGAGATCACCACCCCGCCCGGGTCGGAGCGCGAATATCGGGCCTACCCCTACATTGTCTGTGTCGTGGACGAGTTGGCGGATTTGATGATGACGGCACCGCGGGAGATCGAGGACTCGATTGTTCGCATCACCCAGAAGGCCCGTGCTGCTGGCATCCACCTGGTGTTGGCAACACAGCGCCCTTCGGTGGATGTGGTGACGGGCTTGATCAAGACCAACGTGCCGTCTCGGTTGGCCTTTGCTACGAGTTCCCTCACTGATTCTCGTGTGATCCTGGACCAGGGTGGCGCGGAGAAGTTGATTGGCATGGGCGATGGACTCTTCATTCCGCAGGGAGCGGGAAAGCCGCGCCGTATCCAGGGTGCCTTCGTCACCGACGAAGAGATTAATGCGGTGGTCGACGCCGCGAAGGACCAGGCCGAGCCGAACTACACGGAAGGGGTGACGGAAGACAAGGCTGCGGAGGCCAAGAAGGATATCGACCCGGACATTGGAAACGACCTGGAGGATCTCATCGCTGCGGTGGAGTTGGTGGTCACCAGCCAGTTCGGATCTACCTCCATGCTGCAGCGCAAGTTGCGCATTGGGTTCGCGAAGGCGGGCCGACTCATGGACCTCATGGAGACCCGCGGCGTGGTGGGGCCCTCCGAGGGATCGAAGGCCCGCGAGGTCCTGGTCAAGCCGGAAGAGCTGGAGACCATCATTTGGATGATTAAGGGGGCCAACCCCGAGGACGCTCCGAAGGAGGAAGCAGCGGATGCGGGCGTTTCGGATGCGGCTACGGGTTCAGGGGAGGACGCCACTTCGCAGCAGACTACGGATGGAGACAGCGAGACGTCGGTCGTTCAAGCTAACCCGACCAGGGGGATGTTCTGACTGAGGTTGCTTGCGGTAGCATGTAGTCCGTTGGAGGGGAGTACCCCACTCACAGCATCGATCGTCAACACGGATGGCTTGTGCCACCCGGTCATGCTGGCCGGCTTCGATTCCGGCGGGGGAGACCTCCGGTCGCATTCGTATGCACAGTAGACCGGAGGCTAAATACAGTGGAAGTAAATGCATTGACGTGGATCGTCACGTGTGTGGTGATCGCCGGGTTCTTCATCTTCGATTTCTTCGGACACGTGCGGACGCCCCACGAACCAACGATCAAGGAATCTGCGCTCTGGTCGGGCTTCTATATCGCGCTGGCCTGCGCCTTCGGCGCCTTCCTGTGGGTGACCTGGGGTGAGCCGGGGAACCCACACCAGCACGGAATTGAGTTCTTTACCGGCTACGTGACGGAAAAGGCGCTGAGCGTGGACAACTTGTTCATCTTCGCCTTGATTCTGAGTTCCTTCAAGGTGCCACGAAAGTATCAGCAGAAAGTTCTGCTGATTGGCATCGCCCTGGCGCTGGTGATGCGCGGGATCTTCATTGGTCTTGGCGCTGCGGTGATTGCCGCGTGGTCCGACGTGTTTTACCTCTTTGGGTTGTTCCTGTTGTGGACTGCACTGAAGCTCGTCATCGATGAGGTCCGCGGTGCTGAGGAGCAGGACCCTAATGACATGGCCGTCGTCAAATGGCTCCGGAAGGTGGTTCCGGTTGCCGAGGAATACCGCTCTGACCAGCTGTGGTTCCGGCAGGGTGGCAAGCGGGTATTTTCCCTGATGTTCGTCGCGCTGTTGTCCATTGGGTTCATCGATGTGCTGTTTGCTTTGGACTCGATCCCGGCAATCTACGGCATCACCAGTGAGCCATATATTGTCTTTACGACAAATGCGCTGGCGCTCATGGGTTTGAGGCAGCTGTACTTCCTCTTGGACGGGCTGCTGGACAAGTTGGTGTATCTGTCTTACGGACTAGCGGTCATTCTCGGGTTTATCGGCGTGAAACTGACTATGCACGCTCTCCACGAGAACAAGCTGCCCTTCATCAATTCGGGGGAGACCGTACATATTCCAGAAATCCCTGTGGAGATGTCATTGCTCGTGATCGTCGGTGTGCTTGCTCTCACGACGGTATTGAGCTTGACGGTTGGAAAGAAGCGAGCGGACGCAGCGTAAGGTATTGACTGTGCAGGAGACTCACGCGGCACCACAAGAACATGGCACCGAAGCGCAGCGATCGGCCTTCGGTCGGTTTGTCCATGGCACGAGCCTCCCCAATGTGCTGACGGTTTTTCGGATTGTACTCATTCCGTTGTTGATCTGGATCCTGTTGAGCACGGGCAATTGGCAAGAGGTGGCTCACGGCGGATCACATCGCTGGTGGGCATTCGCCATTTTCGCCATGCTGATGTTCACGGACCAGCTGGACGGTTACTTGGCTCGTCGGTATGAGGTCATCACTGACTTTGGCAAGTTGGCCGATCCGATCGCCGACAAGGCGCTGATGATCTCAGCGCTCGTGTGCCTCGACATTCTCCATGAGCTTCCAGCGTGGGTGACCGCGATCATTGTGGTGCGGGAACTTGGAATCACTGTGTGGCGAATGGGGTTGGCGCGGCGCGGCAAGGTGGTCCCGGCGTCCCAAGGCGGAAAGCTCAAAACGGTTCTACAGACTTTTGCGGTGGGGCTGTACATCATGCCCCTTACTGGATGGGGCCACACCATCGCGGTGGTTGCGATGGGCCTCGCCGTTGTGGTGACCGTGGTGACCGGCTTGCAGTACTTGATTGATTCCGGACGTGCGAAGCGATGAACGAAGAGAATGTGATCTCTCCAGCTGAGATTCGGGAATGTGTGGAGCTGTGTGCTCGGCGCGGAGTCACGTTGGCGACGGCTGAGTCTCTGACGGCGGGATTGCTGGCGTCAACGGTGGCTGAGGTACCCGGCGCCTCGCGGGTGCTGCGTGGCGGCCTCATTGTCTACGCCACTGACTTGAAAAGCACGTTGGCCGGAGTAGATGCTGAACTATTAGCTGAAAGCGGAGCTGTGGACCCGGAGGTAGCTATCGCGCTGGCGCGTGGCGCATCCGAGCGCTGCAGTGCAGACTTGGGCGTGGGCTTGACGGGGGTGGCTGGCCCCGACTCGCAAGATGGGCACGAGGTCGGGGATGTCTTCGTGGGGCTGTGGGATTCCCGCAGTGGGAAAGGCAACGTGTTCCCGTTGTCTCACAACGGGCACACTACGGCGTCCCCACAAGAACGCCGCCAGCAGATTCGCCGCGCAGGAGTCGCGAAGGCGATTCGCGAGGTTGCAGCCCTCGTTCGACGCAATGCGGGGGATTCTGAGATACCTCCTCACGTACACTAGGTGGTCACCGAGATATTGCACTCACCGTTCGACTACGAGGGAACAAAGTTTGAATTGCCTACGTTAGAAGATGTGATGGCACAACATACAATGGTTTTGGAGAATCTGCGGGAGCGAGAGGTTGCGCGCCCTGAACAGGTCAATTCGGGCGCTTCGATGCCGGCTGATGAGCCGCTGCTGCGTGAAGCGCTTGGGGCCACGCTGAAAGATTCTCGCGTCGGGTCTGGGTTTACGCTCCGTGAATTGGCGAAGATCGCAAACGTGAGCCCCGGATATCTGTCCGAGTTGGAGCGTGGCCGCAAGGAAGTCAGCTCTGAACTGCTGGCAAGCGTGTGCCACGCCATGGGCGTGAGCGTGGCCAGCGTCATCTTAGAATCGGCATCCATGATGACTTTGGATGCGGCCGCGGCAGAGCTGGCGGCAAGCATGCGGACTGTTTAGGCGCTCGCTACACTAATCCCGTTAAGTTCTTATTTTTCATACGCCTCGACGACTCGCTCGACGGCATTACCTAATCCGACAACAAGGAGACCTGCTCATGGCGAACCCGTTCAGCAAGGCCTGGAAGTACCTGATGGCTCTGTTTGACTCCAAGATTGAGGAAAACGCTGACCCGAAAGTTCAGATTGAGCAGGCGATTCAAGACGCGCAGCGTCAGCACCAGGCACTGTCTCAGCAGGCAGCGGCGGTCATTGGTAACCAGCGCCAGCTGGAAATGAAGCTAAACCGGCAACTCGCCGAAGTTGAGAAGCTGCAGGCCAATACCAAGCAGGCGATTTCGCTTTCTGAAAAGGCTCAGGCTGAGGGCGACAATGCCAAGGCCGTCGAGTACGAAAACGCCGCTGAGGCATTCGCCGCACAACTGGTGACCGCCGAACAATCCGTGGAAGACCTCAAGGGAATGCACGACCAGGCCCTGCAGCAAGCGGCGCAGGCCAAGCAGGCTGTGGAACGCAACTCCATGCAGCTGCAGCAGAAGGCTGCCGAACGGACGAAGCTGCTCAGCCAGCTCGAACAGGCCAAAATGCAGGAGCGCGTGGCTGAATCCGTCCAGTCCATGAACTCCATTACCAGCGGTTCCACCCCGAATTTGGATCAGGTCCGCGAGAAAATCGAACGCCGCTACGCCAATGCTCTTGGACAATCCGAGCTCGCACAAAACTCCGTCCAGGGCCGAATGATGGAGGTGCAGCAGGCGGGGATCCAGATGGCTGGGCACTCACGGCTGGAGCAACTCCGTGCCGAGATGGGCGGCAACAAGCAGGTTGGATCTGGGAATGCGCAACAGTCCATCGAGCAGGGCCAGCCTCAGTCCGGCGTTTCTAATGATGCGGTGGCTCAGCGCATGAAGGAACTGCGGGGAGAATAAACAAGGCCAGCGCTGGGGCGCGCGAACTCTGACCGAGCTAATCGCCCGCACCCCGAGCGACGAGCGCTTCGCCCAACGCCCGTGCCCGCAATAGGGTTCTGATGATCAACGGCACCCCCAGTGCCAGCACCGAATTGCCCGCTCCGCGGGCTTTTCTTGCGTCCAGAACCTCTTGGAGCGCCTGGGCCTGCAGCGGCACGAGGCGCAGGGTTAGCGAGAGCGCCAGCACAATTGACTGAACGGGAAGGCCCAACGCGCCAAGGGGCGTTAGCCAACGCTCCCACACGTCCATCATCGCGGAAATGCGAGTGGTTAACGTCAGAAGGATGGCGGCAGCTACTGCCGCGAGTACGAGAAGGAATTGCGTGAGTGCAGCTTGCGCGCTTGTGCGCCACCACAACAGCGCGGCAAAGATCGCCAGGATGATGACGGGGCCGCGAAGCTGACGTAAAGCTACTCGCCATGGGATACCCGCCACCCCGTAGAGGATCACCATCGCTGCGGCGCAGGTGCCTGCCAAAGCGGGGGAACGAACGAGGATGCTGGATATCACCAAAAAGACCAGGAGAGCGGTGATTTTTACTCCAGCCCCTATCCGGTGCACTGGAGAATCGGAGGGGTAGTAGTGCCCCAGGGTAATGGCGGTCGTGCGCATACCTATTCGCCCTTGGTCATGCGGTCGACATAAGCGCGAATCACATCACGAGGTGCCCGGCCTTCCACGCTGTCGTCCACCACGCGACCGTCCTCCAGACAGACGACCCGATCAAAGTCCGCGAGAATGTCGAGATCATGAGTGAGCATCACGACCTGCTGGGGCACGTCGGCAATCATCCGTCGAAATCGCTCCCGATTCTTCAAGTCCAATAGCGTTGTCGGCTCGTCGGCGACAATGACATCCGGCTCGAGCACCATGATGCTCGCCAGTGCCAACATCTGTTTCTCTCCCCCGGAGAGCTGATGTGGAGACTGTCTCTCGCGACCGGTGAGCCCTACGACGTCCAGTGCCCGGGTGACACGCGAGGCACGTTCATCCCGCGACAGTTTTCGCCGCCGCAAGGAAAACTCCACATCTTCGTACACCGACGGCATGACGATCTGATTGTCCGCGTCCGAGAACATGAATCCAACGTGCCTGCGAATGCGTTTTGCCTCTCGCGAGGTGCGAGCGCCATCGACGGAGACCTCTCCAGAGGTTGGCATCCCCAGGCCGTTGATGAGCCGCGCCAACGTGGACTTTCCAGATCCGTTGGGCCCGATGATCCCGACCCGCTCCTCGGTCAATTCGAGAGATACCGAGTCGAGGATTCGGCGGCCATCGACCACGACGGTGGCGTCCTGAAATGAAATCCGGGGCACGCTTCGGACCTATCCTTTGCGCTGGGGGAGGAGGTTGGGCACAGCGGTGGTGACCGCGGAGGCGATCAGTGCTGCGAATACCACCTTGAGTGCATCACCAATGATGAAGGGGCCATTGGAGGCGAGTGCTTCGGGGGCCTTCAGGCCCAACCGGACCATGAGGCCAGCGCTGCCGCAGAGGTACATGATGATCACTCCGACAAGCCCCGCAACGATGAAGGTAGCGATCTTTGCCGCAGATCGACGAGGCGCCCGCTGGGCGATCGCGCCGATGACGAAAGCCGCAATCAGGTAGCCGACCAGGTAGCCGACGGTGGGCCCGGACAGTGCGGTGATCGTGGGTTTGAAGCCCGCTAGGTTCGGGACGCCAACCAATCCGACGGCGAGGAAGAGAGCGGTAGCAAGTCCGCCGCGCAAGGAGCCGAGGAGCAGGGCGGCGAGGATAATTCCCATGTTTTGGAGGACGATCGGGACGCCGAGCCCGCCGATGGGAACTGCGATGCCGCCGAGCACGATGATCAGCGCCGCGAAGGCGGCCATGACAGCGACATCGGTGATGTTCAAGCTTTTCATGGATGCATGGTAACTAACCGCGTTGATCAGTGTTCAATTCAGGACGCCCGGGGAGGGGGTATGTCGGTGCTGGGCAGGTGGGTTGGTAGATCGTGTTAGCGTAAGCACCTATGCGGCATGCAGAGTTTGAAAGGCTGGTGGAAGGTGAATTCGGCGACAGCTTTGCTGCGTGGATTGCCACCAGCCACGTATTGAGTGGTTGGAATGTCACCCCACAGGCCGCAATAGAACAAGGTGCCGATCTCAGGGAAGTCTGGTGGGCGCTCTGTGACGACTTCGACGTGCCCGAACAGCGCAGGCTTGGGGAGGATATTCAGGGGTTTACGTCGAATTAGAGGGCGTAGCGTGCAGTATCAATTATCGAACATAGGTTCGTGTATAGTGTCTGGTGAAAGACTCGGAGGGTATAAAACACCGTGAACCTATTCAGGGGTTATTCGGTCTAATCTAGCGAGGATGTGTTCCTCTGAGGCGCAGACTGAAACGCCTGAAGAAGATCCACAGAAAGAAGAAGGCGAAGAAAGCAATGCCACCGAAGAAAAAGACAACCGCAGCGAACGGAACGGCCGATAGGTCGAAGGCTTTGGATCTGGCGATGGCCCAGATCGAGAAAGATTTTGGCAAGGGCGCCGTGATGCGGCTGGGTGACGATAAGCGCCCGCCGATCAGCGCCATTTCTACCGGAAACATTGCCATCAATGTCGCCCTGGGAATTGGCGGATTCCCCCGGGGGCGCGTCGTCGAGGTGTATGGGCCCGAGTCCTCCGGTAAGACGACGGTGGCGCTTCACGCCATTGCCGAGGCGCAGCGGGCGGGCGGCATTGCTGCGTTCATCGATGCGGAACACGCGCTAGATCCTGATTACGCGGCGAAGCTCGGCGTGGATACTGATGCGTTGCTGGTTTCTCAGCCAGATACCGGTGAGCAAGCGCTGGAAATCGCAGACATGCTGATCCGATCCGGAGCTATCGACATCATCGTCGTGGACTCTGTTGCGGCGTTGACTCCCAAGGCGGAAATCGATGGCGAAATGGGCGATTCTCACGTCGGCCTGCAGGCTCGGCTGATGAGTCAGGCGCTCCGTAAGATGACCGGCGCTCTCTATCAGACGGGCACTACCGCGGTGTTTATTAACCAGCTGCGTGAGAAGATCGGCGTCATGTTCGGGTCGCCGGAAACCACGACTGGCGGCAAGGCGCTGAAATTCTACGCGTCCGTTCGCTGCGACATCCGGCGAATCCAGCAGCTGAAGGATGGGGCCGATGTTGTGGGCAACCGCACGCGGATGAAAGTGGTCAAGAACAAGGTTTCGCCACCGTTCAAGACCGCAGAGTTCGATATTCTGTACGGCGAAGGTATTTCCCGCGAGGGCTCCATCATCGACCTCGGTGTGGATGCCGGAATTATCAAGAAGTCGGGTGCCTGGTTCACCTACGACGGCGATCAACTGGGTCAGGGTAAAGAGAAGGCCCGGGAATTCCTGAGGTCGAATCGAGACGTTGCCGAGGAGCTCGAAGATCGGATCCTGCGTGTCATGAAGGTAGGGCCGTATGCTCAATCCAAGAATAGCGAGACGGAAGAAGTAGCAGACGAGGATAAGCCGATTGACGTCGTGCCAAACTTCGATGGCGACGAATCAGAATAGGAAGATTCGGGCGCTTCAGGAAGCGATCCGGCAATGGGAGAGTAGTCCCGAGACGGCCCTGGTAGATGAGGAGCAGGAAGAGGCACTGAAGCCCTTTATTGCTCACGCTCAGCGCCTGATCAATCACCGTCCCCGCTCTGTCTACGAGCTGCGTAGCCGGCTGGCGGAAAGAGATGCGCCCGATGAGCTCATCGATCTTGTGATTGAGCGGTGTGAGCGCGGCGGAATGGTTAATGACGCCGCCTTCGCCAGGGAATGGGTCCGGCAGCGCTCAGAACACCAAAAGAAATCGGTGGCCGTGCTGCGGCGCGAACTCGAACAGAAAGGTGTGGCTGGACCTCTGATAGAGGATGCCTTGCAGCAGATCTCACAGGAAGATCAACTGGAATTGATTGAATCCCTGGTGCGGAAGAAGGCTTCTCAGGTTTCCAAGGTGCCTCAGGGACGGGACGAGTACAACAAGGTCCTTCGAAGAATCGTCGGAGTCGCGGCGCGGAGGGGTTTTCCCTCTGATGCGAGCATGAGGGCCGCCCGCGCAGCACTGGACGGCCGAATTGACGAGTTGTCCTAGGCCTGTCGCATGTTGCTTTCCAGCAGCTCGCCAAGATCGGTGAGGTGCGCCTGCACAACCTTTTCCACTCGCCCGCGGATGGACCGGTAGATTTTCTGGACTTGTTGGTTGTCAACCTTGGCTGCGTTGTCGTCTAGCACCGATAGCAGGGTATTCGTGGAGTCCGGTTGATGCTCATTGAGGTAAGCCCCAAACCCCTGAGGCTCACCATCGGCCTGGTAGCTCGCCCACATGGGATTCAAGTTCTCGAGGAGGGACGGAAGCAGGCGTGCGGAAGCCTTGTTAGCGATATCCGGATCGAACTTCTGACCCGCGGCAAAGGCACCCTGGAGTACTTTGCCGCCCAGACCCGATTGCTCGCGAACGATGCGCTCCGCCATCTGACTCAGTTCACCAGCTACTTTTTCCTGGTGAGGGGATTGGGAAAGGACGGTGAGGGAAGTGGCAGGCACGTGTTCTCCTTAGCGGAAATAGGGCAATTAATTATTTTTTCTTCAGATGACCCAGGGGTAGGATCATCCTCCGTGAAGCTACCAGTATCGAACCCACGCACTTATGAAGTTCGGACCTTCGGCTGTCAGATGAATGTACACGATTCTGAAAGACTCTCCGGACTACTGGAAGATTCAGGTTACACTCCGGTGCAACATGATCAGACACCAGACGTCGTGGTTTTTAATACTTGCGCGGTCCGTGAAAACGCGGATAACCGGCTCTACGGCATGTTGGGGCAAATGAAAGGCGTCAAAGACGAGCATCCGGGGATGCAGATCGCCGTTGGCGGTTGCATGGCTCAGAAGGATAAGCAAACCGTCGTTGATAAGGCACCGTGGGTGGACGTTGTCTTTGGTACCCACAACCTCGGATCTCTGCCCGCCCTCCTCGATCGCTCGGCTCACAACCAACGCGCAGAGGTGGAAATTGAGGACTCCCTCCAGGAGTTCCCTTCGATCCTTCCTGCGAAGCGGGAGTCCGCTTATGCCGGCTGGGTTTCTGTGTCGGTGGGCTGCAACAACACCTGCACCTTCTGCATCGTTCCCTCGCTGAGAGGGAAGGAGCAAGACCGCCGCCCCGGAGAGATCCTTGCCGAGGTCAAGGCCCTCGTTGAGCAAGGTGTCACGGAGGTGACCCTGTTGGGCCAGAACGTCAACGCGTATGGGGTCAACTTCGCAGATCCGGGCATGGAAAGAGACAGGGGAGCATTTTCTAAGCTGCTCCGAGCCTGCGGCGAGATCGACGGTCTCGAGCGCCTACGCTTTACCAGCCCTCATCCAGCGGAATTCACCGATGACGTCATCGAGGCCATGGTTGAGACCCCCGCCGTGTGTCCGCAGCTTCACATGCCTCTGCAGTCTGGGTCGGACAAGGTCTTGAAGGACATGCGTCGCTCCTACCGCTCGAAGAAGTTTTTGGGAATTTTGGACAAGGTCCGCGAGCAGATGCCGCACGCTGCGATTACTACGGATATCATCGTCGGCTTCCCCGGTGAGACAGAAGAGGAATTCCAACAGACCTTAGATGTTGTGCGGCGTGCCCGTTTCGCCAGCGCCTACACCTTCCAATATTCACCTCGTCCGGGTACTCCGGCGTCGGAGATGGCCGATCAGATCCCAAAGGACGTGGTACAGGATCGCTATGAACGACTGATTGCTCTTCAAGAGGCCATCTCTGAAGAAGAGAACAGAGCGCTCATTGGGTCCCGCCAGGAACTCCTCGTCCAGGCCGACGGCGGTAGGAAAAATGATCGCACGGGTCGCATGTCGGGTCGCGCCCGCGATGGACGCCTCGTCCACTTCATCCCCACCGATGACGTCCGTCCCGGCGACATCGTAGAGGTCACCATTTCGGATGCGAAGCCACACTTTCTCCTCGCTGATTCCGGTCTCCATTCGCACCGAAAGACTCGAGCGGGGGACATGTCCGAAGTGGGGAGGACGCCAACGACTCAACCCATTGGCGTCGGCCTCGGAATGCCGAGTCTCGGTAGGCCGAAACCAGCGCCGGTGGTCTCTGGGATTGGCCCGGAGCACAGCCGTGACGCCGGACAGTGCGATAGTGGACACTGTGGGACGAATTAACATCGAAGCGAACGAGACCAGAATCGAGCTGGGAGTGATCCACCGTTGAGCGCAGAGAATACTGACCATGACGCTGGCTCGGCTCAGGGTGAGGCTGTTGACAAGTCGGCAGCAGAGCGGTCTTCTGCCGACAAGCTGGCGCCGTTCCGCGACGACCTGAGGGGCGCCGAGCGGAAGGCCGCTCGCAATGTGGACTACACCCGCCAGCTTCCCCTTATAGTGTTGGGCATGATGGGCGCCTTGCTCGCCATCTTTCTGCCGCACTCCGGCGACGTGCTCGGTTTCGACGTGCTGTTCAACAGCCCACAGGCCAAGGACCTCGGAATTGAATTTCCGGAGCGGGTCTACGCACACCTGCTGCTCATCGGCGGTGTCCTACTGACAATCGGCACGATCGTGAGCCGCTCGTGGATCGTGGGGTGGGTGAACTGGGCTTTCACCGGCATTGGCTGGTGGTACAGCGTGTTATCCGTGTGGATGCGTCAGACCAAGCCAGGAGATCACCCAGGGCCCTCGTACGGCCTGATCTTAGGGGTGGTCTCTATGACGATCCTTTTCGGTGCCCTGACCTGGCTGCTGTTAAGCCGAACGCCACTGCAAAAGCAACTCGCTCGTGCTCGTCGCGAGGAAGCTCATCACAATGATGAGTTACGCTCCCACCAGCAAATCTTGCGTACGGGCATTGTCCCTCGGGAGCACGAAGAAATCGTTGACGATCGTCGTCGTCGCGTGAAGGATCGCCGGCGCCGAGTTCAGGACTAGCTGCGCAATCCGCTGGCGGCTAGCAAAGAAAGGCGACGTCAGATTTCCACCGCTGCGGCCGCGGTGTCGGCCCATTCTTCCCACTGGGCGGCCTGGGCGCGCAGTTCTGCAGCTTTCTTCTCATTTCCTTTGCGTGCTGCAGCTTCCGATTCCTGTGATAGTTGCTGAGCTCGCGAACGGAACTGGTCCACCCGAGCTTGAGCCTCGGGATCGGTCCGCCGCCATTCGGCATCAGCCGCCTCGGAGACCTTATCTTCCAGCTCGCGAATCTTGTCCTCGAATTCGCGCATCCGATCTCGGGGGACGAAGCCAATTTCCTCCCACTTGTCCTGCAGCTCTCGCATAGCTGTGCGCGCTTGCTCCAGATCTTTGTGTGGATCGATCTTGCCGGCGTACTCATCGAGGAGCTGCTGCTTGCGCTGTGCGTTTTCCGCGAACTCCTCGTCTTTCTTCGCTGCATCAGCCCGTCGTGCGTCGAAGAACGTGTCCTGAGCACTTCGGAATCGCTCCCACAAGCGGTCGTCGACATCTCGGGTTGCGCGGCCAGCAGCCTTCCATTGCCGCATCAGTTCCGCGTATCGCTTCGCCGTCGCATTCCAGTCCTTCGAGTTCTGAATGGACTCGGCTTCGTCAACCAACTGCTCTTTCGTCTTCTTGGCGTCTGCCCGGTTCCGATCCAGTTCCGCGAAGTGGGCGCCGCGGCGCTTGTTGAACGCATCCCGAGCACCGGAGTAGCGCTTCCACAATTCATCGTCAGCGTGGCGTTCTACTCCTCGGATCTGCTTCCACTCCTGCAGAATCGAACGAAGCCGGTCACCGGCCTCCTTCCACTGCGTCGATTCGGCGGCAATCCTCTCAGCCTCGGCAGCCAGCGCTTCTTTCTGGGCGAAGGCAGCGTCGCGGCGCTCGGCTCGATTCTTCTCTGCCTGCTTTTCGGCTGCATAGCTGCGGTCGTGCAGCTCCGCTAGCACCTTCTTCAGAGCGGGGATATTACCCATGATGGGCGCGGAGTCCAGCGCTTCCCGGTGTTCCTCAATCGCCTGCCGGATCGACTCGGCCTCCTGGGGCTGGTTCTGCAAGCGATCGCTCAACAGGCGGATCTCAGTAGCGACATCGTCAAAGCGCTTGCCAAAGTGGGCATAGCCTTCGTCAAGGCTTCCCGCTTTCCACTCGCCAATCGCCCGCTCGCCGCTTTCCGTGCGAACATAGGCTTGGCCATTCTCGTCAATTCGACCAAACTTTTTGGGGTCGTTCGTCGGCATCGTCTGAGGCGAAGCAGCTGTCACCGCCGGCCGGTGAGGGGCTTTCCCAGCGCGTGGGCCAGGGCGAGGGGTGGCACCGGGCTTCGGCCCAGGTACTGGTCGCTGGCCTTCGGGACGATTCATCGACGAGTCGGTCATATGTGGGATCCTTAGCAAAGATTGTGAAGTCTCTATTCGATCATTATGACAGATGTGCCTTTGCCGGGGACCGAGGTTTAGTCTTGTACGCATGACTGACCACGGCTCCCCTGTGCCTGTTGCCATCGTCGGCCCGACCGGTTCGGGAAAGACGGCATTGTCACTGGACATCGCGGAGGCATTAGGTGGGGAGATTGTCAACGTCGATTCGATGCAGATGTATCGGGGAATGGACATCGGCACGGCCAAGGCGCCACCATCAGAGCGCCGGGGGATTCCCCATCATCACATCGACACTCTCGGGGTCACGGAGACCGCCAGCGTCGCCGCATTCAGAGATTCCGCCATCAAGGATGTGGACGCCATTCGGGCCCGCGGAAGGACAGCCGTCATCGTGGGCGGTTCGATGATGTACCTCCAAGCCCTAATCGACGATTGGGATTTCCCACCCACGGACCCCCGCGTACGGTCCCGTTGGATGGCTGTGCAGGAAGACATTGGCGTCCAAAAACTTCACCAGCACCTGGCGACCGTCGACCCGGCGGCGGCCTCCGTGATCGAGGCGAACGATCCTCGGCGAATCGTCCGAGCTCTCGAGGTCATTGAGCTGACAGGAAAGCCATTTGCCGCCAGTCAACCGCCCAAGGACCGGCCGACCCGGTGGGCGACCCGCCTGATTGGGCTGGAGGCGCCCGCAGAGTGGCTGAATCCACGGCTCGAGCAACGGGTACGAACGATGTTTGACACTGGTCTTATCGACGAGACACGCGCGTTACTCGAGCGTGGACTGTCCAGGGACTCGACGGCGGGCAAGGCCATCGGCTACTCGCAAGCGATGTCCGTCATCGAGGGGACGATGACAAGGGAAGAAGCGGAAGAGTCGACGCTACAGGGGACGCGGCGCTACGCGCGGCGTCAACGAAGTTGGTTCCGCCGCGACCCTCGAATTCACTGGATTTCGGCTGCTGCCACTGATGTAACTGAGCAGGCGATGGCGTATCTTCGGAAGCCATGACCTCCCTTCCCTTTATCAAAGCCCATGGAACGGAAAACGACTTCGTGGTGCTCGTCGATCCTGATGTGCATATCGAGCTCAGCGAGGAACGCGTGCGCTTCTTGTGCGATCGTCGCGCGGGAGTCGGTGGTGATGGCGTGATTCGCGTAGCCACGGCCGGCGCTTTGCAACACAAGGGTGTGCTGGAAGCGTTGCCTGAGGGCGTAGAACCCGAAGATTGGTTCATGGACTATCGGAATGCGGATGGCTCGCTCGCTGAGATGTGCGGAAACGGGGTGCGCGTGTTCGCTCACGTCCTAGCGACAGTAGGCGTGGAGGAGAAACCAGTAGAGACGAACTGGACCGTCGGCACGCGTGCAGGCCGAAAGACCGTGCGGATCCACTCGGCGAACGATTTTGATGCGGAAGTCAGCGTGGGCATGGGAACTCCGGTGGTCGACGGTGTATCGACCGCGAAGGTCGGGGACCAACAGGTCGCGGGACTGGCTATCAATGTGGGAAATCCCCACCTGGCTTGCGTGTTACCCCAGCTGGATGAGTCCCAGCTTCAGGATTTCCCCCTTGCAGGGAGCGTGGAATGTGACGAGGCATTCTTCCCGCAGGGCGTCAATCTTGAGATTGTGACGCCGTTGACCTCCACAGGGGGAACGGAAGATTCTGCAGGCCGCGTGTCCATGCGCGTGCATGAACGCGGGGTTGGGGAGACACGTTCCTGTGGAACGGGCACCGTCGCAGCAGCTGTGGCTGCGCTGGCGGACGCGGGCATTGAGACTGGTTCTGTCGAGGTGAATGTTCCGGGCGGGAAGGTAGAAGTGACCGTCACGGATGA
The DNA here is from genome assembly GCA_001054945.1 of Corynebacterium falsenii. GTDB lineage: Bacteria > Actinomycetota > Actinomycetes > Mycobacteriales > Mycobacteriaceae > Corynebacterium > Corynebacterium falsenii_A. The sequence continues at coordinate 254,697 of JVKJ01000005.1, read as the reverse complement.
CGGAGCAACCTTGCGCGGACCGTCGCGGATTGTGGCGAGAGGGGATGTCACCGTCTCGCCGAACTAGCGGACCGCTGCGTGTCTTTGCCTCATTGTCCGTTGCCCTTGCGACTAATGGCCTCCACAGCCGCAGTCGCCGCATCCGCAGCTGTCCCCGGAACAGCCGGCGGGGTCCTGGATGCTTCCCGAAAATTGCACGGTGCCGGTGACGTATATCGGCGCTGCTGATGCGCCCGTATCGAGCGTGTCGAGGGCAGAGGCTGGCAGGGCCAGGGAAAATTCGAAGGGATTGCGCACCGTGGCGACATAGAACTTTTGTCCTGTGAGATGGGAGGTTCTCGCCTCCACAGAATCGGCCGCGACGCAGATTCGGGAGCCGGCATGAGGCGCTGCAGCGCCGGAGTTCAGATCGCGTAGTCCAGTGGGCTCCACGCTGCCCACCGGGAGTGCGCTCGCGGCACTGACGTCCGGCGCTACCTGTGACACTGTCACATCGCTGGCCAGCGCAGCGAGGCTGATCTGCTGATACTGCTGATCGCCGGCGTCCACAATGAGCGGACCCTGGCACACGGTGGCAGTGACGGAGGCGAGGACCGGGGCGTCTTGCCCAGCGGTCTGGAGGGCTGGCGAATCAGAAACGATGTCGATGACTCCGATGACGTCATTGACCATGGAGACGTGGGCGACGTGGGGGATACCGCTGGAAAGGCTGGCGAACGAACCAAACGGGGGAGCGGCGAGGATCATCAGTCGGCTGCCAGAAGCATCGTCATATTGAAGCAGTTGCCCCCCGTTGACCTCGCCGGCGACTACCAAATGACCGGAGGCGTACGCGGATTCGAGGGCATCCTGCCACTGTGGGAATGCGAGGCCTACACTGCTGAGCTCTGGAATCATATTTCACACCATAATCGCAGGCTTCATACGTTTTTCAATAGGCCATGGGCCAGTGTAAAACTAGAACACAATGACCCACGATGATGAAGATTTCGATTTTGACGATCAGCCGATCCCAGCTGGGGAGGGGACCTCGGCGGCGCACCTGACACCAACGACCGGCGAGCTTGACCTGGAGGCTCGCTCTAGCTTGCGCCGGCTCACCCGCGGCACCAGCCAATATACGGACGATCAAGCTGAGGGCTACGACGTTGAGTACCGCAAGTTGCGATTGGAGCGCGTGGTCCTGGTAGGCGTGTGGACGGAGGGGTCAGTCGCTCAAATCGAGGCGCGGTTGGATGAGCTTGCCGCACTGGCGGAAACGGCTGGATCTGACGTTGCAGATATGATCTATCAGAAACGAGACAAGCCCGATTCCGGCACTTACATTGGGCGCGGCAAGGTCGAAGAACTCGTGGCAATCGTCCGCGAGACAGGGGCAGATACGGTCGTGTGTGACGGTGAGCTGAGCCCCGGACAGATGATCGCCTTGGAAAAAGCCCTGGACGTGAAGGTCATCGACCGGACGATGTTGATCTTGGACATCTTCGCGCAGCACGCGAAGTCCAAGGAGGGCAAAGCGCAAGTGGCACTGGCCCAGATGGAATACCTGATTACCCGCGTGCGTGGTTGGGGCTCCGCGCTGTCGCGGCAGGCTGGTGGACGCGCAGGTTCAAACGGCGGTGTGGGGCTTCGCGGTCCTGGTGAGACCAAAATTGAAGCTGACCGACGGAGACTTCGTGCGGAGATGGCCAAGCTACGGCGGGAAATCGCGGGGATGAAGAAGTCGCGCGATGTGAAGCGCATGCGCCGCGACGCCGCAGCAATTCCGCAGGTGGCAATTGCCGGGTATACGAATGCGGGGAAGTCATCTCTGATCAATGCGTTGACCGGTGCTGGGGTGCTGGTGGAAAATGCCCTGTTCGCGACTCTTGATCCCACTACCCGAAAGGCTCAGTTGGCCGATGGCCGCTCGGTTGTCTTCAGCGATACGGTTGGGTTCGTTCGACACTTGCCCACGCAGCTGGTGGAAGCTTTCCGATCGACCCTTGAAGAAGTGATGGCAGCAGACGTGGTGCTGCATGTGGTGGACGGGTCTGATCCTTTTCCCATGGAACAAATCTCGGCAGTGAATAAAGTGATCGGCGAGATTGTCGAAGAAACTGGAGAATCAGCACCGCCGGAGATCCTTGTCGTCAACAAAATTGACAAGGCTGATCCTTTGGTGCTGGCGGAACTTCGCCACAGGCTTGATGGAGCAATCTTTGTGTCCGCCACGTCGGGGGAAGGCATCGGGGAGCTTGAGACACAGCTAGAGCTGTTCCTGAACACGCTGGACTCCTTTGTGACTCTCCGTGTGCCTTTCGATCGTGGTGACATTGTGGCGCGCGTTCACGACTTGGGAACGGTCATGGGAGAACGCTATGACGAGGCAGGAACCGTCATTGACGTGCGCTTGCCCACCCAAGTTGCGCGGGAGTTGTCTGCATTCGTGGTTGATGAAGGGGAGCCGTCAGCTGCGGGCGAGACACTCTAGTCCCCTTGAGCAATGACGACGTCCAATCCTTCGTCTGAGAGCGACCGAACAAAGGATGGGGGAGCGTATTGATCGGTGATGAGGACGTCAACCTCGGATAGTGTCGCGAAACTGACCAGGTAATCAATGCCTAGCTTGGTGGAATCGCACAGCGCAATCACCTTTTTTGCGTGGACCAGCATCGCGCGCTTGAGCGCGGCCTCGTGGTTGTCTGGAGTAGAAAGGCCGTGTTCCACCGTGAGCGCATTGGTTCCAATAAATGCCACGTCTCCCCGGAGACCTCCGAGTGTCCGCAAGGCAACGTCCCCGATGGTGGCCTTGGAGGACGATCTGACTTGGCCGCCGAGAAGCTGCACGTCGCATTGTGTGGTTTGCGCAAGGAGAGCAGCATTGTGCAAGGAGTTTGTGACGACTTTGAGAGGTTCCCTTGCGCGGTCGAGCTCAGCAACCCCCGTCGTGGCAATGTGTTCTGCCATCAGCCCTGTGGTTGAACCAGCATCGAGAAAGATCGTCCCGCCGCCCTGGGGAAGGTAATCCAGCGCGGCGGTCCTAATCGCCTTCTTGGACTCGGAGGCAGCTAGTCGCCGCTGTTCAATGGGTGTGTTTTCCGTGCGGTAGCCCCTTGTCGGGACAGCGCCACCGTGTACGCGGTAAAGCACCCCTTGTGATTCCAGTCGAGCGAGGTCGCGCCTGATGGTTTCCGCGGTGACGCCGAATTGGCTGGCTAGCCCGATGACAGTAACTCGACCGTGAACGGCAACGAGTGACGCGATTTGCCTCTGCCTTTCAGCTGACTTCATGGGAGGGCTCCACTACGTGATTTAGATTTTGCGCAAGACGGCGGCAACCTTACCCAAAATTTGGGCTTCCTCGGCGGGGATGGGCTCGAATAGTTCGTTGTGAGGTAGGAGCCACACACCGTCGGCGTCTCGATGAAACTCCTTGACGGTGGCCTCTCCATCGATCATGGCAGCGACAAAATCTCCGAGCTCAGCCTGGGACTGTGAGCGAACGACAACCCAATCGCCGTTGAAAATTCCGGCGTCCTGCATAGATTCCCCAACGACTTGAACGAGGAACAGTTCTCCGCTGCCCACTAGCTCGGCAGGCAGCGGGAAATGGGCTTCGACATTTTGTTCGGCTGTGATGGGCGCGCCCGCAGCGATCTGTCCCACAACGGGGACATAGGTCGCTTCTGGGAGCTGGTCCGATTGTGTAGTGGGGAGTGGTTTAGAGCGCTTGCCGGGCTTGGGGCGGGCAGAAAGGTCCTCAGAACTTCCTTCGAATCCGCTGATGTCGAACGCGCGGGGCTTTTTATCCTCCCTGCGCAGGAACCCTCGCTCTTCGAGCTGCGCGAGGTGGTAGGAGACTGACGAGGTTGATTGCAGACCTACGGAGTTTGCGATTTCGCGGATGCTCGGTGGGTAGCCCTGAATAGTTCGATAGTCACGAATGAACTCGAGGATGCGACGCTGGCGGTCTGTGAGCTTCTTGACCGCTGGAGAGCTGGCTTCAGTGAGACCATTTTTTCCGGAGGCGCCCTTTTCCCGATTCCGCTGCTCTCTCGCGGCACGCGTCGCTGCCTTCTCTGCCTCAGTCTTTCGCGGGCGACCGCGCTTTCGGCGGGGCGCATCCTCCAGCGAGGTTACTGTGGCTTCCCGCTTGGCGCCCTTCCGACCTGGCTTGTGCGCGTCGTCATTTGCTGTGGTATCCACCCTAAGCTCCTCGTCTATTCAGCGACTGCTCTTGTTCTCTCGAAGCCCCGGCATTCTCCTGGCCCTGATCACTCACAGCATACATGGCGAAATACTCAGAGTGCGTCAGGTGTTCGAAAGAAATAGCGACCAATTATGGACACCTATCGAACAAGCGTGCTAGATTCTCGGGTGTACCGAAAAATAGAACACCTGTCCTAGTTGTTCGATAGGCGCCGGACGTTTGTCGGTCTCGCATGATTCACTTCGTAACAACGGTTAAGGCACAAGAAAGCGTGATTGATATGACGATAATGAACACCACAGAGTACGGGACTAACACGAAGGTTCCTGAGGTTCACCGACAGCGCGTTTTGCCGGGGGTCCCACATGAGTCCACACGTTTGTTGTACGAACCTTGGCGACCTAAGAGACGTCAACCGGGTGAGTGGAATTCGAACACCCGAGGTCAAGGAATTGCGGTCGTTCCCCGCGATTCCGATCGGCGACGGCGCAATCGCATCATTGAATCCCCAAGTGTCCATTCGTTCGACAAGAGACTGACAAAAATCGAACGATTGAGTCGTCGTGTGAAAATGATCGTGGAGTCCCCGGGGGGTGTGCTGATCTCGCTGAGCACCATTGTTCTGAGCTTGGGTCTGAGTCCGCTCATGATTGGGGACGCCCCCGAGCCCGCACCTGCAGATAATGGTACGAGTGTGCACAGAAGCGTCGATCCTCAATAGACTAGGGCTGTGTTATGTCCGTCTTGCCATTTCGAACAGTCTCGCGTCGTTGATTCCCGCGTAGTTGAAGGGGGAATTGCCATTCGGCGACGAAGGGAATGCACCCGATGTAAAACCAGGTTCACGACTGTCGAACGGTCTGTCCTCCTTGTGACCAAACGCAACGGGGTCACGGAAGAGTTCAGTCGGGACAAAGTTATTCGGGGGGTCAGTAGGGCGTGTCAGGGGAGGAACGTGTCCGAGGATGCTCTGAAGCGATTGGCTCACGAAGTGGAGCAAAACGTTAGAGCCCATCACGGGTCACAGGTAGAAGCTCATCAGATTGGTCTCGCGATACTGGACCCGTTGCGAACCCTTGACGAGGTGGCTTACCTTCGATTTGCTTCTGTGTACAAGTCATTCAGTTCTGCAGAAGACTTCGAAGAAGAAATCGAGAGCTTGCTGGCTCACCGCAAACGGCTATGAGGCTTGTCTCTGATGACATACAGCCCGAAGGTTTTCGACTGACCAGCTGCGGGGTGCGGTACCTAGTGGACCTTATTGAGGGCCTTACGAATCCGGGGGAGAGAGACACTACGAGTCGTTCCGAGGTGCTGCGCAAACAAGCTCACCCGAAATTCTTCGATCATCCAGCGGATGTCCTTAATTTGGGGTGAAGCAGCTCGTGAGGAGGGCAAGCTCTTCAGCTTTCTGTTTACCGCTTCGACGGCGAGCTGGACCTCTGCGTCGAGATCCTCTTCCTTGTCGGGATCGGAATTGAGCATCTCTAAACGAGCGCGCATGGCCTCGACATAGCGAGGAACGTGGCGTAGGTGGTCCGAGCCGTGTCGTGCCAAGCCATGGTGGCTCACATAGAAGTCCAGTTGTGCCTTCATGTCGTCAATTGCCTCCCCAGACCAGCCGTCCAGTTCTTGTTTCATATCTGCGACGGCGAGGTAGGCCGGAGCGACGGTAACTACGATCTGGCGGACAATTCCAGCCACGGATTTACGGGATGCATCGATTGCCTCCTGGCATTTCTGGGGATCGCGAATGACGGGACCACGGTCGAGCAAAATCTTCCGGCACGCGAGGGTAACCGCATCCCCAACAATGGCTGAAACACCGCCCTCGGGGAATGACTCCAAAGCGACCCGCTGGCGCAAGGGCAGCCCCTTGATCATAGCTGCCGTGGAAACATTGGCAGTCCCGAGAAGGAGGTCGAGAACAGTCTTAAACTGCTGCGCAGCTGCCGCTTGCTCGGTAGGGAAGGCCCGCAGCTGGAAGTTGCGCTCCCCAGAATCCGTCTTGAGGACCAAGGCAGGGTAAGCGACGACTTGATGTCCATCGACTGTCGAATTCACTGTCTGCGGAATCGTCCCGAGGCTGTCAGAAGTCCAGGACGGGGCTGAATCGAGAACGCCCCCGGTGTTACTACCGGCGTGCTTTGGCTGGCGTGTCTTTTTGTTGTGCTTCTTTCCACGCTCTGAAGATGCGGATGCTGCCTGTCCCTTGGTTAATTTTGTGGCATGACGCGCGGTGGCTTGCGCCATCGCGTCGTTGACAGATCCGGATAGACGCGACTGAAGGGCTTCGAGATCGCGGTCTTGATCGATGATCTTGCCGCGTCTATCAATGGCCGCAAAATTCATTCGAAGGTGCCCTGGAACCTTTGACCAATCGAAATCGGTCGCATTAATTCCGTTGCCTCCCAGGGAGCGAAGTGCGTCCGCGAAGGCGGTGGAAAACGAATCCTGAAATGGTGTCATCGTTCGAAGCGCTGCCCGCGTAAAGACTGCGGCCGGTACCACGCTGGTTCGGAGCGCCTTGGGAAGAGTTCGGATAAGGGCAATGCCGAGCTCTTCGCGCATGCCCGCCACGAGCCATTCCGACTTGGATGATTCCACACCTGCCAACAATGGCAAGGGGATCCGCATGGTGATGCCGTCGCGGTCGTTGCCGGGTTCGAACACGTACGACAGCTCAAACTCTAGCGAGCCTTGTCGCCACGTATCGGGGAACTCATCTGCAGCTTCCGCTCCGTCGGGTGAGTCGATGAGCGCGTCCAAACTCAAATTCAACAGATCCGGTGATTCGTGACGCTTCTTTTTCCACCACGAGTCGAAGTGCCGTGAACTGACGACAGTGGACGGAATTCGCTGATCATAGAATTCGAAAAGGGCATCATCATCGATGAGGATGTCCCGTCGGCGTGCTTTCTCCTCAAGCACAGAAGCCTCGGAAATCAGCTCTTTATTGTGTTTGAAAAAGCGGTGCCGAGTTTTCCATTCTCCTTCAACAAGTGCATGTCGGATGAAGAGCTCGCGAGCCAAGGGCCGATCGATGCGTCCCAAATTCACGACGCGGTCCGCCACAAGTGGCAAACCCAGCATCAACACCTTTTCGTGCACCCGGGCCGCGCCTCTCTGTGAAGACCAGTGAGGTTCCGAGTAGTTGCGCTTAATCATGTGGGGCGCAATCTGTTCAACCCACTCCGGTGAAATGGGTCCGTTAACCCGCGCAAATAATTGCGAGGTCTCGACGAGCTCTGCCGCCATGACCCACTGAGGAGGCTTTTTCGACAAGTTGGAGGAAGGGTGCACAACGAAGTGGCTATTGCGAGTGCCCAGGAACTGTTTAGAATTCCCTTCCCGCATGCCGATGTGTGTGAGGAGCCCGGCCAAAATGGACCGGTGCAGGGCCTCCTCATTCAAGTCAGCCTCGTCGATCGGCTTGGAGAATTCCTTTGCTTCTCGCGAGGAAATCCAGCCCAGATCTTGAACGATATTGCTGAATTGCCGGACCAGGTCCATCCACTCACGAACGCGAACGTAGTGGATGAATTCCTCCCGGCAGATTTTGCGGAATTGATTTCCACTCAGTTCTCGCCTCTGTGACTGCAGGTAGTTCCAAAGCTTGATGAGGGACACAAAATCGGAGTCGGCTTTGAATCGCGCATGGAGCTCATCTGCACGCGCCTGCTGTTCGAGTGGGCGTTCCCGAACGTCCTGAATCGACAGTGCCGCGACGATCACCGTGACGACGTGCAGCGCTTCCTGCCCCCGTGCAGCTTCCAACATCCGAGCCAGACGGGGATCGGTGGGGATCCGCGCCAGTGATTTGCCAATCTCGGTGAGTGCGGGAACTTTATCTTGAGTGAGGGCCGAAAGTTCCTGCAGGAGGGCCACCCCATCGCGGATGGACTTTCGGTCGGGTGATTGCAAGAACGGAAAGTCGGAAATGTCACCCAGGTCTAGGGCAGCCATCGAGAGAATAACGCTGGCCAGGTGCGTGCGGAGAATTTCAGGGTCTGTGAACTCCGGTCGCGCCTCGAAGTTGTCCTCAGAATACAGGCGAATCGCGATGCCGTCGGCCACGCGTCCTGAGCGCCCGGACCGTTGTTTGGCGCTGGCCTGGCTGATTTCTTCCACCGGTAGGCGCTGGACCTTCGTGCGATGGGAATACCGCGAAATGCGGGCGTAGCCGGTATCCACGACGTAATGAATGCCGGGAACCGTCAAAGACGTTTCCGCGATATTTGTGGCCAGCACAATTCGCCGTCTCTTCCCGCGGTGGAACACGCGGTGCTGCTCTTGATTGGAAAGGCGGCCGAATAGGGGCAGGATATCGATCGCCGTGCCGGTGGTCTTCTTGCCATTATTTAGGGCTGAGTCGAGGGCCTCGGCGGCATCACGAATTTCCCTTTCACCGGAAAAGAAACACAGGATGTCGCCTGGCCCCTCGTTGATCAGTTCTCGGCACGCCTTAACCAGCCCGTCGATGGGATCGGTCTGCTCGACATGAATTCCCCCATTATTGGGGTCCACGCGCGTGGTTTCAAGCGGGCGATAGCGTATCTCAACAGGGTAGGTCCGGCCGCTGACTTCAATGATCGGCGCAGGCTCGCCTTGGCTGTTGGAAAAGTGTTGCGCGAAACTCTCGGGGTCAATGGTGGCTGAGGTGATGATCACCTTCAGGTCCGGACGCCGCCGAATCAGCCGTTTCAAATAGCCTAAAAGAAAGTCGATATTAAGGCTGCGCTCGTGGGCTTCATCGATAATGAGGGTGTCATACTGCCTCAATAGGCGGTCTCGCTGAATTTCGTTGAGCAGGACGCCATCGGTCATCAACTTAATGCAGGTGGAATCACTGACCGTGTCATCGAAACGTATCTTGTATGCCACGGCAGATTCAGGGGTGCCCACCTTCTGATCAAGTTCCTCGGCAATTCTCTCCGCCACGGATCTGGCGGCAATCCTCCGAGGCTGGGTGTGGCCGATGAGTTTCTTTCGACCCCGCCCCATCTCCAAGCACATCTTCGGGATCTGCGTAGTCTTTCCTGATCCGGTTTCGCCCGCGATGATGACAACTTGGTTCTCCCGAATGGCTTCCATGATGTCCTGCCGCCGGGCGGACACTGGGAGGGATTCAGGAAAGTGAATCGGTGGCACGTCTCGCATGGGGGTTTTGCCTGATCGGGGTGTACTCACTCGGCCATCCTAGCAATCAGGGGTGAGGCCCAATGCATGCACAAATGCGCAGATTTGTAGCATTCTTACAGCACGTCACTTATTGTGGCATATCATTATGACGGCCAAACTAAGTATGCTGCGGCAAGTCCTTCTGCAGTTTTCAGCAGCTCCGACCGACAAGAGGGTTCGAAATGCGCGACGAAGCTCCATCTCCATGCCACGTAAGCCAGCTACCAAGAGCCACGGCGACGCGGGATATAAAACGACGGTCATTCCTCCAGGGGGTCGCTGCTCTCACGGGGACTGTGCTGTGGAGTACCGCAAACGATGGCGTCGCCCAAGCTGTCGAGGGGGAAAGTGGCTCTACCGTGGACGAAAATGCGCATAGCGGTTTTAAGGTCGGCCGCGGGATGGCCGACATGACAGGGGAGCCGTGGGGAGCGGGCATGAACGGATACGCAGTTCCGGATCAAACTTCTGCCGGGCTGCAGCGCCGCCAGTACGCACGCGCGTTTGTGTTCGATGATGCGGATTCTGGCCGCCGCTTTGTGCACGTAACCGCAGACATGGGTTTGATGTTCCAGTCCATTCACCTGGAGGTGCTGCGCCGCCTGCAGTCTACATACGGCGGACTCTACAATCAGGAAAACGTGGTGATCCAAGCCACCCATACTCACGTCGCACCGGGTGGAACTAGCCAACACCTCATGGTCGATCTCACCACCTCCGGGTTCCGACCCGTCACCTTCGAGGCCAACGTGGCGGGCATTGTCGCCGCTATCGTGCGAGCGCACGACGATGTTGCTCCAGCAGATATATCCGTCGCCGAAGCAAGCGTGGCCAACGCGAGTACGAACCGGTCGCACCAGGCTTTCGAGCGAAACCCCGAGGAGGACAAGCGAGTTAACCCCGGTGGTATTGATGACCGCTCCATCACATTGAGGGTGCGCCGTGGTGGCAAGGACGTGGGATTGATCAACTGGTTCTCGGTTCACCCGACCAGCTTGCCCAGTACATACCAACTTATATCCGGTGACAATAAGGGGTACGCCGCTTGGGCGACCGAGGAGGCTGCCGGGGTAGACCATAGACATCCTGAAGCCGCAGGTTTTGTTGCAGCTTTCGCGCAGGCCACCCCCGGTGACATCACTCCCAATCTTGGACTAGCCCCGGAAACAGGTCCCGGTCAGAACTCTAAGGATTCCAGCCGCATCATCGGAGAAAGAATGATGGAGGGGGTCTCCGCTGGCGGGACTGGTCATGCACTTCCCAGCCGAGGAATTGACGGTCGCTTTCAGTGGGTCGATTGCAGCTCGATTAAGGTGGACGCCACGTGGACGGCAGATGGCAAACCTGGCGCTACCAGCCCTGCGATTCTCGGTGCCGCATTCGCAGCGTCCTCCCAGGAAGATGGCGGCGGAGAGCCGATACTTGGCTTCCAAGAGGCCGAGAGGGGAGGAAGCCCCTGGGTAAAGGCACTCGATCGTGTCATCATCCCGCCTGAGGTGCACGAGTTGCAGGATCCGAAAGAGATGTTGCTACCCCTGGGATATGTGCCGGGAATGATCCAGCAGACGCACGGATTCGCCATCCACCGATTGGGCGGGTTGGTGATCGCGTCCCTCGGGTTTGAACCGACGATTACCTCCGGACTACGAATTCGCAGAACGATCGCTGAGGCCTTGGATGTTCCGATACATCTCGTCATTGTTCAGGGGTATGTGAATGGATACGGTCATTACCTGACCACCCCGGAAGAATATGACCAACAGGACTATGAGGGCGGTGCAACCATCTTTGGGAGGAACCAACTTCCCGCGTTCCAGCAGGTTTTTCACGGTCTAGCGAAAGCCCTCAAGGAGGGTGAGCCTGTGGACGTCGGTGAACCAGCCGGTGACCTGACTGGGATGATCCCAGCCTCACCCGTTGGCAATCCCTGGCTGGATTTGCCCCCACTGGGAAAGAACTTCGGTGACGTTCTCGCATCCCCTGCGGAGATTAGAGCAGGGGAGAGCGCTCGAGTAGAATTTGTCGGGGCCAATCCCAACAATAATCTCCGCCACGGAGAGGGATATCTCACGGTTGAGAATGAAGCTGGGGGAGTTATTGCCAATGATTCCTCGGAAAGCACTCAAATTACCTTCCGCAGCGAATTGGGTACTACTCGAGCTATTTGCGAATGGGACAGTACGGGAGTCGAGCCGGGTCTGTATCAGGTGGTGTATAAGGGCGATGCACGCGCCCTCACCGGAGCTGTCAATCCGTTCGAAGGGCGTGCGAGTTTTCGCGTGAGTTAAAGTTTGCGCAGGTAGTAAGCATAGTCTTTCCCTTGTATCTAGTAGGGATTAACTAATTTTCAGCTATGCTGGAGATGTGACACGCCGAGAGTACCGACCGACCCTTGCCCAGTTGAGGACCTTCGCAACGGTAGCCGAGTTTGGTCATTTCGGTACAGCGGCTAATCAATTGCACATTTCCCAACCGTCGTTGTCGCAGGCCTTATCCGCCCTAGAACAGGGATTGGGCGTGCAACTTATTGAAAGGTCGACGAGGCGGGTTTTTGTTACCCCGGTCGGTAGAAAACTGCTGCCATATGCGCAGAAAGTGCTCGAAAATGTCAGTGAATTTATTTCTCTGGCACAGGATTCCGATTCGGAGTTTTCTGGTCATCTCTCCGTCGGGCTAGCTCCCTCTATCGCGCCATCCTTGCTGCCGGGACTCGTGCAGGCTGCGCAGGACGAAGGCATCAATGAGGGGCTGTCCTTCTCTGAAGATCGCTCTGACAATCTGATCGATTCATTGCGTCACGGCCGCATGGACTTGGCCGTCGTGGGATCTGCCGCCGACATTGAAGGACTTGAGCTCACCAAGAGCTTTGATGAAGTACTGGTACTTGTTATACCCGCAGACCATAAGCTGGCGGGGGCACGGCAGGTCCCTGTAGAGAAGCTCAAGGACGCCAACACCATTCTTCTCTACGGGGGTGACTGCCTTAGAGAGAGTGTTGTGAGGTTGAGTCCGCACATCACTGAGGCGGGTGAGCACCACAGCATTTCCCAGGCCACAAGCTTAGAAACACTGTGCCGTTTGGTCGCCTCCGGCACGGGTGCAACGGTCATCCCCATCAGCGCGATTCCGACGGTCGCGCACATCGACAATTTAGGTTTTGGGACGTTTGCGGCGTCGGCTCAAGCGCATCGCCGTGTGGGCATCGCGTATCGATCCTCTCCAGTGCGGGCTGAGCAGGCATCACTCATGTCCGACTTTGTGTACCGCGCATTTAGGAGTCAGGAATTGCAGGCAAAACGACTCTTGAAACTAAAATAGCTCCGTGGCTCGCAGGGGTGGTACTGGAGTGTAGCCCGCAGGGGTGGTGCTGGACTAGGGGCGACCTCAACCGCGAATGACCTCAAGTGAACTGAGGCGAACTTCCCCGGCCTCATCGGTGGCGTCCACATCTACGGTGCCTTCAAACGCCCAGCCGTGATCGCCTTCGGGATCGGAAAGAATCTGGCGCACCTTCCATTGTCTCGAAGCCTGACCCCCATCGGATCCGGCGTCGATCAAGATCAGGTCGCTCGACCTGGCATCTGCATCCAAGCCAATATCCGCATATTCCTCGAAGTAATGGTCCATTTCGGTCGGCCAGTCTGGTGGATTGTCCAAGTAGGCATCCAAGTCCTCGAGGGCTTGCTCCCTTTCGAAGGCAAACAACTCCACGTGCCGGAAGAAGTGATTGCGAACCATTCGACGAAGAGCGCGGGGATTCGACGAAAGCTGGGAAGAGTTCTCCACTCCAAAGGCGTGTTCTTGTACCTGGTCCTCAGAAAGGGGAGAATCGGGGCTGCTCAGGGCTGCCCATTCGTCGACGAGCGAGGAATCGACTTGGCGGATCAGCTCACCCAACCAAGTGAGAATGTCCTCGAGCTCGTCGGTGCGGTATTCGGCGGGCACGGAATGTTCCAAGGTACGCCACGCATCGGTGAGGTAGCGGAGCAGGACACCCTCGGACCGGCTGACTTTGTACGTTGATACGAAGTCGGAGAATGTCATCGCCTTTTCGATCATGTCCCGCACGATGCTTTTGGGGGAAATGTCGAAGTCACGGGCCCAGGGGTTGCCGCTGGCGAAGGTTTCAAATGCATCCTCGAGGGATTCTTGCAGCGGCTGGGGCCACGTGATGTCCTCGAGAATTGCCATGCGGTCGGTGTAATCCACGCCTTCGGCCTTCAGCGCGGCGAGCTCTTCGGATCGCTCGGCCTTCTGCTGAGCGGTGAGGATCTGGCGAGGGTCATCTAACACGGCTTCAAACGTGCTGATGATGTCCAGAGTGAATGATTCGGATTCAGGATCTAGCAAGTCCAACGCTGCGAGGGCGAATGGGGACAGCGGCTGATTCAGAGCGAAATCACGCTGAAGATCGCGGGTGAGCTGGGCATCTTTGCCCGATGGCGTGCTACTGGGGATTTCTTCCACGATTCCGGCCGCAAGGAGGCCGCGATACAGGCCGATCGTCTGGTGAATCGATTTGTTCTGCTTTGCCCGGGTATCGTGATTGCTCCGCAGGATGTGGCGGATCGCCTTGTAAGACCACCCCCTGCGTGCAATCAGGTTGAGAAGCATGGAGTTTGACATCCGGAACTGGCTGACAAGCTCCTCGGGCTCGGCGGTAGTGAGCCGATCGAAAGTGGATTCGCTCCACGAAGCCCGTCCGTCGGGGGCAGATTTCTTTCGAAGCTTTTTCAGCTTCTTTGGGTCAGTTCCTGCCCGCTGCCGGAGGCGATAGTTTTCAATCTCGTGCTCAGGCGCTTGGACGACCACCGTGCCTTCGGTATCAAAACCGGCCCGTCCCGCACGACCCGCGATTTGATGGAATTCGCGAGATTTTAGGGTGCGGTGCTTAATGCCATCGAATTTAGCCAGTTCGCTGAAGAGAACAGTGCGGATTGGCACATTGATGCCGACACCCAAGGTATCGGTCCCACAAATGACCTTCAGCACGCCGCGCTGAGCGAGCCGCTCGACCAACCGGCGGTATTTCGGGAGCAGTCCAGCGTGGTGGATCCCAACGCCCCGTCGCAGTAATCGCGACAGGGTCTTGCCGAAGGATGTAGTGAATCTGAAGTTCCCGATCTCCTCGACGATGGCCTTCTTGGCCTCGTCATCGACCAGCTTCAGGCTCGTGAGCGATTGCGCAGTCTCGATCGCCTCGCGTTGAGCAAAGTGCACGACGTAGATCGGAGCTTTCCCGTTGTCGATGAGGTCGCTGATGGTCTCGTGGAGCGGGGAATAGACGTAGTGGAATGTCAACGGCACCGGACGAACACTGCCGGTGACCAAGCTGACTTCCCGGCCGGTGCGCTCTTTCAGATCACGCTGCAACCATGATGTGTCGCCCAGCGTCGCGCTCATCAGCAGGAATTGAGCATTCGGCAGCTCAAGCAGCGGAACCTGCCACGCCCACCCGCGGTCAGGCTCTGAGTAGTAGTGGAATTCGTCCATTATTACCTGGTCGATGTCTGCATCTGCTCCATCTCTCAGAGCAATATTCGCCACGATTTCTGCCGTAGCGCACACGATTGGGGCGTTCCCGTTTACGGTGGCATCCCCGGTCATGAGCCCGACGTTTTCTGGCCCAAATATCTGGCAGAGGTCGAAGAACTTCTCGCTCACCAGTGCCTTAATGGGCGCGGTATAGAAGCTGCGCTGATGACGCGCCATCGCAATGAAGTGGGCAGCCATGGCGACCATGGACTTGCCTGACCCCGTCGGCGTGGACAGAATGACGTGGTCCTCCGCCACCAGCGCGGTCGCAGCCTCTTCTTGAGCGGGGTACAGCTGAATGCCACGTTCACTGACCCACCCTAGGAACGATTGCAGGATGGCGTCATCTACGAGAGATTCCGGAACCTCGTCGAGGTCTGGCAAGAGGTCTGCAAGTTCTGCCGCGGCACCCATCGGGGCTAGTGATCCTCGTCTTCTTCTGGATTGTCAGGCTGGTCTTCATTGCTCATCGCGGCAAGGAATTCTTCGAACTCCGCTCCGAGCTCGTCTCCCGTGGGAATTGATTGCCCGGGCGCCAGCAGGGAGTTCTGGCGACGCTTTTCGAGGCGCTCGACCTCTTGATCGTACTGTCGCTCCAACGCGCCCACCACAGTGGCAATCTCGTGGGACTCGCCGACCTGTTCTGCGAGCTGCTCCTCGACCTTCTCTATGTCTCCCTCGAGAGACTTGAGTGGCAGATCCCGTTCAGTGAGGTCCGTCACCGCCTCCAGGATCCGCTTTGTTGCCAAAGGATATTCGGAGGCCGCGATGTAATGGGGCACGTGCGCGGTAATCCCGATGGCATCCATGCCGAGCTCAGTGAACTTGCGCTCAACCTCGAGGGAAGCAGCGCCTGGGATGAGCATTCGCGCATCCCAGGAGTGATATTGACGCGCCAGATTGGGATCGGAGGAGTGGGCGGAAATGAGCAGTGGCCGGGTGTGGGGAACGGGCATGGGCGCTGCGTACAACGTCACGACTCGGTTCACAGCCACCCGCTCTGCCAACTCGACCACCGCGTCGCTGAATGCCTCCCATTTGAGGTCTGGTTCGGGGCCTGCCAGGAGGAGGAACGGCGATCCCTGCACATCTTTCATGGCATAGAGATTGAGTTCCAGCGGCTCGTGCGAGGAGACGTGGTTGTCCTCGATGGTCACCGCTGGTCGCCGGGAACGATAATCGATCAAATCATCGACGTTGAATCGAGCCAGGGTCTCGTGCTCAAGGGCGTGAAGCAGGTGGGTTCCTGCCTCCGCCACGGCGTGCCCGGCGTCGGCATAACCCTGCAGAGCGATCACCATGGGAAGGTTGTTATTTTCCCCGTTGAGGCCCTGTTCAGCATGGATCGGCGCTGGGTATGCCAATTCGTACATGCGATTATGGCCATGGTCATTGCGATCTTGGTAAAAATTCACGTGCGCTCCCTTCCCTCGGACGCTGTTTGTCCATCCTACCAGCAGAGAATCTGTGGTCATGATTGCCAATAAGGCCAGCTGGCCCTTTGGCTTTCGTAGACATTCACAAGCGCCAGCTATCCACAGGCTCGTGCGTCGATGTGACTCCGGGGCAGCGAGAAAACCTGTCTCTCGTGAATGATCGCCCGCATGAGGAAATTCTGCTCCGCTGATGACCCATTCAACTCACCCGTTACGCCAAGTATTCCCCCGCAACTTGTGGACCCGTTCCACGACGAGACCACCTCTACGCTCCAACAGCACCCCATCGACATCGGCCACTCCATCGACAATTTAATCGCTGCCATTCCAGCTCTTCTGGGGTTCAGACCGACTGAATCGCTCGTGTTCATCGGGATGGTTCCCGTGAAGAACCGGCACGGAGGGAAGGGAGGGGAGCAAGCTTTCCGCATTGGTCCCATTGTGCGCACGGATTTGGACGCCACCGCAGTGGCTGAAGGCCTGGAAACACTTAATAATGCCCTCGATGGTGCACCCGAGGCAGAGGTGCTGAGCTTCGCCGTGACACAAGACGTTGAACGTGGTCTGAAATTTCTTGCGGAATCGTGGGAGCGCATGGGCCAGTGGGACGTGTTCTGCGCGGGCGAATTTTGGGTGAGCGAGATAGCTGCGGGTATGCCGTGGAAGCAATGGGATCCCGTGTATTCCGATCCAGACGATGTGCCCGCGACCGTTACCTGGCGGGCCACCGGTTTTGTTGCGGACACGGAGGACAACCCAGTGCGTATCAACTCGAAGGTGCATGATGCGCTACACATGGACAGTCGCGACGACTTGGTCCATTGGCTGGATCCGCGCTCCGATGACCAACTGCGAACCGCCAACGATGGGTTCACCCCGTACCCTCAGTCAGTCATTGATCTGTTCGAACTCGTGGAGCGGATTAAGAACTGTGAGAACCGCGAAGAACTTTTACGCGCTCGCTCTAGTCTCGAGGTGGCGATCGCCGTAGTGCAGGATCTCGCTCTGATTCCGGCTCTTGCCGTCGCCTCAGCTGGGTTGAACACCGCGGTTGTTCGGGAACTCCTTGTCGAGTTGGTGCAATCGTACGCAGGAGTGATCCGCCTTAAAGGCATGTTTGCCCTGGCAATAGTGCTAATCATCAACGATGAGGGGGCAATCGCCTTTCACGTACTCCGCCGACTAATCGCGGAAATAGAGGATTGCCCTTCGAACGACCCAACTCAATCTTTGGATACCAATGACGAATGTGAAACCTATTTGCTTCACTACGCGCAGTATCTTGCGGGTCAGCACTGCCGTGGCCTGTCATTGTGGGAAGCGTCGCTGATGGTGCGGGACGCGATTCCCATGATTGACGATGTTGTCCAGGCGATCCTTGAACCAGCTGAAAGGGGATCAGAGCCTCCCGCAGACGTCTTCGAGCGGGTTGATCGCGCGCTTGGAACCCTTGACTGGGAGGCTATTCGCTGGGTGCTGAGTGTGCCTGATCGCCCAGTTGAGAAGTGAATCTCCAGGCGTCGGTGACAATAGTCTTGAGGTCAGACCGGGTTGGGTTCCAGCCGAGCTGCTCGATGGCCTTCTTAGAGGAGGCGATGAGGATGGCTGGATCTCCAGCTCGCCGAGGAGCCTCGTCAGCAGGGATGGGATGGCCGGTAACTTCTCGACAGGTATCGATGACCTGCTTCACGCTGTAGCCGTCCCCGCTTCCGAGATTGAACACTCGATGTTTACCGGGCTCATTGGACAGGGCTGCGAGCACATGCGCATCCGCCAAGTCTCGAATGTGAATGTAGTCCCGGACTGCCGTTCCATCCGTGGTGGGCCAGTCGGAACCAAAGATTGAGATTTTATCTCTATGGCCCAGGGCCACTTGGAGGATAATGGGAATCAGGTGGGTCTCCACCTCGCGGTTTTCTCCCACGGAACCGTAGGCGCCGGCGACGTTGAAGTACCGCAGACTCGTCGCACCCAGTCCATAGGCATTGGCGTACGAGGTGATGATGTGGTCGATCGTCAATTTGGAAGCGCCGTATGGGTTCGTCGGAGCAGTGGGCATGTCCTCGGTGATCGGGACTTGATCGGGCTCGCCATAGCAGGCAGCAGTGG
Source organism: Corynebacterium falsenii (assembly GCA_001054945.1). Classification (GTDB taxonomy): domain Bacteria; phylum Actinomycetota; class Actinomycetes; order Mycobacteriales; family Mycobacteriaceae; genus Corynebacterium; species Corynebacterium falsenii_A. Next base: position 236,244 of record JVKJ01000005.1, on the reverse strand, counting down.
AGGAAAACACCAGATTTTGCACGTCGTTTTCCATCATGGCATCCAGCAGGTGCAGCGAGGTCACCACATTGTGATGCCAGTATTCGGATGGATGCTCCACGGACTCGCCGACCAGTGATCGGGCTGCGAAATGGAAGACGGCATCAAACTTCCCTTGTTTCATGACGGAGTCAATGACGTCGTCCACATCCCCCTCTACGAACGTCGCTTGATCGGGGATCGCCGAACGATTGCCAGTGCTCAGGTCATCGACAATCGTGACGTCGCAACCGTGCTCGCAAAGTACGTGGGCGCACACACTGCCCACGTAACCAGCTCCTCCTGTGACCAGGATGCGCTTTTCTGCCAGGCTGGCGGCGTCTTTGGTGGTGTCCGGGGTTGCCATAAAAGTGATCTCTCCCTGTCCTGGGGCTTAAAGCGTTTCTACCCGTAGCGCGTGTCCGAGGTCTTCGGGGATCCGCACCTGTCCTTTTTCATTCGCCAAAGTAAGGCACCCATCCTCCGCGCTCAACGTTATCTGTTGGCCCGGGACGATTCGCAGTGCGCTCAACTGAGACATGATATCGCCCTCAACCTGGACGATTTCGTTGATACTCACCAGCTTGACCTGTGTTGGGGTGGTGAGATCCAGATCCGCTGCGCGCTGTACAGATGTGGCGTGAGGTGCTTCACCGTGCTCGTCTGCGATCGCTTCGAGTCCGGGGATGGGGTTGCCGAAAGGGGAGGTGGTGTGTTCCTTCAAGACGCTGACGAGTCGACTCTCCACTTCCTCGCCCATCACGTGTTCCCATCGACACGCTTCATCGTGCACTTTGTCCCACGGCAGCCCGATGACGTCTGTCAGCAGCCTTTCGGCAAGGCGGTGCTTGCGCATAACGGCAATGGCGAGGTTCCGTCCGTGGGGGCTGAGCTTGAGCGACCTATCACTTTCAATTGTCAGGAGTTCGTCTCGCTCCATGCGAGCAACCGTCTGGCTAACGGTGGGCCCTGACTGTTCGAGCCGCTCCGCAATACGGGCGCGGAGGGGACGGATGCCTTCCTCTTCGAGCTCGTAGATCGTCCGAAGGTACATCTCGGTGGTATCGACAAGATCCCTCACCGGCACACATCCCTTTCCACAGGCAAAGAAAGCTTATTTTCTTCACATACGATACAACGCCGCCTCCGTGGTCGGGAGAAGATGGTGTGTACCTCTTCACCAGCCAGAGGCGGCGTCATTGCAACACTGGGAGCGAGAATCCTAAATCGCGTATTCACGCAACTTGTCTGCGCGGTAGCCCTCTCGCAACTTTGCCATGACTTCGCGTTCGATCTGGCGCACGCGCTCGCGAGACAGCCCGAACTGGCGACCAATCTGGTCCAGCGTACGAGGCATGCCATCCTCAAGGCCGTAGCGCAGCTTAATGACGTCCTGTTCACGTTCCTCAAGTGAATCCAGAACATTCTCCACGTCGGAGTGACGCAGAGAAGCAACGACGGCGATCTCAGCATCGGTGGCCTCGGAGTCCTCAATGAAGTCACCGAGCGGAGCCTCCTCGTCAGACCCGACGGGCATGTCAAGGCTCACAGGATCTCTCGACTGCTTCAGCAGCATCTCGATTTTAGATTCGTCGATGCCGGACTCATCGGCCAGCTCTTCATTGGTGGCTTCGCGGCCCAGGTGCTGATACATTTCCCGCTTGATCCGGGAGAGCTTGTTGACCTGCTCAACCAAGTGAACTGGCAGGCGAATTGTGCGGGACTGGTCTGCCATTCCCCGGGTAATCGCTTGGCGAATCCACCAGGTTGCATAGGTAGAGAACTTGAATCCCTTGGTGTAGTCGAATTTCTCCATGGCTCGGATCAGCCCAAGGTTGCCTTCCTGAATGAGGTCCAGGAGCGGCATTCCGCGACCCGTGTATCGCTTTGCCAAGCTCACGACAAGGCGGAGATTGGCTTCCAGCAAGTGAGTGCGAGCAGACTTGCCCTCACGGGCCAAAACCTTCAAGTCACGCTTACGCGCGCGAGTGAGCTGTTCACCGCTGCTGAGGATCTGTTCCGCGTATAAACCAGCCTCAATCCGCTGGGATAGTTCGACCTCATCGTCGGCGGTGAGAAGTGCAGTCTTGCCAATGCCGTTGAGATAGACACGGACCAAGTCAGCGGAAGGATTGTCATTGTTTCCGCGCCGGCGCCCTTTATCTTCCTTAGCGGATTCTTGCTTCACCTCCTGGGTGGCGGGATCACCCTGATCATCGGCAAGAGAGTTAGGAACCTCGTCGTCGAACATGGTGTTGCTCATGTCGTTGTCCTCCTGAGGCTAGGGAAGCTATGGCTACAGCTATCAACGTAGGGGCCGTCAGAAGTGTTCCAAGGGAAACGCTTCGGACCTTTCTTTACCCCTTATTAAGGGAGAGTTGCTCAACGAAGAACCTTCAAAAATTCAGAAGCTTCTTAAGGAAGTGAATATCTGCAGAATCTTTCATTGAAGCGGAGGTGCGGGCCCTTCCGCTTTTCTCATGAGGGAAGGGGAGGGTCCGCCTCGTTAAAAATTAACAGCATGATTCTATTGCTATCTTCACGCTGAATTAATTTAAAACTTAACGGAGTCTTAGGTGGCGTGTCAACAACTAAAGGTCCTATGAGTGCAAACTTTCGCCCAGAGCTAGCCCTCGACTCTGCTAATCCGCTTCCACCAGCACGGTAAAGGGGCCCTGGTTCGTCGAAGAAACCTCCATATATGCACCGAAAATCCCGGTCTCAACAGTCAGCCCCCGGCCGCGTAGATCGGAGATCATGTTTTCAATGACGCTCTCGGCAACTGTGGAAGGGGCAGCTTGCGCCCAACTGGGGCGCCGTCCCTTCGCGGTGGCCCCCATTAAGGTGAACTGACTGACCAGGAGAACTGGGGCACCAATTTCCATGGCGGAAAACTGTCGTGTCGAATCCCACGGTCCGCCCTCAGCGGGGAAGAGCCTGAGCTCGGCGATCTTCCGGGTAACTGTCTGCCAGGCGGAATCTGAGTCCTCACGCCCCACGCCGACCAAGGCGAGGAGGGCCGGACCCTCAACTTTTCCCACTACATCTCCACCAACCTTCACCTCAGCGCTGCTGACAGTGCTCACCACAGCTTTCATGAGTTACTCGCCTTCCTTTGCGTCGCCCAGTTGTGCGGCATTGCCGTTCGGTGTCGAGTTGCCCTCCTGATCAGACGGGCAGTGCCCAACCAACTCCGCTGGCAGAACAATGCCATGTCGGACCAGGTCCACAATTATCGGCACCAGGGCGCCCAAGAACGCCTCTGTGTCCAGGTCATTGACGGTGCAATACAGCTCGGCGACATCCTCGAGTGCCAGACCATCCGGATGCAATCCCGCAATAACAGCTTGAACGTGCCCATCAAGCTCATGTGCCCAGGCGGGCCCATCGGTCCGGCAAATCTTCGTTCGGTACGGCAGGAATCCCTGCAGGGAGGTGGCGTCCGCAACAGATACCTCTTCCAGTGCAACACCCGGGCGCACCCGATAACAGCTCCCGGTGATCACCTCAGGGGTGGCGGAGCTAAGCCAATCGTGGCGCTGAAAGTACTCGGCGACGTCAGCCCCGAGGAACGTTCCCGAGCTCAGCGGGTGCTCGAGGGATTCCACCAGCAATTCAGTGGGGCCCTCTCGGCGTTCAAGGTGAACCCAACCCAGCCCGATCGAGGTGACCTTGTGGGCAGCGAAAAAGTCCAGCCAGGAGGAGGACTTTGTGCGCCCCTCTGGCGATCGCGGATCGATTGATTCGTCCGTCAACCAGGTTGTGACGTACGTGGGGACGTCCACTTCAGAGCGCTGAACGGCCCAGCCATTGATGTCGTGGGAGGGGAGCCACCTGCTGAGTTTCGATTCCCTCGACGTGTCGGGAGTCACTGCCCACCCGGCAAGGAGATGGGCGCGGCCTCCCTCCCGGAGGAATCGCGCGGATTCCGAGACGACGAGGGCGCTCGCACCATCCAGCTCCAAACCTGAGTCGCGATACACATGGCCAACCTCCGCGGGCCCCATCACGAACGGGGGATTGGAGACGATCAGATCGAATTTTTGGCCCTCGACGGGCTCGAACCAATTCCCCTCCCGCCAATCGATGGTACCTGCGTCATCCGGGAGGCTTTGGGCACTCGCGCGAGCGAACATGAGTGCTCGGTCGTGGATGTCGGTGGCAACGATCTTCGCCTGGGGATTCGCCGCGGCCAGGACCAAACTGAGAACACCGGAGCCACACCCCAGATCCAGGACATCCATGGGTTCTGGTGTGAGGGAAGGGATGACGTTGAGAAGGGAGAGGGGAGCATGTCCGACGCCGGGAACGTGGTTGGGGCCCGGCACAAAGGCATAGGAGGAGGCGTCGGCATCGGAGGCGACCAAAACTTCGCATTCGGTGTGCGAGGGGACCGCGACGGGTCGAACATCGATCATGAGGACATATCGGGATAATTCTTTAGCGGAAGCTGGGTCGGCGATCTCGTGGAGATCGCGACGTACCGGCTGAAAAATCCCCAAGGAGATGAATGTGGCCACAGACTCCTGGTCGAAAAGGCGGTGCAAATCCTCAATGGGGTGAGGCCTGCGGAGGTAGATCGCAGACGTGAGGATTCTGTGCTCTGGGAGACTGGAACAGTCGTTGTCGAGAACCCACGCGGCGGCACCGGGATTTCCCGCCCTCACCGCAGACTCTCCCTTCGGCCCCAAGGTCTCATGGACAAGGGAGGACGAATAGCCCAATCCGGTTAGCTTGGAGACGAGGTCCGCGAGTGCGTCTTCGACTTCGCCGGAGGTGCCAGGAACGGAGTGGGGCAGAGTGTCCCCAGAACGGTCAGGGTTGATCATCGTGCGGCCTTCGGTGTTCGATGGTGTTGCCTTGAGAGAGATCGTCCGCCTGTGCGATTTCAGGCCGGCTCGGCGAGTCCAGTGACATTTCCTCTTCTTCGAGCTTGCGGCGATTTTCCCGTACCAGCGCCGGCTTATAGACCTGGCGCTCCTTCTTATCCACATCTCCCGTTTCGTTGGCTAAGAGGACCGCAATCCACGGCAGCGGGACACTCAGCAACGCGACGAGGACGCCGAGGGTTGTGTTGTGGGTCAACCATATGATGAGCCCGCTGAGCAAAAGCACAGGGATACGAGCTGCTTGCAGGGTGAAATACACCTTTCGGCGGTGGCGCCAGCCCTGTAGTGGAGACTTCTTCGCGTCTGTAATAAGCGGGGCATCTTCGGCGCGACGGTGCCTCAGAAGCCGCGTCTGCTGGGCTCCGTGCTGTTTTCCGTTTTCGCCTGCGGACATAGTCACCACGCTAGTACCTGGCTGGAAAACTGTGCCATCGAGGTGCATGATGGATAGCTGTGAGTAGCACGAGCACAGCAACCCTAGAGCGCCCGGACGTTCGAACTGACGAGCAAACGGATGATGACACCCCAAAGTTCTTCCACTATGTGAAGAAGGACAAGATCGTGGAATCGGCTGTCATGGGGAACATGGTTGTCGCTCTGTGTGGGGAGACCTTCCCTGTCACTAAGCAGGCTCGACCCGGCTCTCCGGTATGCCCCAAGTGCGAAGAGATTTATCAAAGCCTGAGGAAAAAGTAGGGGTAGATAAGCCTTCAATGAAAAAGCTCCGTTCATGGCAGCAGGAGGCTTTCGATAAGTACGTAGCGGAATCGCCACGAGACTTCATGGCGGTCGCGACCCCAGGCGCGGGTAAGACGACCTTTGCCTTGACGATTGCCAAATACCTGTTGGATACGAAAGCCGTTCGGCGCGTCGTCGTGGTGGTTCCCACCGAGCACCTCAAAGTGCAGTGGGCGCGTGCTGCAGCGGCCAATGGGATCGCGCTCGATAGCGACTTCGGCAATTCTTCGCCTTTTAACCATTCCTACGATGGCGTGACGGTCACTTATGCCCAGGTGGGGATGAAGCCCATCAAGCATAACCAGGTGGCCACTGCGGAAAAGGCCCTGGTCATCTTGGATGAGATTCACCACGCAGGCGATGCGAAGAGCTGGGGCGATGGTGTGCGCACAGCCTATGAGGACGCCGAAAGGCGCCTCGCGCTCACCGGTACGCCTTTCCGCTCCGACGACTCCCAGATTCCCTTCGTCCGTTACCAGGAAATTCCGGGCACGGGCGGGGGATTGGAGTCTGCTTCGGATTACACCTATGGCTATTCGCATGCCCTTAAGGACGGCGTGGTGCGGCCTGTCGTGTTTTTGGCGTATTCGGGGCAAGCACGCTGGCGTACGAGCGCCGGCGAGGAGTTCGAGGCCCGGCTCGGCGAGCCCCTCAACGCTGAGCAGACCGCCCGCGCCTGGCGAACCGCGTTGGATCCGCGCGGTCAGTGGATCCCCGCCGTGCTGCAGGCAGCGCAGACTCGGCTCACACAATTGCGTCAGCACATCCCAGACGCCGGTGGCCTGGTCATCGCAACGGACAAGACCACCGCGCGGGCCTACGCGAAGATTTTGGAATCGCTGAGCAATTCTCCTGTCACCGTGGTGCTCTCGGATGAGGCGGGTGCGTCACAGCGAATCAAGGACTTCTCCGATGGCACAGACGAGTGGATGGTCGCTGTCCGCATGGTCTCGGAGGGCGTCGATGTTCCGCGCCTCGCCGTAGGGGTCTACGCCACTAGTGCTTCGACGCCACTGTTCTTCGCGCAGGCAATCGGTCGATTTGTGCGTTCTCGCCGCCCGGGTGAATCAGCGAGTATTTTCCTCCCCAGCGTGCCGGTGCTGCTGGACCTGGCGTCTAAGCTCGAGCGCCAACGCAACCACGTCTTAGGCAAGCCCGACCGCCCTGACGAGGGATGGGATGATCAGCTACTGGAGGCCGCCAACCGCGAAGAGACCGAGCCTGACAACGACCGGGGGTACGAACATGTCGGTGCCGAGGCAGAACTGGAAAGTCTCATCTACGACGGCTCGACCTACGGAACCACCGTGGCGGATTCGGCTGAGGAGGAAGAGTATCTGGGGCTGCCGGGACTGCTCGATGCCGAGCAGATGCGGATGCTGTTGAAACAGCGTCAAGCGGCTCAGGTGGAAGCGCGCAGTCAAGCAAATGCTGCGGCGATGCAGTCGGAGGCTGAGAAACCGAAAGAAGAGGAACGTGAAACGGTGGCCAGTGAGGAGCTGCCGTCGTTGCGCAAGAAGCTCAATAATTTGGTGTCTGCGACCTCCAAGCGAACCGGACGCCCTCATGGGGCCATCCACAACGAGGCGCGGCGACACTGTGGTGGACCCCCGACCGCGCTGTGTACCGCGCAACAGTTGCGGGACCGAATTGCCTATCTTCGAGATTGGTAGGATCTAATTCCCGTATGAAGAGTGCAGGCTGAGTATCTGCAGCTCGGCGGGCAGCGCTTCGTTAGTCTTGCCCGTGAGAAGACCCGACTCCGAAAGGACCCGTCAAACGTGGACCGAAACGATTACACAGACTTGGACTCGTCCGCGCGCGCTCCGCGTGGAGAATCGGGCACAGTGAAAGTGCAACCTCGGAAGATTTCAGGTCTGTCGCTGGCTGCAGTTCTCGTAGGAATTCTCGCAATTCCGGCCGCGCTGCTTCCTCTCATTGGGATTTTCGTGGCGGTCATCGCGCTGATTCTTGGGCTGATCGCGGTGATCCGGGCAGCGAAGCAGGAGAAGCCAAAGACATTCGCAGGCATTGGGCTTGTGTTGGGCATTGTGTCCATGGCTCTGGCTATCATTATCACCACCGCAGCGATGGACGCGGCCAATGATTGCGGGCATCTTCGCGGGGTTGAGAACGAGCAGTGCCTGAAAGAGCACGCTTAACCTCGCCACGCGAGCATCTCCTTCTGCATCGGGCCAGCGCGGTTAGATTCAAAGCTGCGCGAGCGACGTGAAAGCCCCCGGACCAAACTTATTGGCGCCGGGGGCCTCTTGATGGACTCAGCAAAATGCGGAGCCGCAAGGGAAGCGGCAGCGTGCTAGTCCAGGTAGTCGCGCAGTACCTGGGAGCGCGATGGGTGCCGCAGCTTGGACATCGTCTTCGATTCGATCTGGCGGATGCGTTCGCGGGTCACACCGTAGACCTGGCCGATTTCATCTAAAGTACGCGGCATGCCGTCGGTTAGACCGAAGCGCAGCTTGACCACCCCGGCTTCGCGGTCGGAGAGGGTGTGCAGCACATCCTGCAGTTGGTCCTGCAACAAGGTGAAGGAGACGGCATCCACGGCGACGACGGCCTCGGAATCCTCGATGAAGTCGCCGAGCTGAGAATCGCCTTCATCACCAATGGTTTGGTCCAATGAGATGGGCTCGCGGGCGTATTGCTGAATCTCCAGAACCTTGTCCACGGTGATATCCATCTCGCGGGCTAGCTCTTCAGGCGTAGGCTCACGGCCCAGATCTTGGAGCAGTTCACGCTGAATCCGACCCAGCTTGTTGATGACTTCCACCATGTGAACTGGGATGCGGATGGTGCGAGCTTGGTCAGCCATTGCGCGGGTAATGGCTTGTCGAATCCACCAGGTCGCGTAGGTGGAGAACTTGTAGCCCTTGGTGTAGTCGAACTTTTCCACCGCACGGATCAGGCCGAGGTTACCTTCCTGGATCAGGTCCAGGAACGCCATTCCGCGTCCTGTATAGCGCTTGGCCAAGCTCACGACGAGGCGAAGGTTTGCTTCCAGCAGGTGGTTCTTCGCTCGGCGCCCATCACGATCGATTTCGCGGAGGTCGCGGCGATTCATGGGGGAGAGCTTCTCGCCGGAGGCCTTAATCTCTTCCATCCGGTAAGCAGCATAAAGCCCTGCCTCGACGCGCTTGGCAAGAGAAACTTCTTGCTCAGCGTTGAGGAGTGCCACTTTGCCGATTTGCTTGAGATAAGCCCTCACCGAGTCCGCTGAAGCAGTAAGTTCCGCGTCCTTTCGCGCTTGGCGCAGCGCGGCGGACTCGTCCTCATCCCACACGAAGCTGCCGTCCTTGGCTTCGGATTGCTCCTCATCGTCGGATGCTTCTTCCTCGTCCGAGTCCTCATCGTCGAGATCCTCGTCCAAGTCGTCCTCAAGCTCATCGTCGTCGAGCTCGTCGTCTTCCAGATCGTCACCCTCGAAGTCTTCGCCGAGATCTTCGTCCAATTCCTCGACGTCTTCGGGGAGGTCAACCTGATCTTCGGCATCACTCGGGGCGCCCGACTGGAGGTTCTGAGACTCGATGTCTTCGTCGAGAGCGTCCTCGGAGGATTCTGCACTGGCCTTCGACGGCGCTGCTTTGTTCGCTGCCGTCTTCGGCGACGTGGTCTTCTTTGCTGCAGACTTCTTAGCAGCGGTTTTCTTGGCGACCGTCTTCTTTGCAGCAGTCTTTTTGGCAGCCGTTTTTTTCGCTGTAGTTTTCTTAGCCGTCGTCTTCTTCGCTGCGGCCTTCTTCGCCGTCTTTGTGGCGGTAGCCTTCTTAGTGGACTTCTTTGCAACCCTCTTTTGAGGAGTTGAAGTCGAGCTCTCGGTGGCTCCCTCGCTAGCTGTCTCAGCCGGGGTCGCCGCTGCCTTCGCCGTGGTCGCCTTGCGGGGGCTCACCTTTTTTGCAACTTTGCGGACAGACTTCTTCGCGGTCTTCTTGGCAACTTTCCGCACAGTGGTGCTGTCGGCAGTATCGCCGCTAGCGTTCGACTCGTTCGAAGCCACAGAAGCCCTTTCGATTGGGGATAGGTACTACATCGGGGTGGGAAGCAGGAAGGCTGTACCTGCCCTCGACTGTCATAACCCAGGATGGACGCCCATTATAATGTAATTCTCCGAAAAGCCTTGGAATGGGTGCAGTTTCTAAGGTAACTTAAGTAATTTTAAGGCTGGAGCCCACTGTACACCGCGAGGGCGGCGCCGATAATTCCCGCCTGATTCCTGAAGGTTGCGGGGACGACTGAAGCATTCAGGTCAAGATGAGGAATCCATTTATCAGCCTTGCGCGAAATCCCGCCACCAACAATAAAGGTCTGAGGGGAAAAGAGGGCCTCATACGACAACATGACGCCGTTGACACGCTTTGCCCACTCCTTATAGGACAGGTCTTCCCGTTCCTTCACCGCAGACGAAGCCCATTTCTCCGCCGTTGTTGCGCCATAGGGAAGGTGTCCCAGCTCGGAATTCGGATAGAGCTCGCCGTCAATGAGCATCGCAGAACCAATTCCCGTACCAAAGGTAAGCAAAATCACCGGGCCAGACTTTGCTTCCTCGGCCCCATACGTCGTTTCGGCAATGCCCGCCGCATCCGCGTCGTTGAGAACCGACACCTTCCTTCCGTCCAAGTGGCGAGAAAAAAGTTCTTGGACATCGGTGCCGATCCATGCGCTATCGATATTGGCCGCAGATCGGGTGACCTGATCCCTCACCACAGCGGGGACGGTAATGCCGATTGGGCCATCCCATTCAGCGTTATCGGCCAATTGGCGAACTACCTCTGCGACTGCGTCGGGTGTAGAGGGCTGCGGGGTGAGGATCTTGTCACGGTCGCCAATGAGGTCGCCGGTCCGCAGGTCGACGGTGGCTGCCTTAATTCCGGAACCCCCAATATCAACGCCGAAGCCCTTCAATGGTTCATCGCAGTCGCGCGTGTCTGTCATGCGGCAGATGCTACACGGACTTGGATCGCAAGATCGATCGTGTTGCAGGGTTTCGGCGTCTGCTCGCGGTGGGTTGCGGTGCACGGGACACGTGGAGACGCCACGGTTAAAAAGATACTTCCGCGTGCATAAGACTTGTATATCGGCAGCTAGGGAGGCTTTTGCAATGAATTTTGCACCCCCTGAATGAGGCGGAGGTGACAACGGGGGAGTAGTTAATCTAATATCCGCGAACGACATACATCATGGCCAACATCACGCAAATAGAGAGTGCTCGTGAGGTGAGTACAGACGTGACGGTTGGCAACTGTAAGGAGGTAGACCGTGGCAACTGACTATGATGCCCCGCGCCGTCGCCCAGAGGATGACATCGAAACCGACTCTTTGGAAGGCCTGAAGGCCGCAGAGAAGGCAGAGCCAGCCGTGTCTGACACAGACGACGGCGAGATTGTAGAGCCTTTTGATGTCCCGATGGCCGACTTGTCTGGGGAGGAGCTTTCAGGCACCGTCATTCCGCGCCAGAACGATGAATTCACCTGCAGCGTGTGCTTCTTGGTGCAGCACCGCAGCCGCATTGCTGAGACTGTCGGTCAGAACGAATTCATCTGTATCGACTGCGCCTAGTGGATTGGCCGGTTCACGGCGTGCAGTAGCGCATCGGGGTCCTTTGAAGAAATAAGCCAATAGGGGGTTGGATCTTCCGGGTCGTCAAGGACCAGCATCGCCATGGCTGGGATCCACGCTTTGTGGACCACAAAGGCAGCGGGGTCGAGCTGACGCCCCATGGCCGCCTGCTTGGCTGTCGGGGGAATGACGAGCGTGCGGTCGATCATCGTGGTGGGGATTTTGGCTTTGCCAGCCTGGAGCCAACGAGTCCCGTCCGGGTCCTCAAACACGGCCATAGTGGTTTGCGACAAGGACAGCAGGGCCCACATGGCCAGCGCGCCGGAGATAACGGAAGCGACGACAGCCCACCACCACGGATGCTGCATTTGAGCCTGCCAGGAGATGATTGCGACGACACCAGCGGCGAAAAACCACCAGGTGAGAGGAACGCGCTGCTTTTCGGAATAGAGAACCCCCTGTTGTGTAGGACGAGAGTGGGGATCTGTCACCCGAGTACTCCTAAAACTCTTCCGCTGCCGGGGCATCGAGCTTGTGAAGCTTCGAAGATGACCCAAAATCTGGCAATTAGTTGTTGTGCAAGTGCGACATCGAGTCTAGTCGGGCGGAGAGTGGAGCAAAAAGCAGGGTGGATGTGTGGGGTGGGGGAATTGTCGGGATTGGGTCTCGCCGAGCCATCCCTAATCACCATCCTTAATCCAATTTTGCCGACGGTGGAAGCTAGAGTTGTGGAGCATGAGCACCAACGATCCGCACTCCATTGATGAGCCGCTGCGCCTTGCCCGTTTGGACCCAGATTTGCCACTTCCTCGTAGGGCCCATCCCACGGATGCGGGGATCGACCTTTATAGTGCAGAAACCGTCACTATTGAGCCGGGGGAACGAACGCTGGTAGGGACTGGGATTGCACTAGCCCTTCCCGTCGGAACGGTTGGTCTCGTCCATCCGCGCAGTGGCCTCGCTGCGAGAGCGGGACTAAGCATCGTCAACACGCCGGGAACTATAGACTCGGATTACCGCGGTGAAATCAAGGTCTGTCTGATCAACCTGGACCCTCGGCAAGCGGTCGATATTTCCCGTGGCGACCGCATTGCGCAATTGCTAATCCAAAAAGTGAGTCTTTGCGGCATTGAAGAAGTCGATAGCGTGGAAGACCTGGGGTCCACGGAAAGAGGAGCCGGCGGTTATGGTTCTACGGGACATTAACCGGTATCCGGCAACCGACAGCCAGCGCAGCCCGGAATAGCAGTAGATCTCCAACGAAGGACGAACTGATGTGGCCATTTTCTAAGAAGCAGAACCAGAGTGCTGAGCAACGCGAGGAGCCAGTAGCGGCTGAAGCAGGGGCGGCTGAGCATCACGAGGCGCCGATTCAGGCAGAGCGCGAGATGGCGTCCTCACCCTCCGGTAACACGGGACCAGCTGTCTCTTCGAAGCGTGGGGTGAGCGCGGGCGGACCCTTCGACGGTGATACGGAGGACTTCCGCGATTTTGACTTCTCTGATTTCGCGAAGGGCGGTCTCGACCTCGGGTCCATTCTGGTAGCTGTTCCCCATGATGGGGAAGTTCAGGTGGAAATGGGGGAAGCCGGGCCTCAGATGGTGCACGTGCTGACCCCGTACGGTCGCATCACTCCCGTGGCCTTCGCGGCGCCTCGCAATGGCGGGCTGTGGCAAGAGAAAATGCCGGAGATGATCGAGGGGATGGAGAGCGACGGGCTGGATGTCTCCGTCGAGCAGGGGCCCTGGGGCGAGGAAATCTCGGCGTCATTCCGCGACGGGGCAATGCGCATGATCGGAATCGACGGCGACCGGTGGATGTATCGGTTGACGTTGGCGGGGCCAGCGGAATCTGCGGATGACCTTGCACGTGTGGCCAGGGAAGTGGCCGCCCGATCCTTTATTCGACGCGGAAAGGACCCCGTCCCGGCAGGGGATGCCCTCCCAGTTCGGATCCCGCAGGCCATGGTGGAAGAGGTGCAGCGCCAACTCCAACTGCAGGCCCAACAAGCCCAAGGGGAACAGGAATCTTAGACCTAGGATCCCTTGATACTGACATCTACCTACCGCGTCTGCCCCAGCTTGATGGCGCCTGAACGGTCGACGCGCGTGGACTCGGAGGACCTTCACCGTGGCTAAACAAAGCTCCCCCCAGCGCCCGGGAACCTTATTGGAACAGATGGGAGGACTGAGCGGGATTGTGGCAAGTACGCTGCCGATCCTCGTTCTTGTCCCCATCAACAACAAGTGGGGGCTGACTCCGGCGCTGTGTGCCGCGCTAGGCGTGGCGGGCCTGATTTTCCTCTGGCGGTTGTTGCGGAAAGAAAACCTCCAGCCAGCAATCAGTGGATTGTTCGGCGTGGCGATTGGGGCTCTACTGGCGTGGAAGCTAGGAAGTGCCAAGGGATACTTCGCCTACGGGATCTGGTATTCACTGGTTGCCGGCATCGTTTTCCTCCTCTCCATCGTGGTGCGTTGGCCCCTCGTCGGGGTGATTTGGCGTGGCATCAATGGGGATAACCACCGATGGCGGTCGAGCAAGAAGGCAGTGAACGCCTTTTCCATTGCGACCGCAGCCTGGGCAGTGATGTTTTTGGCCCGCTTCGGAGTGCAGCAGTGGCTGTACGTGCAGGATGCGACTGATGCTCTGGGGTACACGCGCATTGCGATGGGGTGGCCTCTCACGGCAATTGCAGTGCTGGTCTCCTGGTGGGCGATCCGGCGCGCGAACGCCGCTGAAGGGCGCGGGGTTCCGGAGCATGAGCCCTCCGGGGAGAAGAAGGAGCAATTGTGGGACGAGGAGTAGGTATCCCACCCGGGTCGGGTCAGGGACACGACACCGTGGCGAGGGAGCACGTTGTCGTGGACATCACCGCTCCGGCACACGGCGGAACTGTCATCGCGCGGCACGAAGGCCAGGTGATTTTCGTGCGCGGTGCCTTGGTCGGGGAGACCGGAGTCACCGTCGCCCTTGATCCGCAAAAGCAGTCTTCAACTAAGAAATCCTTCCGCACCGGTGAGGCTCTCCGAATCGACTCTCCTTCACCCCACCGTGTGGACCACCAGTGCCCAGCTGCAGAAGCCGGCGCGGGATGTTGTGATTTAGACTTCGTGGACCCCGCGGGCTCGCTGGAACATAAGACGCAGGTGGTCTTCGACCAGCTGAAGCGCATCGGTCGGATCGATGTGGAGGGGATTGAGGAGACTCACCGGACCAGTCTGGAGCCGTTCTTCGGCTGGCGGACCCGGGCTCGTCTTGGAGTGGGATCTGATGGGCGGGCTGGAGTTCGACTGCCAAAGAGCCACCGCATCCTCCGGCTCCAGACCGCCGAATGCGCACAGTGGGCCCCGGGGCTTGTTGCCGGGCTCGCCGAAGGGACGTTCCGTCCGGGGACGGAGCTCGCCGTCGCGCTTGGTGACGATGGCCAGCGCAGCATAGTGGAACTCTCCGGCCACCGAGGTCATCGCAAGAGAAAGGTTATCGAGGGGCCCGCGACCATCGCCCACGCGGCTGATGGCATGACCTGGCGGGTTTCCGCTGACGGCTTTTGGCAATCTCATCGAGCAGCAACCGATTTCTATTGTCAGTGGATCGATCAGCACCTTCCTCAAGGCACAGGTGTCGCCTGGGACCTTTATGGGGGCCAGGGCGTCTTCGCCCGAGTGTTAGCCCGAAAGGCGGAGATGGTGGACAGTGTGGACCTCGCCACGGGTGAGCTCGACATTCCCTCCGTGCGGTTCGTGAAGTCAGCTGTGGAGCGCAGCCTTGACGGGCTGAGGACCCACGGCGGCTTGCACGCTGCGGTGCTCGACCCACCGCGCACGGGAGCCGGGGCGGAGGTGGTGAAGAAGATCGCCGCATATAAGCCAGCCCACGTGGTCCACATCGGATGTGATCCCGCCACCGCGGCACGGGACATCGGTGCGTGGGTTGCCGAGGGATACCGCATTTCGGAGCTCGATGTCGTGGATGCCTTTGGCATGACTCACCACGTCGAAGCGCTGTTCCACCTTGTACGCGAGAGCTAAAGGGACACCGCACACAAGGGCTTGCCGTGTTGAAGCAGCCTGCGAATAAACAGATCAGCGTGCGATCACTAAGATAGAGAAGATAGTTAGTGCACGAACTCGGGCCCACGGCCCGCGATTAGAGACGGAGACGAGCTAGACCGCATGGGAATTCTCGACAACATTTCCTCGCCGGCAGACCTTCGAGGCCTCAGCACAGCGCAACTGGACAATCTCGCCAGCGAAATCCGTGAGTTCCTCGTCCACAAGGTCAGTGCCACCGGCGGACACCTGGGGCCGAACCTCGGTGTTGTTGAGCTCACGCTGGCCATGCACCGTGTCTTCGACTCTCCGACGGATCCATTGATCTTCGATACCGGCCACCAGTCGTACGTGCACAAGATTCTCACCGGCCGTCGAGACTTGTTCGATACTCTCCGCCAGAAGGATGGCCTGAGCGGCTACCCTGATCGCTCTGAATCTCCCCACGACTGGACGGAATCCTCCCACGCTTCCGCTGCGCTGTCCTATGCCGACGGGCTGGCCAAAGCCTTCGAACTCCAAGGTCAGGTCCACCGTCACGTCGTTGCCGTTGTCGGTGATGGAGCCTTGACCGGAGGGATGTGCTGGGAGGCTTTGAACAACATCGCCACGGGAAAGAAGCGCTCGGTCGTCATCGTCGTCAATGACAATGGTCGCTCGTATTCGCCCACCATCGGTGGGCTTGCAGAAAACTTGGCTGCACTACGCCTCCAGCCTATGTACGACAAAGTCATGGAATCCGGAAAGAACACGCTCGGAAGAATGGGGTGGGTCGGCGATCGTGCTTTCCAGGTCATTCATGGCCTCAAGGAGGGCGTGAAGCACACGGTTATTCCTCACGAGATGTTCCCGGAGCTCGGACTCAAGTACATCGGCCCCGTCGACGGACACGATGTATCCCAGCTGGAGAACGCCTTCCGCTACGCGAAGGACTACGGCGGCCCTGTGATCGTTCACACCGTCACCCAAAAGGGGAAGGGCTTCGACCCCGCCGAACAAAACGAAGCAGACCAAATGCACTCCACGGGTGTGATCGATCCGGTGACCGGCGAACCCCTTGGCAACTCCAAGCGAGGCTGGACCGATGTCTTTTCCTCTCATCTGATCTCCAAAGCCAAGGAGGACGAGCGCATCGTGGCCATCACCGCCGCGATGGCCGGTCCCACCGGCTTGGCGAAGTTCGCCAAGCACTTCCCGCGCCGGACTTTCGATGTGGGCATCGCCGAGCAGCACGCAATGGCCTCTGCTGCGGGCCTGGCTTTGGGAGGGATGCACCCGGTCGTCGCCGTGTACTCCACGTTCCTTAATCGTGCCTTCGACCAGATGCTCATGGATGTCGCCCTGCTCAAGCTCGGCGTCACGATTGTGCTTGACCGGGCTGGCATCACGGGGTCGGATGGTCCCAGCCACAACGGGATGTGGGATCTGTCGATCACAGGCATCGTTCCCGGTATCTACATCGCTGCGCCCAGGGACGGTCGCCGGATGCAGGAGGCCCTCGACCGTTCGCTTCTTATTGACGACGCCCCCTCTGTCATTCGCTTCCCTAAGGGGAACGTCCCAGACGACGTCCCATCATTGCGCAGTATCGACGGCGCCGATGTGCTTGCTGAATCAATAACAAGCGGACCCGCGGATGTGTTGATCATCAACTTCGGGGCTCTGACCATGCAATCCCTGGCCGCTGCGGACGCTGTGCAGCAGGCCGGCTACACCGCTCGCGTCATTGACCCCACCTGGATTCTTCCGTTCAGCGAGGGCATTGCCGACGAAGCTCGCCACGCACAGCTTGTGGTCACGGTAGAGGACAACGGTGTGCACGGAGGCGCGGGCTCAGTGGTGCATGAAAAGCTGAGCGCTGCCGGTATCGATACTCCAGTTCGCAATGTGGGGATTCCGCAGCAGTTCCTCACCCACGGGTCGCGCAGCGAGGTCCTTGAAGAGTTGGACTTGGATCCCGCCTCTGTGAGTGCCCGTGTCCTGGAATGGCTGAAAGACGTCCGAGCAGACCAGGAATAAAATGTAGGGCTTGCTGAGGAATCTGGCTGCCCGACGACTTAGCTCCTGAGGAGTTGCAGTATCGCCGGGAGGGTGGCGTCCAAAATGAATGTGATCTGCCATGGACGGCAATCGAGCGCAAGGAGCGTGGCGCCGGCGGCCTGCTCGAACTCAGCGACGGTGTCCTGGCCCGTTCCGGTATCTTGGCCCGTTCCAGTGTCCAGGTACTGATCCTCTCGAGGGACAGAGGGACCGGGAATTCGCGTGGCCAGGTCCCAGGCGAGGGCCCTGAGATTCCGAACCGGAGTGATGACATCGGGGCGCAGACCTGCATCGGCGGCGGCCGTAGCGAGGTTCGAACGTAAGACTGTGAAGATCTCGAGCGCTCGGGGGTATTCGTCCTGCCAGATCTTAAATGGGGGCATTGTAGAAGCTGGCGCGGGGGATCGAACGAGTGCGGGATCCTGGACGTGTCGCGGGGCCTCAGTAACCGCATCCTTCAACAGGCGAGCGTAGGGATAATTTCGCCCCTTCTTCTGCGCGAAACGGGCAACTTCCCTTTGTGCAGTCTGCGGATTGCTCGCGAGGTGGATGATGTCTGGATCTCGAATGATGTGGTGTGGGGGAATGTCTCGGGAGTAAGCGACCTCATCGCGGGCTTCGAAGAGCTCACGGGCGATGGAACGCTGGGCCGGGGTGGAGAGAGCATCCACGCCTTTCAAATCCGTCCACTCGGGAACGGGGATCTCGTGCCCATAGCGGAGACGAACGTATTCGCATTCTTGGCGATACCACTCTGTGCGACCCACCTCTGCGAGGTCCCGGTGGCACTGAGCAATGAGCTCATGGAGAAACTCCACGTCGAGCGCAGCGTATGCCAGCATTTCTTGCGGAAGGGGGCGGATCGACCAATCCTCTGCGCCTTTGTCCTTGATAAGGGAGAGGTTGAGGTATCGGCGAAGCATCGGATCCAGCCCCATTTGCCCCTGGCCCAGCAGCTGTGCGGCGATCTGTGTGTCTAGAATCTCGGGAGCGGTCCAACCGAGGGAATAGAGCGCGGGCAGATCGCTATGTCCGGCATGGAGAAGCCAACTGAGCTCGTCTATGACGTCGGCCATGTCCTCGACAGCGTCGGGCTCCACAGTGGGATCAATGAGAAAAGTTCCAGCCCCGTGGCGCCGTAGCTGGATGAGGAAGGCGCGATCGTCGTATCGGTGGGCTGGTGCGCGTTCGGTATCGATGGCGATAGGTCCGTGGCCACTGGCCAGCGTGCGTGTGGCCGCGGAAATTTCGGGGGTACTGCTGAGGACACGTGGAACCCCGTCGCGCGGTGTGGTGATGACGTGCACTGACTTGACCTAGGGAGCTAACGAGCCGCCCGAGAGGACGCGGCTTGGTGATGACGCTGCTCGCCGATCGCGGTGATGCCCTCCGGGGGGAGGCCGGCTGCGTTACTCAGCACATGAGAAAAGGCGACAACGTGACCGGAAAGGTCCTCGCCCGTGGCGGTCCACGATGCCCTCAGTTCAAGCTGGAAAGCCCTCGGCGGGCCTCCGATCTCGCCGTAGCGCACCGAGGTGGTTGAGGTGACGGTGCCTCCGAGATCGGTGTAACTGGATTCGGGGGTGTTCAAAGCTTCGGTCAACCAATCCCATGCCACCTCCGGCAGCAACGGGTCACTGGCCACAGAGGCGTCCATATCGGCTTGGATGTAGGCCACGAGCCGCATTTTGGCGCCAGACCACTGCTCATCACTGTTGGGATCGTGCAATAGAATCAGTCGGCCGAACGCATCTCCGCCTGGGGAGGCGATCGCCATGGATGGCGCCTGGGATGACATTCCACCGAGTTGTTCCCTGTCAACTTCCAATCCGACAGCGTGGCTGAGGGGTGCGAGGTTGCGGGGTGGGCGAATTGGACCAACACTGATTCCGTTGCGCACGGGCGCCTCCTGCATGGAGCGCACAGCGTCGTGGAAATACTGGGGAGTTTCAGTCTCTTGGCTCACGATCCCTAAACCTAGCCTTTAGACTTTCTAAGTCATTGAGGCGCGCCGTGGCGCCCGAGGGAGAAAATTCCCTGCCCGCGCCTTTGTCAGCACAGATGAGATCGCTACGGATAGTCGAAGTAAGTTCAGGTGTGCTGACTGTGAGCGACGGTTGTTCAGTAAATGCAATATCGTGCACGGAGACTATGTGAGTGTAGACAGGGCTGGCATAATGACAGCCATGCCGTCACTTCTCAGGTCCCCGAATTTCCAGGCAGCCGCCGAACACCGACGGGCTGCGCACGATGCCCCGCTTCTCCAGGCGGCCCGGGGAGAGAAACCGTCTCGACGCCCGGTGTGGATGATGCGCCAAGCAGGGCGCTCGTTGCCCGAATATCGCGCGATCCGCGAAGGGACCTCCATGCTCGATGCGTGCATGAACCCGGACATGTTGGCGGAAATCACCATGCAGCCGGTTCGCCGCCACGATGCAGACGCCGCCATTTTGTTCTCAGATATCGTCGTGCCGCTGAAAGCCGCTGGGGTGGGTGTCGATATCGTTGCTGGCCGGGGTCCGGTCGTAGAACACCCGTGCCGCACCCCAGAGGATGTCGCTGCTCTTCCCGATTTGGATCCTGAAGCTCTTCAACCGGTGGTTGACGGTATTCAGGGGGTTCTCAGCCAACTGTCCATGCAACAAGCACTAATTGGCTTTGCCGGCGCGCCGTTCACGGTGGCGTCCTACCTGGTGGAAGGGGGACCCTCTAAGAACCATGAGGTTACGAAGTCGCTCATGTACCGGGACCCCGAGACCTGGCACGCTCTCATGCGGGCCCTGACCCCGATGATCGTGCGGTTCTTGCAGGTTCAGGCGGAGGCTGGCGTGGATGCGATTCAGCTGTTCGACTCGTGGGCCGGGTACCTCACCGCGCGCGATTACCGCGAATTTGTGGCGCCGTACTCCCGTGAGATTTTCGATGCCATCAGGCAGTACGAGATTCCCATGATTCACTTTGGCGTGGGCACCGGTGAGCTATTGGGAGATATGGCCCTTGTCGGTCCAGATGTTGTCGGCGTGGATTGGCGAGTCCCACTGGATTCCGCCGCCACCCGCATAAGCGCAGCACTTGGGGAGGCTAACCCTCAGGGAGCGCCCGAACAGCGACAGAAAGTCTTGCAAGGCAACTTGGACCCTGCGGTTCTGTTCGCCGGTGACGATGCGACCCGTTCTGAGATTCGGCGCATTGCCCGCGAGGCCGATCTCGCTATCGAAAGGGGGCAGGCGCGCGGTCATATTTTCAACCTGGGCCACGGCGTGCTTCCTCACACCGATCCAGACGCGATCACCCGCGCATTCGAGGAGGCGCACAACGCATGAGTGAACATTCCAGCTCCAAGTTTGCGCCGCGGATCGCGGTAGTTGGCGCCGGTATTGCAGGCGTGTCGGCTGCGTGGAAGCTGCGGAAACTACTGGGGCGCGAGGCGCGCATCATGGTGGCGGAAGCGTACGACCGCACAGGTGGAAAGCTCAAGACAGTTGACTTTGCCACCGGGCCCGTGGACATGGGTGCGGAGGCGTTCTTAGCAGCCCGCGGTGACTTCGCCTCCTTGGTTGAGGAAGTGGGCCTCGCGGCGGACCTCCGCAGCCCTAACACCTACATGCGCTCCGGAATATTCGCACAGGGGAAGGTGGTGGACATCCCCTCCCGGACGATGATGGGCATTCCTGCCACTGGAGGCGATGTTGCCGGCGTGCTCACGGCGGAGGAATGCGAGCGGGTCGATCGCGAGAAGCGAGGGGCTCCCTTGGACTGGACGGTTGGTCAAGATGCCAGCGTGGGCCAGTTGGTGACCGATCGCGTGGGACGGGCCGTGACCGAACGGCTGGTAGCTCCGCTTTTGGGCGGAGTCTACTCCTGCCACGCAGATCACCTGGGGGTTCGAGCCACGGTCCCCGCGCTCGCCGAAGCTCTCGATGAGGACGCGTCACGGGGACAGGGCGTGTTTCTTGTGGACGCCATCTCTCGCCTCCTCGATCAACGAGATAAGAAGCGGTCCGTCACCGACCCGATCAAGGGAGGTGCCCCGAAGGCGGTGTTCCAAGCGCTGCAGGGTGGCTACCGCAGCCTGGTGGACGCGATGCTGGATCAGGCCGACGCGGAGATCCTGTTGAATACGGGTGTCGAGGGAGTGTGGAAGCGCGGAAACGGCTGGTACATCGAGCCCATTGGCGATGTTGATGCGGTGGTCATCGCAACACCAGCTCCGACTGCGTCCGTGCTTCTGGACAACGCAGCGCCCACAGCCGCCGGGATCCTCGGTGACGTTGAGCTTTCCAGCTCTGTGGTGGTGGGCATGCGGTTTGCCTCGGACTACGGAATTCCCGATCGTTCCGGAATCTTGATGGGGGAAGACGCCCCTACGGATGCCAAAGCCTTCACATTCAGCTCACGCAAGTGGCCACATATCGCCGGCCAGGGTGGAGCTTTCGTCCGGGCGAGCTTTGGTAGCTACGATCATCCCTGGTACGTGGACATGTCTGATCGCGCCCTGCTGACGTACGCGGTGGATGATCTTGCGGCCATCACGGGCGAGCGAAAGAATCCGGAGGAGTTTTTCATTCAGCGATGGTGGGGCGGATTGCCGCGCTATAGCGTGGGGTTCCTCGACCGAATGAAGGAGGCCATGAGCGAGATTGATACGGTCCGTGGCCTGGCGCTCGCCGGATCGATGATTAACGGGGTGGGGGTACCGGCCACGGCGGCCTCTGGATTGGCAGCCGCTGAAAAGCTCGCAGGGGAGTGGGACTGAGCCCGGAATTCAGGGGCAATTCGACGGGCTCGGGATGGTAGCCGAGCCCGATTCTTCACTCAAACATGGCGCCGCTGGAGTACCACAGGGTGCGGCCGGGGTGGTTATTCGGAAGAGGTGGATCCGTCGGCAGGTTCGAGGTTGAGCGCGATGCTGTTGATGCAATAGCGCTGATCAGTGGGGGTATCGTAACCCTCGCCTTCGAAGACGTGGCCCAAGTGGCTTTCGCAGTTGGCGCATAGCACCTCGATGCGTCGCATCCCAAGGGAATCATCGACTTTTGTGATGACCGCGGAGGAGTCTGCCGGGTCGAAGAAACTGGGCCATCCACAGTGCGAATGGAACTTTTCGGTCGAACGGAACAACACGGTTCCGCATGCACGGCAGGTGTACACACCCTCCGTCTCGGTGTCCGTGTATTCACCTTTGAACGGAGCCTCGGTGCCAGCCCGACGGAGGACGTGGAACTCCTCGGGGGACAAGCGCTGCTGCCATTCCTCATCGCTTAGGGCTCGAAAGTCCTGCTGAGGCTTGATATCAAACTTCTTCATGGCGTCTTTGCCCTCCTCTGTTCATGTGATCGCGCGCCTGGCCGGACGATGCACGTCGTGTCAGGCGCCCTGTATCTTCCAACCACCATAAAGTCGCTGCTGTTCCCGCCGCGATGATCAATAGTGACCAGCCAACGGTCCCGCGGATGTATTCGAATGTCCGGCCTGCCCAGACCCATCGATCGGACATCCAGTCATCGATACTCATGCTGAAATACACACCGAGCCACGCGATGGGATTGTGCATCACGGATCGTGATTGAAGAGTCGTGAATAGCATCGGGACGATCAGCATCGTGTAGTACATCTGACCCAACGAGCTGATGAGGAAGACCCCAATTAGGAGAATCGAGGACGTGGTTGTCGCCCACATCACTTCGTCTCGATTCCGCCACCGCAGCAACCCCAGCACGGCAGCGGCGACGAACGCGGCGGCAATAGCGCGCAAAAGGAAAATGCCCCACTCCGGCAAGCCGAAATACACGCCCACGCCGGAGATAGAAGAGTTGGCGTAATCGCGGACATGACCGAGATACGGCAGCAGCACGTCGAAGAAGTCCCGGGGGCGCTCCATCAGGGGCCACGCCGCGAGATTGAAAGCAATAGGAAGGCCCAGGCCCGTCACAAGGGTGCCCCATTGTCGCCGGACTAGCGGCAGGAATAGCAACGGCGCGAATTGGGGCTTGACAGTGATCGCAAGACCAATGGCGATGCCCGCCAGGAGGTCACGGCGCTTCAGGAGTAGCCACAAGAAGACCACCTGAAGAAGTAGCAAGATTCCGTTGATGTTCGAGAACAGGAGTGTGTTCTTGACTGATTCGGTCATGAACAGCAGCGCAATGGAGGTCGGCCAGAGCCAACCCTTCAGACTGAAACCGAAAAGTTTGCACAGGATGGCCAACGCGAGCACAATCGCTATGCCGTTGGCAAGGATGTACGCCGAGCGACCGAGCTCAAGGGGTGCAAGAGCAAGGGGGCTGAGGAGGAGTGTGCCTCCCGGAGAATAGAGATAGTGCGGATCCACCGTTGCATAATTCTCCGAATACACAGGGATATGGTCCACAAAGCGCCTCAACGCCGACCACACGGTGGTGAAGTCATCCGTCTCGTGCTTATTCTGCGGCACGAGGATGACCTTGTGGAGGAATGTCATGATTGCCAGCGGCCACATGACCCACGAGAGCGCAGGAGCTGGTGAATTCTCTTCGC
The DNA here is from genome assembly GCA_001054945.1 of Corynebacterium falsenii. GTDB lineage: Bacteria > Actinomycetota > Actinomycetes > Mycobacteriales > Mycobacteriaceae > Corynebacterium > Corynebacterium falsenii_A. The sequence goes on along the minus strand of JVKJ01000005.1, from coordinate 212,426 downwards.
GGCCGTTGATGAGCCGACTGATGACAGGCGTAGACATGGTATGTGCAGTGTAAATCGCTGAAGGGTGGAAAACTGATCGCGACACTACTGGAGGGGGTGGTCGTGCAGTTTTGTCAATAAAATCTGATGTTCGGAGGCGGGGCGGACGTGGCGGAGCGCTGCAGTCGGCGCCCCCGCACGACTTTTTGACGACACGAGGCCCTAAAACACCCCTAAAGAACCTATATTGTCGGGGGTAATCCTCAATGGAAAAACCCCGCCCACCAGCAAAACTGCTGAGCGTGGACGGGGTGAAATTGTGGTCCTAACTGGGTTCGAACCAGTGACCTCTTCGGTGTGAACGAAGCGCTCTTCCACTGAGCTATAGGACCGTTTGCAAGCTTCAGAAGCAAGCTCCGATTAATGTACAAGCACACTAGTGTGATTTACAAATCCGCAGGGTAGAAGTCGAGTTTCCTGCTGTCGCGACGATCACGCAGCCGCATACTGTGCTGTCAATAATTGCTCTCCGATCGCGGTAGATTGCTAAGGAGGCTGACAAGTTCTTCGCAATTATTGCCACCACGGGATTCTCTATTAGGTCCTCATGGGCGAAATCCGCTGTGCAAACCACATGGATGAAATTCGTGGTGCCCCGAACGATGTGTGATTTCGGCAGATTTACCAGGTGATTTGTCTTCGTCTAGCCAAGCAGACTATGGTTTGAGATCGCACCAAACGCCGGGGCTTTTCCCAAACAGTGCGGTGCAGTGCGGATGTAGCGCAGTTGGTAGCGCATCACCTTGCCAAGGTGAGGGTCGCGAGTTCGAGTCTCGTCATCCGCTCCAGCCTTCCAGTCGGAAGGTATTAAGCGCGTATAGCTCAGCGGGAGAGCGCTTCCCTGACACGGAAGAGGTCACTGGTTCGATCCCAGTTATGCGCACGAAACCCCCTCGGGGGTTCATTGCGGATGTAGCGCAGTTGGTAGCGCATCACCTTGCCAAGGTGAGGGTCGCGAGTTCGAGTCTCGTCATCCGCTCCAGGTCTCACAGCATCGAAATGGACCACGTTTCGATCGTCTTGTGGTAGACCATTTTCGAGGCGGTAATTCGCCACGGTGGAATGGCTGAGTGGCTTAGGCAACGGTCTGCAAAACCGTGTACACGGGTTCGATTCCCGTTTCCACCTCGAATTTGCTGTTGCCCTGTCCATTCTCAAGGAGAGGGTGACTTTGCGCGTATAGCTCAGCGGGAGAGCGCTTCCCTGACACGGAAGAGGTCACTGGTTCAATCCCAGTTATGTGCACGAAGCAGTACAAGCCGCCAGTGTGCCCTGGCGTATTGGCTGTTCCATGCGGATGTAGCGCAGTTGGTAGCGCATCACCTTGCCAAGGTGAGGGTCGCGAGTTCGAGTCTCGTCATCCGCTCCACCATCCCCGCATCCCCTGCTCTTGTGGAGTGTCGGGGATTTTTTTATTGCTTTCAGCGCGCCGTTCTGTCATCACCGCACCGTTCCGCGCAGAAGCGGAGGGATTGTTTCTGGTATCCGTCACTTCACGGAGTAGGGTAAGGATGTCAACTTTCGCCTGACTCTGATCGCAACGGAAGAATGGAGTTTCCCGTGAAGAATATCCGCGCATTCGCAGCTGGCGCAGCGGCTCTGGCTTTGGCCGCATCCCTGTCTGCCTGCACTCCTCCCCACCAGAAGGATTCGGACAAGGCGGTGAGCAGCGTTACCACCGGGCCGGAGACCCCGCAGGTTGATGGTGCGAGTGAAGCAGCTCCGACTTCTGCTCCCGAAGAGAGCACTGGTCGGATGACCACCCAGCAGAATGCACCCGTTCAGGGGCAGGGTGAGCAAGGCGCGCACCCGGCACCCGGTGAGACCATGAGCGCGAACAGCCAGTAGCAGCTGTCACGCTGCCTTGCTTCGGCCGTATTAACGCATTGCACACGACATGTACTCACTCGAGTGAACCTCTTGACCCTATTTGGAAAGGCGAGATCCTATGCCATTTTCTGCAATGCCACGTGATGGATTTTCCGCACGCTTGAAAGCCGCTGCCCGCCCGGTGGCTGCGTCCATGATGATCTTGGGAGCATCGGCAGGAGTTGGTTTGGGTACCGCTACCTTCACAGCACCAGTCGCCTCGGCACACGATCAGGTGATCAAGTCCAACCCTGACAATGGCGCAACGTTGGATAAGAAGCCCGATCAGGTCGAGTTCGAGATGACCGGGCGCCCGAAGGATCAGTTTGCCAGTGTGCGCTTCCTCCACAGCGAGGGTGAAGGCAACGGAGACGTGCTGTTTACCGTGACCCCGAAGATCGACAAGAACAAGATCATCGCGGAGATCCCCAAGGATCAGGAAATGCCGAAGGGTAAGTACACGGTCAGTTATTCCATCATTTCCTCGGACGGTCATAAGACCGACGGCGCCATTTCTTTCAACTTGAACGCCGGCGACGACTCTGCTGCTGCCCAGAACGGTAAGGAGGCAGACAACCAGGATTCAAATAAGGGGTCCGATTCCCAGTCTTCGAGCGTCCCGTCCTGGCTACTCCCAGCTGCAGGTGTCATCGTCATTCTGGGTGCTCTCGTTTTGGCCATTTCTCGTTTCCGGAACACCGGCAAAAGTAGTGAGCCCGTGGAAGAAATCCGAGAAACCCCTGAGGACCGCCGAAGCTAACAATCAGTTGGCAACGCGCGAGCGCTTCTCGAGTTCACGCTTTGCTGCAGAATGTGGATCTCTACCCCCTCAGCGAATGAGGGGGAGAGGTCCACATCAATTTTTCTAGCGGGTAAACTCTCCTGACGTTACGGACTGTCACCAGGTATGTGACCGTCATGATCGTGCTAAAGGAGCATCCCCGCTGTGAATGACTCAGTGACCCCCGCAGAACCCACTCGCTTTACCGTGCCCGCAGGGGAGACCGCGGGCGCCGCAATGCGCCCGTTGGACTTGCCCAACAAGGGTCCAGAGGCCATCGTCTGTATTCAAGATGCCGAGGGCAACCTGCGGGACCTGGCTTGGACCCCATCGGAGGACACTGAGGTAACCGCGGTAGCTGCCAACACGCCAGAAGGTCGAGGTGTGATCCGGCACTCGGCTGCTCACGTCCTGGCCCAGGCAGTGCAAAAGGAATTCCCGGGTACAAAGCTGGGGATCGGGCCCGCCATCGAAAACGGGTTCTACTACGACTTTGATGTCGCAGAGCCCTTCACCCCCGAAGACCTGAACAAGCTCGAGAAGACGATGAAGAAAATCATCAAGTCGGGTCAGAAGTTCGAGCGTAAGGCCTACGGCGACGTGGAGGAAGCTCGAGCGGAATACGCCAACGAGCCTTTCAAGACCGAGCTGATTGCAGACAAGGGCAATGTCGATCCGGACTCTGACGAGGCAACCGAGGTGGGCAGCGGCGAGCTCACCGCATACTCAAATGTCAACCCTCGGACCGGTGAGGTCGAGTGGTATGACCTGTGCCGCGGACCCCACGTCCCCACGACCCGCTACATTCCCGCAGTAGCACTTACCCGGTCCTCCGCCGCCTACTGGCGCGGCGATCAGTCCAAGGCGGGACTGCAACGCATCTACGGCACGGCCTGGGAGTCGAAGGAAGCCCTGGCTGAATATCAGCACATGCTGGAGGAGGCCGAGAAGCGTGACCACCGCCGTCTGGGTACGGAGCTCGACCTTTTCAGCTTCCCAGACGACATCGGTTCCGGATTCCCGGTCTTCCACCCCAATGGCGGGATCGTCAGGATGGAAATGGAGGAACATAGTCGACGCCGCCACGTTGCCGCCGGCTACTCTTTCGTCAACACGCCACACGTCACCAAGGGCGACCTCTTTGAGCGCTCTGGCCACCTGGGCTTCTACCGTGACGGGATGTTCCCGCCCATGCAGTTGGATGGCGAGGTCGATGAGCAGGGGCAGGTGACCAAGCAGGCTCAAGACTATTACGTCAAGCCGATGAATTGCCCCATGCATAACCTGATCTTCGATTCCCGGGGCCGTTCCTACCGCGAACTGCCGCTTCGCCTGTTCGAATTCGGTACCGTGTACCGCTACGAGAAGTCCGGCGTGATCCACGGCCTCACCCGCGCCCGCGGATTCACCCAGGACGATGCGCACATCTACTGCACCGAAGACCAAATGGAGCAAGAGATTGCGACCACGCTGGATTTCATCATTTCCCTGTTGCGCGACTACGGTCTCGATGACTTCTACCTGGAGCTGTCCACCAAGGACCCCAACAAGTTTGTTGGCACGGACGAAAATTGGGAGCGCTCAACCGAGATCCTCCGCCGAGTGGCGGAACACTCTGGGCTCGAGCTCGTTCCCGATCCGCACGGCGCCGCATTCTACGGCCCGAAGATTTCCGTGCAGGCCCGGGACGCTATCGGACGCACCTGGCAAATGTCCACGGTCCAGCTGGACTTCAACATGCCGGAGCGCTTCGACCTGGAATACACCGCGCCAGATGGGACGAAGAAGCGCCCGATCATGATCCACCGCGCGCTGTTCGGGTCCATCGAGCGATTCTTCGGCGTGCTCCTGGAGCACTACGCTGGCGCGTTCCCAGCATGGCTGGCACCACACCAGGTGATGGGGATCCCCGTGGCAGATGAATTCAATGGCTACCTGGAAGACATCGCCTCAGCCCTGCGCGAGCAGGGGGTTCGAGCCGACGTGGATACCAGCGACGACCGAATGCAGAAGAAGATCCGCAACCACACGACAGGAAAGATCCCCTTCATGCTGCTGGCTGGTGGACGCGATGTAGAGGCAGACGCAGTAAGCTTCCGATTCCTGGACGGAACGCAGGTCAATGGCGTCCCCAAGGACAAGGCCATCGCAACGATCGTGCAGTGGGTGAATGCACGCCGCAACGAACAACCCAACCAAGAGAACCTGCAGAAGCAACTTTCCGAATAGAGCCAACGAATTTCGAGGGAGCGCAACCACGTGAGTCCGGAAGAAGCTGACCACCAGGCTGGTGACCACTCCAACGGCGAATGTTACGTCGATGGCGGGGTCGGGGAGTCGCCTCAGCTCCCGGATGGCCTCCTTCGACTGTGGGCTCCCTACCGTTCTGCCTATCTCACCACTGAGGAAAAGGTCGACGATCCTTTCCTCGAGATTCCGAAGAAGTCCGACGAGGACGGCCTCATCGTAGCCCGCGGTGAGACGGTCTACTGCGTGCTCAACCTGTTCCCCTATAATCCCGGCCACATGATGGTGATCCCATATCGTCAGGTCGCTGACTACAGTGAGCTGACCGATGACGAGACCGCGGAGCTTTCGCTATTCACCAAACGGGCAATCAGGACTCTCCGCAGAGCTTCTCACCCAGATGCGCTGAATGTCGGGATGAATCTTGGGCGCGCGTCCGGGGGATCGGTGCCGCATCACCTTCATCAGCATGTCGTGCCCCGGTGGACAGGGGATGCTAGTTTCATGACAGTGATTTCGGGATCCAAGGTGCTCCCTCAGGTGCTGCAGGAAACTCGGCAACTGCTGGCCTCGGCCTGGCAAGATGTGGTTGAAGAAGAATCTGCGAAGAGAGAGGCATAGGGGCTCAGCAATGTTAAGCGTTCACGGTCGTAGGCCAGCCTCTGTGTTCATCGAACCCATCGCGAAGAAGCTGCATGCCTGGGGGGTCACGCCCAATGCGGTCACGCTCGCGGGCACTGTCGCCGCAATGGCTCTCGCGGTGGCGTTGATCCCGACCGGGCATCACTTTGCCGCCGCCGCTCTAATCGGTCTGACCGTCGCTACGGACATGGTTGACGGGACGATGGCGCGGTTGCGTGGCGGTGGCACCAAGTTTGGGGCCACGTTGGACGCCACGTGTGATCGCTTGAGCGACGGAGCGATTTTTGGCTCGCTGGCCATGTGGTTTGCGTTACAGGAACCGGTGCAGCGGATCATGATGGCGCTCTGCCTGGTGATTTTGGTGACCAGTCAGGTGACCAGCTACGTCAAGGCGCGCGCAGAGGCGAGCGGAATTAAGGTTGTCGGCGGATTGATCGAGCGACCAGAGCGGTTGATCATTGGCTTGGTGGCCACCGGAATTGGCGGACTTGGGGTGCCATACATCCTCGCTGGTGGGCTGTGGATCTTGGCGGTGGGCAGCTGCTACACAGTGGTGGAGCGGCTGTTGATGGTCTCCCGCAGCTCCGAGGCCCAGGGGCACATCGCGGCGCCGGAGGGGGCCAAGGAATTCACGCCCGATAGTTCAGTGGGTGAGGGGCGCCGGTGACCATATCTGAGGACTTGTCTGCGTTCGCATATAAGGCGGGTTGGGCTCTCACAGCCCGGCTACCTGAGCCACTGGCTGTTCGACTGTTCGACATGATGGCGGATGTGGCGTCCAAAAAAGGTCGGGGACCCGAGCAGCTCCGCAAGAATTTGTCGCGGGTGGTGGGGCCGGAGCACGTGACCCGCGATCTCGTGCGGAGATCAATGCGATCCTATTTGCGATATTGGCGCGAAGCCTTTCAACTACCGGCGCTGGCGGGGCCGGAACTGGCTGCGCGGTTGAATCGTGGGTTCGACGCAGCCAGCCTGAACACCTTGGACGCATCGATTTCACGTGGGCGCGGGGTGGTCTTAGCGCTGCCGCACTCTGGTAATTGGGATATGGCGGGCATGTGGCTGGTTCAGCACCATGGGGAATTCACGACGGTCGCAGAGCGGCTCAAGCCAGAGAGCTTGTTCCAGGCGTTCGTGGAATTTCGGGAGTCACTGGGATTCAACGTCATTGCCTTGACGGGGGAGCAGGATCCCCCGATGACGCAGATGGAGAAAGTGCTGCGTGCGGGCGGGATCGTGTGCCTTATGGGGGAGCGCGACCTCACCGGGCACGGGGCGGTGGTGAACTTTTTCGGCGAGCAGACCTCCATGCCGACGGGAGCGGCGAGACTCGCCAAAACGACCGGTGCGAAACTCCACGTCGCCCATGTGAGTTTCGAGGATGAGCGACGCAGTGGAGCCGGCTCGAGTGCCGGAAAGACAGTGCCGTGGCGATTCCGAGTGAGCGCACCGCTCGACACTACGCATTCGGTGAATGACATCGTGCAAGAACAGGCCGATGAATTCGCTCGTGACATCGCGGCTCATCCTGCCGACTGGCATATGCTGCAGCCATTGTGGTTCTCGGATCTGTCCGCGCGCCGACTGGAACGGATGGGGGTGGCACAGTGACGCCACTGTCTACCGCCATCCGGCCCATGCGTATCGGCATGGTGTGTCCGTACTCTTTCGATGAGCCCGGTGGCGTGCAGATCCACGCCATCGAGCTGTGCGCGGAGTTGCGCCGGCGCGGGCACTTCGTGAGCTTGATCGGCCCCGGGGAAGACCATTCGCAGGTGCCGGAGTTCGTGGAACTCGGTGGGGGCTCGATTCCGATCAAGTACAACGGTTCGGTGGCTCGATTGAGCTTTGGACCGAAGACCTTTCGCCACATCAGGCGGTGGATTAAGCACAACGAATTCGATGTGGTGCATATCCATGAACCGAACTCGCCGTCGTATTCGATGATCACCCTGGCGCAGGTGGAGGGGCCTGTTGTGGCGACCTATCACGCTTCAGCGAGCGAGTCGAAGCTGTTGAAGGTCGCGCTGCCGGTGTTGCGACCATTGTTGGAGCGCATCCATGGGGGCATTGCCGTGTCCGAGGAGGCTCGGCGCTGGCAGGTGGAAAATCTGGCGGGTGATCCGGTGTTGATCCCCAATGGAGTGGAGACGTCGATCTACCGAGCTGCGACACCTCTCAAGGGGCTAGACCCCGCGCGTCCGCGGTTGATGTTCTTGGGCCGATTCGATGAGCCCCGCAAAGGTCTGCAAGTTCTCTTGACGGCGATGCCGGATATCGTTCGGGAAGTCCCGGACGCGGAATTGATGATTGCTGGCGGTGGCTCGATCGATAGCCTGCAAGAGAGAATCCGCCAGCAGGGGTTGAGCTGCGTGGAAGGGCTGGGGCCCTCCCAAGCCAACGTGCGGATTCTGGGGCGGATTAGCGACGAGGACAAAGCGTCCGCACTGGCTGCCAGTGCGGTGTACGTGGCCCCGAACACAGGCGGAGAGAGTTTCGGGATCGTTCTCGTGGAGGGCATGGCGGCCGGCACGGCAGTCTTGGCCAGCGATCTGCCAGCATTTCGAGCGGTATCCCAGAACGGCCAATCCGCGGCGCTTTTCCGCAATGGAGACGCTTCAGACCTCACAGAGCAGGTCGTGAGGTTGTTGAGTGACGATGGGCGGAGGCACCGATTGGCGACAGCCGGGTCCGTACGGAGCCGGGACTTCGATTGGTCCACGGTGACTAGCCGAGTTGAGCAGGTGTACGACACCGTAGTGACGCCGGGACGGGCGGTTCACATTGCTTAGAGCTGCCGATATTCGGATCTGCACTGTCCGCCCGCCGATCCTGAGGGAGGTCATCGCGTGATTTCACTTCCGCTGTGGCTCGGAATTGTGCTCGTAGCCCTGGTGATCCTTGCCATGGTCGGCCTGTGGGCCAGTGGTATTGCCTCCCGCCTGAATCGACTTCACATACGCACAGACTCTGCACGCGTGTCTCTCGAGGGAGCGCTGGCGGCTCGGTCCGGGGTGATAGCCGCACTGCAGCCCGCGTTGGCCGACCGGGCGCACCAGGTTAGTCGCGTTCCGCTGAAAGCAAGGGATATGGGTGCGCGCAGCGACGTGGAGAATCAGCTGCTCCGGGCCACGTCAGACGAGGTGTTCCGGCATGCCGCCTTTGTGGATGCCTCCGCCCGGGTGGACCTCGCGGCCCGTTTTTATAATGACGCCGTGGCTGATACTCGTACTGTTCGGGCGCGGCGAGAGGTTCGGTTGCTGCACTTAGCCGGATCCGCACCGCTGCCGGAATATTATGAAGCCCTTTCACCCGGGGATATAAATTTGGCCCGAAAGTAGACCAGTTAGACTAGTCACATCGTGTAATCAACCTTTTCGATCGACGGGAAGTATTGCTGTGACTCAAAGTTCTGAAACAGGGACAGCTCGCGTGAAGCGCGGCCTGGCCGACATGTTGAAGGGCGGTGTGATCATGGATGTGGTCACGCCGGAACAAGCCAAGATCGCTGAGGACGCCGGAGCTACCGCCGTCATGGCCCTGGAACGCGTTCCCGCTGATATCCGAGCCCAGGGCGGCGTGTCCCGCATGTCCGATCCGGACATGATCGAAGGCATCATCGACTCTGTATCCATCCCGGTCATGGCAAAGGCCCGGATCGGGCATTTCATGGAGGCTCGGGTGCTGGAGTCTTTGGGCGTTGATTTCATCGACGAGTCCGAGGTGCTCACCCCAGCTGACTACAAGAACCACATCGATAAGTTCGACTTCACGGTGCCATTCGTTTGTGGTGCTACCAACCTCGGTGAAGCCCTGCGCCGTATCAACGAGGGCGCGGCCATGATCCGCTCCAAGGGAGAGGCCGGCACCGGCGATGTATCGAATGCCGTGACGCACATGCGCACGATTCGGGCTGAAATCAATCGCCTGCACTCCATGGCGGAAGATGAGCTCTACGTGGCTGCAAAGGAATTGCAGGCACCGTATGAACTGGTCAAGGAAGTTGCCAAGAACGGAAAGCTCCCAGTCGTGCTCTTCACCGCCGGTGGCATTGCCACCCCAGCCGATGCTGCCATGATGATGCAGCTGGGTGCCGAGGGCGTCTTTGTAGGATCCGGCATCTTCAAGTCAGGTGATCCAGCCAAGCGCGCTCGCGCGATCGTTCAGGCTACGCAGAACTTCGACGATCCGAAGACGATCGCCGACGTATCCCGCGGCCTGGGCGAAGCCATGGTGGGCATCAACGTCGACGATCTGCCCCAGCCACACCGTCTGGCCGAGCGCGGCTGGTAAGTCCAATGCCGCCGTTCAGCCCGGGCACGTTTTCCGCCCACACCTCCGGGGCGCACCCGCGCATCTTGGATGTGCTGGATTTGGAGCGGATCGACAGGGATATCTTCCGCGGTCAGGTGATCCCCTCCACACTGTCGCGGACCTTTGGTGGGCAGGTGGCCGCTCAGGCGCTGGTGGCGGCTACGCACACGGTGGGTGAGGAACACCAGGTGCATTCTCTCCACGGGTATTTCGTCGCGGCTGGCAAGTCCGACGAACCCACCGTGTACCTGGTTGACCGAGTACGCGACGGCCGGTCTTTCGTCGCTCGGTCGGTAAAGGCCATGCAAAACGGGAAGCCCATTTTCATCATGCAGGCAAGCTTCCACATCCGCGATGATGAGGGGCCTGAGCATTCGGATACCATGCGTCGGGTGCCAGATCCAGAATCGGTTGAAGTCCGCACCGAGGACATGCCAGCGGTCCGTCGCGCCTTGCTCGAAGAATGGAGCGAATGGGACATTCGCATCGTCCCTCAGGGGCAGTTCGAGCCCAACAAACACGCCGCCGCACAGCAGGTCGTTTGGTTCAAATCAAAGTCTCGATTGCCGGATGATGAGACGTTCCACGTCTGCACGTTGGCATACATGTCGGACATGACTTTGCTCTCCGGGGCATTGGTCCCTCACGGCAACGCCGGTTTTCAGGAGGCCTCCCTCGATCACGCCCTGTGGTTTATGCGTCCGTTCCGCGCTGATGAGTGGCTGCTATATGATCAGACATCTCCCAACGCGCATGGCGGACGGGCCATCACGCAGGGCCGCATCTTCAATCAAGCAGGAGAGCTCGTCGCCGTGGCCACCCAAGAGGGACTGACCCGCACGCTCAAGGGGAAGGGCAACGGCGTTCCCATTAAAGGTTTCTGACACCTCGGATTTTGGGTGCCGGTTTCAGAGGGCCTGGGTCCGGATGCCCCAGGTTCAGACACTCACAGTTTTTGGACGACCCAACGAAGGACAATCGTGGCCGAAAGTAAACAAGTAACAACCCCCGCGGCCCGTATCGGCGTGCTGTCCGTGCAGGGCGGGTTCGCTGAGCACGTTGCCATGCTGGAACAGCTCGGCGCCGACGTCATTGCTGTTCGGCGCGCGGAGCATCTGGAAGGGCTCGACGGCCTGGTCATCCCCGGTGGCGAATCCACGACGATCTCCCGACTGCTTGTTTTGTCGAACATGGTTGAGCCGATTCAGCAGGCAATTGCGGAAGGACTGCCCACTTTTGGCACGTGCGCGGGCTTGATCATGCTCGCCGATGAGGTTCTGGATACCCGGCCAGATGCTCAAAGCTTCCACTCCCTGGATATTTCCGTTCGGCGGAACGCGTTTGGCAGGCAGGTGGATAGCTTTGAAACGCAGTTGGACTTCATCGGCATTGATTCCCCGGTGCACGCCGTCTTCATTCGGGCTCCCAAGGTCGTGGAGGTAGGCAGTGGCGTCCACACCCTGGCAACGGTCCCCGACGGAACCGTGGTTGCCGTGCGCGAGGGCAACGTCCTGGGCTGTAGCTTCCATCCGGAGTTGACGGATGACACCCGCGTTCACGAATACTTCCTCGATATTGTTCGAGAAAATCAACGAACTTACTGATATGTCGATCGCGTTCAGTTTTCCAGGGGTAGTAATCTGGACGAGAACACTGAAGTAAGAGATCCCCAAAGATTCGAAAGAGGACTATGTCCGGCCATTCAAAGTGGGCAACAACGAAGCACAAAAAAGCTGCCAATGACGCGAAGCGAGGCAAGGAATTCGCCAAGCTTGTCAAAAATATCGAAGTGGCAGCGCGCACCGGTGGTGGAGACCCGTCTGCAAACCCCACCCTGCAGGATGCGGTCACGAAGGCCAAGAAGTCCTCGGTGCCCAACGATAATATTGAGCGCGCCCGCAAGCGCGGATCCGGCGAGGAAGCCGGGGGTGCCGACTGGGAAACCGTGATGTACGAAGGATACGGGCCAAACGGTGTGGCCATGCTTATCGAGTGCCTCACCGATAACCGCAATCGCGCGACCACGGACGTGCGCACGGCGATGAACAAGAACGGCGGCAACATGGCGGACGCTGGCTCCGTGGCGTACATGTTCAACCGCAAGGGCATCGCCATCGTGGAGAAGGGTGAACTGTCGGAGGACGACCTTCTGATGGCGGTGCTGGATGCCGGCGCCGAAGAGGTTAACGACCTTGGGGAGAAGTTCGAAGTCGTCTGCGAATCCGCGGACATGATGGCGGTGCGCGAAGCACTGAAGACCGCGGAGATCGAGTATGACTCAGTGGAGCAGGATTTCCGTGCATCCATGGAGGTCCCCGCAGATGCCTCGACGGCGAAGAAGGTGCTGAACCTCATCGACGTCCTGGAAGAATCGGACGATGTGCAGAACGTGTTCACCAACATGGCCTTGAGTGACGAGGTGTTGGAGGAGTTGGACGTCTAGGAGGCGCTGACCAACAGTTGCTCAATAGCCCCGTTGCAGTGGTTCCGTAGACCACGGCGGCGGGGTTCTTCGCTGAGGTGAGTCGGGGCGAGTTTCATGGGTGGGGATGTAGCAGGAGCCCCGCGCGGGTGCCCGTCACATATAGGTGGCTACTTCTTAAGCATCTCTGCAGGGTTACCTGCAGCGAGGAGAATGACGAAGACGATGACGGCGAGGATGAGCAGCGAGATCAGCGCCGTGGCCGGCTTGCGGACAATAAAGGACAACATACGTTCCGGGAAGGTTGCCGGCACGTCGGAAGACCCGTCGCGGAACCGCCAGCTTTGATCCAGGAGCCCGTCACGATCAGCCTTCCGCTCGAAGGGGACCGTTGCGAAAGGGATGACGGCGCTGAGCAGGCCAAGGACGCCCCGGCCTGCCGTCCAACGGTTGTTCACCCACACGATGACGGTCACGATGCAGAAACAAAGGAAGATGAAGCCGTGGATGGGGCCGGCCATCGGCACGAATTGCGGTTGATGAGCTGCGTACTTGAGAACCATGGCGAGGATCAGGAGGCTCCAGGTAATGACCTCGCCGAATGCAACGGTGGCGTATAGCTTTTTAGGCGTCATGGTTTTCCAATGCTACCGATCTCTCAGCTCACGAGGGTCGAGTGACCCGGCGCCGGCGATTCACCGTTGATTCGATCACGTGTGCTAAATTCAAAATACTATGGCACAGGCGACACACAGAGGCGGGGGTGCACCCGCTGAAACCTGGGGCAAGCCCGTTCGTCCCTCCAGCCTTGAGGGAATGCGCGTGATGGGTATTGACCCAGGGCTGACAAGGTGCGGGCTATCCGTGGTTCAGGCAGGGCGGGGACGGGCCGTGCTCCCCGTGTCGGTTGCTGTCGTGCGGACGCCAGCGGAGGAGCCGATCGAGCGACGGCTTGCCCAACTGGCGGAGTCTGTCGAGGAATGGATGGACGAATACCACCCGGATGTCGTGGCGTTGGAACGAGTTTTCGAGCGATCCAATGTGTCCACAGTTATGAACACCGCTCACGCCTCAGGGGTGCTCATGCTCGCCGCAGCCCGCCGAAACCTGGGAGTGCACCTGTACACCCCCAGTGAAGTAAAAAAGGCCATCACCGGCAATGGGAGAGCGGATAAACCACAAATGACCCGCATGATTACCCGCATCCTGGGCCTGTCGGAGGCGCCGAAGCCCGCAGATGCGGCCGACGCCCTCGCGCTGGCAGTTTGCCACTGCTGGAGAGCACCGATGAATCGCTCGTTTTAGAGTGACTTGTCCGATTGAGATCAAATGGAATGAACGAAAGGCTAACCCAGTGATTGCTTCCCTTCGTGGCACCGTGATTGATAAGGGGCTGGATTACGTTGTCGTGGAATGTGCCGGTGTGGGCTACCACTGCACTGCCACGGCGAGCACGCTCGCACAGCTGACTCGAGGTGAGGAAGCATGTGTGCTCACAGCCATGGTCGTGCGTGAAGATTCGCAGACCCTCTACGCGTTTTCTGCGCCAGCGGAACGCGACATGTTCTATTCACTGCAGAAAGTCTCCGGAGTGGGAGCTCGACTTGCCTTGGGTGTGATGAGTGTGTTGTCCCCGGTGGAGATTTCACAAGCCGTTTCGGGTGGAGACGCCAAGACTCTGCAACGTGCTCCAGGGGTGGGGAAGAGGCTGGCCGAGCGTATGGCCGTGGACCTTAAGGGGAAAATCCCGGAGTTCGAAGGTGGGCACGTCGCCACCCCAGGTGCCGAGCAGACCGCATTGCCCAATTCCGCCGTCCTCCCACACGTGGTGGAAGCGCTGGTGGGTTTGGGTTTCACCGAGTCCAAATCCAAAACCACCGTGGATGCGCTGGCACAGGATTGGCCAGCTGACCGCCCCTTGGATTCTTCCGATTTGCTCCGTCAAGCGCTGGCCCGGATCAGTTCCTGAGCCATCGCCCCAGTTACCTAGGATCGTGAATGATGAATAGCAATGCGGATACCCCTCACTCCGGCAAGCGCTCCTCGATAGAAAAGACTGAATTTGCCCTCCCGGACAGCGCTCACAGTGGCGTCAACCCTGACCTGTCGGGCGGGCACCAACCGGGAGACGGTGACATCGAGACGTCCCTGCGTCCCCGGAGCCTGGAGGAGTTCATCGGCCAGCCGAAGGTACGTCAACAGCTCGATCTCGTGCTGGGGGGCGCGCGGGCGCGGAAGGTGGTCCCTGATCACGTCCTCTTGGCGGGGCCTCCGGGGCTGGGGAAAACGACGATGGCCATGATCGTGGCGCAAGAAATGGGCTCGTCGCTTCGGATGACCAGTGGCCCCGCACTGGAGCGCGCGGGCGACCTCGCCGCGATGCTCTCCAATCTCATGGAGGGCGACATCCTCTTCATCGATGAAATCCACCGCATTGCCCGCCCCGCGGAGGAAATGCTGTACATGGCGATGGAGGACTTTCGCATTGACGTGATCGTGGGCAAAGGACCGGGCGCGACGTCCATCCCCATCGATGTCGCCCCCTTCACCCTGGTGGGTGCAACTACTCGCGCTGGGATGCTTACTGGGCCACTGCGCGATCGGTTCGGTTTCACCGCGCAGATGGAATTTTATGACGCCGCCGATCTGACTCGAGTCATCAAAAGGGCAGCGGGCATTCTGGACGTCAATATTGATGAGGAGGCAGCCCACGAAATCGCGTCCCGTTCGCGCGGGACCCCGCGCATTGCGAATCGACTGCTGCGGCGAGTCCGAGATTTTGCCGACGTGCACGCCAACGGTGGGATCACTCTGGACGTGGCGCGGGAGGCCCTGGTGGTGTTCGACGTCGATGAGAAGGGGCTTGATCGCTTGGATAGAGCGGTCATTGACGCGCTCGTTCGGGGACACGGTGGCGGACCCGTGGGAGTGAACACACTTGCTCTGGCAGTCGGGGAGGAGCCAACGACAGTGGAGGAGGTGTGTGAGCCGTTCCTTGTGCGGGCGGGCATGGTCAGCCGGACCCCTCGCGGACGTGTGGCAACCACTGCGGCATGGCGGCACCTCGGCCTGGAACCACCTGAAGGGGCTATCGGGGAGTAAGGGCCACACCTCGGGCGTTGTGCTTTGGGGAACGTGAAGGGGTATGTGGCACACTAAGTGCCATGGAAATGATTTTGCTCCCAGTGATTCTGCTGCTCTTCATCGGTGTGCCACTGGTGCAGATCTTCAAGCAGAACAAGCGTCTGAAGGAGATCCGCGCCTTCCAGGACACACTGGCTCCGGGCATGCTGGTTCAGCTCACGGCCGGCGTACACGGTCGGATCCGGCATGTTGACGAGGAAACAGTGGACGTGGAGATCGCCCCCAATGTGGTGACCACGTGGGCACGAGCCGCTGTGCTGAAGACCGTGGATGTGCCGGAGCGGAACGATTCCCTTGCGCAGCAGACGCAGATTCCCAGTGAAACGGCCGGTGAAGGAATGGAATCCTACCCGGAGCCCCGCGACTGAAAATTGTGATGGGTTGACGTGCTTTCGCCGTCAACCCTTTTTCGCTGTCGACCTCACCTTTCCCTGCAACCCCGACGAACCCCAGGAGCCTGAACGTGGCAAGAGCCCGGACACGCGGCGCGGGAGCCAGCACAGCCAGCTGGCCCAAGCGTGCCTTATTGCTATTCCTTGTAATACTGCTGGCCGTTTTTGGCTTGGTATTCCTCACCGGAAACAAGAGCCCATCTCCGAAATTGGGCATCGACCTGCAAGGCGGAACCCGGGTAACGCTGGTACCCCAGGGCGATAAGCCATCTCAAGACCAGTTAGAGCAGGCTCGCAGGATCATGGAAGACCGTGTGAATGGCATGGGAGTGTCTGGCGCGGAGGTCGTGACCGCCGGCAACAGCCTGGTCATCACCGTTCCCGGTGATGATGCTGGCAACGCTCGCACTCTGGGCAAGACGTCCCAGCTGCTGTTCCGTCCGGTAATCCAACCGCAGCAGCCCACGCCGGAGTTCCCGAAGAAGCTCGAAGAGCTGGCGAACCGCTGGGTGACTGCGGGAGCGATTTCCGCAAAGGACGCCGACGCCCAGCTTGCCAAGGTGGTTCCTGCGCTGAAGCAAAGCGGGTTCGAGAACGCGCCGAAGGAAATCAAGGTCTCGGCCAAGGAGCCTGAGAAGGCGAAGAATTCGGTGGAAGAGCAGAAGCGACGTGACGCATCTGTCGATGCCATGCGTGGAGATCGCCAGTCCGCGGATCCAAACGTTCAAAATGCTGCTGCGGCCATGATGACCTGCAAGGGCAACGATCCGTTGGCCGGTGCGGACGATCCATCGAAGCCACTCGTTGCTTGTTCGCCGCAGGGGCCGCAGGTCCTGGGACCTGCTCCAGTGCTGGAGGGGCAGAACGAAAAGGACCCGCACGCCAAGCGCCTCACGGGTGAGATGATCGATACCAACTCACAGGTGACCGGCGGCTTGGATCCGAACTCGGCTCAGATGGCGATCACCTTCAAGTTCCTGACTGGCAAGGACCATCCGGGCGGTGAGACCTGGTCGAAGTTCGGTCAGGAGATGATGGGGCAGCAGGTTGCCATCACTCTAGATTCCCAGGTGATCTCCGCGCCGAAGATCCAGAACCCCACTCCTCCCGGTGAAACGACCCAAATCACTGGCGATTTCAGTGAGAAGGAAGCGCAGGATCTGGCGAATAACCTCCGCTACGGTGCCCTGCCACTGAGCTTCGTGGGTGAAAACGGTGAGCAGGGTGGAACAACCACCACGATTTCACCTACCTTGGGCGCGGCGTCCCTCAAGGCTGGCCTCATCGCTGGCCTGGTCGGTCTGGTGCTCGTCGCCCTCTATGCCCTGTGGTACTACCGCGGGCTGGGCGTTGTGGCCATCGTGTCGCTGATTGCTAGCTTTGGCCTGGTTTATGGCGCTTTGGTGCTGCTGGGTCGCTGGATTGGCTACAGCCTTGATCTGGCGGGCATCGCAGGACTCATTATCGGCATTGGCACCACCGCGGATTCCTTCGTGGTGTATTTCGAGAAGATCAAGGACGAGATCCTGCAGGGCTCGACATTCCGATCTGCGGTACCGCGCGCATGGAAACGGGCTAAGTCCACGATCATCACAGGCAACTTCGTCACCTTGATTGCGGCCGTGATCCTGTACTTCCTGGCGATTGGCGACGTGAAGGGCTTCGCTTTCACACTGGGACTGACAACGTTGTCCGACGTTATTATCGCCTTCCTGGTTTCTGCGCCACTCGTCATCTTGCTGTCACGCAAGCCCTTCTTCGCCAAGCCGGGTGTGAACGGATTGCATACTGCATTCCGAGGTGCTCAGCGCCGTCGACTTGCTCCAGCGGATGCCAATGACATGAACACGGCAGCGAAAGACACGCCCTTGACGGACGACGAGCAGAAGGGCCAAGCAGATAGCGACCAGCATGCGGTGAAGGTCCGCAAGACGGGGGAGGAGCGATGAGTTCCACGACAACGACAACGTCAAACACGAAGACTGGGGTGAAGCCGATGAAGCCGGCCGGGTTCATGGAGCGCCTGTACAACGGTGATGCCAACATCCCATTCGTTGAGAAGCGCCGGCGCTGGTACACGCTGCTCATCATCGTCACGCTGGTGTGCTTGGCTGCGATCGGCATTCGAGGGTTCAACCTGGGCATCGACTTCGAGGGCGGTACTCGCATTAGCATGCCGCCAGCGGCTGAGGTCTCCGAGGAAAGCGTTCAAAAGACCTTTGAGGACGCCACGGGCGTCAAGGCCGAGCAAGTTCAGACCGTCGGCTCCGGGGATTCTCGGATCATCGAGATCACCTCGGAGCGCCTGCCGGAGCAGAAGATTGTTGAGGCTCGTACGGCCCTGTTCGAGGCATACCATCCCAAGAACACTGCCGGCGAGGTCAATGAGGATGCGATCAACGACTCGACCGTTTCGGAATCGTGGGGCGGATCGATCACCCAGCGCATGCTTCTCGCCCTGGGAGTGTTCCTGTTGATCGTATTTGCCTATATCGCCATTCGCATGGAGCGAGACATGGCGATCTCGGCCATTGTCGCGATCATCTCTGATCTCATCGTCGTCTCCGGCATTTATGCCCTGCTGGGCCTCGAGGTATCCCCGGCCACGGTGATCGGCCTGCTGACGATTTTGGCTTACTCGCTGTACGACACCGTTGTGGTCTTCGACAAGGTGTATGAGAACACCCAGGGGCTGTTCAATTCCACGCGAAGGACGTATGCAGAGCAGGTCAACTTGGCGGTCAACCAGACCGTCATGCGTTCAATTAATACGTCGCTGTTCTCCCTTGTACCGATCCTGTCTTTGCTGGTGATCGCCGTGGGCCTCATGGGAGTCGGAACGTTGAAGGATCTCGCATTGGTCCAGTTCATTGGCGTGATCGTGGGCACGTTCTCCTCCATCATGTTCGCCGCCCCTTTCCTCGTGTCGATCAAGTCGCGTCAGAAGAAATTCAAGGAGCACGCGCAACGCGTGGAGCGCGCTCGCCGCGCTCGAACCGAGACCCCAATCGACGAAAACCGCAATGGCAATGTCGACGCCGAGCCTCAGTCCGAGAACTTGACGGACGGCAGCGCAGGAGCTGCCGAGGCGCGACCTGCCAAGCGGAACGACGACAAGCCGGGGATCGACAGGAATGCCGGACGCTCGTGGCGACCGGGCCTGTAGCCAACAATCCCAGAACAGCGATTGAAGGTAGAGAAGGCAGGAGGCACCACCGCCATGGAAAAATCCGCTGCAGCACACGTCCCGGCGCGGACAACCGCTTTGAGTCGCCCGAAGAAGCCGAGGCGTGGCGCGTTTAGTTCCACGTGGCGAGCAGCGGGAGCCGCTGTCCTGGCCGCATCACTAGGGTTCGGGGTCGCCTCCTGCAGCACTGACCACTCCGCACTGGGAAGCCGATCTCAGGCCGCTGAGCCTCAATTCGGTTATGCGCTACCACGGCCCATCGTCACCACTAACGCCGGTAGCGCCATGGGAGTAGCAACAGATGCCGGCAAGATCTCTGCCCGTTTGTACCCCGGAGCTTTCCTTCCGGGGCCAAATGGCGCACTACTGCCAAATACGGACCTGGTGACTGCCACCCCCGCACCGGATGATCCACAGAGGGTGGACTACAAAATCAACGAAAAGGCGAAATTCTCTGACTCGCAGCCCCTTGTCTGCGATGACTTTCTCCTGGCCCACATGGCAGCAACCCGGCCTGATCTCTTCGGGACGGATAATCCGCTCGATGGGCAGGTCTCCGGCCTTGACTGCACCCCTGGCTCCCAGGCATTCAGCGTTCATTTCAAGCGTGATTTCGGCAAGCGCTTCAAGGAGCTCTTTGCCGCGGGAACTGTCCTGCCCGCCCATACGGTGGCCCAGCAGGCGGGCATGGAAACGATAGAGATGCTCAATAACCTGGAGACTCAGGATGAAGAGGGCATGGCCCGAATCGGTCAGGCATATCAGAAGACCTTCCGGGTGGATGAAACCGATCCCGCTACGGTGCCAACCTACGGACCCTACAAAATCAGCGAACGCGGAGACCGCGGCCAGCTGAAGCTCGAGGCCAACCCCGAATGGCACGCCGACAAGCCCGGTCACACCCCGATCTATGTCTGGCCCAAAGGCGCCGACTTGAAGAAACTGGTGGACGACAAGCAGCTATCCGTCGTGGATGCCCCGACTGGGGAAGACTTTGAAGCCAACGGGCTGACAGGAGACCGTTATGCGGTCGACAAGTCAACCGGGGTGCGGGTGGACACGCTTCGGCTGTCGGGAGCCGGTCCATTGGCGTCCAACTCCCAGCGTCAAGCACTGAACGCCTGCATTGATCGTGCCAAGGTTAGCGACGCGGTGAACACGCTCTCCGGCGCGCGCGTGAAACCCACGGGCCTTCGTGTGCTCGCCCCGTCGCACCCATTAGCAGACCAGCTCAAGGACATCGACGAGAAAAATTCAGCGGTAAATGTCGAGCAGGCCCGAGGTGCGCTGGGTGGGGATGTCATCCGGTTGGGCTATTTGAAGGAATCTGGACGTTATCCAGCGATTGTGGATGCGATCAAAGAATCTTGCCAAGCAGCCGGCGTCACCATCGAACCCGTCCCCGTGACCGCGGCTGACTATGGCACCTTGGGCGCGGACTACGACGCCCTGCTGGACACCCGTAGCTCTTTTGGGCGCAATAGCTCCACCAACGCGACCACCGATTCTCCATTGGCGGATATCCGCAAGGCAGAGGAGGAACTGGCCGGTGACGCTCTGACGATCCCTCTGGTCACCGAAGCTCGCGCCATCGCAGTGGACCGACGGGTCAACAATGTGGTGGACAACCCCGGGGATCTGGGGCTGAGCTGGAATATGGACCGCTGGGTGGAAGGGGATCAGGGGGACAGTTCCGACGGGACCACCCAAGTCAATCCCAATGCCGTTTAAACTTGACAACCACGCACGGCCCCCACGAGAGGATTAATCATGTCGGAACCGAACGCCCCCACCGAGGCTGCGCTCGCACTGCGGAAACTCACGCGGATCGTTCCAGACTTCCCGCAGCCGGGGATCGTCTTCGAAGACCTCACACCCGCGCTCGCGGATCCTGAGGCGTTCCGGTTGCTGGTCTCTGACCTGGTTGATCATTGCAAAGAGATGGACGCCGACCTGATCGCAGGACTGGACGCGAGGGGGTTCTTGCTAGGCAGCGCTGTGGCGCTACAGATGGGCCTGGGAATCCTGGCAGTGCGCAAGGGCGGCAAGCTTCCGCCTCCGGTTCACCGGGTGGAGTACAGCCTGGAATATGGCACCGCGGCATTGGAAATTCCGGCGGAGGGCATCCCGCTGCGTGGGAAGCGCTTGCTGTTGATTGACGATGTCCTCGCTACCGGTGGGACGTTGGCTGCCTCTCGGGAACTGCTGGAGAGGGCCGGCGCGACGGTCTGTGGTCTCGCCGTCGTTCTCGAGGTCGAGGGGCTGGATGGCCGGAGCCAGTTCGACGACCTCCCCCTTTACGTCGTAGGGCAAGGCAAGCAGAAGTAGAGGGGCGCAGTCGTGAGTGAAAAGGGATCACTTTGGATGGCGGCTCGCATTGCGCGCACGCTGACCGGTACCACCAAGCAGAAGACGAACCCCGTGCTCGGGCCGCTGGTGGTCATCCATCGACGTTTTCACCCCAAGGCCAACGTGGAGGTCCTGAATAGGGCATACGCCACGGCGGAGCGGTTGCACGAGGGCGTGAACCGAAAGTCCGGTGAACCGTACATCACCCACCCCTTAGCTGTGGCGACGATCGCGGCGGAAATCGGAATGGATACGACCACGCTCGTGGCCGCGCTGCTCCACGACACGGTGGAGGACACGGACTACTCACTGGACGACCTCACCGCCGATTTCGGCGAAGAGGTCGCGCGCCTTGTCGACGGGGTGACCAAGTTGGACAAGGTAGCCCTTGGATCTGCCGCAGAGGCCGAGACCATTCGGAAAATGATCGTGGCCATGGCCGAAGACCCGCGCGTGTTGGTGATTAAGGTTGCCGACCGGCTCCACAACATGCGGACCATGCGCTTCCTGCCCCCGGAGAAGCAGGCCAAGAAGGCGCGCGAAACCCTTGAGGTGATCGCCCCGCTGGCGCATCGGTTGGGCATGGCCACTGTGAAGTGGGAGCTGGAGGACCTCGCATTCGCGATCCTCTACCCGAAGAGATACGACGAGATCGTGCGGATGGTGGCAGACCGCGCTCCGAAGCGCGATCAATATATCGCCAGGGTCAAGCAGGAAATTGAGTCCAACATGCGCTCCTCTGGGGTGCATGCAGAGGTTGTGGGACGCCCGAAGCACTACTGGTCAATTAACCAGAAAATGATCGTTCGGGGGCATGACTTCGACGAGATCTACGATCTGGTGGGCATCCGAATTCTGGTTGATACGGTCCGCGATTGCTACGCCGCTATCGGCTCCGTGCATTCCCTGTATCAACCGATGCCCGGCAGGTTTAAGGATTACATCAGCTCGCCTCGCTTTGGCGTCTATAAGTCCCTGCACACGACGGTCATCGGTCCAGACGCCAAGCCCCTGGAAATCCAGATCCGAACCTACGACATGCACCACCAGGCCGAATATGGGATCGCGGCGCACTGGCGGTACAAGGAGACCCGCGGTTCGCACAAGGGGGATGTCGCAGAAGTCGATCAGATGGCGTGGATGCGGCAGCTTCTCGACTGGCAGAAGGAAGCGGCGGACCCAAACGAGTTCCTCGATTCGTTGCGCTATGACCTCTCCACGAATCAGATTTTCGTGTTCACTCCCAAGGGCGATGCGGTGACACTGACAGCGGGCTCGACCCCGGTGGACTTTGCTTATGCGGTGCACACAGAGGTCGGGCACCGGTGCATTGGAGCCAAGGTCAATGGGAAGCTGGTGGCCTTGGAATCTCCGCTGCATACCGGCGATAAGGTGGAGGTCTTCACATCCAAAGACCAAAACGCGGGCCCGAGCAGGGGGTGGATGGACTTCGTGGCCTCGCCTCGAGCGAAGGCCAAGATCCGCCAGTGGTTCGCGAAAGAGCGACGCGAAGAGGCCGTGGAGAAGGGGCGGGACCTGCTGGCAGCTGAAGTGCAACGCGGGGGACTGTCGATGCACCGCCTGCTCACCCCGGAGGCCATGCGCACGCTGGCCACGGAGCTGAACTATGGCGATATCGATGCGCTGTATGCCGCGATCGGCCGGAATGACGTATCGGCGGAGCACGTCACCAAACGGATGTTGGAGCATTTGGGTGGGGATGAGGATGCCGATGACATCCTCATGCCGCAGACCAGTTCTCGCTCCAAGATCGCGAACACCCCGCAAGTCGGGCGCGGCGATGGCTCTGGAATCCTCGTGCAAGGGGAGGCGGACTTCTCTGCGAAGCTCGCGAAGTGCTGCACCCCAGTCCCCGGCGATGCCATTTTCGGCTTCATCACCAAGGGCGGCGGCATCTCAGTGCATCGGCAGGACTGCACGAATGCGGAGAAGCTGCACGCAGAAAAGCAGCGAATCATCGAGGTGTCCTGGGCAACGTCCTTCCACAATGCGGTCTTCCTGGTCACCATCCAGATCGAAGGACTGGACCGCAGTGGGCTGCTCTCGGAGGTCACTCGGGTGATCACCGACCAGAAGGTGCCAATCACCGCGACAAGCTCCCACACATCCAGCGACCACGTCGCCGTTATCCGATTCACTTTCGAAGTCTCGGACACGAAGCAGCTGGGTTACCTCATGAACCAGCTTCGGAACATCGAAGGCGTCTTCGACGTCTACCGCGTGACGACCGGCGGATAGCCCCGGAGACATAAAAATGCGGTAGCGGGATCACCGCCACCGCGTCCAAGCTGCAGCCGCCGCTAGGCGGTCTTCGTTGAGGTGATCTTCACCTCATCGGCAGGCTTGTTATCGCCGTCCGGAGCCTTATCGTAGATCGAGTCCAACGTCTTCAGACCGGCCTCGTCAATCGTGCCAAACACGTTGTACTTCGGAGGCAGCTGCGTGTCCTTGGTCACCAGGAAGAATTGGCTGCCGTTCGAATCTGGACCGGAGTTTGCCATGGCAAGTGTTCCGCGTGGGTACGTCATGGGCTGTTCCTTTTGTTGGTCATCCACACCGTTGGACGGGAACTCGTCCTTGAAGGAATAACCTGGCCCACCGGATCCCGTGCCCGTGGGATCGCCACACTGCAGGATTCCCATCTGAGGGGACTTCACGTGGCGGTGGCAGACGGAGTTGTCGAAGAAGTTCGCCTTAGCCAAGTGGGTGAAAGAATTGGCCGTGCAAGGTGACTTGCTTGCATCGACCTTCACCGGAATCGACCCCTGCGTGGTTTCAATGTTCACGGTCGTTGTTCCGCTGGTCTGCACCTCGCCGTTCTCAGGGGGCTGGACGCCATGGCTATCCTCACCCTGTTTCGGCGGGTACTCACATTTCACAGTCTGCCCGTACGGCTGCTTTGGCCCGTCTGGCAGCGGTGCACCCTGGGGGGTTTCCGACTCGGAGTTTTGATCCTTGGCCTGATCCTCGCTCTTGCTCCCGTCGTAGGTCGCAAGAAAGAAGATGCCGCCCACGAGGACAGCAAGCACAGCCAGGGTGGCGAAAATGACGCCCAGTGGGGCGGCCTTTTCGCGGCGATCACGGCTCTTCACGGCCTTTTCCAAATTGCTTATGGCCTCATCGTGGCGCTGTTGATTTGGATAGGGCGTGCGCGATTCGTCCGACACGAGTGGATACCTTTCATCAGACCGCTGGTTTTCTTGTTGTTTGATTATGCATCATTCCGCCAGGAGTTCGACGATTGCCACGAGCAGTTAGGGCAGGTTCGATTCCATTAGGCTGGGCTCCTATGACTTCTGCTCCAAGTAATTCCGGACTCCCGTCGCACGTGGACATGTTTGTATTTTCCACTGGGGCACTGGACACCAACTGCTACGTGTTGATCGACAGGTCTCAGGATCACGCGGGAAAGCCCGCGCCCGCTACCGTGATTGACCCCGGCCACGGGGCTTTCGACGCGATGACGCGCGCCGCCCAGGAAAGGGACTTCGCAGTTGAAAAGATCGTGCTGACCCATGGGCACATCGATCACATGCGGGATGCCGCCCGGTTTGAAGTGCCTGTCTTTGTCCACGCCGCCGACCGAGGAATGGTTGTCGATCCCTCCATTCTCCCGGTCGGACTGGACCAGATTTTCGCGGTGGACCAGATGAGCCCCATCGGCGACCTGCGGGATCTTCCGATGACAGAGGCGACCTCAGGACCTGGCAAAGGTCTCCCTCACGTGGATATTGCGGGCATCTCGTTCGAGATTCACCACATGCCCGGCCACAGCCCAGGCTCCGTAATGTACCGAATCCCCGGGCTCATCGTGGGCGGCGACGTTCTTTTCCGCGGGGGAGTGGGGCGCACAGACCTTCCACTTTCCAACCCGCAGGACATGATGACCTCTCTTTCACGAATCACCCAACTCTTCGATCACCAGGACACGGTTCTTCCCGGACACGGCCCCCAGACCACAATTGGGCACGAAGAGGCGTCCAACCCCTTCCTCCATGCGGTGAACTAACCGCGCGCGGGGTGCTGTGCGGTGCGACCCTGGGACTCGATAAGCTGAACGACTGTGACTACCTCCTCCAGCAGCGACAAGCACCAGAACTTCCGTTCCCTGAGCGCTCCCAAAGGGATTCCCGATTACTTTCCCCCGCAGTCGGCGGAACTCAAGGCAGTCAAGGATGCCTTCACCACGGCCGCCCACAATGCGGGGTACGAGCACATTGAGCTCCCGATTTTTGAAGAGACAGCGCTGTTCGCCCGAGGGGTGGGTGAATCCACGGACGTGGTGAGCAAGGAGATGTACACCTTTGAGGATCGAGGCGGGCGCTCGGTCACATTGCGCCCGGAGGGAACTGCGGGAGTCATGCGTGCGTGCATTCAGCACCACCTGGATCGCGGGCAACTCCCAGCGAAGTTGGTCTATAACGGCCCCTTTTTCCGCTACGAGCGGCCGCAGGCGGGTCGTTACCGCCAGTTGCAACAGGTGGGTGTGGAGGCCATCGGCGTGGACGACCCTGCCCTGGATGCAGAGGTGATCGCACTGGCAGATCGGTGCTTCCGTTCTATTGGGCTGACGGGCTTTCGGCTGGAACTAACCTCTCTGGGCGATAGCTCCGACCGCCCCCAGTATCGCGCGAAGTTGCAGGAGTTCCTTCGTGGTCTGCCACTGGATGAGGACACGCAGCGACGCGCGGAGCTCAACCCCCTGCGTGTGCTGGATGATAAGCGCCCGGAGATGCAGGAGATGCTGGCAGAGGCGCCGTTGATGCTGGACCACCTGTCCGATGCCTCGCGGGCACACTTCGAGGCCGTGACCGGGCATCTGCAGGACATGGGCGTGGAGTACACCATCAATCCGCGCATGGTTCGCGGGTTGGATTACTACACCAAGACATGCTTCGAATTCGTCCATGACGGCCTGGGAGCGCAGTCAGGAATCGGTGGTGGCGGGCGCTATGACGGACTCATGGCGCAGCTGGGTGGACAGGACTTGTCGGGGATTGGGTTTGGGCTCGGGGTCGACCGGGCGCTCTTGGCCCTAGAGGCCGAAGGGGTCACCGTGGGCACAGGCCGCCGCGTGGACGTATATGGGGTTGCATTGGGGGAGGACGCCAAACAGACCATGGTGAGGCTGGTGAACGAGCTCAGGTCGGCCGGCATCGGTGCGGATATGTCCTATGGCGGACGCGGGCTCAAGGGTGCGATGAAGTCCGCCAATCGTGCTGGAGCTTTGTATGCCCTTGTGCTCGGCGAGCAGGAGCTGGAGTCGGGACAGGTCGCCGTGAAGGACCTCTCGGCTGCATCCCAGGAGGAGGTGTCCATTGGGTCTGTCGTGACCGAACTGCAGCGACGGCTTGATGAGCGCGGGTGACGTGACGTGGTTTCTCACTAATTGACAACTGTCACACCACGTGGGGGTGAGCAACCTTAACTGCGGGCAAAATGCTGATGGCGAATTGTTAAACCCGCAGGTCGTCAACTTGGGTTGTCCTGTGAATGGGCGGCGAAAGTGGTTCACTTTTCCTTGGTCCAAACAAAGAACGGTCCACACCAGGAACCTGCCCCACGATTTTGGGGCGCACGAGTTCAACCCACGATCCCAAGGAGCCGCCCTTATGTCCTTGTCTTCCCGGACGCGCCGAATTGCGTCCCGCTCCGCGCTGTCGCTCGCTATCATTCCCACTACGGTCTTCGCGAGCAGCTTCGCACCCGCCACGGCAGCCGACGGTGACGTCGTCGACTTGAATGTCCTCGCTGTCACTGACTTCCACGGGCACATTTCCGTGGCCAAGCAAGGGGATCAAGTGACCGAGCCGGGGGCCGCAGCGCTGGCCTGCTTCGTCAACAAGGAACGACAGGCGAACCCGAACACCACCTTCGTATCTGCTGGAGACAACATCGGCGGCTCTCCCTTTGTCTCTTCCATCCTCAAGGACAAGCCCACCCTGCAGGCTCTCAACGAGATGAAGCTCGAAGTGTCCGCGGTGGGCAACCACGAGTTCGACAAGGGATACGATGATCTGAAGAACCGGGTCGGCATCGACGGAACCAAGGAAGCGAAGTTCCCCTACCTCGGCGCCAACGTGGAGGGTTCAGACCTCGGCGCAACTCATGTTCAGGACATCAATGGAGTCAAGGTCGGCTTCGTGGGCACTGTCACGGAGACCACCCCGTCGCTCGTGGCTGCCGACGGGACTGCGGGCCTGAAGTTCACGGACCCGGTCAAGAAGGCCAATGAAGAGGCAGCCAAACTCAAGTCCGAAGGCAAAGCAGACGTGGTCGTCGGCCTGGTACACGAGGGCGTGACCTCTGAGGGCTTTAGCTCCGATGTAGACGCCGTAGTGGCGGGGCACACCCACCAGGAGCAATCCGCCGAAGGCCACCCCGCAGTCGTGCAGCCCGGTGAATACGGCAAGCTGCTGGGAGATCTGGACATCTCCTACAACAAGGCAACCCACAAGGTGGAATCGGTCAAGCCGTCCAACCACACCGCAAAGGAAATCTGGGACTCCTGTGGCGAGACCCCAGATCCACAGGTAGCCAAGATCGTCACCGCGGCCGAGGAAGCCTCCAAGATCGAGGGCGAGAAGGTTGTGGCCCACACCGATTCCGAGTTTTCCCGCGGGACGAACGGCGAAGGTACAGATACGGGGAGCAACCGTGGCACCGAATCTTCGCTCAACTCCTTGCTCGGTGACGTGGCTCTGTATGGCGCCAACAAGATGGCATCCATGAATGCCGACATCGGAGTGATGAACCCGGGCGGAGTTCGCGCAGACCTTCCCGCCGGCGATGTCACCTTTGGTCAGGCATATGCCGTCCAGCCATTCGGCAATTCACTCGGGGTGGCAGAGATTACGGGCGAACAGCTCAAGCAGGTGCTGGAAGAGCAGTGGAGGCAGGGCGAGCGGGAGATGCTCGCATTGGGCTTCAGCGACAATGTGCAATACTCCTACGACCCCCATGCCGAGCAGGGGAAGCGCATCAACCACATCACCATTAATGGCGAGCCAGTTGACCCGGCCAAGCATTACCGGGTGGCAGGCAATACCTTCCTGCTCAACGAAGGCGATGATTTCACGGGCTTTGGCACCAAAACAGGATCCAACAAGACCGAAGATTCCGGCATCATGGACGTCGACGCGTTCAATGCTTATCTGAACTCGGTCAAGGACCTCAAGCCACGCGGGAACCAGACCTCCGTAGGCGTCCACATTGACGGCGCTCAGGACGGCAAGCTGGTGCCGGGCTCCACCATTAAGGTCAAGCTGTCCTCCCTGTCTTATACCGCGGGCGAGCAGAAGGCGAACAACGTCACCGTCTCCTTGGGAGACCAGACGCAGACCGCCAAGGTGGATAACACGGTCACCAAGAACCACAACGAGACCGGCCAGGCCGAGGTGTCCCTGACCGTGCCGCAGAACGCCACCACCTTGAAGATTGACGCGGACAACGGCACCACCATGGAGTTGCCCATCGCGGGAGGCGAAGCCGAGCAGCCGACCCAGCCAGGCTCGACCAATCCTTTCTTGGAGATGCTGAAGCGGTTCTTCTCCGGTGTATCCGCCTTCATCGGCAACATCATCACCTGGGCTCAGCGCCTGGTGGGTTCCAGCAACTAAGCCTTCCTCCTTCCACATCCCACGATCGTTCCGGCCGGTGATTACCGGTCGGAGCAGAAAGCATGCATAAAACATGAACATCCCCGGTCGAATAAGCCTCGCTATCGGCGTCACAGCAGCACTGGCCACCACGTTGACTTCGGTACCCGCCTCCGCCGACGCAAAAGGCACCTCCATCGTCATCAATGAGTTTTACGGAGGTGGCGGCAATAAGGGCGCCGAGCTGACCTCGGACTTTGTGGAGCTGTACAACCCGACCGATCATCCCATTTCCGTCGACGGCTGGTCTGTGCAGTATCTGGCCGCCAAGGCCACCACAGGAACTGCGATCACGCCGCTTAAGGGAGTTATCGAGCCGGGCGGATACCTCCTGGTTAAGGGCGCGAAAGGCAATGGCGGCACCAAAGACTTCGCCGCCGACATCACCAATGACCAGCTCGCGATGGGAGGGACAGCGGGCAGTGTCGTGCTGACGGAGTCCACGACACCCTGGACCTCACACTCCGCCGCGGTGGACCTGGCGGGATTCGGTGGCGTCCAAAACTTCGAGGGGACCCCGGGGCCTACGGTGAGCGCGACGACCTCCGCATCCCGCGCGGATAAGGGCGTGGATACGGACGACAACGGCGCCGACTTTCGGGTGGGAGCACCCAGCCCGCGATACTCGAAAGGGGATGCCCTCGGGGGCGAAGACACCCCAGGTGTCGAGCAGCCCGCGCCTGGTGAGGACGGGGACGCGGCCACCATCGAGGACATTCAGGGAACCGGCGCGACGAGCCCTCTGGACGGCAAGCGAGTCCAAACTCACGGATGGGTGACCGCCTCCTACCCGAAAGGTGGCCTTCAAGGCTTCTACATTCAGATGGGTGGCCCCGGCGAGCTGCGGAAGCCGGGTGAAGCCTCCCGAGGCGTGTTTGTCTACTCCGGGCGACAGCAACCCGCGAAGGTCGGCGACTGCGTAGCCGTCACGGGGACCGTGGGCGAACACTACGAAGCTACTCAAATCTCGTCTCAGTCCACCCAGGTGCTCAGTGGAGCAGAAGCAGACAAGGCCTGCGGACCGAAAGCGACCCCGATCCCGGATTCCATCCCCACGGACCCCGAGCAGCGGGAAGCCAACGAAGGCATGATGTTCCAGCCCACGGCGACCTACACCGTGACGGACAATTACCCCCTGACCACCTACGGAAGCATGTCCTTGGTGGAAGGCGAGGAGCCTCTCTACCAATCCACGCAAAAGGTGCGCCCCGGCGCGGAGGCCATCGCCTACGAGAAGGAAAATCAGCGGCGGGTGATCGGTCTGGACGACGGAGCCAGCACCAACATTCAGCGCAGCAAGGAAGGGCAATCCACCCCGCAGCCGTACTTGAGCACGGCGGAGGGGATCCGCAGCCTCCGTGCGGGGGATCACGTGCATTTCCAGCAACCGACGGTGCTGGCCTACAACTTTGATAATTGGACTCTCCAGCCGACCGGGCAGGTCACGGGCGACATGTCCCGGGACGAGCTCCCGATCGGATGGGAGGATTCGCGTCCCGCCGAGGCCAAGGGGCCACAGGAGGTTGGCGGCAGCCACTCCATCGCCAGCTTCAACGTGTTGAACTACTTCACTCACCTCGGCCAAGATGTCAACGGGTGCGGATCCTACAACGACCGCGACGGCCACCCCGTCACCGCCAAGGACTGCGATGCGCGTGGGGCCTACACCCAGGAGGCCTTCCACGATCAGCAGGCCAAGATCGTTTCCGCCATCAACTCCCTCGATGTCTCCGTGCTCGGGCTGGAGGAGATCGAAAACTCCTCTAAGTTCGGAGAGGACCGCGACGCTGCACTGAAGAACCTGGTCAGCGCATTGAACGCAGCGGGCGGGAACTGGCAGTTCGTGCCCTCGCCGAAGCAGGTGCCAACGCAAGAGGACTTCATCCGGACTGCCTTCATTTACAACCCCGATAAGGCTCGCCCGGTCGGAGAATCTCGCATTGTGGACAACGAAGCCTTCACGGGGATCGCTCGCCAGCCGCTGGCTCAGGAATTCGAGCCCGCGGGCGGGGGAGACAGCTTCGTCGCCGTGCTGAATCACTACAAGTCCAAGGGATCAGTGGCTCGAGGGGATGCGGATACCGGCGACGGGCAGGGTAACAATGCGCGGCTGCGCGCAGCGATGTCCCGCGAATTGCTGAAGTGGATCGGTGAGCAGAAGGATTGGGCGGACAAAGCCCAATTCATCCTGGGTGACTTGAATTCCTACGCTCAGGAGGATGCGGTCACCGCACTTGAAGATGGCGGCTTCACCAATGTGGAAGCCAAGTACAACGCGGGCAACTCGTACCTCTTTGGTGGACGTGAGGGCTCCCTGGACCACGTCATGGCTAATAAGGCGGCGCTCGGCTGGATCACCGGAGCGGACGTGTGGGACATCAATTCTGATGAATCGGTGGCCTTCGAGTATTCCCGCCGGAACAACAACGTGGTCGATTTCTACGCAGAGGACCCATTCCGTTCCTCCGATCACGACCCGATCAAGGTGGGTTTCAACCCCGCAGGTGCGCAGCCGGGACAGCCTGGGCCCGGGAAGCCGGGTTCAGAGCAGCCAGGTTCAGGGAAACCGGGTCTGGGCAGTTCCCTTCCGGGAAGCTCGGTGCTCGGTAGCCTTTCGGGGCGTTCCTCCTAGTTTCTTTCACTGTTGCGCTTTCCTCTAGGTTTCATCGCTTAGAGACGCCAGGGCGGCCCCGTTATTACGGGGCCGCCCTGAATCGTTTGCGGTGAGGCTACATCAGCTAACGATTGAAGCTTTCCTTGCAGCTGTCCATCGTTCCACCCTGGTAGCCCTTCAAGAAGTGGTTGACGCGTTCCTCAGATGAGCCGTGCGTCCACTTGTCCGGGTTGACCTGTTGGCCAGCGCTCTTCTGGATAGCATCATCGCCAATTGCCTGTGCCGACTTCACAGCCTGATCGACTTGCTCCTGGGAGATGGGATCCAGCATTGCATTCTGGCCCTTGTCGGCGTGGGAGGCCCACAGTCCCGCGTAGCAGTCGGCTTGCAACTCCATCTTCACAGCGTTCGAGTCTTCGCCCGGGTCGTTGTAGTTCGATAAGCCGATCGTCCCTTCCTGATTTTGGATGTGGTGACCGAACTCGTGGGCGATGACGTACATCTGAGAGAAGGAACCATCGGAACCACCCATTTCGCGCAGTTGCTTAAAGAATGGTGTGGCCAGGTAGACGGTACGGTCTTGGGGGCAATAGAAGGGGCCTGATTGGGAGGGATCAGCCGCACCGCAACCAGTGTTCATTTTGCCTCCACCGATGAACACCTTGGGCTTTTCATACTGGATATTGCGTTCATCCGGCAGGGCCTGCTCCCAGAATTGGTCCAGTGAGGCTGCCGTGGCCTGCATGCGGCAATCGTCGTACTTGTTGTTGTCTTGCCAGGTTTTGCAGTGAGATAGCGCGTTCTTATCTTCGTGGGGAGCGCCTTGGTGGCTGCCGCCCCCGCCACCGCTGAACATTCCGAAACCGCCGTTGAGGAAAAACATGATGAGGGCGAAGATGATGATTCCGGGCAAGCCGAAGCGTGACAGGACCATGCCCAACAGCATGGGGGCGCAGCCCCCGCCGCCCATACCGCCACCACCGAAGCTACCGCCGCCGAGACCGCCTCCGCTGCCACCGCTTGCTCGTCCGC
Source organism: Corynebacterium falsenii (assembly GCA_001054945.1). Lineage (GTDB taxonomy): Bacteria > Actinomycetota > Actinomycetes > Mycobacteriales > Mycobacteriaceae > Corynebacterium > Corynebacterium falsenii_A. The sequence continues at coordinate 179,715 of JVKJ01000005.1, read as the reverse complement.
CCGCACCGCCCCTGTTTTCGTTGAAAGTCACGGAATTCAGTGTGCCATATTGACAGCTTCTCTTGCGTTAAGTCTTTTCAGTTTGTGCTCAGGTTCATTGCCTTTGCCAACTGCTGGCTTGGGGCTCCGGACGGTCCTGCATGGAAGTGGCTGAGGGGCACCGACTATGCTGAGTTGCTGATTCATTTTGACTAATTCACTGGCCAACTCGATGTCATTCGAAGGGACTCGCGACGTGCTGCGGACGCATCTGGCGGGCGAACTCCGCCCCGAACAAATTGACCAAGAAGTAACGCTGACCGGTTGGGTCGGTCGCCGGCGAGATCACGGTGGTGTGATCTTCATCGACCTTCGCGATCGCTCCGGTGTGGCGCAGGTCGTCTTCCGCGAATCCGATGTTGCTGAACGCGCGCATGCTCTGCGAAGCGAATTCTGCGTGAAGGTCACGGGCAAGGTGGAGCCTCGCCCAGAGGGCTCGGAGAACCCGAACCTCGCCTCGGGCGCCATCGAGGTCAATGTCTCCGACCTGGAAGTGCTCAATGCCTCGGCAGCCTTGCCGTTCCAGATCGACGATCCTTCCTCCGCAGGAGAAGTTGGCGAGGAAACCCGGTTGAAGTACCGATACCTCGACCTTCGCCGCGCGACCCAAGGTGATGCACTGCGTCTGCGGTCGCGTGTTAACGCTGCGGCTCGCGGGGTCCTCGGCAAGCACGATTTCACGGAGGTGGAGACGCCCACCCTTACTCGTTCCACCCCAGAGGGGGCACGTGACTTCCTCGTGCCTGCGCGTTTGAAGCCGGGAACGTTTTATGCCCTGCCACAATCTCCGCAGCTCTTCAAGCAGCTGCTCATGGTGGCCGGCATGGAGCGCTACTACCAGATTGCGCGCTGCTACCGCGATGAGGACTTCCGAGCGGACCGCCAACCGGAGTTCACTCAGCTGGACGTTGAGATGAGTTTCGTGGACCAAGAGGATGTTATTAGCCTGGCCGAGGAGATCCTGGCCGCTGTCTGGGCTGAGATCGGTTACGAGATTAAAACCCCGATCCCACGTATGACCTACGCGGATGCCATGCGCCTCTACGGTTCTGACAAGCCCGATCTCCGGTTCGACATCCAGATCGTGGAATGCACCGATTTCTTCAAAGACACGACGTTCCGCGTGTTCCAGAACGAATACGTCGGTGCTGTCGTGATGGATGGGGGTGCGGACCAGCCTCGCCGCCAATTGGATGCGTGGCAAGACTGGGCGAAGCAGCGAGGCGCCAAGGGGTTGGCGTACATCCTCGTGGGCGAGGACGGCGAGCTGTCTGGCCCCGTAGCGAAGAACATCACCGACGCGGAGCGTGCGGGCATCGCCGAGCACGTGGGCGCGAAGCCAGGCGATTGCATCTTCTTCGCCGCAGGCGACACCAAGTCCTCCCGCGCATTGCTGGGAGCGGCACGCGGCGAGATCGCCGAGAAGTTGGGACTGATCAAGGACGGGGATTGGGCCTTTACCTGGGTAGTGGACGCCCCGCTCTTCGAGCCCGCGGCCGATGCAACTGCCTCCGGTGATGTCGCCCTCGGACATTCAGCATGGACTGCAGTGCACCACGCCTTTACCTCTCCAAAGCCGGAGTTCCTGGATACGTTCGATCAGGATCCCGGGTCTGCCCTGGCTTACGCATACGACATTGTCTGCAACGGCAACGAGATTGGTGGCGGCTCCATTCGTATCCACCAACCCGAGGTGCAAGAGCGGGTGTTCAAGGTCATGGGCATCTCTGAAGAAGAAGCTCGCGAGAAGTTCGGATTTCTCCTGGACGCCTTTGCCTTCGGTGCACCGCCACACGGTGGCATCGCCTTCGGCTGGGATCGCATTGTGTCCCTGCTCGGAGGGTTTGATTCCATCCGCGATGTGATCGCTTTCCCGAAGTCCGGCGGTGGAGTCGATCCGCTGACTGATGCCCCCGGTGAGATCTCTGCGGCACAGCGTAAGGAATCGGGCATTGACTTCAAGCCCAAGAAGAAGGCGGAGGGCGAAAAGAAGGAAAGCAAGCCCACCTCCTAGGAGACCTCCGCATCCATACCTCTATGGGATCGGCTTCCCATGGGGGAGAATTGGTGCGGATCATCCCCGACACCAAGGAAAGTGACAATCGTGCACAGGATTGAGTCCGCAGTCACTGCGGCTGAAGAGCTGCTTGCCCAGCGATTTGGGGGAAGCCCGGAGCTCACGCACCCCGAGGACTTGGGTGGCAACGGCCCGGCTCAAGTAGTGAGGGCACGCATTGCTCCCAATCCCTTCATGCAGGAACGCTCGATTGTCATCAAGCAGCTTCCACCGCGCCGAGGCGGAGCGGGGACGGACTCATCCTCCACGCGCGAGGCGGACGCAATGGCCGTGGAGGACATCACTCTCGTTCGCGAGATCGTCTCTTATCAGTTCACCAACACATTGCCGGAGCATGGCCGACCGGGACCACTGTTACTGGCGTACGACATCGAGCGCAGGATGATTATCCTCTCCGATGCTGGTGACGGGGACAGCTTCACCGACATTTTGACCATCCAGCCAGCAGCGCAGCGCCACACTGCCGTGCGCAAGCTCGGCCGGGCACTGGGTCAAATGCACACAGCCACGACGGGGCGTGAGGATTCCTATTTCACGCTGCTCCGCCGCCAGTGCCAGAAGCTGCAGCTCAGCGCGGAAGACATCCAGTCCCGAGATATCGATGTCTCCGACATGATTCAAACCGGTGTGCAGCTGCTGGCGGAAAACAACATTCCGGTGGAGCCGATCGTGCTCAACTACGCCAAGGCCGCCTGTGAGCGCCAGCACCGCGCGGAGCTGCGTGCGTTTACCCCGTTTGACCTCACGCCGGACAACCTCATGCTGACCAACCGGGTTGTCGTGCTCGACTTCGAATGGGCAGGGTTCCGCGACATTGCCTTTGACGTTGCCTGCGTCATCGCCGGATTTCCGCAGGACGTCTCCACCCCCGCTCTGACGGATGCGGAGACCAGCGAGTTTCTCAGCGCATGGCGCGCCGAGGTCGTGGATGCCTGGCCCGCCCTCCGGGACGATCAGTTGGTGGAAGAAGCGATCATGACATCACTGATCGGGTGGTCCCTATTCTCCCTGACGCTGCTCTACTACGGCCGGTTAAGTGTGGCTTCCATTGACCAGCTGGAGCAGGACGCTCTTCACATCAATTCAGAGCAGATCAGAGATTTTGCACAGGCTCATCTGGAAGATCTCGCCACCACGGTGGAGGCAATCCTGCGTTTCTCTCGCCGGTTGGACACCCAAGAATTCACTGCAGTTCGCACCTTTGCCCTGGCACTGCTGGGATCCCTGCACGACTTGGGCGCCTCACCCCGCTTGCAGGTGGAAGATTAAGGGAGGTCGATAACTCGTGGATTTGTTCAGCCAGGACCAGGAGCCGACCGCCGATGGAAATGGCAGCCAGGACTATTTCCACCCGGACCATAACGCCCCCTTAGCGGTGCGCATGCGCCCCCGCAGCCTTGAAGAGGTCGTGGGACAGCAGCATGTCCTGGGCGAGGGCACACCACTACGCCGACTTATTCAGGGCCACGGGGACTCCTCCGTCATCCTTTACGGACCCCCGGGAACGGGCAAGACGACCATTGCCAGCTTGATTTCAGCTGACTCGGATCGCACCTTCGTCGCTCTGTCTGCCCTCAGCTCCGGCGTCAAGCAGGTGCGAGAAGTGATCGACAAGGCCCGGCGCCGCCTCATTCATGGGGAGCGGACGGTCTTGTTCATCGACGAGGTGCATCGCTTCTCCAAGACTCAACAGGATGCGCTTCTCGCTGCCGTGGAAAATCGCACCGTACTTCTTGTGGCCGCAACCACCGAGAACCCATCGTTCTCCGTCGTTTCGCCACTGCTGTCACGCTCCCTCGTCGTCCAGCTGCACCCGCTGGGGGAGGATGAGGTGGGCACGTTGTTGCGCCGGGCAGTCGAGGATCCCCGGGGGTTTGGGGGCCGGGTCTCACTTCCAGACGCCAGCCTCAAGCACCTGGTCGCTCTCGCGGCCGGTGATGCCCGTCGCGGACTGACCTACCTGGAAGCCGCGGCGGAGACTGTACTGCCCGCGGCGGGCGCCCTGGGGTTAGACAGTGGCGTCCACAAGGGCAAAGACCACAGCGCGGAGGACAATGACGGCGGCGAGGAACCAGTGATCACCGTCGAGGTGATTCGCAAGTCCACCGATCGGGCCGTGGTCCAATATGACCGCGACGGCGACCAGCACTACGACGTCACCAGCGCCTTCATTAAGTCGATCCGGGGATCTGACCCGGATGCGGCACTGCACTATCTGGCGCGGATGCTGGAAGCGGGGGAAGATCCGCGGTTTATCGCCAGGAGGCTGGTCATCCACGCGACCGAGGACATTGCCATGGCAGATCCGACGGCACTACAGGTGGCGGTGGCGGCCTATCACGCGGTGAGTTTCATCGGGATGCCAGAGGGGCGGTTGAACCTCGCCCAAGCAACGGTGCACTTGGCCACCGCTCCGAAATCCAATGCCGTATACACCGCCATTGACCAGGCCATCGCAGATGTCCGGGCCGGGAAGGGAGCGGTGGTGCCGCCTCATCTGCGGGATGGGCATTACCAGGGCGCGAAACAACTGGGGAACGCGGTGGGGTATAAATACCCACACGATTTTCCCCATGCCGTCGTGCGTCAGCAGTACCTACCCGATGATCTGGTGGGGACTCAGTATTACCACCCCACGGGTGCGGGAAATGAGCGCGTGATCGGGCCACGAGTTGAGGCACTGAGGAAGATGACGGGCGACGCCGAGGGCACCTCAGACACGCGCTAAAATAAGCACGTCACGTCCAGCGACCAGAGAGAAACTGAGGTACATCTACCGTGCAGACGCATGAGATCCGCGAGCGCTTCATTCAGCACTTCAAGAATCTGGGCCATGCGGAGGTCCCGAGTGCCTCGTTGGTTCTGGACGACCCGAATCTGTTGTTCGTGAACGCGGGCATGGTCCCGTTTAAACCTTATTTCCTTGGCCAACAGAATCCGCCGTATTCAACGGCGACATCGATCCAAAAATGTGTCCGCACCTTGGACATTGACGAGGTGGGCATCACCACTCGCCACAACACCTTCTTCCAGATGGCTGGCAACTTCAGCTTTGGCGATTACTTCAAGGAAGGCGCGATCACCAACGCCTGGACCTTGTTGACGAACCCCGTCAGCGAGGGCGGCTTTGGACTGGACAAGGACCGCCTGTGGGTGACGGTGTACCTGGATGACGACGAAGCGGCGGACATTTGGGAAAAGAAGATCGGCGTGCCGAAGGAGCGGATTCAACGGCTGGGCATGGCTGATAATTACTGGTCCATGGGGGTGCCTGGCCCATGTGGTCCATGTTCAGAGATCTACTACGACCGCGGGCCGGAGCACGGTCAAGAGGGCGGACCGGTAGTGGACGATACGAGGTATATCGAGATCTGGAACCTCGTGTTCATGCAGAATGAGCGTGGCGAGGGCACCGGCAAGGACAGCTTTGAAATCCTCGGTCAACTGCCGAAGAAGAATATCGATACCGGCATGGGTGTCGAACGCGTGGCGTGCATTTTGCAGGACGTGGAGAATGTCTACGAGACGGATCTGCTGCGGCCGGTCATCGAGGCAGCTGAAAAGCTGACCGGGGCGCGGTACGGCACCGGTGCACACAATGGGGCGGACGACGTGCGATTCCGCGTGATCGCCGATCACTCCCGTACGGGACTGATGCTCATGCTGGACGGCGTGACCCCCGGCAATGAGGGCCGCGGCTACATCCTCCGTCGTCTGCTGCGCCGGATCATCCGTTCCGCACGACTACTGGGCGCCACCGGTGAAACGATGGAGACCCTCATGGATACGGTCCGCCAGACCATGACGCCTTCCTACCCGGAGATCGCGGACCACTGGGAGCGAATCCGCTCCGTCGCCGTGGGAGAAGAGAAAGCCTTTCTGAAGACGCTGGAATCAGGTTCCCAGCTGTTCGAGTCCTATGTTCAGGAAGCCAAGGACAGCGGCTCCACCACGGTGCCGGGCGAGGTGGCCTTCAGCTTGCACGACACCCACGGTTTCCCCATCGACCTCACTCTCGAGATGGCGAATGAAGCCGGACTGCAGGTCGATGAAGCTGGATTCCACAAATTGATGGCCGAGCAAAAGGCCCGTGCCAAGGCCGATAACAATGCCAAGAAATTGGGCCACACTGACCTCAGCGTCTATCGCCCCTTTGTGGATAACAACCCGACCGAGTTCACCGGCTACACCCAGACCGAGGACGAGGGCACGGTAATCGGGATCATCGCTGACGGCAAACTGGTAGATCGCACCTCGGGTAGCGAGCAGAGTGTCCAGATCATCCTGAATCGGACCCCCTTCTACGCTGAAGCCGGCGGCCAGCGCGCCGACCGTGGTGAGTTGCGAGGCCCGAATGGGGCCGGGCGAGTCACGGACGTTCAAAAGGTAGGCAAGAAGGTGTGGGTCCACCACGTGCAGCTCACCGGTGGCGAGTTCGTGGTTGGTGATACAGTGGACGCCGAGGTCGATCGGTCCTGGCGCCACCAAGCCCGACAGGCCCACTCCGGAACTCACCTGATTCACGCCGCTCTGCGCGAAGTCCTGGGGCCCACAGCTGTGCAGGCAGGATCCCTCAATCAGCCGGGATACTTCCGCTTTGACTTCACCTATGGCGACCAGTTGACCGAGCACCAGATGACGCAAATCGAGGAGATCGCCAACTCTGCCGTGGATTCGGACTACCAGGTCAACACGATCGAGACCTCCCTGGATGAGGCCAAGGCCATGGGTGCAATGGCTCTATTTGGGGAGAACTACGGCGACCAGGTGCGTGTGGTTGAAATCGGCGGCCCGTTCTCCATGGAGCTGTGCGGTGGCATTCACGTGGACCACTCCTCGCAGATCGGCCCGATCTCCGTGTTGGGGGAGTCCTCTGTTGGGTCTGGAGTCCGCCGGATCGAGGCGTACACGGGGATGGATTCGTTCCGTCACCTCGCCGGTGAACGGTCGCTGGTTGCGGGGCTGTCCACGACGCTGAAGACCCCGTCCGAAGAGCTCCCGAGCCGCATCGATGCGCTGACATCCAAGCTCAAAGCCGCCGAGAAGCAGGTGGCACAATTGCGCGCACAGCAGCTCACCAGCCAGGTCGGTGACTTCATCGCCCAGGGCCAGACCATTGGCGGGGTCAAGGTGGTGGCCACCCAACTTCCGGACGGGATTGCCGCCGGGGATGTCCGCACCGTAGCTATGGACGCCAAGGGGCGCCTATCTTCCGAAGCCGCACTGGTCTTGTTTGCGTCTGCCGATGGAGACAAGGTTCCTTTCGTGGCCGCTGTGACCGATGCGGCGGTGGATATGGGGCTGAAGGCCGGCGATGTAGTCAAGGCTTTCGGCGGCAAGGTAGGTGGCCGTGGTGGTGGCAAGCCAGCCTTGGCCCAGGGCGCAGGCACGGATCCGGATGGTATTGCTGCGGGCATTGATGCTGTTCAGGATTACGTCCAAAAGGCTCTGTCCTAGCAAGTTCGGCGTCCCTCGCCACTGCAGCGCAATCCGCCGAAACCACCTACCACCTGAGGAGGTGCCACGTGCCCACGACGCCTAATGACAGAACCCCGGATGAAGCTCCGCGGCGACCGTCGATCGCAGACGTGGCTAAGGCCTCATTCGGGAACGTGCCAGCTGCTCGCCGGAACGTGGCGTCCGGAAATCATCCAGCGCAACCCACCGCAGCCGAGGATCCCGGTCGGGGACGGCGACTGGGCCTCGACGTGGGAAGCGTGCGGATCGGCGTGGCGCTCAGTGACCCCGACGGCATCCTCGCCACCCCACTGGAAACCGTGCATGCCGCGGAGGACGACAGCGACCTGCGACGGGTCCTGCATCTCATAGAGGAGAACTTCGTGGTGGAGGTGATTGTGGGCCTTCCCGTGGCGCTTCGGGGCAATCACACTGCCAGCACCTCTGCGGCCATTGACTTTGCCAACGCGATCCGACAGAGAGTCGGCGACGAGGGCATTCCCGTCCGGATGGCGGATGAACGCATGTCAACCATGGCTGCGACCCGGAGTATGCAGGCCTCCGGGGTAAGCGCAAAAAAGGGGAGGAGTCGAATCGATCAGGCGGCCGCCGTGCACATTTTGCAGGGGTGGCTCGACGCGCGGAAAAGGATACTGGGTTAGAAAAACCGAATCCCAACCATGTAAATTGTTTGTGACTGTTTTGTTACCTATTGGTGACCAATGGCAATAGGCCGGCTGGACTTGCCCCGCGGGCCCGAAGCCAGGGTGTGCACACTCATGACGAAAGGCCCAACAACGCATGGCACAGAAGCGCAGTATGCAACCGAAGTACCGGCGCCGCCGACAAATGGCGGGAGCCCTGGCAATCGCTCTTGTTATCTTGCTGGTCGGGGTCACCGGCTACGTTTTTTACAAGCGTCAAGTTGTGGGGAAGAGGGACTACAACGGCCAGGGCAACGGACACACGGTCATGGTGCGCGTTGAAGATGGCGATTCCGTCTCAGGTCTGGCGCCCGAATTGGTGGACAAGGGAGTCGTGGGCTCCCGCAAGGCACTGATCTTGGCCGCGGAAAAGAATCAGGTGGATCTACAGGCCGGTTACTACACGCTGCAGGAGGGCATGTCTGCCGATGCGGCGCTGGCGGCGCTGCACGATGAAAAGAATCGACGAGGCGTGGTCGACCTGCCCACTGGCATCACGTTGGATGATGTCGCGGTGGTCGGCGGCAAGAAGCGCGAGGGTATCTTCTCCATGGTCTCCAAGCAGACCTGTGTGGATCAAAATACCTGCATCTCCGCGGACGATTTGAAGAAGGCTGCGGGGCAGACGGACCTGAAGAAGTTGAACGTCCCAGACTGGGCGATGCAGCCCGTCTCCGCCCGCGGTGACGACCCACGGCGGCTTGAGGGATTGATTTCCCCTGGTTTCCACGTGTTTAATCCAGAGGCTTCTGCGGAGGAGATTGTCGCCGACCTCGTGAAGGACTCGGTGGAGACGTACCAGGAGACCGGCCTGGAACAGGCGGCCACGACAGTGAATCTTTCCCCCTACCAGTTGATTACGGCGGCATCTCTGGTGGAACGCGAAGCTCCCGAGGGCGATTTCGACAAGGTTGCGCGCGTTATCCTGAACCGCCTGAAAGAAAAGCAGAAGCTGGAATTCGATTCCACGGTTAATTACTCCGTGGACGAGCAAGAGATCGCCACGACCGACCAAGATCGCGGCAAGATGACCCCGTGGAACACCTACGCGAAGGAAGGGTTGCCCGACACGCCGATCTCATCTCCGGGCATCAAGGCCGTGCAGGCCATGGAGCACCCGGCCGAGGGCGACTGGCTATACTTCGTGACCGTCGACAAGGACGGCAAGACCGTCTTCAACCGCGATTTCGCTGACCACGAGGCTGCGATCCAAGAAGCGCGGAAGAACGGTGTCTTTGATTCCGCGCGGTAGTTTTCTACGCCCGCGCCCCGGTCATGCCCAGAAAGGTCTGCGCCATGAAAAGCACGGATGAGCAGCTGTACTCCATTGATGAGTTTCTGCAGATGAGTGGTCCACGATGTGCGGTCCTGGGCCGTCCCATTCAGCATTCCCGGTCCCCACAGATTCACCAGGCCGGCTACCGCGAGCTCGGGTTGGATTTCCGCTATGTCCGGGTGGAGGCTGGGGATGCCCGGGAATTTCGTCAGCTACTCACGGAATCCGATGGGGACGTTCGCGGATTTTCTGTCACGATGCCGGGCAAGTCGCTCGCGCTAGAGATGAGTGATGTCGCCACAGAGCGCGCTCTCCGGATCGGTTCCGCGAATACGTTGGTTCACCGCGAGGATGGAACTTGGCTGTCCGACAACACGGACGTGGACGGGGTCTGTGCGTGCCTGGTTGCTGTCGCTTCCCAGCACAGGGAGGGGCAGTGGGAGTCGTTTTATTCCGGACGCCACGCGGTCATCGTCGGAAATGGGGGAACGGCCCGGCCTGCTGTGGCAGCGCTGGCCAACATGGGCATTAGTCGCGTGACCGTGGTGGCACGTTCTGAACGAGCCTTGAATTTGCAGGGCCTGGTTCAAGATTTTGGAATGTCTTTCGACTGGGTGAGATTGGGATCCCCGGACGTCGAGCGGTTGTGCGAAGCAGCTGCGGTGGTCATTAGCACCATTCCCAATGATGCCGCGTCGGAGCATGGGCCCCACCTCTTAGCTGCTGGCTCGCGAGGCGGCCTGGTGGATGTGATCTACGATCCTTATCCCACCGATTTGATGAGATTGGCGTCCGTGTACGGCATGCCCTATGCCGATGGGTTGCGCATGTTGGCGGGCCAGGCGGAGGAGCAATTCCGCCTGTTCACCGGCTCCGAGCCATCTTCGGAGACTTTCCTGCGCGCAGTTCGTGAGGGTTAGCCGGGGGTAGGGACGGGGGTAGCGCTGTAACGCAGCCCATCTCCGCTGAATATTTTGCTACTTCGCGCATAACGGCATGTCGGAGCCTCAAACAGACGAGCGGATTCGATGTCGTAGGTAGTTTCGTTGAGCTACTAAGATGGGGCTCGGTGAAAACTCTGCAAGGCCCCCTCTGTTGCCGTGCAAACATAATTCCCCTCGCTTATGCTTCCTTGTGAGCGCAGGGCAACCCCAAGGGGGCGGGAAGCTCTGGCTCACTTTAGATAGGGGAGGAAGCGTGATGGGCTGGTTAGCGCCATATGGAATAGGGGGCTGTATGGAGTTGGCCAGCCCATTACTGCCGACACAATGACACCCGTTGTGATCTGCGTGCTTGGCCTCTGCGTGGAGGCGCTGCTGTTCTCAGCGCTATGTTGGTGCGATATCAGGTCGCGTCGGATCCCCAATGCGCTGGTGCTTCCCGCAATCACCCTCGCGCTGTGCATCGCCAGCATTGCTCATCCCTGGGCCATCATTGGGGGTGCGATGTGGTGGCTAGTTACCGCAGCACTTGCCACGGCGCGGAGTGTGTCGGCTCGCCGCGCGTTGGTCGGCGGGGGAGATGCCAAGCTCGCCTCCGCGGCGGGAACCTTAGCGGCTTTGCACCCCACCAACGGTCTCCCTTGGGGACTGCTGTGTGCAATAGCTGTGAGCGGAATCGCCGGAATCGTGTCTAAGGCACCTCAGTCTGACGCCGTTCCTTTCGCACCGTCGATATACGCCGGAACGGTCATCGCGATGATGATCACCTGGGGCACGGGCTAGCAATGCCCACCCTGTAAGCTCATGGACATGCTTCGTTGGACAACTGCTGGTGAATCCCATGGCCAGGCCCTCATTTCACTCATTGAGAACCTTCCTTCGGGCCTCAGAGTGACGCGACAGGACGTGGCGGCCCAATTGGCACGTAGGCGCCTGGGGTACGGTCGTGGCGCCCGCATGAAGTTTGAAGCCGATGAGGTGACCTTCCTTTCCGGAGTGCGCCATGGGGTCACATTGGGCAGTCCCGTCTCCATCATGATTGGGAACACCGAGTGGCCGAAGTGGACGACGATCATGTCTGCAGACCCGGTTGATCTCGAGGACCCGGAGGTTGCCAAGGACATGGATTCTGGGCGCGGCGCCGCACTCATGCGTCCACGGCCCGGACACGCGGACTTCGCCGGGATGCTCAAGTTCGATCATTCCGAAGCGCGTCCTATTTTGGAGCGCGCCTCCGCCCGCGAAACGGCTGCTCGGGTCGCCGCAGCTACGTTCGCACGCGAGCTTCTCCGCGAAGTCCTCGGCGTGGAGGTATTCAGCCACGTGATCTCCATCGGCCAGTCGGAGCCCTACACCGGTCCACTACCGACTCATGCCGACCTACCGGACATCGACGAATCCCCGGTTCGCGCCTTTTCAAAGGGCACCGAGGAAGCCATGATCGACGAGATTAAGATGGCTAAGAAGTCCGGGGACACCCTAGGCGGGATCGTCGAAGTCGTGGTGTCCGGACTGCCCGTGGGACTGGGATCCCACACATCAGGCGATGAACGATTGGACTCTCAGTTGGCAGCTGCTGTCATGAGCATCCAAGCCATCAAGGGTGTCGAGATCGGCGATGGATTCGAAGAAGCTCGCCGACGTGGATCTCAAGCACACGATGAAATGGTCAGGGATGGCTCCGGTGTCACTCGCCTCACGAACCGAGCCGGCGGTATCGAGGGCGGCATGACCAATGGTGAGACTCTCATCGTCCGAGCTGCGATGAAACCCATCAGCACCGTCCCCAGAGCACTGAAGACCGTTGACATGGGCACTGGCGAGGCAGCCACGGGAATTCACCAGCGCTCGGATGTCGTCGCCGTCCCCGCCGCCGGTGTCGTCGCAGAGGCGATGGTTGCGCTCGTTCTGGCACGCGCGGTGCTCAATAAGTTCGGCGGTGATTCGATCGCGGAGACCGCCCGCAATGCCGAGGGGTACGTGAACCAAGTTCGACAGCGACTGAACTGGGGCGAAGCGGAAGGATAGAACAATGCCAAATCCTCGCGCGGTACTGGTCGGTCCCCCTGGCTGTGGCAAATCGACCATCGGCCGGCGGTTGGCCCACGCGCTGAATCTTCCTCACCTCGATACGGACGATCTGATTGCCCAGCGATTTCGTAAGCCATGCGGAGCGGTTCTGCAGAGCCTCGGCGAACCGGAGTTCCGCAAGATCGAGGCCGAGGAAGTAGCCAAGGCCCTGGATTCCGAAGGGATCGTATCCCTCGGTGGCGGCGCCGTCCTGACAGACTCCACCCGCGAACTCCTGCAGCAGCACACCACTGTCTACATCAAGATAGGGGTCAGCGAAGGCTTACTGCGGACGAAAAACGACCGCTCGAGACCGCTCCTCGTTGGCGGCGACCCAGCGGAAAAATATCGCACGTTGCTCACTAAGCGGGAGCCGCTATACGCGGAGGTTGCCAGCATCATTGTCCATGGCGATGGTCGGCATTCCCGCGACGTCGCTTCCGAGGTACTCCGCCACCTCGACGATTTAGCCTAAGGGGGATCGCCTCGGACCAACCCTCAATGCAAGCCCGAGATAGTCAGCCATCCCCCTTCACCTCGCTCTCAACCTCAAAGGACCCCATGCCCCTCACACCGGAACTCCACAGGATTCGCGTCAACTCGCAGCAGCCCTATGACGTTTGCATAGCGCCCGATCTCCGCTCGCTCACCCCGCCGCTGTTGGAGGCTATCGAGGGCACGGGAAAGGTCCTCATCATTCATCAGCCCGCGCTCGCCTCACGCGCCCAGGAGCTCACCCAGATTCTTGGGGACGCCAACGTCGAGGCGTATTCCCACGAGCTCCGAGATGCCGAGCAGGGCAAGACGATTGCCGAAGCAACACGGTGCTGGGATCGGTGTGCCGAGATCGGGCTCTCGAGAAGGGACACCATCCTTGGCCTGGGCGGGGGCGCCGCCACAGACGTGGCGGGTTTCATCGCCGCCACCTGGATGCGCGGGATCTCGGTAATACAGGTTCCGACCACGCTGTTGGCGATGGTCGACGCGGCGGTTGGCGGCAAAACCGGCATCAATACCGCAGCGGGGAAAAACTTGGTGGGGGCTTTTCACGAGCCAGACGTCGTCCTGGTCGACCTCTCCGTCCTCCGCACTCTCCCCGCGGAGGAGATCGTTGCCGGCAGTGCCGAAATCATCAAGGCGGGATTCATCGCCGACACGGCGATCCTGGATCTTTACGAACAATCCCCCGCGGCCGCGATCGACCCGGATGGAACCCTGCCCGAACTCATCAGGCGCGCCATCACCGTCAAGGCCACCGTGGTTGCCCAGGACCTCAAGGAGTCCAGCCTCCGAGAAATTCTCAATTATGGCCATACATACGGGCATGCGGTGGAGCGTCATGAAAAGTTCCGGTGGCCCCACGGCCACGCCGTGGCCGTGGGCATGGTGTTTGAAGCCGAGCTCGCGAAGGCTGCCGGCAAGCTAGGCAGTGGCGTCCTCAAGAGGCACCGCAACATCCTGACCTCCGTAGGGCTCCCGACCAGCTATCGCGGCGCGGACCTGGACACCCTGATCGACGCGATGGCACTAGACAAGAAGAACAAGGGCGCGGGAATTCGCTTCGTGATCGTGACCGAGGAAGGCAAGCCCGAGCGCCTCGAAAACCCCAGTCGGGATTTGCTGGAGCAGGCCTACACGGCGACGGTGGGCGGAACTGGACAGGCGAAGGAGGACGATAGCCAATGACCAGCACCATTAGAGTAATCAACGGTCCCAACCTCGACCGTTTGGGGAAGCGACAACCGGAGATCTACGGGCGGACCACACTGCGGGACGTGGAGGACGACCTGCGCGCTCTAGCTGAGGACTTGCGCGTGGCCGTGGACTTCGTGCAGTCGAACCACGAGGGCGAGCTGATTGAGGCCGTGCACGAGTCAGCCGATAAGGGCGATGCGGTCATCATCAACCCGGGTGGATTTACGCACACCTCGGTGGCCCTGCGAGATGCGCTGGCAGAAATCGCCGAGGGGGAGGGGTTTGTGGAGGTGCACATTTCGAACGTCCACGGACGTGAGGAATTCCGCCACCACAGCTACCTCTCACCGATTGCGTTGGGTGTCATCGCGGGACTTGGGGTAGAGGGCTATCGATCAGCCTTAAGATTCCTCGCTGGACGCTAACGTAAAACTCGCAGACCCCGCACGGGGCCACTCGATGGTCATCTAAGGCCCATTGAGTAGTGAATAGCCAAACTGACTACTGAAGCATCTAAGGAAGGGCGCAGAAGGACAATGCCGCATAACGCACTGAGTGAAGCGATGGCCGGACGTCGTCAGAGGGTTGCCGAGCGGGTGGCGCAGGCTGGAGCGCCGGCCCTGCTGGTCACAGACCTGAAGAACATCCACTATTTGACGGGGTTCAGCGGCTCTAACGCCGTTCTGCTGCTGAAGGCCGATGGATCCAGCGTTTTGGGCACCGACGGTCGCTACGACACTCAGATTCGCCTGGAAACGGGCGAGCCGGAAGACGTGGAGATCGTCGTGGCCAGCGATTTGTTTACTGTGATCTCAGACAAGGCCGGGGGCCGCGGGTTGTGGATCGAGCCCACCATGGACGTTGCCCAGGCGCGCAAGCTGGGCGACCCCGAAGTCCTGTCTGGCGCGGTCGAGGACGAGCGGCTTGTCAAAGACGATTATGAGGTCAAGGCCTTGCTGGCGGCAGGCGAACTGGCTGACAACGTGTGGCAGGAGTTCCTTAAGGGCGGTGGAATCCGCGAGGGCATCAGCGAGCGGGATGCGGCAGCTGATCTGGAATTCCGCCTGCGCAAGGCCGGGGCGGACGCCCTGAGCTTCGACACGATTCTCGCTTCGGGCGTGAATGCGGCCAAGCCACACGCGGGAGTGTCCAGCGACGTGATCGTGCCGGGGTTGGTGACGGTGGACTTCGGCATTTACCTGGACGGATACGCCAGCGATCAAACCCGGACCGTGTGCGTCGGGGAGCCTGACGACCTGTCACGCGAGCTCTACGACATCGTGCTGCGCTCTCAGCGCGCTGGCGAAGCAATGGTGAAGGCAGGCGTGAAGCTCAAGGACGTGGATGCCGCCAGCCGGAAGGTGATTGAGGACGCGGGGTACGGCGACTACTTCGTGCATTCCACGGGTCACGGCGTGGGCCTCGATGTCCACGAAGCCCCTCGGGCTGCCAAGCAGGTCCCCGATGACCACGTACTGCAATCGGGAATGACCCTCACCGTGGAACCGGGTATCTACCTGCCGGGTAAGACCGGCCTCCGCATCGAAAACACGTACATCATGGAAGAGGACGGTGCCCGCAGCTGCAACGCGTCCTCCACTGAACTGCACGTGGTTTAAGGGGTGTTAGAATACAGTGTCTCGTTGAGGCCGTGGCATCTCAAGCCCTGCTCGTCTACCGGGCGGCGGCGCTCCGCGGTCAGCATCGTGTAGAAAAGCAAGCTCAATGACAAGGGAGTAGACGGCGTGGCAACCACCGCGGACTTTAAGAATGGCCTCGTTCTCAAAATCGATGGCAAGCTGCAGCAGATCATCGAATTCCAGCACGTGAAGCCAGGTAAGGGCCCGGCATTTGTGCGTACCAAGCTCAAGGATGTTGTCAGCGGCAAGACCATCGACAAGACGTTTAACGCTGGCGTCAAGGTCGAGACCGCCACCGTCGACCGTCGAGACATGACCTACCTGTACCACGACGGCACCTCCTACGTTCTGATGGATGCCAAGACCTTTGAGCAGTCCGAACTGGAGCCTCACCTGTTCGGAGATTCCGCGCGCTTCCTTCTGGAGAACATGGAGGTGCAGGTGTCCTTCCACGAAGGCGAGCCTCTCTTCGCAGAGCTGCCAGCCAACGTGGACCTGAAGATTGAGCACACCGATCCGGGCCTGCAGGGTGACCGCTCCAGCGGTGGCACGAAGCCGGCCACCCTGGAGACCGGCGCTGAGATCCAGGTTCCCCTGTTCCTGGAGACGGGCAATGTTGTGAAGGTGGACACCCGCGACGGTTCCTACCTCTCCCGCGTGAACAACTAAGCTTTTCGCCATGACGGAGCAACAAGACTCTCCCCAAAAGAGCGCATCGAGTTCTCGCCACGGGCAGCGGAAAAACACGGGCCACCGGCGCCACGGTTCCCGCTACAAGGCCCGTCGCCGCGCCGTCGACATTCTTTTCGAAGCCGAGTTCAGGGATATCGACCCGGTCGAGATCACCGAAGAGCGCATCGAAATGGCAAAGGACCAAGCCAACCAGGTGAAGCCGGTCCCCGAGTACACCGTGGCCATTGTGCAAGGTGTCGCCACGAATTTGGACGCCATCGATGATGCGATTGCGGTCCACTTGGCATCCGAATGGCGGCTCGACCGGCTGCCGGCTGTGGATCGCGCGGTTCTTCGTGTGGCTGCCTGGGAAGTCCTGTTCAATGCAGAAGTTCCCAATGAAGTCGCCACCGTGGAGGGCGTGGAGCTCGCAAGCGAATACTCCCACGACAAGGCACCTGCCTACGTCCACGCTGTACTTGACGGTGTCAATCGTGATGCTGACCTCAAACTTGCGGACGCCGCTGCTGAACGTCGAGAAGCTGCCTCGACTGGCGAACCTGACGAGGAGCCGGATCCGGAGATGGATTCACTTCTCGATTCCGTCGTCAAAGAGGAAGAGGACGTCAAACAAGAAGGGTAGTAGCCCCGTTAGCCCCCGTCGCTGAGCATGCGGCGGGGGCTTCGCGTTGCGTGCTAAACTCGGTTCCCGACACTACGAAAATAAGGGACATCCTTTAACAGACCGCACCGAGAGGCGGGAAAGGAGGTCACGATGAACTCGACGAGTCGGCAAGAACCAGTTACTCTGCTCAGCGCAGATGACGTGGGTCGTACCGTCGCGCGCATCGCGCACCAAATTATTGAAAAGACAGCGCTCGATGGAGAGTCTTCTCAGCCCGTAGTCCTGATGGGAATTCCCTCTGGGGGAGTACCCCTCGCGCAGCGACTGGCCGCGAAGATCCAAGAGTTCTCCGGAGTCAACGTTTCACACGGATCCCTAGACATCACGCTCTACCGCGATGATCTGCAGTCCCGCCCTCATCGTGCCCTCCAGCCCACCGCCGTACCTCCAGAAGGCATTACCGGCGCCACCGTCGTCCTCGTCGACGATGTTCTCTATTCTGGCCGCACCATACGTGCTGCTTTGGATGCACTCCGCGACCTGGGCCGAGCAAACATTGTGCAACTTGCCGTCCTCATTGACCGCGGCCATCGCCAGCTTCCCATTCGAGCGGACTATGTTGGCAAAAATATTCCCACGTCCTCCAGCGAAGATGTCGTCGTTCACCTGTCGGAGCTAGATGGCGAAGATGCTGTGCTGCTGCACCGCGGCGGCCAACGCGCCAAGGAGGGCAAGAACTAATGCACAACCTACTGAGCATCAGCGACCTGAGCGCCAACGAGATCACCGGACTTTTAGACGAGGCTGATCGCTTCGCAGAGGCGCTGAAGGGTCGGGAAGTCAAGAAGCTTCCCACCTTGCGAGGCCGCACCGTGTTCACCATGTTCTATGAGAACTCGACGCGAACCCGGGCCTCCTTTGAGACAGCTGGAAAATGGATGAGCGCGGATGTCATCAATATTTCCGCCTCTAGCTCCAGCGTGAAGAAGGGCGAGTCCCTGAAAGATACGGCCCTGACGCTGAAGTCCATCGGCGCAGACGCTCTCATCATCCGACACCCATCGTCTGGAGCGGCCCGGCAGGTCGCGAATTGGGTCGGGGAGACGGCAGTAATTAACGCCGGCGACGGTTCCCATCAGCATCCAACCCAGGCTCTGCTGGACGCGTCCACGATGCGCCGCAAGCTTGGTAGCTTGGCCGGACGGCACATCGTCATCGTCGGTGACATTCTGCACTCGCGTGTGGCGCGCTCCAACGCGCAGCTGCTCAACACCCTGGGCGCCGAGGTCACCTTCGTTGCGCCTCCTACTCTGCTTCCCCTCGGCGCAGAGAATTGGGGAGTGAACATCTCCCATGACTTTGACTCGGTGATTGGTTCTGCCGACGCAGTGATGATGTTGCGCGTGCAGCAGGAGCGCATGAACGGGGGTTTCTTCCCCTCCCACCGCGAATACGCCGTGCGGTATGGATTGTCCCAGCGCCGACTTGATTCCATGCGTGACGATGCCATCGTGATGCACCCCGGACCCATGCTCCGCGGCATGGAGATCAGCGATGATGTAGCTGACGCTCCCAACGCAGTGGTGCTCGAACAAGTCACGGCGGGCGTTCACATTCGCATGGCCGTGCTGTTTAGTCTGCTCGTTGGCGCACCGACGGCCCTCGACGAAACCGCTCATTAACCAGAAATTTTCAGGAAGGAAAAACACCATGACCATCGCTAAAAATTCTGGTTATCCCGAAACCGGGGTGCTCGCGCCAATCCCCACCGGTCCATCAGCCGAAGTGCTACTCCACGGGGTTCACATCTACGGAGAGGGCGACCCACAGGATGTCCTGATCCGTGACGGAGTCATCGCGGAGATCGGTGATGACCTCTCCAGTGCGATGTCCGAAGCTGGAGAGACCCTGGATCTGCAGGGGCACATTCTGCTTCCCGGCCTGGTTGACATGCATGTGCATTTGCGCGAGCCGGGGCGCGAGGACACCGAAACGATCCGTTCCGGTTCTGCGGCAGCTGCTCAAGGCGGGTTCACCGCCGTGTTCACGATGGCCAACACCGCCCCGGTGACAGATAATCCCTCCATCGCCGAAACGGTGTGGTTCAAAGGCCAGCATGCAAACCTCTGCGATGTGCACCCCGTCGGCTCCATCAGCCGCGCCCTCGAAGGACAAGAGCTCACCGAATTCGGGATGATGGCGGATTCAGACGCCAAGGTGCGCATGTTCTCCGATGACGGCAAGTGCGTGGATGACCCCCAGCTGATGCGCCGAGCAATCGAATATTCCCGCGGGGTGGATGTGCTGCTGGCCCAGCACTGTGAAGAACCACGCCTTACCCAGGGTGCGGTGGCCCACGAGGGAGCAACGGCCGCTGAACTGGGGCTGCGTGGGTGGCCTCGTGTCGCTGAGGAATCCATCGTTGCCCGGGACGCCATCATGGCTCGCGACTACGGCGGACGCCTGCACATTTGCCACGCCTCCACCGAAGGAACGGTAGCTCTTCTGCGGTGGGCCAAAGAACAAAATATTCCACTGTCTGCCGAGGTCACCCCGCATCACTTGCTGTTGACCGACGAGCGCCTGCATACCTACGACGGAGTCAACCGGGTCAACCCGCCGCTGCGGGAGCAGCGGGACGTGGAGGCCCTCCGCAAGGCTCTGATTGACGGAACCGTCGACTGCGTCGCCACCGATCACGCTCCACACGGCTCCGAAGAAAAGTGCTGCGAGTTCGATCACGCTCGCCCCGGCATGCTGGGGTTGGAAACCTCCCTGGCGCTCATCGCGAAGATCTTCGTCATCGACGGCGACCAGGATTGGCGCTTTATCGCCAAGGTGATGTCCGAACGGCCAGCTCAGATCACAAAGCTGCCCGGTCACGGTCGCCCGATCGCCGTGGGGGAGCCAGCCAACCTCTGCACTGTCGATACGTCCCAGAAATGGGTGGCCCGTGGTGAGGATATGGCTTCGAAATCTCGCAACACGCCCTACGAGGGCATGGACATGCCCGTCCGAGTGTCCACCACCATCCTGCGTGGCAAGGTGACCTGCCGCAATGGACAAGCCACGAATCAGGACGGGCCTGCAACGACAAAGGCGAATCGCTAACAGCATGGCGTCCCAAACCCAACAACCACAGGAGAGCAACATGACCAGCCCAGTGCAACGGACGGAAGCGGCCCTAGTCCTCGCCGACGGCCGGATCTTTCGGGGACTATCCTTCGGGGCTCAAGGCAAGACCCTGGGTGAGGCAGTCTTCAGCACGGCCATGACCGGTTACCAGGAGACAATGACTGATCCCTCCTACCACCGGCAGATCGTGGTATCCACGGCACCTCAGATCGGAAACACCGGGTGGAACGACGAGGACAGCGAATCCCGCGGCGACAAGATCTGGGTCGCCGGGCTCGTGATTCGCGACCTATCCCGCAGCGTGAGCAACTGGCGGTCCACTCGTAGCCTTCCAGAGGAGATGGAGGCACAGGGAATCATCGGCATTCAAGGGGTGGATACGAGGGCCATTGTGCGGCACCTTCGCGACAAGGGGTCCGTTTCGGCCGGGATCTTCTCCGGCGACGCTGTCGTTGCCGACGAAGACATGCTCGCACAGGTGAAGGAGCAGCCCTCGATGGCAGGCGCCGACCTTGCGGGGGACGTCTCCACGGATGACAACTACATCGTGGAACCCGACGGTGAAACCAAATACACAGTTGTCGCATTCGACATGGGAATTAAGACGAATACCCCGCGCGAATTCTCCCGCCGTGGTGTGCGTACCGTCGTGGTTCCAAGTACGACCTCGGCTGAGCGGGTCAAGGAACTCTTGCAGGAGTACGGGGGACAGGGTGTGTTCGTTTCCAACGGACCCGGTGATCCGGCGACGGCCGACAACACGGTGGAGCAAGTCAAGGAGATCCTCAAGGCAGACATCCCGTTCTTCGGCATTTGCTTTGGCAACCAGATCCTAGGCCGGGCGCTGGGCATGGAAACCTACAAACTCAAGTTCGGGCACCGTGGAACGAACGTCCCCGTGCACAATCACCTAACAGGGAAGATTGACATCACGGCTCAAAATCACGGCTTTGCTCTAAAGGGCTCCGCTGGGGACAGGTTTGACACCCCCTTCGGTGAAGCGCAGGTGACCCACACGTGCCTCAACGACGGCACCGTGGAGGGAGTGGCTCTGACCAGTGGCCGGGCCTTTTCTGTGCAATACCACCCGGAATCGGCCGCCGGACCGCACGATGCCAACCCGTTGTTCGACCAGTTCTTGGAACTGTTGGACAACGAGAAGAACTCGCAGTCGCGGCGCGAGTCCTAGTCGCAGTCAACGCACGTAGAACTTCCATTCTTCAACTCATTCAGAGAGACGGATAGAGACCACAGATGCCACGTCGTACAGACATCAACCACGTACTCGTCATCGGCTCCGGCCCCATTGTCATCGGTCAGGCTTGCGAGTTCGACTACTCCGGGACCCAGGCTTGCCGCGTGCTGCGGGAGGAGGGGCTGCGAGTCACGTTGATCAACTCCAACCCGGCCACGATTATGACGGATCCGGAGTTCGCGGATCACACCTACATTGAGCCGATCCAGCCGGAATACATCGAAAAGATCTTCGAAGCAGAGCGGGAAGCTGGGCACAAGGTGGACGCGGTACTCGCCACGTTGGGTGGGCAGACCGCGTTGAACGCTGCGATTCAGTTGGACCGCCAGGGCATCCTGCGCAAGCACGGGGTGGAGCTGATCGGTGCGGACATCGAAGCCATTGAGCGTGGTGAAGATCGCCAGAAATTTAAAGACATCGTGGAAAAGATCGGTGGCGAATCCGCCCGGTCGCGCGTGTGCCACAGCATGGACGAGGTGCACGATGCTGTCGCAGAGTTGGGGCTGCCGGTTGTCGTACGCCCGTCATTTACCATGGGTGGACTCGGGTCAGGCCTCGCCTTCAACCAAGAAGACCTCGATCGCATTGCCGGAGGGGGACTCGCCGCGTCCCCGGAGGCCAACGTCCTGATCGAAGAATCCATCCTCGGGTGGAAAGAATTCGAGCTGGAGCTCATGCGAGATGGCGCCGACAACGTTGTCGTCGTCTGCTCCATCGAGAACGTCGATGCGTTGGGCGTTCACACCGGCGATTCCGTGACCGTGGCCCCCTCCATGACACTGACCGACCGGGAATTCCAGACGATGCGCGACCAGGGCATCGCCATCCTCCGCGAAGTCGGCGTGGATACGGGCGGCTGCAACATTCAGTTCGCCATTAACCCCACGAACGGCCGGATCATCACCATTGAGATGAACCCCCGCGTGTCCCGGTCCTCTGCGCTCGCCTCCAAGGCCACGGGCTTTCCCATTGCGAAGCTCGCCGCCAAGCTCGCCATCGGTTACACGCTGGACGAGGTCCGCAATGACATCACGGAGGTGACTCCAGCAGCCTTCGAGCCCACCCTCGACTACGTCATCGTCAAGGCTCCCCGCTTCGCCTTCGAGAAGTTCCCGAGCGCGGACGACACACTGACCACCACCATGAAGTCGG
Source organism: Corynebacterium falsenii (assembly GCA_001054945.1). GTDB lineage: Bacteria > Actinomycetota > Actinomycetes > Mycobacteriales > Mycobacteriaceae > Corynebacterium > Corynebacterium falsenii_A. Next base: position 156,977 of record JVKJ01000005.1, on the reverse strand, counting down.
TAGGCGAGGCTATGGCTGTCGGCCGGAACTACATCACCGGGTTGAACAAAGTGATGCGCTCGCTCGAGACAAAGCAGAGCGGGTTCTGGACCACCACGGACGAATACTTTGCCGGGGACCGCGCCCGCGACAAGGCTGCCGTGCTCGCGGACCTCAAGCGCCCGACTGAGGGCCGGATGTACGACGTGGAGCTCGCCCTCCGCCTGGGCGCCACGATCGAGGAGGTCTACGAGGCCTCCGGGATTGACCCATGGTTCCTGCACGAACTGCAGGCCCTGGTGGACTTCCGCGATGAGCTGGAGAAGGCCGAAGTTTTGGACGTCGACCTTTTGCGCCGTGCCAAGTACCTCGGACTGTCGGACCGACAGATCGCCGCACTGCGCCCCGAGCTCAATGGCGAAGATGGCGTGCGTTCGCTTCGTTGGACGCTCAACATTCGCCCCGTGTTCAAGACTGTCGATACGTGCGCTGCTGAATTCGAGGCGAAGACCCCGTATCACTACAGCTCCTATGAACTGGACCCCGAGGCGGAGAGCGAGGTCATGCCCCAAAAGGACAAGAAGAAGGTCCTCATCCTGGGCTCCGGCCCGAACCGCATTGGTCAGGGAATCGAGTTCGACTACTCCTGTGTGCACGCAGCGCTGGAGCTGTCTCGAGCTGGCTACGAGACCGTCATGGTCAACTGCAACCCGGAAACGGTCTCCACGGACTACGACACGGCCGACCGCCTCTACTTCGAGCCCCTGACATTCGAGGATGTCATGGAGGTGTACCACGCGGAGGCTGAGTCTGGAGAGATCGCCGGAGTCATCGTTCAGCTGGGCGGCCAGACCCCTCTGGGGCTCGCGCAGCGATTGGCAGACGCTGGCGTCCCCGTCGTGGGTACCACTCCCGAAGCGATCAACCTGGCCGAGGACCGTGGAGAGTTCGGCAAGGTACTCGACCGCGCGGGTCTCCCAGCCCCAGCCTTCGGCACGGCGACGAGCTTCGAAGAGGCCCAAAAGGTCGCGGCGGAGATCAGCTACCCGGTGTTGGTGCGCCCATCCTATGTGCTGGGGGGCCGAGGCATGGAGATCGTCTACGACGAGGAATCCCTTCGCGATTACATTTCGCGAGCAACAGAAATCAATAGCGACCACCCCGTCCTCGTGGACCGCTTCTTGGACTCCGCCATCGAGATCGACGTCGATGCCCTCTGCGACGGCGAGAACGTCTACCTTGCAGGGGTCATGGAGCACATCGAGGAGGCGGGCATCCACTCCGGCGACTCCGCTTGCGCTCTGCCGCCCATGACGTTGGGCCAGGAGGACATCGACAATGTCCGTCGGTCTACGGAAGCCCTGGCTCACGGCATTGGGGTGAAGGGGCTCATGAACGTCCAGTTCGCCCTGAAGGACGACACCTTGTATGTGATCGAGGCGAATCCGCGTGCCTCCCGCACCGTGCCATTCGTCTCGAAGGCAACCGGTGTTCCGCTAGCCAAGGCCGCTGCGAGGATCATGCTCGGCGCCTCGATCCCGCAGCTGGTGGAGGAGGGTATGCTTCCGTCCGACCGCGATGGCGGATCACTGCCGATCGGGCACCCCATCGCCGTGAAGGAAGCCGTGCTGCCTTTCAACCGCTTCCGTACCAAGGAAGGAAAGGTACTCGATTCCCTGCTGAGCCCGGAGATGAAGTCCACGGGCGAAGTCATGGGGTTGGATAACTTCTTCGGCACAGCGTTTGCCAAGGCCCAGGAGGCCGCCTTCGGGAGCATCCCCACCTCCGGGACCGTGTTCGTCTCCGTGGCCAATCGCGACAAGCGCACTCTGATCCTGCCGATCCAGCGGCTGGCCGGGCTGGGTTTCCGGGTGCTGGCCACGGCTGGCACGGCTCAGATGCTCAAGCGCAATGGCGTGGAATGCGAGGTTGTGGCCAAGCTCTCCGAAGTCTCGACGCGAGACGAAAACGGAAACCTCGTGACCACGGCCGCAGCCAACGGCGGGCGGCGCACGGTAGTGGACTACATCGAATCTGGCGAGGTTGACCTGATCCTCAACACCCCCGCGGGCTCCTCAGGGGCGCGCCACGATGGCTACGACATCCGCTCTGCCGCAGTCAACAATGGCGTTCACTGCATCACGACCGTGCAGGGCTCGGTGGCCGCAGTGCAGGGAATTGAGGCGTTGCTGAACACGCACACCACGGTCCAATCGATTCAAGAGGTGGACCGGTCATGAGCACTCCTACCTTCGGAGAGCGATTCCTGAGCAGGGCCGACAAGTACGGCCAGCTGTGCGTGGGCATTGACCCGCACGAGGAGCTTCTCCACGCCTGGGATTTGCCCCACACCGCACGCGGCCTTCGCACCTTCTCTCAGATCTGTGTGGAGGCGTATGCGGAAGCTGCAGCGCTGGTCAAGATTCAGGTGGCCTTCTATGAGGCCTTTGGTTCGGCTGGGTATGCCGTCTTGGAAGAAACCATTGCCGCTCTGCGCGAACAGGGCGCGCTAGTTCTAGCGGATGCGAAACGCGGAGATATCGGCTCCACGATGCGGGGTTATGCACGGGCATGGCTCAGCCCGGAGAGCACCCTATGTTGCGACGCCGTGACAGCTTCGCCCTACCTCGGCGTGGAGTCTCTCGCCCCGATGTTCGACCTCGCCCGGGAACAGAACGCCGGCGTCTTCGTGCTCGGCGCGACCTCCAATCCCGAAGCGCACGGGCTTCAAAACGCCGAGATGCCCGAACTGTCCAGGACCGTCAGCCAACACGTCATCGACTCCGTAGGCGCGCTCAACCGAGCAACCATGGAGGACAGCGGTGCCCGTGCCGGTGGCCTAGGGATCGTCCTCGGGGCCACGGTGCACAATCCGCCCTCGGTGGACTCGCTTGGGGGAGTCGTCCTCATGCCGGGGGTGGGGGCTCAAGGTGCCTCTTTTGAGGACGCCATTGCCTTGGCGCCACGTGAGAAACATCTCATCAGCCCGAATATTTCGCGCGCGCTGTTGCGACACGGTCCGGATGTCACTGCCCTTCGAACCGCGACGCAAGAAGCCAATGTCGAGCTCTCCCGAGCGTTGAATTAAGCCCCACGCTGGGCTCTTCGCAGGTCATCGGATGAACTTCCAGTGTGGGCGGGTGCTACACTGGCCTGCGTTGTTTCGCTCCCCACCGGGAGGGGCAGCCGCAGTTGGTCCCATGACCAGTGCGTTTCGCCAGAGCAGTCGGGCAAGATCGGTAACCTGGATTTCGCCGTGAGATTCACTGAATCCCACCGCAGGCGACCGTGGCCGTCTAGCTTGGGTCCCAAGGTGAGTCAGTTGGCAATAGCCGACGGCACACTTTAGGATTCATCGGTGCTCGTACGTAGACGAAAAAGATTTCGACACCCCGAATCGTTTCGTGTACTACGGTGAAGCATCAAGACAATTGACTGAACACAAGACACCTACAACGTAGAAAGACAGACGGAGGAACCCGTGGCACTTCCACAGTTGACCCCGGAGCAGCGTGCAGAAGCTCTCAAGAAGGCCGCCGAGGCTCGCAAGGCCCGCGCAGAGTTGCGCGAGAAGCTCAAGCACGGCGGAACCGACCTCAAGCAGGTGCTGAAGGACGCTGAGACCGATCCGATCCTGGGCAAGATGAAGGTCTCCGCTCTGCTGGTCTCCCTTCCAAAGGTGGGCAAGGTCAAGGCTGAAGAAATCATGAACCAGCTGGAAATTGCTCCCACCCGTCGTCTTCGTGGCCTGGGTGATCGCCAGCGCCGTGCCCTGCTGGAGCACTTCGGTTTCGAGGCCTAGCCTTGAGCGGAGACCTGTCTAGCAGCCGAGTCGTCGTTCTCGCAGGCCCCTCAGCGGTGGGCAAGTCCACCGTCGTGGCCAAATTGCGAGACGAAGTGCCTGGCCTGTTTTTCAGCGTGTCCATGACAACGCGTGATCCGCGTCCCGGGGAAGTGGATGGGAAAGACTACATTTACGTCACCCGGGAACAATTCCAACAGCATATTGACCAAGGCAAGATGCTGGAGTGGGCGGAGATCCACGGTGGCCTCCAACTCTCCGGGACTCCACGCCGGCCAATCGAAGAAGCTCTTCAGGCACATCGTCCTGTCTTGGTGGAAGTCGATCTTGAAGGCGCCCGTAATGTAAAGAAGCTCATGCCGCAGTGCACAACGGTCTTCTTGGCGCCGCCGTCCTGGGAGGTCTTGGTTGAGCGTCTGACGGGACGGGGCACGGAGACCGACGACGTCATCCAACGACGGCTCGAGACCGCTCACAGTGAGCTGGCCGCTCAGGATGAATTCGACTGTGTGGTCGTCAACGACGATGTGACTAGGGCTGTCAACGACATCAGTGCTATTCTGTTGGATCAGTAATCAATGGTTCTATCGACCGACGCTCACGGGGCTGCAGCCCTGAGCAGTCGGATGAGAAAAGGGTGCAAGTAGTGGAAAAGCAGGAAGTGAAGTCGAACGATTCGGTCTTTGACCCGCCAGTGGGTATCACCAACCCACCGATCGATGAGCTCCTGACCAAGGTTTCATCCAAGTACGCACTCGTGATCTTCGCCGCCAAGCGCGCGCGCCAGATCAACGACTACTTCCAAACCGTGGAAGAGGGCGTCTTCGAATTCGTTGGTCCGCTTGTCACTCCCGATACCCACGAGAAGCCACTGTCCATCGCTCTTCGCGAGATCAACCGCGATCTGTTGGAACATACAGAAGGTTAAACAGGCTAGGCTGTCCGGTGTGAAAGATAACGCCGGAGAACCACAGACAATGCCGCTCCGCGTCCTGATAGGCGTAGGGGGCGGCATTGCCGCATTTAAGGCCGCTCACCTGGTTCGGTTTTTCACCGAACAGGGTCACCATGTGCAGGTCGTTCCCACCCAAAACGCCCTCAAATTTGTCGGGGCGGCTACCTTCGAAGCGCTGTCTGGCAACCCTGTCAGCACGGATGTCTTCGACAAGGTGGACGAGGTTCAGCACGTCGAGGTGGGCCAGCGTGCAGACCTCATCGTCATCGCACCGGCTACCGCAGATCTCATTGCTCGACTTGCTCATGGACGAGCGGATGACTTGCTCACCAGCAGCTGTCTGGTCGCGACCTGCCCAGTGGTTGTCGCTCCAGCTATGCATACGGAAATGTGGCTGAATCCCGCTACCCAGGACAACGTGTCCACGTTGCGTTCCCGTGGAATCACCGTCATTGAGCCGGCTAGCGGCCGGCTGACCGGAGCCGATTCCGGAGCCGGTCGTCTGCCGGATCCCGAACACATCGGCCGCCTGGCACTCGCTGCGCGCCAGGACAGCACACTATTCCGACGCAGTCTGGAGGGCCGTCGGGTCGTTGTGTCCGCGGGCGGAACCCTCGAGCCCCTTGATCCTGTCCGCTTCCTGGGCAATGCGTCTTCGGGGAGGCAGGGCTTTGCCCTCGCGGATGTCGCTGCCCAACGCGGTGCGCGCGTTCACATCGTTGCCGGACACGTGGAAGACCTGCCCGTCCCCTCGGGAGCCACGGTCGAGCACGTCAAGACTGCGCTAGAGATGCAGCGTGCCATGAGCGCTGCTTCCGAAGACGCAGATGTGGTCATCATGGCTGCGGCTGTTGCCGACTACCGGCCGCGCTCGGTTTCCGACTCCAAACTCAAAAAGTCGGGTGACAACGAACTTGACACGATTTCCCTCGTAGAAAACCCAGACATCCTCAAGGGGCTAGTACAGCGTCGAGACGAATCGGTGGCGTCCCACCCCATTATCGCGGGCTTCGCGGCAGAAACCGGTGACCCCGAGCACAGCCCGCTTGACCTCGCGCGCGAGAAATTCACCCGGAAGGGGTGCGACGTGATGATGTGCAACGCCGTGGGGGAGGGGAAGGTCTTCGGCCAGGATGAGAGCGCGGGCTGGATCCTGCGCCAGGATGAGAATGCCCCCGGCGGGATCGCCGTGGTCGAGGTCCGCAGTGGGCACAAGCTTCTGGTGGCCGGGAAGATTGTGGACGCCATTGAGGAGCTCCTTGAGGCGAAGCGCTAAGCTCCGGGGTGCACGAAATTGACTAAAAGTAGACCGCTTAGTCTATGGTGGGTGATGGGCGCACATCCCGAGTGGTGAAACCGCCGTACCCCAAAGGCCTAGATCCGAAGTAAGAAGGAACGAACTTGTCTTACCGCCTGTTCACCAGCGAATCCGTGACGGAAGGTCACCCCGATAAGATCTGCGACGCGATCTCAGACACGATCTTGGACGCAATGCTCGCCAATGACCCGGATGCACGCGTGGCAGTGGAGACTGTGGTGACCACCGGTCAGGTGCACGTGGTGGGCGAAGTTCGGACCACCGGCTATGTCGAGATCCCGCAGCTGGTGCGTGAGACCCTGACTCGGATCGGCTTCACCAGCTCCGACGTGGGCTTCGATGGGCACACCTGCGGAGTCTCCGTCTCCATTGGCGAGCAATCCCCAGAGATCGGGCAGGGCGTGGATACCGCCCTAGAGCACCGCAACCTGGATGGGCAAGAGGGGGATGCTTCCGACAAGCAGGGTGCCGGCGATCAGGGGTTGATGTTCGGGTATGCCACCAACGAGACCCCGGAGCTGATGCCGCTCCCCATTTCCCTGGCCCACCGTTTAGCTCGACGGCTGACGCAGGTGCGGAAGGAAAATATCGTTCCGGGGCTGAGGCCAGACGGCAAGACACAGGTGACTTTTGCCTATGACGACGCCGGGGTGCCGGTGGAGATCGAGACCATCGTCATCTCCACGCAGCACGACGAATGCTGGTCGGGCCCGGCACAGCAGGCATCGCTGGCTGCTTCGATCCGGCAACATGTGATCGACCATTGCATCGGTGAAGCGCAGTTGAAACACATGGTCACACAGAACATGACCGTGATGGTCAACCCCTCAGGCTCTTTCATCTTGGGCGGTCCCGCTGGAGATGCTGGCCTTACGGGGCGGAAGATCATCGTGGACACCTACGGGGGCATGGCTCGCCACGGCGGGGGCGCATTCTCTGGCAAGGACCCGTCAAAGGTGGACCGCTCCGGTGCCTACGCGATGCGGTGGGTGGCGAAGAACATCGTCGCCGCCGGCCTGGCAGACCGGGCCGAAGTGCAGGTGGCGTACGCGATCGGACGCGCGCGACCCGTTGGCCTGTATGTGGAAACCTTCGGTACGGAGAAGTTCCCCATCTCCGATATCCAACGCGCGGTCCTCGAGGTCTTTGACCTCCGCCCACATGCCATCCTGCGTGATCTGGACCTCAAGCGCCCGATCTACGCCCAAACCTCCACCTATGGACACTTCGGCCGAGACGATCTGGATCTGCCGTGGGAGCGCGTGGATCGCGTTGAGCAGCTTCAGAGTGCCATTGCGGCCACGAATGGTTAGCGTTGGCCGACAACGTGAAGTACCCAGTAGCTCGCGTGCTGCCACTGCTGGGAATTTCCCATTTGGATCGCTTATTTGACTATTCGGTCCCCGAGACGATGGACGCCGACGCCCAGCCGGGCACGCGCGTCCGCATCCGTTTCTCCGGGAGATTAGTGGACGCCATGCTCATCGAAAGGCGGCGCCACAGTGACCATGACGGTTCCCTGAGCCCGCTGCACCGCCTCGTGAGCCCCATCCAAGTCATGCCCCCGGATATGTGGGAGCTGGTGAATCATCTGGCAGATCGAAGCGCAGGGCTGCGGTCGGACATCATCCGTAGCGCCATCCCTCCGCGGCACGCAGCTTCCGAAAAGGCCGGACTTTTTGGTGGCGGCAAGGATTGGGAGGACCTCTACGGATCCCTGGTGCCGCTGGACGAACTCAAAACGGCAGCCCTCAAGGCGGCCCGAGAGGCAGTGGCAGCCTATGCCCACGGAGACAGGTTCCTTCAGGCAGCGCTGGACGGGCGGGCGGCGCAGGCTCACTGGGCCACACTGCCTGGAACCGATGAAGCGAACTCGCTGGCTGCAGTGGCGTCCTCCATCGCGTGGAACGGCGGGGGAGTCCTGCTTCTCGCTCCCCACCAGCGGGCGGTGGACCGCCTGACCACTGCCCTCCGGCAGTGGATGGGCTCCTCGCAGATCCTGCGGTTGACCTCCGCGGAGACAGCGGGCACGAGGTACCGGCGATTCATGTCGATCGTTCTTGGGCAGGGGCGCGTGGTGGTCGGGACGAGGTCTGCGGCGCTCGCGCCAGTGCGGAATCTCCAGTTCATCGGGGTGCTCGGGGAAAGCGACGACAATCTCGTGGATCCCCGCGCACCGTATCTGCACAGCCGGGGGATCGCGAAGGCCCGGGCTGATCAGTCTGGGGCTGCGCTCGCGTTTGTCGGGCCGCATCGCTCGGCGGAGATTCAGCAATGGGTCGAGCAGGGGATGGTCTTCCCATTGGAGGCCCCCCGGGCAACGGTCAGCGCGGCGATGCCGTGGATCCGCGCCCTGGGAGAGACGGACCTGGACCGGGAGCGGGAAGCCCTCGCTCCGGGAGCACGAATCCCAGACGTTGCTTTTCGGGCAATCCGGCACAGCTTGGACAATGAGAGGCCGGCACTGGTGCAAGTTCCCCGGCGAGGGTATGCGCCCGCCCTGACGTGTGGAAACTGCAGAACTCCGGTTCGCTGCCGCCGCTGCAATGGGCCCATGGAGCTGCCGCCTGACGGGAAGGGCAGCGGCCCCGGTGCCGCTCCCACCTGCCGATGGTGCGGGTTCACCGAGCAGCTCTTTTCCTGCCAAGAGTGCGGAAGCCATCGCTTGCGGATGAGTATTGTCGGTCACGATCGCACGGCTGAGGAACTTGGCAAGGCATTCCCAGGAGTTCGGATTGTGCCATCTGCCGGAGACAACGTCGTCGCGAGCGTTCCCCACGCGCCGCTCATCGTTGTGGCAACGACGGGCGCGGAACCAACGGTTGAGCATTCTCAGGGTTCAGGACTGTACGGCGCTGCTGTCTTGCTCGACCCATGGATTGCGCTGGGCAGAGAAGACCTACGGGCACAAGAGACCGCCCTGCGGCAATGGATGGACGCTGCCGCACGGGTCTACCCCCGCGATGAAGGGGGCACCGTGGTGGTCGCCGCCGATTCTTCATTAACAACCGTGCAGCAGTTGGTGCGCTGGGACCCTGCCGGTGCTGCAAGAAAAGAATTGGACTCACGGCGAGAGGCACACCTTCCACCCGCCGCCGTGGTCGCCGCGGTGGACGGGACGTCCGGTTCCATTGCCGAACTCCTCCAGCAATGGGAGCGGCCGGAGGGGTCCGAGCTGCTAGGGCCGGTGCCCCTACCACCAGGAATCCGCCTGCCGCACAGGCTCGACAGGACTCAGGCGGCCGAAGCTCGGCGGCTCATCATTCGCGTACCGCATCATGAGGGAATGGCGCTAGGCAGGAGCTTGAAAACCGCCATCAGTACCCGCGCGATCCACAAGCACACCGCACCGCTGCGCGTTGTTTTGGACCCAGTGCGCATCGGTTAATCTGGTCGCTATGAGTGTCCTGCCCATGCGCCTTTTCGGCGATCCCATTTTGCTGACCGTTGCCGACCCGGTGCCCGAAGAGCGCCAGGGAGAGGCGTCCCTGTCGACCCTCGTTCGCGACATGTTGGACACGATGGATGCGCACGGCGGAGTGGGCCTCGCTGCGAATCAGGTCGGCATCGCGCGCCGTGTCTTCGTATTCGACTGCGAAGGCGATCGAGGCCATATCCTCAACCCCACGTGGGAGCCGGTTGGCGCTGAGAAGCAGACCGGTCCCGAGGGCTGCCTGTCCATCCCAGACATTCAAGGCGAGGTGGAACGATGGGAGACCGTCCGAGTGCAGGGCGCCACTGTGGAAGGAAATCACATCGACCGGGAGGTCAGCGGGCTGCTGGCACGCTGCGTTCAACATGAGACCGATCACCTTAACGGTATTCTCTTCCTCCGCCACCTCGCCCCGGACCAGCGTAAAGAAGCCATGGGCGCAATTCGATCTTCGGAGTGGTTCAAGTCATGAAAATCTTGTTTGCCGGAACCCCTGAGCCCGCGGCGGTGTCCCTCGAATTTCTGGCCAACGATGATCGTTTCGACGTCGTTGGCGTCCTCACTCAACCCGATGCCCCACGGGGGCGTGGAAGGAAACTCCGCCCCAGCCACGTAGCGGACGTTGCCGAACGACTCGAAATCCCCGTGCACAAATTTCCCTCCCTGAAGGCCACGGCGGAGGAGGCACAAGACGTGCGCGACACGCTGCGGAACTATCGGGACCAAGGCGTCGAGGCGGTTGCAGTGGTCGCCTACGGCAACCTCATTCCAGCGGATTTGGTGGACGAGTTCACGCACGGATGGATCAACCTGCATTTCTCGCTGCTTCCTCGATGGCGCGGTGCGGCGCCCGTACAAGCTGCCATCGCTGCCGGCGATCCGGTCACCGGCGCCAGTACATTTCGCATCGAAAAAGGTCTGGATACCGGTCCCGTCGTGGATACCCTTACGCGTGAGATCGGTATCGAAGATTCAGCGGATGACCTTCTCACGACACTGGCCATGGAAGGGCGCCAGCTGCTGGCCGACTCGCTGTGGGCGCTGCACCGGGGGACCGCGTCCCCAGCGCCACAGGATGAGCAGAAGGCCACGCATGCCGCGAAACTCACACCCCAAGACGCACGAATTTCCTGGGACTCGCCAGCCCAGCACGTGCAGCGCAGTGCACGGGCACACACTCCAGCCCCCGGACCGTGGACCCTGCTCGACGGTCGGCGCTACAAGATCGGACTACTGCTGCCGGTCTCAGACGAGGACGCACCCGAACTCGCGGCCGGCCAGATCTGGGCATCGAAGAAGGCCGTCCTCGTTGGCACAGCCGATAAGCCCCTCAAGATCACGCAGATCCAGCCACCGGGTAAGAAGATGATGGACGCCACCGCGTGGGCGCGGGGCCAGCAAGGACTCCTGGAATCCGGCGCACGCTTCGATGAGGAGGAGAGCTAGCAGTGGGTTTTCGATCGCGTTCAGAGTCTGCTCGGTCGGAGACGGGGCAGGCACGGCCGAACCGGAACGCACGGGCGCCGCAGCCCGGTGCGAATGAGAAGCGTCACGACTCGAGGGGCCGCCACGCCGGAGGGAGCACACGCGAAAAGGGCTACCAACAGCGCCGCCCCGAACATCGCCAGGCGAAATCTCGCACGCGCGGAAGTGGCGATCGTGTGCGCGACCTGGTGTTCTCCGTGCTTCGCGACGTCACGGAACACGATAGCTTCGCCAATATCGTGCTGCCTAGGGCATTGCGCGAGGCACGCATCACGGGTCGCGATGCCGCCTTTGCCACGGAGCTGACATACGGCTGTTTGCGCGCCACCGGCCTGCTCGATGCCGTGATTGAAAAGGCTGCAGGGCGGCCGGTGCAGAAAATTGACTCTGTGCCCTTGGATGCGCTTCGCCTGGGGACCTACCAAATTCTGCGCACCCGGGTGGATAATCACGCGGCCGTGGATACATCCGTGGAACTAGTAAAGGCAAACGGTGCCGGTGGGGCTAGCGGTTTCACCAATGGAGTGCTCCGCACCATCACCCGGAGCACTCCCGAACAGTGGATGGATCGGATTGCCGATGGCAACCAACTGTCCGACATCGCCCTTCGCCACGCGCACCCCGCGTGGATCGCCGAGGCTTTCAACGACTCCCTTCGGGCCTACGAAGCACCGGGCGAACAAACCCCCGGCGCATCGCACTCAGCCGAGTTGTCTCCAGAGCTTGAAGCGGCCCTCGAGGCTGATGACCAGCGTCCCGTTGTCCACCTCGCGGCGCGCCCAGGGCAGATCTCCGGCGAAGAATTGGCCCTCATTGTCGGTGGTGACCAGGGCCGATGGTCGCCCTATGCGGTGTACCTCCCCGAGGGAGCTCCGGCGGACTTGGAACCGGTTCGAGATGGCCTGGCGAGCGTCCAGGACGAAGGTTCGCAACTCATTGCACTGGCACTTCTCCGCGCTGACGTGCCCGAGGACCGAGGTCGCTGGTTGGATATGTGCGCGGGTCCGGGCGGAAAAACCGCATTCCTCGGGTCGTGGGCAATGGGCGACGATGCCCTCGTGGACGCCGTGGAAATCGCCGATCACCGCGCTCAATTAATCTCGAACACCACCACAAACCTCCCAGTGAAGGTCCACGTCGGCGATGGACGGAAGCTCGAATCGATCGAGGGCCTGAATGCACCTGACAATGGATTCGATCGGATCCTCGTGGATGCTCCTTGCTCTGGGCTCGGTGCCCTACGCCGCAGGCCGGAAGCCCGGTGGAGAAAGTCCCCCGAAGACGTCCCTGAACTCGTCGCCCTCCAGCGCGAGTTGCTCCGCTCCGCCCTGCGAGCCTGCGCCCCAGGGGGAGTCGTGGTCTATTCCACCTGCTCGCCGCACCGCGCGGAAACAGTCGATGTAGTCCGTTCCGTTGCGCAAGAAATGGGCGCCACAATTGAGGACGCCACCGCCCTGGTACCCGAGGTGGAGAAGCTCAATTCAGCCCCGTTTGTCCAATTGTGGCCGCATCGGCACGGAACGGATGCCATGTTCATCGCTGCCCTCCGACCCGCCTTGTAGGGTGACAATCATGACTCAGCGCACAATCATTGCCCCGTCAATCCTGGCCTCCGATTTCGCCCGCTTGGCTGATGAGGTGCACTCCGTCGAGGCAGCTGATTGGCTGCATATCGACGTCATGGATGGGCACTTCGTCCCCAACCTGTCCTTTGGGCTCCCGGTGGCAACGTGTCTCCGTCCCCACACGAACAAGCATCTGGACGTCCATCTCATGATCGAGGATCCGGAGCGGTGGGCACCGGATTATGCTGAATTCGACAGCGTCACCTTTCACCTCGAAGCGGTGGACGGGGTGGATGGTGCGTGCCGTTTGGCGCGGGTACTCCGCGAGGCGGGGACCAAGGCCGGCATTGCGGTGAAGCCAAAGACTCCGGTCGAACCGCTGCTCGAGCATCTCGGCGAATTCGACATCGTGCTGGTAATGAGTGTGGAACCCGGATTCGGAGGGCAGAAATTCATGCCCGAGGTACTTCCCAAGGTCGAAGCGTTGCGCGCGCGGATCGACCAGGAAGACCTGGACACTCTCATTGAAATCGACGGCGGCATCGATGCCAACACGGCTGCCCCTTCTGCAGCGGCGGGCGTGGATATTTACGTCGCTGGCAGTTCCGTGTTCGGTCACACCGACCGGAACGCGCAGGTGGAGGCCATCCGCTCCACCGCTTCCGCATAGCCAGCCGTGTATGCCGCGAAGATTATGAACACGGGGACGCCAATCTTCAACTCGACCAGCGCCGGACCGGCCGCGTTCTTTGCGCTGGCAGACGACCTGGGCCGCGAGGCCGCCGGGGTGGTCTCGCCAAACCCGCCCGTAGGATGCGTCCTGGTGGATGCGGAAAGCTCAGAGGTGGTTGGGCGTGGTCGAACCCAGCCACCGGGTGGAGCGCATGCTGAAGTCATGGCGATCCGGGATGCTGGAGCCCTCGCCCGCGGAGCCATCGCGTATGTGACTTTGGAACCGTGCAATCACAGCGGCCGCACCGGTCCCTGTTCTCAGGCATTGATAGAAGCCGGAGTGGCCGAGGTCCATTTCCTGTTCTCAGACCCCGGACGTACAGAAGGCGGGGGAGCAGAGGCCCTTCGGGCAGCCGGGCTCACGGTGTACGGGCCCTATCTGGATTTCAGTTCGGAGAGACCGGACGAAAGTGATTCGATATCGTCACCGTCATCGGACGCACGGTTTCTCCGGCACTTTTCCGTGGAGCCCTGGCTGCTCTGCCAAGAGATGGGGCGCCCCCATGTCACCGCCAAAATCGCCTCCACGATCGACGGCAAAGTAGCCGCGTCAGACGGAAGCAGTACCTGGATCACCGGCGCTGAAGCACGCGCGAGCGCCCACGAAGACCGGGCCCGCCGGGACGCCATCGTGGTAGGCACGGGCACCGTCCTGACGGATAACCCCAGGCTGACGGCACGACTCGGCGGGACCGACGGCACGCTCCTCGCAGATCACCAACCGCTGCGAGTGGTACTGGGGCAGACCGACCTGTCCGACGACCTCGCCATTCTGACTGGCCCTGGTGATGCCCTCCATCTTCACACCAGAGACATTAATGCTGCACTGGCTAAGCTGGCGGAGCGTGACCTCGTCGACGTGCTCATCGAGGGCGGGCCCACCCTGATCGGCGCGGCAGTGCGCGCGGGAGTGGTAGATGCCATCGACAGCTATCTGGCGCCGGCAGTGCTGGGGGATGGAGTGGCTGGCGTCCCCAATTCCCCTGAGCACCCGACCACCATGGCCGATATCAAGCGCTTTCACCCGCGGGAGCTAGAGGTCCTCGGCGCGGACCTGAAATGGACCCTAACCCGTCGACGCCCCCGGGTCTGCATAGAATTATGAACACATTTTCCGGCGAAGGCCGTGCCCAGACCGGCGCGGACATAAACCGGCGCCACCGGCAGAGAGGAGAATCTCGTGTTCACGGGCATTGTAGAAGAGGTCGGAAGAGTCCGACACATCAAGCGACAAGGGGAATCTCTCGTCCTTTCCATCGATGCAGAAAAGGTGATTGAGGATGCGAAGCTGGGCGATTCCATCTCCGTCAGCGGCGTGTGCTTGACCGTCACGGATCTCGATGAGGACGGGTTCAGCGCCGATGTGATGAAAGTGACGCTGGACTTGACCGTGCTTGGCGAATTGAAGGACGGCGACCCGGTGAATCTCGAACGGGCGATGTCGGCCCAATCCCGATTTGGCGGGCACATCGTTCAAGGCCACGTGGACGGGACCGCCCATCTCAGCGCACGGTGTCCGGAGGAGTTCTACGAGTCCTTTGTGTTCCGCCTTGACGACCCCGACTTGTCACCCTTCATCGTCGAACACGGGTCGATCGCAATCAACGGCACCTCCTTGACCGTGGCGGCGTACCACGCAAACGGATACAACGGCGACAGCGGTCCCGAGATTGAGATTGGCCTTGTTCCCACCTCATTGGAGGAAACAATGCTGAGCAACCTGCAGCCGGGCGATAAGGTGAACATCGAAGTGGATGTCATCGCGAAATACGTCCAAAAAATGGTGGCACCATAGGCGCGCTTTCGCCTCGACAACCTGAGACAGCTACGCGAAGGGCGTTTTTGCATGAACAACGAGATCACGAATGACAGGGGCAGCGGCGACCACCTCCTGGATTCCGTCGACGAGGCCATCGCAGAGATCAAGGCTGGGAAGCCAGTCGTGGTCGTTGATGACGAAAACCGGGAGAACGAGGGCGATCTGATCTTCTCGGCCGAGCTCGCTACCCCTGAGCTCATGGCGTTCATGGTCCGCTACAGCTCCGGCTACGTGTGCGTGGGCATGACTGAAGCGAATTGCGATCGGCTAGGTCTGCCTCCCATGGTGGGGCGAAACGAGGACGTCCGCGGGACGGCCTACACCGTCACGGTCGACGCGGCTGAGGGTGTCACCACCGGCATCAGCGCGAGTGATCGAACGACCACCGTTCGCAAGCTCGCAGACCCAGAAAGCGTTCCGGCCACGTTCAACCGCCCCGGCCACGTGGTGCCTCTGCGCGCCCGAGACGGGGGAGTCCTCGTGCGCGCGGGACACACTGAGGCCAGCGTGGACCTGTCCCGGGCCGCCGGCCTGGCACCTGCGGGCGTGCTCTGCGAGATCGTCAGTGAGGAACACCCAGAGACCATGGCGCGCCTACCCGAACTGCGCCGTTTCGCCAACACCCACGGGCTTAAGCTGATCTCCATTGAACAGTTGATCGAGTGGCGTCGCGCAAACACCACCGTCGTGGAGCGGTCCGCCGAGACGCGTCTGCCCACCAGTCACGGCGAGTTCTCCGCTTATGGTTACACCAGCCTCATCGACGGCACGGAGCATATCGCCCTGGTCAAGGGCGACATTCGGGACGGCGAGGACGTCATGGTCCGCGTTCATTCTGAATGCCTGACCGGGGATGCCTTCGGATCCCTTCGCTGCGACTGTGGTGAACAGCTCTCCTGCAGCTTGGACGCAATCGCCGAGGAGGGGCGGGGAGTGTTGATCTACATGCGCGGTCATGAGGGCCGGGGCATCGGCCTGGTGCCCAAACTGCGGGCGTACGCCCTGCAGGATGGCGGGATGGATACGGTCGATGCTAATACCGCCCAGGGTCTTCCAGCCGACATGCGCGAATACAGCGCTGCGGCCCAGATGTTGAAGGACATGGGGGTGCGAACGGTCGCCCTGATGTCCAATAATCCCGCCAAGAAGCAGCACCTCGAAGCATATGGGGTCCAGGTGCACCGCCGGGTGCCAGTGGAGCTGGCGTCCAATCCTGAGAACATCAACTACCTGCGAACCAAACGGGACCGCATGGGTCACCAATTGGATTCGCTGTCAATGTAAGGAGTCAACTTTGCCAGCCGAAGGTCTAAGCTCCATCCGACTCGCCCCTGGCGCGGCCGAAGGAATGCGCGTTGCAGTGATCTCCGCGACATGGAACGCGGACGTCACCGACCAGCTTCACGCACGCGCCATCGCCGCCGCCCGGGACGCGGGGGCCAAGGTCACGGAATGGAGGGTTGCGGGGGCACTAGAACTCCCGCTCGCAGTCGCGAATGCCTGCGAAGTTTTTGACGCCGTCGTGGCGACGGGATGCGTCATCGAAGGTGAGACTGAGCACTTCCGGGTGGTCTGCGATGCAGTGACCTACGGGCTGACGCGAGTGTCGCTGGACTCATCAACGCCGGTGGGCAACGGGGTACTCACGGTGAACACGCCCGAGCAGGCCGTAGCGCGCGCTGGTGGTGAGGGAGCCTCCGAGGACAAAGGTGCAGATTCGGCGGTAGCGGCTATCCACGCGGCGCTCGTGAACCAGCGGATTCGAGATTGGGCCTGAGCCAAGAACGTCCGCCGCGCGGAGATGGCGCTCTCCTTTAGGCGGTTGGACTTCGCATCGTTAGACTGAGACACGTGAAAGATCAGAACCACCTTGCGCACAAGACAACCAGTCAACCTGCACGGGAGCACTGGGAGTTGGAGGTCACGTCACCTTACCTGCGACGGTGGGCATTCATCGGTGTGGTCATCATCATGGCGGTACACATTTTCATGGCCTTCATCGTGGCGGTGGGGTACACCGGTGTGGCGGTGACCACGTTCGACCAATTCGCCTTTGTGGGGATCGGGGTCATCTTCTCCCTCGTGTGTCTCACACTGCTGCGCCCTCATGTGAAAGTCAATGAACAGGGGGTGCAGGTGCGCAACATCGCGAATGCCCAATTCTACCCCTGGCACATCATCCACGGTCTGAGTTTCCCCTCGACATCGCGCATGGCCCGATTGGAACTGCCAGACTTCGAGTTCGTCCCCATGATGGCCTTCCACATCAAGGACAAGGGTATTGCTCAGAAGGTCGAGGACTTCCGGCGACTCGAGGATCGCTACATGCCGGATGACGAGTAACAGCCATGCCGGATAGTGTCTCCTATCGGCCAGCTCCGGGAAGCATTCCCACCGAGCCGGGTGTCTATACCTTTCGGGATGCCCACGACCGGGTGATTTACGTTGGCAAGGCGAAGAATCTGCGCGCCCGCCTGTCCAATTACTTCCAGGACCCCGCCCAGCTGCATCCACGCACTCGGACCATGGTTCACACGGCGAACCGGGTGCAGTGGACTGTGGTGTCCTCTGAATTTGAAGCGCTCAACCTGGAATACACCTGGATCAAGCGTTTCAATCCCCGGTTCAACGTGATGTATCGGGATGACAAGACGTACCCCATGCTTGCCATCTCGGTTAAAGAGCGGATCCCGCGCGCGTTTCTCTACCGCGGTCCGAGGAGAAAGGGGATCCGCTATTTCGGTCCGTACCCCAAGGCATGGGCGATCAGGGACACCTTGGAATCTCTCACGCGGGTGTTCCCCATCAGAACGTGTTCCGCCGGCGTCTACAAGAGGCACGAAGCACTGGGCCGACCCTGCTTGTTGGGGTATATCGATCGGTGTTCTGCCCCGTGTGTGGGCAACATCTCCGCGGCGGGTCACCGGGAGCTGGTAGATCGTTTTTCGTCCTTCCTCGCGGGAAATACAGAGCCGGTTCTGCGACGTGTGCGGCATGAGATGGAAGCTGCAGCGGAATCGCTGGACTTCGAGCGGGCTGCCTCGCTGCGCGACCAGCTGCAAGCCATGACCAAGGCCATGGAAAAACAAGCGGTGGTGTTCTCCGACCGGACAGACGCAGACTTGATCGCGCTGGTCACCGACGAACTCGAGGCGGCGATCCAGATCTTCCACGTTCGTGGAGGGCGCATTCACGGGCAGCGGGGCTGGGTCGTGGAGAAGGATGACGTATCCGATGCCGCTCTCATTGGGCAGTTCATTTCCCAGTTCTACGGTGACGAAACAGCTCTGGCAAGTGCGACGGAGACGGCGGTCGGCGGTGCAGCCTCAGCCGAAGTGGACCGGGAGCTGGCAGTTGCTATGAACCCGGCGGCGCGAGCCGAGTTGGGAGACCTGATTGGAGACGTGCAGGTCACGCCGTTACCCCGCGAGATCCTCGTGCCCGAGATGCCCGATACTCCTGATGAGCTGGCGGAGTGGCTAACCTCCCTCCGTGGCGCCGCCGTGCAGATCCGTGTGCCGCAGCGCGGCGATAAACGTGCGCTCATGGAGACCGCACACACGAACGCGAAGCAAGCGCTCCAGCAGCACAAGATGAAGCGGACGGGTGACCTCACCGCGCGGTCGGCGGCTCTGCAGGAATTGCAGGAAGCGCTGTGGATGGACGATTCTCCGCTGCGCATTGAATGCATTGATATTTCCCACATCCAAGGCACTGATGTGGTGGCCAGCTTGGTCGTGTTCGAGGACGGGCTGCCAAAGAAATCTGACTACCGGCGCTACAAGATCAAAGATGCGGCCGGGGGAGGGCACTCCGACGATGTCGCCTCCATCGCCGAGGTAGTGCGCCGGCGATTCAAGCGGCACCAGGAGGACAAGCTCGCCATCCCAGCCGGGGACGATGGCGGCGACTTGCTCGAGGGGGAAGAGGAGCTCGCCTCGCCGGAGGGCGCAGATGAACCGCGCACCCGGAAGTTCGCGTATCCACCGCAACTGTTCGTGGTTGACGGCGGAAAGCCGCAAGTGAACGCTGCACAAGAAGTGTTGGAGCAGCTGGGAGTCACGGATGTCACCCTGGTGGGTATTGCGAAGCGCCTCGAGGAGCTGTGGCTGCCGGGGGAGGACTATCCGGTCATTGTTCCCCGCAATTCTCAGGCCCTTTTCCTCATGCAGTACTTGCGCGACGAGGCACACCGTTTTGCGATCACGTTCCACCGTCAGCAGCGGAGTTCGCGGATGCGACGTTCGATTTTGGACGACATCTCAGGCCTCGGGCCCAAGCGGCGCAAACAGCTGGTCAAAGCTTTTGGCTCTGTGGCGAAGGTGAAGGAGGCCACGGTGGAGGAGATCGGGGAACTGCCTGGATTCGGCCCCTCCTTGGCGCGGGCAATTTTCGATGCCCTGCATACTGAACCGTCGCAGCAGGACTGACTCGGCGGTTAGAGTAGAGGCATGAAGCCGATGTCCGACCCATCCAGGGATCCCCACGAGCCCCAGCGAAAACCATCGCTCATTTTAATCACCGGAATGTCCGGAGCCGGGCGTCGTGCCGCGGCCGCCGCGCTGGAGGAAATGGGTTGGTACGTCGCTGACAACCTTCCGCCGGAGCTCATTGTCAAGATGGTGGAGCTGAGCTTTGAGAAGGAGTCTCCGGTCGAGCGTCTGGCCATTGTGACCGACGTACGGTCGCGGGCCTTTGCGGGGAGCCTCAACGGGGTGCTCGACACGCTTCACCAATCCGCCCATCGGCCCATCGTCCTCTACCTTGATGCCGACGATTCGGAGCTCATCACCCGCTTCGATACCGTCCGCCGCAGCCACCCGCTGCAGGAGGAAGGAACCCTTCAGGAGGGCCTGGACCGTGAGCGCGAGATGCTCAGCGAGATCAAAGCGCGCGCGGATATCGTCCTGGATACGACTGGTTCTTCCGTCCACGATCTCCGCCGCAAACTGGAGTCCGAGTTCGAGATGTTGGACGGCAGCTCCATCCGGGTGAACCTGCAGTCCTTCGGGTTTAAGCATGGCGCTCCCAAAGATGTGGATATCCTTTTGGACGCTCGCTTCCTTCCGAATCCCTATTGGATCCCCGAACTGCGCCACTATCGCGGCACCGACGCACCCATCGCTAACTATGTCATGAACCAAGAAGGAACGATCGAGTTCATCAACGCAGTTGAGACGATGATTCAGGCAATGCTTCCCGGATACCGACGTGAGGGGAAGAATTTCGTGTCCGTCGCCATTGGCTGCACGGGCGGCCACCACCGCAGCGTGGCCGTAGTGGAAAACTTGGGCAATCGACTCAGACAGGACGATGTCAATGTGAAGGTTTCCCACCGAGACCTCGCCAAATAGGGATTACAGCAACAAGAGATCCAACCACATAGGTCGATGAATATGAGCACCAGCGAACACAATGAGAATGTCGCCTACGAGAAAATCGCCTCCCTCGGCGGCGGCCACGGCCTCTTTGCCACTCTTCGCGCCTGTCGAACCATTGCCGATCATGTCACTGCCATCGTTACTGTTGCGGATGACGGAGGCTCCTCAGGCCGCCTGCGACGTGAACTCGGCACCCTGCCTCCCGGCGACCTCCGCATGGCTCTGGCCGCGCTGGCTCGAGACACCGAGCGAGGGCGGCTGTGGGAGACCGCGCTGCAGCACCGATTCGGGGGCAACGGCGCCCTCAATGGACACGCCGTGGGCAATTTCCTCATCACCGGTCTGGCACAGGTCATGGGCGACGATATTGCGGCGCTCGACGAGATCTCCCGGCTTCTGGGGATCCGCGGACGCGTCGTACCAATGAGTACCGAACCTCTCGATCTCGAGGCGGAGGTGCTGGGACTCGCCGAAGACCCACGCGAAGTCGTGGCCGTTCGGGGTCAAGTCGCCGTCGCATCCACACTCGGCGAGGTGCGCAGAGTGCGACTCATCCCCGCCGACCCTCCCGCGGCCGCTCCCGCCGTGGAAGCGATTTTGAATGCCGACCTGGTCACATTGGGACCCGGCTCTTGGTTCTCCTCTGTCACACCGCATGTGCTTGTGCCGGGGATTGTCCAAGCACTGGCTCAGACCAGTGCTCCCAAGGTCATGATCATGAATCTCGTCTCGGAGCCGGGGGAGACGAGCCACCTCTCTATGGAGCATCACATTCATATGCTCTACCAACACTGCCCCAGCCTTAGGGTGGACGCCATCGTCATTGATCTGTCCACCATGCCCGGAGCTCCTGTCCGGCGGCATGTAGAAAGAGCAGCCTCCCTCTTGGGTGCCAAGGTGATTTACCGCGACGTGCGAGAGGACGACAATCGCGGGCGCTGGACCGACCGACACAAGCCCCGGAAACTGGCTAACGTCCTCGCCGAGGTGAGGAATGGCGTGGACAAGGTCCCGGCCATCTTGGAGAAGGACCGCGCCGCGGCTGACCGCCCCGGCCGAGGGGACGGAACTGGCTTTTATTCCACCACTTAGACTGTTCGGGTACGAACGTTGTCTGTTTTAGCTTTAGCCCCTGTTGCCCACAATCCCAAGGAAGTTTAAACCGTGGCACTTACTGCCGATGTGAAAGACGAGCTGGCACGCGTGAATGTGCCCCGCGCAGACGAGATGACGGCCGAGGTGGCGGGTTTGTTGCGCTACAGCGCCGCGCTGCATTTGGTGGCCGGGAAAGTCGTCGTCGAGGCAGAGGTGGACAGCTCCGCAACGGCCCGGAGGGTGATGACGTTCGTGGAAGAGCTGTTCGACATCGAGGCGGAGCTTCAGGTGATCGGTGCTGGCAACCTCCGGAAGAGCGCTCGTTACGTGTTGCGCTGGGCTGAAGGCGGTACAGACCTTGCGCGTCGGACCGGATTGATCGATCGCGCAGGCCGGCCCGTCCGCGGTTTGCCAAAGTTCATCATTGGCGGAACGCGAGGGCAATGCATCGCTGCATGGCGAGGGGCGTTTTTGGCTCATGGCTCGCTGACCGAGCCGGGCAGATCCTCCGCCCTTGAGGTCACCACTCCCAGCAATGAGGCCGCTCTCGCGCTGGTCGGCGCTGCCAGACGCATTGACGTTCACGCTAAGACCAAGGAAACACGTGGAGTAAACCGCGTGGTCGTTCGTGACGGCGATTCCATCGGCGCGCTGCTGACCATGATGGGGGCCCAGTCCACTCGCCTGCAGTGGGAGGAGCGCCGCATGCGCCGCGAGGTGCGCGCCACCGCCAATCGACTGGCTAACTTCGACGACGCAAACCTGCGCCGTTCCGCGCGCGCCGCCGTAGCGGCCGCGGCGCGCGTCGAGCGGGCATTGGAGTTGCTGGGCGACGATGTCCCGGAGCACTTGGCCGAAGCCGGCCACTTGCGGGTACAACACCGCCAGGCTTCGTTGGAGGAACTGGGCCAGATCGCCAGCCCACCGATGACCAAGGATGCCGTCGCGGGACGCATCCGCCGGTTGCTATCTATGGCGGACAAGCGAGCAGAGGAACTCGGTGTTCCCGATACGCACGAGGCCGTCACGGAGGACCTGTTCAAAGAAGTGGAATAGCGGGCTTTCTGCAGCGGGGTTGGCTCCTCAAAACCTCCTGCGAAGGTTCAGTTCTGGCGGTAACCTGGAGTTGGCACTGGTGGTCATCCGAGCCATGCTTGTGGCTCAGAAGTCCACGTCAGACCCCCAAACATCTCCGCACACCCGTATTTTAGGAGCCCCTGTGACAATCCGAGTTGGCATCAATGGCTTTGGCCGTATCGGTCGCAATTTCTTCCGCGCAGCAAGGGAACAAAACGCAGACATCGAAGTCGTCGGCGTGAATGACCTGACGGATAACAAGACCCTCAGCACTCTGCTCAAGTTTGATTCCGTCATGGGCCGACTGGATGCCACGGTGGACTATGACGATGAATCCATCACCATCGATGGCAAGCGGATCACCGTCACGTCCGAGAAGGAGCCCAAGAATCTCAAGTGGGGCGAGCTGGGCGCGGACATCGTCATCGAGTCCACCGGTTTTTTCACGGACGCCAACGCCGCACGTGCGCACCTCGATGCGGGCGCCAAGAAGGTCATCATCTCCGCTCCCGGTAAGAATGAGGACGCCACCTTTGTCGTCGGTGTGAACCACGAAGAATACGATCCGGAGAAGCACAATGTCATCTCCAATGCATCGTGCACCACGAACTGCCTCGCTCCACTTGCGAAGGTCCTGGATGAAGAATTCGGCATTGTCCGCGGCCTCATGACCACCGTCCACGCCTACACGGGTGACCAGCGCTTGCACGATGCGCCGCACAAGGATCTGCGTCGCGCTCGTGCCGCTGCCGTGAACCTGGTTCCCACCTCCACCGGCGCCGCCAAGGCCGTCTCCCTGGTTCTCCCGCAGCTCAAGGGCAAGCTGGATGGTTATGCCGTCCGCGTCCCCGTCATCACTGGTTCCATGACGGACTTGACCTTCGAGGCAGAAAAGCCCGTTGACGTGGAGTCCATCAACGCCGCCCTGAAGGCTGCCGCAGAAGGGCCACTGAAGGGGATCGCCAAGTACTCCGACGATGAGCCGCTCGTCTCCACGGACATCGTCGGCGACCCGCATTCCTCCATCTTCGATTCGGGCCTGACCAAGGTCATCGACAACCAGGTCAAGGTTGTGTCCTGGTACGACAACGAATGGGGCTACTCCTCTCGCCTGGTGGACCTCACCGCCTACGTCGGCGAGCGCCTCTAAACTCCAATCTCCGCCCCGCCGATACCGTTCCCTCGGTACGGCGGGGCACCCTTGTATTCTCAGTAATTGACCTCGATAACCGTCGAGTTGATTTCGCTCCATCGCAAGCGCCTGCCAGGGAAGGATTCATCGTCATGGCTGTCAAAACTGTTCAGGATCTCGTCAACGAAGGTGTAGAAGGCCGCCACGTACTCGTCCGGTCCGATCTCAACGTGCCACTCTCGGATGGCGAGATCACTGATCCCGGCCGAATCGAGGCGTCCATTCCCACCCTGCACGCGCTGCTCGATGCAGGCGCTCGTGTCATCGTCACCGCTCACCTGGGACGCCCCAAGGGCGAGGTGAAGAAGGAGCTGTCGCTGGCACCGGTGGCGGAGGCTCTCTCCGAGCGACTCGACCAGTTCGTGCCCCTCGCTGCGGACGTCACCGGCGAGGATGCCCACGAACGAGCCAACGGGTTGGACGATGGCGATATTGTGCTCCTGGAAAACGTTCGCTTTGACCCTCGTGAAACCAGTAAGGACGATAGCGAACGCGAGGCCTTCGCTTCCGAACTCGCCGCTCTGACGGGCGATAACGGCGCCTTCGTCTCAGACGGTTTTGGTGTCGTTCACCGCGCGCAGGCCTCCGTCTATGACGTAGCGAAGAAACTTCCACACTACGCCGGTGGCTTGGTGGAAGCGGAGCTGAATGTCCTGCGGAAGGTCTCAGGCGACGCTCAAAAGCCATACACGGTCGTCCTGGGCGGATCAAAGGTCTCCGACAAGCTGGGCGTCATCGAGGCACTCGCACCCAAGGTCGACAACCTCATCATCGGCGGCGGGATGTGCTTCACTTTCCTCAAGGCCCAGGGCCAGGAGGTGGGAGCCTCCTTGCTGCAGGAAGACATGATCGATACCTGCAAGGACCTGCTGGACCGCTTCGGCGATGTCCTCGTCCTGCCCACGGACGTCGTGGTCGCCGAGAAGTTCGATAGGGATGCCGATCATCGCACCGTGTCCCTTACCGAGATCCCTGAGGGATGGATGGGGTTGGACATTGGTCCAGATTCCGTCACAGCCTTTAGCAAGAAGCTTTCCCAGTCCAAGACCATCTTCTGGAATGGTCCCATGGGCGTGTTCGAGTTCCCGGCGTTCGCGGAAGGGACGCACGGGGTCGCGCAGGCCATTGTGGACGCCACCGGTAATGGAACGTTCTCCGTCGTAGGCGGTGGAGACTCGGCCGCAGCGGTCCGTGCCCTCGGTTTGGATGAGGACGGATTCAGCCACATCTCCACCGGCGGCGGTGCGTCCTTGGAATTCTTGGAGGGCAAGGAACTGCCTGGAGTTAATGTCCTGGAGCAGTAGCGCTCCGCCCCCATCCACAATTCAGGTCACTTCGTGACACCCAAGTTTTTCCCTCAACTCCTCCCCAATTTGATAAAGGAAAGTGAGCCATGGCCCGCACGCCGTTGATCGCCGGAAATTGGAAGATGAACCTCAACCACCTGGAGGCCATTCAGGTCGTCCAGAAGTTCGCTTTCAAGCTGCCGAAGGACTACTTCGAGGTAGTTGATGTTGCAGTGATTCCTCCGTTCACCGATATTCGAAGCGTTCAGAACCTGGTGGAGGGGGATAGGCTGCAGCTGAGCTATGGCGCTCAGGACGTCTCACAGCACGAGTCCGGTGCGTACACTGGTGAGGTCAGCGCCGCGATGCTGGCGAAACTGGGCTGCTCCTGGGTGGTTGTCGGGCACAGCGAGCGCCGCCAATACCACGACGAATCCAGCGAGTTGGTGGCAAAGAAGGCCAAAGCTGCTCTGGGCGCGGGAATGACCCCAATCGTCTGCGTCGGCGAGCCACTGGATGTCCGGGAAGCTGGAGACCACGTGGGCTTCGTGGTGAAACAGCTGCGTGAGTCCGTCGCCGATCTGACGCCAGAGGAGCTCAAACGAGTAGTGGTGGCGTACGAACCCGTGTGGGCCATCGGTACCGGAAAGGTTGCGTCAGCGCAGGACGCACAGGAAGTTTGCCAGGCGATCCGCCAGCTGTGGACGGAACTCACTGACGAGGACACGAGTGCTCAAACCCGAATTCTCTACGGTGGTTCGGTCAAGACCGATTCCATTGCAGAGCTGATCTCCCAGCCGGATGTGGATGGGGGATTGGTGGGTGGTGCCTCCCTGGACGGTGAGGAATTCGCCCGTCTGGCCGCAGCTGCTGCCAAAGCATCTCAGTAGCAATCCGCGGCACAGGCTCCACGGTTGTGCCGGCCCAGCGTTTCAGAATTGAATTGACCCCCGGGGAGCAGGTAGATTTATGCTGTTAAACCCCGCAAGTATATTTTTCCGAGAGCAAAGGTAGGATCTTGATCCTCGCACTGCAGATCGTTCTGGTCATCACCAGTCTTTTGATGGGCCTGTCAGTCCTGCTGCACAAGGGCAAGGGCGGTGGCCTGTCCAGCCTCTTTGGCGGCGGCATGCAGTCCAACCTTTCGGGTTCCACGGTCGCCGAGAAGAACCTTGACCGTCTGACGGTCATTACCGGTGTGCTGTGGCTGGCAGCGCTGTTGGCCCTGAACCTGGTTCTGAACTTCAACCTCGGGTAATCCGCCTGGTCTCTGAGGCATTCAAGCCCCCGGTGTTCCTCCTTTTGGGTGGAAGACACCGGGGGTTTGTCTGACCCTCTTACATGGCGTGAGGCGAGAATCCTGAACAATCACCGCAAACGGTGAGACGGCGGGAGACTAGACGGATGGATCGGACTCTCGATCCACCCACAAGACGGTGGACTGCGTCCCCCGAACCCCAGCAGCGGGCCACTGGGCGCAGTCTCCTCGGCGAAGAACCTCCCCGGCAGCCTGCTTCTTTGCAGCTCCGGAGACGAGTAGCCACACATGGGAGGCAGAGTTGATCGCCGGTAAGGTTAGGCTAATTCGCTCGGGTGGAGGTTTGGGGCAGTCGCGGACTGGCACGACCTGATGCTGATTGTCTTGCAGTTCAGGAGTATGTGGGAACAGCGAATTGATATGCCCCTCCGGCCCCATGCCCAGGAGGTGAACGTCGAAACCCTGCGGCGCGACAGTGTCGATCACGCGGGCATATTCGTCCGCAGCCGCATCCAGCTGGGGTCCTTTCGGATCCTCACCGTCCCGTGGCGTGGGGTAGCGGTGAAGGTTTTCTTCTGGAATATCCACGTGGTTGAGCAGAGCCTCGAATGCTTGACCGTCATTGCGTTCCGGGTGGCCGCTGGGGACAAAGCGCTCATCGCCGAAGAAAACGTGCACTCGAGTCCAATCGATACGGTGAGCCACGGGGAAGTCTTCGGCGGCCATCGTGGCAGCGTGGTCCAGCTGAGCCAGTTCGCGAAGAAGCGCAATGCCCGCACCTCCGCCCGTCAGAACCAATCTGACGTAACCGTCATCGCTGACCGTGTCCCCGGACGTCTGAAGCTCCGCAACAAGTGCAACGAGAGCTCGAGCAGCGCGGGCTGCAAGGTCGGGCTGGTTCTCACAGCGCCGCAGGTCCACGTCGGAGTTGGGTTGTGCAGAATTCATCGCATGGACTCCTGTTCCACTCCAGAGACGCTGTGGTGATCGTGATTATGTTCCCGTCGCACGCGATCGGGCCGGCTTACGCGAAATAGCCCGCGCAATGCGCTGCCAAAGGCATTGTCTGGATCCAGGTGCCGCAGCTCCTCCGCCAGGCAATCACCGGTCGAGCGGCGACTCAGGGTGACCCGCGACTCCTTATCACCGACGACAAAGCGGACGGTCGAACTATCCACAACCTCCACTGTCACGTCATCCCGCTGCCGGTGCAGCACCGCCTTCATGATCGGCACGACCGGCTGGCCATCCTCGTCCAGGGGCAATCGCGGGCTGCCATCGGACCGTCGCGTCACCGGCACGTCCAGGCGATCGGCAAACCAACCGGCAGCGATGTCCACCGCCGGGTCCTGAGCAGGTCCGTAGACCTCCGCGGACAGCACAGGCTCATACGGAGGCTGGTCCAAGGTGGAAGCCAACAAGCCGCGCCACAAGGTAAGCCGGGACCAAACCAGGTCCGAATCCCCGGGGGAGTACGTCATGCGCCGACGGTAGATCGCCTCCGGATCCTCTTCAGAGAAAGAATCGATGATGCGCCGCGAGGCCAGCGCCCCAATGGAATCTGACGATGGATTGCGCGGCGCACGGGAGGGCCACCACGCCACGACAGGCGTATCAGGGAGCAGCAACGGAGTCACCACATTCGCCCGATGCCGTGTCAGGTCACCATGCAAGTGCAGCACGATGACTTCGGAGGCTCCCGCATTACCGCCCAGGCGCAACTGGGCGTCCAGGCGCGCCTCCGCCTCGGTCGATTCCTCGTGTCCAATGAGGACAATCACGCGCGCTGGGTGCTCCCGGGAGGCCTCGTGAATTGATTCCAGGATCGCTTCCAGGTCATCGTCGCTATAGGTCACCACCAAGAAGGTCAGCACTCGCCCGGTGGATACCTCGCCGCGCTCTTCGCGCAGAGTTTTAAGCCTCGTGGTCACGCTGTGGGTGCTGCTATCTGGAAGGTCGATGATCATTGGCTCGTCTGCCTCTCGTCACTGTGGAGCTCGGGAATGGTCCTAGGGGTGGTCACTGTGAGCACTACCCGTGGGGAGTCTTCGTCCCCGATCACGCTTTTTAGGGACGCCGCCATGTTCGCCCCGTACGTGCCAACATCGCATCCGCCCCTTCGGGCCCCCATGTACCTGCGGGATAGTCCTCGGGGCGCCCATGCGTGGCCCAGTAATCCAAGATCGGGTCCAGGATTCGCCAGGACAATTCGACCTCTTCGTTGGTGGGGAAGAGGCTTGCCTCATCAAGCAGGGCGTCCAAGATCAGGCGCTCGTATGCCTCGGGCGATTCCTCGGTAAAGGCCTCGGAATAGCTGAAGTCCATGTTCACGTCGCGCACCTCCATGGCCGAGCCAGGCACCTTGGAGCCGAAACGCACCAGCATTCCCTGCTCGGGCTGCACACGGATGACCAGCATGTTATTGCCCTGAGCAGCAGTGTGCCCAGCGGCAAAGGGCAGATGAGGAGCTTCCTTAAACACCAACGCGATCTCAGTCACGCGCCGCCCCAGCCGCTTGCCGGTGCGGAGGTAGAACGGCACGCCCGCCCACCGCCGGGAATTGATCTCAAAGGTCGCGGCCGCGTAGGTCTCGGTCGTCGATTCCGCGTCGAAGCCCTCTTCTTGACGCAGCCCTTTAACGGGCTCGCTGCCCTGCCACCCAGAGGTGTATTGCCCACGAGCTGTCGTTTGAGCGAAGTTCCCCACAGGCTGCGTTGCACGGAGCACCTTGATCTTTTCCGCCTGTAGTTCCGCTGGGCGAAAGGTGATGGGCTCTTCCATGGCCACCAATGCCAGCAATTGCAGCAGGTGATTTTGGATCACGTCACGAGCCGCCCCGATGCCGTCGTAATAGCCAGCGCGTCCGCCCAACCCAATGTCCTCCGCCATCGTGATCTGCACGTGGTCGACGTAATGGGAGTTGAACAAGGGGTCAAAGAGCTGGTTGGCGAAGCGCAGCGCCAGAATGTTCTGCACCGTTTCTTTGCCCAGGTAGTGGTCGATGCGGAAGACGGAGGATTCAGGAAACACACTGTTGACGATGGCGTTCAATTGTTTCGCGGATTCTTCGTCGTGGCCGAAGGGCTTTTCAATAACCACGCGTCTCCAGCCGGTCACGTTCCCGTTTTCATCCACCCCAGACGCGAGCCCGCTTCGTTCGAGCTGATGACACACCGAGGGGAAGTGATCTGGGGGCACGGAAAGGTAGTAAGCCCAGTTGCCAGCCGTGCCTCGCAGCGCGTCCAGCTCTCTGGTCTTTGCCACCAAATTGTCAAAGGCGGCGTCATCAGTGAAATTTCCCTTGACGAAGTGGATACCCTCCGCAAGTCGCTCCCACACTGAGTCCCGCCACGGGGTGCGAGCCTTGTCCTTAACCGCGCTCAGAACCTGAGCTTCGAACTCTTCCTTGGTCCACTCACGCCGCCCGTAGCCGATGAGGCTGAAGCTCGGTGGAAGCAGGCCCCGGTTAGCCAGGTCGTACACGGCGGGAAGGAGCTTCTTGCGAGCCAAGTCTCCCGTCACTCCAAAGATCACCAGGCCGCATGGCCCGGCAATCCGGGGAAGACGCTTATCCTCGGTATCGCGGAGAGGGTTAGTCCATTCGGAGGGCTGTTTCGCGGGAGAGGGCAACAGGCAATACCTTTCACGAGGGGCGTTGGGCGAGGCTGATATTACAGCCTCGGGTCGTCACAGCTGACGGGGTCTATTCGGCCCCGAAGGCGTCTAATTGCCCCTGGAGGGCTTGCAGGAGTTCATCCCAGGAGGCCACGAACTTCTCGACGCCCTCCCGCTCCAGCACCTGCCACACGTCGCCGAGGTCGACGCCAGACTCAGACAGCTGCTGGAAGACTGCGCGAGCGTCATCAGCTCGGCCGGTGAGCGTATCACCGTTCACCGCACCGTGATCGATCACCGCATCGAGGGTCTCTTCCGGCATTGTGTTCACGGTGAGCGGCCCTGCCAGTTCGGTGACGTACATAGTATCGGGGTAGTCCGGATTCTTCACCGACGTGGAGGCCCACAGTAGCCGCTGCACGTTTCCACCGGCCCGATGAAGTTCCTGCCACTGGGGGTTTTCCAACAAGTGTGTACGGAAAGCTT
The DNA here is from genome assembly GCA_001054945.1 of Corynebacterium falsenii. Taxonomy (GTDB): domain Bacteria; phylum Actinomycetota; class Actinomycetes; order Mycobacteriales; family Mycobacteriaceae; genus Corynebacterium; species Corynebacterium falsenii_A. The sequence continues at coordinate 126,499 of JVKJ01000005.1, read as the reverse complement.
CATAAGCCAGGTAGCCGTTAGCGAGCGCAGCTTTGCCTTTCAGATCGTCGTGACCGCCGATGGCATCAAGGCGCTTATCAATTTCCGTGTCCACGCGGGAGATGAAGAAGCTGGCCACAGAGTGGATAGTGGAAATGTCCTTCCCATTCTCCTGCGCCTGCTTAATGCCTGCGATAAAAGCATCCATCACTTGGTTGTAGCGAGTCACCGAGAAGATGAGGGTGACATTAACGCTTACACCTTCGGCCAGCACAGCTGTGATGGCGGGGAGGCATTCCTCCGTCGCCGGGATCTTGATCATGAGATTGTTCCGGCCCACAGTCTCCGCCAGGACTTTAGCCTGCTCAACGGTGGCGTCCACGTCGTGGGCGAGTCGAGGATCCACCTCGAGGGAGACTCGACCATCGAGCCCACCGGTCTGCTCGAAGATGCCGTGGAATTGGTCGCAGGCGAGGCGCACGTCATCGGACGCCATGGCGAACACGGCGGAATCCGCGGGGGTGCGATCGCCCGCGAGGGCTCCGATTTGCTCATCGTAGGAGGTACCGGCGGTCATGGCTTTGGCGAAGATCGCCGGGTTCGTCGTGACCCCAACGATGCCCTTATTCTCGATGACCTCCTTGAGGTTGCCACTAGTTAGGCGCTCTCGGGATAGATCGTCCAGCCAGACTGATGTACCCAGATCACTCAGTTTCGCGATGGGGGAAGGGGCGCTCATGACGTCTCACCTACTTTCCGGCGTCCGCGATGGATTCCTTGGCGGCCGCCACGGCTGCTTCCGGCGTGATACCGAACTTCTGATACAGGGTCTTGTAATCTGCGGAGGCACCGAAGTGTTCCAGGGAGATATTGCGACCGTGGAAGCCGGTGAACTGCGCCCACGGCATAGCGATGCCTGCTTCTACGGACACACGGGCTCGCACCGAGGATGGCAGTACAGATTCGCGGTACTCCGCGTCCTGCTCTAAGAACCACTCCATCACCGGCATGGACACGACCCGCGTGGCAATGCCATCCTGCTCCAACTGCTGGGCGGCCTCCACGGCCAAGTGGACCTCGGAACCGGTGGCGATGAGGATCACGTCCGGGGTGCCGGAGGATGCCTCCACCAGGACATATGCGCCACGGACCACGCCGTCTCGCGCCTTGTCCGCCGTGCCCTCGAGTACGGGGACATTCTGTCGCGTGAGGACCAGGGCCTTAGGGCCTTCTTGGTATTTCAGAGCCGCGGCCCATACAGCTGCGGTCTCGTTCGCATCTGCTGGGCGCATCACGGACAAATCTGGGATGGACCGCAGGGCAGCGAGGTGCTCCACTGGCTGGTGAGTCGGTCCGTCCTCGCCCAAGCCGATGGAATCGTGGGTCCACACGTAGTAGGTGTCCACGCCCATCAGAGCGGCCAAGCGCACCGCTGGCCGCATGTAGTCACTGAACTGCAGGAAGGTGGCACCGTACGGGCGCGTGGGGCCATGCAGTGCGATGCCATTGAGAATGGAACCCATGGCGTGCTCGCGGATTCCAAAGTGGAGGTTTCGTCCGCCAGGCTCCGCGGTGAACTTCCTGGTGGTGATCTCAGTGGGACCGAAGGATTTGTCAGCCTTGATAATCGTATTGGTCGAGCCTGCCAGGTCCGCCGAACCTCCCCATAGCTCGGGGAGCGTAGCACCCAGAGCTTGCAGTGTGGCCTCCGAGGCCTTGCGGGTGGCTAACTCCTCTCCGGCATCCCAGCTGGGCAGGTTGGCGTCCCAACCCTCCGGAAGCTGACGGGCGCGGAGGCGATCAAAGAGTGCCTTGCGCTCCGGGTTCGCCTGGGCCCATGCGTCGAAGGACTTCTGCCATTCCGCTTGGGCCTCCGCTCCTCGCTGCTGAAGTTGACGGGCGTGGCTCACGGCATCCTCGTCGATGGCAAAGGGTTCGTCTGGGAAATCCAAGACCTGCTTGATCCCGGAGATCTCCTCAGCCCCCAGGGCGGCACCGTGAGCGGCGCCGGTGTTCATGGCGTGCGGTGCGGGGTAGGCGATGACAGAGCGCAGCCGGATGAAAGTCGGTCGGGTCGTGTCTTTCTTCGCCTCGTCCACGGCCGCGAGGATCCCCGTGACGTCCTCGCCGGTGACCTCCAGGGTCTGCCAGCCATAAGCCTCGTAGCGCTTGACCACGTCTTCGGTGAACGCAATGTCGGTCTCATCCTCGATGGAAATGCCATTGTCGTCCCAGAAGACAATGAGGTTACCCAGTTGCTGCGTGCCAGCAAGAGAGCTGGCCTCCGAGGTCACGCCCTCCTGAATATCGCCATCGGAGGCGATGACGTAAATGAAGTGATCGAACGGAGACTCTCCAGCTGGGGTCTCTGGGTCGTAGAGCGCCCGCTCACGCCGCGCGGCCATTGCCATGCCCACCGAGGAGGCCAGCCCCTGCCCCAGAGGACCGGTGGTGATCTCCACCCCATCGGTGTGACGGAATTCCGGGTGGCCGGGTGTCTTGGATCCCCAGGTGCGCAAAGCCTTCAGGTCGTCCAGCTCCAGTCCAAAACCACCCAAGTACAGCTGAATGTACTGGGTGAGGGAGGAGTGCCCAGCGGACAGAATGAAGCGATCGCGGCCGGTCCACTCCGTGTCCTTAGGGTTGTGGCGCATCACTCGCTGGTACAGGGTGTAAGCCAGTGGGGCGAGGCTCATCGCGGTGCCTGGGTGACCAGAGCCGACCTTCTCCACCGCGTCTGCGGCCAGCACTCGGGAGAGGTCGATGGCGCGCGTGTCCTCGTCGGACCAATCCGCGGGATAATTGCGAACGGTGAGGGCCTGAAGTTCAGGGGAGAGGCTCATATGGGCCATGCCTTTCGATTCTTATCGATCCTGGGCTCGAGTTCGTCCAAATTCCTGCCGGCCGTGGGGTGAGCATCCGTGGCCACAGTCACAACTAGTCTAATAACGCAGTGTCAAGTGTAGAGGCAGCGGGTCACGTGGGCAGCGAGCTTCCCGCTTTTCGTTTGCTCTGATGCCTGGGGTAGCGTGGATGCGGAATTACATCTGAGAAAGTGGAGGCAATAAGCCCGGTGGACAGAATCGCGGAAACCGTTAAGGCATATGTGGCACTGACCAAGCCCAGGGTCATTGAATTGCTGCTCGTCGCGACCATCCCCGCCATGCTGCAAGCAGAACGTGGAGAGGTGAACTTCGGCCTCATTCTGCTCACCCTAATCGGTGGCTGGATGGGCGCTGCCTCCGCTAACACTTTCAACATGGTGGCGGACCACGACATCGACCAGCTAATGCGGCGCACTCGCCGGCGCCCTTTGGCGAAGGACTCGGTGTCCGTGAATCAAGCCCGTATTTTCGCCTGGGCGTTGATGGTGGCAAGCGTGCTGTGGCTGGGGCTGCTCGCGCACTCCTGGCTGGCCGCAGCATTCATCCTGCTGACCATTTGGTTTTACATCTACGTCTATACCAAGTGGCTCAAGCGGCGTACCTGGCAAAACGTCATTTGGGGCGGGGCCGCTGGCTGCATGCCGGTCATGGTTGGTTGGGCCGTCATCACCGATAACAACGGGGGAGCGTGGCACGCGGGCTGGGGTTCTTGGGTCCAGGCGGTGATTCTGTTCCTCATCATCTTTTTTTGGACGCCACCGCATACGTGGGCCCTAGGCATGCGCTATCGCGAGGATTATGAAGCGGCTGGTGTTCCGATGATGCCGGTTGTGAAGCCGCCGCTGGAAGTAACTCGCCAGATTCTCGCATACACCTGGGCCACAGTGATTACATCGTTGTTACTGGTTCCCGCGTCCAGTTGGATTTACGCCATCGTCGCTCTGGCCTCCGGCGCGTGGTTCATCCTGAAGGCCCACGGACTTCACCTCGGCGTGAAGAACGGCACGCCCGTCAAGCCCATGCAGTTGTTCTTCTTGTCCAACAACTACTTGTCCGTACTGTTCGTGGCTCTCTCTGTGGACGCTGTCCTGGGATGGCAATCCATCGCGCAAGTGATCAGCTAGGACACGCCGCACAGATAGCAATGTGCCCGCCCGGTTTCAGCCGGGCGGGCACCTTTGCGTGTTGAGTTTTGGCGGACTGTCGTCATTACCGGCAGGTGCGGTGGAGGCTAGCTCTGTTCTCGAGCCGTCTCGGCGGGCACAATCAACTCGTCGGCCGCGGGCATGTCGGGTGCGACCCGGCGCTCTCGCATAGCCCACAGGAAGCCCGTAGCTAGCGTGACGATGCCCGAACCGATCACATGCAGGGGGACGGTCCACCGCGGAACTCCCAGCCAATATTGAAGGATGCCCACCCCGCCCTGGATCAGGATCCCGATCAACAGCCACATGTTGGCCCGCTTGATTTCGGGCAAGGCCGCCACGGCAAACACACCCGCCATCAGCCCGATGGTGATCCCGAGGTAGAGGTACATCGAACCGGCATGGACGTGAGCGATCTCCACCAAGGGAAATTGGAGACGGTTTTCTGGCTTGATGGCCTCATCGCCGGCGTGCGGCCCGGAGCTAGTTACCAAGGTGCCGGTAGCCAGCACGAATGCCAACGTGATCGCCGATCCGGAGGTGAGCAGTTGCAAAGGACGGGGCATCGTAGCCTTGACGACATCCTCGTCCCTCTCAGACACCCGAACCACCAGCACTGCGGCGAAGAACACCAGCAGCATGGAGGGCAGGAAATGCAGTGCCACAACGTACCAGGCCAAATCCATGCGAACAGACACTCCACCGATGACGGCCTGGGCGATGATGCCAATTCCTTGGAACCACGCGAGGTGGAGCAGCCCGGGGCGCCGGCCAGCACGCAGGAGCCCCAAGAACGCCGTGAGGGCAGCAATGACCAGCACGAAGGTGAGCATGCGGTTGCCGAACTCAATGAGCTGGTGGATCCACGGCGCGGAGCCGGGCACGGGGACAAAGGATCCAGGGTGGCACTGCGGCCACGTATTACATCCCAAACCCGAACCTGTGATGCGAACAAGCGAACCGGTGAAGGTGATACCGGTCTGGCAAATCAACAAGATGATGGCGTACAGCCGCTGTCGAGCCACGGTGGGCGCGCTCGCTCGCCGGCCTCGCAATACGTGGAAAAGGCCAAACCGCTGATCGAAGCGATAGATGGCCGCATATAATTTCACATGCGCTGCGGCCAGAGGATTTGATCCTTGGTCCGCGCGATCACCCAAAGTTTCCAACACATCACCAGCCTAAAACCCCGCGCTGGAAAACTGAAAAACCTGCCTGGAAAACTTAGTCGTCGTCCATGGTGAATCGGAAGCGCTTCAGCGCTGCCAGAGAGCCCAGCACCGCCCAGATCGCCAAGACCCCGCAGGCAAATGTATTAAAGCTGCCGTGACCCGCATCGCGAAGTCCGTCGGTGAGAGCCACAGAGGGGAAGAGGCCCAAAAGGGTGCGGGGGAGTCCACTCAAGTCCGGAACCATCGTGACGAACGCTGCCGCCCCCAGCAGGACAAACCACAGTGTGTTGGCCAAAGCGAGAGTCATCTCCGAACTCAGGGTCCCACCGAGGAGCAGGCCCAAGCTGGTGAATGCGGCAACTCCGACCACAACGAATAGCAACCCGATCGGTAGGCCGACGGCGCTGCCATGCCACCCCAAAATGATCGCGACGACCGTCAAGACGAGAATCTGCAGGCAAACCACCACCCCGACTGCGAGCACCTTCCCGGCGATCAAGACCCAGGTGGGAACGCCCGCTGCTCCAATGCGTTTGAGGGCGCCATAACGCCGATCGAACGCGACGGCGATCGCTTGTCCGGTGAATCCCGCCCCCATCAGCGCGATCGCCAGCGCCATGGGGAAAACCTCTTGCACCGGATCGTCCAACGTCAAGAAAGGCAGGAAGCTGAACCCGATCAACATCGCGATTGGGATGATCATTGACAACAGTTGCTGCTCGCCGTGGCGCAAGAACAAGAGGGATTCGATCTTTGCCTGCGCTGCCACCATCGAGGTCGTGGAAGCCTGACTCGGGTTGGGCGAAAATGTCCCCGGTTCAAAAGTGGCCATTAACGCATCTCCCTTCCCGTCAGAGAAAGGAAGACTTCCTCCAACGTCGCGCGATCAATACTCATTTCCGTGATGAGGGCCCCGCGATCCTCCGCGCAGCTCGTCAACGCGCTCAGAAGGGCTGGCGAAGGCTCGGTGCCACTAATGGTGAACCTGCCCGGCCGGGTCTCTGTCACGCTGCTGCCGGGGAACCTGGGGCGGATGGCGTCTGCAATCATTTCGGCCTTCACCCCTTCAACCCTGAGGTGAACCTGACTACTTCCGCCCGCGCCCTCCGCTCCGGAACCTGCGGACGCTGCGGAAAGCTGAGCGGGGGTGCCGGCGGCGACCACCTGACCGCGATCAATGATGACGACCCGATCGGAGAGCTCCTCCGCTTCATCGAGCAGGTGAGTGGTGAGAACTCCCGCAACGCCGTCGCGTTTTAAGGAGCGAATCAAGTCCCAGACCGCCAGCCGTGACTGTGTATCTAGTCCCGCGGTGGGTTCGTCCAAGAAGATGAGCTCTGGACGTCCCACCAGCGCGCAAGCCAGTGACAGTCGTTGCTGCTGCCCGCCGGAGAGGCGGCGATACGGGGTGCTGGCATGCCGTTCCAATCCGACGGTCTGGAGGAGCCATGCCGGGTCCAATGGGTCAGCCGAATAGGATGCCACCAGCTGGAGCATTTCGCGCACTCGAATGCCGGGGTAGGCCCCTCCGCCCTGAAGCATCACTCCGATGCGAGATCGGACCTCGTCCGAATGGGCAACGGGATCGAGGCCAAAAATATTCACCTTGCCCTGGTCCGGGGACTGGAAACCTTCGCACATTTCAATTGTCGTGGTCTTGCCAGCCCCGTTCGGGCCCAGGAGGCTCACTATTTCCCCTTGATCCACGTGAAAGTCGAGCCCATCCACTGCCGTGACATTGCCGAATCGCTTGACCGCGCCTCTGACATCGACTAGTCGACGGGCTGGGACCTGAGCAGCTGAAGAAGTCACGGGGGCTAGTTTATTCCTTCCCTGCAGTGCGCTCATCAGTGACCTGGAGTGGCTGCCTTATCAATTCTGGTCTCAACACTTCTGACCTTTCGAGATGGCTTCACATGAAAAGCCTCAGCCCATTGCGGCCGGCGGCGGGCCCACAGCCAGGCTCCCACTACGAGTACCGCGAAGATAGCCCCGGCCATGGAATAAATCAGGGCAACCGTGCCCGGCGGCAAAGTCAGGCCGCGGGGCAGAATGAAAAAGCTGAAGGCAATGGAGTAGACGATCACCGCGATCCGAAAGGACCAGCGATTGGCCCACGCAGCTAGCGGAACGATCGCCCAGAGCAAGTACCACGGGTGGACGACCGGAAAGAACACGACCAGGAAGAACATGGCCACCCCATAGCCGCCCACCGGGTGGATGCGCCCGCGGAATGCTGCCAGCAACATTCGCAGCAGCCAGAATGCACCGACGAGCACACCCAGCAATCGGAACAGCGCCAGCGCAGCCGCCTGGTGGTCGCCGAGTCCCAGAAGCATTCCCAGCGCAGAACTGATCAGACCGAACACCGTGGTGATCGACATCCAGCTGGTTACTTCCGTCGCGCCTCCCTGGACAAATACCCAGCCGAAGCCCACGCCCGTGCCGAATGACAGCGCAGCGAACGTGACGGCTGCGACCACCACTGCCAGCAACGCCGCCTTTAGCAAGTCCCGCACCGATCCGCCGAACCATCGCGCGACCGCAACCCCGGCGAACCCAAGTGCCACCAGGGCAGTCACCTTCACGAGGCCCGCCGCGGAGATCAGGCCCATACCGCCGATGATCAAGATCCACCGGCTCACCGTCGGACGTACCTCGCCGTCCACCCCGCGCAGCACCAGCTCCATTCCCGCCAGCAGCAGCCCCAGCATGATGGACTCATTGTGGATCCCCCCTACCAGATGCAGGATGGTCAGGGGATTCAATACTCCCAGCCACATCGCATCGGCGCTGGGCACCGAGCAACGCCGCGCCAACCTCACCAGTGCCCAGGTCGCAATGAGCAGGCCAGCAATGCTGACCAGGCGATGCGCCACCACACCCAAAGCGATGGCGTCTGAGGTAATCCAAGAGATCACCGCACCAACGCCCATCGCTACCGGCCCGTAGGGGGACGGGGAGTGCGCCCACAACAGGGGAACGGAGCGTGCCAGCGGATGCTCCACGCCCAGCAGGTCCACCGGCCCCGCGGAATACGGATCCATCCCATGCGCGGCGATGGACCCCTGCGCGAGGTAAGAGTAGATGTCCTGGGTAAAAAGCGGAGCGGTGAAGATCAGCGGCGTCACCCACAGCCCCAACAGGCGCCAAAAGGTGCGCGATGGAATCCGCGACATGGGCAGGATCAAGGTTCCCACGGCGACCCACCCAGAAACGAGCAGGCCGATGCCGAGAAATGTCGTCACCGTCGAGGTATGCAGCATCCGCGCCAGCACACTGATGCCCGGAACTTCCCACAACGGGTTGCCCACGACAGGCATCGCACCCGAGCCCCAGCCTCCCACGGCGATGAGCAGCGACCCGAGAGTTCCGATGATTGCGGCAGACTGTAGCCGAAGGACCTGCGGACGGCTGAGGGGTACGCGCTGCGCGAGGTCATGAGCTCGCGCAGTTGTCACGTCGGCATGAAGCTGGGAGGACCGGGAACCAGCAAGCCCCAGGCGGGGGAGTTGATTCAGCACCGCGCGCAGGCCTCGGGGGCGCACCGGGGGCTGATCCTCTCGCTGTTCCTTCATGCTGGGGAAGTTTAGTCCGGACGCCACTGCAATGGCCGTTGGGCTCGCCAAAGCCAGCAGGCTCTATGTGGCTAAGTCAGCCTTACCTTAGTGGACAAAGCTATCTATTTAAGACACACTCGTGTTGTCTAATCATGTCAACGCACTGGAAGGAGTGGCCGTGAGCGATCGCGATACCCGTCACCGCATCCTTCTCCATATCCTGCGGAATGGGCCTGTCAGTGCAAGTGATATCGCCACGGAGTTCGGATTGAGCACCGCCGGCGTACGCCGACACCTGGACAACATCGTGGCCGATGGCCTGGCAGATATGACCGAGCCGCCGAAATCCGGACAGCGAGGACGCCCCGCAAAGTTGTTCAAGCTGACGGATAAGGGGCGCTCCCAATTCGGGCATGATTACGACAACCTGGCGCTGCTTGCATTGAGAACCCTGCGCAAAACCGGGGGAGAAGAAGCAGTGGAGGAATTTGCTGACCAGCGGATTCAAGAAGTTCTGGCGGAGCTTCCAGACGATGAGGCCCATGACGTGGGGGCGAGGGCCGAGGCAATTGCTAAGGCGCTGAGCAAACGAGGCTATGCGGCCACGGTGGGATCCACCGCCGGCGGCGTGCAGATCTGCCGCCACCATTGCCCGATCCAGGAGGTGGCAGAGGAATTCCCAGAGCTGTGCGCTGCTGAGCATCGAGTGGTGGCAGAACTTCTGGGACAGCACACGCAACCCCTCGCGACCATTGCCGATGGCAACGGTATTTGCACCACGCATATTCCGCTGACAACAATCCACCCTTCCACCACGAAGGAAAGAGAACAATGACACAAGCTGCACAAACACCGAAGACTGACGAGGAAATCATTGATTCCATCGGTGCGTACGGCTACGGCTGGCACGATACCGATGACGCAGGCGCGGCGGCTCGCCGAGGCCTCAGCGAAGATGTCGTACGCGACATTTCCGCAAAGAAGAATGAGCCGGAATGGATGCTCGAGCGCCGACTGAAGGCTCTGGACATCTTTGATAAGAAGCCCATGCCCACCTGGGGCGCGGACCTGTCCGGCATTGACTTCGATCAGATTAAGTACTTCGTCCGCTCCACAGAGAAGCAGGCCGAAAACTGGGAGGACCTCCCAGAGGACATTAAGAACACCTACGACAAGCTGGGTATCCCCGAGGCAGAGCGCCAGCGCCTCGTGGCGGGCGTGGCAGCGCAGTACGAATCGGAGGTCGTTTACCACCAGATTCGTGAAGACCTCGAACGGCAAGGTGTCATCTTCGTCGATACCGATACGGGCCTGCGCGATTACCCAGAGCTCTTCGAGGAATACTTCGGTACCGTCATCCCCGCGGGAGACAATAAGTTCTCCGCTCTGAACACCGCCGTGTGGTCGGGTGGCTCCTTTATCTACGTGCCCAAGGGCGTGCACGTAGACATTCCGTTGCAGGCCTACTTCCGCATCAACACGGAGAATATGGGCCAGTTCGAACGCACGCTGATCGTCGTGGACGAGGGCGCCTATGTGCACTACGTCGAAGGCTGCACCGCGCCGATTTACAAAACCGACTCCCTGCACTCCGCCGTGGTGGAGATCGTGGTGAAGAAGGGTGGCCGCTGCCGCTACACCACCATTCAGAACTGGTCCAACAATGTCTACAACCTGGTCACCAAGCGCACCAAGGTCGAAGAGGGCGGCACTATGGAGTGGGTCGATGGCAACATCGGCTCCAAGGTGACCATGAAATACCCCGCCGTGTGGATGACCGGGCCGCACGCCAAGGGCGAGGTCCTCTCCGTGGCGTTCTCGGGCGAGGGGCAGTTCCAGGACACGGGCGCGAAGATGAAGCACCTCGCGCCCTACACCAGCTCCAACATCGTCTCCAAGTCCGTGGCCCGCGGTGGCGGCCGTGCCGCGTACCGGGGCCTGGTCGAAGTGCATTCTAACGCGCACCACTCCGCCTCCAACGTCGAATGCGACGCCCTGCTGGTGGACTCCATGTCGCGTTCGGACACATACCCGTACAACGACATCCGCAACGACCACGTGACACTCGGCCACGAGGCCACCGTCTCGCAGGTCTCCGAGGACCAGTTGTTCTATCTGATGAGCCGCGGTCTTCCCGAAGACGAGGCCATGGCCATGATCGTCCGCGGCTTCGTGGAGCCCATCGCCAAGGAGCTCCCGATGGAGTACGCACTGGAATTGAATCGCCTGATCGAGCTGCAGATGGAAGGATCGGTGGGTTAAACAAACATGACCACCTCAGTCAACGAAACAGAATCAGCTAAGGTGCAGACCCCTGTGAAGGCCGGAACTGATCACCAGACGAAGGGCGATCGGTTTACCTCCTTCGATCCGGCTGATTTCACTGTCCCGCATGCTAAGGATGAGGACTGGCGGTTCACGCCTCTTCGCCGGCTCAATGGGCTTCATGATGGCACCGCCGGGGAAGGACAGCGTGCAAACGTTGGCGTCCACCTCCCTGAGGGCAGTGAGGGCATCGAAACCAGTGAACTGCCTGCGGACAGCGACAAGCTCGGACGGGCGGGCGCCCCGGTCGACTACGCTGCGGCGTACGCATGGGCCCACACCTCGGTCGCGGACTACGTAAAGGTCACCAAGAACACCGCTGTTGAGGATGCGATCGTGATTACGGTGACCGGCGCGGGCGAGGGCAAGACCTCCTTCGGCACCCTTGTTGTGGAGCTAGAGCAGCACGCCGAAGCGACCGTCATCGTGCGTTACGAGGGCAGCGGTTCCCACTCGGATAACGTGGAATTCATCGTGGGCGACGGTGCGAAGCTCACCACCGTGGTGGTGGAGGATTGGGCCGATGACGCGGTGCACCTGTCCAATTCCCACATCCAGGTAGGTCGCGATGCGACCGTCCGGCATACTTACGCGTGCTTCGGTGGTTCGGTGGTCCGCGCCGTTCCGCATGTGCGCTACACCGACCAGGGTGGGGACGCCGAATTGCTCGGCGTGTATTTCGCCGACGCGAACCAGTACTTCGAGCAGCGACTACTGGTGGACCACTCCGTGCGAAACTGCCGCTCTAACGTGCTCTACAAGGGCGCGCTGCAAGGACCCCAGGGTGGAGAAACCGAACGCGTGCGCGATGCGCGAACCGCGTGGATCGGCGATGTGCTGATCCGCCCGGATGCCACTGGCACGGACACATACGAGAAGAACAACAACCTGCTGCTGACCTCCGGGGCTCGAGCTGATTCGGTACCGAACCTGGAAATCCAGACGGGCGAAATCATCGGGGCCGGGCACGCCGCTACCGTCGGCCGGTTCGATGATGAGCAGATGTTCTACCTCCAGTCCCGAGGCATCCCAGAGTCCGTGGCGAAGATGCTGATCGTCCGAGGCTTCTTCACCGATGTGATCAAGCGGATTCCACTTGAGGATCTTCGCGAGCAGCTGGAGAGCAAGATCGAGCAAGAGCTGGAGCACACCGTCCTCTAGATGCTGCCCGGCTGGCCCACCGGCCCTGCCGAGCATTGACGCTTTTACCTGTTTGGAATTTCACCCACCGAAGGAATTGTTGAAGAAATTATGAGCACCCTTGAGATCAAGAACCTCCACGCCCAAGTTGTGCCTGCTGACGAAAACGAGCAGCCCAAGCCGATCCTCCACGGCGTGAATCTCACCATGAAGTCTGGGGAGACCCACGCCATCATGGGACCTAACGGTTCCGGCAAGTCCACCTTGTCCTACTGCCTGGCTGGCCACCCTCGCTACGAGATCACCGAGGGCGAAGTCCTGCTGGATGGAGAGAACATCCTGGACATGGAGGTCGACGAGCGCGCTCGCGCCGGCCTTTTCCTGGCCATGCAGTACCCGACCGAGGTGCCCGGCGTGTCCATGGCAAACTTCCTACGCCAGTCCGCCACCGCCATCCGCGGCGAAGCTCCGAAGATCCGCGACTGGGTCAAGGAGGCCCGCGGCGCCATGCAGGAGCTGTCCATCGATCCCTCCTTCTCCGAACGATCCGTGAACGAAGGATTCTCGGGCGGCGAGAAGAAGCGCCACGAGATCTTGCAGTTGGGTCTGTTGAAGCCCAAGTTCGCGATCCTCGACGAGACCGATTCTGGCCTTGACGTGGACGCTCTGCGCGTCGTCTCCGATGGGATTAACCGCTACAAGGAGCGCGAGAACGGCGGAGTGCTGATGATTACCCACTATCAGCGCATCCTGAATTACGTGAAGCCCGATCAGGTTCACGTGTTCTCCAAGGGGCGCATCGTGGAATCTGGTGGCCCGGATCTCGCTGAAAAGCTGGAGTCCGAGGGCTACGAGCAGTTCGCCTAGGTTCTATCGGCTCTCCGCCCTGTCAGGCCCAGCTTTACTGGGCTTCTTGGCGGGGTGGAAATCATGATTCATCGAAGCTCGTGCTCCTAGGCTGCTCGGGCTCTTCATAGTCACAAGAACAACATTGATTCTGATTAGCAAATTTTTAATGAACTGAGGAGACACAGCACATGACCGATCAGCTGGGGAGGGAGTGGGCCGAAAAGTCCACACCACTCGATGTGGAATCAATTAAGAAGGATTTCACGGTCTTGGCTCGGGAGGTTCGCGATGGCCAGCCTCTGGTGTACCTGGATACAGGGGCCACGTCGCAGCGGCCGCTCGCAGTGCTCGATGCAGAAAGGGAATTCCTCACCCGACACAATGCCCCCGTGCACCGTGGTGCGTACGCCCTGGCGGAGGAAGCCACGGACTCTTATGAGCAGGCTCGGGCCACGATCGCGGAATTCGTCGGGGCTCGCAACGAAGAGATCGCGTTCACGAAGAACGCAACGGAGGCGCTCAACGAGATCGCGTTCATCATGAACGATGATCGCTCAGGAGCACTGCAGGTCGGGGAGGGCGATGAGATCGTCATCTCCGAGGTCGAGCATCACGCGAACCTCGTACCCTGGCAAGAACTAGCGCGCCGGTCGGGAGCCACCCTGCGCTGGTACTCGGCCACCCCGGACGGACGGATTGACTTAGACAGCCTCGAGCTCACCGACAAGACCAAGGTCGTGGCGCTCACCCACCAATCCAATGTCACCGGTGCGGTGTTGGATGTTCACGAGGCCGTGCGGCGTGCCCACGAGGTGGGCGCAACTTTCGTGCTGGATGCCTGCCAGTCCGTTCCACATATGCCCGTCGACTTCCACGAACTCGATGTGGACTTCGCCGCCTTCTCTGGCCACAAGATGCTGGGACCAAACGGCGTGGGCGTGCTGTACGGCAAGCATGAGCTTCTGGCTGACCTGCCCCCGTTCCTCACTGGTGGCTCCATGATCGAAAAGGTCACCATGGAAGGGACGACCTTTACCGAGGCCCCACAGCGTTACGAAGCTGGCACGCAGATGACCTCTCAAGTTGTCGGCCTCGGCGCGGCCGTGGATTACCTGCGCAACCTCGGCATGGACAATGTCGCCGCTCATGAGAATCTGTTGACCTCGTACGCCCTAGAAAAGCTGCAGGAGATCCCGGGATTGCGGATCATCGGCCCAACCGAAGTCGTGGACCGCGGTAGCGCTGTAAGTTTCGTGGTCGAGGGCATCCACCCACATGACTTGGGCCAGATCGTGGACGATCACGGTGTGGCCATCCGGGTCGGTCACCACTGCGCATGGCCAATGCATACCTGTATGGGGGTTCAGGCAACCGCCCGCGCCAGTTTTTATGTCTACAACACCACCGCCGATATCGACCGTCTGGTCTCGGCTGTCCGCGCCGCTCAGGAGTTCTTCGGTGTCACTCCTGCCGACGGTGATCTCACAGAAGGGAAGTAGCACCACATGAAAATGGAGCAGATGTACCAGGAGGTGATCCTGGATCACTACAAGCACCCGCAACACGCGGGATTGCGAGAGCCATATGAGGCCGAGGTGCACCACGTCAACACCTCCTGTGGCGATGAACTCACACTCCGCGTGCACTTGAGCGACGATCACAAGACCGTCGACGACGTCTCCTACGATGCGATCGGCTGTTCCATCAGCCAGGCCTCCACCTCCATCATGGCCGAGGAAATCGTTGGCCTCCCGGTAGACAAGGCTTTCGCCAAGCTTGCTGAATTCGAAAAAATGATCACGTCGCGAGGCGAACACGAGGGCGATGATGAGATCATCGGCGACGGTGTGGCCTTCGCCGGTGTTTCCAAGTACCCGGCCCGCGTGAAGTGCGCCCTGCTGGGGTGGAAGGCATTCGAAGCTGCTGCCTATGATGCGGGCGCCAAGCCGCAATAATCCCAATTCGGGACCGAACCTGCTCACTCTCACTCCACAACCCCAAGGAAAGCGACATGTCTGAGACTCCAGAAGCAACCACTCCCGAGCAGTCCAGCGCCAATCCCTCGGCGCCGCAGATGGATCCTAATCCGGTGAACGAGGTGCCTCAGCCTCCCGAGCAAATGACCCAGGAGCAACTCGAGATCGTGGGTCGCATCGAGGACGCAATGATGGACGTCATCGATCCCGAGCTGGGCATCAACGTCATTGACCTCGGCCTGGTCTACGACATTTGGTTGGAGGACAAGACGGCCGTGATCAACATGACACTGACCTCACCTGCCTGCCCCCTCACGGACATGCTCGAGGACGAGACCCAGTCTTCCGTCCTCGGCCGCGTGGAAGAGGTCGAGGCCGTGCGTCTGAATTGGGTGTGGACACCAGCTTGGGGCCCGCAGATGATCAACGAAGAAGGTCGCGAGCAGCTCCGCTTCATGGGCTTCGCCGTGTAGCGCTATCACCGTCGGGGTAGGTAGGCCCGCGCGGTGGCCCCGAGAGTTCGGACCGGGTGGGTCCACAGTGGGGAAAGAATGTCATGACGCCACCCGGTGTGCGTTCTCAATGCCCACATTGAATGCGCGACCGCGGCACCATTGTGACCAATCAGGTAGCCGAGTTGCCGCGATGTGGGAAGCGAGAAAAACGCATCGAAGAAGTCCGTCGTCGCAGCAGATGAACCCCGGTCAATCAAGTGGGCGCCCAATCGGCGAAGGGCGTGTGCTGCCACACGGTTGCACGCTGTAGCTCGAGGCAGGCGAGCTCCTTCAATGCGATCCAACAGCTCATCAGCCGCACTCATCGCCGCGGCGATGGAGTAGCCCGTCACCGGATTGATCAGCCCACCGCGGGCCCCGAAGCTCCACGACAGAGCACCGTCGGGAAGCCGCCGTGGGCTGCGCCACAGGAGGGGCTGAGCGGTGCCCATGGGAATTGCCACCCGTTCTGTTGTCACGACGTTGTCACGCAGATCCCCAAGGGTGAGGGGAGCATTGTCCTGCGAGGCAGTGGCGTCTCCCCTCATCCACAATCGCTGCTCGAGAATCCCCAACACCTCTCTTGGGGGACGAGCAGTTGCGAGGACCGTTTCCTCAATCAATATTCCCTGGTCCACGGGCTGAACGTAGAGAAAGCTAGCGGGCTCCCCGGTTGGTTGACTTGGGGTGCGCGACCAGTCCATGAACGTGGGGGTGCCGAACCCAACGCGCTCAGCAAGATCGCGGGGGAGAACCACCCCGAATGCGACCTGCCATAGTTCCGAACCGTCGACAACTGCGCCGCGGCAATCGATCACCGAGGTCCCCGAGCGACGGTGATTGGTGCCCCGGGATGTCAGAAAAACACCGGCTCGAGCAATGGCCTCTCGAAGCGCGGACTTATCGAGCATGCGATAGTCGAAACCCAGTTCGCGGACCTGCACCCTGGGACCAATTCGCGGTGCTCCGCGGTGCTCCCCGGCACGATCGAGTAGCGGAAATCGGACGACGACACGGTGTGGTCCGGTGAACAGGCATTGAGCCCATTCGGGAATCTCTGGCGACAGTGCCCCGTACGTTGCCGGCCAGTCTGGGAGAGCGGCGGTATCGGAAGGCTCGAGGAGGTGCTTGCCATCCGCGGGGCTCGCTGCCGGGTCTCGCACAGTGACGGTCCAACCCCGCTCTGCGGCACGGATGGCTGCCACTGCACCCGCCGGCCCGCAGCCCCAAATCTCGATGTGCCTTCGCTCGCCTGGTGGCACCTGTACCACTCCTTTTAATGGCAATTCTTCAGCATTGCCCTCTCAACATACCTTCCCGGGCGCCGTGGCCGAGAATTCGAATACGGCCCTTGACCTGTTAGGATGACCGCTTGTGATTGTTACTCAGGACCTCGAAGTACGTGTTGGCGCCCGCACCCTGTTGGATGCACCCGGGCAACATCTTCGGGTCCAACCGGGGGACCGAATCGGCCTGGTGGGCCGAAACGGGGCGGGGAAAACCACCACGATGAGGATTCTGGCGGGCGAGGGGGAACCTTACGGAGGCTCAGTGACCCGCTCCGGCGACTTGGGGTACCTTCCTCAGGATTCCAAGGAGGGTGACATCGAACAGACCGCCCTCGATCGTGTGCTCTCCGCGCGCGGGCTGGACGAGATGCGTCGTTCCATGAAGAAGCAGCAAGCAATCATGGAGGATGCCGCCACCGACCAGGATCGAGACAAAGCCATTGCCAAGTTCAGCCGAGTCGAGGAGCGCTACCAGGCCGCCGGCGGATACGAGGCAGACAGTGAGGCCGCGCGCATCTGTGACGCGCTAGGCCTACCAGAGCGAGTCTTGGAACAGCAGCTGAAAACCCTCTCCGGTGGGCAGCGCCGTCGTGTGGAACTGGCGCAGATCCTCTTCGCCGCTACCTCGGGCTCGGGCCGCTCGGAGACGACGCTGCTCCTCGACGAGCCAACCAACCACCTGGACGCGGACTCGATCACGTGGCTTCGTGACTTTTTGTCCAAGCACGAAGGCGGTCTGGTGATGATCTCCCACGATGTGGAGTTGCTCGAGGCCGTCTGCAACAAGATTTGGTTCCTCGATGCGGTCCGCGGCGAAGCCGATGTGTACAACATGGGTTGGAAGAAGTATTTGGACGCCAGGGCGACGGACGAGGCGCGGCGCCGACGGGAGCGTGCCAATGCCGAAAAGAAGGCCTCGGCACTGAAGCAGCAGGCAGACAAACTTGGTGCCAAAGCCACGAAGGCCCGTGCGGCTAAACAAATGGTGGCCCGAGCCGAGCGCATGATGGGCGATTTGGATGAGATCCGAGTCGAAGACAAGGTGGCGTCCATTTCCTTCCCTGAACCCGCAGCCTGCGGAAAGACACCCATGAACGCTAAGGGGCTGACGAAGACGTATGGCTCCCTGGAGGTGTTCGCCGGAGTGGACCTGGCTATCGACAAGGGAAGCCGCGTGGTGGTGTTGGGCTTCAATGGTGCGGGCAAGACCACGCTCCTGAAGCTACTCGCAGGCGTGGAGCGCACGGATGGCGAAGGCGGCATTGTCAGCGGTTATGGCTTGAAGGTCGGCTACTTCGCCCAGGAACATGACACGATTGATGGAGATCGGTCAGTGTGGCAGAACGCTATCGATGCGTGTCCGGACGCGGGGGAGCAGGATCTTCGGGGCCTTTTGGGTGCGTTCATGTTCTCTGGAGAGCAGCTGAATCAACCCGCCGGCACCCTCTCCGGTGGCGAGAAGACTCGCCTAGCACTGGCCACCCTGGTCAGTTCGCGAGCGAACGTGCTGTTACTGGACGAGCCGACGAATAACCTCGATCCACAATCCCGCGAGCAGGTGCTGGACGCGTTGCGGACCTATACGGGCGCGGTGGTCCTGGTCACGCACGACCCGGGCGCGGTGAAGGCTCTCGAGCCGGAACGGGTCATTGTGCTGCCGGATGGCACGGAAGACCTATGGTCGGAGGAGTACATGGAGATCGTGGAACTGGCCTAAGGGGGTGGGCCAGCGGAAACTGACCCAGCGGAAACCAGCCCAGCGCCCGCGGGACGGCAACCAGGGACCTACACGGCGATGGAGGCCTTCGTGTCCGCCCGCTGCCGGGCTTCGACGACGAAATTGGACAGCAATTGGTGGGCATAGCTGGTGTCTACCCCAGCGAAAGCATTGAACACTGCATCGCGCTCGCCCGCATCGTAATAGCCGTTGGCCCCGTAGAACCCCAGCCGCCGCGAAATCCCCCGCGTGTCCATTTCCGGGTGAAACTGGCTGGTCCACACCTGATCACCCAGCCGATACAATTGCACGGCGCACGTCGGCCCCGTCGCCAGCAAGCGCGCCCCCTCCGGGAGTTGATCCACAGCGTCCTTATGCCCTGTGAACCCGGTGAATTCTCGCGGCAGGCTGACGCAAATCGGGTCGTGCAGCCCCTCCTCGGTCAAGCTAATCGCGGTGCTGCCAGCGCTTTCAGCGAAGGCGGAAGAAATAGTTCCACCTCGGTAATGGGCGTACATCGAGGCGGCATAGCACACCGCGAACACGGGCGGAGTGCGCCCGTCGACTGCCTGGTCGATGAAGTCCAACAGTGTCTCAGTTGTCGATTCCTGCCACCGTGCCTGTTCGGGGTGGGAAAATCTTTCCGACACGGTCATTGGCGAGCCCCCGATGAAAACCCCGGTTACGCCAGTGATATCCCCGATGGTGGAGTGCTCGGAATCCAGCGGCCGTTGAATCAGTTCGTGCCGCCGCAGGCCCGTGAACATTCGGAAGTCCTCATATTCCGCTGCGAGCACGTCGCGTCCTTGGCGAGGACTGAGTAGGACAAATGTCACGGGGCACCTCCTTTAAAGGTGTTCAATTTCCCTGCGCGCGGCGGGGAACATGGTTACGGTATGTGTCGACTATACCGCTTGGTCTACTTTTGTGTAGGAACCCCGCCACACTGTGGCGTCACCCCTCCTGCATTTTCGATCGCAACTCTTCCAGGAACTCGCGCCCGGACGTGAGCTTCAGGCTCTCGTACCCGCGAACTCGATCCGCCCCCTGGGCCAATTCAATCAACTCCGTCAGATCCCGCTCGTCGCGCAGACGGCGAGCGAGGGTCAACATGGCCTCCCGGTAGGTCGCAGCCAGCTCCTTTTCCATCCTTCGGACCTCGCCGTGGCCGAACACGTCAAACGGCGTGTCACGCAGCGGCTTCAACTGCGACAGCACCTTCAGCACGGGTAGGGAGGATCTGCCGAATCCAATCTTTCGCTTCACACCCAGCGCGCGCAGCATCGGCGGGTGCAGTTGAATCTTGACGTCCGCATCAGCCCCAAATTCGCGATCGATGGAGGTGCGGAACTCCGGGTCCAGCGCCAGTCGCGCGACCTCGTATTCGTCCTTATAAGCGGTCAGTTTGTGCAAGCCGAAGGCGACCTCCCGCAGCAGGTCAGTGGACGCAGGGGAGACACGGCGCTCTTCGTATGCGACGGTCTTCAAATCCAACAAAAAGCGCGTTGCGTCAGCTTCCGATCCCCATGCTTCCAACTCATCTACGCGCCGCGCGATGATGTCACACAGTTCTTCAGTGAGATCCGCGGATCGGAGTGCCGCCCTGGTTCTCATCCTGGCAGTGGGCGTGGGTTCCGATGTGCTCGGGGCCGGGACGCCAGCCGACTGAGCGAGGTGGCACCCATCTTTCCCATTCGAATCACCGGAGTAATCCGCCTGACCGGAGAGCCCAAGCTGGAGCAGTTCCGTGATGGCCTTCGGGTCCGCTACCCACTGCCGTCCGCGCCGGAACGCTTGCAGGTTGGCTTCCACGGAGCGGCCGTTAGCGCTGATGGCAGCCTCGACAGCATCTGGATTCACGGGCAGGGCGCCACTCTGCTGCGCGACGCCCAGCATGATCATGGTCTGGAACGTGGTCGCGCCAAAGAGCAGGCGCGAGACTTCCGCGGCATCCATGCTGATCATTCGGTGTGCGTTGCGGCCAAGTGCGGCGGCCAAAGCCACCCCATCGGAGTGCTCGGCTCGTACATCGGTAACCATGGAGACGGTAGGGGTATTTGTAGAAGACAAGACGGCCGTAGTGCGCCGGGGATTGATCACACCGAGATTGCCCGGCTCAGCCGTGGTGAGCCCATCGACGCCCAACATCAGATCGGCGCCGTCCGCTGGAACGACACCCGGCTCATCCACAGCGTGGGAGGAGAGACGAATATCGGAAACTACAGAGCCACCTTTCTGGGCGAGTCCAGTCATATCTGAGCCCCGAACGTGGAAACCTTCCATCTGTGCCGCGGTGGCGATCACCGCCGCCAAGGTGAGGATTCCCGTACCTCCCACGCCCGTCACACGGACGTTCCAGCTTCGATCGCTCAGTCTCGGCAATGTAGGCGACGGTAGAGCGGTGGAATCCAGTGGCTCGATCTCCGGGACTGTGGAACTCCGAGGACCCTCGGTAACCGTGACCGTCGTGAACGCCGGGCAATCGCCCTGTAGGCAGGTGTAATCTGCGTTGCAGGTTGTCTGGTCTATACGGGTTTTGCGCCCAAATTCCGTCTCCACGGGACGCACGGATAGGCAACCCGACACATCACCGCAGTCACCACATCCTTCACAGATTCGCTCGTTGATCACGACCTTTGTCATGGCGGGGGCAACGGTGCCCCGCGACCGAGCGCGGCGCTTCTCCGCGGCACAGTGCTGGTCATGAATCAGGACGGTCACACCCGGCATGGCGGCCAATTCCTCCTGCACGGCAGCAAGGTCCTCTCGAGGGCGCACCTCCACTGATCGCGGGAGGCCTTGTCGGGTGCGTTTGACGTCATCGGTCGTGACCACAATCTTGGCGACATCCTCGGCGTGAACGAGCTCAACCATGCCCGGCAGGCTGCGCTGTCCCACGGGATCCTGGCCCCCGGTCATGGCCACCGTCCCGTTGTGCAAGATCTTCACGGTGATATTCACCTTGGCGGCAACCAGCTGGCGAATGGCGAGCGAACCCGAATGCAGCAATGTCCCGTCGCCCAGGTTCTGCACCAAGTGGCGCTCCTCAACAAACGGGCTGATTCCCATCCATTGGCAGCCTTCACCGCCCATCTGGGAAAAGCCATGGATATTGCCGACCCGCTCCTCATCTTGCATGAGGACCATTGAATGACACCCAATCCCGGCACCCACCAGCGTTCCAGGTGCAACACGAGTGGATGAATTATGTGGGCACCCCGAGCAATAGTGGGGCACGCGCTTGGCCACATTCAGGGGTAGGGTGCGGCGAACGGAGGTACGAGCAGGCTCGTCAAAGTCGATACCCTCCGTGCGCAGCATGTTGGCGATTCCACGGATGGCATCGTGGGCGTGCGACAGCACCGGGGTGGTCCTGCTTCCGTAGAGCGTTGTCCGCAGGGTCTCGAACAGGTGATTTCCCAGATCCTCGACGACCAGGATGTGGTTCAGGCCGGTGGCGAATTTTTCCATTTCGCTGGCGTCCAAAGGCCAGGTCATACCCATGCGCGCGACGCGCACCCGAGCGGGACTGCCCAAGGACCGGAGAGCTTCTTCCACCTCGAGGGACGATGAACCTGCGGCGATGACCCCCACCTTATCCTCGGGCGAAGCGTGGACGAGCCGGTTGAGATTGTGCTTGCGTGAGTACATCAGCGCACGTCGCAGGCGGCTTCCCGTCTTACTCTCCTCCAAGTCCAATACGTTCTGCCCCAACAACCGCGCGTGAGGAACATGGCCCTGACTGGGCGGTTCAGGCGCGGGGTGCGCACCACCGAGGGTGACGGTGGAGGACCCGTCCGCGACCGTCGTATTCACCCGGAGTGCGGTCCACAGCCCGCACTCGCGGGACAACCACGCTGCGTGTTGCCCGAGGGTCAGGATGTCCGCGGAGTCCGCGGGAACCAGGGTGGGCATTCCCAGGTCCGCAAGGATTCGGGAGGAGTTGGACGCCACCGAGGAGCTCTTTGCTGTCGGATCATCACCGACGATGGCGACCGCGCCGCTGGTACTGGCCGTTCCGATGAGGTTGGCGTGCCGGAAGGCATCCGCAGCCCGATCGAGACCGGGTGCCTTGCCATACCAGTAGCTGACCACCCCGTCGACACCGGGTCTCCGGGTTCCCAACGTGTCGTTGAGCTGGGCGCCGGAGGCGGCGGTGGCTCCGAGTTCCTCGTTGACGGCGGGTTGGTGAATGACATCGAATTCCTGCATCAACTCCAGGCGCTTCGCGAGCTCGAGATCGAAGCCCCCGAGCGGCGATCCCTCATAGCCGGAGATATACGAGGATGTGGCGAGGCCGCGCAGACGGTCGGCAATCGCCCGATCGCGGATCATGCGCACGAGGGCCTGGATGCCGGTGAGGTGGACTGTCCCGGTCTCCGCTGTGAAGCGGTCACGTAGGAGGCTCGTCGTGTCTCGTCCTCGCGTTTCCCCGTGTGGGGGACGGGGGCGGGAGCTGGGAAGGATCGTCGAGGTCATCGCTCATCACCTGATGTTTCTGCTCAGAAAATGTGTCTTGGAACACATCTCATCCCCAATCAGAAAAAAATTGCCAAGGTTCTGCATAAAGATGAGCCAAGGTAACAGCCGTAAGGAGCCAAAGTGCATATTTTTGAGCAATTGGCATATGTATTCACCCTTAATAGTGAACAATTGGCGCAAAGATACTTCTATTTTTGAGCAAAAACATATGCAGGAGGAGCGACACCATGTCGGCATATGCCATGGATAAATTGGACGTAGCTCTCGCCGCATTGATCCTCAATGAGCCGCGAGCAGGGGTGAGGGAATACGCACGGCGGCTCGGCATCGCCCGGGGTACAGCCCAGAACAGACTTGACAAGATGCACGAGGCCGGAATCATCGCCAACTTTGGTCCTGTGCTGGACGCTGCGTCCATGGGATTCCCGCTGAGCGCAGACATGCACGTCACACTTGTTCAACGCTCACTGAATGAGGTGGTGGGAGAATTGGAGAAAATCCCCTTTATTCTGCGGGCCGATTCACTGGCCGGGGCAGAAGACGTATCGTGTCGCGTGGCAGCTCGGGATCATGCGCACCTGGAAACCATCACATCGCTCATCTTGAGCATCCCAGGGGTGGAGAGGATCAGGACGGATATCGTGCTTAGGCGACGAATTCCATTCCGGATGCAGCCGCTACTTGATCATCTCGGAAACAACCACGAGCAATCGGCCTCTAATCGCCGGGGCGGGTAGCACCCTGGGGAGCCCTGAGAGATTGCTCGATGTGGTCCAGGGCCTGCGGGATCCCCTCGGTCGATACGTCTGTTGAGAGCTTGGCCATCACCCCTTCGAGCACGACGTCCAAAACCTGATACATCGTTTCGGGGTCCACGTCGTTGCGCAATTTTCCCGCGGAATGACGACCAGATAGGCGGTCGTGGACCGCCGCCCTCAACGCCCTTTGATCAAGCTCCCACTTGGCGCGGAAATGCGGGTCATTCCTCACCCGTCGGAGAATTTCAACGCGCATGGTCCACCACCCTGTGCGTTCGGGGGACGCCAATATGTGGCGGATGAGGCCGATCATGCCATGCTCTTTTGCGGATGCGGTCATGCGCAGCATGTCATCGTGAGCAACAGCAAGGAAGAGAGCGTCCTTGTTTTTGAAGTGATGGAAGATCGCGCCGCGTGACTTCCCAATGGTCTCCTCGAGCCGGGATACCGTGGCTCCGTCGTAGCCATAGGTGACAAAGCACTCGCGAGCGCCCTGCAGAATTTCCTGCTTGATCTGCTCTAAGTCTGTCTCACTAATTCTTGGCACGGGGGAGTCCTTGGGCGGGAGGGTGAAAAGAACCCGGCACGGAGCGGGCCGGCCGGGTTCTTCAGAGATGGGGCTGAGGTAGTGACTACTTGTTCATCATGTTGCGCAGAACGAACTGCAGGATGCCGCCATTGCGGTAGTAGTCGGCCTCACCGGGGGTGTCGATACGGGTCACGGCGTCGAACTCGACCTTGTCGCCGCCTTCCTTGGTGGCGGTGACCTTCACGGTCTTCGGGGTCTTGCCCTCATTGAGTTCGGTGATGCCGTCAATATCGTAGGTCTCCGTGCCGTCCAGGCCCAGGGACTTCCACGACTCGCCTTCAGGGAACTGCAGCGGGATGACACCCATGCCGATCAGGTTGGAGCGGTGAATACGCTCGAAGGACTCTGCGATCACTGCCTTCACGCCCAGCAGTCGGGTGCCCTTGGCAGCCCAGTCGCGGGAAGAGCCAGTGCCGTATTCCTTACCACCCAGCACGACCAGAGGGGTGTCTTCCTTCTGGTAGTTCATCGCTGCATCGTAGATGTAGGACTGCGGTGCGCCCTCCTGGGTGAAGTCGCGGGTGTAGCCGCCGGTCACGCCATCCAGGAGGAGGTTCTGCAGGCGAATATTGGCGAAGGTACCGCGAACCATCACCTCGTGGTTGCCGCGACGTGCGCCGAGGGAGTTGTAATCCTTACGCTGCACACCGTTGGCGTCCAGGTACTGGGCGGCCGGAGTGCCCGGCTTGATAGTAGATGCGGGGGAGATGTGGTCGGTGGTGACCGAATCACCCAGCAGCGCGAGAACGCGCGCGCCCTGCACATTGTCCACCTTCTCAGGCTCGCGGTTCATACCGTCAAAGTAAGGAGCCTTGCGGATGTAGGTGGAATGTGGATCCCAGTCGAAGGTCTTGCCCGACGGGGTATCCAGGCTCTGCCAACGCTCGTCGCCCTTGAAGACGTCTGCGTAGTCCTCGGAGTACAGCTCCTTGGTGATCGTCTCCTGAATCAGGTCCTCGACATCC
The DNA here is from genome assembly GCA_001054945.1 of Corynebacterium falsenii. Classification (GTDB taxonomy): domain Bacteria; phylum Actinomycetota; class Actinomycetes; order Mycobacteriales; family Mycobacteriaceae; genus Corynebacterium; species Corynebacterium falsenii_A. The sequence goes on along the minus strand of JVKJ01000005.1, from coordinate 101,174 downwards.
TTGGTAGATGGCCAGATGTCCTTCAGGAAGACATCATTGCCATCCTGATCCTGCCCCAGTGGCTGGGTCTCGAAATCGAAGTCCATCGTGCCGGCGATGGCATATGCAATCACGAGGATTGGGGACGCCAGGTAGTTCATCTTGACGTCCGGATTGATGCGCCCCTCGAAGTTGCGGTTACCGGACAGCACGGCGGTAGCAGCCAGGTCGGCCTCGTTGATTCCTGCGGAGATCTCGTCCGGCAGTGGGCCGGAGTTACCGATGCAGGTGGTGCAGCCATAACCCACGAGGTAGAAGCCCATGGCCTCCAGGTCCTTCCAGAGGCCGGCCTTCTCGTAGTAGCCGGTGACAACCTGGGAGCCCGGAGCCATGGAGGTCTTCACCCATGGAGCGGACTTCAGACCCTTGGCTGCTGCATTGCGCGCCAGCAGGCCGGCGCCCACCATGACAGACGGGTTGGAGGTGTTGGTGCAGGAGGTGATGGACGCGATGGCAACGATGCCGTGATCCAGCTCGATGTCCTCACCCTTGTAGTTGACGGTGACTGGGTTGGATGGGCGACCATCTGCGCCAGCGGCAGCCGAGGGGATATTGCCCTTGGCGTCGGCGCCGGAAACCGGAGCGTCGTCGACGTTGGTGGAAGTCGTTTCCGTGGCTGGGCCTTCGGAGTCGAACTTGCCGTCCGTGTTGGACGTGTCTGGTGCATCGACGTAGTTGTGCAGATCCTTGCGGAACTGAGCCTTGGAATCGGTGAGCTCAATGCGATCCTGCGGGCGCTTCGGTCCGGCAATGGACGGAACCACGGTTCCGAGGTCCAGCTCCAGGTACTCGGAGTACTGCACCTCATTCTCTGGGTCAAGCCACATGCCTTGTTCCTTGGCATAAGCTTCAACGCGATCCAGCGTATCCTGGTCGCGGCCTGTCAAGGCGAGGTACTTGATCGTCTCTTCATCGATCGGGAAGATGGCGGCCGTAGAGCCGAACTCGGGGGACATGTTGCCGATCGTTGCGCGGTTTGCCAGCGGGAGTTCGCCGACACCCTTGCCGTAGAATTCCACGAACTTGCCGACCACGCCGTGCTGACGCAGCATGTCGGTGATCGTCAGCACCACGTCGGTGGCCGTCACGCCGGCGGGAATCTCGCCAGTCAGCTTGAAGCCGACGACTCGAGGGATAAGCATGGAGATCGGCTGGCCGAGCATGGCGGCCTCGGCCTCGATGCCACCCACGCCCCAGCCGAGAATGCCGAGGCCGTTCTGCATCGTGGTGTGAGAGTCGGTACCCACACAGGTATCGGGGTAAGCCAACCCATCCTTGTCGAAGACGGAGCGGGCGAGGTACTCGATGTTCACCTGGTGGACGATGCCCGTTCCGGGCGGTACCACGCGGAAGTTCTCGAACGCGCCGGTGCCCCAGCGCAGGAACTTGTAGCGCTCTTCGTTTCGCTGGTACTCAATCTCCACATTCTTTTCGAATGCGTCCTCGCCACCGAAGGCTTCGATGATGACAGAGTGGTCAATGACCATTTCAGCGGGATTGAGGGGGTTAACCTGATCCGCATCTCCGCCCAGCTCCACGACAGCGTCGCGGATCGTAGCCAGGTCCACAATGCAGGCCACACCAGTGAAGTCCTGCATGATGACACGGGCTGGAGTGAACTGAATTTCGGTGTTGGGCTCTGCGGATGGATCCCACTGCGCGATAGCTTCAATGTGTTCACGAGTGACGTTCTTACCGTCCTCGTTGCGCAACAGGTTCTCACCGAGAACCTTTAGGGAGTAAGGCAGCTTCTCCATGCCAGGCACTGCAGAAAGGCGGTAGTAGTCATAGCTCTTATCGCCAACCTGAAGAGTGCTCTTCGCGTCAAAGGAGTTGGTGCTTTCAGTCACGATTAGCTCCTGTGTCTCTTCTCGTAGTCGTTGTGTCGCCTCCGCTTTGACATCCCATCAATTGAGATAATCCAGTCCGGGGGTCGTCAAGTGGACGAAGCGCGGGGACAGACATCTCCATTGTGGCAGGAATACCCCGGCACGTCAGGCTCTATCCTAACAGAACGCGCGTACTGTTTAAGGCCCAACCCCGGCCAATCTGCGTGTCACCCAAGTCGAGCTTCCCTTAAGCCAACTAATGTTTTGATCACGGAGCTCGATGGGCACATCGGTGGCAATAACGATGAAAACCCACACCTCACCGACAACAAGCAGGCGCTCCGCCGTGCCCAATAACTGGAGGAGTTCATGATCCCCGAAGACATGCATCTGGACCGTCTAGCACACCAGCTGAAGACGTCTGACGTAGTGATAACTCCTCACCTTCACGATGAACTATCCCAGGACGACATTCAGGCGCTGCACCAAGCTGTGCAGTCCGCCGAATCAAGCTCCACCAGGGACAAACTGGGCGACATCAAAATCGTTTATTCAGACGTACACGGACTGACTTACACCTCCGCCCGGGACGCAGCTCAAACACTCAAAGATCAAACTGGAGCACAGACCGTCATTCTGCAGACACCCGATGCCAGTAGCACTGTGGCCGAGAACATCCCCCGGTACACCATCGAATCAAATCAGGGAAAAATCTGGGCAAATACACGGGTGTCAAGTACAGAATCTTTCCTCGCATCGCTTGAAAATTCCCACGTACCCACCGTCCCGATCATGGGGATAACACTGGCCGCCGTCATCATTGCCACCTTATTCAGCGCTATTGCCTTCTTCCTCAGGCGTTCACGTTCGAACACCCAATAACAACTTCACCATTGGTCAAGCACTGATACTTGACTATCCTGAGCTTCATCTCAAAGAAAATTGGCGTGATCGCGCTGCAATCAAGCTCACACGCTTGGCTGTATTAAAATGTGACCCATCTCACATTATTTAATTTGGCTTGCAAATCCGCTGGTGAGACCGCCTCCTGCAAGCACAGTGGCATATGTTGTCAATGTTACGAACGTGATTTCTGTTCCTCACCGTTTCTCCTGTGCCCTAGGGTTCAACTGTCATCTTTTGTAACAAGTTGATATCAACCGTTCGGGACCTGTACTGACCGCATGGGGAAGTGCGGACAGCGGGACCGTGGGATGTGCTTCCGCCGAAGTGCTGCGACTTGTTTCGACACCGATTCCACCCAGGAGAGTTCTAACGTGCTTACACGACCGACTAGCCGTCGCCACGCCACGGCCCGTTTAGCCCGGTCCAGCCGCGCCCTTGTGGCAGTCTCTGTCACTGCGGGCGTGATCTTCCAGGCTTCTACTTTCCCCGCGGCCGCCCAGCCCGAACAAAGTGCAGAGGAGTACCTCGCTCAACTCGTGGGTCAAGCCAGCACTGCGAAGACCGACGTCGATAACATGTCGCTCGAGATCAGCGCTCTCCGGGAAGGAGCCAACAAGGCTCGACAGGACCTGGCGGACGCACAGGGGAAGGCGCAGTCCGCGCAGGACAATGTCCTTGGCGCACGAGGACGCCTGGAATCAGCAGATTCGGACGTCACCAAGGCTCAGGGCAAGCTCGACGAGATCTCTCGCTCTGCCTACAAGAGCGGCGGCTCGGCCGCACCGGTGAACCTGGCCGCGGGCGGCGCGAATTCAGTAGGGGAGACGCTGGATCGTTCATCCTATATTCGCCTGGCTGCAGAAAAGCAGCAAGGCGTGGTGAACGACCTCGACAAGACGCGCACTCAGACTGCGAACGAGGAAAGTGGTCTGCGCTCTGACCGCGATGCTGCCAATAAGGCCGTCGAAGACGCGGTGTCTGCCCACCAGGCTGCGGACGAAGCGATGAACAGCAGTATCGCTCAGCTGAAGCAAAAGCAGGCCGATTACGAGCGCTTGAAGAACGAGCAGGCTCGGGCCGACGCACTGGTTCGGGCAGCGCGCAGCGCCGTGGACACTCTGGCCAACACGAAGCCAGACGCCACAAGTTGGGATAAGCGCCGGGCCGCGGAGGCTGCCGTGAATGCAGCGGACAATAAGGCCGCATCCCAGCCTCAATCGCAAGGCGCGTCCGCAGGAGCAGACACAAACAAGTCCCAGTCCGCCGGCACAACATCACAGAGTGAGAAGGCAGAGGGCGGGAAGACGGACTCCCAGCCGGCAGCTGCCCCGCAGCCCACGACTCAGCAATACAGCGCACAACAGACACCCGACAGCACGGCGCCAGGCCAGGCGCCTGCAGGGGGTGCGCAAGGCACCGCAGCTCCGGGCTTCACCCCAAAGGTGCAGCGCACTGGCGGAAACAACGCAGGGCAGGCTGCCGGCTCCGCCGCCCAATCCGGGCTTGGGGATATCAGTGGCGTCCAAACTCAGTTCAAGTCCGACGCTGCGGGTGACAACCAGCGCCAGCTTGCCATCAACGGCTTGCTCGCCGCGGGTGGGGATGCAGCCATGGCTGGCTTCAAGTCCAAGTCTCAGGGCGCATCCGACCAAGAGGCTTTGAATCATGCTGTCGCAGCGGGCCGAAACACCGCGGGCAAGCACTACGACGCAGCTCAGGGTGCGACCACTCAGCAGGCTTCCACCACGACGACTGCCAACGAGACCTCGAGCAACTCCGCCCAGTCGGGCCAAGGCACTCAGTCCGGCCAAGGGACGGAATCAGCTCAAAGCACCGCATCCGAACAGAGCACGGGGGCAAACCAGAGCACCGAGTCCGACGAGTCCACCGACTCCACGTCGCAGAATTCAGGCTCGAACTCCACCGGTAACTCGAACAGCACCTCCAATTCCAACAGCAATTCCTCTGGCGCTTCCGATTCCTCTAAGGATCCGGGTGCAGACACCGACGGCACCGCCGACGAACGCATCGAAAAGGTCATTGAGCGCGGCAAGTCCCAGCTGGGCGTCACCTACGCCTGGGGCGGCGGCAACGCCAACGGCCCCACCAAGGGCATCCGCGACGGCGGTGTAGCCGACCAATACGGGGACTATGCCAAAACTGGCTTCGACTGCTCCGGCCTGATGATCTACGCCTTTGCTGCGGCCGGTATCGAGCTGCCGCACTATTCCGGCTACCAATACGAGATGGGCCGCCAGGTCCCAGCCTCCGAAGCCAAGCGCGGTGACATGCTCTTCTGGGGCGAAGGCGGCATCTACCACGTGGCGCTCTACCTGGGGCAGGGCAAGATGCTCGAGGCCCGCGAATCTGGCACCGACGTCCAGATCAGCGACGTCCGATACGGAGGAATGGCACCCATGGCCGTGCGCCTCATTGAGTGATCAACCCTGATTGCCAGCCCGCCCACCAAGCTGCACTGCCTAGCGGAGCAACTCCCGCTGGGCATAATCCACCGCCGTACACCGGGCAATTCGTACGGCCCTGAGCAGTGGGAGCACATGGGGATCGAGTCCCGCTCCCGCGCGCGAACTCCGCGTCACCTCGACGATGGCCGCGACAGTATCAGCGCGCGCCATGAGCTTCTCCGCCCTCCCGGACACCCCCGGAGGCAATCCTGGAAGCCCGAAGACATTGCTCAAGACCCCGACCGCGAGGTGGGGGTCTTTGTTGTGGTTTCGAACCGCAGGCATCCCCGAATTATGGACGCCATCAGCTGCCGAATTGACAGCTTCACGCAGCAGGGCATCCGCGTCGCCCGGACTATGGATCGACATATTCGGCGCCGTGCCTTCCGTGCGGTACCAGTGCCAGTGCACGACAGAATTATCAACGAGCTTGGGCACGAGCACGTGGCAGACTTCGGGGTCCACATCCGCCAAGACCAGGCCCGCTCCGGCCTGCGCCACGGCCTTCGCCCCCTCGGTCCCCGCTGGCAGAGGAGGCACATCACCAGGCCCGGCTAGTGCCAGTTGCACCAGCGGGCGGGACTCGACGGTCACGTCAACCTGCTCCGTCACCAATCTGGCCGCACGCAGGACATCCGATAGTCCAGAAGCGGAGGGTGGGGGACACATCGGTTCCGAGTCGGCGTCCATAATAAGGCGGTGGTGACCACCTTGAACCGAGCGGAACGCATCGATCAGGGCATCCGCGGGAATCACACCGTGGAGCCACCAGCTCATCCACAGCCCGGTGTTCTGCACTGGAGACCACAGTTGATCGCGGAGAGAGACCGCCTCGGGGAATGACATTCCACCTACCCTAAGCTGTAGTCTGTCCAGCTTCAATTTCCGAGTGGCAGCGACGACGCAGGAGGTCTGAACCATGCACGATCGATACAGTGGCGACATCCTTGCCGGTCATTCGCGGAATGCACAACCCACGTATCCGCAGGTGCCAGCCGAGCCAGGCATGGTGGTGGAGGTGCTGGCAGACGATTTCGTCGGTGCCATCGTTGGCGGGGAGAAGACCGCTGACGGCAACTTCGTGCGCCTCGAGGATCGCTATGGGAAGACTCGACTGTTCAAGCTTCGGGACGGGGGTTTCCTGCTGGAGGGGCAGCGCGTGACTTTGACCCGGTACGTAGCGGACCAGCTCCCGCCGCAGGAGGCGCAGATGTCGAATTCCGGGTCGCGGAAGGTCCAGGGGGTCACGCCCAAAGTCGCCGCACCCTCCCGGATTTGGGTAGAGGGGGTTCATGACGCCGCCATTGTCGAGAAAGTGTGGGGACATGACCTGCGAGTTGAAGGGGTGGTGGTCGAATACATCGAGGGCCTGGACAACCTGCCAGCGATGCTCGAGCAGTTCCGACCCACAGCTGAGCGACGCGTTGGGGTCCTGGCAGATCACTTAGTCGAAGGAACCAAGGAAATGCGTTTGACCCAGGGGGTTGGGCCTCATGTGATGGTGACAGGGCACCCGTACATTGACATTTGGGAGGCGGTCAAACCTCAATCCGTGGGAATTAAGGAATGGCCAAAAATCCCGCGCGGGCAAGACTGGAAAACTGGCGTGTGCCGCGAGTTGGGATGGGGAAGCCCACAAGACGGGTGGCGCAAGGTATACAGCAGCGTGAAGACCTTCCGCGATATCGATTACACACTGATGGGGGCGGTGGAACGCCTCATCGACTTCGTCACCGTCGGTGATGAGGCAGCCTTCTAAATTTCGTCCACCCGCGCGAGCATGTGGACCGCCAGGTTCCAACCCGCCTGCTCGGCTTGCCACCCCGCAGCCGACAGTCGTTGACTCATCGCTTGCTTTGAAATACCGACTATTTCTGCCGCTTCGCTTTGCAGGTGTCCAGCACGCAGCAGCGCCGTAGCCTCGCGGCCTTCCTCTGTGCGCCGCGCGAGGACGTGCGCGAGAAGAGTGAAGGAGGCAGCGATGTCTTCCGAGACCAGAGCGGCTGCCCCGGGGGCCAAAACGCCGCCGGGGCCGCTCAGCTCAATCCTTACTCCGATGTGGCCTGCTCGATGACGCGGGGACACCGCTCTGCGCGCTGCCGATAGTAATTCCTGGCGGGATTGTTCGGCATCGATGTCCTCCGGGTCGGCGTCTGATTCCTGAGCCGGATCATCCACGACGGCACCGATCCCCATGGCGAAATCCCCCGCCTGAAGCAGGCTCAAGACTACGGCACCGGTGGCGTCTGGACCTTCGGTCAGGCACAGAAAGTCTTCCACTCCGAGGGGTTCGAGGTCGGCGACAACAGAGGAGTTCGCCAGGGCATCCGCCACGTCACGCACATAATCAGCGCGGCGGCGCGACCGCCCACGGTACGACGCGTAGATGGCGAACATGCTTAGTCCTCCTGCTCTTGCTTCTTCATCATGGCTCGCCAGTTCCGGAATTCTCGGGCGGACAGTGCGAATCCAAACAGCACGACGACGACTGACAGCACCAAGATCCATGGACTGCCGCCTGTCGCGACCGTAGCCGAAGCAATCACGGTGGCAACGGTATTCGGCGCCGACCCCACAATGGTGGCGAAGAGGAACGGCACCAAGGGGATACTGCTAACCGCGCATGAGTAATTGAGAATGCTGAAGGGAATCGCGGGAACCATGCGTAGCCCCAGAACCGCCACCCAGCCGCGCGACGCCAAAATACTCTGCAGCATTTCCATGCGGGGGTCGCCGTGGGTGCGCCTCTCGACGTAGGGGCGGCCGAGCATCCTGACAAGGAGCAAGGAGACGCACGCGGATATCCCCAGACCGATGAGCGCCACGATGCTCCCGGTCACCTCCCCGAAGAGCACGCCTGCGGCGATTGTCCAAGCCGTGCGGGGGAGGGGTAGCTGGGTAAAAACCACCATGAGGGCGATAAAGGTCGCGGGAGCCCAGCCACCGGTTGAAGCAACCCATGATCGGATCACCGCGGTATGGGGAGTGGGAATGACCATGACGAGGAGCAGCAGGGCCACCGGAATGCCGATAGTCAAGATGCGTGTTTTGAGCGAAGAGCCCCACCACATGCGGAAGAGCTTGCGACCAGAACGAAGAAAACCACCCCACGCTCGAGCTACCTGGGATTGTTGCGAGCGAGGAGTGGAAGACATCACCGAGAAGACTGTTCCTGCGGGAAGATGATTAATGTGGTGTCCGGAGGGGGACTTGAACCCCCACGTCCGTTAATAGGACACTAGCACCTCAAGCTAGCGCGTCTGCCATTCCGCCACCCGGACAGGGTATGCACAATCGGTCAGTTCCGACTGCAACGGAAATTACCTTAGCGCCACGGATGTGATTTAACAAAACGCCCAGGTGATCACGTGAAAATGAAGGTCGAATCCATTGCTATGAAACGTCACCCACCAGTATTTATTGAGCCATAAGTAATCACTGTGCAGGCATAGCGAAGTAGGTTAGTGTGGCGCTTATGACTCAGACCGGATCCAATACCAATCCGCACACACCGAGCTATGTCGATGATCGATTCCCCGGTCCCGACCCCTATGCGCCATTGACCAATCTGCCCGCTTTGCAGGTGCAGAGCGAGAACTTTAACGATGGCGATCGACTTCCCGATGAGCAGCTGGGCGGCAACGACATTTCGCCGCAACTCTCATGGGATCAGGGGCCAGAAGGCACGGAGACCTACGCCGTGACGTGTTTTGACCCCGATGCGCCAACTGCCAGTGGATTCTGGCACTGGGCGGTGTTCAACATCCCCGCGGACGTGACCAGTCTCGAGGTTGGCGCGGGTGATAATGACCTGGTGGGACTGCCAGATGGAGCTGTGGCCCTCCGCGGCGATAGCGGCTCTCGAGGCTACTACGGGGCAAAGCCACCAGAGGGCCACGGTCCGCACCGCTACATCTTCGCCGTCCATGCTGTGGGAAAGAAGTTGGACATTGACGACCGTTCAACCCCAACAGTGCTGGGCTTTAACCTCAACTTTGCGGCCACAGCCCGGGGCATCCTGTGGGGCTGGGCTGAAAACTAAATCCCGCTCTTGGGTTAATTGACGCAGCCTGAGAGCTACCCCTGGTTCTTCCACGGCAGTTGGCAGCCCACGGCCTCGGCCAGAGATGAAAAGCCGTGCGCCCGTGTCTGCTGTGCGATCCCGAGGTGAATATCCCGAATCCAATCGGGGCCGCCATAAATAAGCCCGGTGTATCCCTGCAACAGGGTTGCTCCAGCCGCTATGCGTTCCCACGCTTGCTGTGGTGTTTCGATCCCGCCAACGGAGATAAGGACCAGGCGCCCCGACGCCCGATTGGCGATGAGCTTGAGCACATCCAGGGAGCGTGTGGCCACTGGTGCGCCAGAAATCCCTCCGGCTCCGAGCTGTTCAACATATGAGGGGTTAGTCTTCAATCCTTCGCGGCTAATAGTCGTATTCGTCGCGATGAGCCCGGTCACTCCCAGTTCTATAGCCAGGTCGGTGACGGCCAAAACATCTTCATCCCGCAAATCAGGCGCGATTTTCACGAACAGAGGCAGGTCACTGACTTCCTGAACAGCGGCCACAATCGGCCGGAGGCTCTCCACCGCTTGCAAATCACGGAGCCCAGGAGTGTTGGGAGATGAGACGTTAATGACCAGGTAATCAGCCACGTTACGAACATGGCGAGCAGATTGGCGATAGTCGTTCGGCGCGGCAGCTGGAGTGGTCAACTTGGACTTACCCAGGTTTACACCGATCGGCTCCGCGCAACGCCGGCGCCGTAACTTTTGTGCTGCGGCGAGTGAACCAGCGTTATTGAAGCCCATGCGGTTCAGAATCGCCCGATCTTCGGGGAGGCGGAATAGTCGAGGAGACGGGTTTCCCGGTTGCTGCAACGCGGTCACTGTGCCAACTTCGGCGTATCCGAAGCCAACTGCCCCCCACACGTCGGCTGCTGTTGCGTCCTTATCAAAACCCGCCGCAAGCCCCAACGGTCGTGGGAACGTCAAGCCCGCTACCTGCTGCGACAACACCGCGTCCTCCACAACCAGCGCTTTCCGCAGCGCTGTGAGTGTCGCCGGCGATCCAGCCGCAGCGGTCAGCCCCTCAGTCATGTACCGGTGAATCTGCTCGGGCGACATGCGAAACATGCCTTTCAGCAGCCATCGGTACGACGATTTCCGAATGCTCTCCATTACGCCCGCCATCACATTCTCCTTTTCCAACCGCGCGGAATTAGCTAGCTATCCACTTTTACCGGAAACTCTTCAGCTCCAGGCGCACCCTTATCCAAGGCAGATTGAATCTGCTTCTTGTCCAACTTCTGCCAGTGACCATCGCCGGAAAGCAAGAGCACCTCACCATCAGCCCCATCGATGATGTGTCGGACAGAAGCGATCGTAGGCACAGCAGCCTTGGCCAGGGGAGTGCCCTGGTCAACGCTGTAGCCTTTCAGCATGTTGTCGCCGGTGGTGGAGACCCACGCGAGGTGGCGTCCAGAATCCCAGGTGACCCCCCACGGACCCGGCCCGGTGGGCGCGGCCTGGTGCATCCGCACAACATCCGTGAGCGTGAACATTTGCAATTGATCCTGGTGCGCGTCCGACGCGATGAGCACCCCGTCATCTCCCCGGCCGTTGGCAACTGTCCCGACACCCTGGCCAATGCGCAGCGCAGCGTTCAGAGCTTTGTCCTGCATGGACACGTCGCTCACGCGGGTTTGACCGTGGTCGATGGCTGCCAGCTTCTCACTATCACCGTTCATCAGGACCAGCTCGTCGGTGGAATTGGACACAGTAAAGGCCTTTTTCTCACCACCGGGGGAGATCACAGCCAGTTTGTCCGTACCGGGCTGCCCCACGGCGGCGGTCCCATCTTTGGCGAAGACAGCACTGGTGGCACGCTCGGGAACGTCCAAGGAATGCAGCTCCTTACCCTTCTTATCGACGTCCTTGACCACCGTGTCGCACGCGACGGTCACCCCCGCAGCGCTGGTATTGAGATCCGTGCACCCCTTGGGCAACGTGACCGTGACAATCCCGCGCCCCGCGGAAGCAGACAAGAGATCCGACGCCGCAGACACGGGTCCGATGCGAAGCTGATTGTCCGAGAGGACCGCGATGGGTGCTGCTGGGTCGTTTGCTCCGACGCGCGCAACATCCTTCACGCGGATTCCCTTGCCAGTGTCGCCGGGCAGATTCGGCTGAGCCTGCGGCGAGTCCATGGGCCGAACCGGTTGGCCCGCGGCCTGCGATTCCGTGGTCGACGTGTCCTTCGGCGCGCTAGCGTCCTCTCCAGTCGAGCAGGCCACCAGCCCGGTCACTGCGAATGCGCCGGCGAGCACGCCCGCCGAGGCCTTTTTCCACCGTCCGTCTACGTGCGATTTCACAGAAATAACGCTACCAGTTGCCCCAAAAATCACCGCATTTTACACCCGTGTTCACAGTAGGTAGCAGCGGGTTTCCGGTGTAATGTCCTGGCTCATGACAACTGATATTTCATGGGCACAGACGATCATCTTGTCCATCGTCCAAGGATTGACGGAATTCCTTCCCGTTTCTTCCTCGGGTCACCTTCGTATCGTTTCCCAGCTCTTCTGGGGCGAGGACGCAGGCGCCTCGTTCACCGCTGTGATTCAGCTGGGCACGGAGCTGGCCGTGCTGGTGTTCTTCGCGAAAGACATCTGGAACATCGCCACCGGCTGGCTCAAGGGGCTGGGCAATCGCGCGAAGCGGGGATTGGAATACCGCATGGGCTGGATGGTTATCGCGGGCACGCTGCCCATCGCGATCCTGGGCTACTTGTTTGAGGACGCCATCCGTAGCGCACTGCGGAACCTGTGGATTACCGCGGCTATGCTCGTTCTTTTCTCTTTCGTCTTCATGGCCGCCGAGCGGCTGGGGCGCCACTCGCGAAATTACGAGCAACTGACGATGAAGGATGCGATCATCATGGGCTTCGCGCAGTGCCTGGCCCTGATTCCGGGCGTGTCCCGGTCTGGCGGCACGGTGTCGGCCGGGCTGTTTTTGAACCTGGACCGCGAGGTAGCAACGCGCTTTTCGTTCCTGCTGGCCATCCCCGCGGTCTTCGCAGCAGGCGTGTTCTCACTTCCAGATGCGCTGAGCCCGTCTTCTGGCCAGGCAGCGTCAGGCGCTCAGCTGATCGTCGGCACGGCCATCGCATTCGTGGTGGGCTACGCCTCCATCGCATGGTTGCTGAAGTTCGTATCCCACCACTCCTTTAGCTGGTTTGCCCTCTGGCGCATCCCGGTCGGCCTGTTGGTGATGGCACTTCTCGGCTTCGGTGTGCTCCAGGCATAACTGATGCCCTAAACTGGGGCGCCATGCAGTCATGGCCGAATCCGCAGATCCCGTCCCTTTCTTCCCACGCTGTGCAGCTGCCGGCATTGACGCTGTACGACACGGCGGATGACACGACACGCGCCGTGAAGATCCCCACATCCACTGACGAGGTGGGGATCTACGTGTGCGGGATCACGCCCTATGACTCAACACACCTGGGCCATGCAGCGACCTACCTGACCTTTGATCTGATCAATCGATACCTCCGCGCAGCCGGGCATAACGTCCACTACGTCCAGAACGTCACCGACGTGGACGATCCGCTGTTTGAACGCGCCGAGCGAGATGGAGTGGACTGGAAGGAGCTGGGCGACGATCAGACAAACCTGTTTCGCTCCGACATGACCGAACTGGGGGTGATTCCACCTCGTGACTACATCGGCGCAGTCGAGTCAGTGGGGGAGGTCGTCGACATGGTGCAGCTCCTCCTGGACCGCGGGGCGGCCTACCAGTTAGACGACGATGACTATCCGGACATCTACGCGGACTACACATTTACCCAGCAATTCGGTTACGAATCCCGCTACAACACGGCAACCATGGAGAAGTTCTTCGCCGAGCGCGGCGGTGACCCGGATCGCCCCGGAAAGCGCCACCCGATGGATGCATTGTTGTGGCGAGCTCATCGCAAGGGCGAGCCCCGCTGGGAGGCTCCTTTCGGTCCCGGCCGTCCCGGCTGGCACATTGAGTGCTCCGCCATCGCCACCAATCGCCTGGGCCCCACTTTCGCGATCCAAGGCGGAGGCATCGACCTGCGCTTTCCGCATCACGAGTTCAGCGCGGCGCACGCCGAGGCTGCCCACGATGTACATCGCATGGCCGACCACTACGTCCACACAGGCATGATCGGCCTCGAAGGCACGAAGATGAGCAAGTCTTTGGGCAACCTTGTCTTCGTCCACAAACTCCGTGGGGCAGGGCATGAGCCCTCCGCCATCCGTCTGGGGGTGTTCGCTGGGCACTACCGGGATGATCGCGACTGGTCTGATGCGATCCTGGCCTCTGCCGAGGAGCGTCTCGCTCGGTGGCGACAGGCCCTCGCAGCGGGCACGACCACCGCCGAAGAAGCCGAGAAACTCGTCACCACGGTTGCCCAGCACCTGGCCGACGACCTTGACACCCCAGCCGCATTGGAGCAGTTGGACACGTGGGCCGAACAGTCACCGGCAACTTCCCACGGCAATGAGGCAGACAGTGGCGTCCACACCCAGGGACCATCACCCGACGGCGAGGGATCCCAGCCCGCACACCTCATCCGCGACCACATCGATGCGCTGCTGGGAGTCAAGCTCTAGGGCTACACTGGCCGTGCACGTTGACCACCACACCGAAAGGCACCACAGTGGCATCCCTCACCACGGAAGAAGCACGCACCACCTTTATTGACAACCTGCAATCCATGGCCAGTGGCAGCTACCTGCGCGATGAGGACAAAGAATTCTGGGAGCCCCCATACCCAGAAGACGTGGTGAAGGAATGCGCCACGATTGTCGATGCCATGATCGACCGCATTGGGCAGGTCGCTGCCCGCTCCGCCGAGGAGCAGGTGGGAATCGCGCAGGCCGCGGGGATCACCGTGCACGATGGGGATTCTACGGAGGGGGGAGAGGAGGACGACGACGTGCCGGACACGCTGTCGGCTGCCATCGCTGCCGCGATTGTGGTGGATATCCGCCGGCTGGCGGAGCTCTCCCACGAGCATGAGGACGCGCTGCTCGAAGACGAGGAAAAGTCCGATCTGCAGGACGTGATCGAGGCTGCTGCCCGACAGGCAGGGGCAGACACGGATTTCGTTCGTGACTACGCGGGGCGGGTCCTGGAGGACGTGTCCTAGCCAGGATCATTGGAGACAGTCGCGGGGTCGGTGGTTGCCACTGACCCCTTTGTTGATGGTGGCCACCGGCCCTTTGTTATTTTCTGTTCAGTCGTGTGAGCATCAACGCCTGGTTAGCGGAGCCGATCGGGCCTCTGACATCGAAAAGCCGAGCCACCGTGGTCCCAATCCCATCGGGCCCATAATTATGCTCCGGGATGATTCCCACCCAGTCGCTGACCGGAAGTCGGTGCAGGTACACACTCATATCCACATTCATGAACACCCATTTTTTCGGGTCCAGCACTCGGTTGAGCCCGTTGGAAATGTCCACCACCTTCATGAGTCCGGCCCAGGGGGAGTCCTCCATGCCATCGATCACGGGATAATCGCTGCGAGCCCAGGAGATTTCCCGGATTCCGGGATCGTGCATGTCGTAGCCCGGTTGCGGCGCCGGAGCCTGCAGAACGTGGATGGAATCGATGTAGCCCGATGACCAGCGCTGCAGGAACTCGGTTTTGACCTCCGATTCATCCGGAGAAGGCACGCGGGCATCCACCGCGCGTTCAATGTCGGTGGTATCCGCGGTATGAATCCACCATCCCTGCCCTCGGATGTATTCGCGTCCGTTGGCGACGACGGTAGCCTCCAGCATCGAGATGCGTTTTCCGGGACGAATAACTTTCACATAGCCCTTGAGTTCGCCGAGCGGCACGGCACCAAGGAGGTTGACATTTATTCGCGCAAAGCGGCCCGCAGTTTCGTCCATCCCGGCATCCCGGACTCCAGCCTCGAGGAGGAACGTGATCAGTGCAGCCGGGGGAGAACCATGTTGGAATCCGCCTTCGCCCCACGGACTTTCCGTAATGCTCGTGGCGGTCAACGTTCTTTCCAGCGCGCCCGGCTCACTCTCGTGCCCGTCTCCTGAGCAGTCCGATGTCCCTTCCAGGGTGAAATAACTCCGCACGCTCCCGAACTGTGTCATACCCACCGACCCTATAGTCTGAGAGGCACTATGAAAGCAGTTTTGTGGGATATGGATGGCACCCTGGTGGACACCGAGCCGCTCTGGGGCGAGGCGACATTTGAGATGTCAGAACTGATGGGACGCCGATTGACCGACGAGGTCCGTGCACTCACAATCGGGGGAACGACGGCGAACACCGTCCGTATTTGCGCGAATTTCGCCGGGATTCACCTGGACCAAGCCACGGAAAGCCACTGGGTCGAGTGGATGTTCAAGCGGGTGGGCGAGCTGATGAGAGAAGGGATCGAATTCCGGCCTGGGATACCAGACCTTTTGAAGGAATTGCACGCCAAAGAGATCCCCATGGCACTGGTGACGAATACTGCCCGGAGGCTGACCTCCATCGCCCTGGGCACCATCGGCGAGCACCATTTTCAGTTCACCGTGTGTGGCGACGAGGTTGCAGAGGGCAAACCAGCGCCCGATATTTATCTGGCTGCAGTTCACGGCTTGGGTCTGGATAATGCGTCCGACTGCCTTGCCCTGGAAGATTCCACAGCGGGGATGACGGCAGCATATACCGCCGGGTGCCGCGTACTGGGCATTCCCGTCGAGCCTGGCCAAAATATCCCCGAGGAGGTCGATCAGATCGCGCGCGTGCTCCCGGGCCGAAGGGACCTTTCCGGCGCGACAGTGGATACATTGCGCACGGCCTTCCAACGACTCGACCATCGTGTCTTTGACCTCAACCCACCCGGCAACGTGGCGCATGACACAATAGACGGCGTGACTAATTCAGACAGTGCTTCCGAAGCAGACTCGATGAACGCCGCGCAAGCCCCTGTGCAAGCAAAGGATTTCGAGTCCCTCTTCGCAGAACTCACCCGCAAAGCCAAGGAACGCCCAGCGGATTCTGGAACAGTGAAGGCACTGGATGCCGGCGTGCATTTTCAGGGCAAGAAGATTGTCGAGGAGGCTGGCGAAGTATGGCTGGCAGCCGAATACGAGTCCGACGAGTCGCTGTCGGAGGAGATTTCCCAGCTGCTCTATTGGCTGCAGGTTGTGATGGTGGGGCGGGGATTGAGCCTTGAGGACGTCTACAAGCATCTGTAATCACCCAATGCTCACTCACATGCGACCGTCTTCGGTTTCCACACACCCCATGCCCATGACAAAGGAGCACACTCATGCTGCGCGTTGCCATTCCCAATAAAGGATCTCTTTCGGAAGCTGCCACGACTATCCTGCGCGAGGCGGGATACACCACCCGCGGCGATTCCAAATCGCTCACGGTACTGGACAAGACCAACGACGTAGAGTTTTACTTCCTGCGCCCCAAAGACATTGCGATTTATATCGCCTCTGGCCACTTGGACATGGGCATCACCGGCCGAGATCTCGCCGCAGATACTCGGGAGGAGGTCGCTGAGCTGCTGGGACTCGGATTCGGAGCTTCCACCTTCCGCTACGCGGCTCCGCAGGGTGAAGAATGGTCAATTGATTCACTGCAGGGCAAACGAGTCGCGACGAGCTATCCCAACTTGGTCCGCAAGGACCTGCGTCGCCGGGGCATCGAAGCGGAAGTGATTCGACTCGATGGGGCTGTCGAGATCTCCATTCGCTTAGGCGTGGCCGATGCGATCGCCGACGTCGTATCCACCGGTCGCACCCTCCGCAAGCAGGGGCTCGAACCATTCGGAGAGCCACTGTGCATATCGGAGGCCGTTCTGGTGGGGCGGAAGGACGAAGAGATCACCGAAGAACACGAGGTCTTGATCAAACGAATTCAGGGCATCCTGCACGCCCAGAACTACGTGATGCTGGATTACAACGTGCCCCGAACGGCTCTGGACGATGTCGTCGCCGTCACCCCTGGACTGAGCGCGCCCACCGTGTCCCCATTGGCTCATCCGGAATGGGTGGCAGTCCGGGCCATGGTTCCGCGGGTCAACGCCAACTCCTTGATGGACCAACTTTCTGCGCTGGGAGCGGAGGCGATCCTGGCTACTGACATCCGCATTGCCCGGATTTAGCCCCCATATTGCTCAACAATCACGCCCCCGGATCAGC
This sequence comes from Corynebacterium falsenii, assembly GCA_001054945.1. GTDB lineage: Bacteria > Actinomycetota > Actinomycetes > Mycobacteriales > Mycobacteriaceae > Corynebacterium > Corynebacterium falsenii_A. The sequence continues at coordinate 83,738 of JVKJ01000005.1, read as the reverse complement.
TTCTGATATGCGAGTGGGGTAGTTTCGGCAATCAATGAGGCCTCGCGCCGAAGACCTCGAACGTGCTGTTTAGTCACGTGATAAACAAACGTTTCAACCCAAAGGACACTCAATGGTCGATCAGCCTGTTCCATCCTCTTCAGCACAGTCCGCCGAAGACGGGCACGTGCTCTCCTCAACGGACATCATCACTACAGCAGAGACCCACTCCCAAAAAGCTCGCGAAGCCTCCTCCTTCCGCACGGAAGAGGACCTGCTGGGCACGATGGAAGTGCCGGAGGATGCCTATTACGGCATTCACACCCTTCGCGCAGTTGATAACTTCCAGGTTTCCCGAACGACCATCAACATGATTCCGGAGTTCATCCGGGGAATGGTGATGGTGAAGAAGGCCGCAGCCCTGGCCAACTACCGCGTGCGCGCTCTTCCTAAGCAGAAGGCTGACGCCATTGTGTGGGCCTGTGACCAGGTTCTCAACGATCACCGCGCGATGGATCAGTTCCCCATCGACGTTTTCCAAGGCGGTGCCGGGACCTCGGTCAATATGAATACCAACGAGGTCATCGCCAACCTCGCCCTGGAGAAGCTCGGCCACCCGAAGGGTGCATACGACATCATCAACCCCAACGACGATGTCAACCTCTCCCAGTCCACCAATGATGCGTACCCCACGGGCTTCCGCATGGGGCTCCACTTCGCCATTGACCAGCTGCTGACCCACCTGGAAGCTCTGGAGCGCGCATTCGCCGCCAAGGGCCACGAATTCAAGAACGTCCTGAAGATGGGACGTACGCAGCTGCAGGACGCAGTGCCAATGTCACTTGGCCAGGAGTTCACGGCATTTGCGAACAATATTTCCGAAGAGCAGGCTCAGCTCCGCCGTGCTCAGGAGTTCCTGCGTGAGGTCAACCTCGGCGGCACCGCAATCGGAACCGGCGTGAACACGCCACAGGGCTACCGCGAGGCCGCTGTCGAAGCACTGGCGGAGGTCACCGGCTTGGAAATCAAGACCTCGGGCGACCTCATTGAGGCCACCAGCGATACGGGCGCCTATGTCAATGCTCACGGCGCCGTGAAGCGGCTGGCCATGAAGTTGTCCAAGATCTGCAATGATCTGCGCCTGCTGTCCTCCGGCCCCCGCGCTGGCCTCAACGAGATCAACGTTCCACCCCGCCAGGCGGGCTCGTCCATCATGCCGGCGAAGGTCAACCCCGTGATCCCGGAGGTCGTCAACCAGATCTGTTTCAAGGTCTTTGGAAACGACACCACCGTGACGATGGCCGCCGAGGCAGGCCAGCTGCAGCTCAATGTCATGGAACCGGTCATTGCTCAATGCGTGTTCGAGTCTGTGCGATTCCTCGCCCGCGCCTGCACGCTCCTGCGCACACTCTGCGTCGTGGACATTACTGCCAATGAAGATGTCTGCAAGAATTACGTCAATAACTCCATCGGCATCGTGACCTACCTCAACCCGCTGATCGGCCACCACAATGGCGACCTGATCGGCAAGGAGTCCGCCGCCACCGGAAAGTCCGTGCGCGACCTGGTCCTGGAAAAGGGGCTTTTGGACGAAGCCACCATCGAAGAGGTCCTCTCCGCACAAAACCTGCTTAATCCCACCTACCGGGGCAAGCTCTACAACGAAGATGGAACCGAGGCCGAGTCTTAAGCCTCTTTCTCGCTGGCTCCCGTGGCTACAGCCCCGGGATAGGCGGGTGGCGTCCCCCCCGAAGGCGGGGCACTTGTCCTGGTGCGCGCACCATCCACAGAGCTTGGACGTCCGCGGCTGGAAATCTCCGGTCTCCACATCGCGCATGATCTTGGCCCACAGGTCTCCCAGGTCCCGCTCGAAGTAATCCAGCTCCGTCGGGGTGGGGGACATGATGAGCTCGTCGGCGACCTTCAGGTACATCAGGCGTAACTGGGCGGGAACATTGCCTGTCAGGCGCCACCAGACCAGCGCATAGAACTTCATCTGGAATCGAGCCTGCTCCGAGAATCTCGGGGCGGGCTTTTTTCCTGTCTTATAGTCGACCACCCTCACTTGACCGGTCGGGGCGATGTCTACGCGGTCGATGAAGCCGCGAACTGGAACTCCGTTGGGCAGCGTTGTGTTGACGAACTTCTCCACTTCGTGAGCGTCGAACCCCTCCGGGTTTTCCATTCTGAAGTATCCCTTAACCAGCTCGCGCGCTTCAACAAAGAAGTCCATCTCGAACTCCCTGGGCACGAGCTCGTCCAACTCCGGATCCTTCTGGCGCATTGCCTCCCACTCGGGCTTGATCATCTTGACCGCGATTGGGTACGTCCGATCACCACGAGGTTGCTCATGCAACTTCTCCAGCACCGCGTGCACCAAGGTCCCCTTGACCTGTGCCACGGTCTTCGGCTCCGGAAGTTTGTCGATGGCCCGGAACCGGTAGAGCAGGGGGCACTGCTGGTAGTCCCCGGCGCGACTAGGGGACAGGGCAAGGGACACCTTTTTTGGCTCGGTCAATGCTGCCTTTCGAATGTCGGAGAGAGGTGATGGCGATGCGCCCGCGGCGACGTGCGAACTGCTGGGGAGCGCGCAGGCCGGGGACAATCACGTGTTTGACCCATTTTAGTTGTTGGAGAAATGCCCCTCGCCATTAGACTTGGTGCGATTCAGTCTCGGGAATGATCCGGGCAGGCGAACGAGAAGTGAGGACTCATGGCATATTCAGGGCGATTCCAAGCGGGCGACCGCGTGCAGCTGACGGATGCGAAACGGCGACACTTCACCATCACCCTGGGAGAAGGGGAGAGCTACTTCACCCACAAGGGCGAAATCAAACATGACGAGATCATCGGGCAAGACGAAGGCTCGGTGGTCCTCTCCAGCTCCGGTGCGGAATACCTATGCTTCCGCCACCTGCTGGTGGACCGGGTGCTGTCGATGCCACGCGGCGCTGCGGTGATCTACCCGAAGGACGCCGCACAGATCCTGGTTGAAGGCGATATTTTCCCCGGCGCGACCGTCCTGGAGGCTGGTGCTGGCAGTGGCGCGATGAGCAGCTGGCTGCTCCGGGCGGTTGGCGAGCATGGCAAGCTCATCAGTTATGAGGTCCGTGAGGATCATCTCGCCTACGCCAAATCCAATGTGGAGGACATCATGGGCGGGCAGGTCGACAATTGGGATCTTCGCCTGGGTGATCTCAAGGGCGTGACCCGCGCAGATACTGGCGATGTCGACCGGGTGCTGTTGGACATGCTGGAGCCGTGGGAAATGCTGGACACGGTGAAGGACGTCCTCATCCCCGGCGGGGTATTCATGACCTATGTGGCCACGGTGCCGCAATTGATGAAGGTCATGGAGGGAATCCGTGAAATGGAATGCTTCACCGAACCTCGAGCGTGGGAGTCACTGGTCCGCGAATGGAAGGTTGAGGGCCTGGCTACCCGCCCCGAGCATCGCATGAACGCCCACACCGCCTTCCTCATTTGGACCCGCCGATTGGCCGACGGCGTGAAGCCACCCCGCCCTCAGCGCCGCGCACGGAAGTAACCCCCCCGGGAGCAGTACGCACGGCCCTCCACCCTCGCTCAAAGTGAGGCGACCCTACCTATACACTGGACTCTATGACTGGGAACACATCCATCTCGCAGAGTCCTTCTGGTCCACAGTCTCTGCGCGAGCTCCGCATAGCGAACCACAAACTGGGCACGCGCAACGAGAAATTGGTGGAGATGCTGAAGAATTCCCGGGCCAAGCTGGAGGAAATCAATGGCCGGCTGGAAGCTCTGGCGGAGCCACCCAGCACCTACGGCACGCTCCTGCAGGTGAACCCCAATGGGAAGACCGCGGAGGTTTTCACCGCTAATCGCCGTATGCGGCTGAGTGTCTCTCCCCTCGTCGATCGCGCGTCGTTACTGCCGGGTTCCACGGTGCGTTTGGGGGAGGGCCAGCAGGTGGTCGAGGTCACCGGGTTCGAGGACAGCGGCGACATCGCCACCGTGGTCGAGGTCGTGGGTGAGCGGATCATCATTGCGGACAAGGTGGGCGAGGAAGCGGTGGTCAAGGCTGCCGGTTCTCTTCGGGACGCCATCCTCTCAGATGGCATTTCCACCGGCGATTCCGTGGTCGTCGATCGCCGCAGCGGCTGGGCATTTGAAGCGATCCCGCGCGCTGAAGTCAATAGCCTCATGCTTGAGGAAGTACCGTCCGTTACATACGCGGACATCGGAGGTCTCGCCACCCAGATCGAGCAAATTCGGGATGCGGTGGAGCTCCCCTTCCTGCACCCGGAAAAGTACCGCGAATATGGCCTGAGGCCCCCGAAGGGCGTGCTGCTCTACGGCCCGCCCGGGAACGGCAAGACGCTTATTGCCAAAGCCGTCGCGAACTCATTGGCTCAGTCCCTGTCCGACCAGCGGACGGATTCTAAGGGTTCTGAGGAGTCTTACTTCCTCAACATCAAGGGCCCGGAGCTTCTCAACAAATTCGTGGGAGAAACCGAACGACAAATCCGCCAAATCTTCGAGCGCGCGCGTCGGATAGCCAGCTCGGGCAAGCCGGTGATCGTTTTCTTCGATGAGATGGAAGCCATCTTCCGCACTCGCGGCACCGGGATTTCCTCCGATATGGAATCCACTGTTGTGCCGCAACTCCTCTCCGAAATCGACGGGGTTGAAGATCTGCAGAATGTCATCGTCATCGGCGCCTCGAACCGTGAGGAGCTCATCGATCCCGCCATCCTCCGTCCGGGCCGCCTGGACGTGAAGATTCGCGTCGAGCGACCCGACCCGCGAGGTGCAGAGGACATCCTGTCCAAATACCTCACGGCGGACATTCCTATGGATCCGCAGTTCGTGGAGGACTCTGGGGGTCGTGAGCTTGCCGCCACCGCTCTTCGTTCGCGTATCGTCGAGGAGCTCTTCACCCGCGATGAGCGCAGCCGCTTCGTCACCCTCCATTTCGCAGATGGCTCCACCGAGGACCTCTATTGGGCTGACTTCGTGTCGGGTGCACTCCTCGCCAATATCGTCGACCGCACCAAGACCGCTGCGATCAAGGAAGCGTTGCGAGCCCCGGAGTCCGCCAACACGGGCATCCGGCCCGATCTCGTTACCGCGGCTGTCACCGCCGAGGTTCGCGATAATGAAGACCTTCCCGATACCACCAATCCCGCTGAGTGGGCGCGCATTGCGGGGCATTCCACCGGCCGGGTCGTTGACATCACCGTCCCCAGGAGTGGGGACGCCACCCAGGAAGCGAGGCTGCCATGAACGATAACCAGCCCTCCCGGATCCTCGGATCCGAGACCGAGTTCGGCATCGTCGCCGTGGGGGAGGAGGACATCAGTCCCATTCTGAGCTCCACCCAGGCTGTCGTGGCCTATGCCGAGCACACCGGCCTGGGAGTGAATAGGCGCACGCGCTGGGATTACGACGATGAGTCCCCCCTGCGGGACGCCCGGGGATTCGATCTGCGTCGCTATCGTTCCGGCTCCGCACCTGTGCTGGATCCCAACGCGGTCGGCGCCGCGAACGTCATCACGAATGCCGGTGCGCGGTTTTACGTGGATCACGCCCATCCGGAGTACTCCTCACCCGAGGTCACCTCTGCTTGGGATGCGGTGATCTGGGATCAAGCTGGCGATAGGGTGATGCACGATGCGGCGGTGGCGTCCGGAAAAATCGACGGGCAGCCTGAACTCAAAATCTACAAAAACAACGTGGATGGGAAGGGCGCTAGTTATGGTGCCCACGAAAACTATCTGTACCCCCGGGACTATGACATCGACGTCGTGACCGCCGCACTGATTCCGCACTTTGTCACGCGGCAGGTCATGATTGGTGCGGGACGCGTGGGGCTGGGTTCCGCGGGCGAGGAACCGGGGTTCCAAATCAGCCAGCGGGCGGATTACATCGAGACTCCGATCTCGTTGGAGACCACGCTGAATCGCGGGATCATCAATACCCGCGATGAGCCCCATGCCGAGGGGGATCAGTGGCGGCGGCTGCACGTGATCATCGGGGATGCGAACCTGAGCCAGACATCGACTTATCTGAAGTTCGGCACGACCGCACTGGTTCTGGACGCAGTTGGAGCGGGGGCTGATTTCAGTGACCTTGCGTTGGTGGATCCCGTGGAGAGCGTCCGCATCGTCTCCCGTGACCTGACGTGTGCGGAGCCTCTGGATTTCTACGGCAAGGTGCAGCGTACAGCCATCGACACCCAGCGAGAAATCCGTCGACGAGTCATCGACGCCCTAGAGCCCGCGGGGAAACTGACCCACGATGATCGGCGAGTGCTGGACCTGTGGGAGGAGATTTTGAATGACCTCCAGCGCGACCCGATGTCCACCGCTGATCGGCTGGATTGGACAGCCAAGCTTTCCCTGCTGCGGGGATACCGAGAACGCGGTTTGGCGTGGGAAGACCCTCGCCTGGCGCTGGTGGATATTCAGTACCATGACATTGACCCTGCTCGCGGCCTGTATCACGCTCTGGTCAAACGGGGGAGAATGACAACATTGGTGCCGGAAGAGGACGTGCGGCATGCCATGGAAAGTGCGCCGACAGACACGCGTGCATGGCTACGCGGGTTGGTCGTCAGCGAATTTTCTGATCACGTTCTAGCCGCCAACTGGGACAGCATCATCGTCGATGTGCCGCGGGAGGGGAAGCCCGCCACTCGGGTGCGGATGTCGCAGCCTTTGAGCTTTACGCGCGACGAGGTCATGGGCGCCGTACCCGGCGACGAACTTTCCCTGGAGGATGTGCTGGCAGCGGTGATGCGCCTCGAACCGGCTGCAGTGAGCGGTGTGGGCAGCTAGCGTGCGAAAAAGTTGTGGCGCCACGGTCAAAAGGCTCAATGACGTGGTTCCATAGTGAGAACGAAGAGTACGTCGATTTATAAAGACGTCGGATTACAAAGACACAGTGAGAGAAAGGTCAATTTTCATGGCACCATCTCAGGGTTCCTCGCAGGTTCAGGGTGGCGGCGCCGGTGGAGGCGACAACGACCCGCAGGTCACTCCCCAGGCTGCTGGCCAGGATCAGGTTCAAGTTGGGGGAGTAGACGATATTTTGGACGAAATTGACGGCCTGTTGGAAAACAATGCCGATGAATTCGTGAAGTCCTACGTGCAAAAGGGAGGGCAGTGATGTTCGTCGATCGAGCGGAGGATCCTGCCGCTGCCCATGTCCGCCGGATCATGGGGATCGAAACAGAGTATGGGATCGCCAACCTGCTCGACGGGCACACACGCCTTGGCCCAGACGCCATTGCGCGGGTCCTCTTTTCCCCACTGGTACAGCAGTATTGCAGCAGCAATATCTACACCGACAACGCTTCTCGGCTGTACCTGGACGTGGGGGCTCACCCGGAGGTCGCCACTGCCGAATGCGACAGCCTTCATCAGCTCCTCGCCTACGACCGCGCGGGGGATATGACGGTTCACGAGCTGGCCGTAACTGCGGAACAGGAGGTTCAGCAGCGCGGGATTGGTGGGCAGGTTTTCCTGTTCAAAAACAACACCGATTCGTTGAACCGGTCATATGGAAGTCACGAGAACTACCTGATCGACCGCAATATTCCGCTGAAACCAATGTCCAACCAGCTGCATCCGTTCCTGGTGACGCGGCAACTCATCTGCGGCTCGGGTCGACTGCGCCAGCCCTACCCTGAAGAGGGTTGGGACACGTTCCCCACCAAGTACTTTTTCAGCGCGCGAGCTGGACATACGTGGGAGGGCGTATCCAATGCCACCACCCGTTCCCGACCCGTAATCAACAGCCGCGACGAACCACACGCCGATTCTTCCCGATACCGGCGCCTCCACATCATCGTGGGCGATTCCAACATGTCGGAAACCACGGCAGCGCTCAAAATCGGATCCACGCTGATGATCCTGGAGATGATCGAGGCGGGTTTCCCACTTCCGGACTTCGAACTCGCCAGCGAAGCCCAAGCGATCAGCAAGATCAGCGAAGATCTGACCGGGCGGACGCCCATCCTCCTGCGTTCCCGCGAGACCGCCTCGGCGCTCGACATTCAGCGCGCATTCTTCGAAGCCGCCCAGCAATGGATAGACGTGCGCCCGGAGCCGGCAAGATCCGAAAACGGTTGGCTCGGTACCCCCAACGAACAGCTTCGCCCAGTCCTCGACCTCTGGAAACGAGTGCTGGAGTGCTTCGAGACGGGGAACTTCGATCCAGTGGATACGGAGATCGATTGGGTCATCAAGAAGAAGCTGCTCGATCGCGCCGCCACGCGGGGGAATCTCGAGCTGTCGGATTCACGCCTGGGGCAGATGGACCTCCGGTACCACGACATCCACCCTCAGCGGGGGCTGTTCCACCTCTTGGCTCGCCGCGGACTTGCGAAGACCCTCGTGGACGAGCAAACGATTGAGCGCGCCATGCATCAGCCCCCTCAGACGACCCGCGCAGCTCTTCGGGGTCGATTCCTCTCCGCCGCTCGAGAAGCCGGAGCTTCCACGACCGTGGACTGGATGCGACTGAAGATCAACGGCGATCGCGCTCGGGAAGTGCTGTTGAGCGACCCCTTCGCCTCCTCCAATGCGGAGGTCGATTCCCTCATTGAGGACGTTCTCCACCACCACTAGGCGAGCGGTTCGCTAGCAAAACCCGCCTGGAGCTGGGAAGCTAGTACGGTGAGCAACTCAAAGAATCGCCCCCAGGAGGTCACCTGGGCCAAGGGAGCATCTCGCCTCTTTGACCTGGTGATCGCCCTCCTCAATGAGTCTCGCCCCCGGTCGATGGAGTGGATCCGCGAGCATGTCGCCGGATATGAGGGCACCGATGATGCGGCCGCCACCCGTTTCGAGCGCGATCGCAAAGAGCTCGCGGCCTTGGGAATCAACTTCCGGCGCTCGAAGGGTCTTCGGAATGAAAACCTCTGGGAGATTCAGCCTGAGGACATCTTCCTCCCGGACCTTGAATTCACCGACGAGGAGACCTTCGCCCTCACCGCAGCCGCCCAATGGGCCCACAGGGGGGATCTTGGGGACGCCGCCGATAGAGCATTGATGAAGCTCACCGCTGCCGGCTTGGCTCACCGTCACACTGCAGATGACCAGCTCCAAGTTCTCACCAACATCGCCGAGGACACAGAGCTGGATAGCACAAGCTTCGACGCCCTCTTCCGCGCTTTGGATAACCAGGTAAGGATCCGGTTTTGGTACTACCGTTCGGTGGTCACGGAGCCGGAGGAACGCACCCTGGAGCCGTGGGCCTACGGCGCCAAAGACGGCAAGCTTTATCTCACGGGCTTCGACGTGGACCGGCAAGCCCAGCGCACATTCCGATTGTCGAGGATCTCCGGCTTAACGGCACTTCCGGAATACTTTTCCGCGCCGATCCCTGACATAAATGCGGATGCACTCATCCGTCTCGGGTTGCATCGATCTGGTGTGACCGTCGAAGCAACACTGTTGTTTCGCGGTCCCGGCGCGGAAGAACTCCGGTCCATATGCACCCAGCGCGCGGATGTAGCAGAGATCCACGGCGCGCGTCTTGGTGATGATCCAGGTGAAGAGCTATGGCATACCGGCACTGTCAACCGGGATTGGCTGGTCTCCGCTGTCGCTGCGTACGCCCCGACGGTAGTTGTGATGGAGCCACCAGAGGTTGTCACTGAAGTGATTGAGGTCCTCAATCACGTTCACCGCATCGCGAATCCGGAGAGCTAGAGAGCGAGGAGCCACATGGCACGACAAACGGCCGAACAATTTCTGGAGACCATGAGCGTCCTTTCCTGGTTCCGCTCTCACCCCGAAGCGTCAATCATGAAGGCATCTCGCGAGCTGCAGCTCTCAGTTCCTCAGATTCGCCACGACCTCACGCAGCTGTCTCTATGCGGGCTTCCCGGCCATCTCCCTGGAACGCTGGTGGAGGTCACCGTAGACAAAACCACCGCTCAGGTGGAATACGCCGCCGGATTAGACGGGATGATTGGGCTCAGCGAACTGGAGGCGGGAGTCCTTCTGCTCAGTTTGGAGGCCCTGACCAGTGTGATGCCAGAGTCTGATCATCCAGCATTGGCGAGCGCGGGCCGCAAGATCCACTCCATGTTGGATCACGTGAAGCGAAGTGAAGACAGCGAAGTCAGCGAAGACAGTGCCGACAAGGCGAGCGACAGACTGCACGCGTCCGCAGATGAGGGAGACTCAATGGCGGTGGCGTCCGAAAACGGGCCCATCGACCTCCTCCGAAAGGCCATCACCGAACGTCGAATCGTCCGGGGCGAGTACCTCACTTTGGGGCGGGACGTCCGTGAGAGTCGCACGTTGATTCCCGATCACCTCGCACTGATCAACGGGAAGATGTACCTGTGGGCACGGGAACGTGAAGATGCTGAACAGAAATCATTCGCGGTGGATCGATTGACCGGGATCCACCTGGAAGCGCCTGGCAGTGCGCCAGCGGCGATTGTGCCAGTGATCAGGGACGATGATCCATTTGAATTGGCCGAGACTGAAACGTGGGCGCAATTGACGCTGAAGGAGGACGCGCGTTGGATGTTGGAATACTTCCCGATGTATTGGGAGAACGCCGATAGCGCCGGACCGGTGCGCGTGGACATCCCCAATACGGGACCGTGGCTGGAACGATTTATCGTGGCGAACTCATCCAGCATTGCACAGGTTGAACCGCTAGGATTAGCCAAAGCATTGAGACACAGGGCGGAAGAAAGCCTGGCCGTGTATGAGCGCATCCACGGCGGAGTAAGCTAAATCCGGCCTGCACACGTTTCATTTTTCAGCAGTGAAAGGAATCCAACCATGAGCTTAGGTCCGTGGGAAATTGCCGCAATCCTCATCGTGGTCTTCCTCCTCTTCGGAGCAACTCGGCTGCCCAACGCAGCCCGTTCCTTGGGGCGGTCCATGCGAATCTTCAAATCCGAAATGGATGAGATGAAGGGTGAAAACAAGGGCCAGGACGTGGAAGGGCGCCCGGCCATTGCAGAAGGCCGTGCGCAGCAAAACGTGGATTACCAGGCACAGCCGACCGCACAGAATGCGCAACCTGCACAGCAGCCCGTGAATCCTTCCCAGCCGGTGCAGCAACCTGCACAGCAACCGGTCCAGCAGCAGTTCCCCGAAGGCGAGCAGCGCTAAAGAAAAGCCGTTTCACCACGTATGTCGACAGAACATGAAGGGCATCGCCAGCCCACGGGATCCGTAGCCACAAAGTCTGGTAGACGGTTGCGCTCTCGAGGATCGAAGAGACCCAAGAACCCCGATGGCACCATGAGTTTGGTGGAGCACATTCAAGAGCTTCGCCGTCGAATGCTCGTCGCTCTCGTCGCGATTACCATCGGTACGATTCTGGGTTATATCTGGTACGCCCACCGTGTCGGCCCGATCCCGAGCCTGGGCGAAATCCTGCGCGGTCCTTATTGCTCTTTGCCGCCGGAGCAGAGGTTTGGTTCCTCTGATGGCGAGTGTCGTTTGCTGGCGACGACGCCATTCGAAATGTTCATCCTCCGCATGAAGGTCGGTTCACTGGCGGGCCTGGTGTTCTCCTCACCAATCTGGCTGGGGGAGATCTGGGGATATATCACCCCTGGGCTCAAGAAGAACGAGAGGCGCTGGACCTTTGGAGTAGTTTCCGCAGCGAGCGCGCTCTTTCTGCTCGGCGCCGTCCTGGCCTACTTCGTGCTAGCGCTGGGGCTGCAGTTTCTGTTGACCATTGGTTCCGATGCGCAGATCGCGGCACTCAACGGTGAGAAGTACTTTCAATTCGTCATTGGTCTTCTCCTCGTCTTCGGCGTGAGCTTCGAGGTGCCGCTGTTGACGGTGCTGGCCAACGCCATGGGCATCCTGTCCTATAAGACGTTGAAGGAAAAGCGCCGATTCATCATCGTTGGGCTGTTCTTTTTCGCTGCTGTCATCACACCGGGGCAGGATCCGTACTCCATGATCGTCTTGGCGATCGGCCTGACCCTAGCCATGGAAATCGCCATCCAGATCACCCGGGTCAATGACAAGCGCCGAGATCGTCGCGCCTACACGTGGCTCGATGTTTCCGACGACGCTTCAACCCCGATCGACCGCCCGACCAGCATTGATTCCCCCTCAGGCTCGGTACAACACGCGGGCTATGAAGCGAAAGTCGAGTCCGGACCATTGGGCGCCTCGCCGATCGCTCGGCCATCCGGGATTGGCTCTCCAGAGGCCACCGCCCCCGGACGCGCTGCCGCCGCGCCGGCCAGCCGCAGCGGGGCACGCCCCATCCAGGAACCCCAGGGTCGACGCGACGGCCTAGACTTGAGGGGCGATTCCACCGCGCCGGCACACCCCCCGGCTGACAGCGGCGGATCCGGCGGCCCGTCGTCCACCGGATCAGCCAACGGCTACTTTGACGACGTCCTTTAGATGAACTCGCCCCACCAGAAACCGCTCCACTCCGACGAAGGACAATCCTTTCCCGCGGAAGTGGAGCGGTTTCGCGCGGAATACTCCTTCCCCCTCGACCCCTTCCAGCTCAATGCAGCCTCGGCCATCGCAGAGGGCAGGGGAGTTCTTGTCGGCGCCCCCACGGGTGCGGGCAAGACGGTGGTCGGCGAATTCGCCGTATGGACCGCCTTCCACAACGACGGCACTTGTTTCTACACCACCCCGATCAAGGCACTGAGCAATCAGAAGTATCACGACCTGGTGGAGAAGTACGGTGAGCTCAACGTCGGATTGTTGACTGGCGACAGCACGATCAATGGCGACGCGCCGATCGTGGTGATGACCACAGAGGTGCTCCGCAATATGATCTACGCGGAATCGGATCGGCTGGCCGGGCTGACCCACGTGGTGATGGACGAAGTACACTTCCTCGCTGATAAGTCTCGCGGTCCCGTGTGGGAAGAGGCCATCCTCAACCTGGATCCCCGCGTCATCCTTGTTTCTCTCTCCGCGACTGTGTCCAATGTGGAGGAGTTTGGAGGCTGGCTGTCCGCCGTCCGCGGCGATACGGACATAATTGTCACGGACACTCGCCCCGTCCCCCTGAATCAGTACCTGATGGTCGGGCAGAAGATCCTCCCGCTATTCGAAGGTGGACGTCGCCCGAAGGCGAGCCACCGCGGCAAACCGGTCCCGCCCGAGGACCAGCACATTGGAAACGTCAATCGGGCCGTCGTCGCCGCTGCTGCCAAAGCGGAAGATAGCGGACGGCGCCGCGGAACCAAGCGCACCGATGTGATCAAAGGGATGGGCGGGGCCGGAATGCTCCCCGCGATTTACTTCATCTTTTCCCGGGTGGGGTGTGACGCCGCGGTGAAGCAACTGCTCGTAGACCGGGTAGACCTCAGCGTTCCCAGTGAGAAAGAAGAAATTTTCCGCACCGTCGATGAGGGCGTGGCGGGAATCCCCGAAGAAGACCTAAAGGTCCTCGGCTTCCGCCAGTGGCGCCGCGCCATTGGCAATGGATACGCAGCCCATCACGCCGGCATGCTGCCCGCGTTCCGCCACATTGTGGAGGACCTGTTCAGCCGAGGTTTGGTCAAAGCGTGCTTCGCCACGGAGACCCTGGCCCTGGGCATCAACATGCCCGCGCGCAGTGTCGTGCTGGAGAAGCTGATCAAGTTCAACGGCGAGGCCCACGTGGATCTCACACCGGGCCAATACACCCAGTTGACAGGCCGCGCCGGTCGCCGCGGTATCGATACCGTGGGTAACGCTGTGGTCCTGTGGAGCCAGGGTATGGACCCCTACGCCGTGGCAGACCTCGCCTCCACTCGGACCTACCCGTTGGATTCCACGTTCCGCCCGGGCTACAACATGGCCGTCAACCTCATCTCCACCAGGGGCCTTGCCGACTCCCACCGCCTCCTGGAGCGGTCCTTCGCGCAGTACCAAGCCAATGGCGATGTGGTCGAGCGCGCCGAAGCAGTGGAGAAGCGCCGCCGCCAATTGGCCGAACGGCGCAAGGACCTCGAATCTCAGCTGCATCAGAAGTACTTCCCGGACGATCAGAGCACGGAAGATGCCTTCTCGCTTATCGTGGAGTACGCATCCCTTCGCCGCGAGCTCGCCCACGAGGAAAGAAAGGCGAAGAGGGACGCCATCGATGATCGCCAGGTGGAGACAGCCAAGCTTCTGCGGTCACTCACCGTGGGGGACATCATTGCGCTGCCGACCGGGAAAAACCCCACGACCGCGGTAGTAGCCCGGAGCGACAGTTCACCTCGTCACCCCCGGCCGACCATCATCCTGGAAGATGGCTGGGTCGAGCGCGTCTCGCCGGATATGTTCGGCAATGTCCCGGTGTTGTGTGGGCACATGCGTCTTCACCGCGGTGTGGAACGGAACCCGAAGAGGCAGTCCCGCTCCGTCGCAGCGAAACTGCGGCGCATGCACGTGGACAAACCCGCCAAGTTGAAGCCGAAGGCGCGGGGGAGTTCCGCAATGGCGTCCACAATCCGCGACCGTGTCCACGTCCACCCGGTGCATGCGTGGGCGGAACGGGAGGAACTCTGCCGCACGGCGGAACAATACCTGAAGGCCCAGCGACGGCTCTCGTTCGAAGAGGAACACAACCGGCGCACCGGAGACACCCTGGGGCTGAAGTTCGACCGCATCCTGGCCCTGCTGGAGGAGCTGCAGTATGTCGAGCTCGGCATCGGTGAGGACAACGAACCTGTCGCGCGCGTGACGATGGAGGGCGAGCGGCTCGCCCGCGTCCACCACGAATCCGATCTGCTCGTGGCCCAGTGCTTGCGGCGTGGAATCTGGGATGACCTCGATCCCGCTGAGCTCGCCGCCGCAGTCTCTGTCTGCGTTTTCGAAAATCGGCGCGAAACCTCCGAACGCTCGGAGTTGCCAACAGAGGAACTCGCGACGGCTGTCCAGCAAACTTTGCGCATCTATCAGGAGCTGCGGTCCGACGAGGAGCGGCACAAGATCGAAGTGACCCGTGAGCCAGAGCTGGGCTTTGCCACCGCACTTCACCAGTGGACCGCGGGAGGTCCGTTGGAGTACTGCCTGACCGCGGCGGAAGCCTCCGGAGCGCAGCTCACCCCGGGAGACTTCGTGCGGTGGTGCCGGCGGGTGATCGATCTGTTGGAGCAGATCACACGCACGGGATATTCGAAGGATGTGAAGGCCACCGCGCGAAAGTCCGTCGCGGCCATTCGGCGTGGCGTGGTCGCTCTCGACGGTTAAGGTACGTGAGCATGAGCACAAGCAGAGCAGACACAGTTGCCATTTTCGGCGCCACTAGTGAGATCGGCGAGCACATCGCGCGGATGCTCGCCCCCGGCAACAGGGTTCACCTCGCCGGGCGCAGGAGAGCGCCGATGGAGAAGCTAGGGGAGGAGCTTCGCGCGCTCGGGGCGCGGGAGGTTCTTGTGTGGGATTTTGAAGCCACCGATACGGCGAAATTCCCCGATCTCCTCAACTCGATGGAAAGCACCGGGCCGATCGACCTGGCGCTGGCCATGTTCGGCGTGCTGGGGGATCAGGATAAGGCAGAGCGGGACGGTGGCGAGGTATATCGAGTGCTGCACACTGATTTCACTGCTCAGGCTGTGTTATTGACGGAGTTGTCCGCCCGGATGAAGCAGCGTGGGAGGGGGACGTTGGTGGCCTTTTCTTCGATCGCTGGTGCTCGCGTCCGTCGACCCAATTACGTCTACGGTTCGGCGAAGGCTGGGCTAGACGGATTTTGTCAGGGGATGCAGGATGCACTGCGTGGCTCTGGGGTGCGCCTGATGGTGGTCCGGCCGGGGTTTGTCATCGGTCGGATGACGGAGGGGATGTCACCTGCTCCGATGTCTTCGACACCGGACGTGGTGGCTCGCCACACCGTCCACGGGGTCAATGATGGCGCCTGGGATGTGTGGATTCCAGGCCGATTGCGATTGCTGGCGGCGATGATGCCCGTGATTCCCCGGTGGTTGTGGCGCAGGGCGCCGCGGTAGACCTGACGGCTACACTGACACACATGCCTGTTTTTGCTGCTGCATATTTCCTGGTCGAGCTGTTTGCGTTCATGGCCTTGGGCTGGGCCGTTGGCTTCGGCTGGGCACTGCTGATCCTTGCCATCCTCTTTATCGCCGGTGTGGCGCTGGCCGGGTGGCAAATGCGTGCATTGTCCCGGCGTGTGAAGACTGATACCTCCCACCCGGGCCGGCTTACAGGCGACGCTGCCCTGACCGCAGTGGGGGCATTCCTGGTGGCTTTGCCAGGAATTGTCTCCACCGTCTGCGGTATCTTGCTCATCTTGCCGCCAACCCGACGACTCGTGAGCCAATCGCTGGGGCAGGCCGCTAAGCGCAAGATCGCCAAGCTGGGTGGAACCACCTTCACCACAGCATCCTTTTATGGCGATCCCGCCACGCGCGACATCCCGGGGTGGGGCGAGGTAATCGATCACCGAAGCGACGAATTTGGTGATCACCGTGGACCCGGTCCGCGCTGATGGGTCTACTGTTTCGCGTGCTGGGGGCCGGTTTTTCCGGCCTCATGTTGTTTTCTACCTTTCAGCCGACAGGCCTGTGGTGGGCTGGCCCTTTGGGCTTCGCGCTTTTCTTTACCGTCGTGACCGCTCGCCGGGCAGTGCTGTTGACCGCGGTTCAGGCATTCACGATGTACGCGCTGCTTTTGCCTTGGATCGGCGAATTTGTGGGTGCGTCCGCCTGGATTGCGCTAGCCGTAGTGCAGACTCTGTATCTGTTGCTGTTCGGCTGGGGTCTGAAGAAGCTATGGCTATGGGGCGCTCCCGGGAATGCTTGGCCATCTAGTTCGGCGAAATCCGGTCACTTTGCGAAAGCGAATACGTCAGCCCGACAGAAGGCCTCAATGACTCGGGGAGTATTCCTGTCCCTCGCCGCGGCGCTGTGGTTCGTGGCGGTGGATCTACTTCGATCCTCCTGGCCGTTCGGTGGGTTCCCCTGGGGCCGAATCGCCTGGGGGCAGGTCGGCGGGCCATTGGCCATGCTGATCACCGTCGGTGGCCCAGCCGTGGTGACCTTCGCCGTGGTGTTCATTGGAGGCTTGTTGGCCGTCTTGATCCGACACCTTCGACTGGGGTTCTATCGCCAGTCAGTCCCCCTCTCGGCATCCGTGGTCGTCATCCTGTTGGGAGCAGTCGCCTTCACGGCCATTACGAACAACCAACGTCAGCAGGCTTCCAAAGAAGGGGAGACTCGGAATGTAGCAGCGATTCAGGGCAACGTGCCCCGCCTGGGCCTGGACTTCGCGGCTCAGCGCAGTGCCGTGCTGAACAATCACGTTCATCGGACCGAAGAGCTCGGTGAAAACATTAAGAACGGGAAAGCCCCACAACCGGACATCGTGGTGTGGCCGGAAAATGCCAGTGACGTCAACCCCTTCAGCGATGAGTCCGCCGCTGAAGCCATCAGTGGTGCCGTCGATGCGGTGGGAGCACCAATCCTCGTCGGGACGGTGACCCCTGAACACAACCGAATGGTCGTGTGGACCCCAGAGGGCGCTGGAGAATTCCACGACAAGAAGTTCTTGCAGCCCTTCGGCGAATACATGCCGTTCCGAGATCTTCTCCGGAAGGTGAATTCCTACGTCGACCAGGCTGGAAACTTTCAGCCCGGCCACGGCACGGGAGTGGTGCACATGAACAACGTCGCGGTCGGGGTCGCGACCTGCTACGAGGTCTCCTTCGATGGCGCGTTCAGAGACTCCGTTCGACACGGAGCGCAAATCATGACAAGCCCCACCAATAACGCGACATTTGGTTTCACCGATATGACTTACCAGCAGCTCGCGATGAATCGGATGCGCGCGTTGGAATACGACCGACCAGTGGTCATCGCCGCTACCTCGGGCGTTTCGGCGATCGTCCAGCCGGACGGCACGGTGACCAAACAGTCTCGGATTTTCACCCCGGATATCCTCCAGGCAGATATTCCGCTGCGCGATACAATGACCCTATCCGCTCGGATTGGCCCGGTGCTGGAATGGGTGCTCAGCGCCCTCGGATGCGCTGCCGTCATTTTGGCGATGTACGCTGGAAGAGCTGCACGCCCGGCGGCCACGCCGCGGGCCACGACAAAGAAGAAATCATCCCGGCAACATTCCTAAACCGGCACGAACCCTGAATTAGCAGAGAGGCTCCAGAAGACTCATGGCGAAGCTCAGCGACCACACTTTGGTCATCATCCCGACCTACAACGAGAGCGAAAATCTCCCACTGATCACTAAGCGTCTCTTCGATGCGGAGCCGGATCGCGTCGACGTGCTGGTCGTGGATGACGGTAGTCCCGACGGCACCGGGAAGATCGCCGACCAGATGGCCGAAAAGGATCCCCGCGTCCACGTCATGCACCGCCAGGGTAAGGGCGGATTAGGTGGCGCCTACATCGCAGGGTTCAAGTGGGGCCTGGATAAGGGATACGAGGTCCTCTGCGAGATGGATGCGGACGGCTCTCACGCTCCCGAACAGCTACACCTGTTGCTGGATCGGATCGATTCGGGCGCGGAGATGGTCATCGGCTCCCGCTATGTCAAGGGTGGCAAGACCGTCAACTGGCCCGCGAGCCGCCAGTTTCTCTCCCGCGGTGGGAACATGTATGTCGCCGTCGCTCTGGGGGCTGGGCTGTCTGATATCACCGGTGGTTACCGCGCGTACCGGCGCGAAGTCCTCGAGGGGATTAATCTGGACGCCGTCGATTCGGCGGGCTATGTTTTCCAGGTCGACCTTGCTTGGCGCGCTGTGCAGGCCGGATTCGATGTGCGAGAGGTTCCGATCACCTTCACCGAACGGGAGATCGGCGAGTCCAAGATGAGCGGGAACATCGTCACGGAAGCGCTGTCTCAGGTAACCCTGTGGGGTGTGAAGTACCGCGCTGATCAAATTAAGAACCTTGCCTCCGAGTTCTGGCGCATCGGATACGGCACCGCAAAGAACGCTTTGCAGGACTAACGTCCGAGTTGTGATCCCTCACCCTCTGGGTGGGGTGGAGGCGGGAAGTATGTGGCGCTGCAAGTAATGCAGCGCGTAGTGCACAGCACATAGCAGCACAAAGGGGCTGGCCAATTCGGCCAGCCCCTTTCGTCGTTGCGCTCCCGCTGCTTGGGGATTTAGGACTTGTTGCCCTTTTCTTTTTCTTGTTCCTTCATCAACTTCATTGCGTGACGGCGGCGTTTCCGCAATAGCTCGATACGCTCCTCGAGGAGCACATCCAGTTCCTCGATAGAGCGACGTTCACGCAGCATATCCCAGTGGGTGCGAGGAGGCTTGACCGGCTTGGACTCTTGACCGTCGCCCTCCATGAGGGTGCCCATCTGGCCGTTCTTGCACAGCCATTCGTTGGGAATCTCGGCGTCATCCGCAAAAGGCACCTCATAGATCTCTCCCGCCTCCGTTTGGTATTTCACCGTGCGGCGGGGAGCCAGATCATGATCACGGTCCGTCTCATAGGAAACGGCTCCCATTCGACTGCCTCTTAAAACGCGGTCGGCCATAGTGCCTTAAATCTCCTTCGTACCGGCGAGTAGGGGTAACCTACGCATTCTAAACTTTGTCCGTGCGACTCCGCACATGAGGTGCGAAAAATTAATAGTGCGCACGATTGGTCTTAACGCACAACCCTTAGACTTTGTTCCATGCGCAACAACCCCCGCCGCTGCGCTTGGTGCGGCAAGGAGATGGCCGACAACCCGTCCGGCCGAAAGCGGAAATACTGTGATCAGTCCTGTCGGCAGCGCGCCTACGAGCAACGTAAGTTGCTCGAAGGGACTGCCATTCCCGCCGATAGCCTCATTCTCTCGGCCGAAAAGGCAGAGATGCTTCACGACCAATTGTTCGAGCTGCGGTGCGCCGCGGAGGATATTTCCACCGCCGTGGCGGAAGGGGAGGACCGCAGTGGCGTCCAAACCCTGACCGAAGAGCTCGTGACCCTCGCGCGCGAAATTGAGACCTTTCGAGGGGAACACTGAGTCGCGCATTCCAGAGCCATTAAATAGGGACCCTGACCTGATTGCAGGCCAAAGGGGAGCGAAAAATTTCCAGGAAAATACGTGGTCGGACTAGGGTAAGAGGCATGCGAAAAGCCATCATCACCCTCGGTGTCATTGCGTGTACCGCACTGGCGCTCCTCAGCATCGGCCCGTTCGTGTATCAGCTCTTCCACGACCGGGGGCTCCAGACCGCTGACCTGGGAAGCGGTGGCGAACCCGCGACCGTGGAGATGGATGGAACGTGGAATGTGGAAAAGGGATTCGGCTCAAACCACACGCAAGCTGGGTACACGTTCGATGAGGTCCTGCCCGGACAACGGAAGACAACCTCTGGACGCGCGGATAATTCAAATGGGGAGTCAGTGACCGGACAGGTACAGGTCAAGGGGGAGACGCTGAAGGAGGGGAAGATCCAGGTGAAAGTCGCCGATATTTCCAGCGACAATCAGAAGCGGGACAATAACGTGCGGAATCACATCCTGCAGACAGATATGTATCCAACGGCGACGTTTGACCTGACCAAGCCGGTGGATCTGTCCAAAGTCCCCGCCGACGGAACTCCGGGGTCCGTGAACATCGAAGGCGACCTGGAGCTGCACGGCAAGCGGCAGCACATCGAAGCTCCCATGAAGGTCTTGCGGACAGGGGACAAGGTGATCACGCAGTCCAATCTTCCCATCAAACTGTCGGATTTTGACGTGAAGAGCCCGCGTTTTGTTGCGTCTAAAATCTCCGAAGAGGGGACAATTGACCTGATGCTCGTGCTTGGAAAGAGCTAACCAGGGGCCCCAGTCCATAGAAGGTGGAATTGGCATTGTGGGCTGAATGTACACAAGCTGATCCCGCGCACGACCGACTCGAAAGGCTAGCATTCACCATGACTCCAGAGATGATGAAAATGAGCCAAATAATGCGGCTCGTAGCACTGGCTGTGTTCATTTGGTGGTTGCTGCAGGATATGAGCTGGGTGCGAGTGTTCTTTGCATGCCTGTGTGGCCTGTTCTTCCTCGTCACGGCGTGGCAGCTGAAGAAAGGCTGGCAGCTGCAACCGGGGCACACGGACGGCGTACAGAACCGGCAAGATAGCGGTCGGGGAGAGCGCTGATGAGCGAGGCCGTGGACGCTCGGGAAGATGATCTCCAGCAGCTGCTGGACGCTCAGAACTTGGATGGAGCGAGCCACTGGCTGAGTTCGCGGAAATCGGTGCAAGTTGCCGAGGAGCTCAGTCGCTTGAGCACCACAGAGATGGCGGTGACTTTCCGACTTCTCAACAAACGACGCGCGTTGAAGGTGTTCGAGCTTTTGGATCCCGCACACCAAGCAGAACTGTTGGACGCGCTTCGCGGCGACCACGTGGGGGAGATATTCGCTGGATTGGCCCCGGATGATCAGGTGGCGCTGTTGGACGAGATGCCGGCAAAGGTGGCGTCCAGACTCCTGGAAGGGCTCCCACCTGACCAGCGGAAGGTGACCTCGGGTCTGCTCGGGTACCCGGCGGAATCAGCTGGGCGACTGATGGTGCCCATGCCAACGGTGCTGTCGCCTGAATCTACTCGCGAGGAGGCGCTGGACAAACTGCAACAGCGCTGGCGAACCACCCAGGCGCGGAACCTTTCGCGCAGCGGAATTGCCGTAGTCGCGGTGACCGATGATTCCCGGCGGCTCCTCGGGATGATTAATCTATCCGAGCTGGTCAGCGCGCCGACGGGGACCCTCATGCGGGATCTGCTCCATCAAGAACATCACTCCGTGTCCGTCTACGAGGATCAGGAGATCGCGGCGCGTCTAATCCAGGAAGCGGACCTGCTGGCCTTGCCTGTCGTGGATGACGAGGGCAGAATATTGGGTCTGATCACGGTCGATGACGCTATGGAAGTCCTCGAGGCCGAGGTCACCGAGGACGCGTACCGCGCCGGCGGTGCTGAACCACTGAATGAGCCGTACCTGACCGCCACGGTATTCAAACTGGCGCAAAAACGAGGGGTGTGGCTGATCGTGCTGATCCTGGCAGCATTCCTCACCATCAACGTCATGGAGGTATTTGAGTCGACGCTCGAGGCCGTGGTCGTCTTGTCGGTCTTTGTGCCGATGATCATTGGTACGGGCGGCAATGCCGGTTCTCAGGCTGCGAGTTCCGTGGTTCGCGCGTTAGCTGTCAACGAGGTGCGGCCCAAAGACGTGTGGCACGTGGTGTGGCGCGAAGTCCGTGTTGGCTTCATGCTCGGATGCTTCTTGGCGGTGGTGATCTTTCCAATCATCTCCTTTATCTATTCGCCGCGTGTTGGGCTGACGATTGGACTGACCATCATTGCGATCTGTTCCTGGGCGTGCATTGTCGGCGGGGTGTTGCCGTTGGTTGCGAAGAAGTTGGGCGTGGACCCCGCAGTGTTCTCCACACCGGTAGTGTCCACGCTTGTGGACGCCACAGGGCTCATCATTTATTTCTCCGTGGCTGGCATAGTGATGGCGGACCAAATCGCGGCCGCTGGGGGCTGAGTCACCGCGATGGTTGAGTGGGGATTGTGAGTTGCAAGTGGGGTGCAGAAAGTGCCACCGAAACGTCACTGTGACGTTTTAGGCGCGACTAGTTGCGCCTGGAATGGACGGCAGAAATAGGGCGGAAGAGATCCGCCAGGGTTGTTTCACCAATGGCGATTGCCCAGACGTGAACCGCCAGGCAAGGAACAATCGATTCCCCATAAGTCACACCAACCACGCGAGCGCTCATAGATTTCGACTTGCGGCATTCAATGTCGAAAATGAGCCAAAATCTAACGCCAAACGCCGCAACTCTGACAAATTCCGCAATTCCGGCAGCGGATCCGACCGAAGATTCCGCTCCAGATCCGGCTGCGGACCCGACCACGGATCCAGCTAGCGCACGACAACCCAGGCGAGCGACGAGCGCCGGCAAGCTCCTCGGCATGCCCAAGGATCTCAACCGGGCATTCTCGTAAGCACCAGGCAAACAATCTCCTGTCCCGCAACCCACCCCTTTAGCCGATAATATACATTATGACACTTTGAATGGGTGAAGCCTCTCCCACCCACAAATCGCTTGCTTGTGTCGACATCTCATTCTTGTGCCGCGCACCTCATAGTTGTGCCGTCTCATACTTATGCCGCGCACCTCATCACTGTGCTGCCTCAAAGTTTGTACCGCCCATTCACGAATGTGCCGGCAATTCACCCTGAACCGCCTCTGAAATCGATACCCTCTTGCCAGCACAGCTCCCCAGACGGCGGCGCACTCCGGATCATCAGGCACAATGGAACTCATGAAAAACCGCATCGAGAAGCCTGCTCTGGTCACAGGATTGCTGATGATCCTCGCCGCCATCATCTTGGGCCTGCTTATTGAGAAGTCCTTCATCACCAACGAGGACTTGGATATCCACGGCGACTTTGTCGAACGGCGGTCCATCCCCGTCAATGAGTTCATGAAGACCGTGACCGCATTCTTCTCTCCACTAGGCACCCTCATCCTCGCAGCTCTCTGCGGCCTCCTGGTGTGGCTCATCACTCGCCGCAAACGCGCTGTTGGCTTCCTCATCGGCTCCGTCGCTATCGCTTCCGCGATCACCCACGTGCTCAAACTTGTATTCCACCGCCAGCGCCCGCCGCTGATTGAACAGCTCGTGTCAGAAACGGATTTTAGTTTCCCCTCTGGCCACGCAACGGGCACCGCCGCGCTCATGTTCGCCCTCGCATTCGTCTTGAGCACAACCCGCATCCCAGCCTGGGCCAAAATCGCCTCGTGGTTCGCCGCCGTATTCCTCACCACGCTGATCGTTGGTTCCCGCCTCTATCTCGGCGTCCACTGGCTGACGGACACCATCGCCGGTTGCCTCATCGGCGTCGGCACCCCCTTGTGCCTCCTGCGCATCATCCCTGACAGCGAAGAACGCCTACTCTTTGAATCGGAGGATTAATTGAAGCCCTGGGCTCTACTCATCATCGCCATTCTCCTGGAGACCGTCGCCACTAGTCTCCTGAACACCAGCGATGGGTTTAAAAAGCTCGCCCCTAGCGCCGGAGCCGTCGCCCTATATTTCGGCTCATTTTATCTACTCGCCATCGCCCTGAAATCCCTTCCCGTAGGCGTGTCCTACGCTGTGTGGGCAGGTGTGGGCATTGTTTCCGTCACGCTTATTGGCTTTTTCGTGTTCAAGGAACACATTTCACCGCTGGCACTGACAGGCATCACCCTCATTCTGGTTGGAACCATTGTCGCCGCCATAGGTACTCAACCAAAGTAGGGAGTGGACGCCACCACTCTCCCGTGACGGCTTTTTTGACAGCATTCCCCCCGTGAATGTACCCCCGCGGCATCACATACAAAGCTGCACCGACTGCATACACGGAGGGCAGCCCGCCATCCAAAAACGCTCACCCGTGACCGGTCGCCGTCGTCTCAACTTTCGCAGAAATTCGGCTACATAACATTGGTATTAAAATGTAATGTTGTTGCAATGTTACGACGAACCCGAAACAATTCGATCGCTCGCCGAACACTGTCGGCCGCTGGTATCACGGCCATGTCGCTGAGCGCCCTTACAGCTGCCACACTCACTCCCCTGGCCTCAGCGCAACCTGCATCATCCTCATCTCCGAGCACCCCTGGCTCCAGCTCCTCCATCCCCCAGGGAGACTTCGCCCCAGGTGTCAAAGAAATCCGCGGACTCGTCGACCTCCCGGTTGTCAGCTCGATCGCCGCACACGCCCTCACCCAGCACAATCCCAATGCGCCGATCATCACCCTCGGCGCTCAATTGGGCGAGGACTGCTCCATGCCACAGGTTCTCAAAGATAGGTTGGACGCCACCGCTAGACTCGCCGTCCGACATCCCCACAACCCGGTGATTGTCACGGGCGGCAAAACCCGCGAGAAGTGCCCCACAGAGGCCGCGGCCATGGCTGAGGGCTTGCGCGCCCGCGGGGTGGTCAACCCCATCACTCAAGAAGACAAAGCCGGCAACACGATTCAAAACGCAGAAAACACCCGCGAGACGATCAAGAAGCACGGCGGGATTGCTGTGATCGTGACCTCGTCGCCGCACAACATTCGTGCGCTTAAGACGTTCCGTGCGGAGGGTGTGGAGGCCGTCGCCTACGTCGGCGGTCGCGACTAAGTGTCGCTGGTGGCCGTGCGAAAGTAATTCGCCATGCAGCGCTCTGCCACGGCAGTGATGGTCAACGTTGGATTGACCATGCCCGAAGAGCCGGGCAACAAGGACCCATCCACCACCAAGAGATTGTCGTAACCATGCACACGACCAGTGGAAGTTGCCGCGCCTGCTTCTCCCCCATGAACCGGTGAGCCGTCCAGCACCATGCCACCCAGAGCATGCCACGTGAGTCCGGCACCCACGTCTCCCAATGGCGTCCAAATGGGGGCGCCAGCTGCAGGAAAACCGTAACGGTCATTCGCGAGGTACTTGAAGCGAAGGACATGGGCCTGCCCCTGGGGAGCACTGAAATCCCCGCACTGAAGAGCCACGGCGACGAGGAAGTCTCCATTATTGCCCACGTTCTTCCCCACCTGGTCAGACAGACGCGGGAAATGTCCTTCGGCCCTCATCTGCGCGAGCAGGGCGGAGGAATGGAACGAGCCGGCTGCCATTTCCGAGGGCCGAGGCTCTCAGGAAAGACCGGCGAGAATGGCCTCTGGCCGCGCTGGGGGCGGGGGCAGAGGTTTCTCGGTGCGGTTCGTTCGTGGGCGGCACCCTTGCCGTCATGCCCGGAACCTCGGCCGTCGTGATGGCTTACTTATCCCCTACTGGGCGGCTGGCGTATTTCCCATCGGAGCGCCCGGTCCGGTGGTCCTCGCGCAGCGTCTGCGCCTTGAACGATTGTAGATCCGGTGCGTCTACGCCGTCTGTGCCTTCGAGGTCACGGTTTACTTCCGTGTCAATGACCTCACGAAGTGCGTAACGGTCGATATTGGATTTTTGCAGCCGGGCATGCAGCTCTTCTTCTTCCTTCTGCGTGAGGTTTTCATCTGGATGCTGGCGCTTGTATTCCAATTCGTAGATGCGCTGGCGCCGCTTAGATTCGTTGTTGATCCGAGTGCGGGACTTCAGCCACCAGGCCACCATCACAACGATCATGAACATGCCCAGATAGCCGATCACCGGGTACACGCTGGTCATCAGCTGCCCAAAGCCCACGAAGCTGACCCCGTATCCCACCAAGCAGGTGAGCAGGAAGACTGGCGCATAGCGTCCCTTATGGTTCGCGGTGAGCCGGCGGCCCAGCGCGTAAAACATGCCGATGCAGGTGTTGTAGATCATCACGAAAATGATCCACACCATGATGTTGGACAAGATCGGGCTGATGGAATCCATCAGCTGCAGCATGGGGACGTCGGAGCCGGCCACCTTCTCGATGTTCAGCAACAACGTAAAGCCAGCCAAGACCAGCATCAAGGTGTACAACGCACCACCGGCGAGACCACCGACAAAGACCTGGCGCGGATTGGAGTGGTTGCCGCCAATCACCAGACTCATCGACACGCCCAGGAGTAGCGCGAGGCCGTTGTAATTCAACGCCGATAGCCAGAAAGGCTTCACGGGAGATTCTTCGTGTGTCGCCATCTCAGCCATCGCCGAGAAGTTATCCGGCAGGTGCAACATCGTGTACACAAAGCCGAAGATCACGGCGATGATGATCAGCGGCGTGACCGTCGAAATGATGCTGGACACCTTGTCCACATCCATCAATCCGGTCACCATCACCAGGACAGTCATGATTGCTGCGCCGATCCACGTGGGCAGACCATATTGCTGCTCCAGGTTGGCTCCGGCACCCGCCAGCATCACGAAACCCACCGCGAACAATGTCACGGTCACCGCGACATCCAAAATCCAGCTCACAATGGGATGGGAAACATTGTGAAACACCATCTTGTGTTCATCGGCAAGGAAGTAGCTGCCGACCTGCAGGATGGCTGATCCAGCCACAGTCATGACCACCCCGGCCAGAAGCAACCCCCACAGGCCGTTCTTACCGAAGCTGATGAAGTACTGAATCACTTCCTGCCCAGTGGCAAATCCAGCTCCCACGAGAAGGCCGACGAAGGCCAACGCGATTCTCACTGTTCTCATCAAAGCTAATTACTCCACAACCATCGGCACCGGGGATCCCCCGATGCCAATAACTCAGGGCCGCCAGATGCGGCCCGCGAACAGATTTTGTTCCCAGTGAACGTACATTCACACGGTATTTCAACTTACCGGCAGCGGTCCCGGAAGGCTGCAGGGGCCGGGGTCGGTGCCCCAAAAGTGTTGGTGTGGAAGCCCGCAGGGACTGGTGTGGAGGCCTTCCGAACTCAATCCCCCGGCAGCCTCGGCAGTCACATTAGCGCGCACCATGAAGCACGCCGTGTGCCTCCATAGCAGCACCGAGCCGGAGCAATCGGTGCTCGCAGTTCCCTCGGTCGCCCCACCTTTCGGCGCCTCCGCGTTCCGTTTGTCGGGGCGCGATGAGCTGCACACTGACCGGCAAACCATCCTGTCCCCGCCCCGCCGGTAGTGCTAAGGCCGCATGTCCGCTGACATTCCACAGCGCAGTGAACGCAATGGAGCTGAGGCTGCTCAACTGGCTGGCAACCGCTCCTTTCCCCGTCAGGATCCCAGCGCGCGCCGGCCGACAGGACAACGTTGGCGTCAAGAGGAAGTCGACCCCGTGCACTTCCGTGAGCTCACGATCCAACTCCTCCCCCAGCGTCTCTGACCATTCGCGAGCCCACCTCACGACCCACGGGGTGGCCCACGCCCCCATCACTCGGGTGACCTTGTGCCGCCGCTCAATCCGATCTGGATGTTCCAGGCCGGCGATCTCCTCGCGAATGCCTGCGAACATCTGGGTGACAAAAGCCGCGGTGGGATCGCGATGTTCCAGGCGAAGGGGGACGATCTCGTGGCCCGCGGCAGCCAGGTCTCGCGCCACCCGGTGAACCGCCTGGATGTGCTCGCGCGCCGGGGGCACCAGGGGGTTCAGGGGTCGGGTGTGGACGCCAATGCGGAACTTTGTTGGCGCCTCCGGCCCCGCATGCGTGTCTTCCTTGTGCGGTTCAGCCGAAAGGACGTTCCCGGAGCGAGCGCGCGGCGAGGAATGATCGTTATCCAGCCGGGAGTCCGACAGGACCTGGTACAGGATGGCGGCATCCTCCACCGTCGTCGTGAGTGGCCCCGAAACCCCCAGGTCACACCACAAATCTCGATACGGAGCCGTCGGGAGGTTACCGCGCCCTGTTTTCAGGCCTACGAGCCCGCAATGGGCAGCTGGAATGCGGATGGAGCCGCCGCCGTCGCCTCCAATGGCGCAGGGAACCATGCCATCTGCGACGGCGGCTGCGCTTCCTCCCGAGCTTCCGCCGGGCGTTCGCGTGAGATCATGCGGGTTCCTCGTCAGGCCCCAGCCCTCTGATTCTGTGAAAGGGAAGGCGCCGAATTCTGGCATGGCGGTCTTGCCGATGATGATCGCCCCAGCTCGCCGCAGACGGGACACGATCGCCGAATCGTCCGTCTTGGGAGTGACGTTGGCGCGAGTTCCAAAGGTCGTGACAGCTCCGCGCACATCAATCTCTTCTTTGATGCCAATGGGCACGCCGTGCATGGGGCCGCGCTTATGTGTTGGCAGGGAATCTAGACGTGCGGCATCTTCGCGCGCCTGATCAGCCAACAATTGGGTGAATGCGTTGATCGCGGAATTCCGCTGTTCAATGCGGGTCAGCGCTGCTTCGAGCCCTGCGGTTGCGGAGGTCGCCGCCACGCGGTCTCGCCATTGAACCAGCGTCAATCGGTGCCAAGGAAGGTCGTTCATCATATCTGCGGCAATTCCGCGATCGTGGACTTGAGATTCTCTCCAACACGCTTTCCGGAGTGGATGCAGCCACCGAGGAACGTCCCCTCCAGTGCGTTGTTGCCGTGCATGCCTCCCCCGCCGAAGCCGGAGACCTCGCCGGCGGCGTACAGCCCCGGCAGCACAGAGCCGTCCTCGCGAAGGCAGCGGCCCGAGAGGTCTGTCTCGATCCCGCCAAGCGTCTTGCGGGTCAGGATGCGGATGCGAACCGCGATCAACGGGCCCTTCTTTTTGTCGAGAAGCTTGTGGGGAGCCGCACACCGGACAATCTTGTCGCCCAGGTAACCTCGCGCGGTTCGAATGTAGTTGACCTGGTAGTCCTTCGAAAAATTGTTGTCGATCTGGCTGTCCCGATCGTCGATCTGTCGGCGGAGTCGGGCGGCGTCAATGACAGGAGCGTCGGCGTCCCATTCCTGCGCGAGTTCATTCATTCCCTCGACGAGGTCGTCCAGGTTGTCAGCAACGACCCAATCCTCTCCGTGGTCCATAAAGGCCTTGATGGCTACGTGAGTCCCCGGCGCGACCTTTCCCAACAACTTCTTGAAAGATTTGTCGGTCAGGTCGGGGTTCTGCTCTGATCCAGAGAAGATGAATTCCTTGTCCGCGATAGCCTTATTCAGCACGAACCAGCTGTACCCGTACCCGGTGCGGCCCACGTGGGACAGCCCGGCGATGTTGTCTCCACCAGGAATGATGTTGTGTGGCAGCCGTTCGCCCTCGGCATCAACCCAGAAGGAACTTGGACCCGGAATGATGCGGATGCCGTGGGTGGGCCAGATGGAGTTCCAATTCTGCATGCCCTCGGGGTAGTGCCACATCCGGGCAGTGTTTACCAGGTTCGCACCTGCCCGATGAGAAATCTGGATCATCCGTCCATCGACATGGGAAGGAACGCCCTGGACCATATGCTTTGGGGCGGGTCCCCAGCGGTCGGTTGGCCAGGTTTTGCGTACGAGGTCGAGATTGCCGCCGATTCCGCCGGTCGTGACGACGGTGGCCGGAGCTCGAAATTCAAAGCTGCCAACGACAGTTCGGGAAGAAGCTTCTCCCCGTGGAAGATCGGTATCCTCCAGGACACTGCCTTTCACCCCAATGACCGTAGAGCCCGGCCCGTCGCTGGTCAGCACCTCGTCGACCTGGTGGCGGAACAGGAACGTCACCTTGCCCTGCTTCTCAGCTTCCTCGAGCGGCTCGCGGAAAACCCGGACAACTTCCGGGCCCGTGCCCCATGTGAGGTGGAAACGTGGAACGGAGTTGCCGTGACCGCTGGCGTCCCCCGATCCCCGCTCTGCCCACCCCACAGTTGGTACCACGTTGAGACCCAGCGCCTTGAGGTAGTCGCGCTTCTCGTGAGCGGCGAAGTGGACGTATTCCCGGCCCCACGCCCGGGGCCAGTAGTCATTCTTGGCCGGCTTCGCATCCACGCCGTCGCGGAGAGCTTGGCCTTGCGGGGCGAGATCATACTGCGCGGAATTTTCCCAGTCTCGCCAGGCGAGCTCTTCGCTATCCTTCACCCCCATCATTTTCTGCTCAGGGCTGTTGACATAAAACAGTCCGCCGAGCGACCAGAATGCCTGGCCACCGAGGTTATTGCGGTTTTCCTGTTCCAGGATGAGGACCTTCAGGCCGGATTTCACAGCTTCATGGGCGGCAACCAAGCCCGCTAGCCCAGCTCCGACGATGATGGCATCGGGTGTGCTCCCATCTGGGAAAACCCCTTCATCATCCAGTTTGACGTGGTTCATGCCCGACTCGCCTTTCAGACTTCTGCTTAATGGGTTCAGATGTGTGCATTCTATGTCTTTAGCCCCCTCGACGGCTGTGCTATTCGACGGATCTCCCAACCTACTTCTCAACTCCGATCACACGTCACCCAATTCACCCCTCGTTTCCCATAGAGCGGGATATTATGTACCATCATCTGAACACTTAGTTCTCCGATAATTAAGCACCTTTGACCAATTCGGTACTCACTCTCTAAAGCGAGGCTCCATGACTACGACATCTCAGCCCGTGGAGGTCGGAAGCGCCCCAACCGCTCCGATCGACGACCCGGTGGTCCGCCGGCGCATCATCACAGCGTCCACAATCGGCACGACCATCGAGTTCTACGACTTCTATGTCTACGCAACGGCCGCCGTCGCCGTGTTCCCACATCTGTTTTTCCCGAAAAACGACGATCCAACCGTGGGGCTCCTCGCTTCGTTCGCCACCTTCGGCCTCGCCTTCGTCGCCAGGCCCTTGGGTTCGATCATGTTCGGCCACTTTGGCGACCGCATGGGACGCAAGATCACCCTCGTTGCCTCGCTGCTGACCATGGGTATCGCCACATTCATCATCGGACTGCTCCCCACTTATGCCACGATCGGCATCGCCGCGCCCGCACTGCTGGCACTGATGCGCTTCTGCCAGGGCCTCGGACTCGGAGGCGAATGGTCCGGCGCTGCCCTGCTCGCCACGGAAAACGCGGCCCCAGGGAAAAGAGCTCAGGCGGCGATCTGGCCCCAGCTGGGCGCACCCTTTGGCTTCTTCCTCGCCAACGGCCTCTTCCTGATCCTCGTCATTTCCCTGGGGCACTCCCCCACAGACAAGACCGGCCCATTCATGGAATGGGGCTGGCGAATCCCATTCCTTCTTTCGGCGGTCATGGTCTTCATCGGCCTCTACGTTCGCTTCAAGCTCGAGGAAACCCCAGTCTTCCGGCAGGCAGTGGCGTCTGGAAAAAAGGCCAGCAACCCACTGTCCGAGGTATTTGCTACGGCAAAGAAGCCCCTCTTGCTGGGCACGATCGTGATGCTCTCCTGCTACACCTTGTTCTACCTGGTCACAACCTGGGTTCTCAGCTACGGCATCGCTGACCCGAAGAAGGCCCCGGGGCTGGGCATCGCCTATAAGGACTTCCTGGTCTTGCAGCTCATCACCATCTTCCTGTTCATGCTCGGAGTCGTCCTCTCCGGCGGCTGGGCCGATCGCATGGGCCGCAAGCGCTACCTCACCATCATCTCCGCGGGCATCGTCATCTTCGCTTTCACCTTCAAGCCTCTGCTGGCCACCGGTTCGGCGACGACCTTCACTGTGGGCCTGTGGCTTGGACTGGGAATGCTGCTGATGGGCCTGGTCTTTGGCCCCATGTCCGCAGTCCTTCCAGAGATGTTCCCCACCAATGTTCGTTACACGGGATCAGGCATCTCCTACAACCTCTCTTCCATCCTGGGCGCCGCCGTTGCTCCCTTCATCGCCACCGCTCTGGTCAAGAGCTTCGGCGTAGGAATGGTGGGCGTGTATCTCGCGGTCGTCGCCGTCATTACCTTCCTCGGAGTGCTGGCGATGAAGGAAACCAGGGATCTCCACCTCCACGAGGTCTAACCCCCCGTTTGCCTCAGTGCATACCCATGTCCCCCGCGAGGGCATCCATGGCTAGGATGGGCGATGGATTTTCTGGCCGATCGGACTACACTGGCCAGAATTGATACAAACCGTTCTCATCGTCATGCCGGAAGGTGCCCGCAGGAATGTTCGACGTTGATTCCCTGATCCAAACCGTGGGATTTGTCGGCATTTGCGCCATCATTTTCATGGAGACTGGCGTGCTCATCGGGTTCATATTTCCAGGTGACACTCTGCTGTTTACTGCGGGCATCCTCGCCGCAGCACCCCACCCCATCGCCCCATTGTGGGTGATGTTGATTCTGATCCCCGTGTCCGCGGCCCTCGGTGACCAATGCGGATTCTTCATCGGCCGAACATTGGGCAAAAAGGCACTGGATACGAAGTCGATGAAGTGGATTGGCCCGGAGGCGCTGGAGAAAACCAACAGCTTCTTCGATAAATACGGCCCCATCACCGTGATGTTTGCCCGCTTCATCGGCGTGGTCCGCACCCTCACCCCCGTGGTCGCTGGCATCTCCGAGATGAAGCACCGCACCTTCACTCTGTGGTCCATCATCGGCTGCACCATCTGGGGCGCCGGTATCGTGGCCCTCGGTTACTTCCTGGGCGGTTTCCCCTTCATCCAGCGCCACATGCACATTTTCATCCTGCTGGGTCTCGCCACGGTGGTCATTCCCGCCAGCTGGAAGCTCTTCGACATGCAGCGCCAGAAGAAAAAGAAGAAATCGTCCAAGCAGTCAATCCGCTAATGTGCCACTACCCAGTCATCGTTGTCGGCGGTGGACAGTCTGGTTTCGCCACGTCCTTCTACCTCAACCGATTCGATCTCGATCACCTCGTGCTCGATGAACGCGATGAGCCAGGCGGCGGCTGGATCGATAGCTGGGATTCACTGCGCCTGTTTTCGCCCGCTGGGACCTCGAGTCTGCCGGGGCCTCGTTTCCCCACCGCAGCCTCCCGATACCCCAACGCCAGCGAGGTCGTCGAATACCTCGAGTTTTACCGGGATCGAGTACAGGTTCCGGTGGTCTTTGGGTCACGCGTCTCCCGGGTCGGGACGCCATCGCCTAACATGCCGGGCCGGTTTCACCTCACCTGCGCTTCAGGGGAAAGCTACACAGCCGACCATCTCATCGCAGCCACGGGCACGCGTGGGCGCCCATTCGTCCCAGCGACGGCCGGAGTGCTTCGAGCAAC
Source organism: Corynebacterium falsenii (assembly GCA_001054945.1). Taxonomy (GTDB): domain Bacteria; phylum Actinomycetota; class Actinomycetes; order Mycobacteriales; family Mycobacteriaceae; genus Corynebacterium; species Corynebacterium falsenii_A. The sequence goes on along the minus strand of JVKJ01000005.1, from coordinate 50,364 downwards.
GCGGCCCCACGTCCAGCAGATGCATAGCAGCAGCTATCGCAACCCACAGCAGTTGATCGAAGCGGGCGCCCACAAGGTCGCCATCGTGGGAGGCGGGAATTCCGGTGGACAACTCGCCGCGGAGCTGTGCATGGCTCCCCAGATCGATGCCACCTGGTTCACGTTAAAAAGACCGATTCTCATGCCCGATGACGTGGATGGATCGGTGTTGTTCAGCGCCACAGCACAAGTCAACGCCCACCAGCTGGCGATGGGACGGAGGCACCCCTCCGGACCGGCGGATGACAGGCAGGCGCAGCCGGAGGAGATTCAATCCTGGCTTCGGGGACTGGGCGAGATTATCTCCACCCCTGATATCCAACATGCCCGTGATGCGGGCGTGCTGTTCGAAAACAACAGAAGTGTCCTTAGTGGCGTCCCCAAAGAAGATGCTGCAATCCTTTCGGACAGTGACCTTGTTCTGTGGTGCACCGGCTTCCGGGATGACCTGATGTGGTTGAAAGGTCTTCCCGGTGTGAAACTCCGTGGAGACAGCGGCCATCCACGAGTGCGGTCGGCCTTGCCCACGGCCTCCGCCGACGTGGACGGCTTGTGGTTCATGGGGTACGGCAACTGGTGTGGGAAGAGTTCCGCAACGATCAGCGGAGTGTCACGGTTTGCTCGGGCTACCGCGCGGGAGATTGCTAGCGCGGCCGGAAAACGAACTGCACGCAATCGACGTGGCCGCCGCTGAGCAGCGCCTCGTGGAGGGCGAACTGGAACTCCCACAAACGGCGATATACCTGGTCGAATCCAGCAGCCGCAGCTTGGCGATCTCGGGCTTGAAAGTTGGCTCTCCACAGCGGGACGGTGGCCAGCCAGTGGTCACCGAGGTGGATCTGCGCGAGCAGGCGCATCTTCGTGTGCTTATCCGTGGCCTGGCGCACCTCCTCCACCGATGACAGGTAGAGGGCAGGCCATACGTAGGCCCGCATGACATCGAGCGAATCATTGGTGCGCTGGCGATCGTCCGCATCGCCTGAAGCAACGAGAGACTGGACGATGGCCAGGCCGTCCTTAGCGAGCATCCGGTCAAGGGCACGTAGGAAGTGGCGGAGCCCTCCGCGGCCGTAGGTTTCCATCCGCTCGATGGAAAAAATGGCCTGGTAACGACCGGCCCATTGGCGGGGAGACGGGATTGGCCCGGAAATCACCTCCACGTGAATGGCACCAGCTACCCCTTCGGCGATGGCGCGGGCTTCGACTGCGTCTGCGTGCTCTTCATCGCTGGTGAGCACGTCGACCGAGGCGCCACGACGAGCTGCCATAATGGCGAGTTCGCCGCCAGAGCTGGGGATCTCCAGAACCCTGTCACCGGGTCCCACGCTCGCCTCATCCAACATTGCGTTGATGCGACGCCGCTGCGCGTCATCTAGGTCCCGTCGATCGACCTCCTCTGGCGCGCCCATCCACGTCACGTCCATTGGGTATGTGACGTTTCCATCGCTGAACTCCTCAGTGGCGGTGGTGCGCGCGCCAGAGGAAAACAGTGCTCCGCCCGTGGCCCTGGTTTCCCCCGCGAAGAGTTCGACTAGCCCCACCGGCAACTCGCCCGGTCGGACATCACCAAATTGATGGTGGTTTTTGCGAGACTTCCCCAAAATTTCCATCTGCCGAGATTCCAGGGGTTGGCTGAGAAGGACGCCGAGTACCTGCGACAAGGGCTCCGCAGTCCACTCACCCAGCATGTAACCCTCGGCCAGGCCTAGCCACCCGTTAGCGGTAGCGCGGTCGATAACCTCGCCGTCTTTCATGACCAGGTTGGGCACCGCGGAGGTATCGAGCTCCACGCCATGGGACGTCAGAAGCCTTTCTAACCTTTCAGTGAACTTGCGGGCGCGCAGCGACTGAAAGCGAGCGTGCGGAGGCTCCAGGAGATTTGGCCAGCGCTCCACATCCACTTGCTGTGTAGTTACCCGGTCATAGGAAGCGTGCGAAGAGTCCACTGGACGCCGGCCTCCTTTCTGCTCAGTCCCCCCAAAGTTACTTGAAATGCCACATTATTCTGCATAGGCAACACCGAATTCACCCACGAAAATCCAAATAATGTCGCACCGGGGTTCAGTCCACCCCCTGCGGCGTGATGAATGTGTCACATGGCACTAGACTGGCGTGCGTCGTAGTTGACTGATCGTTCCAGAAGTCAAGCTCAAAACGTTAATTAGGAGAACATCCACATGACTGCAACCCCATACCGCCCTCAGAGCGGACGCCACCATGTCGTTATCGTGGGCGCCGGATTCGGAGGTCTTTTCGCCGCGAAGAAGTTCAAGGATTCGGACGTAGCAGTCACCATCGTGGATCGCACAAACCACCACCTGTTCCAGCCTCTGCTGTATCAGGTCGCTACGGGCATCCTTTCCGAGGGCGAGATCGCACCGTCCATCCGCCAAATCCTCGCTGATGATGACAACGTCCGCGTGGTTAAGGGCGAGGTTCGCAACATCGACCTGGATGCCCAGCACGTCACGGCAGACCTCGGTGGCAAGGACGAGGTGCTCGAATACGATCACCTGATCATGGCAGCCGGCGCCGGGCAGTCCTACTTTGGCAATGAGCACTTCGCTGAGTTCGCGCCGGGCATGAAGTCGGTCGACGATGCTCTGGAAATCCGCGCCCGCATCACCGGCGCCTTCGAACGTGCCGAGATCACGGACGACCCAGAAGAGCGTCGCCGCCTGTTGAACTTCGTGGTGGTCGGTGGCGGCCCGACTGGTGTGGAACTTGCTGGGCAGCTGGCCGAAATGGCCCACCGCACTCTGCGGGACGAGTTCCGCGAGATCGACACGAATTCCGCACGCATCACGCTGGTTGATGGTGGCCCGCAGGTCCTGATGCCGTTCGGCAAGCGTCTGGGGCGCAAGGCCGCGCAGCGCCTGGAGCAGCTGGGTGTGGAGGTCGTGCTGAACTCACTGGTCACCAACGTGACCCGCGAGGGCGTGACCTACAAGGACATGAAGACCAACGAAGAACACTTCATCCCCTCGTATGCCAAGATCTGGTCGGCTGGCGTGGCCGCCTCCCCGCTGGGTAAGCACATCGCCGAGCAGGCGGGCGTGGAAACGGACCGTGCTGGACGGGTGAAGGTCAACCCCGACCTGTCTGTGGGCAAGTACGACAACGTCTTCGTGGTTGGCGACATGATCGCCCTCGACGGCCTCCCAGGCGTCGCCCAGGTGGCAATGCAGGGTGGCCAGTATGCGGCACGGACGATCATCGATGAGGTGCAGAATGGCACCTCCGCCGAGGCCCGCGCTCCCTTCAATTACTTCGACAAGGGTTCCATGGCCATCGTCTCCCGCTTCAATGCCGTGGTGAAGATGAATAAGGCAGAGGTCACTGGCTTTACCGGCTGGATCATGTGGCTGCTGCTGCACCTGTTGTACATGGTGGGCTTCCGCAACCGCCTGGTCGCCGCGTTCAGCTGGGGCCTCAATTCTGTGTCTCGCCGCCGCTGGCAGCTCGTTGCGACCCGCCAGCAGCTTCACGCGAGGAACGCCCTGCGCAAGCTGCGCGACCTTGAGGATAAGGAAGGCATTCGCTCCATCGAGGTGCGGGATAACCTCCGCTTCGGTGAGGGACGCGACACCCGCGCCGTCTCCGACTAGTTCGGGTTCCGCCCCATGGACCGATCCCGCCGGCTACTTGTCGGATGAATCCAGGTCCCTAACGCTCGCGAGGCATGACCGTTGTTTTCAAGGTCGTGATCGCGAGCGTTTTTCCGTTTTCCTCGTTGACGTGTTCCACGCGCCACAGCTGACTAGTCCGCCCCAGGTGCACCGGGACAGCCGTCGAGACGATCACGTCCCCTGGCTTCGAGGGCCGCAGGAAGTCAGTGTTGTTGTTTGTGCCCATGACCAGCGGTCCCGCTCCCGCGGCCAAATATCCCGCCATAGATGCCGCCGTCTCCCCCAGGCTTGCGTACACTCCCCCATTCGTGACCCCGAAAGGTTGAATGTGGTCAGTGGTTACGTTTAGTTCTAAGGTCACGCCCTGGGGGCCGGCTGTCCGGAAGGAGACGCCAAGCAGCCGATCCAGGTTCCTAAATGAGGACGTGAAGTGGTTGATTTTTGCTACCTCGGCCGGGGTAAGTTCTTGAGTTGACGCACGTTGTGCCAGGTCATTGAACTCTTCCATCGCACTAGCTCTCGCCACGATTGCACTCTTTCCGTCGATCTTGCTGTCCGTAGATTGCTCCCTAGACTATCTGGCTGGCCACGCGCGGTTGGAGATTCTGTGAGAAGACCAAATTCTCGGAGGATGCGTCGGAGCAATTACGCCGTCAGGCAACCACGCTGTCATGGTTGGCCAGATTCAAGTTCTGTGTGGCGTCGAGAAAAATTCGGCGGATTGGAAAGGTAGAATCAAGAACCATGACTAACCCCGCCGAAGATTCTTCACCTTCCTCTACACGTACTGACCTTCCATCCCGCGCGGGCTCTGCTCAGATCGGCGTGATCGGTCTGGCTGTGATGGGCTCCAACATCGCGCGAAACTTCGCGAACCACGGGCACACGGTCGCGGTCTTCAACCGCACCTTTGCGAAGACAGAGCACTTCATGGACGCCTTCGGCGACTCGGGCTCCTTCGTCCCATCGGAGACGATAGAAGATTTCGTGGCCTCTTTGGAGCGGCCGCGACGCGCGCTGATTATGGTGCAGGCCGGCAAGGCCACGGACGCTGTCATCGACCAACTGGTCGACGCGATGGATGAGGGCGACATCATCATCGATGGCGGAAATGCCCTGTACACGGACACGATTCGCCGTGAGGCAGCCGTGCGAGCGAAGGGACTGCACTTCGTCGGTGCGGGTATTTCCGGCGGCGAGGAAGGTGCGCTTAACGGGCCTTCGATCATGCCGGGTGGACCCGCCGAGTCCTATGAATCACTGGGGCCGCTGCTCGAATCTATCTCAGCGAAGGTCGATGGCACCCCGTGCTGCACACACATCGGGCCTAACGGCGCTGGTCACTTCGTGAAGATGGTGCACAACGGCATCGAATACGCGGACATGCAGGTCATCGGCGAGGCTTACCACCTGCTGCGCTACTCCGCGGGCATGTCTCCCGCCGAGATCGCTGAGGTGTTCCGAGAGTGGAATCAAGGTGACTTGAACAGCTACCTGGTGGAGATCACCGCAGAGGTGCTCGCGCAGGTGGATGCGGAAACCGGGAAGCCGCTGGTGGATCTCATCGTGGACGCAGCAGGCCAAAAGGGCACGGGCCGCTGGACTGTCAAGGCAGCCCTGGACCTGGGCATTCCTACGACAGGGATTGGGGAGGCCGTATTCGCCCGCGCCCTGTCCTCCTCGCTGGGGCTGCGCAGCGCAGCGCAGGGCAAGTTGCCTTCCGGCGACGTGTCGCCTGCAATTTCCGAGGCCGACCGGGAAACCTTCATCGAAGACGTGCGCCGGGCACTCTATGCCTCCAAGATGGTGGCCTACGCGCAGGGCTTCGACGAAATCCAGGCCGGGTCGAAGGAGTATGACTGGAACCTGGATCCGAAGGATATGGCCACCATTTGGCGCGGCGGCTGCATCATTCGTGCCAAGTTCCTGAATCGCATCGTCGATGCCTACCAGAACAGCCCAGAGCTGGAGAGCTTGCTGCTCGATCCATATTTCCTCGGTGAGCTGGATGGCTTGATCGGTTCCTGGCGTCGCGTGGTGGTTGCTGCAACCCAGCAGGGCCTTCCTGCCCCAGTCTTTGCTTCCAGCCTTTCCTATTACGATTCCCTGCGCGCGGAACGGCTGCCCGCCGCGCTCGTGCAGGGCCAGCGTGATTACTTCGGTGCTCACACATACGGTCGCATCGATAAGGAAGGCGCCTTCCACACACTGTGGTCTGGAGATCGCAGTGAGGTTGAAGCTTAAGTGCCCTCCGAGCAGCGCAGCGCACACCTGAAGTTTTCGTCATTCGACCTGCCGGTCCCCGTCGTCCATGAGCTGAAGCGCCAAGGGATCGAAACCCCGTTCCCGATCCAGGCAGCAGCGATCCCCGATGCACTGCGCGGCGCCGATATTCTGGGCAAAGGGCCGACGGGGTCAGGCAAGACGCTCACTTTCGGCCTACCAATCATCTCCGCCCTGTCCCGCGGCGCCTCGAAGCCTGGCCGTCCGAGGGCCATCATCTTGGTGCCCACTCGTGAACTTGCGGTCCAGGTGCGCGAGAGGCTGGAACCCCTCGCAGCCACCATGGGCCAGCGGGTGATGGAGGTCGTTGGTGGGGTGAAGATCTCCCGACACATCACGGCACTGTCCCGTGGGGTTGACATTCTGGTCGCCACGCCGGGGCGCACCCAGGACCTCATGCGCCAGGGGGAACTCGGGCTGCAGGATGTTCGGGTCGCCGCCGTGGACGAGGCCGATCACCTCGCTGACCTAGGTTTTCTCCCCCAGGTCACATCGATTCTGGACGCCACCCCAAAACAGGCTCAGCACCTATTTTTCTCCGCCACACTGGATGGCGATGTCCAGGTCCTCATTGACAGATACATGAACGACCCGATCGTGCATTCCACTAGCGAGGCAGCTGCCACGCCCACCGCGAGTGGCCATCGCTCTCGGACCAGCACTGCTCCGGACATCACGCATCTGTTGGCGGTGATGACTGAACGCGAGCAACGCTGGCCCGCTATTCGCGCGATCGCCCAGGGCTCGACCCGGAGCATCATGTTCATGCGAACGAAGCACGGGGTGAATCGCATTGTGCAACGCCTTCAGAAGACAGGGCTTCCCGCGGTAGGCCTGCACGGCGACAAGGGCCAAAATGCTCGCACCGCTGCCATTGCGGATTTCTCGTCGGGCAAAGCCACTGTTCTGGTCGCCACGGATATCGCCGCCCGCGGAATCGATATTCCCGGCTTGGACCTGGTGGTTCACATCGATCCGCCGGCAGAGCATAAGGCCTACACCCACCGGGCCGGCCGTACCGCGCGCGCGGGGGCCTCGGGTACTGTGCTGACCCTCGCTTTCGAGGATCAGCTCCCCGACGTGGAGAAGCTGATGGCCAAGGCCGGAGTGCGACCGCAGCGGATGGACATCCACAAAGCGGTGGACGTGGTCGCTCCGGGCGGGCGAACGTCCCCAGAGAACCGGTCGCGACCTGCTCAGCAACGCAGTGCGAACAAGTCACACCGCGGACAGCGCGCGGGTGAGTCACGCAATCAGCGCGGAAAACGGCGGCGGTAGGCTAACCCCATGGACATTTTGCTCAGCGTGCTGGGCCTACTGGGCTTCATCGCATTGACGGCCGGAACGGGCCTCTTCGTGGCGGTGGAGTTCGCCATGACTGGCATGGAGCGCTCCACCGTCGAGGCACATGTTCAGCGCCAGGGTGATTCAACTGCAAAGCTCGTGCGCCGCGCACACGGCAACTTGAGTTTCGTCCTGTCCGGCGCACAGCTTGGCATCACCATCACCACACTGGCCACCGGCTATTTGGCCGAGCCGATCCTCGCAAAATTCTTGCGACCGCTTCTGGAATTATGCGGATTGCCCCCGACGGCATCGTCGGCCATCGCACTGATTCTGTCCCTGGTGATCGCCACCGCACTCTCCATGATCTTCGGCGAGCTCGTGCCTAAAAATCTCGCTATTGCGGAACCGCTCAAGGCTGCTCGCTTGACCGTCCCCACGGTCTGGACGTTCAATTCCGCCCTGAGGTGGTTCATCTCAGCACTGAATGGCCTGTCCAATGTCATCGTCCGGAAACTGGGCATCGAGCCTGCTGACGAGCTCGCCTCTGCTCGCTCCCCCAAGGAGCTTTCCGCGCTCGTGCGAAATTCCACGGGTGATGGAGGATTCTCCCAAGCCAAGGCACGGATTCTGGATCGCTCACTGAAGTTCGGTGACACCTCCGCGGAGGATTTAATGACGCCCCGGTCCACGGTGGAGAGTTTGGACGCCGACGATACGGCCCTCGACCTGCTGCGGCGTGCCCTTGACACCGGACATTCTCGCTTCCCGGTGACCCATGGAGACTTGGATGACACCTTAGGGGTGGTCCATGTCAAGGACGCCTTCGGCATCCCAGCTGCCGAGCGCTCAACAACCACCCTGCGTTCGATGGCGAAGCCAGTCCCCGTCGTGCCCGCGTCTCTGAACGGCGACACGGTGCTCAACAGAGTGCGCAGTGCAGGATCCCAGTTGGTGCTGGTGGCCGACGAATACGGCGGTACCGCCGGCATCGTGACTATCGAAGACGTGGTCGAGGAAATTGTCGGCGAGGTCTGGGACGAACATGACAACGCTGCAGAGGATGCCGAGTTCCGCCGTACCGGGCGAATCTGGGAGATTAGCGGCCTCGCCCGCACCGACGAATTATTTGACCAAGTGGGCTACACCGCACCGGAAGGTCCCTATGAAACCCTGGGCGGGTTGGTCATGGACACGCTGGGCCGCATTCCAAAGGTGGGCGACGTAGTGACGTTGCCGCATTCGGAAAGGGAGACCCGAGACTCCTTCGAATCGGGTATGAGTTTCCACTGGGTCGCCACAGTCCTGGCGATGGATAACAGGCGAGTAGATAGAGTCCAGCTGCAACCGGAAGATTCGAGGTGATTGGCATGTCCCCCATCTGGGCCATCGTGCTCGCCTTCGTTCTTGTCGGTGTAAATGCGTTCTTCGTCAGCGTGGAGTTCGCTCTCATCTCGTCCCGCCGTGACCGGCTGGAAAATATGATTGCCAACGGCAATCGGCGTGCTGCGAAAGTGAGGTACGCAACCGAGCACCTCACCATCATGTTGGCTGGTGCTCAGTTCGGCATCACCTTGGCCTCTGTTGTGCTGGGCAAAGTGGGCGAGCCCGCCATTGCCCACTTGATCGAGGTGCCTTTTGACGCACTGGGTCTCCCTCCACATCTGCTGCACCCCATTTCCTTCGCCATTGCGTTGCTCATCGTGACCGTCTTACACATCATTCTGGGCGAAATGGTGCCCAAGAATATTGCACTCGCGGGCCCGGAATCCGTCGCCACGCGGCTCGTGGGCGTGCACCTGTTGTTCGTTAAGCTGACTCACCCAATCATGGTGGCTCTGAACTGGATTGCCCGCGTCACGCTGTCCCTGCTGGGTGTCGAGCAAAAGGACGAACTCGACTCGACAGTGTCGCCCTCTGAGTTGGCGTCCATGATCGCCGAATCCAGGTCCGAGGGCCTCATCGCCCCCGATGAGGCAAGCCGCCTGTCCAAGGCACTAAGCTCTTCCCGTCGCGCGATGCACGAGGTGCTCATCCCTTCAGATAAGGTTCGCTGCCTTCACTATGGATCCAACGGCCCGAGCGTCGCAGACGTGGAACAGGCTGTCGTGGAAACTGGCTACTCCCGCTTCCCCGTCGCCGATGCCGACGGCACGTGGGTGGGCTACGTCCATGTGAAAGACGTTTTGGACAACCTGGTCGCGGCCAGCACAGACAAGTCCCAGCGGAAGATTTTCAGTGCGCGTCCGGTCCACGCCCCACGAGTCTCCATTCCCGCCACGACAGATTCTGATCCGGTCATGTTGGATGCCGCAGATGTCCGCCCCATGATCACGGTCGACTACACGGATTCCTTCGACATCGCGATGCGCAAGATGCGGAAGAATTCCTCTCACGTCGCCACCGTCCTCAACAACGGTCAGGTTATGGGCATCGTGACCCTGGAAGACATTATTGAGGAGTTGATTGGAACCGTACGCGACTGGACACACGATGACTGAATCTGTACTCCACCGGGTGCTTCCGATGGATAAGTGGCTGGAGATGCAACGCCGGCACCGGGAACGCGCGCACTCATTCACAGCCGAACATCTAGAACGCCGGGCTACCCATCGTCGACACCCCGTCTGGGATTTCATATTCAACTACTACCCAGTCAAGCCAGCCCAACTGGCGCAATGGCACCCGGGGGCTGGGGTGGGGTTGGCGTCCCCAAGCGAGGCGCAAACCTCCGGCGACCTGGACTTCCCCACCCACAAGGACCACTACACTTTCACTGCGGGCGCGCGATCGAGTGTGCGGGTCTGGGCGTTGGACACCGAGCGACATTGGCAGTCACGGGGGAAGACCATCCGGTACATTCATCGACTCTTGACCCACACGGAACGACGACCAGCGCAACTGGGATGCTTCGGTCTGCACGAATGGGCCATGGTGTATCAGGACACGCCGCGCCACCCCGAACCGCTTCGACTTGGCGCGCAAGGGACCAATGAGGTTGTGGAGCAGAGCAATCTGGTCTGTACCCACATTGACGCATTCCGCTTCTTCTCAACGGCAGCAGCGCCGCGCAACCGTTTTAAGCTCACCCGCGAGACTCAGCCGCAGTTCGAACAACCAGGGTGTCTGCATGCCACCATGGATCTATATAAATGGGCGAATAAATTGGGACCGCTGGTGCCGGGAGACCTGTGGCTCGACACATTCGAGTTGGCGTGCGACGTGCGGCGGCTGGACATGGAAGCTAGTCCCTACGACTTGCGGGAGTGGGGGTTTGATCCAGTGAAAATTGAAACACCGGCTGGGCGAGCCGAATATGTACGCCGACAGCGGGCGTTCTCGGACCGCGGGCATCGGTTGCGACGGCGATTGATTGAGGTCATCGAAGGGGCGTATTCGGAACGAATGTCCAAAAGCGCCGATCTGATCTAGGGTGAATAGTGACTAGTGTTACTTATGTTGTTCTGGAGGCTAGATGGGACGCCACGCAAGCAATAAGCGCAAGACCCGCCTCGCCGGGTGGGTGTGGGGCGCCCTGGCTGCAGTAGCAATAATCGGCGGAGCTGGGGTGGCTGCTGCGACGGGAGCTTTCCACAGTGATCAGAGCGAAGTCAGCACTACCGCCGACGGAGAATCTGGTGGGCAGCCGGACGACTCGAAGGAGCAAGATCCGAGCACGGACCCCTCATCCTCCGGAAGCACGGCGCCCGAACCCGGAAACACTGCAGGTCAAGAGGGGAATGCGGACAGCAGCCCCGACGTGACTCCACCAGCCGATCAGCCTCCCGCGCCTACAAATGCCCCACAACCGGCGCCGGCTCACCAGGTCGCACAGGGAACCAACATGACCTTCCTCCTGGATACGTCCGGTTCCATGGGGATGGTCGAAGGCCCTGGCACGCGCCTGGACAATATTCGGGTGCCGCTGGCAGAAAAGATGAAGCAAGTGGGCCAAAAGGGTGGCGCGATAAGCCTGTGGAACTACTCCTCCCCCATTCACGCAGGCATCAACCAGCCATTCCGGGATAATGTGGATATCTCTGTTGGCGACGACGGAAATATCGCGGCGGCGATTCTTCAACAGCTTGGCTTTGGTGGGGCGACCCACACGTACAGCTCAGTCGCTGCGGCCTACAATTCTGCGCTGAATGGCGGGCATGCAGCCAAGGGGAATGGTCCCGATCGATTGCTGCTCATCACAGATGGTCCCAATGATGGCGGCGACTTAGATCTTCAAGCCGCAGTCAACGAAGTGCAGCGCATGCACAGCCAGCGGCCCGTCCAATTGGATATTGTGACGATCGGGGACGCAGTCGATCCAGACGCCATGAATCAGCTCGCGCAGGCTGGTGGCGGGACCGTGTTCGCAGCTCGCGATTCGCTGGATTTCGCGCGCGTCCTTAACGACGCGGTCGGGTCCTAAGCGATCAGATGGAAGATGGCCAGTGAATGAAGGCTAGGCCATCCTGCGGCGACGGCGCTCCGCGAGCTCGTCGACCGCGTGGCTATCTTCCGTGAGCCGCTCGGCAGGGAACGCCGTGATAGTGCCGGAGAGTTCCTTCATGAGTCCGGGCACGGCGATGCCGAATACCCCCTGACCGCCGTTCAGCAGATCGATGACCTCCTCGGGCGAGCGACATTCATACACACTCACTCCGTCGGAGACGAGCGTGATGCCCGCAATATCATCCACGCCGAGGTTATCCAGCCGTTCCACTGCCTTCCGAATGTTTTGCAGCGAGATTCCCGTATCAAGCAGCCCCTTGACGATCTTCAGCACCAAGATGTCACGGAAGGAGTACAGTCGCTGCGACCCGGAGCCCGCCGCGTTGCGAATCGTGGGCTGCACCAGCTTGGTTCGTGCCCAGTAATCCAGCTGGCGGTAGGTAATACCCGCAACCTGGCATGCGATTGGCACTCGGTACCCAACTTCCTCGTCGGGACCGTGAACGTCGAACAGCGCGTCCTGTTGTACATCCTTTGCCATCGGATTCTCCTGAAGTTCGGCGTGTGTAATTCGCACGCCTGTTATTTAGACATTTTTAAGACTAGACCGGATTCCCAACACGTCAAGTGGAGGGAATCACAACGTTGAAGTTCAACTTCAACTTGAACCTTATCATGTATCCCAAAAATCACATGAGCAACAACACGCGCGGAAAATCCGAGGCGCCCGAAGTCCCCGTCCCATCCTCTACCATCGATTTCAAGAAATGGGGGCTAGCACGTACACAGGTATCCGACGGAAGATTTCTGGAGCACGTGGCACCGTCAGTTTCAGGCCGTCGGCCTCCTAGCAGCCTCCCCACACCCTCACGAAAAAGTAGCCACGCACGATCGACCAGATCGTGCGTGGCTACGATGCACCCCACCCCAAGTGCGGAGCTCCTAGCCCAAGCTCCCCTTGACCAGCGCGGCATTCAAAGACAAGATCAAGGCGCTCACCTCGCGTGATGTCTCCTCCGCGCGTTGTCGAGCGTTCTCGTCCCTGCCGTGCCGCAAGGGATCGCTCACGCGTGAGACCATGTCCATCTGCCGTTGGGCAATGGTCATCAGGGACTTGAGGTGTCGATTATCTAACCCATGGTCGGTCAGTCGACTAGCCAACTCCACAATGGACACATCGTCCACGGAGAAGAAGCCGGAAGCATCGGAGGAGATCAATCCCATCCGAATCACCGATCCGGTGAATGCATCTTCCACATTTGCGCGGGCCGTCACGTCAGCGCGCGTCAGCCTCCGCGTCTCGGCAGCACGGAACTGATCGGCGCTCAGCGCACCAGCCATGGACTTCTTGGCCGTCACCGGGGTGACCTTGCCGGAATCCATGGCTTCCAACTGTTCGCGGATCACCTTCAGCGGCAGGTAGTTATCACGCTGATGAGTAAGGATATAGCGCAGCCGTGAAATATCCGCCGGTGAAAACCGCCGATACCCGCTCTGGCTCCTGCGAGGCGAGATCAGCCCCTCGGATTCCAGGAATCGGATCTTCGAGACTGTCACGTCCGGAAAATCCGGCTTCAATTGCTTCAGCACATCGCCGATGGAGGAAGTGGGCAACACTCCCCCAGCCGGCCCAGAGGAGCTGCCGGTCGCCCCCGCGATCGGGTGTGCCGGCATCCGCCGAACTTCCCGGCGTGCAGCGTTTCCTTCAGCTCCCACGGTTCTAGCTTTCCTTCGTTCCGTTCAGGAACACCAGGCGGAACTTCCCAATCTGGATCTCGTCGCCGTTGCTCAGCACCGAGGAGTTCTTTGGTTCGCGGTTCACGTAGGTGCCGTTCAGGCTTCCCACGTCTACCACCTCATATTCATCGCCATTGCGGCGGAACTCTGCGTGCCGACGCGACACCGTCACATCGTCCAAGAAAATATCGCTATCGGGGTGGCGACCTGCGGCGGTGTTCTCCTGATCGAGGAGGAAACGGGAGCCAGCATTTGGGCCACGCTTCACCACGAGCAGCGCGGAGCCTTCCGGCAAGCCCTCCACACCGGTTGGAGCAGCCTCACTGCTGGAGCTGTTTTCCATTTCCTTCAGGAGATCCGCGCGGAAGACCGACGTGGTCTCGACAGATGCTTCTGGGGTTCCGGCGTTTTCGCTCATGTCTAAGTCCTCTCGGGAGGGGTCTGCAAAACTATATCCACAATACAAGACGCCCCCGGCGCAGGTGAACCATGCACCATTTGTCCGCTCCTACCGGGGGGTTTTAGCCGTATCTTCCAGGCTTTTCTTCGCATTTTTGGGGACGCCACGGCCTCTCGGCCGTGTGGCCATTCCACTCACATTCAACGGAACATTTGCGCGATCGAACCGACCACCGATCCACCGCCCGAAGACAGGGGATTGTCGTTGACCATGTAGGTCCAGGTGGCCGATGGCTTGTGCAGCCCGAGGCCATCGAGATCCACGCCAGTTGCGTCAAACGTGGCTTCATCAAAGGTCTTCCGCGCATCCTCCACCGCCTCAGAGGCCAACTCGCCGAATGCGGCGATGGACAGCCGATGGAACTCATCGATGGGAGATTCCCGTGCAATTGCCCGCAAATGAATGGACTCGCGAATGTCATCCAAGTAGGCCAGGTGGTCACTCCATCGTTGATCCAGATGGAAAAGCATGATCTCCCGGGCAGCCTGATCCAGAACCTCCTGAGAGATTCCACTTTCCTGAAGCTGCGCAGCCTTTTCAACGTTGTGGTAGCTGAAATCTTGCCATGCGGTATCGGTGTCCAGCAGCGTGGCGCGGCGATCGTCGATGATGTCACGTTGGTCTTTAATCAGCTTGTTGTACTTCCACGTGGTCGCATGAATGTCCAACATCTGACCTTCTGTCACACGTTGGCAATGGTCCACGAATTGCAGGACCTTTTTCTGCTGAAGTCGGCCGTCCTGCTCTGGCTGGGCCCGCAGTTCTTCGCCGGCGCCGCCGACCGCCACCATGTCGTCTTCAAGTGAAACGAAGAAGACGCTGGACCCGGGATCGCCTTGGCGACCTGAACGGCCCCGCAACTGGTTATCCAGCCTCTGGCTTCGATAGCGACCCACACCCACCACGTGCAAGCCACCGGTCTCCACTACCGCCTCGCGCTCTGATTCGTCCGCTCCGCCCAAGCGGATGTCCGTGCCTCGCCCGGCCATCTGCGTCGAAACGGTGACGCGTCCGGGGCGACCCGCCTCGGCAATGACTGCAGCCTCCTTTTCGTGATTCTTCGCGTTCAGCACAGCTGCATCGATCCCCTCGGCCTTCAATGCCTGCGCAATGCGCTCGGACTCGGCCACGTCCTGGGTTCCCACGAGCTGAGGCTGGCCCGTGCCCTGCACCTTGAGAATGTGCTGGATCAGTGCTTCATCGCGTTCCTCAGCCGACACGTACACCCGATCCGGATAGTCATTCCGCTGGTTGGGCACATTTGGCTCGATGACGGACACGTTGAGGTCATAGAACTGGCGCAGCTGATCTCGGGCTGCCAGCGCAGTACCGGTCATTCCGCATCGTTCGGGATACGTCCCCACGATGGCCTGGATTGTCACCTGGTCCAGGATTCTGCCGCCATCAGTAACATGAAGGCCTTCCTTTGCCTCCACCGCGGCCTGCAACCCATCGGGCCACCTCTGGAGGTCCGCCACACGCCCACGAGAGCCGTCAATCAAGGCCACCTTGCCGTCGCGGATGATGTAATGGACATCCCGCAATAGCAGGTGCTCCGCGTGCAGCGCGACATTGACCTGCACCAACGTGGCCCCAGCCGAGGAATCATCCTCATCGCCATACAGGGAATCAATCCCCAGTTCCTTTTCGACAAACTCGGCACCTCGCTCCGTGAGGAACACATTCCGATGATCGTCAGAAATGGTGAAGTCCTTGTTTTCCTCCATGCGCTTCACCAGCTCCGTGATGCGTCCCGCCGGAGCCGGACCAGGCTCAGAGCCTGCCAGCACCAGTGGCACCAGGGCCTCGTCAACCAACACCGAATCCGCTTCATCGATAATTGCCACGTCCACCGGCGCTTGGACCGCATCCTCGCGCCGGGTGATCAGCTGGTCGCGCAAGACATCGAAGCCGATTTCGTTGATGGCTCCGAATACGATGTCGCTCTGATAGACCTCGCGCTTGGCGTTGGCGTCCAAATCCTCGGTCGTGGCCCCGTGGGTGAGCCCGAAGAAATCGAACAGTGGCCCCATCCAACGGTCATCTCGCGTGGCCAGGTAGCTGTTGACGGTGACAATATGTACGCGCTTCCCCTGCAGCGCATACCCCACTGCCGCCATGGCGCCAGCCAGGGTCTTGCCCTCGCCGGTGGCCATTTCCACCACGTCGCCGGAAAGAAGGCGAAAGGTCCCTTCCATCTGCACGTCGAAGGGCGAAAGCCCCAGCACCCGGCTGGCGGCCTCGCGAACGGCTGCCAGCAGTGCACCACTGTCCACGACCTCGCCCGGGGTGATCAGCACGTCGCCGTCAATTTCACGGCGCTTCACGGCCTTCACGGCCGCATCACGGAGCTCCTGGTCACTGGCCTCCGCGAATCGATCCGCACCCGCCTGGGCGACCACAGCCCGGCTCTTCTTCTGATTCTTTGTGGGCGAGCTGCCCATCGCGCGCCAGAACCAGTCAAATGCTGCCATGGAGGCCTCTCTTTCCCCACCTGGATGGCGGAGTTTGTCAGTGGATCCGTACTGTGGTGACAGTACTGAACGCCTTCGCATTCAGCACAGGGGGATCTCCTCCATTCTGAATGATGAAGGTTGTTCGCAAAATCCTACGTTATCGAATGAGGTTTCCATGTCCGCATCTTCTGTAGCTGAAGAGTTCAGAAATGATAGCGACCGGGTGCGTTCCGTCAAGGTCCGCATCCCCGCGCCGCACCACAAGCTGGATGGGTTTGAATTGGCCGGCACGTTGGACCTGCCCGCCCATGCAGATGAAAGCACCAAGGTGGCGATGGTGGCCCACTGCTTTACCTGCACCCGCAACGCCCCCGGCGCAGCGCGAATTTCCAAGGAGCTGGCCTCAAATGGCGTGGCGGTCCTTCGATTCGACTTCGCGGGCCTCGGCGATTCGATCCCGGAGCAGGACATCGAGGGTGGGATGTTCTCCCGCACGACTTTTAGCACCAACGTTAAGGACCTGCTGGCCGGGTACCGCTGGCTGGAGAGGAACTACCACGCGCCGATCCTGATGGTCGGACACTCCTGGGGTGGGCCTGCGGTGATTCACGCAGCAGACAACTGCGCCGCGGTCAGGGCCGTCGCAACGGTCGGGTCCCCATTCAACCCCCACCACGTCATTGAGCGTATGGAGGGCACGATCGAGGAGCTGCAAAACGATAAATCGCTGGAGCGGGCTCAGATGGAGGGCCGCGATCTGTGGATCGGTCGGGCGTTCCTGGACGAGCTCGAGACGCATACAGACGAGTCCTCCGCGCAAGCCGTCGCCGCCTTGGGCAAGTCTCGCCGCGGGCTGTGCGTTCTGCACTCCCCCATTGATGACTACGTCGATGTCTCCAACGCTAAGCAAATCTTGGACGCCGCCGTTCAGCCGGCCAGCATGATCGCGCTCCCCATGGCCGACCACCTGCTGATGAAGAAGGGCACCGCCACCCGCGCCGGGCAGCTGATTTATGCGTGGGCGCGCCCTCTCTTCGTGGGTCGCGACTAGATTTTTTGGGGGGGACGCCACTGCGCGTCATTTTCCCGTTTCAGGGTCAGCCAAGCGGCTCGTTCCTTAGGGTTGGGATTCATGACTGATATTGATTTCATCCCAACCGCCGACTTGGTGGACATCATTGGTGAGGATGTCCGTTCCTGCGATACTCAATTCTGTGACCTGGGCGGGAACGTGGAATTCTGCGGGCAGATCACAACGGTTCGTTGCTTCCAAGACAACGCGCTGCTCAAGGAGATTTTGGGGGAAGACAACCCAGGAGGGGTGCTGGTCATCGACGGTGACGCCTCTGTTCACACCGCTCTCGTGGGGGATCTCATTGCTGGACGCGGGCGCGATCATGGCTGGGCTGGGGTCATCGTCAACGGCGCTATCCGCGATTCCAAGGTGATTGGTGAGATGGACTTTGGGTGCAAAGCCCTGGGAACCAATCCCCGGAAGTCTTCCAAGACTGGTGAAGGCGACCGGGACGTTGACGTAAAGCTCGGTGGGATCACGTTTCACCCCGGTGAGTTTGTCTACTGCGATTCAGACGGCATCGTGGTGACCGAACAGCCGATCCAGCCAGCTGAGGCCTCCTGACCTGGACTTATCCTATATTCGAAGGGCGATTCACACTTTCGAATCTGCATGATGTAATCTGAGTTCCGCTGTCGCAGAGACAGCGATCGGGCTGTGGCGCAGTTTGGTAGCGCACCACACTGGGGGTGTGGGGGTCGCAGGTTCAAATCCTGTCAGTCCGACAACTTCTTTCAAGCCGCTCTTCATGAGCGGCTTTTTCATTTGTCGAGGTTCGTTTGAAGTCGAAACCCCCGAAGAGACTAATCAGCCCTCTTCGACCTCGCCAAAACGCAGCTCAAGCACATGGAGCTGCTTGTCCTCGTCGAACCGGATGTCCTGGAAACCAACCCGGTTATACAGTTGGTGGGCTCGAGGGTTCCTCACGTCGACGCACAAAGAAATGCCCGGGGCGCCAAGTTGCCGAGCCAACTCGATGCAAGCATTCAGCAGCTGAGTGCCAATGCCGGTGCCCCGAAAGCGCTTCTCTACCGCAATCGCCACCTCCGGGATGTCACTCGACACAAAGCCATATCCCCGTTTCTCATCATCGCCCCAGATCAGCCACGCCCCGCCCGCGGGTATGAAGTCACACCACGCAATGAAGCCGCCATTTTCCGACTTCCAGTGGTCAACGTACGTCTCATAATCTCTTTCAAAGTTTTCTGAAACTTCAGCAGCTTCATCTCCCATTACGTCGGTCAGGAAGTTAAGCCGGCCGATATATGTGCGGTCCTCCTCGCTCGTGCTGCGAAGTTCAATCTGCTGAGGTTCGTTATTGGTCATAGATGCCAGCCTAGGCCACGTGTGCTGCGTGCGGGCCCCTGCCCGCACTCCTCAACTGCTCGGTCTTTATCCGTGAGCGCCAATCCTCCCACTCCGGCGCGAAGCGGAATGATTCATGTCACTATGAATGCATGAGCATTTCTTTGACGCCGCGCAGAATCACGACGGCGAGAGGCCGCCGGTTAGCCGCTCTGACTGCACTCTCGGGAACACTGAGTTTCGGCGTCGCTCCCGCCCTCGGCACCTCCCTTGGCTCCCCTGCAGTAGCACGCGCCCAACAGGCGGATACGGCCACCAAAGAGACATCGTCCCAGCATGCTCCGAGTGTCGAGATCGAGGATGCGGATCACCTGATCAGCGACTCAGACAAGGAAAAACTCACAAAGAAGACCCCGAAAATCGACTTCCAGTCCCCTCATCTCACGCACGTTGTTTACCTGGCCATGCCAGGCAAGAAGAAGGACAAATTCAACGATGAGGTCCTGGAATGGGCCGCTCAGAATAAACCGGAGCTCGTCCCTCACGTCCCCGGCAAAGGTGAAAAGTGGGCGGACGGTTACCTGCTGGTTACCGTAGGCACTGAGACCCGTCAGAACGGCATCTACTGCGGCGATGATGTGTGCGAGGATCTCGACCTACGCGACAGCAAGCACTTGAAGAAGTCCCTCGACGACGGCAAACCTGCCTTTAAGGACAAGCGCTGGGGCGATGGACTCCTTGACAGCGCCACGACGGCCGCTGACCCGAACAACGTCCCCGAGGACAAGCCCACCTCACCATGGGTATATGTCGCCCTCGGTGGCGGCGCCATCGCTGCCGTGGGCGGCGGAGCTTATTTCGAACGCGAGCGCCGCAAGAAGATCGCCGAAACTGCCCGCGAACAGTTCACGAAGGTGTCCAAGGAATATGCGGACCTCGCGCAAAGACTCGATCATATCGACGTCCGCGCCCATTCACTATCCTCGCCCATTGCTGACCAGGAACTCCGCCGCCAATGGACATCCATCCGCGACAACTTCCTGACGATGAACGAGCGGATGGGAGAAGTGAATCTCAACATCACCAGCAGCGCCAAGTCCTTTTGGGACAAGCGTAAGCAGATCGAATCCATGCACTCGGATCTAGAAAAGCTCTCCGTCGCCGAGGGCCAGATCGATCAGCTCTTCGACATGGAAAACGGAAACACGTCCGTCCGAAAGCGGACCCTGAACGATCTTCAGCTAGACGTCGCCGAGGCAAAGGTGAAGCTCGAAGACGTCACAGACCCCGAACTGCTGAACAAGGCTGGAACGAGCAACCTTGCCCTCAAGGAGATGCTTCGGGATGTAGAAGTCGACATCCAAAAGCTGATGGACTACCCGGATGCCCCGGATTTCATGGATCGCTTCGCACTACTTCTGACCCGCTACCATAAGGCCCTCGAACTCGTGGGCGACGGCATCAAGCACTATAAGCCCGACAATCACTCCGCTCCACACCTGGGTGACCGCGACTGGCAGCCGGGCACCGGTTATTCGGGGTGGGTCCCCTTCGTCTTGGTCAATAGTTGGGGCCACAGCGATGCCACAGCCGCTACGTCCTCCAGCGGTGCCTCCGGGGTCAACACGGGGTTCAGCGGTGGGTTCGCCGGAGGGGGCGGGTCCTCAGGATTCTAGACGCCACGGTCAATCGTGCTGGAGCATCGGTCAAGAACGTGACTCTATTGGCAGCGTCCGACCTTTCTGGGGCAACTCCGCCCCTTGGCACTTACTGGGCTCCGGCGGCTTGGGATTCAGCTGCTGGGGCAACTTCCGTGGTCGTTTCCGTTGTCGTCACCGTGCTTTGAGCGCTGGATCCGCCGGAGGTCTGGTTCGAATCCGACTCGTGATCATGCCCTTCACCGTTGTGCAGCCGGGCGTCCTTGGCATTCTCGTCGGCCACGCCAGCATCCGGACCGTCCGAACACGCTGCCAGCGCCAGGACAGAGGAGAACACGGCAGCCGCAGCAGGAACGAGATACGAGCGCTTCATCGGGGATCCTTCCGAGCGAAAATTGGCATTTCCCCCATCATGCCTGAACCTGCCACCCGGCCGCAGAACACCCCCTTCGACAGCTGATCAGCAGCCAGCTGGAAGGGGGTGTCAATCTAGAATCACACGCCGTTGGCGTCCTCCCCACTCGTGTGGAGAGGCCAACCCACGCGGACCTAGAGCTCGTCTGGGGTGTGGCGGGTGGGAAGAACCTGCGGGCGCACCCCAGCGATGTCCTCCACAATGCGGATGACCTGATTGGAGTAGCCGTACTCGTTGTCGTACCAGACGTACAGGACCAGGTGATTGCCGGAGGCAATTGTGGCCAGGCCATCGACGATGCCCGCGTGGGTGGTTCCGACGAAGTCGGTGGATACGACCTCTGGGGACTGGATGTAATCGATTTGCTGGCGCAGGTTGGAGTGCAGGGAGACCTTACGCAGGAAGTTGTTGACCTCCTCTGCTTCCACCTCGTTATTCAAGGTCAGGTTCAGGACCGCCATGGACACGTCCGGGGTGGGCACGCGGATGGCGTTGCCGGTGAGCTTGCCCTTGAATTCGGGGAGAGCCTTCGCCACTGCGGACGCCGCACCGGTCGCGGTGAGGACCATGTTCAACCCGGCGGCGCGGCCGCGGCGCTCGCCCTTGTGGTAGTTGTCGATCAGGTTCTGATCATTGGTGAAGGAATGGACGGTCTCCACGTGGCCGTGTTGGACGCCGTAGCGATCGTTTATGACCTTGAGCACCGGGGTAATGCCGTTGGTGGTGCAGGACGCGGCAGACAGGATCTGATCGTCGTCAGTGATGTCGCCGTGGTTGATGCCATAGACGATGTTCTTCAGGTCACCCTTGCCTGGCGCAGTGAGGAGAACCTTGGAGATACCCGTGGACTTCAGGTGCTGGGAGAGGCCCTCGCGATCGCGCCAGCGACCGGTGTTGTCGACGAGGATTGCATCGTTAATGCCATATTCGGTGTAGTCGATGTCAGCCGGGTCGTTCGAGTAGATGACCTGGATCGGGGTGCCATTGGCCCAGATCACGTTGTTTTCGTGATCGCAGGAGATGGTCCCGTCGAAGGGGCCGTGGACCGAGTCGCGGCGCAGCAGAGAAGCACGCTTGACCAGGTCACCTTCACCCTTGGAGCGCACAACGATGGCGCGCAGACGGGCACCGCCGTACATAGCCTCGCGGGCGATGAGGATGCGCGCCAGCAGACGGCCGATCCGGCCGAAGCCGTACAGCACGACATCGCGGGGGTTGCGGTGGGCATCATCTCCGACCACGGGAGCGAGATGTTCTTCCAAGAACTCACGCAGCGGCCGGCCAGCCTCGGCATCGCCCGACTTTTCGTAGCGGGCAGCGAGCGCGCCCAGGTCGATGGAGGCGGTACCCAAGTTCATCTCGGCGAGTTCCTGCAAGATGGGCAGGGTCTTGCTGAGTGGGAGTTCCTTTTCCACGACTCGACGGGCGTAGCGGTGGGACTTGATGATGTCGATGTCCGTGACGTTGACGAGCAAGCGGCCGAAGATGCTGGTGACCACGTTGTGCTCGCGGTGCAGTCGGCTGATCAGTGGGAGCATCTGCTGCGCCAGGTGCAGGCGCTCATTCCAGTCGCTTTGAACGTCGTGAGAGTTTGGCATGGGGTGCGCGTCCTCAATGGTCGTCGGATCAAGTTCGCACAGATGGTATCTCAGGAGTTGCCCATTTCCCGATTTGCCCCCACCGCAAAACCACGATGTGGTAGGCAAAAATGTGGGGTTTATACCCCCTTATTTGGGCAAAAGTGACGGGAGTCACCCTTGCCTTAACCTGCCGAGGGTGCTCATAGGTAACCGCCCGGGTTAGATCGAACCTAGTGCTGGGGCCAACGTGACTGGGAGCTACTTTCGCTTCTTTTTCTCACGCACACGGACCGCGATGCGGACGGGTGAGCCCTCGAAACCGAAGGACTCACGGAGCTTCCTCTCCAGGAACCGACGGTAGCCATGCTCCAAGAACCCGGTCGTGAACAGGACGATCACCGGAGGTTTGGTCGCTGCCTGCGTGGCGAAGAGGACTCGGGGCAGCCGGCCCCCGCGCATCGGCGGTGGCGTCTCCGCGATCACTGCGCGCAGCCACGTGTTCAACTGCCCTGTGGAGATGCGTTGATCCCAGCTATCAAGGGCTTCCATCATGGCGGGTTCCAACTTCTGGAGTGCACGGCCGGTCTTTGCGGAAATGTTCACTCGGCGCGCCCATGGAACGTGAGCCAACTGTAAATCGATCTCACGCTCCAGCAGTTCACGGCGGTCCTCATCGACCTGATCCCACTTGTTATAGGCCACAACGAGTGCACGACCCGAATCAAGAATCATGCGCAGGACCCGCTGGTCCTGCTCGGCGATAGGCTCGCTGGCGTCCACCATAAAAATGACCACCTCAGCGGCGTCGATGGCTGCCCGGGTACGCAACGAGGCGTAAAACTCGTGGCCCCGCGCGGACTTTGTCTTCTTTCGGATGCCCGCTGTGTCAACGAATCGCCAGGTGCGCTCTTCCAATTCGACGAGGGAATCCACCGGGTCCACCGTGGTCCCGGCCACGTTGTCCACCACGGAGCGCTCCTCCCCCGTCATCTTGTTCAGCAACGATGACTTGCCCACATTGGGGCGGCCGACCAACGCAACACGGCGAGGTCCAGCGACCACAGATTCCTGGCGTGGCTTATCGGGGAAATCGTGAAGAACCTGGTCCAGGACATCGGCCGCGCCCCGACCGTGCTGGGCAGAGACCGGGTAGGGATTGTCCAGGCCGAGGCTCCAAAATTCGGCAACGTCGCCCAGCTGGTTGTCCGAGTCGAACTTGTTGGCGACCAGAATGACGGGGACATCACTGCGCTGGAGCTTCCGCGCGATGACCTCATCGGTGCTGGTGATCCCCACCTTGGTGTCAACAACGAAGACGATGACATCTGCGGTGGCCATGGCGGTTTCAGCCTGACGGGCGATGGCCCCATGGATCCCCTTGGCATCTGGGTCCCAGCCACCCGTGTCCTGCACCCAGAACCGGCGACCGGTCCATTCGCCCAGGTAGGAGATACGGTCGCGCGTGACCCCGGGGAAGTCTTCCACGACCGCTTCGCGGCGCCCGATGAAACGGTTCACCAACGTGGACTTACCAACGTTGGGACGACCCACGATGGCGACAGTGGGCAAGAGTTCCTTCTCTGCGGCATTGTCATCGAGCAAACCGAAGGCGTTCTCCACGGCATCCCAGTCCGTGTCCTGGGAGTCGTGTGACAAAAGGTCGAAATCCTCGGCGTGACTATATGAGTCATTGCCAAAATCATCGATGCCGTAGGAATCGTCGCTGGCTTCACCGAAGTCGTCCTCATTAAAGTCTTCGAGATCGAATTCTTCAGCGACCGCATCCTCGCGACCGAGCTCTTCGAAATCACCATCGGGATTCAGGGCGTATTCCTGCGGGCCATTGCCTTCCACATCCGGCTCATTAATGACACGACCGTCGGTGGTGCGGAATACCAGCTCCTCCTGGTCCAGAGGCTCGTCATCCACAATCTCGGACTCGAATGCGAGCTCGGCGATGCTGGCCACGACACGATCGACATCCATCTCCCCCGTGTCCAGCACGATCGCATCGGCCGCCGGGCGCAGTGGTGACACGGCTCGGGTCGAGTCAGCGTCATCTCGCCGCTGAACGTCGGCGAGCACCGCATCGTAGGACACATCCCGACCTGCCGCACGGTCCTGGTCATAGCGGCGCTGTGCGCGCACCTCGGCGCTGGCTGTCATGAAGATCTTCACCGGCGCATCGGGCAGCACCACGGTTCCGATATCGCGCCCCTCGACAACGCAGCGCCCAGCCTCCTGTGCCAGCTGTCGCTGTAAATTCACTAAGTTCTCTCGCACTTCGGGAATTGCGGAGACAGCGGAGACCGAGGCCGTGACCTCGGGCCCACGAATCTCTGCGGAAACATCCTCTCCGGCGAGTAAGACGCTGGTGGAGTTCGGATCCTCATTGACTTTCAGCGGCAGTTCCGCTGTGGCCGCGATAATCTCCTGCTCGCTCCCCTGCTTCGTCGGATCAATTCCGGCCCGCAGAACATGGAGGGTGGCCACCCGATACATTGCGCCAGTATCCAGGTACTTTGCCTGCGCAGCCGAGGCGATCCGACGGCTCACCGTGGACTTCCCGGTCCCGCTGGGCCCGTCGATAGCGATGATGAAACCATTGCCGCTGGTGTTGTTCACCGTCTGCAGCGCATCCAAATTTCCCATTGTTTCCGTGGTGCTTTCACAATCGTCCGTTGTCATTTACAGCCCCACCACCTTGTACAAGCTGGCGAGCTCACTGCGGTTCAAGGCTCGGATGGTGCCAGGCTTCTGCTCGCCCAGCTGGACGGTGTGAATCTTCGTCCTCACCAGGGCTTGCACCGGGTAGCCTGCCTCCTTCAGCATGCGGCGCACGATGTGCTTCCGACCTTCGTGCAGCTCGATCTTCAGCAGCGACTTCCCTTGCCACACGTCCACAATCTGAACATTGTCAGCCCGGGCGATGCCGTCCTCCAGGTCCACGCCCTGCTTTAGCTGCCGAATAAGGTCGCGCTTCACCTCACCGATCACCGTTGCCATGTACGTCTTCTTCACTTCGTACTTTGGATGCATCAGCCGATTCGCTAACTCGCCGTCGTTCGTCAGCAGCAGCAATCCCTCGGTGGCGGCGTCCAGTCTTCCCACGTGGAACAACCCCTGCCCCTTGGCGAATCGCTCCCCGATCAGGTCTCCCACGCAGGGGCGTCCCATTTCATCCTTCATCGTCGTCTGCACCCCGCGCGGCTTGTTCAGGATGAAGTAGACCATTTCCTCATTGACCTGTACGCGAACTCCATCGACGCGCACGATGTCCACGTTCGGGTCAATGCGCAGCCCCATCTGCTCTACGGTCTTGCCGTTGACCTCGACCCTTCCGGCAGCGATGAGCTTTTCACTCATTCTCCGGCTGGCCACCCCGGCCCCCGCGAGAACTTTTTGTAGCCTTACCTGGCTCTTGCCAGAGCCGTTTTTTTGTGTGGCCTTGTCAGCTTCGCTTTGGCTGACATGCTGGCGCTTCGCTTCATTCGGGGTGGGAATGAAGGTATTGACGTCCTTCTTCCTATCCGGTGTGCCATCTCGGCGAGCGGTTCTATTCACTGCGTTATCCTCACGCGTCGTTTGAATCTCTTGAATTGTCCAGGAACATTCTAGCCTAGAAAAATTGCCCCTCCGCTTCGATGGACTCCACGTCCGGGAGCAGCGGTGCCAGGTCGGGCAATTCATCCAATCCAGAGATCCCCATGAGCTCCAAAAACAGCTCTGTCGTGCGGTAAAGATGCGCCCCGCGGTGTTCGTCGGGCTGGGGCTGGGCGGGTGCGTCACTTTCTGTCTCTTCACCGTCGCCGGGGGTCTGGACGCCGCTGCCCGTCGCTGGTCCCTTCGTGGCATTCACCTCAACCTGTGCGATAAGACCTCGAAGAGCGAGGGTTCGCATCACGCCGTCGCAGTTAACCCCGCGAACTGCTGCCACCTGGCTGCGCGTGCAGGGTTGCCGATAGGCCACCACGGCCAATGTTTCTAGTGCTGCGCGGCTCAGGCGCTGCTGCGTACCATCCAGCAGAAATGCCTCGACAATGTGCGAATTGCTGCGCCGGGTATACAGTCGCCATGCGTTCTCGCGCTCCCTCAGTTCGAACCCTGATCCACGGGCATCGAATTCCGCCGACATCTCTTGCAGCGCCTGGGTGACCTCGGATGGGCTGACGTCCAGGACCCCGGCCAGAGCGTCCGCGGTTACGGGCTCGTCAGTGACGAGGAGCAGAGATTCCACACGGCTTCGCACGATGCTGACGGGATTCACAATGAGCGCTCCTTGAATCTGCCGGGGGTTGGATCCGCAATGTTGTGCGCCAGACTACCTGCACCCAATTGGGAAGTTCTCCATGCCCACCGTGACGTTCGGAGTAAGGTACTACCCCGCACTGGCAGCCAATGGGCGCATTCCATTGCTCGGCGGAAGGATTGAACTCATGAGCACCACCACTCGCAATGTTCGCACCATTATCGCCGCATCCAGCGGCAACTTGGTCGAATGGTTCGACTTTTATATTTACGCGTTCTTCTCTGTTTATTTTGCAGAACGCTTTTTTATTGGAACTGGGCAAACGGGAGCGTTCCTGAAAACCGCGGGCGTGCTTTTCGTAGGCTTCCTCATGCGTCCAATTGGCGGCTACATTTTTGGACGCATCGCCGATCGCGCTGGCCGTAAACGATCCATGCTCATTGCCATTCTGATGATGTGCGCCGGCTCGCTACTCATGGCGGCCCTTCCAACGGCAGATCAAGTGGGCTCGCTGGCTCCTGTGCTGTTGTTGCTGGTGCGTTGTATCCAGGGGATCTCGGTGGGCGGCGAATATGGTGCCACGGCCACGTACATGTCTGAGGTTGCCAAACCTGGGCAGCGCGGTTTCTATTCCAGCTTCCAATACGTCACGTTAATTGGTGGGCAGCTTCTGGCCAGCCTGCTCGCGGTCATCATGACCAGGTTCCTCTCCGATGACCAGATTGCCGATGTGTGGTGGCGTCTCCCCTTCCTCATTGGCGCGGGCGCGGCGATCGTCTCCCTTTTCCTACGGTCGCAACTGCACGAGACCACGTCATCTGAGAACCGCACAACGAACAATGCTGGCACTTTCCGCGAGGTGCTGGCACATCCCCGGTCTTTCTGGGTAGTCCTCGGATTCACTGCAGTCGGTTCGCTCACGTTCTATACCTTCACGACTTACATGCAGAAATATCTGATCAATACGGGTGGTTTTCCGAAATCGGACGTGGCCTTGACTATGACAATATGCCTGTTGATCTTTATGGTGATGCAGCCAATTGTCGGGATGGTATCTGATCGCATCGGCCGGAAGAATAGCATGCGAATTTTCTCCATCGGCATGATCGTTCTTCCCGTACCGGTATTCAGCTTTATGGGAGCTTCGCATTCCCTTGTGGCCTGTGCGGTGGCGCTGCTGGTGACGATGGTTTTTCTCAGCTTCTACACTGCCATCTCCGGCATTGTAAAGGCAGAAATGTTCCCAACCTATATTCGGGCGCTTGGTGTGAGCTTCACCTACGCACTCGGCAATTCTTTCTTTGGTGGGTCCGCGGAGTACGTGGCGCTCGGGCTGAAAAATGGCGGTCACGCATCCGTATTCCCGTGGTACGTCGTGGTGATGGCAGTGCTGGGGCTGGTGGCGGTCCACTTCATGCATGACAACCGGCAGCATTCCACGATCGATAACTCGGCGGACAGCTCTTACGGGCGCAGTGCGGTCCGCTAAATCAGTGCGGTCAACTAGGTCCAGTTCGAGGCCGCGACCACATTCGGATCTACATCCAACCCCGTCCACGCGATAGACATGTCCTCCAGCGGTTCGGGTTGTTCGATGCCGATGGCACGTGCCTTATAAAGCTCGAGCAAGGCTAAGAAGCGTCCGACCACGATCATGGACGTATCAACGTCGCTGATGAGCGAAGAGAAGCTGACCCACCGGTTTTCCCCGGCAATCTTCAGCGTGTTCAAGATATGCCCTGCCTGTTCAGGGACGGAGACCGCGGGAGCGTGGACATGGCCTGTCTCCACCTCCGTGGGCTTGGGCCGGAACACGCTGGCCGCGAGTTCGGCGAAGCTCTCTGGGGTGTGACTGATTCTTACCGGCGGGAGGAGGTTGGCGAACTGGTCCTCCAGGGACAGTGATGCGGGGTACCGACGGGCTGCGTCGCGCTGCCACTGGGCGAACATATCGGCCACAGACTTGTAGGCCTTGTACTGCAACAGGCGGGCAAACAGGAGGTCGCGGGATTCCAGAAGCTCCAGATCTTCCTCGCTGTCGACTTCCCCACGCGGGACCAATCGGGCAGCCTTGAGATCCAGGAGCGTGGACGCCACCACAATGAACTCAGTCACCTCGTCAAGATCATCTGCCGATTTGGACAGTCCCCGCGTGTAGGCGATGAACTCATCGGTAACGGTTGCTAGCGCCACCTCCGTAATGTCCATCTTGTGGGAGTTGATGAGCTGAAGCAGCAAGTCAAAGGGCCCATCGAAATTGGCGAGCGCTACCCGAAAGCCGGAGATTTCGGGCTGAGTGGTTGCAGTTGCACTGTGCGTTTCCTGAGCCAGTGACGAGCCAGCTGCCGTTCCAGCCACTGCCGCCGAGTGGGCCGATTCAGTGGACTGGCTCATGGCAAGGCAGCGACGCGCTCAACCACTTCCGCTGCGAGGTTTCGATATTGCACCGCTCCAGAAGAGGAAGGCGCCCAGGTGGTGATGGGTTCGCCCGCCACCGAGGTCTCCGGGAAGCGAACCGTTCTGGTGATGACGGAATCGAAAACCTTCTCCCCGAATGCTTCCACCAGTCGCTCCATCACTTCGCGGGCGTGAAGGGTTCGGCGATCAAACATTGTCACCAGGATGCCCAGGATCTCCAGTCGGAAGTTCAGGCGATCCTTGACCTTTTCCACCGTGTCCATGAGCAATGCCAACCCGCGCAGGGAGAAGTATTCGGACTCGACGGGAATGATGACCGAGTCAGCGCAGCACAGCGCGTTCACGGTGAGCAATCCCAGCGAGGGCTGACAGTCCACGATGATCACGTCGTAGTCTTTCATCACCGGGCGAAGTGCGCGGGCCAATGCCTGCTCACGCCCCACCTCATTCACCAGCTGGATTTCCGCCGCTGACAGGTCAATGTTGGCCGGCACGACGTCCAGGCCGTCCACCGAGGAATGATGGATCGCGTCCAAAACGGACTGGGAAGAATCCACCAGCAAGTTGTACACGGTGATATCGAGTTCTTCGTGACCGATCCCCAGCCCCGCAGACAGCGCGCCCTGGGGATCCAAATCCACGAGCAATACCTTGCGCCCGAACTGAGCTAACGCGGCACCCATGTTGATCGTCGAGGTAGTTTTACCCACCCCACCTTTCTGATTACACATCGCAATCACGGTCGCAGGGCCATGGTGTTCGATAGGCGCTGGTTCTGGAAGCTCCCTCATGGGTCGCCCGGTGAGCCCCAGTTTCTCATCGGGCTTATCGAACAGCGCGTCAGACTCGGACACAGTCAAGCCCTTTCCCTTGAATTACAACCGGATGATTACACAGCAACAGTAGCAATCCGTCTAATGCAACCGCAATCACTTCAGCCCCATTTGCCCCGCCGACCTTGGGAAAGGATATCTTCTCGAGTATTGCCGAAAAATAAAGCCATTTACCTTGACTACCCGTGATTGCAGGTTGCGGGTCACGACACGCCGCGAGGCTATTGCCGCGGATGCGATTGCGCCCACGATTCGCGCAAGTGATCGGGCGTTACCTTCGTATAGATCTGGGTTGTCTCCACACTGGAGTGCCCCAGCAGCTCCTGAACGACCCTGACGTCTGCACCGCCCTCCAAGAGGTGGGTGGCAAAGGAGTGTCGCAGCACGTGCGGGGAGAGCTTCCCCAAACCAGCTCGATCGGCCGCTTCGGAAACGATCTTGAACCCTGACTGCCGCCCCACGCGAGCTCCCCGCCTATTGAGAAATAACGCTGGCGAGCCTTTCTTGTTCAGCACGGGCCGAGCCCGCACAAGGTATGCCTCCAGCGCGCGCAGCGCTGGCACCCCCAACGGGACAATGCGCTCTTTTGCTCCCTTGCCCCGAACCATAATCATGTGGTCCTCGGTATCGACATCGTCCACATCCAGGTCAAGGATTTCGCTGATGCGCCCGCCTGTGGAATAAAGCATTTCCAGGAGAGCTCGATCTCGCAGCTGAAACTCGTTGGCCGCCTCACCGCTGGGAATCGCCTCGATTAGTTCTTCGACCTCCGCGACGGTGAGGGCTTTCGGCAGGGATCGGCCGATCTTGGGACCCGAGAGGCCACTGGCCACGTCCTCGGAGAGCTTCCCCTCCGCGCGAGCAAATTTGTGCAGCCCGCGAACTGCAGCAACTGTCCGAGCCGCCGAACTGTGTGCGAGCCCTTCATCTCGCGTGAGATGGATGACGAAGTCATCGAGGTCTCTTGGGCTCAGCGAGGACATGGGCCGGCTTCCCAGCCAGGCGAGATAGCGGTCCACGTCCCGTTGATAATTGCTCACCGTGTTCGTGGACAGACTGCGTTCGATGGTGAGGTGTCGAATCCAGGCGCGCGCGAGCTTCTGGTTTTCCGCGTTAATCGCGTCCGCGTTGTGTGGGGTCACCGCACAAATTTTAGGTCCGCCCCCGCGGGGTCGCTCGCCCGTTCTTTGCGACGCCGCCCAATTGAACTGCGGTACTCGAATGGTTCGCTTACCTCACGTCGTGTCCCTGCAAACACATGGAACACCGCGGCCACGGCGACCGAGTTTTGGATTTTTCCTTCCTGGACCCATGTCACAGCTTCCGAAATATCCACCCAACGGTGGTCCAAGTCCGCTTCCTCATCGGCGGCCTCTTCGACCTCAATGTCTCCGGTGCCCTCCTGCACATCCTCGGCCAGGAAGATCCGGCACATTTCTTCGGAGTAACCGGGAGAATTGACGATATCGCCGAGCAAACTCCACGTGGACGCGCTCAGGCCAGCTTCCTCGGCGAGCTCGCGGCGGGCGGCGTCCACAGGCTCTTCTCCCCCAATGTCCAACAACCCGGCGGGGACCTCCCACAGGTACCGGCCAACTCCGTGGCGATACTGACGGATGAGGAGAATCTTCCCCTCGCGGATTGCGGCGATCGCCACGGCACTGAAGTGCTCGACGATTTCCCTGGTGGCATGCCCAGTTGCGGTGCTGATTGTGTCTCGCCGGAGGCCAATAATTGGCGCGTCTACCAGCAGTTCACTATTCGTCACTGTGTAACGAGGCATGCGAGGAACCTTCTTTCTAGGACTTGGCTTTGTGCTCCATTGCGGCCTTCACCAAACCGGCAAACAAGGGGTGCGGACGCGTGGGGCGCGACTTGTATTCGGGGTGCGCCTGGGTTGCGACGAAGAATGGGTGCATTTCCGTGGGATATTCCACGAATTCCACCAAATTCCCATCGGGGCTGGTGCCACTGAACAGCAGGCCCGAGCCCTCGGTGATCTGCTGGCGGTACTCATTGTTGACCTCGTAGCGATGGCGGTGGCGCTCGGAGACATCATTGGTGCCGTATAGTTCAGCGACCACGCTGCCATTGGCCAGATGCGCTGGGTAGGCACCTAGGCGCATCGTTCCGCCGAGGTCTGCCTCGCCAGAGACGGCGGCCTTCTGCTCTTCCATTGTGGAAATGACCGGGACCGAGGTCTCCGGGTCGAATTCCGTGGAAGAGGCATCCTTCAGTCCGGCGGTGCGAGCCGCCTCGATGACTGCGCACTGCAGTCCCAGGCAAATGCCCAGGGCGGGCAGCATATTGGTGCGGGCATAAGTGAGTGCGCCGATCTTGCCTTCGATGCCCCGGATACCGAAACCGCCGGGCACGACAATGCCGTTGACATCCTGGAGGACTTCCTTGGCTTGGTTGGCATCGTTCAGGTCATCGGCCGCAATCCACTTCACCCGGGCCTTAATCTTTTCACCAAAGCCAGCGGCGCGGATCGCCTCCGCGACAGACAGGTATGCGTCGGGCAGATCGATGTACTTGCCCACGATGCCAATGGTGACTTCGCCCTGCGGGTTGTGCACGCTGTCGAGCAGGCCACCCCACGTCGTCCAGTCCACATCCCGGAATGGGAGGTTCATGCGGCGAATGATGTAAGTGTCCAAGTGCTGAGAGTGCAACACCTGGGGAATGTCGTAGATGCTCGGGGCATCCGGGCAAGCAACCACGCCTTCTTCTTCCACATCGCACATGAGGGCGATCTTCTGTTTCATGAAGTCGGGCACATCCCGATCTGCTCGGAGGACGAGCGCATCGGGGACAATGCCAATCGAGCGAAGTGCGGCGACAGAGTGCTGGGTCGGCTTGGTCTTCAACTCACCAGACGGCGCGAGGTACGGGACCAATGAGACGTGGATAAAGACAATATTGTCGCGTCCCACCTCATGGCGCACCTGTCGAGCAGCCTCGAGGAACGGCTGGGATTCGATGTCGCCGACGGTGCCACCGATTTCGGAAATCACCACGTCTGGAGATACGCCATCGCTGTCTGGCTGGGCCATGGCCATGATTGCAGCCTTGATCTCATCAGTGATGTGAGGGATGACCTGAACCGTCTTGCCCAGGTACTCACCACGGCGTTCCTTGGCAATCACATTGGAATAAACCTTGCCCGTGGTGACATTGCCCGTTGCGGAGAGATTGCGGTCCAGAAACCGCTCGTAGTGCCCGAGGTCCAGGTCGGTCTCTGCCCCGTCTTCCGTGACAAATACCTCACCGTGTTCGAAGGGGTTCATCGTGCCGGGGTCCACATTGAGGTACGGATCCAGCTTCTGCATGGTGACCTTGAGCCCTCGCGCGGTCAAAAGTTGGCCCAAGCTGGCCGCCGTGAGTCCCTTCCCCAGGGAGGAGGCGACTCCGCCCGTCACGAAAATAAATTTGGTCTGGTGCGCTGCACGGCTGTGTGACAAGTGCTCTCCCGGTTGGCAGGCGGGTGTGTCTCCAGCATTTTTCACGCAAAAAGACAATCCCGCAGGTGGTTACCTACGGGATTTCAGCCTAACACAGACAACGGCAAACTCTAGAGTGGCGCCGGGTCGGTCGCATTAGCAGCTGAACCGTAATGACCAACTCCACCCTCGAGCTGCTCCTTTACAGCCTTGATCGCGCTCACCGCCCCAGATTCACGGTCCACGTTGTCCACTGTGGACACTTCTGCCTTGAGCTTCCCGTCATTCCGAATGGTGCCGATAGCTCCGGCACGCTCTCCGGATCCGTGGTCGCCAGCGAGTACCGCCCCGCCCACTCGAGAGTCCAAGGCAGCAGAAAAGTCAGCCACGAAGGATGTTCCATAATTGCCGTGTTCTGGGTCCCCGCTCTGTCCGCCGGTCAAGACGATAGCTGCGTCTGCTGGCTTCAGCCCATCGGTATCCGTGGACATATAACCCTTCTCCGTCAACGCGCCTTTCACGATGGAGCGGTCCGACTCGGATGCTTGCTTGTCGCCTTTCTTCAGGGCAGCTCCCATGACCTCGCCGATGTGATTTCCGGGTTTCATGTTGTCTTCGGACAATGTGGCGCCCGCTGGCAAGGCGGTTGCCGCCAGAGACTTCAGCTCATCTGCCTTGGCTGCGGACGTGAACTCGGGAGTCATCCTGAGCGTGCCGGACACTTGGCCGTCGGCCTTGGCCACTAGATCCTTAATTCGATCCACGTCTTTCTGGTTGGCGTCCGAAAGTGCGATCAGAACCACGCTCTTCCCCTTGAGCTGGCCAGAAACAACATCACCGGCTACCTGTCCCACAACCTTATCGGCGGATTGAGCGTCAGCCTCCGCGGAAGTGCGGGCCTGGCGCTCCTGATCGAGCTGCTGCTGAACGCTGTGCCCCGAACCGCCCGGGCCACCGGCAACGTTGGGCGCCAGTGCGAAGAATCCAAACAGGGTGCCCAACGCGATCCCGGCACCAAGCCCGCCGATGACATGGCCTTTACTCACTGAGATGCCGCCTTTCTGCCCGCGATGGGGTTAGTTTTTGAAGATGCTCTGGATGTGGAGGGCCAAGCTATTCCAGGAGTCGATGAGGTTGTCGACGAAGTTGCCGTCACCGGACAGACCAGCGATAAGCATGATGGCCGTCAGTGCTACGAGGATCCCCAACACTGCCCAGAGCCAACCGCCACCGGACTTCGAGACCCGGTACAGTTCCGCAACGGCAGAGGAATCTACGAGCTTGCTTCCCACCCGAAGGCGCGAGAGCAGGGCGGAGGGAGTTTCCGCATTGTGTGCTTCCTGGAAGACCCGGTCAAGCGTGATGGTCTGGCCCATATTCACGACCATGGAGGCACCGTGGTAATCCGCGAGCAGAAGCGCCAGATCGGTCGGGTTCTTGGTCGCGGCGGGGAACGTCATCGCGCCCACCCCAAGGTCCTGGATCCGCTCCAGCCCTCGGGCGTATCCGTCGGGCTCGGCGGGGAGAATCACGGTCGCGCCACAGCGGAGTGATTCATTGCTGATGTGTTCAGGGTCGCCAATGATGAGGTCGGGGCGGTGTCCGCCCGCGATCAGGGTGTCGGAGGCGTCCTCCACTCCGATGATGACCGGGTCGTATTCGCGCAGGAAGTAACGCAGTTCCTTGAGCTTTTCTTTCAATTCTGCATCTGGGCTGACGATCAGAACCTTGCGATCGTCCATGTCCACGTCGACGTCGGGGATGCCCAGTCCGTCAATGAGCAACGGGGATTCCGTGCGCACAAACTCCGCGGTGTTGCCGGCCAGCGCCTCCATGTGGTCGCCCAGGGTCTCGCGCGAATCCTCGAATCGCCCCATGGAGATCGCCTCAGTGAGTACATCACCTTGTCCAACGACCCGGTCTCCGTAGAAGAGCTTGCCCTGGTCCAGCACGCCCTTCTTGCCGGTCTTCGCCTTGGCTGCGACATCGCTCCCAGCGTTTTCCACCAGCTCAATGCCACTATCTAGCAGCATCTGCGGGCCGAAGTTCGGCATCCGACCGGTAGTGAACTGATCAGTGTTAATCACTGCGCCAACCTTGGCATCGAGAAGTCGCTGCGCAATCGAGCGGCTCATATCCGGCGCAGAAATGACGACAATGTCCCCCGCCCCGAGCTTTGCCTTAGCGAGGCTGCTCTTTGGGCCGGTGAGGTTACGTGTGGTTCCGCGCAGGCCAGCCTGATCAGTTCGGGTTTTCTTCATGTGTCACATTGTGGGGGCACTGTTCGTCTCCTCGAGGTAGGCGCGCCGGGAAAGCCTCAAGTTCAACCTCAGACTTTCACTCTATGCGCAGTCCCCCAACTCTCCCCTGCGGCAGCGTGTTCACACATCAATTCGCCTTAATCACCCGTCTCACCGTCCGCTGACGACGTCCATCGCGCGAAACCAAGAATTCACGCCGAAAGAACTCATTGATGTGGTTCTGCTTACCCAGATTGCCACTTCGAATGGCGCTGTGTGCCGTGCCTTTGGCACCCTTTCCACCGGCTCCAGTCCTCGCCCCGTGTCCCCCGAGCACACCCATTCCACTATGTGCGGCACTGCCATGTGCCAATCCGGGAGTTACCGTCCGCTGACTGCCGGCACTCGCTTCGGGGCCGGGCCGCGCACCGTTGACCGCATTCCCCTGCTTCCCATGCAGTGAGCTCCCCCGGTTGCTTTCCGTTACCGCTGAGTGGCGATCGGTGGCCACGGGGTTGCGCTCACCATTGAGGACGCCACCGCTCATCGTTCCTGCAGCACCCCTCGGCATGACGGGCAAAGTTGGGCCGCCTGGACGAGTGGCACTGTTTGTGCCTGCTTGACTGCTTCCACTGCGCCCTGTCACGGAAGGCGCTTCCGCTCCCCGACTGCGCACAGGGCTTGTTGCCTCTACCCCAGCACGTAGCGGAGTTTTCGTTGTAGGTGCCTGGTGCTGTGCCCCTCTTGCTTGCGACGGACGAATCCCGGCACCTTGTGCCTGCGGGTTAGCTTGCGGGCCGCCGAAATGCCCGGTGCTTGCCGGTTGATTTACACCGTGAGAAACACCTGACGGTTGCGGTCCATGAAGTTCTGGATGCGCGGTCGGGCCAGGTGCCGGGGTCGCGCCTTGGTGACTCTGCATGCCAGGTTGGGGTGCAGCTTGAGGCGCCGTTGTGCTTGCTGTTTGTACAACGGCTGAGTCGCCGTGACCTGCTGAATCAACGGCGGTTTGCGCTTGCACCGATTGCTCGCCTGGTGTTGCCTGCGCAACAGGAAGCGAACCGCCGGCGATAGTCGGGCTCATGTGTGCCGCGGATGGCTGTCCCACCCCGCCGACGTGCAAGACGTCACCGCCATAGTGACCGACGATAGGAATTCCCATGTTGCTCACAGGCGGCCGAGCCAGCTCGAGAGATGGCTGCAGATGGCTCGACACAAAGGTCGCCACCGCGGCTTGCTCGGCTGCCAAGCGCTCCGCTGGCTCCGGAATAAGGGCGGTATTTGCTTGGATAGCTTCAAGCGCAGCCAAGTTGGTGGCACGAATTTCTGGGAGGGTTGCAACCGACCTGCTCATGGCCTTGGCATTAGCAGCAACCGTCCGACCAAGAGTGATCACGTCTCCGATTGCATCTCTCGCAGCATCGAAGCTTGCTCCATGAGCCACTGCACCCAAGTCCGACGAAGCCATGTGAAGCTCAGCCATGGCGCTCTCCATTTGATGGCCAGCAGATTCCCACTTCTTTGCTTCGGCCAGCGGGGCGGAATCATCTCCGCTAAACATCGCAATCAGCGCGGGCAGCGGTGTGGATGCTTCGACAGCGGTAACTGGTGTTGTGTAAAGCAAGTTGTCGATCGGCTGGAAATTGCGGGTCGGCATCCGCACATCCCCCAACTGCGCCTCATCAACTTCTCGGTGAGCACCAAAGACATCAAAATGCCCCCGAAGTTGACTCAAGGCGAAGGATCGCGACGAAAGACTTTCTTGCAGGTCGAATGCACTTGTATGAGCAGCAAAAGCTTCAACCAGCCATGCAGCGTCTGCTTGCAATCCGGAAACTACTTTGTCCATTGATCCAGACTGGCCGATCCAAAAGGAACTATGCTGTGCAAACACTCCCTCCAATGATGGCGCTGAAGAAAAATCATGTTTTGACCACCTAAATTGGCCGATGTCCATTAGCGTAGAAGTTACAGATCGAATTTTGTCTGCGACTCCTACCAAACTATCTAGATCAAATTTGATCGCCATTTATTTCACTCCAACATTAAGCGTTATCTGATTAAAGAGCTCAACAATTCGACAGTGTTCGTTTCGGTCTTCTTGATGCTTGAATGCAGATTCAACAATCACAGTAGCTGATCCGTCTAAATCCCTTCTCCCTCCGCAATTAAGCACTTTTATCTCCTCGCTCGCTGAAACAATTCCCTGTTTTCCGCCGACATATCTTGACTCATAATCTGCGGCCGGCAGGTAATCCAAAGTTTCTGGAAAAAGAAGCATTGATTGCGTCCTTGAAGACTCAGAAAAGCTTGGTTCAAAGGGCCGCTCAAAAGTACATTTGTATAATTTTCCATCTTTCAACCGCCGCTCCCCCTCGAAGCCAATATCCTTCATTCTTTCCCGAACCTCATCCGAGCAGATGTCAGGCTTTCCCACGTAGTTGTCGGGTACCTCCCGTTCCCTCAATGGCGGAAGCACAATTGGATCCCCCACGTACTTCTGCGATTTCCACACGTATCTTTCCCATTTGTCACTCGGCTCCGTCTCGAACCAGATGCCTTGGTGCCCAGCTGGCCTCGGCACCGGCAAC
This sequence comes from Corynebacterium falsenii, assembly GCA_001054945.1. GTDB lineage: Bacteria > Actinomycetota > Actinomycetes > Mycobacteriales > Mycobacteriaceae > Corynebacterium > Corynebacterium falsenii_A. The sequence continues at coordinate 12,223 of JVKJ01000005.1, read as the reverse complement.
TCACTGTTGACTTCCTTGGCGTGCCCAGATACCGAGCTCTCCCTCTGGCCCTGTTCACCCCCGCTTTCAATAGACTGGGATTCTTCGCTTTCGGTTCCCACCAAATTCAGCGGCGCTGCCCCCACTACCAGTCCGCAAGACGTCAATCCGCACGTCACCGTCACAATCGTGAGCGCCTTCAACGGCCCCCGACGCAACATTTTCTGTGTTGTTCCAATGATGTTCATACCCCGCCCCGGGCCCCCTCAACGATCTGTCATGTGTAGCTGTGCGCTCACCCCCGCCCGAAGTAACAAAGCCTCGAGCTGAGCGCCAACCACAGTTAAAAGTAGCCCACCCGTCATGGTTCCGCACCGCAAATGTGAGAATCGCGCCTACACAGCTCGTGACCAGTAATTATCGCAATTCAGCCTTGGCTTTCGTCGCCATCTCCAGAAGCTCTTCCGCGTGAGCTCGACCCGTATCGCTCTCCAACCCCGCCAGCATTCGGCTCAGTTCCAACACTCGCTGCTCGTCATTCAGCACGTCAACGCTGGAGCTCACCGAACTGTCGGTAGTCGCTTTCGCGACGTACAGGTGTGCGTCGGCAAATGCTGCCACCTGCGGCAAGTGAGTCACCACAATCACCTGGTTATCCACGGCGAGCTGCGCCAGCCTGCGCCCGATTTCCACCGCAGCTTTGCCTCCCACACCGGCGTCCACCTCATCGAACACCATCGTCCGCCCCTTGCCCGCGAGGATGACCTCCAATGCGAGCATGACGCGGGACAGTTCGCCACCGGAAGCGCTCCCCGCCAGCGGATTCCTCTGACCCCCTTGGACAAGCTGAAACTCCACCTCGTCAAGCCCCTCAGCGTTGGGCTCACCGGATGTCAGAGCCACTTCGATCGCCGCATTCATGTGGAGCCCGCGGATCTCCTTGGTCACCGCCTTCTCAAACTTGCTCGCTGCCTTTGACCGCTGTTTCGTGAGCGACTCCCCGATCTTCATCATCTCGGCACGGAGCGTATCCACGCGTTCTGTCAGCTCGTCGATGGCCTCCCCGCTGACGTCAATCTGAGACAAACGTTCTTGTGCCTTATCTCGCCATTCGATCGCACCATTGACATCCACCGCAAACTTCCGCAGTTCTCGCAGGTCCTGCTGTCGCTGCAGCATTACCTCCAGGCTGTCCGGATCGGGGATGTCCATCATCGCCTGTCCAATCTCCACCGCGATATCGCTCAGTTGCGAGCTGAGGTCGCCCACGCGCTCGGACAATTCCCGCAGCTGTGGATCATCCTGATTGAGCTCCTGAGCGGCCCTCCCCAACAGGTCTTGAGCCGATTCCTGCTCACCGACCTCAGTGAAGTCAGAACCACTGCCATCGATAGCCTTCAGCGCGCTTTCCAGTGCTCCGCGAACATCATCGGCATCCTGCATGCGGGTGATATTGGCCTTGAGTTCCACGTCCTCATCGGGCTGGGGATCAATACCATTGATCGTCTCCACTGCTCGCTGCAGCGTCTCAGCCTCCAGCGCCAGTTCACGCCGAGCTTCGAGCCGACGCTTCAGATCGCGTTCAGCGTCCAGGAATTCCGTGCGCTTCTTTTTATATGACGCCACCTCCTGGCCCGTACCTGCGTAAGAATCGAGAGCCCGCAACTGTCGCACGGGATCCAGGAGCCGCAATTGATCGTTTTGCCCATGGATGGTGATGACGTGGCTGGCGAATGTCCCTAACACCGCCGCGGCCACGCTCTTGCCAGCGAGGTGCGCCCTCGAGCGCCCGTTCGCACTAACAGTGCGAGAGGCGATGACCTCACCATCGTCAGCGAAGCCCCCGATCTCGTCGACCAGCGCCTCCACGGAATGCGATGAGGTGGTGAAGATCCCCTCGACACTGGCTCGATCAGCGCCCGCGCGAACCCTCGAGGCATCTGCCCGGTGGCCAGAGAGAAGCCGCAGACTGGTGACGACCATGGTCTTTCCGGCACCCGTCTCACCAGTAACCACGGTGAGGCCATCTGCAAATTCGGCGGTGGCCTCGGCGATCACGCCCAGGTTGCGGATATTGATGTCGTTTAGCATAGAAGCGGCGGAGTCACCTCCGGTTAATTATGACGGGGGCCACGCCACCCCGTGACGGGCAAGCGGAACTTGTGAACAAGGCGATCCGTGAACGGCGCAGAGTCCAACCGCACCCAGCGAACCGGTTGCGGCCCGCGCCGGATTTCAACGCGCGCGCCCGGGGGCATGTGAATCTGCCGGAACCCGTCCATGACTGCAGTGGCTGGAGAGGTAGCGGGGTTGGTCTCTACCGCGACTGAGGAGTTGGGGGAAACCACCAATGGCCGGGAAAACAAGGTGTGGGCATTCGACGGGACGACAAGGATGGCGTCCAACTCCGGCCACAACACCGGCCCGCCTGCCGAGAACGCGTATGCGGTCGACCCCGTGGGCGTGGAGACCAGGACCCCATCGCATCCAAAACTGGAAACGGGGCGCTGATCAACCTCCAGAATCGTGTCCAGCACGCCCTGGCGGTTCAGGTTTTCCACGGAACATTCATTGAGGGCCCACCCAGTTCCCAAAACGCGATCATCCATATCGCGAACGGTAATGGACAAGGTCATCCGGTCTTCGACTCTGTAATCCCTCTGCAAGACCCTATCGATGGCCTCGCGTAGGGATTCCTGCTCCCATTCCGCAAGAAAACCAATGTGTCCCATGTTGATGCCCAGAACAGGGACATCGGCCGAGTGGGCGATATCCGCGGCGCGGAGGAACGTGCCGTCGCCGCCGAGCACCAGCACCATTTCCACACCGGTGGCGGCCTCCTTGGTGTGGCCATATCGCTTGAAACGCCCGAGGACCTCATGCCGAGCTACTGGCGCAGGCCCTGCCGTAGCCATGACCCGGACGTTCATCCCGCCTTCCTTGAGCTGGGACGCCGCCTCGGCCGCCATGCTCAAGTTCTCGTGCACACCCGTGTGCGCCACCAGCAGCACTTCGCGCTCTTCAGCGCCACTTTCGGTACCCGCTGCCTCGGTCATTGCGGTCCCTCCTTCACTGCTGTGGCCACCATTTCCTGAAGAGCATCCTCCGATGGGGCGCTGGCCCCGCCATCTTTCACGAGCCATAGGAAATATTCAACGTTTCCGCTTGGCCCCGGTAGCGGGGAGGCCACGACATCCTTCGTTGATAGACCATACTTGATTGCGGCCCGAGCAATGGCCAATGTCACTTCCGCGCGCAACTCCGGACTGCGCACCACCCCTCCCTGGCCCAAGCGATCCTTCCCCACCTCGAACTGAGGCTTCACCATGGGAAGCAGGTGGCCGCCGTCCCGTACACAGGCCGCGAGTGCTGGCAACACCAGGGTGATGGATATGAACGACAGATCTCCGACCATTACGTCCACCTGCTCCCCCAGATCCTCTGGGGTCAGTGTTCGAACATTGGTGCGATCCATAACGTGAACGCGCTCGTCGTCCTGCAGTCGCCAGATCAGCTGCCCATAGCCCACGTCCACTGCATGCACTACCCGCGCTCCCCGGTCCAGACACACGTCGGTGAAGCCACCGGTCGACGCGCCGGCATCCAGTACGGAAGCCCCATCGAGATCCACGTCGAACGCCGCCAGGGCCCCCAGAAGCTTGTGTGCACCACGCGATGCCCATCGATCGTCTTCAGAGGAGGCGACCTTAATGGATACATCCCCGTCAACTGCCGTCGCGGGCTTCTTCGCCACCATACCGTTCACCGTCACGCGCCCGGCTTTGATCGCGTCTTGAGCATGCTCACGTGAACGAACGATCTTTCGCCGCACCAGTTCGGCATCCAGCCGCTGCAGCCGACCGCCCCTCTTTCCAGCCATGAGTTACCCGTTCCCCAGCGCTTCGTTGACCAGTTCGTGCGCCCGCTCCAAAACCTGAGCTTCCTCGACACCGCTCACGTTCTTCGCCAACAGCTCATCGATGCGGCCGGAAAGCTCCTCCGCTTCCTTAACCTGGGCGTTCGGGTCTCCCATCATCGCCATGCTTCAATCGCCTCCCGTGCAATCGCGTCCTTCGGAGTGATGCGAATATGCCGTTCTGGGGTGGCGTCCCTGATCTCCCAATACAACGGAGCAACCACCGCAACAGCTTCGGCGGCCATCACACTGAGGTCCCCTTCTTCCCCGGAGGAAACGAGGATTTCCCCTCCCGAAACCTCCGCATTCCATCCGCACAACGTTGCGGACAGGCTGCCGGCGATGTGAGTCGGACGGTGAGTGGTATCTAAGACGTCGTGGTGGGTGCTCACACCGGTCAGGACACACATCGTATCGAATCCCGCCGCGATGCCCCCGGCGATGTCTGTGTCGAGGCGGTCACCGATCACGAGTGGCTGCTGCGCCCCAAGGCGATCGGCCGCCGCGCGGAACATCTCTGGTCCTGGCTTCCCCGAACTTAGTGGGCGCACCCCCGTCGCTGTCTGCACTGCCGCGACCATGGAACCGTTCCCCACCAAAAGTCCACGTTCCGAAGGCAACGAAGTGTCCAAGTTGCTGGCTACGAATAGGGCCCCGCGGCGGATAGCCAAGGCGCCTTCGCTGAGCTTCTCCCAGGTGTTGTGCGGGTCGTGGCCCTGGAGGACCACGTCAGGTTCCGCATATGCCGAGTCCACCACCTGGAATCCCGCCTCCCGCGCGAGGTCGCGAAAGCTCTCGGTACCGATGACGTACGCGGAGGGGGGATTGTGGACGCCATCGCGTTCCACGACCTCGTTCATCGCCAACAAGCACGCAGCCTGGGCTGAGGTGAGAACCTGGTTGGGCTCCGCATCGATCCCGAGATCCCACAGCCTCTGCGCCACATCCGCCGGGCTTCGCGAGGCGTTGTTGGTGACATAAGAGACCAGGCGTCCCTCAAGTCCCTCTTTAGCCCCATCGATCAGCTTGCCACCGGCAAAAACGGTCCCGTCCAGGTCGACGAGCAGGCCATCATAGCGATCGAGGATTGAATGGGAACTAGTCATCGCGGTGAGCCTGATTACCGGGGTTCTCCGCGTCCAGAGCCTTCAGGCGATCCTCTGAATCCATGAGGCCCTCCGTGTCCATCTTCGCAGCAGCGGTGAAGAACTCGCGAGCCTCGGCGGTACGGCCAGCGCGCTCGAGGGCGTCTGCATAAGCGTAATTCAGACGCATCCGGCTGACGGCCGGCGTATCCGGGGTATCCAACTGCTCTTGGAGGACAACCACCGCTTCGTCGATCTGATTGAGGTCATGGTACGCACCGGCTTGGACAATGGCGAGCTCCACGCGAGACTCAGCGTCCAGCTGGTCCGCGCCCTCCTCCTGAGAAACCGCCAAGGCCTTTTCTGGACGTCCAAGCCCTCGTTCTGCATCGGCCAAGACCGCGAGGAGCCCCGGTCCCCCGGTCATCCGTCGAGCAGCGCGCAATTCGGCGATGGCCTCCTTCCATTCGCCGGCATGGTAAGCAGCAATGCCATTCGTTTCCCGAGCTACGGCCACGCGACCAGCACGGTTCTTTGCAGCCCGCGCGTGGGCGAGAGCCTTCTGGGGGTCCTGGTCGAGCAGCACGGCGGACATAATCAAATGCTTTGCTGTCGCATCAGCATTGTCCTTCGACAGGGAGCGCAGCTCTTGACGGACACTCGGATCCAAGTCTTTCGGATCCACGTCTGCGGGCAGCTCGGGCTCATTCATTCGCTGGTTGATGCGCTCTTCGCGGTAACCCGAACGCTGCGGACCCGTCCGAGGGCCGCGGTCTTCGCTGTGCTGACCGCCCCGATTCGAGCGAAAACGGCCTCCATGCCCCCGACCGCCTCTGCCGCCTCGGGCGCCACTGTTGCGGTCATCACCGCGCTTGTTAAAGCTCCTCCGTCCCCCAGAACGGAAGTCGCCTTCACCGCTGCGGCCCTCACCGCGACCACGCCGATCGTCGCCAAACCGGCGATCGCCGTCCCGTCCTGAGTTGCGATCACCCGGATTTCTCCGTCCGCCAAAGTTACCGCCGTGGGACCTTCCACCGCGAGAGGGACGTTCCGAGTAATCTGCCATGCCTCAACCTTCCTTATAGGATTCTGACCCCAATTAGTCTAGATCATGCACCGGTGGACGCCACCATCGAGCATTCGTTGCCCCCAACGGGCCCTACGCTAATTAAGACTGCTTGCCTCTACTGCAGTTCAGTCTTGCCCCGGTAGTTTCGATTGACTTCTTTGGATGCGTCGGTACGTACAAACCCCACCCACAGCAATGTGGGCCAAGACCGTGCCCACCCAGAAAACGGGCAAAGGTCGTGCCCACATAGGGGCACAACGGGACGGTACCCTCCCCTTTGTATGCGGAAAGGCAGCATCAACCACACCACCCGACCAAACGGGGGCTGGTTGATGCTGCCAAACATTATGTTGTGATGCCGGCGGTGTCCTACTCTCCCACACCCTCCCAGGTGCAGTACCATCAGCGCAGGTGGGCTTAGCTTCCGGGTTCGGAAAGGGACCGGGCGTGACCCCACCGCTAAAACCACCGACAAACCAATCAGGAGCCACACCCACCACCCACACACGGGTTGGTGGTGTGTCGTGATGCTCCAGACACTGCACAGCAGACGCGAATACTCCAACCACACCAACCCACCAACGGGACCAGTGTATTTTGCGACCATCACATGTTGTTCACACACAAAAAATCGTGTTGTTTATGTCGGTATATTAGTACCAGTCACCTCCACACATCACTGTGCGTCCAGATCTGGCCTATCAACCCCATAATCTTTAGGGAACCTCAACAGAAACCTCATCTCGAAACAGGCTTCCCGCTTAGATGCTTTCAGCGGTTATCCCTTCCATACGTAGCCAACCAGCCATGCCACGGGCGTGACAACTGGCCCACCAGAGGTATGTCCTTCCCGGTCCTCTCGTACTAGGGAAAGCCTTTCTCAAGTTTCAACGCGCACGGCGGATAGAGACCGAACTGTCTCACGACGTTCTAAACCCAGCTCGCGTGCCGCTTTAATGGGCGAACAGCCCAACCCTTGGGACCTACTCCAGCCCCAGGATGCGACGAGCCGACATCGAGGTGCCAAACCATCCCGTCGATATGGACTCTTGGGGAAGATCAGCCTGTTATCCCCGGGGTACCTTTTATCCGTTGAGCGACACCGCTTCCACAAGCCGGTGCCGGATCACTAGTCCCTACTTTCGTACCTGCTCGACCTGTCAGTCTCACAGTCAAGCTCCCTTGTGCACTTACACTCACCACCTGATTGCCAACCAGGCTGAGGGAACCTTTGGGCGCCTCCGTTACTCTTTGGGAGGCAACCGCCCCAGTTAAACTACCCACCAGGCACTGTCCCTAACCCAGATCATGGGCCGAGGTTCAGATATCCAATACGATCAGAGTGGTATTTCAACAACGACTCCACCACCACTAGCGTGATAGCTTCACAGTCTCCCACCTATCCTACACAAACCGAACCGAACACCAATACCAAGCTATAGTGAAGGTCCCGGGGTCTTTTCGTCCTGCCGCGCGTAACGAGCATCTTTACTCGTACTGCAATTTCGCCGGGCCTGTGGTTGAGACAGCAGGGAAGTCGTTACGCCATTCGTGCAGGTCGGAACTTACCCGACAAGGAATTTCGCTACCTTAGGATGGTTATAGTTACCACCGCCGTTTACTGGGGCTTAAATTCTCCGCTTCGACCACAAAGGTCTAACAGGTCCTCTTAACCTTCCAGCACCGGGCAGGCGTCAGTCCGTATACATCGACTTCAACGTCTTCGCACGGACCTGTGTTTTTAGTAAACAGTCGCTTCCCTCTATTCTCTGCGACCACCACCAGCTCAACCAGTCTGTCACCAGCAGTGGTCCCCCTTCTCCCGAAGTTACGGGGGCATTTTGCCGAGTTCCTTAACCACAGTTCACCCGATCGCCTTAGTATTCTCTACCTGACCACCTGTGTCGGTTATGGGTACGGGCCATACATGCACTCACTAGAGGCTTTTCTCGACAGCATAGGATCACCAACATCCCCAAAACGGGTACGCATCACGCCTCACCCACACATGCACCGGATTTACCAGGCACACGGGCCACACGCTTACACCACAATCCAATAAGTGGCTTGGCTACCTTCCTGCGTCACCCCATCGCTTGGCTACAACAGATCAGGTCCCACGCAGCACCAACAACAACACACCCGAAGGCGCATCATCATCAGATTTGGGTGGTTAGTATCACTGGGTCACCATTGGTCGCACACATACGGGTACCAGAATATCAACTGGTTATCCATCGACTACGCCTGTCGGCCTCGCCTTAGGTCCCGACTCACCCTGGGAAGATTAGCTTGACCCAGGAACCCTTAGTCATCCGGCGGATGAGTTTCCCACTCATCATTCGCTACTCATGCCTGCATTCTCACTCGCATAGCCTCCAGCACTGGGTCACCCCGCACCTTCACCGGCCACACGACGCTCCCCTACCAACCCACAACAAACGTGAGTTCCGCGGCTTCGGCGGTGTACTTGAGCCCCACTACATTGTCGGCGCAGAACCACTCGACCAGTGAGCTATTACGCACTCTTTCAAGGATGGCTGCTTCTAAGCCAACCTCCTGGCTGTCTTCGCGATCCCACATCCTTTTCCACTTAGTACACTCTTCGGGGCCTTAGCCGGCGATCTGGGCTGTTTCCCTCTCGACTACGAAGCTTATCCCCCGCAGTCTCACTGCCGCGCTCTGACTTCACCGGCATTCGGAGTTTGGCTGATGTCGCTAAGATGATAGTCCCGCTAAACCAACCAGTAGCTCTACCTCCAGGAAGAAACACACGACGCTGCACCTAAATGCATTTCGGGGAGAACCAGCTATCACGGAGTTTGATTGGCCTTTCACCCCTACCCACAACTCATCCCCTCAGTTTTCAACCTAAGTGGGTTCGCGCCTCCACAGCATCTTACTGCTGCTTCACACTGGCCATGGGTAGATCACCCCGCTTCGGGTCCAGGACATGCCACTCAACACACTAGTTAGTATTCGCTTTCGCTACGACTACCCCACAAGGGTTAACCTCGCGACATGCCGCTGACTCGCAGGCTCATTCTTCAAAAGGCACGCCATCACCCCAAAAAGGCTCTGACGGATTGTAAGCACACGGTTTCAGGTACTATTTCACTCCCCTCCCGGGGTACTTTTCACCATTCCCTCACGGTACTAATCCGCTATCGGTCACAACAAGTATTTAGGCTTACCGGGTGGTCCCGGCAGATTCACAGCAGATTCCACGAGCCCGCTGCTACTCGGGAACACAATCAACACCAACAACACGCATGTTCACGTACCGGACTCTCACCGTCTACGGCAGGCCATTCCAAACCACTTCCGCTCACACACATCATCAGCGCACAGCATGGCAGCACTGCACAATCACGTCCCACAACCCCACACACGCAACCCCTGCCAGGTATCACACGCGCATGGTTTAGCCTCATCCACGTTCGCTCGCCGCTACTAGCAGAATCATTATTATTTTCTTCTCCTACGGGTACTGAGATGTTTCACTTCCCCGCGTCACCTCCCACACCGCCTATTGCATTCAACGGTGGGTGACCGCACATCACTACGGCCGGGTTTCCCCATTCGGACACCCTCGGATCAACGCTCTATTGGCAACTCCCCGAGGCCTATCGCGGCCTTACACGTCCTTCATCAGCTCATTGTGCCAAGGCATCCACCGTGTGCCCTTACAACAAACAACACACAACACAGCAACCAACAAACACATGTCAGCCACCAGGTGAACAAACAAAATCACAAAAAAGAAAGATTACTCGCGTCCACTATACAGTTCTCAAACACCACACACCCACACCCCACCAACACCAAGTCAGCAGAATCCAGGTGCCCACAAGGACCCACACCAACCACACCACCTGCACAACAGCAGACAACCGGTTGGGTATGCAATCCCAGACACCCAACAACATAACGAACCAAACAACCACACAGCCTGTAGACACTACGATCTGTGCGTTCACCCACAAACGTGAGAAAACAAAAACAAAAAATACTCCTTAGAAAGGAGGTGATCCAGCCGCACCTTCCGGTACGGCTACCTTGTTACGACTTCGTCCCAATCGCCGATCCCACCTTCGACAGCTCCCTAACAAGTTTGGGCCACTGGCTTCGGGTGTTACCAACTTTCATGACGTGACGGGCGGTGTGTACAAGGCCCGGGAACGTATTCACCGCAGCATTGCTGATCTGCGATTACTAGCGACTCCGACTTCATGGAGTCGAGTTGCAGACTCCAATCCGAACTGAGACCGGCTTTAAGGGATTAGCTCCACCTCACGGTATCGCAACCCACTGTACCGACCATTGTAGCATGTGTGAAGCCCTGGACATAAGGGGCATGATGATTTGACGTCATCCCCACCTTCCTCCGAGTTAACCCCGGCAGTCTCTCGCGAGTCCCCACCATCACGTGCTGGCAACACAAGACAAGGGTTGCGCTCGTTGCGGGACTTAACCCAACATCTCACGACACGAGCTGACGACAACCATGCACCACCTGTATACAGACCACAAGGGAAACCGTATCTCTACGGCGATCCTGTACATGTCAAGCCCAGGTAAGGTTCTTCGCGTTGCATCGAATTAATCCACATGCTCCGCCGCTTGTGCGGGCCCCCGTCAATTCCTTTGAGTTTTAGCCTTGCGGCCGTACTCCCCAGGCGGGGCGCTTAATGCGTTAGCTACGGCACAGAAGTCGTGAAAAACCCCCACACCTAGCGCCCACCGTTTACGGCATGGACTACCAGGGTATCTAATCCTGTTCGCTACCCATGCTTTCGCTCCTCAGCGTCAGTTACTGCCCAGAGACCTGCCTTCGCCATCGGTGTTCCTCCTGATATCTGCGCATTTCACCGCTACACCAGGAATTCCAGTCTCCCCTACAGCACTCCAGTTATGCCCGTATCGCCTGCACGCCCAGGGTTAAGCCCTGGGATTTCACAGACGACGCGACAAACCACCTACGAGCTCTTTACGCCCAGTAATTCCGGACAACGCTCGCACCCTACGTATTACCGCGGCTGCTGGCACGTAGTTAGCCGGTGCTTCTTATGCTCCTACCGTCACAAAAGCTTCGTCGGAGCTGAAAGAGGTTTACAACCCGAAGGCCGTCATCCCTCACGCGGCGTCGCTGCATCAGGCTTGCGCCCATTGTGCAATATTCCCCACTGCTGCCTCCCGTAGGAGTCTGGGCCGTGTCTCAGTCCCAATGTGGCCGTACACCCTCTCAGGCCGGCTACCCGTCGTCGCCTTGGTAGGCCATTACCCCACCAACAAGCTGATAGGCCGCGGGCTCATCTTGCACCGAAAAACTTTCCACCACACACACTAAAGCATGGTCCTATCCGGTATTAGACCCAGTTTCCCAGGCTTATCCCGAAGTGCAAGGCAGATCACCCACGTGTTACTCACCCGTTCGCCACTCGAGTACCCTGCAAGCAGGGCCTTTCCGTTCGACTTGCATGTGTTAAGCACGCCGCCAGCGTTCGTCCTGAGCCAGGATCAAACTCTCCATAAAAGAACAAAAACCCTCAAACAAAGAGCCATGATGTTCTGGCAAAAAATACCCCACCCCAACACAACCACAATCATGGTCACACCAGGGCAGGAAAACTACTGACAAAAGAAAATCAACAAAAGTTAAAAATTCTCAAAAATCACAGTAGACAACTTCTCATGCACCACTTCAAAAAACACGCCAGCATGAACGGCGCATCGTGGCACACAAACCAAACCCAGCCACCACATCCAGTGACAACCAGGCGCATCCACACACCCACACACTCATGTGCAGGCACAAAACACTGTGATCAACACACCAACCACACACCACAACCACACCCACAAAAAGGCACAGTCACAGCACGCAGCCGGCATGCACTGCTTGGTTCATTACGCTATTGAGTTCTCAAACTACATACACACACAACAACCAACACCCACACCCAAGTGAGCATCATCATCGCGGTGGAAACACAGTCTAAACACCACAGAAACAAAAAGCAAAACCGTGGTAAACAACCAAACCAACACAACAACCACACACAATCACAACCACAAGGAAACAAACCCCCAGGTCACAACCACTGTGCAGCCCGTCGCGCTGACTCCGATAAATCTACACACCACCCCACACATACACAAACACCCAGGCCA